>JANQPX010000038.1 GCA_028285265.1 Geminicoccaceae bacterium
AACGACGCGACCGCCATCAACCTCGCCGCTGTCGGTGGCAAGTTCAAGAGTGCCGACATCACGTCGGCCGCCATCGGCAACGCACTGAACATCACCAACAGGTAATCAGGGTTTCGACGGAACGATCTCTATTTGTCCTGAGACGCGACGTCACGAGAACTGGGAGTGGTGCAAACCACTCCCTTTTTTCGTTGGTTTGGCTCCGAAACAGCATGGATCAGAAGTAAGAGCACCAAGTTTCGGTCTAAGGAACCTGATGCCACATCTACCAGCCCACCCACCTGAAACTTAAGACATACCATAGAGAGGCAGCCTGCCTTTCTCTCAACATTGTTACCAAATGTTAATCCAAGCTTCTCCTGAGCACGGCGATCGGTCCGGCATCGGTTGGCTGTCGGTTTAGTCAATCATGATGACGAGCCCGTTGCGATTATCACCAACGGAGATTGGCTCATGACCAAGGAGAGAGCGCCAAACAGTCGATTGTTGGGGAGCCTTTTGGCCTCGACGATTCTCGTCGTCACGATCTCGAGTAGCCCTAGCCAAGCCCAACCTGCTGGATTGCAACCCATCCTTCCCGATCTTTCAAATGTGGTGAAGGACGAAGATTGGGCCCGAATCCTGGGCAAGGCTTTGTTTTGGGACCAGAACTTGGGAAGCGATGGCATGGCATGTGCCAGTTGCCACTTCAGCGCAGGCGCCGATCCAAGACTTACTAATCAGCTCAGTCCTGGCTTGTTGGAAGTGAGGCTCGACGGAGGCATACAAGTCGCTGCCACCGATGGTTCGTTCGGCAATGTCAGCGGTTTAATGCCTTCGGGCAGTCAAGCTGGCCCGAACTACACGGTCAAACCGAGCGACTTTCCATTTCATCAGCTCGCGGATGAAACCGATCGCAATTCGCAAATCATCACCACGACTAACGACCGCATGGCGTCTTCCGGGTCCTTTGACGCCGAATTCAAACAGGTCGGCCGCAAACGGGACCGCTGTGGCAACGCGAGTACCGACATCTTTCACGTCAATGGAAAACCTGCCCGAACCGTGGAGCCTCGCAACACGCCCACCATGATCAATGCGGTGTTTAACCATCGAAACTTCTGGGACGGCCGAGCCAAGAATATCTTCAACGGTAAGGGCGTTTTCGGGCAAAGTGAGATTGCCAACGATCCGACGGCACGCGTGATTGAGTATGACGGCGCTCAGGCAAGTCTATCGGCGATGGCTATCAATCACGCCAGCTTGGCCTCGCAAGCCGTTGGACCACCACTCAGCAATCTCGAAATGTCTTGCGACGGCAGAAATTTTGCCGATGTTGGCAAAAAAATGCTGAAGGCGGTCAAGCGACCGCTCAGTCAGCAATATATTGCTGTTGATGACAGTCTCCTCGGTCTCGACGGTCCCAAGGGCAACGTCATCAACCGGCATGGCAAAGGCCTGAAGTATACCTATGAGCAGCTGGTGAAGAAGGCTTTTCATGAGAAATACTGGAAGGCCCCCGGCAAGTTCGTCATCGAGCCGGACGGCACGCTGACGCATAACGGGCAAACATTGCTCGCTTTGTTCCGGGAACTTCCATTTCTTGGCCAAGACTTCGCGCAAGTCGACTTTGCTGAACAGCTTTTTGGCGAACAAGGGCTCGGCAAGTTCCTCAGCGGTCATCACATGGGACATGGCCACAAGAACAGCTACAGCCAGATGGAGCATAACTTCTCACTGTTCTTTGGTCTGGCGGTTATGCTCTATGAAGCTGAACTCATCTCAGATCAAAGCCGGTTCGACAGTGCGAGCGCAAAAGGCTGCTTCCTCGTCCAGCCCGGACCTGGTGGTCCACCACGCAATACTGTCGATCAGAAATGCATCGACGATGGAACCCTCTCAGAAAAAGAGGCCGACGGCTTCGCCTTGTTCTCGAACTTTGGCCGAGGCGGCGCTGGATGCGTGGCTTGCCACGGCGGACCGCTGTTTTCTGATGCGGTAGCCTTTGTTGATGCCGATGGAAATGTGAGCAACCCCTTTGCCGATAATCCACTTGTCCAGCAATTTGGGGTCCAGGCATTTCATGATGACGGTTTCCACAATATCGGCGTTCGACCGGTTCACCAAGATCTGGGTCTTGGCGGTACAGATCCGTGGGGCGATCCTTTGTCTGTCGCGCGCCAGGTCAAGCGCGAAGCCCAAACAGGTCAGCCGCCAGCGGACGGCATAAGCGTCGACATCTGTGATATTCCAAGGGCTGGACCTCCAGGCACCGCTACAGTCTGCCCTGGCGGTACGCAACCACCGGCTGACGATCTCCGCCTTGTCGTCGATGGCGGCATGAAGACGCCCATTCTTCGCAATGTCGCCTTGACACCACCCTACTTCCACTATGGTGGTTATTCGACACTGGAGCAGGTGGTGGAGTTCTATGCTCGTGGAGGCAGCGCCAGAGACAAGCCAGGCGGTGGCGACGATTCTGGCACAGGTCCGACGGGCGATTCCGGTGCAACCAATGCCGACATCCATCCAGTGACGGGTACGTTTGGCAGCAATGCCTTTCTCGGGGCCTTCAATCCAGCGATTGATCCCGCAAATGGCAAGGATCGGCGATATGGTATTGAGGCCATCGCAGACTTCATGCGCACGCTGACCGACCCACGAGTTCAGTGTGATGCCGCACCGTTCGATCACCCATCCCTGGTGGTGCCAAATGGCCACAAGATCACTGGTCGAGACCATCTCTTGAAGATACCCGCGGTTGGAAAGGATGGCGCTGCTGGCACAGCCTATGGGTGCCTGCCGAACTCTGGGGATCTATTCGTGATCCAAAGCAGGATAAGCGACGCAGAGTAGGCTCTCTGACTGCACTTCCGGTTACGGAAAAGCGGTAGGCTTCGGCCTGCCGCTTTTCGCATTTAGGTCTTGATGCCCCAAACGCGTCTCGAACGCCGGGAAGCCAAAATGGATGCATCACCATATCAAAAAGACTGGATCTCGCTGCTCGGCTCTGACTTTATGCTGTGCACATTTCGCGGGCATCGGGCCTGGATCAAAGCAGGTGGAACCAGCATCAGCACATGAAGACCATCGGCATTCTTGGCGGCATGTCCGCCGCCTCTACACAAATCTACTATCGCGAACTCTGTGAACTGACACGCAAGCGTCTAGGCGGGCTTCACTCACCTGAACTTTTGATTCGTTCACTGGATTTTGCGAGGATCGAAGAACTTCAAATGCGAGGGCATTGGGATGCCGCCGGAGTGATCCTAAACAAAGAGGCGAAATCCCTGGAAAAAGGCGGTGCAGACCTTATCGTCCTAGCCACCAACACCATGCACAAGCTCGCTAGCCAAATGATGAACGGTGTCGGCATTCCGCTGCTTCATCTCGCCGATGCCACGGCCCAAGCAATTAGCCTTAGGGGATTGAGATCTCCAGGCTTGATGGCAACAGCCTTTACGATGGAGCAGGCATTCTATACCGAACGATTAAAGGCCGCTGGCTTGACCCCGTTGATCCCCAATGACAAGGATCGTGCCGACGTGCATCGCATCATCTATGAAGAATTGTGCAAGGACGTCACGACAACGGAGAGCAGAGCCATCTACGTAGGCATTGCCGAACGGCTCGTGGCAGAGGGCGCCGATAGCATCATTTTGGGCTGCACCGAGGTTGGCATGCTGCTCAACGAAAGCAATGTCTCCGTTCCGGTTTTCGATACGACCCTTATTCATTGTGCGACCGCACTCGATCAAGCCCTAGCGTAAAGGCATTATCTTTGAATGCTGATGTCACGCCGATCGTCGGTCGTATTATCAGCCGCAAAGCTCAATCTGGATAAGCTCCGGAAACGGGCCAAGTGCCCCGAAAAGATCTGGTATGCTCGCTCTATCATGGCTGTCGCAAGAACCTTCATACCCACGATGACTTCAGCGATCATGATCGAATGGCGGACCGCTGGGATGAGAGAATGCAGTATCAAAGCCTTCCTTTTACACGAACAGCGTGCAGGGCATGCATGACAGCGTCGACGTCAACACCGCCCATTGCAGAGGCCTGCGAACCGAAGCTATCAACAGGCATCTGCGTTGATGACAAGATCCGCCTCGGGTGAGTGGAGTGCAAAATCTCGAACAAGCGCTTTCTGGCGGCCATCCTAATTCTCTCGGAAGGACGTTGGAAGTTGTCGCAGCCGTGCTAAAGGATCGTCGTTTGATGGACGACTTGTTTGACTGCTACAGCAGCTGTGACCCAGTGGTCCGACTCCGAACGTCGAATGCCTTAAAAAGGATTGAGGCCGAACAGCATGCCTGGATCGTCCCCTATATTGACCGTCTCATCGATGAAGTAGGCCGGTTAGAACAAGCGTCAGCACAGTGGACACTTGCTCAGCTCTTTTTGACGCTAGACAACGACTTGTCGGAGCGTCAGCGTTTGGGGGCATTGACCATAATGAAGCGCAACATCGCTAACGATGACGATTGGATCGTCCTCAATATGACAATGGAAACACTAGCAGCATGGGCTTTGACCGACGACGAACTCGCGGCTTGGCTCATCCCTCACCTTAAGCGGCTTGCCAATGACCCACGAAAATCAGTGGCCAAACGGGCCGAAAAGAAACTAGCGCGTCTCAGCGCAATATAACGGGCACCAAGCCCCCATCCAGCTGCCGCTGCCTTGGCGAAACGATGGACGTCGCCGCATGCACATGATGGACACAAACCAATCAAACGAGATTCTTCGAGCCTAAACGCTGGCGTCTTCGCGCAATGCTCCCCGGCGCTGAAGCCGAAGGCGCACTGATTGGTCACGTCGCGCAGCAAGCTGGGTCGTTAACATTTCTGCAACTCAACAACGTTACAGTAACCTTGTGCCCGACTGCCTTCTCAACCTGAGGAAACAACGCCAAAATGATACGCTTGGCCTGTTCTGTGTTCGTCGTTCTCCTGGTCGCTGTCATGGGCCCCAGCTCAACGGATGCGCTGACAGCTCTCAAGCAGCCTTCAGGGCGTGTCATTCTCTCAGTAAGCGGGGAGATCGAGCGCACCAATGCTGATGACCGGGCAGATTTCGATCGCGCCATGTTGGAGGCAATCGGCATGGTGGAGCTCGAGACCGTGACCCCGTTTACCGAAGGCTCGACCGTGTTTCGCGGGATCCTCGCGCGCGATTTACTCCGCTATCTCGGCGCGACGGGCAGTCAGGTCGAAGCTGCGGCGATTGATCTCTATGAGGTCACGATCCCGATCGACGACTTCGAGCAGTTTGATGTTCTGATTGCCTTGGAAGCGGACGGAAAACAACTTCGCGTACGCGATCACGGACCAACTTGGATCATCTACCCTTGGTCGCAACACGAAGAACTTGGCAAAGAGATTTATAGCCGCCGAAGCATTTGGCAGATGAATGCTATCGATGTTCGATGACAAGAGCTTTCGGACAGCGCGGCGTCCTATACGCACTTCTCTTGATTGCTTTGATCTTCAGTGGATTCAAAGCTATCAACGGTCTTGCTGAACTGCGTGACACCATTGATTTGTCGCCGGATTCGATTACGGGCTACGACGGGCATCGAGCTGAAGTCGAGTTCACTCGTTTTCTTGACAGTCTTTCATCCTACAGTGCAGGAATCGAAGGCATCGATCTCGATGAGGTAACGACGCGTTTCGACATTCTATGGGCGCGCTGTCAACTGTTCATCAAGGGGCGCGCCTTCGAGGCGATGCGCGAACACGCCGGAATCGGCGAAGTCGCTTCTGATCTCCTCAAAACATTGCAAGAGATCGAGGATGACGTCTTCGAGCTCGAACGAGGGGACCTACAAACACTCGACCGGCTTCGTCAGCACCTCGCACCGTTCGAACTAGCCTTGACGGGCATGACGACACGTGTGGCCGACCTAGAAGTCGAAACGCGAGACCACGTCAATGAAGCTATTCAAGAGGGAATCGGCACACTCGACGGCCTTGCCCTGACGTTTGGTCTCGTTGTGGTCGTTCTGCTATCGCTATTTGGTTTCGAAGCCCTCCATGCGCGCAAAGCCGAGAGGCAACTGGTGGCTTACCAAGAGCACTTGGAACACCTTGTTGACGAACGCACTGACGAGCTTCGACATCAAGCTGTGCGTCTCGAACAAGCGCTGGAGCGAGAACGAGAACTGACCGATATGCAGCGCCAATTCGTCTCTTTGGTGTCACACGAATTCAGGACACCGCTTGCGATTATCGACGGTCAGGCCCAGCGTCTGATCAAACACAACGATAAGATAAAGCCTGATCAAAAGATCAATGCGCTCGAAAGGGTACGTAGCGCCGTCCGCAGGCTAACGGATCTCATGGAGAGCATTTTGAGTTCCGCCAGCCTTGAAGCCGGTTCGATTGCATTCACGCCGGCCCCGCTCAATCTCAAAGCCCTGGTGCAACAAGCCTGCGAGGGACAACAGGAGATCAGCAAGAGCCATCAAATCCATGCTGATATCGACGCCTTGCCCGGAGCTTATGTCGGCGATGCCAAGCTTCTATTTCAAGCTATCAGCAATCTCCTCTCCAATGCCGTCAAATACTCCCCCGAAGCTAATCGCGTGAGCGTCATAGGAAGATCGACGGAAGAAGGTCTCGAGATTGACATTCGCGATTTTGGCGTAGGCATTCCTGAAGACGAGCTCCCCAAGATCAGTCAGCGCTTTTTCCGCGCAAGCACCTCTTCCGGTATCCAGGGAACCGGTATTGGGCTCAACCTCGTGAAGTCCTTCATCGCGATGCATAGTGGTGTCATGGAAATTTCCAGCCGCAAGGGCGAAGGCTCAACATTTACTGTGAAACTGCCACATCGAACAGAAGATGACGCAACAGGTGCCAAAGCAGCCTGACCCCTCCAGCAGCCCAAGTTGGGCAAGTGGTTTGCAACATCTCTCGATCGTTCCGCACTTGACCGAACCGTGCCAAGAACGAGCTCGCTATCCCGAAGGAGGTCCGAGGATCCCTCTCGTTCTCTCCAACTTCAAAGCTCGGCCACGGTCGAGCTTTTTTTTGACGAGAGCTAAGTTTGTTATTGCACACCGGACGTTAAAGGCCTGCATTTATGGATTACGTCGTCCCCATTTTATGCTTGCTTGAGAACAATCCTTCGTCGTTCTCGGTCTGGATATCGATCATACCGGTTCGATCGTTTGCAGGCGACTTGTGGCCGCGATATGAAAACTGTCAGATCAACCCGTGAGGGTTTAAACCTGCTTCGTCAATCTGCGCTTGCTTTATCAGCTGTTGCGGCAGCCGTGATTCTGTTCTTTGCCAGCTATGCGTATTTCAAGAGTTTCGAGCTCACCCAAGCGCAAAGCCGTCTGCTCCTCTATCAAAGCACCCTGACGGCTGCGCTCGATCGTTTTCAACATCTGCCTCACGTTCTGGCAGGCGATCCTTTGGTTCGCCGCGCTCTGACGGGACAAGGTGGAAATGAGCTAAATGAGCGGCTTGCAGGCTTCGCGCAGAAGGCCAATCTGGATGCGATATATCTGATGGACGATACAGGTCTCACAATCGCCTCCTCAAACTATCAAGACGATCTCACTTTCCTCGGCCAGAACTATGGCTTTCGGCCCTATTTCCAAGAGGCTATTGCCGGGCGACACGGCGAGTTTTTTGCGATTGGAGCCACTACTGGGCGGCCCGGCTACTTCGTTGCTGAAGCAGTCCATGATGAACCAGCCTCCCCCCTTGGCGTCATTGCGATCAAACTCGATCTAAGCGATTTGGTTGAGGCTTGGACGGCCGGTGGTGAAGCTGTATTTGTTGCCAACCCCGACGGCATTATCGTGCTCTCTTCCAACGAGGCATGGCGCTATCGAACACTCAATCATCTCTCTGAGGATCAAATTACGGTCATTGCTAACGACCGGCAGTTTGCTAATGAACCGCTCAAATCCTTGGATTGGTCAATTGAAACTTCGGAATTAGTCAAGCTGAATGGCACCACATTTCTTCATGTCGAAGCGCCGGTCGATAAACTGGGCTGGCGCTTACATTATCTCGCCGACGAAGGCAGGGTTCGCGAGCGCGCCTGGTTCGCCTTAATTGCTGCCGCTATTGCAGGCTCAACACTCTTCGCGCTTTTCTTCTATCGACGGTCTTTACGCACACAGACGGCGCTGCGTACATCCCAGGCAGATCGACGGCAATTGCGTGCGACGAATATCAAACTCGCTCGAGAGATCGAAGAACGCAAAACCGCCGAACGACAGCTCGAGGCCGCGCAGTCCGAGCTAGCGCAAGTCAGTAAACTTGCCGCACTCGGCCAGCTCTCTGCTTCAGTTACGCATGAATTAGGACAACCACTTGCCGCGATGCGCAATTACCTGACAGCTGCCGAATTGGAAGCCAAGCCCGGCATGACTGAACTTGCCGGGAACCTTGGACGCATCGTCAAAAGAATGGAAAGCATTACCAAACAGCTTCGTTTCTTCGCATCACCAGGTGATAAGAACCTGGAGAGATTTGACTTGAAGGATGCGGTCAAAGGCGCACTTGGCTTGGTCCGACATGATCTCGAAGCATCGATGATCCCGCTCGATCTTCATCTTCCAGATGCTGCATGCATGATACGAGGCAATCGCTTTCGTATCGAACAGGTCCTCGTCAACTTGCTCAATAACAGCATTGCTGCCATGCACGATGCTGCAAGCAGGCGATTGACCATTGAACTCTCGGTGTCGGCAAGGAAGGCCCAGCTGTCGGTGGCCGATACTGGCCATGGGCTTCATGGTGCATCGATCAATGACTTACGTGAACCATTTCATAGCACTCGGCCTTCCGGTGAAGGAATGGGCTTAGGGCTTGCCATCTCGACAGCGATCGTCCGGGAACATGGCGGCGAATTGAATGCGGAGGATCGAGACAAAGGCGGCGCCATTTTTACCGTCCATGTTCCACTTCTACTTCCGGAGCAGCGGCCTTGAAACCGTCACAACAGGGATTTCGTATCGTCGTCGTCGATGATGATAAGGAGATGAGGCATTCCCTGAAACACCTCCTCACAAAGGCCGGCTGGCAGGTCGAGCTGTTTTCGAAGGCTGAAGACGTTGTAAGGCGAGTTGACGGCATCGATCCCGATGTAGTGCTTGCCGATGTTCGTATGCCAGGCATGAGTGGCATCGACCTCTTGGTCCAGCTTGCTGTCGGAGGGGCAGTTCCCGTCGTTCTCATATCGGCGCATGGTGATATCCCCACCGCGGTCCAAGCAATGCAGCAAGGAGCCTATAGCTTTTTGGAGAAGCCATTTGATCCGAGGCGCCTCTTGAACATGCTGCAGCATGCAGCCGACCAGCATCGCTTGCGTCGGGACACTGTAAGGTTAAAGCGTCGGCTCTGCGAGCTCTCTGGGCTCGATCGGATCTTACTCGGTGAAACCGATGTCCTTCGCGATCTCCGGGAAGATATCGTCGATCTGAGTGCAGGCCATGCCAATGTATTGATCCTCGGTGAGACCGGCTCGGGCAAAGAACTGGTTGCACGCGCGCTCCATGACTTGAGCCCGAGATCAAATCAGCCTTTCGTGGCGGTAAACTGCGCAGCATTTGCAGGATTGCACTTCGAAGAGACACTGTTCGGCAAAGCTGGGGCTACTCGCGGCATGACAATGCAGGCCAATGGCGGCACGTTGTTTCTCGACGAGATCGGGAGTTGCTCCCTGGACGGTCAAGGCAAACTCCTGCGCGTCATCGAAACCAGGGAGGTTGTACCTGTCGGCGCGGATCAGCCGTGCAAGGTGGACATGCGTATTATCTCTGCGTCCAATGAGCGACTCGAACAGGCGATCGACGACGGACGCTTTCGAAACGATCTCTTTTTTCGTCTGAACACGATCGTGATCGACTTACCGCCATTGCGTGAACGCCGGGACGACATACCGCTCCTCTACACCCATTTCCTAGAGGAGTATGCCAAGCTTTATGAGATCGCACCGCCAGAGTTAAGCGCTGACGATCTCTCTTCGCTCTTGACCCATCGCTGGCCTGGTAACGTTCGGGAACTTCGCCATGTCGCGGAGAGGCGAGTCCTTGCTGCGCGTCGCGGTCGCGGCTCCGTCGCTGAAGCCATCCGGCTTGATGACGGGACAAGCGATGTGCCAGAAACCCTTCGTGAAGCCGTTGCAGCATTCGAGCGTCATCTCATCGGCAATGCCATTCGCGCCCATCAAGGAAGGATGGATACAGTCGCCGAGGCGCTGGGTATTGGTCGTCGCACATTGAACGAGAAGATCGTCAAGCTAGGCCTGAATAAAGCCAACCTTCTCTAAGACCGGTCAAAAGTAGCTCTCTTCCACCCTGCGGAGATCCGCAGGGCTTTTGTCGTGAACAGGCAATTTCCTTCATAAGTACCAGCGTTCAGCCAACTCTATGCTTCTCCGAGGCTTAACCAAAACCAAGATCAACGCTCGGGAGCTAACTGATGAAAAAGCCAGTTGTCACCGCAACGGCCCTTGCAGCCATCTCACTCATGGCCTCTGAAGCGGTCGCCACGGAATGGAACGTCTCACTTTGGGGCAAGCGCCGCGCATTTACCGAACATGTTGAAAAACTTGCAGAACTCGTTGCCAAAAAAACCGGTGGCGACTTCACACTGAACCTTTCCTATGGCGGCCTCTCTAAGAACAAAGAGAACCTGGACGGTATTTCGATCGGTGCCTTCGAGATGGCGCAATTCTGCGCGGGTTACCATGCCGATAAGAATCCATCGATCACTGTGCTTGAACTCCCCTTCCTCGGCGTCACAACGCTTGAACAGGAGATCGAGGTCTCAAAGGCTGTTTATGAGCACCCGGCAACGGCTCGGGATCTCGCTCGCTGGAACGCAACACTGCTCATGCCGTCACCGCTGCCGCAATACAACGTTATTGGTGTCGGCGACGCACCGAAGACACTTGAAGATTTCCAGGGTCTCACCGTGCGAGCGACGGGCGGGATCGGCAAAGCCATGGAGGCGGTCGGCGCCGTACCGACGTCGATGTCGGCTACCGAGGTTCGACAGGCCATGGACTCAGGCGTCGTCCGGGCCGTGTCCTTTGCCCCCCATGCCCATCTCTCCTTCGGCACGATTGAGAACGCAACGTGGTGGACGACGAACCTCAACCCGGGAACCGTTAACTGTCCGGTCGTTGTCAACTCCGATGCTTTGGATGCTTTGACCGACGATGAACGCGAAGCTCTCTTAGGCTCGGTGGACGAAGCGCTAGACCACTATGTCGAGTTCTACAACAATAACACGATGGCCAAATGGGCACCAACGCTCAATGAAAAAGGCATTGAGCAAGTGACCTTTGATGATGCTTCACTAATGGCTTTCCGCGATGCTGTTGCGGGCCCCGCGGCCGATGCATGGGTGGAAGATAACAAGAAGCGCGGATTGCCAGCTGAAGAACTCCTGCAACTCGTGCTCACCACAATCACGAAGTAACACTCCGCGTCGCTGCAGCGATAAGAACGACCCGCCACGTCGCTCGCCCTGCGGCGGGTCGTCATCTCCAACAAATCTCGCGCATCGAAGCGTATGGGCTCCGATCAATAAGGATAGATCATGATCGAACCCGACCACAAGGGAGGCTTGGATGGCTGTGTCATCGTCGGTACGGGCTGATGGCAGTAGGCTTAGCCAGCTGGATCGTGCCCTTCATCGTCTAGAAACTTGTCTTGCGTTGATAGGGGGCCTAGCCGTTTTCACCCTGATGCTTCTCGCCGTGATCAGCGTCGGCGGCCGCAATCTCTTGAACCAGCCGCTGCCCGGCTATGTCGACTGGATCGAACAAGCGATGCCTCTGATTGCCTTCCTTGGCGTCGCCTACTGCCAGCGACTGGGAGGGCACATCCGCATGGACATTTTCATCAGTCAGCTCCGTGGCCGCCCTCTTTGGATCGCTGAATTCCTTTCTACGTCCGCGATCCTTCTCCTCATTTTTTTGTTGGTCTGGGGGAGCTATGCACATTTTGAGCGTTCCTTCGACTCAGCCGCGCCACTTTGGAGTCGCGATTCTAGTCTCGACATTGGCCTTCCGCTTTGGCCAGCTAAGCTTTTAGCTCCAATCGCATTTTCCGTGCTCTGCCTTCGCCTAGTACTGCAGCTTTGGGGATATGGCCGCGCAATCTTGAGTGGCGAAACATCCCCCATCGCGATACCGCTGATCGAGGATGCCGCGACGCTTGCTGCTAACGAGGCAGACAGCGTTTCAGGCTTCGAGCAAGGATCCCGCTGATGGATCCAATCGACATTGGCCTTATCGTATCCGGTCTCCTCCTTTTGATGGTCGTCCTCGGCATGCGGGTAGCCTTCGCCGCCGGGCTCGCTGGAGTGATTGGCTTGGTTTGGATTTTCTGGGCCAAGAAGGGCTATGCACCCGACGATTTTTTTGGGGCGCTAACGGTCGCGACGAAAACGGCAGGCCAGGTTCCCCACTCCAAAGTTGCCAGCCAGGCCCTCTCGCTCATTCCAACCTTCATCTTGATCGGCTATCTCGCTTATTATGCCGGTCTCACCAAGGCTTTGTTCGAAGCGGCGAAACGCTGGGTCGGCTGGCTGCCTGGCGGCCTCGGCGTATCGACTGTCTTCGCGACCGCAGGGTTCGCTGCAGTCTCAGGCGCCTCAGTCGCCACATCAGCGGTTTTTGCTCGCATCGCCATCCCAGAGATGTTGAGCATTGGATACGACAGGCGCTTCGCTGCCGGCGTGGTCGCGTCTGCCGGCACCCTCGCTTCGCTAATCCCACCGTCGGCGATTCTCGTCATTTACGCCATCATCGTAGAACAGGACGTCGGCGCTCTTTTACTTGCGGGCTTTCTGCCTGGCGCCTTCTCTGCCGTCATCTATGGCGGTCTGGTCATCGGTATGGCTCTTCTTTTCACGGACCTCGGACCTCCGGTCTCTGGCTTTTCCTGGTCGGAGCGTTTCGCCGCTCTACCAGGAGCTTTTCCCATTATCTTTGTTGTCTTCATCATCATCTTCTTCATCTACAATCCGTTTGGTGGCGATGCCTGGGGTACGCCAACAGAAGGTGGTGCACTCGGCGCCTTTGTCGTCTTTGTCATGGCACTCGCCCGCGGCATGCGCTGGCGAGAGCTCAAAAGCGCTCTTCTCGAGACCGCCAAGCTCTCCGTCGTTATCTTCACGATCATTTGGGGCGTGCTCATCTATGTGCGATTCTTGGGCTTTGCCGATCTGCCGAACACCTTTTCCGAATGGATCACGTCACTCGATCAAAGCCCCATGCTCACCTTGATACTGATCCTGTTAGCCTACGCCGTTCTCGGCATGTTTATGGATGCGATCGGCATGCTGCTTTTGACACTACCTGTAGTGTTCCCAGCGGTCATTGCACTGAATGGTGGCGAAGGCGTGACCGCTGCCGACAGTGCCTTCGGTATGTCCAGTGTCAGTTGTGCAATTTGGTTCGGGATCATCGTCGTCAAAATGGCCGAGCTGTGCTTGATTACACCGCCGATCGGCCTCAATTGTTTCGTGGTCGCAAGTGTACATCCAGATATTTCGGTGCACGATGTGTTCCGCGGCGCCGCTCCCTTTTTCGTCGCTGACGCGCTCACGATCGCCGGCCTTATTACATTTCCTTCGATCGTTCTCTATTTGCCCAGCATACTCATAGGAGTTGGATAGGCCATCTCGATGAGATATTTCTCGAACCGATGAGTCACAACATTAGTATTTAAGCCCTTTCTTCCGTCAAAAGCTAAGTTTTACAATTTTTAATTCAGTCATTATTTTCATCGACGATCTTGGTCGCATTCGATTGACACCTCATAGCCCCAATTCCTTCACCTCTTCCGCTGCAAGACCTTAGATTTGTTATCAACGTCAAATGAGCTGGGTTGACTACGAACCGTATCGAGAGATGCTGGGTAGAGAAAAGCTGGCGTTTGCACCGGCTAACCAGGGAGGGAAATCAACATGGCTGAAACAGTGACCGCAACGCTTAATGATGTGGACATTGAACGCGTTGCCAGCCTAGCGAAAAAGATCCAGGACGAGCCAGACGTCGCCGAAACCAAGTGGCGTGCAGAGATCGCTTGGAAAGGCGGATTTCGGTCTGAAGCCACGATTCGCGACTTCGGGTCGACGAGGTCTGATGAGCCCGATCAACTCGGCGGCACCAATACTGGTCCAAATCCCGTCGAACAGGTGCTAGGTGCCCTTGGGAACTGCCTTGCTGTGGGCTATGCGGCAAATGCCACGGCGATGGGTATCACCATCAACGGCCTCACCATTAAGGTCGAGGGTGATCTCGACCTCCACACGTTTCTCGGGCTGAAAGAGGGAAACGCGGGATTCTCGCATATCACAGCCAAGGTCGAACTCGATAGCGATGCGTCAGCTGAGGATCTTCAGGCTTTGCATGCCAAGGTGACCAGCACATCGCCCGTTGGGCATACGCTCAATCGTGCTGTGCCGGTCGACGTTGAGCTGGCCTGACTCGTGGAAAGGTACTTCAGGTTTCTTTCTTCGTTTAAACGCAGGTCGTCTTACCCCTTGGGCTGTGGGAATACGACATCCGACCCTGTCCGAACATAACAGTTAACGGCCGGAGTCGGATGATCCATCGGCAAAGGAGTGTCGCTATGAACAACAAACGAGCTTCGGCTGATCGTCAGTGGATTGTGGGTCCGTGACCGACCTAGAAGGCTGCAAGCCTTCTAGGTCTAAATCACCTTCGCCATGATCGGGATATTCCTCGCTGCATCATGTCGGTGTTGATGTCGGGGCTCGTTTGAATGCCTCAGCGTCCGCCTACAGCACCATCACGGCGTTTATCCGCACCGCCTATGAGGCCTTCTTCAGTAATCTGAATGATTGAGAGTCCACTCGTGAGAGCCCGGATCGAGATCGGATGACCAAGCGCCACCAAACCTGCCTCAAGGCTAGCAGCGTCACCTGGGCCAGTGATCCCAGGCAGCGCTTCCTCCAATTCCGTATCACCATTTCGATTGCCGTAATGCGGAATGTTGATGGCCTCCTGAGGGTCGAGCTCAAAGTCGATCATATTGATGATCGATTGTGCGGTATAACCGATGATGCGGGAGCCACCTGGTGAACCCGTGAGGAATGCGACGTCACCATCCGCATCAAATATGATCGTAGGTGACATCGAACTTCTCGGTCGCTTGCCTGCCTGCACTCGATTAGCGATCGGATTACCTTCGGCGTCAGCAGGTCGGAACGAAAAGTCAGTGAGTTCATTGTTCAGAAGAAATCCTTCAATCATGACACCGTTACCGAAAGAGCTTTCGATGGTCGTCGTCATGGACAGCGCATTGCCATAACGGTCAACAATAGAGATGTGACTCGTACCGCTGGATTTTGCGCGATAATCCGCTGCTCTTGTGGAATCGGCACCCGGCGGCAAGCCTGGTACAGCCTGACCTAGATCTCGACCTGGATCGATCAAGGCCGACCGGCTGGCAAGGTAGTCATCGTTGAGTAGACCTGCGATCGGCACTGAGACAAAATCGGAATCAGCAACGTACAAGTTGCGATCGGCAAAGGCTAATCGTCCAGCCTGAGCGAATAGATGAGCAGCCTCAACGCTAATGGGTTCCAGGGCGCCGAGATCAAAAGGCCTGAGAATCCCCAGAATTTGACCAACGGCAATACCTCCGGAAGACGGTGGCCCCATACCACAGACATCAAAGCTTCGATACTCGACACATACTGGTTCACGCTCGATTACACGATAGTCGGCAAGATCCATTGCGCTTAGATCGCCAGGAATGTTCAGATCATTGGCTACCGCTTCCACGATGGCATCCGCGATGTCGCCATTATAGAAAGTGTCGGCCCCATATTTGGCGAGTTGCGCCAGCGTTTCGGCGTAGGGCAGGTTACGGACGACCGTTCCAGCGGGTTTAGCCGTACCATCGGGATTGACGAAATACTCGAACGACGTTGGATCACGGAAGAACAGGCGCGGACCATCTTCAGGATTGAAACCCAGCAGGCCAGCGACCTGTGTGCTCGTCCTCTCCGTCAATTCAAAGCCATCGACCGCGAGGCGCGCTGCTGGCACAAAAAGTGCCCGCCAAGACAACCGACCATACTGATCATGCATGTACTCCATCAGTCGAGGCACACCTGGCACTCCCACGGATAGTCCGCTTTGCCAGGCATTGAGGAAACCGATGGACTCGCCTTCTTCATCGAGAAAGCGCTCACCTGTGGCACTTAACGGCGCCGTTTCGCGTGCATCAACTGTCGTCAGCCTGCCGGTTTTCGCATCGTAGTAGACGACGAATGCACCACCACCAAGACCACTCGATTGAGGCTCGACAAGCCCAAGCACGGTTTGTGCGGCGACCATCGCATCAACTGCCGTCCCTCCGCGCCTGAGGACATGCGCGCCGGCCTCCGTAGCCAGAGGGTTGGCCGTGACCACCATCTCTTTTTGGGTGATGACCGCTTCTGCTAAGGACTGCGCACTCGCGGTCGATGTTAGAGGACCCTGATGTATAACAGCAAACCCCATCGCCAGCACGAGCGCTGAAAAGCCGCTTGTCCTTTCAAGCCTCATTGAAACCCTCCCTGAAAGTCACACATCGGTTGAGTGGCACATTTGGCGCCGTATCTTGAGACGCGCCCTCATTCTAACGACAAGACCGCACGCGACGCTCAATTGGCCCATCTCGCGAACGAATGCTCTCTAGATTGAGTTGTGGCGTCCTGAACTCAGGACAAGCACCAATCCTCGATCCTGACGTCCAAGCGCTGAATTTCGATGTTGATCGAGGCCTGCAGTCAGTTGGATCAGGCAAGACGGTCGCCGGTACCAACCTCTTCCCTTCTCCTTGGCACGCGTTAATCCCGCGGCGATGATCGGAATGACTTTTATTAGGCCTTAAGCACACCTATCGGCAACTGCCATCCGACAGGGTCTTTTAGGCATCTGGCGCCCCTCATGTCAGACTTCGACATTAGTCCGCGAGAGGCATGGTCGAAGGAGACGTTGCCCGATTGGTCCGCACGTTCAGATCGGATATGACCCTGATGGTCGCAATGACGACGAGAACACAAAGCGCTGCCTTCGAAACCGTCTCCATCGTGCCCTCGATCAGGACCGCGTGAACAACTGTTCCAACGACGATGACGACGACGAGGAAGGTATGACCCAGGCGCCATGTCCGCGGCCGCAGCCGCCTTCGGAGCCAAGCCAACAACGCGACGGCGGCGATCGCCCACATGGCCACCACCCCCCAAGCGGAAAAGGGTGTTGGTGACACAAAAAGCAGCGCATCAACTACGTCCGGCGGACTCGTGATCCAAAGGCCACCGACATGGATCGCCACTGTCACAACCAAGGTGCCTCCAACCCAACGATGGGCTCGACGTCCCCTGCGTGTCGCCAGCCCTGGCAAATACCCGCCGATCAATAAAGGTTGAACCAGCAAAAGCGCGAGTGCGACAACACCAGCAAATCCAGCCACGATGTAAACTGGATCACGCCAAGCAAGCAGTGGGCTTACCGCCGCCGCGGCGATTGGCCCAGCGACAGCGATCACGAGGGCAACCCAGATCAAAGTTGTCCGAGCCACGTGCCTACCTCTAAAATCCGACTAATCAGGTCGGCTGGAGAACGAAGTGTGCCTCGAGGCTGGTATCATTCGCGCTAGGCATCACCGGGCGCAGAAACACAGTTTCGAATTCGCCGCTGTCATAGGCGAGGTGACCGTGAGGCTGCCCAAAGGCAGGGACGATCTGCGGCATCTCCAAGCGGAACACGCCATCAGCATCCGTCAGCGTGGCTCCGTGGCTCTGAGGATCCCGCTCATGCCCTTCGGTTGTGTGTGCCCAAATCTGAATGCGCTGCCCCGCAAGCGGAGCGCCATCGCCAGCCCGTCGCACCGTCCCCGACATCCAAAAGCCACCCCCACCTATCCGTTCCACGATTGGAGCGCCTGGGCGGTAATTATTCGATCCGCCTCGCATTGAAGGCGTTGCTGTGAGATTTCCCGCATAAGCTGGGACAAGCAGACCGGCAACCCCAGTTGCCACGACACTACCACCGGCGACCAGGAGGCTACGACGGTTAAGGAGTCTGTTGGTCATGTAGGATTCTCCGAACACATCTTCGCTTATTGGGCTGAGTTGAGGGCATCAGGCATGGTGAGATCATACAATTAGCGCGTTTCCAATCAATTCCAACCAAGGTGTGGCGGAGAGAGGTCGAAAAGTCTCCATCCGCCCCAAATACGGCTGAATAGATCATCACCCGCGTTGTGTTCGCCGATACGGCGACATCGCGATGTTCCAGCCTTTGACCCAGCCTCAGCCGACTTTCCAGCCATGCCATGGATTTCCGTCTGGATCTGTAACGGCACAGGGGACTAGCGCGGTTAGGTTGCCTCCGCGAGGGCGGCAAAACTCGCCTTGACTTCGGCAGCTAGCGTTTCACCTGCTGGCCCAAGGTCGCTGCGCTTGACCAAAATGATTTCGTAGTTGGGAAGCATGGGTAGACCTTCCTCTTTGTCCAATCTTCGAAAGGGCGACTCTACCAAGCTCGCTGGAAATGGTGCTATCGCAAGATCGGCAAGCATAGCAGCTTGTTGGCCGGTACAATGCGGGCTGCCATAGGCGATTCGGTAGGACTTGCCGATTTGATCTAACGCGTTCAAAGCAGCTTGTCGCCACGGACATCCGTGGGTTGCCAAAGCAAGTGGCAAGGGTTCGCGCTCCCAAGCGACGCCCCCGCGGAGCCCCGTCCAGACCAACGGTTCTGCAAAGAGAACCTCGCCATGTCGCTTCGGTCGCTCACCACGATTCGCCGCTATCAAGGTCAGGTCGAGAGCGCCTTGATCTAATCTCTCCAGGAGTGTCTCGCTGGGCTCCAACAGCACTTCTACATCGACCGCACCATGCACGGCTGCAAAGCGCGCAAGGATGTTGGGTAAAAAGCGGGTGCCGAAATCATCAGGTGCACCGAGCCGAACACAGCCTTCAATGTCCGGTACGACAAACCGCGACACCGCTTCGTCATTCAGCTTAAGCAGACGCCTCCCGTAGCCCAGCAGTGTCTCGCCATCGGCTGTCATCGTCACCTGCCGTCCATCCCGCAGAAATAGCGAGCGATCAAGAGTCTCTTCGAGCTTCTTGATTTGCATGCTAACCGCTGACGGCGTGCGATAAACCCGTTTTGCGGCAGCACGAAAACTGCCGGTTTCAGCAATGGCGACGAAGGTGCGAAGCAGTTCCAAGTCCAGAATTGGAAATGTTGAGCTGGTCACCTGATCCATGACACTTCCGTTCAGTTTTTCTGAACGAAAAGATAAGATGAATTCGTTTGCCTGATCAATACCAAGCCGGCATTCTTGATAAAGAGAGGTCGCGACCCTCCCGACAAAGATCACCCCAAACGATCAGTATCTCGCTGCCCCGCAGCAGCGTAGACGGAGGTTCGCAATGCTTGCTCCAGAGAAAAGCCACGATTACCACGATAGCCGAGTCGCGCCACGCAGGGCTTTCATGATCGGCCCGAGGATATATAGCCTCGCTCAGTCCCTGCAACGTCGTTGGCGGCTCTATCGCATGCAGTCACTGGACGATCATTTGCTCGATGATATCGGGATAACTCGAGAAGAACTCGAATGGGCTATCCGATTACCACTCCACATCAATGCAGCACTGGCTCTACGGGATCGCGCCGAACGGCGAAGGATGACATCAATGCCGTCTTGCGCTCGCGACTAAGGCTACGCTTAGGTGACGGCGTTCGCCAACTTGACACCTCAGCTGCGAGTACCATCAATCCAGATCGGCACCGCATGTTGTTGTCGAGATCGCGCAAAAATGAAATCGAAGAAGCGCAATAGAGTTCGCATGACTAAATCTTCCAGTGAAATATCCCACCACGTTTTATCTTGTTGATTGCTATATCATCATCCCTCTTAATTAGCTCGCGAGGATTTGCAGCAAGTTGATGACGGCAGACGCTTGAAGTCATCACATGTGTGGATTAGCGAGATCGTGCCTTTCATCTAACGAGGAGCCCTTCCATGCTTCGACCTCATCATCTGTTAGGAGTCGCCCTTGCTGCATCGACCGTACCGATCAATGCCAACGCAGCGGACGAAACAGAACCACGTATCATGCTGGTCCTTGATGGGTCGTCGTCGATGTGGACGCGTGTCGAAGGCGGAATTTCAAAGATTGAAGTTGCGCGAGCATCGATCGCCGAACTCGTCGACGGTTGGGAATCGAAGATGGAATTCGGCATCACCACCTACGGTCACCGCGAAGAAGGCAACTGTCATGACATCGAGACGGTCCTTCCGATTGCAGCAGTCGACGCTCGGCAGGTCGTTGATGTCGTCAATGGCATCCTACCTCGAGGCAAGACGCCCTTGGCGGCAGCACTTCGTCAGGCCGCCGAAGCCCTCGACTATCGAAACAAGCCGGCAAAAATCTTGCTCGTCAGCGACGGCATCGAAAACTGTGGACAGGACCCCTGTCAGGCCGCGAGAGAGTTGTCCGCTCAGGCAAAAGATCTCGAAATCGACGTGATTGGTTTCGATATGAACAACCACGAGATGGGCCAGCTGGAATGCATCGCTGTCAACGGCGCTGGCCATATGGTCCAGACGGACTTAAGCCAGTTTACGGAAACCATGGATCAAACCATGATCGCTGCGATGAGCGACGATGGGCAGAACGCTAGTCTGCTGCTTTCAACGACACTTGTGAACAAACCTGTGACCGAAGATGTGAGATATGTGGTCTATCGCGACGACGATGACACATCACCGAAAGTAGCAGAGTCGGTGTCGGCCCAAGCGACCCTGAACTTACCGGCGGGCAGATACATTGTAGAGGCGCTACGTGGCGAGGGAGCCCGTACACTAGCGAAACGTGTAGAAATTGAGATTGTCGCGGGCATGGAGCAGAAGCATGTCTTCAAGCTGGCGGAATTCAGGCCGCCTGTCCGTTAGCTCAGAGCCTTTCAGGTGACATCTTGGGGCCAATCAGGGACAGATTGTCCGGTAGCAACAACCGAGATGCCCGACAGCCCCTCGATAGGATGCTTCGCATCTTTTCAACCGCTCAACGGGTTGGGCCATCATCGCTGGTATGACTAACAATCTAGCCGATTGACGGTCGCCACCTATATCTCGAGGATTGCAGCGATACTGGCCCTACTTGAGGCAATTCGATGAATGACTTGATGATCCGTGCAGCACGGCTCGAAGATGCCGATGACCTCAACGAGCTTGCCAATCTGCCGGCCTTTCGACATGGCACCTTGCGCATGCCCTACCAAGGCGTCGAATGGGTCAAGCGGAGACTAGAGGCCTTTGATCCCAACAGGCACTTTCTGGTCGCCCTGAAGGATAATGTCCTAGTCGGTCAAGGCGGGTTGTTTCGCCGGCAAGGGCGGGAGTCCCATTCCGGCTTTGTCATTCTCGGCGTTCACGACGACTATCATCGACAGGGTATCGGTAACGCATTGCTTAAGGCACTTCTCGATATCGCCGATAACTGGCTTGGGCTTATCCGTCTCGATCTCACCGTTAATGTAGACAACGACGCCGCAATCAAGCTCTACAAGCGACACGGTTTTGAGGAGGAAGGTCGCCAACGGGCTGCAACACTGCGTGATGGAGAATTGGTGGATGCCTTCATGATGGCAAGACTACGTCAACCACCCTTCGTAGTTGGTCTGAATTCGGAATCTCAAGGCAAATCGGCGCCTGGTGACCGACGCCCGGCCGCTTAGTCTCTTATGATGGCGCTGAAAGCATAGTTCACTGAGTTCAGGCATGGGCCATGTCATGCTTTGGGAAAGGTTTGTTCGTCGGTTTGCAACGCGGCGGGAAACATCTGAAAGACCGTCATAACCATCGATTGAGGCACGGAAGACTTTTCATGCCTGTTCAGTATGCCTTCGCGATCGCCTTCTTGGGAATCAACCTAGCAATCGGCTTTGCCGTCAGCTGGGCATCAGAAAAGGAACAATCTGGCGTCAGATTGGATCTTGATGCTTTCGTCAGCCTCGATACGGATCTCGAAATCGCCTTTTGTGCCCTCGACATCAATACTAATTCGCGATCCATCGTGAATGAACATTTAGTTGGACGACGATTTGCCCCTTGGTCAACATTCAAGATACCGAATCTAATCATCGCCCTAGAGGCGGGTATTGCCACCGGCCTAAATCATTGGCGCGGTTGGGATCAACAGCGTAGGCCCGCGGCCGATTACTGGCCGCAAGTTTGGCAACAGGATCAAACACTAGCCAGTGCCTTTAAACGCTCTGCGGTCTGGTACTTCCAAGACATTGCACAAGAAGTTGGGCCAGAGCAGTATCGATATCATCTGCGACGGTTTGGATATGGTAACGCATCCGTACCGGTGGACAGCGATGATTTCTGGCTGGGTGGCTCCCTCGCAATCTCACCTTGCGAACAAACTCAATTCTTGAAGCAGGCCGTGGCCGGCCACCTCAATCTTTCAGCCGAGACAGAGGACGCACTGCGCACGGTCAGTCGGCTCCGAGCCGCCGACGGCTATACGGTCTATGGCAAAACGGGATCTGGCCGTCTTGCACAGGGCGAATTTGAGGGTTGGTTAGTTGGCTGGATTGAGCACGAGCGCAGACCTACCGCGACGTTCGCACTCTATTTGCGAGCACCAGACTATCAAACGCTCGAATCTAGCCGCTTTGAAACGGCATTGGCCCTCCTTCGTACTGCTGGGCATTGGCCACTCGACTAGGAAATACGTTTCATCTGTCGAAGCCAATTTGCCGAATGCCAGCAATGGGGCTGCCGAACGAGCGATGTTGTTACGAGGAATGGCATGCCCTCGCCATTAGACGGCCGGATTCTGGCTCTCTAGTACTTGGTGTGCTTTTGTCCTTTCGCCCATCTGCGACAAGCCAAAGACCGTTAGCAGTGAGACGCTGCCTACCCTGCCCACTAGAGCTGAGCCGGCAACATGGCTTGCTAAGTCTCTCATCATGCGCATCGGGAATTCGAGGAGCATCACGTCGAATCAAGACAATCCAATTCAACGCGCAAGACTTGATAGCGTATCGATGCCAAGTGCTTCGGCACCGGTATTCAACTCGTCGATCGTGTCTCGAGGTACTGCGATACCAACATGTCGATGATGTTCATCAGCACGTGCCTCCAATTCGCCGGGATAGAGAATTTCATTAGCGCCAGGAACTGGAGGTGCACTCTTGATAGAATCGACCAACCGCTCCATGTCGCTGCAGAAATCTGATAACGGTCGAAACGCTTCTACATTCAGCGCGATTGCCAGATGGCCAACACCACTTCGCCCCTCAGCAACATAAGGACCGACGACGTCGGCGCCGAAATGGCTTCCGCTTAAGACGCCGGAAAGAACATCCATCATCATTGCAATGGCATAACCTTTGTGCTTGGCAAACGGGAGAATATTGCCGGCAATGCCGGCAATCGGATCAGTCGTCGGGTTTCCGTCCTTATCGATCGCCCAGCCCTCTGGAATTTGCTCACAGCGTTGGCGTGCAAGATAGAGCTTTCCACGAGCAACCGCCGTATTGGCAATGTCGAGCATCATCGGAGCATAGCGACCAGCAGGTGCTGCTATGGACCAGGGGTTCGTTCCGACGAGCTTTTTTCGCCCTCCCCAAGGCGCCATCGCTGGGCTGGCATTGGTGGCCATGAAACCGATACAACCTTCACGACATGCCATGCGCGTAAAATACATTGCCGTTCCAAAATGGCCGGAATTGCGCACTGCCACCGCTCCGACGCCGTGCTTTTTGGCTCGCTTGATTGCCTCACGCATGGCCTGCGACGCGATCACCTGGCCGATGCCATCATGGCCGTCGACCATGGCGATGGCACCTCCGTCCACGATGATTTCGGGAACGGTGTTTGGACTCATAGCACCGGATTGAAGGCGAGCTGCGTACCAGAACGTACGCATGACTCCATGGGACTGGTGGCCCCAGAGATCAGCCTGAACGAGCGTGTCTGCGACAAGCTCTGCGTCATGATTTGGCAGTCCAAGCGCAACGTAGGCCGAGCGGACGAAAACCGCCAAATCATCTTCAGCAAAGAGCTGAGCCGTCATGTGAATATCCCAATTGATGTTGGCGCCACATCCGTGCCGCATCGGTGCGCTACGATCAATTTTGTCGTCCGAGCCGCTACGTTGGATGGTGCCGCAATAGGAGGTGCACCATCCTGTTGCGCCGGAGAACGATACGCGGCTTCGTCGGCGAAAGGAATTCGGCAAGGTGTAAAGCCATGTCAGAGCCGACTATAGCAAGATCAAGGACGACGATCGATCAATGCCTTGGCAGACGTCGGTCCAGCAAAATCCGCTGAAAAAATCATTAAGCTTTGTGGCGTCTATCACATCAATTGTTGGCCAAAGTTGCTATGCATGCTCTTGAAGTAAAGAGACTATCGAGACCGACATGGAGACTTCAATGGCTTCGACAGAATTTCATGGCAGTCATCATCGAACGTCATCAATCGCCGGCAGCTGGATGTTTTGGCTGCCGTTGCTCATCAACCGCCTGAAAGTTTGGCAGGCAGTCGCGCGCGAACGACGTCAGTTGAGGCTTCTCGATGACGACGTATTGACTGATGTTGGAATAAGCCAAGCCGATGCCAAACGCGAGGGTCATCGCCCCTTTTGGGACATAAACGGGCTAGATTTACGCTAACCTGATCATACGGCAGCATGGACGGCGTGCGCAGTGGCAGAATTGTCCCTGTCACATTCGAAACAGCTTGGCTCTCCTTCGATGTTTCTCGATCCGTCGTCAGGCTTGGACGCCGAGCGGCCTACTGAGACAGGAGATTAGACGCTATGTCCGCAAATTGGACAATTCTTTGGAGCGGCAGTCTCGTCCATCAACCTGCAGTCGGTCCCTCGAAACCGACTGATAGCGACTTCTCAATCTGATGCCAGACAGCATTTAGGTCTGCATGAGGATTGGCCGCAACGTTGCGGATCCAGACCTCACCATCTATGGCTGTGCGTGAGGCGGTACGACCGAGGGCAAGTAGGACAGGATCGACGCGTCTTGTCCTGGGGCGCCAGTTAACCACCGCGGACTCTGGGGGCTGGCGCAGCGTCACATTTGGGTTTGATGAAAGCCGCTCAGCGAGTGCTTCGGACAACGCGACACATCGCTCGATCCGCTCGGCCAGCCCTTCCCTTCCCCAAGCTAGGCAGGTGCCGAGAAGCGCAACAGCTGCTGCTCCACGGGATCCTTGGACGCCAATATTGGATGCTGAGAGATAGGGACCGCCATAACTGATCGCCGTCTGCGCTTCTTGTTCCTTGAACAGAATGAGCGCGGATTCTTTGGGTTGGAAGAGCCACTTGTGGGCCGAAACAGCAACACTATTCGCTCGTTCGACGCCATCGAGCCGTGATGCATATTTTGTCAAACGCAGCGGTCCGGCCCAAGCTGCATCGACGTGGAGCCACACGCCATCAACGACGTCAAGATTATCGATCACCCCCCTACCTGTCGTACCCGCTGTCAGGACGATCGCAGCATGATCAAGGCATGGTAGTTTACTGCGTTCGAGCCGCCCCATGTGATCGACCGGTACGGCCTCGAACGGCATGCCAAGAATATGTGCGGCCTTGAAAATAGAGAGATGAGCATCCGTCGACGCCACAACACGCGTTGCTCCGTGCTCGCGAGCACACCATAGAGCTGTAAGATTGGCGATGGTGGATCCAGCGCACATATGCCCTTCAATCATACCAAAGAAGGGCGCAAGCCATGCAATGATCAGATGTTCTGCTCGCGAAGCGAAAGGACTAAGATCGGAATGCAGGAGGTTCTGGTTTAGGCTAGCGTTTAGACCGACCAGTTCTGAGGCAATGATTGGTGTCGGCGGATCCATATGAGCCAGGACATCGGGGTCTCCAAGCGGTGCAGAATGCGCACGCGCCACATCGCCGACCAAACGAAGCGCTTCCCTTTCACCGAGACCGTATGCCGGCCATCTATCCGGAATACCGAGCGGCACCTCGTCCATAAGAAACCCCGTCATCATAGTCATCGTAAAGGAGCTCATTGCCCCCAAAGGTCGTTCGAGGCGAATGTCCTAGCCCTGGCGCCGGCCTAAATCGGCAGATCAAGTCTCGGCTTCCAAAAGGGGCGGAACAGTTCGATTTTGGGACAGCGGTTCATAACCACCTTGAGCCCTGCATCTTCCGCCAGCTTTGCAGCACGGTCATCATAGACGCCGATCTGAGCCCAGAGGACTTTGGCGCCTACTGCGATGGCCTGTTCTGCAACGCCATAGAGTTCCTCGGAGCGACGGAAGACTTGCACCATGTCGATAGGGCGATCAACATCGGCCAGGGTTTTATAAACTCGAATGCCGCGGATCTCTTTCAGGGTCGGATTCGGGTTAATCGGCACCATGTCATAACCGGTTTCATGAAGCACTCGCAGCACGCCATAGCTGAATTTGGTCTTATCACCACTTGCTCCGACCATGGCGATCGTTTTCACAGAACGCAGGATATCGGCCAGAAATTCCGGCGCGTAGTCATAGAGACGGTCAACATCGGCCTCGGGCATTTAGGTGTCCTCCGCCTTGGCGATGTCCGCTTTGAGTTCGTGCGGATCGAGTGGATCGAGAAAGGGATTGCGATAGAGCTTGTCGTGGCTTTCAACACCGATTTCAATCGTGCAGTCTGACATCGGCCGGGCGACGCAGAGCACCACATAACCTTGGCTGATCTGACGGTTGTTCAGCGCGACCTGACGGTGCTGATCAATCTCGCCTTTGAGCAGTTTTGCAGCGCAGGTGATGCACCCGCCATATCGACAGCCATATGGAAGATCAACGCCTTGTTCACGCAGTGTATCCAGCAAGGGACGCCGGCGGTCGACCGTATAGGTTGCACTGCCGCGGTTGGAGATCGTTATGATCCAAGTGTCGGTCAAAGCCAGATATCACTGGTACAATCGCCGCCGGGATAGCGGGTTTCGTGGCAGCGGCTCGGTCCATTCGGTTCTTTGCCAAAATCGATGATGAAGTCTTCATTGATCGTCATGCCGCCATTGTCGACATCACAATCGATCATGACCATAACACCGCCCTGCGTTCGGATCTCCGGATAAAATTGATTGTCCCAGGTCGAAAAGAGCGATGTGGTGACGTAAAGCCGCCTACCATCGAGCGACAATTGGAACATCTGCGGACCGCCTGCGACCTTCACGCCGTTGACGATGGGTGCCTTGCCGAGTAGCCCCCCCATCCAAACCTGACCGGTCAATTTGGGATGATGCGGATCTGAGATATCATACTGGCGCATGTCACCATGCAGCCAGTTGTTGAGATATAGATACTTGTCGTCCATTGAAACCAGAATCGCCGACATCACGCCAGGAATTGGGATTGGCCACTCAGGGTGGGGCTCGTTGTCAACGTCGATAATCTTTTCCCATTTCCATTGATCCGCTTCTGATTTCCAAAAGTGGATAACGTTAGCGCTAAGTGCGGCCCCACAGAAACCGTGGGTACTGTCCGGGTTATGGTGGAACTTCACTTCGAGCGGAATCAACCCGTCTTCACCCAAATACATGGTCTCGACAGGGACGCGCTTTTCGAAATCCCAAATGTGTAAGCGGCGGCCATACTTCAGATGGCCAACCTCCTCCAAATCAAAGCCTGGCATGAAGGTGTTTGGCGCCGCCCACTCCGAGCTCACCATGACATTATGACGGGGCTGATACCAGAAATCATAGCCGAAAGGGATGTCTCCCATCGAGTTTTCCCAACGACCGACAATCTCGAAGTTCTTGTCGAGATGCAGGTAGCCGCCTGGGGCCTCACCTCGCGCGTCACCCAAAAATGAGATGATGATCTCGGACCCAAGGCAGTGCACGGTGTGTGGCCCGGATAGATTGGCCTTCCCCCTGATCTCGGCGCCCTCAATGACCTTATGCAGACGTGGAGCGCGCGGATCGGTGCCGGTATCAATGACATGAATGTTGTTTGAGCGAACACCAGGCACCAAAAGATACTGGCGTGCCATTGAAGAGTCGCCATGGCATGATGAACACGCATTCCACCCCATGTGATGCAATTCATCACCGATGCCAGGCATCTCCAGTCGGTGAATCACTTGTGAGTAGGTTGAACTTTCAGGGTCCGCATCGACAGTTGCGAGATAGTCGGGCTTCTGTATGCCGGTGCCAGTATAGATTGCGATGGTGTAAAGCAATTTCTCCCTAGGCGCTTTGATCGCTTCCTCAGGGCTCGCATAGCCTGGACCACAACAGATCATTTCGCCCTTCGCACCCATACCCCTGGCTCTCCGGCATCATTTTCAGGTTGGCTCATCATCCATCTCAATTTATTGTTTAATGAGACACTTGTCTACAAAATGAGATCAACATGCACCTCGATCGTCTGATCGCTGTATTGGAAGCTGTGGCTATTGCCGGCCGCGCAATTTCACCAGCTGATATGCAGCGTGCCACAGGCATTCCACGTCCTACTTGCTATCGCCTCCTTCAGACATTGGCCGAGCATCATCTACTTGACGAGGTTCCAGGTGGTTCGCGTTACCTGATTGGTCAGCGTCTCAAGCGAATTGCTCTCCTGGGTCAACCGGACGCTGATGTGTGCCAAGCTGCTGCCCCGACACTTCGGGAGACGGCCATCAATTTCGGGGAAGCGGTTTTTCTATCCAGATTCCGCGACAGAACCGTCGAAATCATCCATGTGGAAACGCCGATCGATACTGCACGATCCTTCATTCATCCTGGCCTCGGGAACCGCCCCTTACATGCCTGCTCCTGCTCAAAGGCAATAGCAGCCTTTGCAGACCAGGCGTTTCAAAGCGATATACTCACAAGGCCATTACGTGCTTACACAGAACAAACCATGACGCTACCAAGTGACGTCGAGCGAGAATTCGCTTCGATCCGAGACCGTGGCTATGCAGAGTGCGTCGAGGAAATTGAAGTGGGCGTCTCGAGCGTCGCTGCCCCTATCCGCATCGGCGAACTTGGCGTGCCTTTCAGCGTTGGTGCCACAGGTCCCGTTCGACGATTTACCACCCGCCATCGCGAACTGATCGGTGCCAGGCTCATCAAGGTTGCGGATCAAATTGCTGCCAATCTGCAGCTTGTACAAGCTGGCTCGCTGAGCTGATCTCACCCCACAAGATCCTGCACCTGAGTTCGACAAGGGGTCGTCGGTGTTGACGGCACGCATTCGATATTGAGCATCAAAACAGGCTCCAAGAGTTAACCTTCATTGGTCCTGAGTTGAGGTAACAAAGATTGCAATGTCAGCGAACGAACAGGCACTGCCTGCATGACGCCAGTGATCAAGCGAGCCTCACGATGAAATGCATTGCCGCGGAGCAGCAACACCCCTGGCAGGCATTGGGATGGTACGACCATTGATGCTGCCACAAGGCGACAAAGCCTCCAACATCGGATAGTCATCGCGGCACGAGTAAAGGACATGGCGGGTCCACGGCATTGCGGATGAGTTTGCCCTCCCCTCACCCATCTCCCTGCCGCCTGACTCGAAGACAGAGGCTGGTTGCTCTCCGAACACGATCTGGCTACCTGTCACCGGAACCTCGCACTAACACACCCTAAGCGGCTTTGGGGGCCTGCTGTTTGCGTGCGCCAGGATCCAAAAAGTGAAAGACAGCTCCCGGCAGGAGGGCAATCAAAAACAACATGTGATTGGTGAGGCCGACGGCGAAGCCGACGCTATTCGGTACACCAGCCAGCGCCAAAAACCAGACAAACAATCCTTCGCGAATGCCGAACCCATCAAAACTCAGCGGGATCCGGATCAGGACAAGTTCTAACGGAACAATAATCAGGAACCAGAGTGGTGACACGGTAACGTCGAGCGCCAACGCGACCATCCAAGCGCGCAAAATGGGAAGCGCATTCTCCAGCATTGTCAAAACGAAAAACAGAGCGAGGGTCGATCGCTCATGACGGTAGTCGCGATAGGCACCGTGAATCTTACCGATAAGGGACGCAACCCGACCAACGACTGGTATCTTTGCGAGCAGCTTCGACAAGCGCAGGGTCATCATTTCGGCGACAGAACTGAACGAAAAGACAAACACGCCAAACAGCACGAGGCATGCACCAACGATAGCCGCTAGCAGATTACCGCTGTCCAAGCCGCTTTCACCGATTAGGCCAGGCAGGAGGCCGGCGGCGATGATGCCAAAAATCGCCAAGGCTAAAAGGCCGATGGCTCGTTCCATCAAGATCGATGAAGCAATCTCCGGCAGACGTTGTTCATCACGCGTGACCAGCCAAGCCCGTACGACGTCGCCACCGACGGTTGGCGGCAGAAATACCCCTAGAAATGTCGACTGGTAGTAGATTTTTGTTGCTCGCCACCAAGACAGGTGGATGCCCTTGACGGTGAGCAGGAGGGTCCACTTGACCGCCATGAGAATACGGTTCGCCGTGGTGACAAGGAGTGCCAAAAGAATCCAGACCGGATCGGCATCCATCAAAACCCGGCCGAGTTCTCGAGGATCAATCCACCAAATGAGGATCCCGAGCAAGAGGATACTCACTGAAATTTGTACTGATCGTTTCGCCGTCACCGGCTATCCTCACTTGAGTGCGTTGCTACCAATTGGCGCAAAACCTTTGTATTTTATGAGATCGAACCTGGCGTCTTGATATCGCCAGAACTATCCCGAAGTGGTATAGCTCCAGGATATCGGTTTCGAAAGCCATGTCTCGGTTGTATCCAACTGTTCGGACAACGGCTGGAAACGTTTCTTGCAGCCCTTACAAAATAGCCGCCAAGAGGAAAAGGCCTTGACAGATCATCGCGGACGTCTGCGCGACGATGCTTTTATCCGACATCGGCTCCACAGTGGCTCGGGGTCGTCCTGGCAACGATACGCCAGTCTGGTGCTTGCGCACCCGACCTTGTTCGGCATGATCCGGTATGAATTGCTCACAACCTTGTTCGGATCGCTTCCCGGTGCTCTTGGAATCGTGCTTCGAAAGGTACTCTACCCCTACTTGTTCCCGAAGATTGGCCGGGGCGTCGTCTTCGGTGCACGGGTCACAATACGTCACCCCGAACGCATTGTTTTGGGTGACGGCGTTGTCGTCGACGATGATGCTTTTCTAGACGGCCGCGGTGCCGGTGATGAGGGACTCGTTATCGGGGATCGAGCGATTGTGAACCGATCAGCCTATGTACAGGCTAAGGTAGGCATGATCTCTATCGGTGCTGACACCAATATCGGTGCCGGCGTCCGCATCATTTCTCAAGGCCCAATCCGGATTGAAGATGACGTTAGCATCGCCGGTGGATGCGTCGTCGCCGGTGGCCGCTATGTGGTTGAACGCGACGGTGAAGATGACCGAAAGGAGCGGTTCACTGGTGGTGAGATTCATGTTGGAAAAGGCGTTCGCCTCGCGATGAATGTGATCATCCAAGACGGCGTGACCGTTGGAGAAGGCGCGATCGTTGCCCCAGGGAGCGTCGTCGTAAGCGATGTTGAGCCTCATGTCGTCGTCAGCGGCTTTCCTGCACGGCCGTGGCGGCAACGTAAGGTCCGCGCTGAGCCTTCTCCTGAAGCTTTGACCTTGCCCACCAGCGATTCGACGGGGGACGAGGGTACAAACAGCGCCATCATCGAAAAGATCAAGCAATGGCTCGAAGAACATCGCTTTGCCGAGTTTACGGGTCCCGATGCATTGTCTCATGACGAGTCGCTCTTCGATGCCGATATCTTGGATTCCCTGAGCGTCGTCTCGATGGTCACATGGCTCGAGCAAACCTTCGATATCTCTATCGCCGATGACGATCTCATTCCCGAAAATCTCGAAACCGTTACCAACATCGAGAGATTTGTTCTCCTTCGCCAAGGAGCTCTATCTTCATGACCTGGCTTGTACGCACACTCCTAGAACGAGGAAGCGCCCAGCCAAACCGGCCAGCAGTCGCCGTCAATGACACCGTGCTTACCTGGCAAGATTTGGCGGACCAGGTCCGCGGTGCCGCAGAGCATTTGTCGTCACTTGGTGTTGGCCAAGGAGATCGCGTCGTTCTTTCCGCGACAACCTCACCGACCTTCATTGTCAGCTATTTCGCGACCCATCTCATCGGTGGGGTGGCGGTTCCCGTTGATCCCCGCATCCCGGCATCACGGTTAGAGTTCGTCGCGAACGCGGTTAAGCCTGCGGCGATCTTTACAACCCGTTCTGCAGCACTGTCCGACCACGCTTGTCGCGACTTCGAAGAACTCGGTCAAGCCAGCATGGCGCTTGCCGGCTCGTCTTTTGGCCAGGATTTGGCAGCAAACGCGAATGACGAAGCCACCGCCGATATTCTGTTCACCAGTGGGACGACTGGACAGCCCAAGGGGGTGGTGCTGAGCCATCGGGCAATTGTTGCCGCAGCTCAGCAGATCAATACTTTCATTGGCAATGCTGCAGAGGATAGAGAAGTTGTCCCCCTACCTTTGAGCCATTCGTTTGGTCTCGGCCGCATGCGCTGTCAGGTTCTTGCTGGCGGCATGATGGTGCTTGTGGATGGATTTGCTGCAGCCGGCTCGCTTTTTGAGGCGATGCGACGCTTCAAAGCCACTGGCCTTTCGTTCGTACCGGCAGCCCTTGGCGTTCTCTTCCAAACCACAGGTGATACACTCGGAGACTTCGCAAGCACGCTTCGCTGGATCGAGATCGGCAGTGCTGCTATGTCGCCGGAAGATAAATCGCGGCTGATGGCGCTGCTCCCGAGAACCCGACTTTGTATGCATTACGGTCTAACGGAAGCGTCACGCTCAGCATTCATTGAGCTTCACGAAGCCAGCGCCGCCGGTCGGCTGGAATCTGTTGGTCGGCCGGCGCCTGGCGTCGAACTGCGTGTGGCCGACAAATCAGGGACAAGCGTCCCACAAGGCGAACGCGGACGAATTCTGGTCAAAGCAAATACATTGATGTCGCGCTACTGGCGTGATGATCACGGTACCATCGCAGCTTTTCAAGATGGCTGGCTTATCTCAGGCGACATCGGTCACTTCGATGAAAGCGGCTGGCTCTATCTGGATGCGCGCGAGAAAGACTTGGTCAACGTCGGTGGACGGGAGGTTTCGCCTAAAGAAATTGAGCTCATCTTGGAGGAGCTCGACAATGTCGCCGCATGTGCCTGCGTCGGCGTACCTGATCCCCAAGGAATCACTGGTTCGGCCATCAAAGCCTTTCTTGTACCAGGGCAGCAGGATGCTCCTCCCCCACGACCGGTTACGCTCGCCAAACATCTACGAGGTAGGATCGAACCTTATAAGATGCCTGTAGCCTTTGAATGGATCGACGAACTGCCGCGGACGCCATCTGGCAAGCTTCACCGAGCGGCCCTCGCCGCACGAGGTTGAAGTCCGCTGAAGCTCTACATCCACGGGCGACGATCGCGCGGTCAATGAATGCGACATTGACGACGTGCTGGTCAAAAAGCGCAGGACGCTTTCTCAGCCCTTCAGTCCAAAAGGATTGATCATGCAATCCTGGAGCGTCGGCGTGCTGGACTGGAAGCAAGAGCTATGATCAATCCTCAAGATCCTCGGTTCTGTTGAAGCCTTTGCCCAAAAGAATGGCCCCGCACATGCCTCAACCGGCACGTCTTCGATTATCCTCGAAGAGCCAGACCATTCGATCGACAAACCAAGTCTTGGTGGTGATTGTAAGAGAGAGCCCGCAGAGCGCTGCCCATTCATTGAGCGTCGTAAGTCCGTAGACTAGGATCGCGCCGCCAACAGCAGAGAACAAGGTCAGACGTCTTGCCATCACAAGGTGATGCATGGGTATCTGGACACGCCGTCGTTCAAGAAACAAACGCTCACCTTCAACCCCCTTATAGGCCCAGCCATCATTGCTCGACACAGGGGGAAATGCCCTCGGATTATACCAAATCCAAAACAGTGCTGCTGCTATAGGTATTAGCGACCACCAACCCAGCCAGACCCGACTCCAGATCGCGAGAGCCACGAGAGGAAGACAGGTGAAACGTGTGTAGACACTCCAGGGATTGGCATGGCGTGCCCAGGTTTCTTCATCCATCGACATAATGCGTTCGGAGAGTTTGAAGATATCAACCATGATCTTACCAAGATGCTGCCCTAGCGGCCGCAACAGCCAAACGACGAAGTCTTACAATAGAGATGGCGCTCCTGGAATTTCACCAAATCGGGCTGCCGAACCGAACAAAGTTTAGCCAGAAGCCTAATCCGAGCCATGAGATGATCAGGACGCACCATTTTGCAATGCGCCTCATCACGTGCCCATAGCATCAGGGATTCGGTTCGATCAAATCCCACATATTGCCATAGAGGTCGAGAAAAACCGCCACCGTGCCGTAGTCCTCATTGCGCGGTTTGCCGCGGATGAACGTTACCCCGCGCGACTGATAGAGTTTGTAGTCCCGCCAGAAGTCGTCGGTATAGAGAAACATAAAGACACGCCCGCCGGTCTGAGCACCTATTCTTGATTTTTGCTCCTCAGTTGTTGCCTTAGCAAGCAATAGACGACTCCCTGAGGAACCGCAGGGTGCAACAACCACCCAACGCTTCTCGCGCTCAGGCGCCATGGATTCGAGCGTTGGGCTGTCTTCGACAAGGTCAAATCCCAGGACGTTAACGAAGAAACTGATGGCTTCGTCATAGTCACGTACCAAGAGCGATGTCAGTCCAAGATATTGACGCATCTATGGGAGCCCGAACCTGTTATTGATACCCTTTGAAGCAATAGCATTATGATCCCCGGCTGGACATATCATGGAAAGCCTTTGCATCCATGAACGAGCCCGCATTTTAGAGTGTGGCCATCAGTTCTCGCTTGCTGGAGACACTCACTCAACGTCATTCACCCCACCGATCTATCAGGGGTCGAAATGCCCGAGCCAGGACGTGCGGAGTCGCGGCGAGATTACCGAGCTTGGCCCAGCCCTTGCGTTTGCCCCGCTCGCTGGCATCCACCTGCCAAGCATACATGATCGTTAATGTTCACAAGAAACACACGTGGTTTAAGTCGATCCGGCGACTGCAGCTCGCGATCGATGCTTGTATTCGCTGGCTGACGAAGCGACACTTTGTCGACCACTCGAAAACTGTAGAATGGCTTTGCAGTGCTATCAATGAAGGTCAAAGCCCAGATCAGATGGGCAAAAAAGAGCTTAACAATGGAGATCCGAATGAAACGACTTTTGGGAACAGCTGCCGTTCTGGCGCTGGTGGCGCAATCGACGGCTGCAGTCGCCGCGGAATGCACGAATGACGTCTGGAACAAGGTTATGGAGAGCGGCAAGATCGTCATCGGGGTCAAAGCCGACTACAAGCCTTGGGGCTTTCGCGATGAGAGCGGCGCACTGGTTGGCATGGAAATCGACATGGCAAACGACGTTGCAGCGGCTATGGGTGTTGAAGCCGAACTCGTCCCCGTGCAGTCCTCGAACCGTATGCAGTTCTTAGAACAGGGTAAGGTCGACATGTTCATCGCGACCATGTCAGATCGAGCCGATCGTCGTGAGATCGTCGGCATCCCGGGACCGAATTACTATACGTCCGGCACCAATATCATGTCACCGAAGGCCCTTAGCTTCAAAGAATGGGAAGATCTTCGAGGCAAACCAGTCTGCGGCAAACAAGGGGCCTTCTACAATCAGATCGTTGAAGAGCGCTATGGCGTTGAGATCGTCGCCTTCACTGGTAATGCCGAGGCAAAACAAGCCCTTCGCGACAAGAAATGCGTCGCTTGGGTTTATGACGATTCATCGATCGGGTCTGACCTAGCGTCCGGCAATTGGGACGAGTTTGAAATGCCACTCGCGTCTGAGGACGACAACCCTTGGGGCCTCGCTGTCCCCTTGGCAGAGCAGAGCTGCATCTTCGGCAACTTTATGTCCGGCATGCAGTACAACTGGCATCGCTCCGGTAAGCTGATCGAGCTCGAAGCCAAATGGGGCATTCAGCCGACCGCCTATTTGAAGAACCAGGCCGAAAAGTTCAGCGACTGGATCGAGTAGCCACCTAAAGGAACCCGCCCTCTCCTCCAAGGAGAGGGCATCTTCTTCGGAGGGTGGAAGTGGAAGATTTCTTCCGAGATCTGGCTGCGGAAGCACCACGTTGGAACTTCATCTGGATGTACGACGAGCGCCAGCAAGGGAAAGTGCTTGCTGGGCTCTGGATGACGGTCAAACTTAGTGTGCTGTGCCTCGTCTTCTCGGTCGTCATCGGGCTGATCGGTGCTTGGATGCAGGGCTCTCAATCCCGTATCGTACGCGCCATCGTTCAAGGCTACATCCAGTTCTTCCGAAATACCCCGCCACTGGTGCAACTACTTTTCTTCTATTTTGCGCTTGGTCAGTTTACGCCAGTGGTCACCGGCCCCGACGGATGGACCGTTCAGCCGATTATCTCCAATGTCGGCTGGGCCGTGATCTCACTCTCCTTTTTCGCTGGCGCGTTCAATGTCGAGATTTTTCGCGCCGGAATCGAAGCCGTGCCTGAATCAACAGTGGAAGCCGCCGAGTCTCTCGGCTTTTCCAGGCTGTTAATTTACATCTACGTCGTCCTACCACTCGCGTTTCGTGTTTGTCTCCCCGCGCTCAACAACAATCTTGTTAATCTCGTCAAGACGACCACCCAAGCCTACGCGATCGCCGTACCGGAGCTACTCTATCATTCGGTTTCAATCTGGAATGATTTTCCTTCGGCCCAGTATCCAACGATGCTGTTGGTGTTCTTCGCTTACATTATCCTTGTTGCGATCCTTGTCTTTGGGATGCACCGCTGGGAACGTGCAATGAAGATCCCGGGATACGGCACATGAAGCAGATTGCTGGCATCACGACCCCTGGGTCTACAGACCTTCCAGTACTCAGGCGATTTGATGTTCAGGCCCACTCACCAGACAGCTATCTGGCTGTGCGGTGGCTTGCAGGTTTGCCGTGGTACACGCCGTTTGTCATCTTGGTCGCCGCATGTCTCTGGCCAGCGATGTCCATGGCACAGAGCCGCTATGGTGTTAGTGACGCTTTTGATGCGCTTTGGCGCTGGGCGCCATTTCTTGTCTGGTCCGGTTTCGTCTTTAATGTCTTGATTTCGGTGCTGGCCATGGCAGTCGGCACGATTGCGGGCGCGGCGCTCGGCTTGGCGCAAATCTCGATAAGCGCTCCCGTTCGAGCCATAGCCTGGTTCATCACACAGCTCTTTCGTAATTCACCCTGGCTCGTACTTCTCTTTATCGTGCTGCTTGCTTTTCCCTTTCAGATACGGGTGTTTGGCACGACTATTCCTATCCCAGATTGGATCAAGGGCGTCATAGGCCTGTCACTGCCAATCATGGCCAACATCTCGGAAGTTGTACGTGGCGCCGTGCAATCTGTGCCGACGGCACAGTGGGAAGCCTCAGAGAGCCTTGCCTTCACCCGCCGCCAAACCCTTTGGCAGATCATTCTGCCCCAATGCTATAAGCGGATGCTGCCGCCATGGATGAACTGGTATGCAATCCTGACGATGGCGACACCACTGTGCACACTTCTAGGTATCGAAGAAATCATTACGCTTTCTCGCCAGGCGATGGAAGCCGAAGACAATCATCCCGAACTCCTCGTTCCGTTCTATGGCTTCGCACTCGTCCTCTTCTTCCTCTACTGTTATCCCATCGCTCGTTGGACCATCGCGCTCGAGCGCAAATATGCGGTGAAACTATGACCTGGACGCAGGATCAGCCCATCATCTCACTCAAGGACGTACATAAGTCCTTCGGTGACCTCGAAGTCCTAAAGGGTGTCTCCTTCGATGTCATGAAAGGCGAAGTCATCTGCATCATCGGCCCGTCAGGTTCGGGGAAGTCGACCCTCATTCGTTGCATCAATGCGCTCAACGACATTCAAGCGGGTTCCATCACCGTCCAGGGCCAAGAGGTGCACGACCCGAAACTGGATAAGTTGGAGCTTCGCAAGAAGGTCGGCATGGTCTTCCAACAGTACAATCTTTTTCCGCACAAGACGGCCTTGCAAAACGTGATGATGGCACCCGTTCTCGTCCTCAAACAAGATAAAGCCGAGGTCGAAGCGCGCGCGAAGAACCTGATGGCCAAGGTTCGACTAGGAGGCAAAGAAAACAGCTATCCCGGAGAACTCTCCGGTGGACAGCAGCAGCGCGTCGCCATCGCACGCTCGCTTGCGATGAATCCCGATGTCATGCTCTTCGATGAAGTCACAGCAGCGCTTGATCCGGAGACAGTCAAGGAAGTTCTTGTGACCATTCGCGAGCTTGCCGAGGAAGGCATGACCTGCATCCTCGTCACCCACGAGATGGGTTTTGCGCGCGAGGTCGCAGATCACATCTACTTCACCGACAGAGGTGTCATCGTCGAACATGGCCCACCCTCCACCTTTTTCACTGAGGCGAGCGACCCGCGAACACGAGAATTTCTGAGCCAAATTCTCTAGGCCGTGATGTCGGAGCCCTCGTTTCCATCGCGGGCCTCGGTCGTTGTGGTCGGAGGAGGTGTTATGGGTTGTTCCACGCTCTACCACCTCGCACAACATGGCGTGAACGATGCCATTCTCGTTGAGCGCAACCAACTGACATCGGGAACCACATGGCATTCTGCCGCTCAGGTGCGAGCCCTTCGCTCGTCACGCAATCTCACTGACCTCATCCGCTATTCGATCGAGCTTTATAGCAAACTCGAACAGGAGACAGGTCAGCATACCGGATGGATCAACAAAGGATCCCTTTCGATTGCCACGAATCCCGATCGCCTTACCCACATCGAGCGGCAAGCAGCATTGGCCAGCTCATTTGCTGTGAGAGCGGAGAGCATTGGTCGAGCTGAAGCGAAAGAACGCTGGCCCCTAATGAACGATGAGGACGTGATCGGAGCGGTCTGGTCACCGGATGACGGCCGGGTTAGCCCCTCAGATCTCTGCGCAGCTCTGTCAAAAGGGGCCAAGGCGAATGGCGCGCGCATCTTCGAGGAAACGGCGGTCGATGGTGTTGTCACCAAGAATGGTCGCATCAGTGGCTTAGAGACCAACCGCGGCCCAATCGCTTGTGATGCCGTTGCCCTTTGCACCGGCTTGTGGAGCAGGCAGCTAGGCGCGATGGCTGGCGTCGAGGTTCCGGTCTGGCCATGCGAACATTTTTATCTGCTAACCAAGCCGGTCGACGGCATCACAGGCAACATGCCGACGCTTTCAGATCACGACAGCCACCTCTATATCCGAGATGATAGCGGGGGTCTTTTGATCGGCTGTTTTGAACCCATGGGCAAGCCGATCGATCCAGAGCGCCTTGGCAAGAACTTTGCCTTTCAACTCTTGGATGAAGACTGGGATCATTTCGAACCCATGATGGTGCATGCGCTGCACCGCCTACCAGCGCTAGAAAACGCCGAAGTCAAGATGCTCCTAAATGGACCGGAAGGCTTCACCCCGGATGGCTCCTTTCTGCTCGGCGAGGCCGCTGAGACACGCGGTTTGTTTTTGGGCTGCGGCATGAATTCAGTCGGCGTCGCCTCCGGCGGCGGGGCGGGTATGGCGCTGGCCCACTGTATCCAGCATGGTCACGTGCCGATGGATCTGCATGAGGTCGATCCCAAGCGATTTTCCTCAGCCGTCAACAGCGTTGAAGCGCTAACGGCTCGCGTTCCCGAAGTCCTGGGCAAGCATTACGAGATCTCCTACCCCGGCAGACAATGGAGCACTGCGCGCAACTTGAAGATGTTGCCACTCGATGGTCGATGGCGCGAGATCGGCGCGCATATGGGGCAATTCTTTGGCTGGGAGCGGCCGCTCTATTTTTCTAAGACCAAAGAACCCAAGCTTACCTTTGGTCGACCTGATTGGTTCGACCAGATACGTTATGAGGTTCACCTCGCGCATGAAAAGGCCGCGATCTTCGATCAGTCGAGCTTTGGTAAAATCGAGATCCAGGGCCGCGATGCCTGCAGCTTTCTCAATCGTCTATGTACCAATGAGGTCGACCGCACACCAGGCCGGGTAATCTACACCTCCATGCTCAACGATCGCGGCGGCATCGAAAGCGACCTCACTATGATTCGCCTCAGTGAAGAACTCTATCGTCTTTATGTCGGTACCAACAATATCAAGCGCGACCTGGCCTGGCTTCGACACCACCGTCGCGCAGATGAGCGTCTTACCATAACCGATTGTACCTTGGACTATGCCGTGCTTGGTCTCATGGGCCCCGATGCCGATGAGATCGCAAACACGGTCGGTGCCAAAGAACTTCGAAGCCTCCGCTACTTCTGGGCCGACCACTCGGAAATTGCACAATATCCAATTCTGGCGGCGCGCTTGTCCTATGTCGGCGAGTTGGGTTTCGAAATTACCTGCAATGTTGCGCATGCCCTCCCGATCTACGAGGCTCTCTATCAAGCTGGCGCGCGCCCCGCGGGACTGCTTGCACAAACCTCAATGCGGATCGAGAAGCAATTCTTGGCCTATGGCCATGAACTCGACACCGACATCTCACCACTTCAGGCGGGACTCGGTTTTTCCGTTGCCTGGGATACTGATTTCATTGGGAAACCAAGACTGCTGGCCCAACGCGATCAAGGAACACGCGGCAACATCATCTCAGTTGTCTTTCACGACCAGCATGCCGTTCCGATAGGAAATGAGCCCGTCGTCATCGATCAGAAGATTGTCGGCAAGACGACGTCGGCAGCCTTCGGCCATCGAATCGGCGCACCGATCGCCCTTGCGTCTATCGACGAAACATCGCATTGGACAAACAGTAACCGGGCAGAGGTCGATATCGCAGGAACACTGTTTGGCGTGGATCTTGTTGACGGCGCCGTCTTTGATCCTAAGGGGCTAAGGATGAAGCGCTGTTAGGCCTCTACAACACGAGCAGCAATGTTGGTTATGATCGCCACGTCACTTTGCAGAAGTCCACTTCCTGTTGCGTGACCTTGTCGCCTCAAGAAACTCGATGTGATGGCGGCATGCGTGCTGACACCTCATATCGTCGCTGCAGGGGAATCTGTTGCTCGACAGACCGCTGATGGTAAAATTCTAGGATACGGCGCTTAGTCTTAGCGCTTGCCGACGATTGGGAGCCAAAAATGGCCGGCGGGTTTGCCAAGGATGGGGCAGTTCAGGACCAGATTGATGCGAATATCCAGGACGCTGTCAGCCGCGCACGGATCAACCTTGTTGAGGGTGAAAGCCTGACACATTGTGAAGAGTGCGGCGAAGCGATTCCGATGGCCCGACGCGCGGCGGTGGCTGGCGTAAGGCTATGCGTCGGCTGTCAGCAGGCACAAGACGAAAAGACGGTGCATTTCACGGGCTACAACCGTCGCGGCAGCAAGGACAGCCAGCTGCGCTAGCCAGAGCCAAACGACACATATCGCTGACAAGCAGCGGCGCTGGGACAGATCCAGGCGTTGGCGATGTTGATGAAAGGGTGTGATTGACACCAAAGGTGCTAATCTTGATGAAATCTACGACAGCGCCGCGGACCACGTCATCCAGCGAATTGCCAAGGGCAACACCAATGATCAAGGCGGCCCAAAAACAGGTTCGGGCCCCTCGGCTGCGTGCGCACCATAGCATGCCTGAGCTCAGTATCATGGCGAGGCCTACAAGGCCCTGCAACACGACGTGCGATCGCGACAAAAAGGGGCCGAAGTTCAACCACTCATCTCAGGCAAGAGCAAATCTAGAAATCCTATTATGACTGCTAAGGCCTCTTCAGATACAAGTTCATCGCGTCCAACCCTGCCTAGCTGGAACGTTGATCTGCAGCGACACGGGAAGCGACAACGAACGCAATGTTTGCAAGCGTTATGTCGTCCGACTCGATTGATTTGGCACGTCACACGGTTGTGGTGTGACGCACGCTCGACCAATTCGACGCCCGAAACTGATCGAGTCATCTGCGACGGATAGGATCTGATTGTTCTTAGAAACCATGACTAGATGACCTGCTGCCCCGAGCCTCTTGCGAGCCTTCTCGATTTGCTATGATGATTTCGGCAGCTTGGGTAGGTCAGTATCATCGACGGACAAGCCTGCTCCCGTCAGCATGGCATGAACTTGGCCCCGATGGTGGGTCCCATGATTGAAAAAATGTACAAGGAGAATTGGCTTCGATCTCGTCATTTCGCGACCGGCTGCGCCAGACCACCAGGTGAGATCACCAGTCAACCATTCCGTTGTAAGTCCGGACGTCCAATCAGAAATCGTTTCATCCATAGCCCTACGCTCGACGCGATAGGTTTGCCAATCGTCGGTTTCATCAATTGACGCCGCTATGGAAGCCATGCGCGGTGGCTCGGTGGCGGCGAAGCGACTCATCCAAATGCGATCAGCCCAAAGAAGATGATTGAGCGTTCCAAAAATCGATCCGAAGAAGGCGCCACGATCTTCTCGTCTTGCAGGATCCGTCAGGCTATCTGTTGCGAGCGCCAGGCTCTCGTTTTGCCAAGCCCCGTAGCGCGACATAGTCTGTGCGTATTCAACCGAGATCATTATAGCCTCCCTATTGGGGATTACATCAATTCGTAATTTCGTCTTCGAAGGTCATCCACTAAGCAGGCTCTCGTCCCAAGCGAGTGTGGCCGGACCTCGTGGATTTTGATGATCTCAATTTACAATCAGCCAGAAAAAAGATCATCACTTTCACAAATTCAACCGCGATCGGTCTCTGGCACCAACGTCATGTTGCCGAAGCTCTGGGCAAGACTTTCGCCAATGAACACTCCTTGCTGGACGTCGATCGCCACGTAGAAAGGATCATGGATTAAGGTCGCAATCACCGCGTCCAGCCATGGCAACCTCACAGCGACACCGCCAAGCCAGATGACACCGGATGAGACAAACTGACCGGCTCATGCATGTAGATCCTGGAAAAATCCAGATGTCTCCCATAAGACGGTCGTCTCGCAGGATCGCCCAGCCAACTTGATCGGAAGATATCTTGACCAGTGACCTCAAGGACAGGATCAGAACCTATTGGCACGAGCGAGCAGCAGCATTCGATGAGACCGCCTCCCATCGACGGGAAGCTGCTGCTTGGGAGAGGATTTTGACCCTTGCAACCTCGGGAATCCCGAAAGGCTCCCGGGTTTTGGATCTCGGCGCTGGCACTGGGGCCTGTGCACTTCCGATGGCAAGGTTGGGCCATCGGGTTACAGCCGTTGACCTTGCGCCAGCAATGATCGAACAGTTGGAAGCGCACGCTCTTAGAGAAAGTCTGGAAATCTCAACGGTCTGTGCCGATGTCGACGATCTGCCGATGCGTGACGCCTCCCTTGATCTCGTTACCATACGTAACGTTCTCTGGACCGTACCTGCTCCAGAACGGCTCTTGTCGAGAGTTAGCCGATCGCTTCGCCCGGGAGGGATCCTGCTGATAGCCGACGGCTTTTGGGATCACGATGTTCGAGAACATGTGCCCGATGACGTCCATTGGAGTCACAACCGCTTTCTCGAACTCTATTGTCCCATTGCCGAGCAGCTCCCTCTCTATCGCGGTGTCAGAACGACAGGGATCGAGCAACTTATGACGGAAGCTGGTTTCAACGCGTTTCATCATTGGACCGAACATTTTGAACGATCACCTTATGCGGGGATTACCGACGACTTTTTTATACTAACGGCTTCGGTCTAAGCGACACATGCCCAATACAATGCCGTCACCTGAGCGAGCGTCACTTCTCGATCACCAAATTAGCCTGATGAGACGAGCGGCCAAAGCAAGCCTTGCAACCGCAGTCTTGCTCGTAATTATCAAGCTTGGTGCTGTCATCGTCACCGGCTCCGTTGCTGTTTTGTCCACCCTGCTCGACAGTGCTGCAGATGTGGTGGCTACCCTCGTCACCCTGATTGGTGTACGTCAAGCCGCAAAGCCCGCCGATCAAAAGCACCGATTCGGGCATGGCAAGGCCGACGCGCTTTCAGCCTTGGCCCACGGCGTTTTTATCGCAGCGGCAGGCCTCTTGATCACTGCCGATGCTGGACGGCGCCTTTTGATCACACCGGAGCCAGTCGCCACGCCGCAGGTCGGGCTCTTTGCGATGATCGCATGTTTTGCGATTACCGGCATGTTGGTGCTCTATCAACACCAAGTGATCAAACAAGCCGGCTCACAGGCAATCCGCGCAGATTGCCTCAATCATACCGGCGATCTACTCACCATGGCCGCTGTTTTCCTGTCTCTTTTGGTCTCGAAGATGACAGGTTTCCTATGGGTTGATCCACTCGCCGCGCTGCTCATCGCGATTTGGTTATTCGGAAATGCTGCAAAGGTCATCGGATCAGCGATTGACGAGCTTATGGACAAGGAATTGCCAGCTTCCTATCGGAAGAAAGTCAAAGCACTCATTACAGATCACCCCGACGTGCATGACCTGCATGACTTGCGCACACGCGGCGCTGGCCCCAGAGTTTTCATCGATGTGCATTGTGAAATCGATGGCGCCCTAAGCCTTGACGAAGTTCACAAAGTTATGGACGAGATCGAGCTTAAACTCGATCAACGCTTTCCCAACGCTGAAATCGTCATTCATCCGGAACCCGCGGGCATCGACGATGACCGACTCGACGATCGATTGACAGGCACATAAAATCGCTGTTCTTGAGGTTGTAGACCAAAATGCTCTTACTCATTGGTGATCCTTGTCACCACCACACCAATCCTATGTTGATCCTGTGGTTCTCTGAGTTAAAACGACTAAAAATGGCCTGGCGATAGAAAGCTTCTTGGGTCTCTAAGGGCTCAACGACAAAATCGGCGGTCGATATGGCACAGAGGCCAGATCAGCGTCCTGATGTCCCTGTTGTTCCGCGTTCTCCGCTACAGCCCTGCCCTTCAGTCCTTTTTGGGCCTCCGAAACATGGATCTTTCCACAACGTAATACAGCTCCGAAGTGCAAAGCAGCGATTGATCATTATTGCCGAACTTAGGCAAAGCAACAACCATCCCTTTTAAATTATAACATTTCCAAAGTGACTAGATATGTAGAATAATTCTAAATTGAACAGAAATAATATTTCTTCTCATTGCTTTTTTACTAGATTCTTTTTTTCAGTTGATTTAGTTCACTCAGAGTGAGATGCAGGTCGTGCTGCAAGAATACCCAACGATATGAGTTCGGAGAGAGACACCATGCGAATGCCTATCAGCCTATCGGTTGCTGTGATTGCCCTTGCCGCGGGCCAAGCAGTAGCTCAGGAGGTCAATGTCTATTCTTCGCGCCACTACAACACCGACCAAGCGCTCTACGATGAGTTTACCGCTTCCACCGGCATCAAGGTGAACCTGATCGAAGCGAAAGGTGATGCGTTGATTGAACGCATGACGGCAGAGGGCGAAAGCAGCCCTGCTGATGTCTTTATCACCGTCGACGGAAGCCGTCTGGCGCGCGCTGTTGAGGCTGGATTGTTTCAACCGACGGACTCAGACGCTCTAACCGCAGCGGTGCCCGAGAATCTGCGCCATCCCGATGGACTTTGGTACGGCTTCAGCACCCGCGTGCGCGGCATTGTCTACGCAAAAGACAAGGTCGATCCAAGCGACCTTGCGTCCTATGAAGACCTCACCGATGAGAAGTGGAATGGTCGGATTTGCATTCGCTCCTCCTCTAACGTCTACAACCAGTCATTGGTGGCCTCGATGATCGCTTCTGAGGGTATCGAAGCAGCCGAGAGTTGGTCAGAAGGAATTGTCGCCAATATGGCACGGCAACCGCAGGGCGGCGACACAGACCAAATTAAGGCCGTCGCTGCCGGTGAATGCGATGTTGCTGTTGCCAACCACTATTACCTCGCCCGTCTTATACGATCAGACAAAGCTGAAGATAATGCTGTTGCTGATTCAGTCGGCATGATCTTTCCTAACCAGGATGGCCGTGGCAGCCACGCCAATGTCAGTGGTGCTGGCGTTGCTGCGCATGCGCCTAATAGGGATGCTGCCGTCAAGTTCGTTGAGTACCTCGCCACGCCGTCAGCCCAAGCTTACTTCGCAGATGGCAATAACGAGTGGCCCGTCGTTGCCGACGTCAAACTAACCCCAGTGCTGGAGGAATGGGGCGACATCAAGACCGATTCTGTCGCTGTCATCGCTTTCGGTGAGCATAATGCAGATGCCCTAAAGGTGATGGATCGTGCCGGCTGGCAATGACCGGGTCCAAGAGATCATGACCCTAAGACTGCCTGCCAATTCATGGCAGGCAGCACATCGTTTTCTCGCAATAGAACAACGGTCTGCGGACCGAACGAGACCGGACAATGACGATGGATCACCAGGTGCTTTCTAGAAGTCATGCGCGCGTCCTTCTCTCGGGCGTCCATGCGTCGCTCCAGTTGGTCAAAGCGCGTTAGGCCGTGCCTTGACCCCGGATTTCTATGACTCTGACCTGGTCGTTAGAGCCTATGACCTCCTGACCGACCAGGCAAACCAACAGATTGCTGGCGATTTAGCTTTTTATATCGATTGCGCCCGACGGTTTCATGGTCCGATCCTGGAGCTTGGCGTTGGCACCGGTCGAATTGCCTGGGCGCTCGCTGACGCAGGCTTTGATATCGTCGGCATTGACCGCTCGAAAGGCATGCTCGCGGCCGCAAGGCAAAAGGTCGACATGTATGATGCCGCGGCCGCACAAAGGCTCAGCCTCATCGAAGCCGACATCGTCGATTTTGACCTCGGCCAAACCTTCCCGACCGCGATCATGCCGTTCAGCACATTTCAACATCTTGCCCTTCCTTGCCAGCAACGCGCTTGCCTCACCAGCATTCACCGGCATCTCTCGATTGGCGGCCGGTTGGTTCTCGATATCTTCGATCCCATACTGGATGCCTGCGTTCCTGGCGCTCTGACGCCCAATCCAGACCGGGAAGCGGTTGATCCAACAAGCGGCCATAAACTTCGGAGGCGCAGCATCGCCCGTTCCAACGACCCACTGACGCAGACCTTCGTCGAGACCTTTCGATTGGAAAGGATCGATCGATCGGGCAATCTCGTCGAAGCTGATGATGCCACCCATCATCTTCGGTGGTCGACGCGTCAGGAAATGGCCTATCTTTTTGAGCTCTGCGGTTTCGAGATCCTAGACGAATATTCTGACTTCAATGCGAGTGCACCCACCTACGGCAAACGCCAGATCTGGACAGTAAGGCGCGCCTAAGTGAGACGTCAGCGGCCTCCTTCCGAGACGGCATACATTGCTGCTGGTTTGGAGCGATGTCATCTAAATTGTAGGCGTCAACCTACTCAAAGGCTCCATCGACATCGCCGGATAGTGGAGGCTCCACTGTCATTGATGCTATCCATCCCTCCACGAACACATTGACCCCTCGCCTAACTTCAGATTTTCACTCAGAGCGATTACAAGCTCCAAGTGGTCAACGCGGAAACGATGAAATAGGCTTCTGAGGCATTCCAACTGACGTCTCAAGAAACAGCAACTGCATAAGGATCGCGATCAAGGTTGGCGAGTAGCTGAAAGGCGAGATGGCTTGCGGTTAGTATGGATGATTGGCGGCACGATTAGTCTTACCCTGGGTGTGATTGGCCTCGTCCTGCCACTGCTCCCGACGACGCCGTTCATTATCCTGGCAGCCTACTGCTATGCCCGTTCATCGAAGCGAATGCATGACTGGCTGCTGGAGCACAAGGTCTTCGGCCCGCTCATCGATGATTGGCGACGCTATGGCGCCATCCGAAGGCCTGCAAAAATCATGGCGACGCTCTCGGTTATCGTCGTTTTGCTCATCTCCTTAGCGTTTCGCGTCTCCTTCGCGATTCTCACTATCCAGACGATCGCTTTGTTGGGTGTACTGCTGTTCATCTGGACACGACCGAATGGCGACGCTGGCCAATCGCGAACTTGACGCCATATGTCCGGAAGCCAATGTGGGGTCGTAGCCAGGTCAGAAAAATGATTCTTGCCGCCTTACAGACACAGATGCCGGACCTTTTGCCGCGGTAGCTGCCGCAATCAACAATAGCTTGGTACGAATTGAGACAAACGATAGATGGTGGGCGAGCAGGGTTCAAAGCGAGCGACAGCTTTTGGATGCACGCATTCCGGTTAGACGACGCTGTCTTTGCCGAAAGCAACGGAACAGTATGGCTTCAGCCCGGTATGATGAAAGTGGAGGCCCTGATCCGATGACGATACATTCGATGTGGCAGGGCATAGCCATTCTTGCACTTTGGCTGGTGCCGACACTGCCATCTCTTGCAGATGAACCGAGGACACCAACGGCGTGGATTGAGCTTGCCGTTGAACGACTTTGTCTACTCGATGAACCGCTTTTTGGACTGGCTGCCCAGCAGGTTCTTCCCGGTGCTTGGCTCCTCGACGAGTCCTTTCGAGAGAGCAATGGTATCGTCGCAAGGGTTGATCAACGCTTTGTCGTCTCTGGTGGCGACGAATTGCGCCTTATCCGTCTCCAGCATGGCGGGCGGCTTCGACGACTCACCATTGAGTGGTTCGAGCATGACCACGAAGGAACAAGAGCATCGTTACAGGCCATGACTGACGACACCTGCCAACTGTTAGCCGGACGAAGAATCGTCAACAAAGCGCCTGGTGAGACCCTCCTTGAGCATTTGGATAGCGATCTTCAAACCATACGCTGGACTGAAACGCTTGAAGCCCCCTTGCCTGACGGCCAAGATCCGGGCGGTCCGCGTATCGCACTGGTCGACTCCGGACTGGCTTACGATCTTCCGATCTATCGGAATCGTCTGGCTAGAAACCCGGATGGCAAACCGCTTGGCTACGACTTCTGGGACGACGATCTCTTTCCCTATGACGCAGATATGTCACGGGGTCCATTCTTTCCGGTCCGGCATGGCACGTCCGTGGCATCGATCTTACTTCGCGATGCGCCAACGGCTGCACTGATACCGTTTCGCTACCCGCGGCCTCAAATGATGCGCATGGGCGAGGTCGTCGAACAAGCGGCAAAGGCCGGCGCTTCGATCCTTGCGATACCGCTTGGGAGCCGACGATCCGCAGATTGGACGACGTTCGCCGATGCCATGCGCGCGCACCCCGAGATCTTGGCGATTGTCTCCGCTGGCAATGACGGCGAAAACATCGACCGGCACCCTATATGGCCAGCAGCACTCGATTTAGACAACATGATTACTGTCACCTCTTCTGATGGCTTGGGGAGGCTGGCGCCTCAGTCCAACTGGGGACCAAAGAGCGTCGACATCATGCTGCCGGCTGAGAATGTCGATGTAATCGACTTTCGCGGCGCTCAAGGTAAAGCCTCAGGTTCCAGCTTTGCCGTTCCGAGGTTAGCAGCCCTGGCCTCGCGCCTGCTGCACACCGACCCATCCCTCAACGCCGATGGGTTGCGAGCTGCAATTTTTTCACGTGCCATAGCATCGCCCTATGAGGACCGTGTCGTCGCCGTCGGCTGGATTCCTGATCCGTCAGGTGATTAGGAACGTGAAGGATGAGGCCCTCATTGTGGCTGGGGTGCCGGTGGAGGCTGGTCAATGAAACGCTTCGCCGCCTGTGCTTGGCGTGGATCAGCTTGAAGGAGGCGCCCATAGGCCATGTCGGCGAGTTCTCGATCACCGCCCCAAATCCCCGATTGAATTGCGAAACGTTGCGCCTGCGGATCCTCCGGCAAGAGCTTGCTCAGCCATTTTGCATGGGGGAGCATGTCTTGAAACCTGCCGCCAAGTTGCAGAGACACCAGAAGAGAAAGCCGAGCGTTGATGGAATGCGGAGCCTCGACAACAGCAGCGCTGTGTAAGGCGATAGCGTCGTCAATTCGACCCACCAAAGCGAGCGTACGTCCTGCTTCTAAATACTGTCCAGCATTCTCAGCCGCACCGCAATCACTCACGAGAGCCTCGATCAGCGGCATGTCCGGTCTTTGATCGCGCGAGGCATTGCGCATCGTGTCGATAGCTGACGCGCATCGCACTAGCGCATCACCAAGCTCGCGTTGTACGACTTCCGCGTCCTTCGCATCACGCTCGGCGAGGAGCTCCGAGACAGCGGTCATCGGCAGAGCCTCATATCGACCTTCACCTCCGCCGACCGCAATCCCGACAAGTTGACCATTTTGGTCGACTAACGCACCGCCACTGACGCCCGGCTGCATGACTGCTTGAACGTGAAGACGCCCCCGTTTGGCGTGGTCGGCAGGACCGAGAATAAGTCCGCCAGGTGCAAAGACCCTGATCTCTTGTTTTGCAATATCAGCGCCGACGGCGAAATACTGTTCAGCCTCAAGAACATCGCCGAGGTCTAGATCCGTTGAAAGAACCAACCCGTCATTCGGAAGGCCTTCGACATGCAGCAACGCCAGATCGCCGCGATATGCCGAGGGAATGACTTTGGCGCGCCTAAGCCCTGCAGGCGTGTGCACCGTCGCCCCGTCACGATCACCTATTACATGCCGATTGGTGACAAGCAGATCGCGATCGATGCGTACAGCGCTTGCAATCGGATCAAAACTCTCGATCGGAAACACCGCCTGGCGCACCGCACAAACCGGAGGTGAATAGCGACAATCCCTATCGGCACCATCAACGGTGACCTCATCTTCAAGAACAACGCTTTGGGATCCGGAAAACGACAGGATCGCCTCACCAGGTTGTCTGTCTCTTTCGAAGCTGGTTGTCGCCAACTCGCCTCGTTTGATCAGGGCTAGCGCTCCGATGGCATCGCGTGGGTCAAGAATCCGCCGATCACCGATCCGTGTAATGACATCGCCAACTGCGATACCTGCCTGCATAGCGGCGCCTGTCTTGTCTAATTCGAGAACGCGCGCGCCCACAGTTTCAGATCGTTCATGTCTTGCAAGTGACTCCAGGCGCCAGCCAGCCTCGACGTAATCTACCTCGCCGTCGTCAGCGAGATCATCGACAACACGCAGCAGCAGAGGCGCCGAGACCGCAAAATTGACACCAATATTCGCATCCGCATCAGATGCGAAGATCGCCGACATCATGCCTAAGAGGCGACCCTCTTCATCGATCAGAGCACCGCCGGAACTCCCAGGATTAGCGGCGGCGTCGGTTTGTAGAAAATCCTCAACTGGGTTGAAACCGGCATGGCTCACATCCAATGCGGATACCACACCACAGGAAATGGAAATTCCGAGCCCATAAGTATTACCGATGAGGCAGGCAGGATCGGCCAATTCCGGTCGCGGCGCCAAGTCGAACAGGGGCAGATCAACGCCAATGCGCAGTAGGGCTATATCGCTCGCCTCATCCTGGCCAACCAAGGTCGCCGGTAGCTCCCGGCCATCAGAGAGTCGCACATCGATCCGCACAGCCGGCTTGACCACGTGCCAGGCTGTCGCAATTAAACCCTCTTCAGCAATCGCTACGCCACTGCCTTCAGGTGCAGCTTGATTAGGTAATTCTCCATCACGAACTGGCCTACCAGGCCATACCGGCAGAACTGAAACAACCGATTGAATCGTCTCTGGTGAGACCGCTGAACTCGGCTTGACCTCTAAGAACGTAGCGATCGATAGAACAATGGCGACGCGAGATACGATGTGCATGCGTTGATCCCACAGTGGTCGGTCTGCATCAATAAAGCACGAAGCCTGGCAGCGCGACGAGGGTGAGTTTCGTCCCATCGAATCCGTCCGATATTATCATGAGCCTCGAGGCTCGTTCGATGATGTGATTGAGACACGATAACAAATGGGTTATGCGGCCGAGATACTCAGACCACAAGTTGTGGAAGGAGCATCATCTTGAACTGAACATGCCTCCAGCAATTGTTCGTCGTAGAATGACGCAATCTCGCAAATACCCGAAACTGGGCGTCACCAGTTGGGGAGGATGCGGGAAACGCTCGCCCATCGTCGAGACGGACTCGCTTCGAGCGGAGCCATTTTGGTCGAGCTTTCTTTGTGAACACATTCCGCGCATCGGACCAGCTGGCGCGATCTTCAACGACAAGGGCGCTTCAGTGTAATATGGGCCCTCAACCGAAATCAGGACATCTCGATGTCGCAACAACGACCCAAGCCATCTGTCGCCGTGACGGGAGCCAGCACGGGCATTGGTTATGCGATCGCAAGAGCATTTGCCGGCGCTGGTTATCCTATTGCTGTGGTCGATCTAGACGGCGCCACGGCGCAGGACGTCGCGACTACGTTGACCGATGAATTCGGCGTTGCCGCGATGGGTATCTTTGCTGATGTCGCCGATAGCGATTCTAGTCGACGAGCCCACGAGAAAATTGAAGCGACCCTTGGATCGCCCGGAGTCTTGATCAACAATGCTGGCATCATGCAACAGAAGAAGGGATGGATCGAAGAACTCCCTGAAGAGAACTTTGACCGCATGCTCGACGTTCATGTACGAGGCGCGCTGGTCTGGTCCAAGCTCGTTTTGCCGGCCATGCGCGCGGATGGCTTTGGACGCATCATCAACATGTCATCAGTGAATGCCGTACTCGCTGTCCCTCACCGCCTCGCCTATGTCACCGCCAAAAAAGCGATACTAGGCTTTACCGAAGGCCTAGCCCTCGACTGCGCTCGCGCGGGCATCACGGTGAATGCCATCTTGCCTGGATATATCTTAACGGACACCTTGGCGCAGCGGGCACAACAGGGCTTGCTGAACAAAGACGATTATAACGAACGAACGCCTGTAGGACGATGGGGCGAGCCGGAGGAAATCGCGCGTGTCGCCGTTTTCCTCGCTGATCCAGCCTCATCCTTTATCACGGGCGCTAAGTTCGTGATTGATGGCGGTCTCACTATTCGAGGTGATGCCGGAGAGGACATCGAGGCGTCGCCATACGCATGACAACGCCTTCCCAACTGCAGGCAATTTACAGGGCGCGAAAGAGGTAGCCACCTTGGAGACGAGCAACTTAGAACAGCGTGATCGGCGTTGATCGATAGAAGCCATCGATCAGAAAACAAGACCACTCATATTGGCCGTCTATCGGGCGGGCTCTCCCCGCCAATTCGCACGTTTTCTAACCTCGTTTGCCTTGATTAAGGCCCAATCGATCGAACTGCTCCGGCGGCGCTCCTTCATCTGCCATCATCTCGCCCATGAGAGCGAGCAACCGATCGCGTTCCTTCGTCTCCTGCCTCCAAAGATTAGTGTTCTGCCGCGGATCACGCTTCCTATTGAATAGGAAATTCTCGTCGGTACGTGGATCGATCGTGATCGGCAATTTCCAAAGTGGCAGGGGAACGGTCTCATCAAAATAGCCCTGGTCAACCGGCGGATCGGGCATTCGTCCTACCCTACCGTCGACCGGGTTGTCGACGATCAGGGGCCGATTAATCATTGTTGAATAGGCATAGAGAGGCTTGCCCTCCAGAGGCGCTTTGAACAGCGACCATTCCCCATCAGTGAGACAAACACCCTGTCCAAAGGTGCCGTAAAGAATGGCCTCTCGCTGCACCTTGCCCTCAAGCAACGACAGAACACTTTTTGAGTGGCGGTTTTCTGTTGGCATAGTGGCACCCGCCACATCGACGATGGTCGCAAAAAGATCGACTGTTTGCGTGAGGCCAGTCGCACGATTGCCGCCTTGTCTCTCAGGATGCCAGATCATCATCGGAATGTTGGCGTGGCTGTCGTAATGCGGAAATTGTTTCCCAAAGACCCCACGCTCGCCGAGATCATGACCATGGTCAGTCGTGAAGATGACCATCGTGTCTTTCCAAAGATCTAAGGCATCGAGCTTTTCAAAGAACAACCCCAGCCATTTGTCGACCATGGTCGTCTTGCCCATATATTGAGCTTGTAGAAAGGACAGCTCTTCCGGCGTCGTTTGTGCCATGAAGGCTTCCAAATCACGATAGATTTGATACGGAGGCCAGATATTGAAATCGTCCTTTGAACCGTCGGTATACATCGACGCATAAGGCTCGGGCACATCGAAAGGCTCATGGACGTCGAAGCTTTCGACCTGGAGAAAGAAGGGACCCTTTGCGGCATTGTCATCAAGCCAAGCCGCTGCTTTAGAAAAGACTTTGGCCGGGAAGAAATCTTCCTCGCCAGCAAAGTCTTTGACGTTTGCGTAGTATTGACGTGGGTGAGCAGCGGCCCGGAACTCGGCGATCTTGTCCACCCATGGCGGAACCGGCCCTGTTTCGGGAAGTTGCCAGTAGTCCGTCTCATGGCCACGTATCAGCTCGAGCGATGAAAACCCCTGCATGTAACCGTTCGCCATCTCCTCCCAATAGTGGTAATGATCGGTGACCATACCGGTGTTGTACTTAGCGTCACGCAAGATGACCGGCAGCCGCGGATCAAAGACCTCAAGCGGACCCCACGGTCGCCAAAGGAACTCTTTCCTGCCAGCGAAAATTTCGCGCCTTGCGGGCATGCAAGGCAAGCTAGAGATGAAATGATTGTCAAACACCGTCGCTTTGTCAGCGAAAGCATCAAGCGTTGGCGTGCGGCAGAGCGTATGGGGATTATAGGCGCTCAAACAATCACGATTGAGACTGTCCACCAGTATCAAGATGATGTTCAAGAGACCTCCTTCGCCCGCACTATTCTCCGCAAGACACGGCTTTCAGCGAGCCATTGATTGACTTGATATCGGCGAGCTCATCGCCCAACGGCTGGCTTGTTTATCGCGTCATGTTCAGCGGTGCAGACATCTGGGTCATGCACCGCTGAACGAGATCGCTGTCGCCGCAAGGAGTTCGCCCCCCTCACGGATCGCACAGTTTGCCATGTTTCCTTAGTTTCGAAGAGCCTTGGCAGCCTCCAAGATTTCCAGAGCCAGCGGCTGCATTGGACCGAAATCAGGCACGGTATCGCGAGCACCACCAGCAACTAAGACCTCGGCTGCACCCGTCAATGTCTCATTGGTAAGGCCTGAGTTCACATCTGAAATGGCCTCATCCAGTGTAACCCAGTCACGCATCCTCATGGCGTACTCAGCTTTGACATCATCCCCTTCGATGCCGGTGTCGGCATAGTAGGCAAGTACATGCTCGACAACTTTAGCCGGATCGGTCGCATTGATATATTCGTTTGCCTTATACACGGCCTCGACGAAGGCAGCTGCTGATGACGGATCTTCGTCCCAAAAACGCTTGGTCACGATATAGGGCGCGATGATGTTTGTACCTGCGACTTTGCCATCGCAAAGCATGGTATAGGTCTCAGTATCGTTGATCAGCGGCAAGTCAGCGGATGCTGCTGTCGTGCCAGCGCCGAGATCGCCGCTTTGCAGCGATTGAATGGTCACGGCAGGCGCGAGTGGCACGACATTGAGGCCTTCAGGGTCCTCAACGCCGAGATGTGCCGCGCAGGCGTAAAGAACCTGGCTCCATGTCGAGTTCGGCACGGTTCCAATCTTGACCTCGGCCAACGCCTCGGCAGCTGATTTGCCGTCCATGACATCATTTCGGATGACCAGCTTGAGATTCTGCGACTCTTTCTGCATCGCACCGACTGAGATCAGCTCGAACTTTTCCCAACCCGAAACAGCTGGAGGCCCTCCCGTCCAGCCGGCCTGCCACTGTCCGGTTGCACCCGTCGCCAAGGCCGCTCCGCCATTGGGAAAATACTCAATATCGACCTCGAGACCATTGTCTTTGAAGTATCCGAGATCGTTCGCAAGCCACATGGGAAAGCCGGCTTCATTCGGCTGGCTGTTTAGATTGAGCTTGACTGTATCTGCCGAAGCAGGGACGGCAAGACTCAGTGCGAATGCGCATACCGTCGCCATGGATATCGTCTTGATTTTCATTATTGTCTCCCTTCTTGGTTGATATTTATCGTCATTGACCCGCAACGATCTCTTCGCGTACCAGCGCCCAGATCTCACGGCGCGCTTCAATGAACTCAGGATGCTCAGCTGCGGCTTCGATGTCGCCCTGTTTCCAAACGGCATCGCGTGGCAGCTTCATCTCCTTTTTGATACGACCGGGCCGCTTCGTCATAACGATTACCCGATCGCCGAGATAGACGGCCTCTTCCACGGAATGGGTAATGAACAACACAGTATAGTGCTGTTCTCGATGCAGTCGCTGTACTTCTTCTTGGAGAATAGTGCGGGTTTGTGCATCGAGTGCGCCGAAGGGCTCGTCCATCAGAAGGATCTCTGGCCGCATTACGAGGGCACGCGCGATCGCTACACGCTGCTGCATACCGCCGGAAAGCTCACTCGGATAGGCCTTTCGGAATTGCTCCAATCCCATGATCTTAAGCTGCTCGACCAAGCGCCTTTCTTGGTCATCCCGAGCGACGCCTGTCATTTGAAGACCAAACTTGATGTTCTGCTCGACCGTCTCAGAAGGAAACAGGGCAAATTTCTGAAATACCACACTACGTCTCGGCCCCGGTGGCCCAGCGGCTTTCCCATCAATCAGCACATCACCACGTGTCGGTTCTTCGAGACCAGCGCCTATCGTCATCAACGTCGACTTACCGCAGCCCGAGGGACCGACAACACAGATGAACTCCCCCTCTTCGACCGCTAGAGTACAATCATCGACCGCACATATGCCGGTCTGTTCTGACCCGAACCACTTCGTGATATTCCGGAGCTCGAGCTTTGGGGCATCAGCAGATCCTGGCGAAGCGGTGGTCTTGGTCGGTTCGGAAATCATTGCTGTTGCCCCCTACCCTGCGTTTGCCGCCGTGTTCTTGCGCCAGGGCAGGATATAGCGCTCGCTTCGCTGGACAAGCGTATCGATCAGGACGCCTAGACAACCGATCGTAATAAGACCGACAAAAATCGTCGAGACTGAGGCATTTTCTTGGCCTTGAGAGATCATGAAACCTAACCCAACCTTCCCGACGACAAGCTCGGCGCCGACCAGAGCCATCCATCCATTGCTGATTGCTATGCGCAAGCCGGTGAAGATGCTTGGTGCCGCGGCCGGTATAACCACACGGTACAAAATGGCCGCTTGATTAGCGCCGAAGACACGCGCCGCGTCGACATAGATTCGCTCGACTTGTGACACGCCCAATTGCGAATTGATCACGAACGCTGGAAAGGCTGCAATAAAGACCACCATAGCCTGCGTTGCGGTCGAAGCACCAAACCATAAAACGGCAAGTGGGATATAAGCAAACGGCGGAATGAAATGGAGCAGTTCAAAGATCGGATTGACGACTGTTCTGAACCATGGTGCCCAAGCAAAGAAGACGCCTACGGGGATACCGATAATCATACCGAAAAACACGCCCCAACCCCATCGTTCCAGCGAGGCCAGAATGTGACCGGATAAGGTGAGGCCGCTGAATGGTTCAACAACATGCTGAATATACTTCTGTACAACCTCCCCAGGCGACGGCAGAACACGCGGCTCAATCAGTTGGAAAACACTGGTAGACAAAAGCCAGGCTAGCAAAAGGGCAGCGAGAGAAAGTGCTCCATAGGCAATGGATTTCCCATAATTCGATGTCACACCCATCCGCACCAAAGACGCCTCAATCATCGGCTAGCCCCTCCGCTCGTTGGGCAGCGACCAAGGTGCTAGAATACGCTGACTAGTCTCGATGAGCGCTGTAAGCGCGATTCCCAAAATTCCGATCATGATCATCGCAACAATCAAAACATCTGTGTCAAGCAGTTGCGATGCATTGACGGCCACATAGCCAAGCCCGGCCGTTGCCGCCAAGATCTCTGCAGCCACCAACGTCGACCAGGCATTTCCGAGAGCCATGCGCGCGGCGGCAACGAGTGTTGGCAGAGCAGTTCGGCAAACGATTCGGGTCAGGATCTGTCGGTCGCTTGCGCCGAGACTCCTTCCGGCATCAATCAAGAGCTTGTCGACGGAGTACACGGCAAGCATCGAGTTCATCAGCCAGGGAACCAACGCCGCGATAAATACCACCGACATACGAGCTACATCGCCGATACCCAACCAAAGAATGGTAAGCGGTATCCAGGCAAGTGGTGGAACCGGGCGGATAATCTGAAAGATGGGAAAGACAATCCATTTGAGCTTGGACCACCAAGCCATCGCAATCCCTAAGGGGACACCCACAAGTGCAGCCGCACTCCATCCCGATAGAACGATATAAAGACTGCTAAGAATATGCTCCCAAAGCGTGCTGCCGATATAGGGTCGCGTCCACATCCGCCAAAAGCGATTAAGGACATCCTCTGGCGGTGGGAAATAGAGAGCTGGGACCGGGCCACCATCACGCGTTAGCCATGCCCAAAGGATCAACCAGCCAGCTACCGCGGCGATGCTGAATAAAAGCATCCGGTACGACGCAAGCCGTCCCATCCTGCCTCCCTAAGGCGACGCCATGTTCGCGGGCGTGAGTTGATCTAGCGGAGAATATGCGTTAATCGTTTAACTGTCAACGAGACGGAACAGGTCGGGCACAGGATTGATTGCGGCGATGCAGGCTGTGTGGCATCGATGAGCCTCTACTGCAACACTCTCCTAACCTTGGATAGTCTGCTTGAGCAAAGAGCATGGCGTTCATCAAGATCCAATACCGATCAAGCAGCATCCTCTGCATTTGCAGATGAGTGAAACGTTTTACTGAAAATGCCCAACCTAAGGCACCATATCCCTCGCAAGAAACGGCCCTCAATTAAGGACGTTGCCGAAAGGTCTGGTGTCTCCACGGCGACAGTGTCCCATGTATTCTCCGGCAAGAAACATGTGAACGAAAAGCTAGCCAGACGGGTCCGTCGCGCCGCCACCGAACTCGGATATGCTGTCGATCGTGTTGCTTCACAGCTGAGATCCGGGCGCGCGCGGGTCATCGCGGTCCTCGTGCCTGACTTAGAAGATCTTTTTCTCAACCGCTTCGTCTCGTGCATCGAAGCGCGCGCTGAATCTGCTGGCTATGAGGTCATCGTGTCTTGCTCGCGCAATGACCCGACAGCTGAAGTATCACGCTTCCGAGCGTTGATGGCCTGGCGACCTGCTGGGATCGTCGCCATTCCTTGCCGTGACTCCTTTCCGAGCGAGCTCTACGACGAGTTGGGCGATACACCAATTGTTGGTGCTGATCGAATCCGACCAGGCGAGGTACCCTTTGATACGGTAACCATCGACAATTTCAGCTCTGGTCGAAAGACAACCGAGCATTTGATTGAAAAAGGTGCCAAGTCAATTTTGGTCGTGACAGCGACGATCGATCTGTTTCCAGCTCAAGAGAGGATACGGGGCGCCGAGGAAGCCGTGAGAGAGCATTCTGACACGACCTTATCCGTTCTTGAAATCGGATCGGAACCTGCCTCTGGCGCGGACCGAATCTGCGCATGGCTGACATCGAATGCAAAACCCGACGCCATTGTGGGCCTGACGAATGTTACAACGCTAGCGACGCTGGCCGCCTTGGCTCAGCGAGGCCTGGAGGCCCCGGAGGAGCTGCTCTTGGTAGGCTTTCACGATTCTCTATGGATGACGGCACGCAAAGTACCAGTGACAACCGTAGCGCAACCTGTCGACGATGTTGCACGCTGTGCATGGGAGCGCTTGACGATACGCATGGCAGGCGAAACAACACCGTCTCAAAATATCGTCTTGTCATCACAACTCATCGAGCGAGCATCCACCAAACGATCTGCGTGATCGGATCAACAGCCTGACCTTACCAATCTACGCCGTCACGCCGATCGTTCACTTGTCGCCAATTGAATATAGGGCGTTGCTTCCTGGCTCTTGGCCGTCGCGCCTTCAGGGCAATGGGGCTAAGGCCCTGATGCGTAGGCGATGCCTTGTCCGACAAAAAAACAACTGGAATCAGGGGTGCAAAGCCTGGACTGGCATTCGAAAGCCGCCGGTCTGGGGAGAGTCGAACAGCTCGACCATTTCGAAGCAATCTTTGTTACAAGCACCAATTTAGGTACTTTGAATTCGCTTTATATGATGATCTCGATGGTTAGTCTGGTGGAGGACTTACGCTCACCATAGAAACACCTTGGAATTGGTCACACAACTGATGAAACGGGGCCTTATCGTTGAAGCTATTTGTCGACAACCGCGCGTCTTGCGTTTGAGTGAGGCGTGCATACGTCCACAAGAACGCAGCTACTTTTACCTCATCGAGACAACGACTCGGTCATGCCTCATCGACAGCGGCTGGGGGCTTGGCTGGACGATCACAGATCTGCCACTCCATGTTTCGGATCGGCCAGTAACAGCGATCGCCACGCATAGTCATGTCGACCATATCGGGCGCCTTGCAGCATTTTCTGACCGTCTCGCGCACGCAGAAGAGTCAGCAGTTTACGCTGCTCCAGATCACGAGGCGACTCAAGCCTGGCCTTATCTCGAAGGTCGTCAACTTTTGAATGAAGGGGACGGTCAAATCAACCTATCAACATACGAGATCGCACCGGCACCTCTAACCGGCACACTCAGCGATGGCGACGTGATCGATTTGACGGAGGCTCGACTTGAGGTGGTCTATACCCCTGGTCACTCGCCTGGGTCGATCTCATTGCGCTGCCCGGAAGCTGATTTGGTGTTCACCGCCGACGTGCTGCATGCAGGTCCGATCTATGACAACATTCCAGGAGCATCTCGGGCCCAAGTACTGACGAGCCATGAGCGTCTGAGCTCGCTGGATTTCGCCTATGCTGCCCCCGGGCACGGCCCCATGCTCAATCGTGCACAAGCCCTCGCGAGAATGACAAGCTATCGCGATCTGTGTGGCAGCATTCGGCTGCCGACAAACACCTCTCTTGCCTAGCAACTTCAGACATATCAGTGATAACTTATCACTGACCGCTGACGCGCGACGGCCGAAATGACTTGAGCTGAAGCGATGACCTACACCTGCCTCTTGGTCCACGAGACACCAATCGACTGCGCACAACGTTTGGAAGCGCAAGGCTATGAGCCGGAAACAGCAAGGCAGATCGCATCCTATCTTGATCAGTCACATGACATCTTGCCTTGGCTTGATCGACTTGAGCATGCGTTTCAGACCTTGGGCTTGGGCTTTCGTTTTGTCGAAATGAGAAGTTTTGAGGAGAACCTCGCTGGACTTGATCGACACTCAACACTGATCTGGGTAATGACAGATGGCTTTTCGTTTCATCGAGGAGCCTACGCCATGGCGGCTGCCGAGCAATTCGGCTTGCCGTTGCTTGCGCACGATAGCGGCCTCGCCTTTCTCGCTTCGGATAAACTTCGCGCGAGCATGCTCATGAAGGGCATTGGCGCGCCGATTCCAACAATCTCCGCCTTGCCCATGGCAACAGAGGCGGAGGCCTCCTGTGATCTCTTCGTCAAGCCACGACATCTCGGCGCAAAAATTGGCATCTGGCCTGACAGCCGCTGCCGCACCCCATTGGAGGCCAATCGTCTGGCGGCTCGGATCGAGCAAACCTATGGCGACGAAGCATTCGCACAGGCCTACGCAGATGGTGACAATATCCGCGTTAGTTTCTTAGACACGACTGGCGCGGCCGGCCCAGACGCGCTCGGCGTTTACCGGGTCGTAGCAGATGACGATTTTCAGACCATGGCGGACAGCATGGCACTCTATGGTCAAAGCGCCACGATTCCGCCACCTGCCTTGTCCAACCTGCGCGCTGAAGAACCTGAACTAGCGGCAAAAATCGCTGACTTAATCTGGGACTTGAAACGGGTGCTTGGGCTCGGTGGCGTGTTCTCCTTTGATCTCCGAGCAGACCGTGACCATCCGCCCGTCCTCCTCGAGTTCGAAATCTGCCCAGGCTTGCCCTGCTATGATTTCGTGCATTATTGCCGAGATCAACTCGGCCTCGACCTACCGGACGCCATGGCCAGCGCGGCCGCGAGCAGGATCGACGGACTCGGCTGACCGCGTGCCACCGACGAACTCAGCCCCGATAGCTAGGGAAATTGGTTTGACTCCGTATCACCGACGTCTTGACGTAACGCCTCGGAGAGGCAATGCCAACATAGCTGGTTTTGCAAGGACAAGACCCGACGGTTGAAACTGGGACCAGATGTTTTTGGCATCGTCGTTTGAAGCCTTCTAGGAGCCTATCATGGCATCAAGCAAACTCACCTATTTTCGAGGCCGGGGCCGCGCTGAGACGACGAGGTGGATGCTCGCAGTGACGGATACTGACTTCATCAATGTCGCCATCGACACACCTGAAGAACTTGCAGCGCTACGCGCCACAGGCAAACTGCCCTTCGATCAAATGCCGCTCCTGGAAATCGATGGTCAGAACCTCAGCCAGTCGTCCGCGATGACCCGATATCTCGCCCGCAAGCACGGTCTCTACGGGACTAACGAAACGGATGCGATGTGGTGCGACTTGGTAGCTGGGGTCGTCGCTGACTTTGCTGAAACCGCTATTCAAGCGCCCTTCAAATCGAGTGCTGCGATCGCGGTTGCCGACATGGAAGACCGTTTTGCCAAATTTGGCCCACGCTTTGAAGCGCGGATCGCCGCTCAGGGCTCGACCTTTATTGCATCGGCCAAGATGACGTTTGCAGATGTCCTCTTAGCCGAAGCAACGAGCTCTTATCTCGAATGGTGTCCGGAAATCTTGGCGGACACGCCGCGTCTCGGACGACTCTACAACAACGTTATCAGCACTCCAGGAGTTGCAGCCTATCTCGCGTCTGATCTGCGGTATCCGATACCGGACGCAAACTATGTTGTTGCCGCAGCAAAGGTCCTGAGACGTGCCCTTCCAGCACATATGCCGGATCCAAACAGATTCGTTGTATCGTGAGCTGTAACCTTTTTGGTTTAGGCGCAACGGACCTGCTTTGCCTTAAAGCAGAGAGCACGATCAAGTCTCACCGTGGCGCCATCATCAGCTCTACGCCGCACGGTCCGCCTTTCCGGGCAGAGACATCGCTCTGCCCGGATCGCGATCAGCGCGCCTTCGCAGCGGTTTTCTTTGTTGCCCGCTTACGCGGAGCTTTCGCTGGCTTCTCGGGCTCGGGCTTCCGACCGAGTCCAATTTTTTTGGCTAGAGCTGATCGCGTTTCAGCATAGGCCGGCGCCACCATGGGGTAATCATCCTTCAGGCCCCAACGCTGACGATATTCTTCAGGCGTCATATCGAAACGTGTCTTGAGATGCCGCTTGAGCATCTTCAGCTTTTTGCCGTCCTCAAGGCAGATAATGTGATCGGGCGTCACAGACTTCTTAATCGGCACGGCTGGCGTCAACTTTTCCGGTTCCGGGTTGGCTGAAGCCTGTCCCAAGTCTGCAAGACCCTTGCCTACCATGGCGATTAGATCCGGTAGATCAGTCGCGGACACGGAATGATGTCCGACATAAGCACCGACAATCTCCGCCGTGAGCGCCGTGATTTCAAGAACGTCGGCTTGGTTCTCTTCCGCCTCAGCCATTCACAGCATCCTTCAGGGCTTTGCCGGCCTTAAACTTCACCGCCTTGCTCGCCGGGATGTTGATCGTCTCGCCCGTTTGCGGATTGCGGCCTTGTCGAGCAGCACGCTCAGCAACCTCGAATTGGCCAACACCCGGCAAGCTAACCTTCTCACCTTGACCGAGCGACGTCTTGAGGTGCTCGAAGAACGCCGAGAGGGCTTGATCCGTTTGGGCTTTTGAGAGGCCTGACCTGGCGGCAACTGCGGATTTGAGGTCTTCGAAGCTCATTTAGTGACATCCATGTTATGAGTGACGAGCCGGTCCGTACCACATAAAGGTTTGATTGGCCAAGCTTTTTGGGCTCAAAGGTGATCTCGATTTATATCAAGCTTCGTTCATGCAAGTCAAAACGCGCGCAACCCGCTTGTTTTGATATCACTTTTTAAGCGACTTCAGTCGAGCCAAGACAAGAGTGTTAATGTCCAAATGCATGAACTGAACGACTGTGTATCCGATGAAGTCTCGAGCGGAACAGGGCCAGAAAGGATGTACCTTTGGCAGATTTTTTCATTGTTCTTCAGATACTTAATGAACGGACATCAGTTTCGACCTTCGTCGCAAGTCTCCAGTCAGCAATTCGAGGCGCTCTTAACTCTTCCGAAAGACAAGGGCTGAGTTAAGCGCGAAATTCGCGAAAAAGGCGATACCCACCCCTATCAACTTGGCCAGCGGCGGAATGAATCCTACGACCTCGCTTAAATACAACGTCACGCCGACATTTATAGCAAAGCCAAGCGATGCAGTAGAGAGATACATCCCATACTGCAGAAAGCTCATCGGCGACTGAAAGACATACGGAGCGGTCAGCGTATAGTTGACGACCGACGCAACCAAGAAGGACGCTACTGCCGCGATTGCGACAGGCACAGAAAGCTCGCTTAGCCCCCAGAAGAGACCTATATCGACGATCGCAGCAACACCTGCGGTGCCTGCGTATTTAACAATTTTGAACTGCAAGTGCACCACCCGCCGATTGAACATTCAGAGAAGACAAGGCGCTATAGTCCCGCACATAAAACTGCCGCTCGGTGAGCTTATGAGGGGCTTTATCATTGCGCAAAAGGAAATCAACGCCTGCGGCCGTCGCCGCAGCTCCATCACGCGAAAGTCGATCTCCAACCATTAAGGTCGCCTTGGGCGCGACACCGGTCCGTCTCATCGCAAGATGGAGTCCGGTTGGGTCCGGCTTGAGCGAATTGACGTCAGCATCTGTCGCCGCCAGCGTGTGGTCCACGTTGATATCCAGCGACTTGAGCTTTGCCTCGACTGGGTAATCGGACCACACGGCAACAGTAATATCGTTGTGGCGCAGCATCTTAATGACATCACGTGCGCCAGGCACCATTGCTGCCTTCAAATGCACCAGCGGCCTCTGTTCCATCCATTCCTCGACCAGTTCGATCAAAAAAGGCTTAGGATAGCCGGTCTTATCGGCCAGCCTTGAAAACAGAGGTTCGTGGAAATCTGCCGGGCCTTCATCCGCCAGCGCTTCTCGAATCTTCCGGAAGTGATGAAGAATCTTAATGCGTGCGTAGCGGCCTGGCACACCGCCTTGGCGCAACAACTCAAACAACATGGCACGTCGAACCGGCGCTTGCCGGTAAAGCGTTCCGTCAAGGTCAAACACCACGAGTTTGTACTTCAGCAGATCCAATGATCCACCACTCATTGGTGGGGAGGCTGCGCTCAATGCCACCAGCCCGATTGGGGAAGCCTGATGAACGTCTGGTCCGTCAGCCATTCGATACGCGGCATATCCACGAAGGTTGCAAGAATGAATACACCGACCGTGAGAAGGGCAGCAGCAATCAAATTGGTCGCACGGAAAAGCTTTTCAGGCGAACGCGCTGCTGAATCGGTTGTCAACGCCAGCTTATAGTATATCGCGAAAAGGAAAACGATACACGGAAAGACAATGACGTATTCGATGCGGTACTTGATCAAGAAAATTGCGATAAAGAACGCGCAAGATAAAGCGTAGATCAAGTTGGCAACCGACAGCGAGGCTTCAGAATACCGCCCAAACGACTTTCGATAGAGTGCCAGCGTTTTTTGACCGTCGGACGCAACAATGTCGCGGAACTCTGCCAACCGTTTGGAGTTCATCAAGAAGCTTCCGCCAAACCAAAATGCCAAGACAAGTGACACAGGCGGTAAGCTTGTACCGTCCACAATCGCCCAGCCCATCAGCAAGCGGATCGGATTGTTGATCGCCTCCGTCAGAACATCGGTATATGTCCTGTCCTTGCTGCGCAGCGGCTGGACATTGTAGATGATCCCCGAAACGAGCAACAAGATGGCTGCAGTGGCAAACAGCGGATTAACAAGAAACGCGAGCCCAACGCCCGTTGCCGCAAGAACCACGTACTGAAGAGCAACAAGATTAGGAGACATTTCCCGCTGGACGGCAGCCCGCTGCGACTTCTTTGGATGATATCTGTCAAACTCGCGATCGAGCCACTCGTTGATGGTGTAGTTGGCCGAGGCGACAAGAACCGCCGACACTAGCCCGATCAAAGCCGCCGAAATGAGCGAGGAAATCGAGAGGTCGAGATCTCCTGCACGCAAGAGATAGGCCAGCATGATCCCAGGCAGAATGAACACATGTTTTGTCATATGCTCGAAACGGGCGATCCGAACGTAATCCATCACCCCGGCCGGTTCGGCGAAGCTGTCTCTTGCAAGTGTTTCCGTCGTGTTTGCCATTTAGCTACTACCTAACTTGGGGAGCCATTTTGGTTTCTCCAACGCGATGGGCTGGCTTACCAGGATGAGTGAAGCGACCAGTGGGAGAACCCAAATAATTCTTGCTTGGAAGCGCCCATAAGGCGACGCAAGAATACCACAGATCAAGGCGTTCAGAACAACGCCGGCGATCAGAACGATGATAACGTAGTCCATCGCCACCGTTTGAGAATCGGCTGGCGTACCGCGCCTAATGCGCAAGAAGAGTAGTGCGGCCAACATTACGACCGAGAGACCAGCAAGGATCTCAGTGTTTCGCTCGATTGTGACGGCCAACTCTGGACTGTTGTAGAGACGTGTCGACTTTACGAATTCAACCACATCGGCTGGAGCATGATCTACGAGAAACTTTTCTTGCGTATAACTGACAGGCACATCGTAAATCTCGATCGTCCAAAGCTGCATCAGGCCGTGTGTTAACAATCCAGAAATGGTCGCCACCGGCTCAGCGAGCAGCGTCTGTAACGCAAATGATACTTCCTCTTCCGATATCGCCAACCGTTGTTCAGGAGATGCTGCTCCAAAGACACCGGTCTCGGGCGACTCGTCGAACAGGAAGTCGATCCAGTAAACCGGCAAATTATCCTTGAAGTCGCAGAGAGCGAAACTGCTTTCCGGGCAGGATTCTTTCAGATAATTCGTGCCAGGCCCCAATTCTGTCAAATGAGCAGCGATAAAAGGCCGATGCATAACTTTCGCGCCATGCCCTACCGTCACAGCCAAGGTCCAAGCAACCATGCCGATCATCCCGCAGACCAGAGCGATCGTTGGCATGGCCAATTTCCTGACCGGAGACTCGGCCCGGTGCAACTTGAGCATCCATAGGACAGCGAAGAAGACGGTCACAGCCCCAAGGATCGCGAAATGACTGGCATGGACCACGACGCTGTAAATCATGATCGCCAGCATAGCCAACTTGGTCCATATCGACATGCGATCTTCGTAAGCCCACAGCAAGGCGAGCGCGAGGACCATCATACCGACCCAGACATCCGGCATGAGCAAACCTGCAAAGAACGACGCTGAACCAAAAATGCTGATCACTGCAAGTGTGACGATGGCTTTGGCGGCCCATGCTTGCGGCGACGCGAACTTGAACAGAAGAAGAACGAGCCAAGAAAGGACAAGAGCTTGGAAGATAGCTGGTGTCCAAAGGCTCGTCACCCAACCAATAAAGATCAAAAGACCATAATACAGTGATCGGCCAGCCGTGACGATGTTGTCAGCTTCCGGCGATCCAAACGCTTTTTGGCTTTCAGGCAGCAGGGCTGCCGCGCCAACACTGCTGTCGACGGGAAACAGGATACCGGCAAACTTTGTAGCGTGCTCAAGGTAAGACGGCGTATCATAGAAGATTACCGGTCCACCGTTGAGAATCGGCACCACCAAAACGATGACAACACTGACCAGCAGCGCGACAACAAATTTGGTCGGCTCCGCTTTATGCGTTTCGTGATTCATTCCGCCCGACACCCGACAGTGGGACCCCTCAACACTCGGCGCTCAAAATAAGGACACCATCGCATTGAATTTGCGAATTGGCTTTTTCACAATTGGCGAAGTAGCTTTCTTCCCCAAGGCGCCACCCGTGTCAATGGCAGGCGGACCGATTTGGTCAATCTAAACTAGCTTGGTTACCCTAGGGTCACGGCAGTCTTTTATTCCAAACCTGTGAAGTTTGCCTCTTTTGCAAGGTAAAATCTAGTGGCCGCAGATCGTGGTCCTCTATCAACGGTATGACCGGCCGGTCGCCCAAAGACCAACGGCTGTCGAATTGCTATTCGCAGGACGATAGCATAACAGCCGCTCATACGCCCTCGCTGCGGCCAAGCGGTCAGCCAATCGCAGGCTCAGCTCGCCAAGCATAGCCTTCTAGAACAAGCCCTCCCCTCAATCGCTGTCTGCCCCAAGGCAACGACGGCTCGGCCGAGCTCTCGTGGCTGTCAGAGCCCCGGTAGGAGACAAAGCAACGTTCAGGAGACGTGATACCTCATCGCAGATGAAGTGCTCACCTCATTGTTTTTAAAAGAAACTACGAGCATGTCATTGCCGATCTGCCACGCAATCAACGGCAAGATACCGCTCGAACTGATGTTCGTGGCCTCGTACTGAAAGAGGTAGCCAAGAACGTCTCGTCCTACGACGGTAGCTCAGTCACTGTTGCGTTCTTTTGGCCATAGAAGACGATGATTGAGGCGGCTGTTCAGGACGTTGTCGCCAAGACGCTTATAGGTTCGGTCGATTAATGGTTGTGCAGGGCGTGTTGCTGACCGTACTGGATCGCTCTTTCAGACCCTGTTCGCGCCTTAAGGTTGTTCTGGGTCGATAACACCCAGAATCAAGGCGGGATTGGACCTGCTGACTAAGGAGCTATCGTAAGGCTTGATCTCAGCGGCGCCTTCAGCGCTCCATTCGGATTAAGATGAATCGAGACGATGCTTCGGAGGTGGATCAACGCATGGGCCTTTCCATCGATCAACGTTCGCCCCTTGTTACGCGATGATAGCCGAGGCCGATCGACAAATTGGCGGTCTCCACGGTCGTCACTTGCTGCCCCATCAGAGGAGCCCCTTGCTCAAAAAGTAAACCGCCCCAAAGAGCATAATGCCCTCAAGGAAGAGTGTATGAATGCGGACTGGCGTCTGTCTTAGAACATAACGACCGAGATGATGCCCCGGTATCGTACAAATCCCGAGTCCAATACCGATCAGCATCAGTTCGATGGTCAGGAGCGGGGATAGGCCGAAAGCCAAAGTTTTGATCAGATTCAACAGAATCCCATTCACAGCAACGGTTGCAACAAGGGCTTCCCCCGCAATGCCGGCGCCAAGAAGGAAAGGACCCAGGATCATACCGACGCCGAAGCTTGCTCCTGAGAGGAAACCGTAAGGTACAGCAATGATGGCGAGTGACGATCGTGGCATTTGAACCCGTCGCCCCTTAAGCCAGCGTCTTAGTGGTAGCGTGATCAGAAGAAGTGTCCCCAAAAAGAGGCTAACCCCGGCTTCCGAGAGTTCGACGTAGAAGTAGACGCCGACAACGATAAACGGCAACGCTACCAAGAAGATCACACGGAAGGCGGGCCAGTCGACAGCGTTGCGAAGCAACCAGGCTCTCGATGCATGGGACACGATCATAGCCACCGCGACCACTGGAACGGTCAACTTGACGCCGATTGCTGGCGCTATGGCAATCGCCATCATGAGGGCGCCGGCAAATCCACCGACGGTGTGCAGAATCGCTGTAACAAACGCCATAACGCCTAAATAGACGACGACAGCAAGTCCGAAGGTCACGCCTCGTCAGCGGCCTTTGAAATCTGGTTTACGCTTTTCCAAGAAGGCGCTGCGCCCCTCGACGTAGTCTTCCGAGGCGAAACAAGCAGCGACCAGCGCGTCGCAATGATCAAGGTCACGCTTGTCAGGGTCAGGTTCCAGAACCTGTGTCGAGATGAATTTCATCGCTTTGATGGTGAGCGGTGCATTCGCTGCGATCGACTCAGCGATGGTATTCACATGGCCTTCAAGCTCGTCCTGCGCAATGACCTCTTGTACAAGGCCGAGGCGAAAGGCTGTATCCGCATCGATGCTTTTTGCCGTGAACATTAGACGCTTGGCGTCCGCCGGCCCGATTGCCCGCATCAACCGTCGGATCGCATGAATGGGATAGCCGAGCGCTAGCTTTGCAGCTGGCATGGCGAACTTAGAGGCTGGCGAGCAAAAGCGCAGATCACAACAGACAGCCAGGTTCAGACCGCCGCCGATGCAATGGCCATGAATCATCGCGATGGTCGGCTTGGGAAAAGCCTCGATCCGCTGATAGACCTGTTTGATCCTGCTGTTGTAGCGCTGTGTCGCCTCCTTAGATCCGCGCTCCTTTTCGAATTTTGAGATGTCAGCACCTGAAACAAACGCCTTACCGCCAGCACCGGAGAGCACCACGACACGGATCGTGTCGTCGTTCTCGTAGTGCTGTAGCGCGACATCTAGCGCATCCCACATCTCAAGAGAGACTGCGTTGTGTCGCTCCGGATTGTTGAAGATCACATGACCGATCGCGCCTTCGGCGCGGGCTAACATCTTCTCGCTAGGCAGAGTCAGGGACATAGGGGTTTCCCACATTGATTCAAATAACAGAGCGTGTGCGCAGGGCGTCGATCTCAGCTTCACAAAGGCCGAGTTCCTTTAAGAGTTCGTCGTTATCGGCTCCACGGCCCGGCGGCGACGACGTAATCCTCGAGGGCGTTCGTGCCATGCGGATTGGTTGGGCAAGCGCCTTCGTTTCGCCAAACGCGTCACTGTCCATCCGCTCGGCGACTTCAAGATGCTGAACCTGAGGATCAGCAAACATCTCATCGATGCGATAGATGGGCCCGCAGGGCACACCGGCTTCTAGCAGCAGGTCCACCCACTCTGCACTGGTCTTCGTCATCGTAATGGCCTCGATACGGACATTCAGCTCCTGCCGATTTGCCTTTCGATCGGCATTGCTTCGATAGGCCGGATCGTTTGGCCACTCAGCTTTCCCGATGGCATTGCAAAAGCGCTGCCAAATCACCTCGCCGGCGACGGCAATATTGATGGCTCCGTCAGCGGTTTGATAGCGATTTGTTGGCACGCTGGTCGGGTGTTCATTGCCAGCCTGACCAGCGGTATCACCTTCCATCAGATAGCGTGCGGCCTGAAAGTCGAGCATGAACGCTTGAGCCTGGAGCAGAGACGTATGCAGCCACTGTCCCTCACCTGACTTTTCTCTTTCGAGTAGGGCCGTCAAAATGCCAAGGGCACAGAAAAGGCCTGCAGTTAGATCTGCGATCGGAATGCCCACGCGCATCGGGCCACGACCGGGTTCACCTGTAATCGACATCAATCCACCCATACCCTGCGCAATCTGATCAAAACCTGGGCGCTTGGCATAAGGGCCATCCTGGCCAAATCCGGAAATACTGGCCAGGATTATCCGTGGGTTGACCGACCTTAGGCTCTCATAGTCTAGACCAAGTCGTTGTTTTACATCGGGGCGAAAGTTCTCAACAACAACATCCGCGGTTTTCACAAGACGCAAGAAAATGCCAAGGCCGTCAGCGTCTTTAAGATTGAGGGTCAAACTTCGCTTGTTGCGTTGCAGATTTTGAAAGTCAGCCGTGTTGCGGCCTGCGCCTAAGGCACCGTCAGCTTCGAGGATTGCAGGCTGTTCAATCTTGATGACATCGGCGCCCCAGTCTGCGAGTTGCCGAACCGCCGTGGGGCCGGAACGAACGCGGGTGAGATCAAGCACCCGAAAATGTGAGAGTGCGTCGGACGCTGGACGATGCGGCATGGTTGGTTCCTTCTAAGTCCAAAACGGGTGATAAGAGGTCAGCGCCCCGGCAACTGTCGTCATAACATCAACAAACAAAGCTGGACCATCAGGCAAGATAAGCACCACCATTCACATGGATCGTTTGCCCGGTGGTGTAGGCGGCACCAGTGTGGCAAAGCAAGGCAATGACATGGGCAATTTCATGGGGCTCACCTTCCCGTCCAAGCAAATTGGGATGGCCACCTTGAAGCGCCGGACCAGCGGCAGCACCGCGAGCGGTCTTGACGCTCCCGGGAACAACACAGTTGGCGGTGATACCCAATTCGGCTAACTCTGCGGCGAGGGCGCGGGTCATGCCAGTGAGACCTGCCTTGGCGGTTGCAACATGCACCCTATTCTTGACCCCACGATGGGCTGACAAACCACCAAGCATCACGATACGCCCCCACCGCGCAAGCGCCATATGGGGAGTCGCAGCCTTCGTGCAGAGGAAGGGAGCATCAAGGTTACTTTTGATAATCGCCTGCCAGTCCTCATAGGAAGTCTCGGCGAGGGCCGTATTGCGGCGCATGGCGGCGTTGTTGACAAGTATGTGTAGTCCGCCGAATTGGCGTACAGCTGTATCAATTAGTTCCTGTGCATGCATGGGATCGCTGAGGTCGCCGACATAGGTGCCCGCTTGACCGCCAGCAGCGGTGATCAGAGCAGCCGTTTCCTGAGCGCCAACCGCGTTCTCCTTAGCATGGGTGATCACAGCAGCGCCAAGCCCAGCAAGCTTCAAGCAAGTCTCCCGACCAATGTTCATGGCGGATCCGGTAACGATGGCAACACGCCCCTCAAGGTCATTGCTCATGCTCACTAAATCCTACTCGTCGCCACCCACCGCCAGCAGTCTCTTCTCGTGTCTTCTTGCCTTCAGGGCCGAATAGATCGGACTAGCCAGCGAAATCGCAGTGAGGACAAAGAACAAAAGGACAACAGGACGTTCCAGCATAGAAAGAATACTGTTGTCATGGATGATCATCGCCTTCGAGAAATTCTCTTCGATGATCGAACCCAATATTAATCCCATGATCAAGGGGGCCGGCGCAAAGCCTAGACGCAATAGAAAGTAACCCGCTATGCCGGCAATCAGCATCACCCAAACGTCGAAGAATGATGATGCCGCAGCATAAGAGCCGACCACCGCGAGGATAAAGACAGACGGCCAAAGGAACGTCCTAGGAATCAGGGTTACTTGACTGAACAGCTTGGCGCCGGCAAGCCCAATCGCGAGGAATGCGAGATTGGCAATGATCATGGCTCCAAAAATCGCGTACAAGAACTCCGGCTGGTTTTGCAAAAGGTAGGGACCGGGCTTTAGACCATGCATGATCATGGCGCCGAGGATTAACGCGGTCGAGGTCGACCCAGGAATGCCAAGCGCAAGCGTCGGCACCATGGCGCCGCCCGTGGCAGCATTATTGGCCGATTCAGGCCCCGCTATGCCTTCGGGAACGCCAGTACCAAAATCGTCCTTACGAGCTGACCAACGGCGCGCTTCGTTGTAGCCCATGATCGCGGCGACAGTTGCTCCTTCTGCAGGAAGGATGCCAATGAAGGTGCCGATGCCACTGGAGCGGAGAATGGTGTTCTTGATTCGACGAAGATCCTCAACTGAGGGGAGCCTGATCACATTGGCACGAATACGTTCATAGGCGATGTCGCCGATCCGCGCTTGGCTCAGCATCTCGCCGATCGCAAAGAGGCCAATCAGGATCGGGACAAAATTCAATCCCTCCTGAAGTTCATTGATGCCAAAAGTAAAACGTTCCACCCCGGTGGTAAGGTGGAGACCTATAGTGCTGAGGAGAACACCAATTGCGCCTGCGATCAGATTGCGGATCGATGATTTGCCGCTGACAGAGGCAAGCATGGAGAGCGCAAAGACAGCGAGGGCAAAGTACTCGGCGGAGGTGAAATTGATGGCGATGCGGGCAAGCGTTGGCGCAGCAAGGAGCAAGATCAGCAGGCCAATCACGCCTCCCGTCACACTCGAGAAAGCGGCGATGCCGAGCGCTCGGCCGGCTTCGCCACGCTTGGCCATGGGATAGCCATCAAGTGCCGTTGCGGCGGCTGGTGGTGCACCAGGTGCGTTAATCAGGATCGCTGTAATCGAACCGCCGAACGTGCCAGCACAATAGAGAGCCGCGAGCATGGCGATGGCGGCAGCTGGTTGCATCGAGATGGTGAAGGGAATCAGGAGCGCAATGGCCATTGGCGAACTTAGGCCAGGCAGGGCACCGACGAGTACCCCGATCAGTACGCCGAAGACAATAGCGCCGATTGTCGAAAGATCGGCAAGCATAGAGAGGCCGGAAAGAATGGGCTCCATAGGCGCACCACTAACGGATTGTCAGGCCGAAGAGGCCAGGTTCAAAGTAGACACGAAGAACAACGGCAAAAATGTAGGTGACGAGTGCCGTAAACCCGACCGCATAGACAATCAGTCCAAGCCAGCGACGCTCGCCCCAAAGGACTGGAATGACAAGGCTCGAAAGGAAAATTGTTGCGATCATGCCGACGATCGGTGCGAGCGACAGGATGGTAAGTAGGACAACGATTGTCGCCCAGGTCGACCGACCGACTGGCACGGCACGAGACTTTCTGATAAGCGGATGCCGCTTTTGTTCGAGCAGGTGCTCGAAGGGCAGTGTTAACGCCAGAAGTCCGATGATCCAAAGCAATAGGCGCGGAAACTCGGCTGGAAGCACGTTGTCGCCCAGAAATAACGGCGGTTCGGGGAAGCTCGTCGTGACATAATAGAGGCCACAACAAAGAACAATGAGGACCAGGGCCAAAACGGCATCGATGCGATCGATCAAGCTGGATGATCGGGCGTCCGAGCCCTTGAGTGGACCATGCTCAGTAGCCATCACACCCCTCCGATATCAAAGCCCAAAAGCCGTTCCCGAGGGATAGCCGGGTGCGACTGGCTCCACGGCTTAGTCTTTTCGACACAGCCGGGAGCCATCGTCAGCAGACATCGGGGTCACTCGCTGACAGCTAGCTCCCTTAGAGCTTCTGCAGCTTTTGTATATTCTGCCTTGAGATGGGCGTCCCAAACCTCGGTACCTGCAACCGATGTTTCTGGATCAAGACCGCTGCTCAATAGATAATTTGCAAAGGTTTCGTGCTGCATCGCTTTAACCAGGGCCTCGGATAGCTTCTCGATGATCTCCGGCGGCGTGCCGGCACGCACGGCATAACCGCGAGTCGTCGATGTGCTGACGTCGTAACCAAGCTCCCAGGTAGTTGGCACATCTGGGTATTCGGCTAGGCGCTCTTTGGCCATCACGGCGAGCGGACGAATGCTACCATCTGCGATCATCGCGCCGCCTTCAGAAACGTTCGGTAAAGTCGCATCCAATTCACCGGAAACCAAACCCTGGACCATCTGCAAACCTGATCCCATGGCGACTGGCTTGTAGTTCATGTCGGCGACCTTCGCGAGTTGGGCGAGACCGATATGTTCCGTACCTCCGATATTCGCGACGCCCCAATTCAATGCTCCTTCTTTGCCGGCGGCGACCAAGTCATTGAGCGTCTGATAAGGGCTGTCTTTGCCTACGGTGATGAAGGTCGGATCATCCATCGCCCGAGCGATGCCGACAAGGTCGTCGATCTTCATCTCCGATTTACCTTGAGCAATCGTGTAGAGATGGGTTTGGGTTAACGCCATGATCGTGTAGCCATCGGCTGGCTTTGAGAGAACATAACTCTGCGCCGTCGCTCCGGAGCCTCCACGCTTGGAGACCACGAACATGTCTGTCTCCAGGTTACGGCGTGAACGGATCATCATCATTCTTGCTGTGGTATCGGTCCCGCCTCCATAACTCGAATGGATCACCACTTCGATGGGTTTTGACGGAAAATCATCTGCGATAGCTTTGGACGATGTTATGGCAAGCAATGGCAGCAAAGCTGACAGGATCACAGCGATAGAACGAGACTTTAAAGTCAACATTGTTTTCGCCCCCCTCCTTATTTTGAATATTCGGACACGAAATTCGAGAATTGGTCAACTACAGAAATCGGCAAATACAAAACACCATTGAAAGCTGTATTTAAATATACATCAAAAAGAGCAGAAAGATACAAGCTGTGATTAAGGAAAGATAGGCAGGCGACATGCCATGACTATCTGGCAATCCGGGCCAATGGCCTAATCAGAATATCTGTTGGAATGAGAATGTTCACAGGCGGAAGACCGCCCGCTCTTCAGAACTAAGTGCAGAAACCAACCCACGCTCCCAATCCAGGTAGCGTTGGGAAGCTGCGAGATCACCATCATGGCGCCCATAGGCAAAGCTGATAAGGTCGATGGCTTGGTCGAGTGGCATAGAGCTTCCTGTCGCGATGGTGGCTCCAGCACGAACAAGAGCAGCGAAGCCGCCACGGATTAATGCTATGTCACGATGACCGAGGCGCAGCAGCTCTCGAGCGCCGAGCTCCGCCTCTGGCCCATTGTCACCGATGAGCAACAAGCGACCCGCACCCGCGAAGGCCTTGAGATGAGGCCGGATCGTCCAACGAGAACCTCGCACGTGACTCCGGGCAAAACGCCAAGATGGGCGAAGATCGAGACAGTCGGCCTTGCGACTTTCCGACTGCGCGATGGCGGTCGCCGCATCGATCACGGGGACCTCGATCGATGGTTTTGCTGGCGTCGTCGGCTTTGCTAGGTTGCGGAGTGTGTCATTCACATGGGCGATGTAGATTTCGTGCCCCAGGGCGCGCAGCCAATAGGCCGCAAGCCCAGCACGCAGGCCGTAATCATCAGCCAAGACAATCCGTGCACGGTGAACGCCGATCCAGCGATCCGTTGCCTGAACGATCTGTCCTGACCAGACATGACGGAAAGCAGGTAGCGGGTCGGCGGCGGCTTCGTCTGGCGAGCGAACGTCAAAGAGAAACGTTGTTCTACTCTTGTCCTCGAGAAATGTGACAATGTCTGAAGCGGTCGTCGCGGGAATTCGTTCCGCAGCAAGAAAGTCTTCGGCAAGGCGTTGAGTCTGTTGCCTTTCTGTGGATGAGAGTTCCGGCAAGGCCGTTGGCGCTTTGCCGCGCTCAAGGTCGAAGCCAGCAAGCGCCCAACCCTGCGTTCCGTTGTCGAGCGCGTAGATCTCACGGTCCGGTGCAAGGCGTGCAAGGCCGAGGGTACCGATGATGCCGCGCGTACGGCCCGCACAGGTCACGACGATCGGTTTGTGTTGATCAATGGCCGGTAGCCGATACGCGATCTCGCCATTGGGTAGGCATCGCGCGCCCGGCACCGTCATCTTCTGGAACTCTTCCGGCGGCCGACAGTCAAACAACAAGAACGCTCGACCTTCACGCCGCCAGGCGGCGAGCGTTGGGGCATCAATCGTCTTTGGATGCCAATAGGCTTCGGCTAATTCGCCAAGCGTTTTTGAGGGCACGTTGACGCCCTTGTAAAGCTTGAGGCCTGCGTCTGACCAGGCGGATGGTCCACCTCGGATCATTCCGATGTCCGTGTAGCCCATTGCAACGAGCACGCCAGCACCAACCTTTGCGATGCCGTCGCCTCCATCGAATAAGAGAATTGGCACGTTCGGCCTTGGAACGAGATCACCGATAATCGCTTCAAGGGTGCTATAAGGTGCGTGCACCGCAAAAAGTGGGTGTCCCTCTGAAAAAGGGCCTGCCTCGCGTAGATCCAGAAGGGCGACTTCGCCTCCACCCAGAACTCGGCAGTTTGCTTCCTTGGCTTCGACCTCTTTGATCATGCGTAAATCGCACTCCAAATCAGTGAGGCACCACCACCAACGATTAAAATTTCGATAAAGACAGTATGGATGGTAACGGATGACCGCCGGACCATCCAGGCACCGGCCCAGGTGCCGGGAATTGTGCAGAGCCCCATAGCAACGGCGAGCAAAAAAAGCTGGAATGAAAGAGCATCGAGCGAGCCAAACAGAATGACCTTGGCGACGTTCACCAACACCGCAATCATGCCATCGGTGGCCAGAAGCGCAGGCCCTGCTAGGCCAAGCCCCATAAGCATCGGGACGACCAACATGCCGGCCCCCACAATCACGGATGACAAGAAGCCAAAGACTCCGGAAACAGTAACAACCTGCGTTGTCGATGGCCTCAGCTTCTGCCCCTCGATCCATCTCCGGACTGGGACAGAAGCGATCAGCACCATGCCGAGAAGAATCTGGACGATAGCGCCCTCAAGACGGATGTAGACGAGTGCGCCGACAGCTGCCATGGGGACCGCCACACCTGCAATCGGGACGACATGGGTAAACTGCAGACCATCACGATAGACCCAAACCCGACTCGCATTGTTGATCAACATCAACACCGAGATGACGGGGATGACTGCCTTTGCCCCAATAATCGGTGTGATGAAAAGAGTCACGATCATCCCCGCCCCCATCCCCGATACGCTTCCGAGGATCGCCGCAGCGAAGCAGACGGCAATGCCGGCCAGGATTGTGGGTGGATCAATCGTGGCGAGCGATGGCTCCATCAGGTGCCGAGCATTCCGAGCGGACGCGCGCTGAACGATGCGTCGCTGTCGAAGAGTGTCGTCGCAAGATCAAGAAGGATATCAAGAGCGTCCGGTTGCCGACCAGCGAATATGAGATTGGCTCGCGCCTTGGCGAGGATCTCGGTCCGGCTCATTGGTTCTTTGACGCCACCTCGCAGCTGCGCCTGCCGTTCTTCAACAATGTTGCCGTTATTGAGTGTCGCGCGGATATGGCCCGTGTAGTTCGCTGGGTATTCATTGTCCGGGTCAACCACATAAGTGACTTTGGCAGCGAGCGCCCGCACTCGTGCGTCTTCAACCGCTCTATCCGTGAACTGGGCCAGCCCAGCGTCACCGTATAGGAGTCCCGCAGCAATAGCGTATGGACAGGAAAATTTTGCGGCATAGGCGGTGGGTGGCCTTTGCTTGAGCGCCAGGGGTTCCCAAAGGCGATGCACCGTGCCCTCTCCTACCTCACAGGTAATCTTATCGATGTCATTGGGATCGATACCTCTTGTTTTCAGGCGAACCGCACAGTCGATAAAGGGCTGGGTCATCGTTCCGCAAGCGTAGGGTTTGAAAGCGACATTGGCAGAATGCCAAATCTTGCCGAGCTCATCGGTGAGCGGTGCGAAATCGGGGGTGATCGATGGTGCAAATGATGCGTAGAGGCCGTGTACACCTTCAAAGACCGTCTTCGGTCCGACAAATCCTGCGCCGCCCATCCGTGCCGCCCGAACGCCGCATTGCGCCGCCCACCCTGCGTGCATACGTTTGGTCCAGCTGCCATCTGCGAGATATTCGATAATACCAGCCGCCATCGAGCCAGCGATGCCAAGTGTGTTGCGAATTTGTGTCGGCGTTTGCCCTAATGCTGATGCGACACCCGCCGCAGCACCCATGGTTCCGAGAATCGCGGTTGGGTGAAAACCCGCGGCATGCACGCCTTTACCAGCGACAATGCCCAGGCGGTTTGCGACCTCGATCCCGACCACGAGCCCCTTTGCCACATCAACCTTAGCGAGGGTATATGCCTCGCCCGCTGCGAACAAGGCAGGTACAACCACCACACCAGAATGTACCGGACAACCTTCAAATGTGTTGTCATAATCCTCGCCATGGCCGCACGTCCCATTGATGACCGCAGCGGCCGCAATATCAAATGTCTCTTCAAGGCCCCAGACCGAACACGCACCTCGCGCGTCAAAGGCCTTTCGCACGGCACGACCGTAGTCCGTGTCGAGAGCGGCGATCGTCAGCGCCGCCGTGTCGATCACCGTATTCTCAACCGCTTCCTTTGCGGCCTTTGGGATATCGGCGCCCGACAAAGAGTCAATCCAATCAGCGATCTCGCCGGAACGGGTCGGCTCATTCAATGATCGTCTCCTTCAGTGCCCAAACTTCGCGAGGCCGCCAAGATCCGAAGCATGGCGCAGTCCTTGACAAAAGCTCAAAAGTTGGCGTGCTCGAATGTCGTCCCACCCCCCATAAGCCGCATTGGAGAAAAACTTTCGTGCGATATCGTCATCGCTCAATGGTTCATGCTGTCCGCCGCGCATGTGAGGTTGATCATAACGCAACACCTTGCCCGACGTGAGCGTAACAGAGAGGTGGCCGGTATAGTTTTGGGGATACTCGTTGTCAGGATCGATGCGGTAACTGATCTTTTTCGCAAGGTCGAGAAGATGCGGCTCACGAACCTTGCAATCGGTAAATTGGGCAAGACCAGCATCATCCTCGTAGAAGCCTAGCGCCATGCAAAAAGGCATCGAAAACTTCGCTGCATAGCCAGAAGGTGGTTCGTGCTTAGAAGCAAGCGGCTCCCATAGACGGTGGACCAGGCCCTCCCCGGTATCACAAAGAATGCGCTCAATGTCATCTGCTCGGACGCCAGTCCAGCCTAGTCTGCGTGCGCAGTCGATATAGGGATGAATCATGGTGCCACAGGCATAAGGTTTAAAGACGATTCTCGTCATGTACCAATCATCGCCAAGACCGTCAGTCAGGTGGCCGTAGTCCGGCGTGGCCGTCGGCGCAAAGGTCTTGAAGAAATTATGCCTTCCATCGAACACGGTTCGAGGCGCGTAAAAGCCGGTTTTCGCGATCAATGCTGCCTTGAGGCCGGACTGCGCCGCCCAGCCAGGATGAAGGCGCTTGGTCCAGGTGCCATCGGTTAGATACTCGAGAATTCCAGAGGACATACTGGCGGCGATGCCGAATGCTGCGGTGAGCTGCTTGCGGTCGAGCCCAAGCGCGACGCCGACACCGGCAGCAGCGCCGAGCGTACCGATGACACCAACGGGGTGAAATCCTGCCCGATGCATGGACCCAGCGGCTACGTAATTCAGACGACAGACGGCTTCGAGGCCCGCGGTGATGCCGAGCAACGCCCCGGTGCCCGACAAATGGTAACGCTCAGCAGCCGCCAGAACCGCCGGAATAACCATGGCACCAACGCGGATCGGCGCGCCTTCAAGCGTATCGTCAAAATCTTCCCCGTGAATCGCGACGCCGTTCGCGAGCGCAGCATCTTGTGCCGTCAGCGTCTTCACTTGACCAATCGCGGTACAGGGGCCATCACCATCGGCGCTTTCGAGGATCTGACGCATATAATCTGTTGAGCGGGCAGCCAGGCACAGGCCCACAGCGTCGATCAAGTCACGCGTCGCAATGTTAAGAGCCTCGGCTGGTACTTTGCGTATCGTCAGGTCGGCCAAAAAGGCCGAGAAACGCTCTGCGACCGTCACGTCCCTCATTTCAATTCTTGCCAATAGCGCCTCCCCACTAGGATTGGTTTTTTGCCATGGCGGCGTTAGGCCTGTCCATGGCAGTCACGTGTATCGTCATTGCGGAGAGGAGAAAGCGGATGATGGTAGCAACGTCACCGATGGAAAGCTTAAACGGCAAGGTCGCGTTAGTCACAGGTGCATCGAGAAGGATTGGGCGCTCGACGGCACTCGGGCTGGCGCGCCATGGTGCTGACCTGGTCATTACAGCCCGCTCAGCCAGGGATGAGATCGAGACAGTTGCTGACGAAATCCGAGCGATCGGTCAAAAGGCGACCATTGCCATGGGTGATGTGACTAGCGAATCCGATGTTCAAGAAATGGTCGAGGCAGCGAAGTCAGCGCATGGCCGGATCGATATTCTCGTGAACAATGCTGCGATCCGCCGCCAAGTGCCACTATTGGACATGACGCTGGACGAATGGCGTGAGATCAACGCCGTCATTCTGGATGGTGCCTTCCTTGTGAGCCGTTCGGTCCTTCCGATCATGCTCGAAAATGGCGGCGGCACGATCGTCAACATAGGTGGTATGACCGGGCATACCGGCGCTGTTGCACGCGCTCACGTTTGTGCAGCAAAGGCTGGCATCGTCGGCCTGACAAAAGCGATCGCTGTGGAATTTGCAGATCGGGGCATCACCGCGAATTGCGTCATTCCTGGAAAAATCGGCGGGCCTAGATCGGCAACCTCTGGCGCATCCCCTGCCACACCTGCCACGATTCCACTTGGCCGTGAGGGTAAAATCGAGGAAGCAGCTGGGATGGTCGTCTCGATGTGCCTACCGCATGCTCGCTTTATGACCGGTCAAAGTGTTCATGTCTCAGGTGGTCTGTACATGCCCTAAGAGGCCGTCCAGCAAAACCGAAGGATACACTTGGCCGGCGTCCAGCGACGCATCGTTCCGCCAGAGCCACCATCACCTGAACATTGCGCATAGCGTCAACTAGGGGGCCATGTTTCAATAGCCAAGAATGAGAAACGTTAAGCTACAGGCCTTGCCTCGGCCAGATCCCCTTGCATCGGATTGTCCGGCGCGCCGTGCGTAGCTCGCGCATGATGACAATAACAATTGCCGGCCTCGACGATATCGACGTCGATGATCGCCTGTCTCTCAGACCATGTTGCGGTGAGGTCAGAACGAAAGACCATTGGATGTTTCATCCGCATTGATCCCTGCGCCAGTTCATTTTCTTCTTTGAGAAAGACCAATGCCCGCTAGCCCTGTTCGAAGCTCAGCCCCCTCATGATAGCCGGCAGGTGCGTTCAGCCGGCGATGTCGCGTTTTGCGTAGGACAGAGCTCGCGCAACCATCTCTCGCGGTAGAAGTGACATACTCTGGCACTTGTACAGTCAAGACTTGATCTTTCAGCTGTACCCATCCTTAACCCACTGATCAACCGCCGTTCTTTGCTGATCGTCATCAGTTGACTATCAATTTTGCATCTGAAACTCTTGTCCTATCTTCAAGTTCGCAAAGACCAGATCAAAGTTCAGGGAAGAATCGCATGAATCAAAAAATTCGGAGCCTCACCGGCGCAGTCGCTATGGTGGCTGTAACACTCGGTGCCGCAGGTACTGTCCTGGCGCAAGAGTATCCTCATGATTCCGTTACACTCGTGACCCATTCCAAATCTGGCGGTGGTACCGATGTGTTTCTGCGTGAGATGGTTAAGCATCTTGGGCCGTATCTCGGCGCCGATTTCGTCGTCGAAAATGTCCGTGGTGGTTCCGGTGCGAAGGCTATGGCAAAGCTTGCGACATCGCCTGCCGACGGATCGATCTTCTATGGCACCACGCCGACCTTCATTAACACGTCACTACTCTCCGAGCCCGAATATACCTATCAGGACCTGATGGGCGTCACCAACGTCTTCCTCGACCCCCAGATCGTCTATGTAAAAGGGGATAGTCCGTTCAACAGCCTGACCGAGGTGGTCGATGCAGCAAAGGCTGATCCAGGCGCTGTGATCTTCGGGGTCACCACCCCAGGCTCACTCGATCGGCAAGTGATGGAAAAGTTCAAGGCGTTGACCGGCACCGATTCGCCGATCGTGACCCATGACGGTGGTGGCGAGCTTCTGATCAGCGTGTTGAATGGTACGGTATCCCTCGGCATCGGCGAGATCCAGGAACTCACAGCGCAACTCGAGGCTGGAGAGGTCCGCATCATCACAACCTACACCGATGAACGACTCGACGACTTTGCCGACGTTCCAACGGCCAAGGAGCAGGGAATCGACTTGGTCGTGAACAAGTTCCGAGGCATTGCCGGGCCGAAGGGGTTGCCAGAAGATATCACGGCGAAATGGGAAGCTGCGATCCAAGGCGTACTCGAAGACGAAGCGTTCAAGGCCTGGTACGAGGCGCAGAGCCTGGTGCCTTTCTTCAAGAATACGTCTGATTATAATGTCTTCTTGGAGGAGTTTGCTGTCGGGCAACAGGCATTCTTCAAGGAGTATGGCATCACCGACGACTGATCACTTGATCACGTCATATCATTCTGCATCTAGTGGTCGGCGCGCCATGAGTTTCATCAATCGCGATATTTGGATCGGTCTGGTGATGTTCCTCGTGGCCGTCGTCTACTGGTTTGAGGCAGACAAGATTAAGATCAGTCCATTGGATGGTCCGATCGGAGCGTCCGGCCTGCCGAAGTCCTTAGCATATGCGCTCGGTGCTCTTGCCATCATTCTCATCGCACGGAGCGTCATCGGCACATTGATGGCGCCTAAGACCGCTAGCCAAGAGCCGGCCAGCGTCACATCCATGGGCGATTTGATTCGGCCCCATCTTCGTGCGATCGGCATGCTGGGTATCGGTGTTGGTTATCTGCTGCTTGTGCCATGGTTGGGGTACACAATCACGATCGCCGCTTTGCTTCTTGTGGTATCCCTTTATATCGGCGCTGACCTGACACGGCGCACCCTGCTGATCGCCGCGATCGGTGGTGTTGCCTACTATCTGCTTTTCGTCCAGTTCCTCGGCATCCCCCTGCCCGCCGGCAAAGTCTTTCAGCTGCTAGGCTTAGGCTGAGGCTTGGCCATGGAAGGTTTAGCCCACGCCTGGACAGCCCTTACCACGACCCCAGCCGTGTTTGCCGCCTTTGGCGGCGTCGCTTGGGGCATCTTAGGCGGTGCTCTTCCCGGTATTTCGCCGTCGATCACCATGGCATTGCTGTTGCCTTTCACGTACACGATGGAGCCAATTACCGCTATTGTTCTCCTCGCCTCAACTTATGTTGGTGCCGAGTATGGTGGATCGATCCCGGCCATCCTCATCCGCACGCCAGGCACAAACGCCGCGGCCGCGACCGCAATCGATGGCTATGAGATGCATAAGCAAGGCAAAGGTGGCGAGGCGCTTGGCCTTTCCTTGATCTCCGGTGTTTTCGGCGGGCTGATCGGCATTCTTTGCCTCATCTTATTGACCAAGCCGCTTGCCGGCGTTGCTCTGTACTTCACGCCGCCGGCCTATTTTTCGCTTGGTATTCTCGGGCTCAGCGTAATCGCGTCCCTTTCGTCAGGCTCTCTAATCAAAGGTCTCATGGCGGGCACCATCGGTCTGATGATCGCAACCGTAGGGACCGATCCGGTCTCAGGCGTGACACGTTTTACTTATGGTGCGCCTGAGCTCTTGGGCGGCATTCCCTTTATCCTTGTCATGGTCGGCGTCTTCGCCGTCTCCGAACTCTTGGTTCAGGCCAGCCAACCTGGTCAACAGCAGCGGGCGGAAAGCCGACAAATGCGAATTGTCTTGCCAAGCTTTGCGCATTTTCGACGGTTGACGAAGCCGCAATTGATCGGCTCTGGAATCGGTGTGTTCGAAGGATGCATGCCGGGCGCTGGCGGTACCATCGCGTCTTTCATGGCCTACAACGAAGCACGCCGCTGGTCGAAGACGCCAGAAAAATTCGGAAAAGGTTCGGACGAAGCCATCGTCGCTCCCGAGGCTGCAAACAACACGGTCGCTGGCACCGCCATCATTCCCGTCTTATCCTTTGGCATTCCTGGCTCCAACTCGACCGCCATTCTGCTGGGCGGCCTCCTTATTCATGGCCTTCAGCCGGGGCCGCTCCTCTTTGAGCAACGACCCGACGTCATTTACGGCCTTTTTGGCGGGCTTTTGATCGCCAATGTTTCTCAATTGATTATCGGCATTCTCCTGTTAACGCCGGCGATCTGGCTGGTAAACAGACCAAAACCGTATCTGATGGCTGCGATTTACGCCCTCATCTTCTCCGGCATCTATTCGATCGATCATTCGCTGTTTGACCTTTATCTCGTGCTGATCGCCGGCGCCGTCGGCTACGTCATGCGACTTTTGGGCTTTCCCTTCCTCCCACTGGTGCTCGGTCTGGTGCTCGGCTATCTGATCGAAGCCAACTACCGACGTTCGCTGTTGCTTACCGGCGGTGAGCATCGTGTCTTTATCGAAGATCCGATTTCGCTTGGTCTATTGATCACAGCGCTCGTCTTTGTCGTCGGCTCGGGCATCCGCGACTACCGTGACATGAGGAAGAAGCAGGCCGCAGCTAGTGAAGGAGTTGAGGCCTAATCGACGACACGCTACGGCCAAAGACTACGCGAACGGTTTGACGGAACGCGCTCGCTCGGCTGGGAGATCGCAGAGACGTCGCAGCTGACCAAGTCCTCCAGGCCTGAATTCTGTGAACGCGCAACAACCAGCACCACATCGGCGACGGGATCATCTCCGTCAATGCGCTTGATCATCCCTCCGCGATCGCTGAACGAAGCAAGCTATCGCCCATCCACAAAAGCATGGCTGCGATCTCGTCGGTCTTGAACAACGGCGAGGCTATCAATCTCTTCCGAGTGACCAAGCAGACACGAATCCGATCCGAAGGTTGATCGTACCTTTTGACGCTGCGCCGTCAGACCAGTCGCACGGTGGGGTGACATTCCTGACTGACACAAAAAAAGACCCAACGGTCACGAATCCGTTGGGTCTTTTCTCAATCGCGTTGGCCGACGAGGCGCTTTACGATGAACTGCCTACCCTAATCTGACGCAGAGCCTCCTCAGCGGACCAGTGACGTTCGATACCAGGAATGCCTTCCGAGATATCAATCGTCTGCCAAGACTCGTGGAACCCGTCCTCAAGCAGCTTTTCATAACCCGAGAAAAAGCGCTTGGTGAACTGCTCCACCGTCTGCCCACGCGGATGGTCTTTCGCCCAGTTATAGGTGATGAGCACCGTCGCAACACCGACAGTCTCAATCAATTGGCCGGGCGCGATAAGATCAGGGTACTGTTCCGATGACATGCTGGACTCACTATAGGTCCCGCTGACGGCGCCACTTGCTGGCACCGACAAAAAATGGAACCCCTCGTCCGCGCCGACACCTTCAAACAAGGAATTAGGTGCGCCGGTGGTCCGCGCCATGGCAACAATCTCGCCCTTTCTCATCTTCTCGAGCGCGATTTTGTGATTGAAATTCGTAATATCCACAGAGATACCGAGCGCATCGAAAACCACACTCGATGTCATTGAGGTGCCCGTCTCTGCACGGCCGAAGTTCACTTTTTTGCCAGCAAGGTCATAGATCGACTGAATGTCTTTCCGCGCAAGGAGATGATATTGCTCGGTGCCGAGCGGCGCAATCATCCGGACTGAGCCTTTGATGCCCGGGTAAATCTGATACTGGTCCATGAATTCGACGACGTCATGCTGAATGATCGCCATATCGACGCCGCGCAGGTAGAGTAGGTCCTCGAATTCTTTAGCCGAACCTTGCGAAACCATCGGAACGATCCGCAGGTCGTAGCCGTCGGAAAAAGCAATATCGAGATCGTAGGCCTGGTCGAGGTCGGTCGACCCTGGGCGTCCGGCCATAAGCCCAACAACGTGCTTGTTGACTTTCTCGCGATTGGTCTCGACCAGCTCGGACTGAGCCACAGCCGGCCCGGCGATGCTCGCTGCCATCAAGAGGCCCAAAAGCGAAGCGTTCCTCATCATCATACATGACTCCTTTTACTTGGTCCGGAAGTCTCCAGACATGGATTGCGTCGAGGGATCTCAAAGGCCAAACGTTCGTTAGGCCGCGCCACATATGGCGCTGATCTGAAGCCAGAAGTTTCTGGCGTATTTTATCGAGACATAGGGCAAAGCGCTGAAGGGATTAACGCGTCGTAGTTACATAGTCGCATTCGTCGGCGCACTGGGTGGTGTCAGAGGCACCACAGGTGTTTCCACCTCCTGTTCGGCAGGTTGCGGTGGCGGTGTCGAGACCTCTGGGCCACCAGCGGCGACGCCAACATCGACAACAGATGTGATGATGCCATCACGAACGCCAACGTCACGATCGCCGACGCGCACAATAAGCTCACCTTCACTCCAGTCGATCAGCTTACCTTCAACCGGCGCGCCATCTGTGACATCGACCCTGATCAGAGTGATCGATTTCATCGGGACGATTTGATACCCGGTGCCAGCCAGTTTCATCGTTAGCGTGTTGACCCCAGCGTCGATAACGTCGCCGACATATTCCTTGCCGTCGTCAGTTACAACGCTGGTATCTGCCCATGACAACGATCCCTGCATCAGCAGAATCGCAGGCAGTAGAGATGCCGCGGCCATCCGCAAGCAGCCCCTCATTGTGCTCTCCTTCATCAAATCGCACAGGAATTGTGGAAATTTCATCTAAAGTTGTTGCTTTCTAACATCGGACAAAATTTTTAGAAAGCATAATTCGCGAATAATTAGCCTCATGTGCATTAAAGTCCGGCAAAGGCATCACATCTTTCGCATCTGTTTTGTCAATGTGCTGCAACGCCCTCGAATGCTCGTCGAATCGAAATTTTATGATCGAGATTTCAACTCTACACTTCTCCGATGTTGATCAAAACAGTCGGATGTGAACCCACACCATAGCAAATCCTCCTTCGCCAATTCGCCTCTTGTTCTTTGCCTCTAGACATCACCAGACGTCGCGGCCAATCCCACCTTTTTGGCAGACAGCCATCAAGGTCGTCGAGATCGTTGCTCACGACTGCCATGTGTCGAGCTCAGTCAGCACCACCTTCACGCGTCAACCGCATGCTAGATCCGACGAAAGACAGACATCACAAGGTGCGACGCGATCAGAGCGGTGCCAACCAGAACAAAGGTAATCTGAAAGGCGGCGACAAAGCTCATGGCTGCGCGGCCTGTTTCGTCGCCAGGGTCGCTAGTCATCAAAGCATTCAGTAAGGAACTCATGCAGGAGGCACCTGCGACTGTTCCCAGAAGCCTTGTGACCATGAAGAGGCTGCCAGCGACACCACGGTCGCCACTTGGCATGGCGGCAACGATCCTATCTGTAAATGCGAATTGGAAAAGGCCGAGCCCGACCCCTATCAGAAACATCGGGATGACCATAACAACAATGGTAGAATGGGGTGCTAGAAGACCGATCGCAAGAAGCCCAAATGCCGTGAGATAGGGGCCGAGACTCGTCAATCGCTTCAGGCCTATTGTCAATGCGAGCCGCGTTCCCATCAGCCCTGCCATGGCTGTTCCGAGCGGCGAAGTCGCCAACACCAAACCGGCGACTGATAGCGACAGGTCCGTTTCCATCGCAAGATAGAATGGAAACAACAAAAGCACGGCAAATCCAGCAAAGTTAATCATGATGCTAGAGGCCTGCAGCAAAGTGATGTCAACATCGCGAAAGACACTGAGACGAATGATCGGCTCAGGTGCCCTGATTTCTTGACAGACAAAACCTGTCGACGCCCCACCGAACACCAACAAGAGTGCCATGACGAAAGCCAAATCGATGGACGCTTGCTGCAAGGCATTCAAAATGAGCAAGAGGCTTCCAAGCGACGCCGCGAGGAGAAGTGCACCTACAATGTCAAGTTTCGGCTGACGCACTGCTTGGAGTGATTCGGGGGCAGCAGCCAAAAGCGCCAAAGTGATCGCAGCAAGCGGTGCTCGGTACCAGAAGACCGTCTGCCAGCCCCACTGATCGACCAACAGACCGCCAATAGCGGGACCTAGGGCCATGCCTGCCCCAAAGACCATCGTGTACATAGCGAGAGCATGACTGCGTTGATCTTCATGGACGAAAAACGTTGCTAGGGCCGGCCCGCTGCCCAATATCATGCCGAACCCGATACCCTGAAACATCCGAAGGCAAAGTAACCAATCGTAGCTTGGAGCGAGGCCGGACAGCGTGTGCGCGACCAGGCTGAGCAGAGTCCCTATCATGAAGATCCGTCGGTGGCCGTAGAGATCACCGAGCTTGCCAAACGCTAGGACAAAGCTCGACATCGGCAAGAGATAGGCGATGACTAGCCACTGGATCGCCGCAATATCAAGTTGGAACCATGCTGTAATCGCTGGAAATGCGATGTTCACTGACGAGTCGGCTTGGCCCAGCGTGCCAAGACTGACTGCCGATAGACCAAGTCTGCTTGTCCCGGCATTCAAAGGTCGACTGTCAGAACGTGCTTCGCGCAATTGTGACCATCCTCTAACGCCAATGTTGCCGCAATCTCACTGAGGTAAAGCAGGTTCAGCATCCAAACTGTGCCTTTGAGACCGGCCATGATCAGCCCCTCACGCTGTCAAGGCATGCCAACGTTGCCAAGACATCGAGATGAATGAAGCCTAGATCTCTTGTTCGGTCGGGAAACCAAAGTCGTACATTGCAGCGGTGACCACGCTCGCGCCGGATCCCTGAAACAAATCGAAAAAAGGCGCCCCCTTATGGAGCAGCCTAGTCGTCCTTCAGTCGCCATGGCTCAAGCAGCTCGCGAGCTAGGTTGCGGCCGTCATCAGTGAGCTCGAGCAGATTGTTTTCTTGGCGGACAAGATTTAATGCCAGGCTGCGGCGAACAACATCGTCTGCTTTCTGCCGGCTCCAATTCAGATGGCTTTGTAATGCCGTACGCGCCGACTCCTCCTGGCATTCTGGCTTCCCCTCATGGTGATAGAGATGAACAGCGAGCGCTCGACTCTCATTGAGATAGCGCTCTGACCAGCGCCGGGCTAAGCCAGCCAACAACCCATAGCGCGGGCCTAGCAGGAAAGCAGCCATCAGGAAAATGCCCGTCGTGACGGCCATCATTCCACCGATTGAGACATCGAACCAAACGGCGACATAGTAACCGATCACGCTTGAAGCCATGGCAATCGCGATAGCAATGAAGATCATTAGACCGAGGCGATCGGTCAAGAGATAAGCAGCCGAGGGCGGCACGATCACAAAGGCGATAAACAAAACTGCGCCGACGGATTCAAAGGCAGCAACAGCCGTCGTGCTGGTTAACATGAGTAGGGCATAAAAAAGTACTGTCGGCGCAAAGCCAAGGGCACGGGCTAGACCAGGATCAAACGTCGTAAGCTTGAGTTCCTTGAAGAACATGATCACGAATGTGGCGTTTATTAGGGTAACAACGATCATCCAGACGAGCGCTTGTGGAAGCTCATAACCGAAGATGATGAACGTCTTCAGCCAGATAAAGCCAATCTCACCGAGTAACACTGTGTGAGCATCGATATGAACGTCACGGGCATAGAGATTGAGCAGCAGCACGCCGATCGAGAAAAGGGCCGGAAAGACAAGACCGATCGCAGCATCATCCTTGACTCGGCGACTGCTGGCGAGAAGTTCGGTCAAGAAAACAGTGATCAAGCCGGTCAGGGCTGCGCCCATGAGCTGGACTGGCCCACTCTGTTGATGTGTCAGAAGCCAGACGATGACGATGCCGAAAACGATCGAGTGACTGATAGCATCGGACAACATGCTATTCTTTCTGAGAACCAGAAAAACCCCGACTAGGCTTGCCGCACTACCAACCAGCGCGCCGGTAGCGATGATCATCAGCGGTATGTTGTCAAAGACTGCCTGCATCATCAGGCTTCTTTAATGCCGAGCTGATCGAGTATTCGCCTTGCCTCACTGATCCCAGCTTCGGTCAGCTCCCAGTGCCAGCCTTCGCTTGGCATATGACGGACTTGCGTAATCAGACCGCGCCGTTCCAGTCGTTTCAAAGACCGGCGAGTCCGAAGGCCATGATAAGCATCAATCATGCCAAGCTCGGCTGGATACTCAGGATCGCGGTGGCGTGATGCCAGGTTGTAGAGGGTTGTCAGAAGTTGATTGCCACTAAGCTCGCGGCGATCTCGCCAACGCTTTAGTTCTTCCCAAAGGACGCCACGCTCGGGAGCTACGAAGATCGAGACGATCACCAAAGCAGTGATGGTCAAAACGATTAAGGGGCCGGTCGCTAGGCCACGCCCCATAACACTGATTAATGCGCCGATGATCCCAGCAGTTACGCCAAAAAGGGCGGCGAGAATCACCATACCCTCCAAGCTTTTCACCCATTGTCGTGCAGCAACCGCCGGCGCGATAACCATGGCCGCCATCAGGACCACGCCGACCATCTGCAAGCCGACAACAACAGCGAAAGCGATGGTGAGCGTAAGTGTGGTTTCCAGAATCACAACAGGCAGACCGAGCGTCTTCGCGAAATCCGGATCGAAGGTAACGAGCTTGAAGGCTTTCCAAAACACCAACACCAAACCGAGCGAAAAAAATGTAATCCCTCCCATTACCCATAAGTCGGAACGCAAAACGGCCGCCGCCTGACCGAACAGAAAGCTGTCCAGCCCACCCTGGCTGGCATTGGCCGTACCTTGAATATAGGTGAGCAGCACCACGCCGAGTGCGAAGAATAGACTTAACGCGATGCCGAGCCCCGCATCAGTTTTCAGGCGGCTGTTTCGGGTAAGCGTCAGCATCAGGAGCGCAGCAAGAATGGCCGTGACAAAGGCACCGCCAAGGAGGCTGGAGAGCTCACGCGAGCCCGCGATCAAAAAGCCCAGGCAAATCCCGGGAAGCGCCGCATGAGCAAGCGTATCGCCAAGAAGACTTTGTTGACGCAGCACCGCAAAGCTGCCCAGGACCCCGCTGATCATGCCGAGGAGCGCCGCGCCGATGACGACATTCTGGATGGTATGATCGCTTAGAAGAACAAGCATCGGACAGGGCCATTCGGGCTCACGAGGTTATCTCGGCCTCGAGCTTTTGACTGTCGATCGGCGCCTCGTCGCCGCGTTCGCCTACAAGTGGACCGCGCTCGAGAAGCTTGATCTGACCTCCATATGCCCGATGCAAATTCTCCATGGTGTAAACCTCGTCAACTGGACCTTGCGCCAGGACCCTCACATTCAAAATGACCAGCCAGTCGAAATAACTGCGAACTGTCTGCAAATCGTGGTGAACGACAATAATCGTCTTGCCAGCAGCGCGAAGCCGGTGGAGGAGATCAACAATGGTGCGCTCCGTCGTGGCATCGACTCCGGCCATGGGCTCATCGAGGAAATAGACGTCCGCCTCCTGGATGAGCGCCCGTGCCAAAAACACACGCTGTTGCTGACCGCCTGAGAGCTGGCTGATCTGACGTCCGCTGAATTCGGCCATGCCGACTTGATCAAGCGCTGCCATCGCCCTCATACGCTCGTCACGTCCGGGCCAGCGTATCCAGCCGAGCTGGCCGTATAAACCCATCGTTACCACATCAAGCGCTGTCGTTGGGAAATCCCAATCAACCGACGAGCGCTGCGGCACATAGCCGACAAGACGGCGCTGTCTTCGATAGCTTGCACCGTGAATTGTAATATGCCCGGCGGTCGGTTTGACCAAATCCAGCACCGACTTAATCAGGGTGCTTTTACCCGCACCATTCGGACCGACAATCGCTGCCATGACACCCGGTGGAATATTGACATCGATGTCCCAAAGCACCGGTTTACCGTGATAGCTGACCGTCAGATCCTCGATGTGAACAGCGAGCGAGGGTTCGTGTAGGGGTTCCTTTTCCGACGACCTGGGGGGGAGTTTGGGCAACAAGTTGTCCATTCCCAGCCTCAGTTCTCAGCGATGTCCACGCCCCAGGAGAAGGCCCAATCCTTAAGGGCATCCGGGAATGCAGCCGGCTGGCCGCCAAGCGCCTCGACGATGTTCAGGGTATTCTTTACAAGCATGCCGATATAGGTACCGCTTGCCGTCTCGGCTTCCCCCATAGCATCTGAGTATAGCTCACCACCAATCTTAATCACCTGACCTTTGTCGGCAGCTGCATCAATCACAGCTTGGACGGTTCGTGGGTTGATCGTGCTCTCGATAAAGACCGCCGGCACTTTACGTTCCACTACCGTGTCGACCATGTCGCGGATATCAGCAATGCCTGCTTCTGACTCAGTGCTGATGCCTTGGATTCCTGCGACGTCGATCGCGTAAGCGCGGCCGTAATAGGCGAAAGCATCATGAGCGGTCACCAAGACCCGCTGACTTTCCGGAATACTTGCGATGCTCGCTTCAATCCAGCCATGGAGCGACACAAGCTGATCCTGGTAAGCTTGTGCACGGGCTTGCATATCTCCTGAGCAATCCGGTGCGACCTCAGAAAACGTGTCCGCGATGACGACAGCGGTTTTTGCCCAGAGGCTGGCATCCATCCAGAGATGAGGATCAATGCCGTAAACATCCTGTGTGGTGATCAAATCATCGGTAGCGATCGCCTCAGACGACACGGCGAGGGTCAGTTTTTTTTCGCTAAGCTTGTCCAGGACTTCACCAAGCTGCCCTTCGAGGGCGTAGCCAGAATAGAGGATCGCATCCGCTTGCTGAAGGCTACGGACGTCACCGGCGCTGGCTTGATAAAGATGCGGATCGACACCGGAGGCCATCATGGCCTCGACCGCCACGCACTCACCAGCGACATTGGCAGCGACATCAGCAATCATACCGATTGTTGCCACGGCTTTGGGAGGCGTATCCGCATCGGCGGATGCGCTAAATGCCATCAATCCCATGGCTGCCAAAAGACCAACGGAACAGCATTGTTGCATCGTCAGTAGCTCCGTTTCGACTCGTTCATCGCGATCGACCTTCGACCTTACTACATATTTTTGCTCTAGCATTGGATAAGTCAATAAGCTCATTTTTTTAGCCTGGACTAACTTTTTTCATTACCTTATCATAGAAAGGATCGATGGTCGTCGCTGAGGAGCATAAAATCGTAGGAAAGAGCACACGGTTACGCGAGGCAAAGCGTCAAGCAAGAAGCTTCGAAGAGGTGCGACGAGCGCATCAGCAAGAAACTGCTGAGGATTACGTCGAATTGATTGCTGACTTGATCGATGTCAATGGAGAAGCACGGGCGGTTGACCTCGCTGAACGAACCGGTGTTACGCCGGCGACCGTCAACAGCACCCTGCAGCGCCTTGCGCGTGATGGGTTGATTAGAAAGGCGCGATATCGTTCCGTCTTTCTTACAGACGAAGGCCGAGAGCTCGCGGAACAGGCACGCGAGCGTCACCGTATCGTCCGCGACTTTCTGTTAGCACTGGGCATCGAACGTGAGATCGCTGAAATTGACGCGGAAGGCATTGAACACCATGCCAGTGAAATGACACTTCAAGCTTTCAAGACATTCCTGGACAGGAAAACAACGGCCTAAGTCGTTCCTTGGAGCCTTCAATGACATTCATCCGCATGGGCGCTGGGCTTTCCTTTCGGCAATCCCGGAGCACGGGCCGAGTCAACGATGTGCTCGGAGCCATATCATCAGTGCATCAAGCATCCAGCTTTCTTTGTCAAAGCGAGCGACATAAAGACCTTAGGCAACGTCTGATTTGATGTCGGCATCGAAAGTCGGCCCAAGATGACAAAGTCTAGGGGTGATCTTGGTTGGGAAAAGGGTCTTGGCAACACCAACAAGCACGAAGGCGCGCACCAGGCTGGCGTCATCCAAAGCACGATCGTGCTTTACTCGGCAACTGCCGAACATCGCATTGTTGCGCAGTATCCGCTGAGCCGCACAGAGACCTTGCAAAAAGTTTCTGATGAAAGTCTGAGCCACGGCCTACAAACAGGCGGGGGTATAGCACTGTCGCGGCGCGACGTCTTGATCTACCCCACCGATCCAGGAAGCAGGATCATGCCAACGAGAGCGATCACCAGAACAATCGGCAAAATGCGCCGATACGTACGATTTGAAGGTGCCTCACGGACATAGGTTGGAGTGATAATCATCAGAACACCCTCACGAATGGCCACTGACTGATGATTCACTCGCACAATTATCGAAAAATAGCTGTGAACAAAACCACAATATATGTCGATCGTTACAAACTTTGGATTGAAGCAGGTAGAATAACTTGCGCAACGAAGTCGCTATCGGATCTAACTCACAGGGCATGATGATTGAATTTCCAGCCTGGCCCGATTAAGGCGGTGATATCTATTCCTCATCGTCTATGCCGAGAGCTTTACATCCAATAAGCTCAAGATCGGCGATAGCGATTTAGGCGCCATTGTCGCTTCTATAATGTGATGGCGAATTTGGGGTCAACGGTCGAAATTTTGCGTTCATTGCTCGCGCCATACCAAGGGGTAACAACACTTACCTCCCCGACAATCCAAGCGTGCTGGTCGTTTCGCCAACTGGCTCGATGGTCTCAAGAGACGCAGTTGCCGGAAGGCAGAGCGTAAAGGTGGAGCCTTCGCCTTCGACACTCTCAATCTCGATCGTGCCATTATGTAAGGCGACAAAGTGCTGGCAAAGATGAAGACCAATACCTGTGCCAGCGATGCCGGTTGATGTGCTCGCGCGGAAGAATCGATCGCAAAGTAGGCTGAGTTCGTCCTCGGGAATGCCCAATCCTTCGTCCTGGACAGACACTTTGACGACGCCATTGTCGACATCCCATAAGGCTTTGATTCGGATATTCGTGCCAGAAGGTGAGTATTTAACCGCGTTCGAGACCAAGTTCGAGATCACTTGACGAATGAGCTTGGGGTCGATGGCCATCCGGTCCGGTAAATCACGAATGTCGACAGTAATGACGTGGCTCGGATAAACGTCCTGATAGCTTCCGCAAATTTCCTGGATCAACGCGACAAGATCACTTGGTCGCGGTTCCATTTTGATCCGCCCTTCTTCGAGGCGCGCGGCATTCAACACGCTTTCCATCAACTCGGTTAACCCGTCGACAGCATGCCGTACCCTTTGCAAGCTCTCGTTGATCCGCTTTGGCGTCAACCTATCAAGCTTGCGCATGATCCGTTGGGCATTGCCGTCAATCACGGCAAGCGGCGTTCGGAACTCATGCGACACCATGGAGACAAATTGGCGCTGCAACCCATTAATCTCTCGTTCTTTGGCCAGAGCGGCTTCGAGCACTCGCTGCTCCGCTATCTTCTCCTCGGCTTTCACTCGTTCCGTGATATTTGTCCCCGTGCCACGGTAGCCGACAAACGCACCGCTTTGATCGAAAACAGGAAGACCGTTGATCGAAAGGTGGCAGATTTCGCCATCCTTGCCACGTTTGGAATAACGAAAATCGCGGAACGGGCGTCGATGTTTCAGGTCGTCAAAATGGGCCCGCCAATTATCGTCCATTTCCATGACGACGTCTAAACGGCTCCGCCCAAGCATCCCTTCGATATCGGTGCTTGAAAGTTCTCTGGCCCGTTCCGAAAAATAGCTGAACCGGAGGTTGCTATCCATTTCCCAGAACCAGTCGGAGGATGTGTGGGCAAAGCCAATCAGCCGCTGCTCCGCAGCTTTCATTTCTGAGATGTCGATTTCGCTAACCAGCACCGATGCCTGGCTGGTCACTGCATCCTTACAACAAAAGGCTGTAATCTCATGCCAGCGCAGACCAGAGGCTGTCTCCATTTCCGCAGCGAACCTAGCAACCCCGCCATCACGCAATTGATCTTGAATGGTTTGTATGGGGCTTTTCGTGTCAAGTTCGAAATTTATGCTGATCTCCTGCTTTTACATTTCGAGATTGGTGGTTAGGTACGAAATAGCGATCAGAGGGGAGCTCGCTTTGTGTGCAGCAACCGCACCACAAGCTTGTATTCGGTAGGCCCATTGACCTGACCACGATGCAGACTTGCGCATCGGTAGCGGAGCTCCTTGGTGGCGGGTCCATTCTCTATGTCGGTACGACAACCAATCCATTCGCCGGATTGCCACCACCTCGGATCATCAACAGCGTGCCGTCATCAAAACGGTAGCTGCCGATCTCGTTGTTGCGTCGTTGGATTTGCTCGCTGTGAGACGGTCAAGATGCAGCTGGTCGCAAAACCACGCCTTCTGGCACTTCACCGGTGGTGACCATACGCCAGAGTACGATCAGTAACTTGCGCGCCAAGGCGACAATCATCACCTTGCGTGTCGTCCTGCGGCCATCAGCAGTACGGGCTCGGTACCATTGGGCCAAAGCACTGTCCTTTTGGAACCACAACCAACGCCAGGCCAGCTGGATCATGCCACGGCGAACCCTTGCGCTGCCCGCTTTGGCGAGTCCTTTCTCGCGTCGCCGCTTCCCACTTTCGTCCGGCGATCCCGTCAGGCCAGCAAAGCGTGCCACCGCCCGCCGATCACGTAAATCGCGTGACAACATCTCGTTAACCAGCATATCCGCAGTCTCGATGCCGATGCCCATTACTCTGGCCAGCAAACGCAGCATCGGATGCGTTCCCTTTTTTGGCGCTGCCGCCAGCTGATGGTTACGAGTTGCCTCGATCTCTTTGATCTGTTCCTTAACCAGACAGAGACGCGTCATGTCCCGCCGAAGTTCAGCCTGCGTGTTCGGTGGCATTGGTTCGTCATTCGGTGTGCGCAGTTCATCGAGATGTTCGGCAGCTCTGCGCAGGGTCGGCTTGAAGCCTCGGATGCCAAGCCGAGTCAGCGCGCCCTTCATTCGGTTGATGATCCTCGTGCGTTCCTCGACCAGACTCTGGTGCTCCCGGTTCGGGCGCTTGGCATCTTCCTCGTCGAGGGTCGGGATCGCTGCCATGCTGCAATGGTTAGCTTCACCGCGCAGCCAGCCGAGAAAGGAGCGTTTGAGTAGTCTAGTGTCGAGCCGGTCGGTCTTGGCGCGCCGATGCTCACGCGACACCGCCACGCTCGATGAATGGATAACATGAGCCTCAACCCCTCGAGCCCGCAGCCAACGGGCGAGCCAGAAACCATCTCGGCCGGCTTCATAAGCGACCGTGATCCGTGTGACCTTGCAGCCAGCCTTCAGGGCTTCATCCCGCCAGCGATGCAGCAGATCGAGCAAATCATGTTCATCCGAATCCAGCTTCTTCAGCGGCCGGCGTTCGACGCCTGGCACAATCCCGGCGACCAGCCAGCTTGATTGGCTCATCTCGACCACCGCGACCACCGTGCTATCTTGATCAAAGACGGTGAGGCACTTGTTCAATCCATTGGCGTTGGGCATGGGAGTACTCCGTCGGTTGCGAAGCGACGAGCGTGCCACAGCCTCGCCGCCTGCCCCATACCATCTCTATGGTCATCGGGCTTCGAGAATTGATCAGCAAGCGTCCTGGGAACACCGCCATAGGCAACTCTGGCGGCAGGGTTCCGATAGAGCTGACGACCATCACGATGAAAAAGCGAAATCATGACGGACGTGTGCAAGAGGGCGTCAGCGCTCCGCACGGTTTCGGGATCACTGGCTTCAATCTCCAGCCCCTCGCACAGCATCGCCATCCGCCCGTCGTTGAGACGATACCCGCGGAAGATGACGCGCAGCGTCACAGCCGAGCCACTGGGATAAAGGGTCCATAACTCAGAAAATTCAGCATCTCGGACGATAAAGTCTTCGCGATATTGATCGAGGCGTTGCCGTACCGCAGGCGACATGTCGGTACCGAGATCACGAGCACACAGGGCTTCAATCGTGTCGGCCTGCCAAACGTCGAGTGCGGCCTTGTTCGCCCAGAGGACGCGCTGCTCGTCAAAGTCATAAACCCAAAGTGCTGTGGTTAGGCGATCGGCGAGTCCGTGAGCCAATATCGTCCCAAACTCACCCAGATTATCCTTCACAAAACGACCTCTTTGCGATTACGCAGCGGCAGCTGACTTAGCCACTCGCATCGAAACAGACCAAAGCTGACCTTGGACCCAGTGGATCTTGACTGCGATTGTTGGACATGTGCGCAAGGTGTCCGCTAGCGCTTGCGAGATAGGCATTCGAAGAGCGTTGTCCCTATGACAATGCTCACAGGCTCGCGCGGACAAAACTAACCGGAATCTGTTGAGAAAGCTTGAATAAATGCGGTCCCAAGCGAGCCCACTCATGAAGCATACCAATGGGGTGCGCCCATGAGATGAAATCGATCAAGAGCGGACAGCCCCAGACCATGCACGATTTCTCCAACGGTTTGGTGCGGTTTGGTATGGCTGGTGTGAAACGAACTACCAAAATGAGCGAGATCTACGCTCGTGGCAGCAGCATTCGATATCGGTGCATCGAGTCGCCTCGCATCGACATCTTTGAGAACGCCGGTTGTTTTCGAGAGCGCTTTTGCATTTTGTATTGAATGTGGGCATCGCATCCGAAGCATGGGATCAATTGATACTTTACAGAATTCTTACCCTACCTTTTAACGGCTTGGTAATATTTAGGGTTCAATTTGTTAAGCGTTGATGAATAAAGAAAAGGAGATGACACCCATGCCGCAACAACGGTCAAGGATATCTCCCAACAATCCACCGTCCAATGGAGGCGCCGCACTTCCTGTTCCGCCAATTGGCATGCTCACAATAAAAGCGACATGCCAAAACCGAAGTAAAAAGCCAGCGATCTTCCGTAGCAAGCAGCAGTGGTCATGGTTTGACGAGACGGGGCCACCGGAGGTTAGTCTTGACCGGACTACAGAGTGCTTTTGTTCAACACTCAGATCGTCATCGAGCTCCTTACCCGCGATTGTCGATATCTGCCAACCCTAGCTGGTGTCGATGGCGCGGCATAACCGTTTAGGTTTCCAGTTGGGATTATTGGCAGCGGCGATCGGATACTCATCTAGATCTTCAGCGATATGGCTGGGTCCATCGAAACCTTCGCGGAGTTCCCTTAAAGCATGGCCATACCGTTCCGCTTGATCCATATGAATGCGAAAATGCGTCAGAATCAGTTGTTGAACGCCAATCCTCTTGGCCATATCGGCGATTTCTGGAGGGGTCGGGGCGGTCTCACGCATGAAATCAGAAACTTGGATTTCATCGCTCAAGCGATAACACCAATGCAAAAGCGTATCGGCGTCTTGAGCCAAGGCTTCCAGATCCTTGGTCAAACCAGCGTCCCCTGAATAAACAAACTTCTCGTCGTCATCGTTCACAGCATAAGCCATACAGGTCAGAAAAGGCTGTGCGTGAGGAACTGCGCAAGATGAGAGTGACCAACCCCGTTCTTCAAACGCAAAACCAGGTTCGATCTCAATCACCTCGGGCGCCGGCCAAGAACGCGGCAACTTACCGCCTCTTGCCAGCCAGACTTCTTGGCTGCCTTTCAGTTCTGTCCGTGCGATCAAATCATGCACAAACAAACCGTTACGACCGAAGAGCTTCGATGTAATTTCTTTGATCGGCTCGGGACCAAACACCTTGATAGGCGTACCGCCCTCGTCCCAAGCAGCGTGCACGAGACGTCCGTAGTCCATCATGTGATCGGAATGGAGATGGGTGAAAAATAGATAGTCGATGTCTGAGGGCCTGAACCCAGCCTCAACCAACCGGCTGACAACACCACCACCGCAATCGAACAGGATACGGTGCCCCGCAACTTCGAGCAGATAACCCGAAGAGGCGCGGCGTGCGTAGGCCTCGGGTGAGCCGGAACCTAGAATAGTGAGTTTCATCGATGGATCTCCGGCGGTGGAGTCGCCGCAGGCGCGCCGAGGGTTACAGCCTTCTCGCGGCCGCCGTAGCGTTCAACCATCAAAGCCTGATCAGCAAAGGCCTGATCATTGACCGTGTCAACATCAACGATCGTGCGAAGGGCCTCTTCCATACTTTTCAACACGTCCGCATAGGCAGGATCATCTGCAAGATCCCTCTCCTCCTCAGGATCTGCTTTTAGATCGAATAGCTCGGGTGAAAAGCCGACATAATGGTTGAGCTTGAAACGGCCTCGTTTCAACATGAAGGCGCCTGAAACTGCACCGACCGCATGATACTCGCTAAAGATCGGCCGCTCTGCATCGAAAGACTCCATAGCAAGCGCCGGCAGGGGTTGCCCTTGGGAAGCAAATTCGAGCCCGAAATGATCGGGAATTGTTGCCGACACGTCGAGCAGGCTTGCAGGCGTCTCACAAAGGCCGATCGGGATCTCCGGCCCTGCGATGATCAGCGGAATAGAAACACTCTCTTGATACAGATTGGACTTACCCCAAAGACCACGTGCGCCGACATTGTCGCCATGGTCAGAGGTGTAAATGATTGTCGTATCGTTACCGAAACCGGCGTTGTTCAGCCCCTCGAGCACGCGGCCAACATTGTGGTCGAGCCAGGAGCACAGGCCATAGTAGGCAGCGATTGCTGACAGCCTTTCATCGGCATCCCGAAACTTCGCCTCGGTATCCGCCATTGCATTCTGTTTCTCCACCCAAGGATGCCTTTGATAACCAGTACTAGGATGCAATTTCACCGCAGGCAGGCCATCCTTTGGATAGAGATCAAAGAATGGCTGAGGCACAACTAATGGAAAATGCGGAGCGACCAGTCCAACGAACAAGCACCACGGTTGCCGATCACCAAGCTCACTCCGCTCATTGAACCAAGCGATAGTGCGCTCGACAACAGCATCGTCGTAATCGGTGTAGTTGCTCGATCCTGGCCCGATATAATCCCCCAACATACGACCTGGCATGTTGAGCCGTTCATTTTCGTTCCGAATAGATGCCCATACCATGCCGACGCCTCCAGCGACCTGCATGGCGATATGCTCGACATCAAAGCCCGCCGGATCGTCATCGTGGCGGTAATGCAACTTACCAATACTCTCGACAGGTATCCCCGCTGTCTGGAGCATATGCCCCCAACCCTTGGGTTCGCCAATATAGGGCATTGCATTGTCCCAAAGGCGGATTTGATGAACGTATTGGCCTGCGGCAAATGCAGCACGCGCCGGGACGCAAATCGGGGACGGCGTATAGGCGTCAGTAAAGCGCATGCCCTTCGCTGCCAACGCATCGAGATTTGGAGTCTTAACAAACGGATGGCCGGCGCAGCCCATGGCTCGCGCTTGGTGCTCGTCGGACATAATGACCAGAAGGTTTGATGTCATCTCCCCTCCTCTCCCCGGTCTTCTGCCGCGACTTCAAGCTTGTCGAGCACTTGGTAAAAGACGCCAAGTTCATGCTCGTTGAGGGCCGAACGAAGACGGTGCTGCCGTTTCCGCATCCTCGGGAGGGTCTTCTCGAATAAGGTTTTCCCCTCGGGGCTCAAACTCAAGTGCTGCACCCGTTGGTCAAACTCATCCTGTTTCGACATGACCAGATCTTCAGCGATGAGTGATTTCAAATTCCGGCTGAGCAGTCCCTTGTCCAAAGCGGCAATTCTGGCGAGGTCAGACAAGCGAGTTTGTCCGGCTGCGCCAACGAGCGCGAGGATTCGCCATTGGGAGAGTGTCAGTCCTGCATAACGACGCAACATGGCGCCAGCCTGGGCATTAAGCTTCGCCTGCACCCGCGACAGACGATAGGTGAGGAATTGATGCAGTGGCAGAACCTCGGCGGCCTCCACTGACTTTTGCTCATTATTGGCATTTGATTCGTTCATCCCCTGATCGTCCGCGCTTTAAGTTGATCCGTCAACTTTATATTTGACCGATCAACTATTTTGTGGCTGGTTGGTCGTCAAAAGGGAGGTGAAGATGAAGAATTTTCTGGGACAGACGATCGCTGCCGTTGGTTTTTTTGCGGTTGCATCAAGCGCTATGGCCGAAACGTGGAATCCGCCCGGGCCGATCAAGTTTTTGATCGCCTTCGCGGCAGGCGGCGGCGCTGACACCCAAGCTCGCATGATCGCCACCGAGCTCGAAGCTGCAAAGGGCTGGAAGATCATTCCAGAACAGGCGACGGGCAAGGGCGGACTTAACGCTGTAAAAGCGCTAGGCGCTGCACCCAAGGATGGAACCACTATCGCGATGATCGTAACCGAGTCGCTCGGTTATAATATGCGGGCTTCTGGTGCCGGAGGGCCCGATGCGGCAACGCCCATTACAACAACAGCTGGTTCTGAAATGGCTGTCGTCGCCTTATCGAGTAAGGGATACAAAACACTCGGTGACGTCATCGAAGCTGCTAAAGGCGGCGACGCCATCCGCTTCGGTGCCATGAGCCCAGCTCTTGCCGATCTTGCCTATATTATTGGCAAGGAAAATGATGTCGACTTCAATATTGTTCAGGTCAAAGGCGGCAAGGCCGTGATGAATGGATTGAATGCTGGCGATATGGACGTCGGCTTCGGCGCGGGGATCCAGGCGAAGGCCGTTGCCGCCGGCGAAATGGTCGAGCTGGCGTCAGCCAAAAGCGTTCCACTCGTTGGCACGCCTGATGCGCCTATGCTTACGGAGTATGGTGTTGAATTTACCAACGACACAATGTTCTTGATCGCCGGGCCTGGGGGCATGGACCCAGCGGCGCGTGACGCTATTGCTGCCGCCGTGGCTGAGGTGCTCACTACTGAGGGCTCGGAAGCAGCAGGGTTCATTACCAAGGGTTTTGGAGGCGTAAAAATGCATGCTGGTGATGAACTTACCACTATGATTCAGGATGCTTATGACCAAGCCGGCGGCCTGCTCGAGGCCTCTTCAGAGTAGATACTGACAGGGCGCGGGAGCCTCCCGCGCCACCATCCGGATAGAACGGATTTGGCCCGGTTCTTCACGTCAAACCACCTGCTCGGGGCCGTCTGTATCGCAGCAGCAATCCTGGCCCTAATCGTCTGGATTCCACTCGACATCGAGACAGGCCTCATCGAAAAAGTGCGGCGCCAAGTCCAAATCGGCGACTCGCTTCTACCAACACTCGCCTGCGGCTTCGTCATTTTTGGAGGGGCTCTTCTTCTTGTTGAACCAACGAAAGAAGACAAGCAAGGTTTATCGCGAGACAACCTCTATTTTCTGTTGATCCTTTGCCTACTCCTTGTTGTCGCCTTTGCGGTCATGCGTTGGTTCGGACCGTTTCTTGTTTGGTCGCTAACGGAAGACGGCGTCTATCGTACCCTCCGCGACACGACACCTTGGAAACATCTGGGTTTTGTCACTGGAGGCACCCTTCTTGTCGCTGGAATTATAGCGCTCGTTGAGGGCCGCGTGACCTTCAGGGGAGTGTTAATCGGCCTCCTTTCGACCCTCGCCCTGATCGCCGTTTATGACCTCCCCTTTGAGGATCTATTGCTACCGCCGAATGGCGACGTTTGATGGAAGTCGTTGACTATATCGGCCTCGGCATCCTAGCGGTCATTCAGGGTCCTACGATCCTCGGTATCCCTGCGACCCTATTGATGACGCTTTTCGGGTTTCTTCTGGGCATTCTGGTTGGGGCAACACCGGGGCTAGCCGGGCCCATGGCCATGGCGATCTCGCTGCCGATCCTGATATCAGTCTTTGGCTACACACCGGATGCGCTCTTGCCCGTCCTGGGCTTTCTGATTGGGGTAATGAAAGGCGCCACCATCGGCGGCGCTGTACCGGCGATCCTTTTCAATACGCCGGGTACGCCTGACGCCTATATGACCACACTCGACGGCTATCCGATGACGCAAAGAGGTGAAGCCGGACGTGCCCTTCGGATCGCCCATCTCTCCTCGGCCTCAGGCGATACGGTCTCTGATATCGTTTTGATCCTCGCAGCCCCGTTCCTCGCCGTCATGGTCGAACATTATCTGGATCTCCCGGAGAAGACGGCACTTTTGATCCTGTCGCTCGCCTTCATCGCTGCTGTCATTGGGAATTCAGTCGGCAAGGGACTCATTTCACTCGGTCTTGGCCTCTTTGCGGTCAGCATCGGAACGGGCGGTGACTTCTATCCACGTCTTAGTCTTGGCGCGCCGTCATTAGCATCAGGTTTTTCCGTGACATCGGTCGTCCTCGGTGTGCTGATTTTGGGTGAGATTTTCAAAAGCCTTGAGGACTTGCGCATGACGAAGCCGAAAGACGGCGCGACAATACTAGCGCCGCTTGAAGGCTCTCAGCGCATGCACCGAGGCGATATTGGTCGGATTGCTCCCTTCGTTGGGCGATCAGCGATTATCGGTACCGTGGTTGGAGCCCTTCCTGGTGTTGGCTCCACGCTCGCGGCCACGGTCGGCTACGCGTCTGGGCGACGGCTCCACGCGCGACAAGGCAGAACACCGAGCTTTGGTCAAGGTGCTCCTGAAGGCATCGCATCGACCGAGGCTGCAAATTCCTCCGTCTCTGGTGCCAATCTCATACCCGTGCTGAGCCTTGGCATTCCCGGCAATGCTGCTGCCGTGTTCTTAATCCTCGCGATGGACAGCATCGGCGGCTTCAATCCCGGCCCGTCTGTCTTTCGCTTTACAACGGATGCGGTGAATCCCGAGCTTGTGATCGCCTTTGGCCTCTTCACCACGATGATGTTCGCCAATCTTTTAAACTGGACAATCGGTGGCGCCTTCATGAGGGTGATCAGATTCTTGGCGCGTGCGCCCAAGGAGGCCCTGCTCCCGGTGGTCTTCCTCTTGACGGTGACGTCGATTTACGTCGGCAATCCAAAGCTCACAGAGATTGGTATCGCGGTCGGCTTTGGCGTCCTCGGCTACCTTATGCGAAGGCTGGATATCTCCCCACTACCTTTTGTCATCGCCTTTATCCTTGGATCGCGACTGGAGGATACAGCACGCCAAGCTTTCGACGCGACTGGGGCAGATCCATTCTTCTTGTTCACAAGTCCAATCGCCCTCGCCTTCACTCTGCTCGCTGGTGTCATCATCGTGCTGTCGCTGCGTTCGAAAAGGAACCCTTCATCATGAAGCGACCGAACTTCCTCTTGATCTCCGCCGATCAGCAGCGTGCCGACTGCTTTGGCTTCGAGGGGCGTAAGATTAAGACGCCACATCTTGATCAGCTCGCCGCTGAAAGCACCCGCTTTTCCGCCTGCATCACTCCTTGTGTAGTCTGCCAACCGGCACGTGCCTCGATCCTAACGGGCCAACTTTGCCGAACCCACGGCGTTCATGATAATGGAATCGATCTCGACCCCACAGTCGGTTCAAAAGGCTTCGCCGGCGCGCTCGCAGCAGCCGGTTACGAAACCGCCTTTTTCGGAAAGGCACATTTTTCGACCTACCATACGTTCGAACCCACAGGCACGCCCGAATGTCTCAGCTCATCTGCCAGTTTTCCAGCCGACTGGTACGGCCCTTATATGGGGTTCCAGCATGTCGAGATGATGTTGGTTGGCCACAACTGGTTCCTCCCTGAAAAGCCACCTGCTGGTCAGCACTATGAGCGCTGGTTCTATGCCGACGGCCGCGGTGATGAGAAAAATAGGCTGTATCGCGAGAATGCCGGTGACACCAAAGAAGCAGCACAAACTTGGCATTCCAAGCTACCAGTCGCTTGGCATAACAGCACCTGGACCGCGGACCGCGCGATTGACTGGTTGCGGAACGTGGGCCGGGAAAAGCCCTTTTGCAGTTGGGTCAGCTTCCCCGACCCACATCATCCCTTTGATGCGCCGGAGCCGTGGTCACGCCTCCATAATCCAGCAGAGATCGATTTACCCGAAAACCGGTCTCGGACCTTTGAGGGGCGACCTTGGTGGCATAAGGCCGTCCTGACCAATGAGCCAGCGGGACCGAAGCAAAATGCCGATATCCGCAAAGCCTATAGCCGGATTGCCGAGCAGGGAGACGAGCAGCTCCGCGAGATCATCGCTAACACCTATGGCCAGATTGCGCTGATTGATCACAATGTTGGACGTCTCCTAATTGCACTCAACGATGCAGGCCTCGCTGAAGACACGATTGTGATCTACATCTCAGACCATGGGGATTGGCTCGGTGACCACGGGCTCATTTTGAAAGGTCCGATGCACTATGAAGGGCTCCTTCGCGTGCCAATGATCATTCGCGGTGCGGGCATCAAGGCCGGGCGTATTGTTGACGAGCCTATATCGACACTCGATCTTGGGCCAACGTTTTATGACTATGCTGGTGCGGAGGCCCTCCAGACACAGCACGGCCAAAGCCTTCGCCCGCTTCTCGAGACTCAAGAGGCCACACGCGACTTCGCCATGAATGAATGGGAATTGTTGCCAACGCGAGCCGGCGTTGCTCTTTCCTTGCGCACCGTACGCACAAAGACCCACAAGCTCACCGTCGACCTACAATCGGGCTCGGGCGAGCTTTATGACCTCGAGAACGATCCGGTTGAACTGCGGAACCTCTTCAACACCGAGGAAGCCAGGGACATCCAGACCGCCCTGATGACCTATATTCAGAGCCGCCCCAATGATATGAGACCCAATGCCGTCCAGGTGGGCATGGCCTGATCATCGCATTGAAAACGTGCTCTTGATCCGTCCGGCTTTCGTCAAAGAAAGCTTTCCCGCGGTCAAGAGATCTCGTTCTGACCGGTTCGATCGATGCTGGTCGAAAGCGTTTCGAACTCCTGACGGATATACCCCATGAATCGTTCGACCGTCGGACGTATAGGCCGCCTTGAGTCGATGAGCGCGCCGAGATGACGGTCCGGATCTCCAATTCGGATAGGTAGTGCACTGATCGACCTTTGACGACGCATCATAAAGACCACCGAATAGGGCAAAACCGTCAGGGCATCGGATCCCGTCAAGATACTGACCACCGCAATCAACGATCCACCAGTGAAGCTAATCTTAAAGTCCTTCACTCCGATCCCCTCGAGGACCGCACGCAAGTCATGGAACAATGGACTGTCAGGAGGTGGGGCAATCCATGGATAGAGCGCAATGTCGGAGAGCTTAATCCCGCCTTGCTTCATAAGTGGATGTCCGGCCCGGCATGCGATGACATTTCGTCCGGGCAAAAACTGATCGAACTCAAAGCCTTCAGGGATAGAAGCACGACGCATCGGGACGAGTGCGAGATCGAGCACGCCCTCTTCCAGCTTCCTTATCAGCTCGGTCGGATAGCCATAAGACTGATCGATACGAATATGGGGATGTTCACTCTGGAATGCGGCGATCATCCCAGAAATTACACCATCGAGGAAAAACGGAGTGCCTGCGACACGGACAGCACCGGTTTTTCCATGGCGAAACCGTACCAAAATCTCACTGCTCTCGCGCCCAGCAATGAAGACTTTCTTACCTTCGGCCGCGAGCGCAAGGCCAAGTTCGGTTGCTTGTAGAGGTCGTTTGCCAGGTTCGAAAAGTGGTGCCCCGACGCGCTGCTCGAGCATCGCAAGCGACCTGGAAAGACTAGGTTGCGACTTGCCAAGGAGTTCGGCGCCTTCGGTTAAGCCCCCTTGCTCCACAATCGCAAACAGCATCTCAAGATGTCTTGGATCCAATTTCATAACAGTACGTTATATAATCAGCTGAAAATTCGATCAATGAGCGCTGAGTCTTCTGGCAAATTATAGTCAAACCAACGGAGGCCTATGGATGCTCGACCTGTCTCAATTCGCGGATGATCAAACCGTGGCGTTCGGGATTGGCCTACGCAAAGACCTTGCCTTCCATGTGGATGCGCTCAGGAAAGAGCGTGTTTTGGTTTTGACAACACCGCAGCAATCGGATCTAGGCCTAGGATTGGCCGAGCAGCTCGGTGCCAAAGCTGCCGGAATCTTCTCGAAGGCAGTAATGCACACGCCGGTCGAGGTTACGGCGGAAGCACTCGCCCATTTGCAGTCCGTCAAAGCCGACTGCGTGCTTTCCGCAGGCGGTGGTTCAACAATCGGTCTGGGGAAAGCCCTCGCGCTTCGTTCGGATCTCAGCCAAATCGCGCTTCCGACTACTTATGCCGGCAGTGAATGCACGCCGATCCTCGGTCAGACTGAAAACGGCATTAAAACCACGTTGAAGGATCCAAAACTGCGTCCTGATACAGTGCTCTATGATCCCGAACTTGTGGCAACACTTCCAGCTGCGATGACGGTCACCAGCGCATTGAACGCCATGGCCCACGCGGTCGAGGCTCTTTATGCCCAGGATCGCACCCCGGCATCGGATGAATTAGCCCTCTTCGGGCTTAAGTCCTTCAAAGATGGACTTCCCAAGGTGGTCGCGACACCTGGTGACCTTGCCGCGAGGGAGGAAACGCAGCGCGGTGCCTGGGCTTGCGGTACGGTCCTGGGCCGTGTTGGCATGGCGTTGCATCACAAGCTCTGTCACACGTTGGGCGGCAGCTTTGATTTACCCCATGCCGAGACACATGCGATCGTGCTACCACACGCCGTCGCCTATAATGCTACTGCAGTACCGGATCTCCTGGCTCCTGCAGCCGAGCTTTTTGGCCATAGCAACCCCGCACTTGCCTTCTGGTATTTCGCAAAGTCCGTCAATGCACCAACGGCACTCAAGAGTCTCGGCCTGAAGGAATCCGATCTCGATCGCGCGGCTGATCTCGCGACCAAGAATCCCTATTGGAACCCTCGCGACATCTCCCTCAATGGCGTCCGCAACCTCTTGCAGCGAGCATGGAGCGGAGAGGCACCACAGCCGTGAAAGACGAGAACCTAGAACAATTCCCATCAGTTCCCCTGCCCATGATCGGACGTCTTGGCCGCGGAGTAAGCACTATGCCCGACACCCACGAAACCGGCTACTTCAGCGAAAACAACTCTGCGGAAGTCGTCACTGGACGCAATAAGAATGCACGTGATGAGCGCCTCAAATTTGCGATGGAGGTGATCACTAGGAAGCTGCATGAAGCCGTCAAAGAGATTGAGCCGACACAAGAGGAATGGTTCGAGGCGATCATGTTCCTCACTCGCACCGGCCACAAATGCGATGATTGGCGACAGGAATTCATCCTCCTGTCCGACGTGCTCGGTGTTTCGATGCTCGTGGATGCTGTCAATTCGCGTCGCCCAACCGGCGCCTCTGAAAACACCGTACTTGGCCCCTTTCACGTTAGTGACGCGCCAGAATATCCGATGGGGACAAATATTTGCCTGGATCAGAAGGGCGAGGACCTCGTTGTTCGGGGTAAGATTACGGATGTCGACGGTCATCCATTAGAAGGCGCTAAGATCGACGTATGGCAAGCTAATGACGAAGGTTTTTACGACGTCCAGCAAAAAGGCATCCAACCGGAATTCAACCTGCGCGGCGTCTTTCGGACCGGCACAGACGGTACTTATTGGTTTCGTGCCGTAAGGCCGAAGCACTATTCTATCCCTTCAGATGGTCCTGTTGGAGCTCTGCTAACTCAGCTAGGCCGACATCCCTATCGCCCGGCGCATCTTCATTACATCGTCGAGAAAGAAGGCTACGACCGGCTGACCACGCATATCTTCGATCCCGATGATGCCTACCTACACTCCGACGCGGTTTTCGGCGTCAAACAGAGTTTGATTGCGGAGTTCGTGCGTGTCGACGACCCCTCTAAAGCCGCCGAGATCGGCTTCAATGGCCCTTACTGGGATGTTGAATTCGACTTCGTGCTAGCACGCAAGTAACTGCAATCTCCAGCGATCCACGACCCACGAAGGAGTCCCCGTTGCCCGGTACAACCGAACAGAAAGATGAACAAGCGCGGGCGCAAGCCAAAACATTGCAGGATGAAGCGCTTCAAGCCGATCCCAATACGCTCCGGCTCCTGTTCACTGAAGCTCGTACCCATTACGGTTGGCAGGACCGTGACGTCAGCGAAGAGACTCTTCGTCTTCTCTACGACATCGCGAAGATGGGCCCGACGTCCATGAATCAACAACCGATGCGGGTAATTTTCGTTCGCTCTGCAGAGGCTAAGAACCGCCTTGAGCCATGCCTTATGCCTGCGAACAAACCCAAAATGCGGACGGCGCCGGTAACCGCGATCATCGCGCATGATCTGAACTTCTGGGAGGAGCTGCCGACGGTCTTTCCACCGAACCCCGACGCCCAGGACATTTTTAGGAACAATGCGACGGCAGCCGAGATCAATGCCTTTCGAAACGGCACCCTTCAGGGCGCTTATTTCATGCTCGCTGCGCGGGCAGTTGGCTTGGACATTGGTGGAATGTCGGGCTTCGACAATGCGAAGGTCGATGACGAGTTCTTTCACGGCACATCGCTGAAATCCAATTTCTTGGTCAATCTCGGATATGCGGATACGTCCAAGATCTTCCGCCGTTTGCCGCGCCTCGACTACGACGCCGTCTGTCAGACGCTCTAGATCCAGGAGATAGGAATGTCAGGTCCGACCATCACGAAAGACGATATCCTCGAAGCATCCAAGGGCATGCTGCAAAAGCAGCTCTTTGTGGTCTTCACGAAACCGACTAACGGTATGGGGCCGGTCATGGAGGTTATTGAGGATCATCTGAAGTTCCAGGTCAAATTGGAGCAAAAGGGCATCATGTTGGGGGCTGGACCGTTCTGGGCAGACGATGAACACACCTGGCATGGCGAAGGTATGGTCATTATCCGTGCCGATAGTCTCGCGCACGCCAAAGAAATCGCGGAATCGGATCCGATGCATGCATCCGGTGCGCGTAGTTTCGTGGTGCGTCCGTGGCTCTTGAACGAAGGACGAGTCACCGTGACCATCGACTTCTCAACGGGGAAGCATGCGGTCGACTGAATAACAAGAATCAGGGAGGTACGAAATGAAACATCTCATGACAGCACTGGCGCTTTGCGTCGGGTCAAGCAGCCTGGCTCATGCCGAGACCTTTAGTTTGACGATGGCGTCCAGCCATCCCACTGTTCTCCCTTGGGTCGGACAGCTGTCGACCTTGGTCGTGGCCGAGACCAATAGCCGCCTCGAAGCCATGGGGTCTGAAGATCGCGTCGAATGGACCGAAAGCTATGGTGGCGCGCTCTACGGATTTAAAGACACGCTCGAAGCTGTGGGCGATGGCCTGACCGATGCTGGCTGGGTAGGCACGCTTTGGGAGGGGTCAAAGATGCCCCTTCAGAACGTGACCTATTTCACGCCTTTTGTCAGCGATGATCTTGTAGCGACCCTCAAGATCATGAATGAACTGCACAAAGAGCTACCTCAGCTGCGGCAAGCATGGGATGACGAGAACGTCGTCTTTTTGGGTGCGAGCGGCGTTGAGACTTACCATCTCTTCACCAACTTCCCCGTAACGTCACTGGCCGATCTCGAAGGCAGAAAAATCCTGGCACCAGGCCCTTCGGCGAATTGGATCAAGCATCTAGGCGCGGTTCCCGTAAACGGTGCGTTGCCAACCTACTACAATCAGGTTCAGACCGGTGTTGCCGATGGGATGGTCGTCATTATTACAGGTGCTTTCCCCAATAAGCACTATGAGGTTGCACCGTACGTCACATTGGTCGGAATCGGTGCACAGATGACAGGCGGGTTAGGCATCAACAAGGATGTCTGGGAGACCCTTTCTGACGATGTGCAGCAGGTGCTAACTGAGCTTGGGGAAGAGTATACAGTTGCTCATGCTGAGGAAGTGATGGCCCGATATGAGAGCTTTCTAGCCAAGCTCCCGGAAGCTGGCGCGACTGTGACAGAACTCCCTGTGGGTGATGTCGAAGCGTGGAAGGCTGGACTTCCCGATCTTGCAGGTGAGTGGGCCAAAGCCAACGCCGATGACGGGGCCGTCGAGGTGATTGATGCCTATATGACCAAGGTGCGTGCGGCCGGAATCGAACCTAAAGTCGCCTGGGACCAACGCTAAGCGGTCAGCAAAGAATTGCTTAGCTATGCTCGATTGATCCGCCGGAGCGCAGATCGGGCCAACCAAGGGGTGGCGGCACTAACAGCCTTTGTTAGCGGCGCCGCCTCCCTTTGGATCTTCTGCCTGATGATATTGATCTGCGCCGACATACTGGGGCGGAGCATTCTCAATGCCCCCGTTCAAGGTGTCGCGGAGATTGTGGCGAACTCCATCGTTGCCATCGTCTTTCTCCAAGTCGCGCATGCCTTGATGACGGGACGGATGACGCGCACTGACCTTCTGATCGGCTGGCTTGAGGACGAGCGACCCTTTGCCGCCGCCTTCATCCGCCTTACCTTTCATCTCGCCGGGATTCTCGTTTTCGCAATGATTGCTCTTGGCACATGGCCAAAGCTTGTCGATGCATGGGTCGAGAACGAGTTCTTTGGAGCACAAGGAGTCTTCACAGCACCGGTGTGGCCAATCAAGGCTTGTCTCTTCGCCGGATCCCTTTTGACCTGTCTTGCATTCGCTACTCAGGCACTGACCGACGTCAAGATCCTATCGACAGATGGTTATGTTGCGCCGCTGACCATTCGACATAGTATCGTCGAACGTCCCAAGGGATGGCCGTTCGTCTTGGCTATACTGGCATTCTTGCTCCTTGGATGTGCCCTTCTCTCCGCCGATTTGAGCCGTATTCAGATAGGTTTGGTGGCGATCGCCTTTATGCTCATCCTCATCTTTTCCGGTGCGCATATTGCCGTTGCCCTGATTTTATTGAGCTTTCTCGGGATCTGGCTGATTCGAGACAATCCAAATGTTGCCATTCGCAGCTTAGCCCTTGCTGCAGATGGTGCGATTAACCGATATCTCTTTGGTGTCGTCCCGCTTTTCGTTCTGATGGGCCTTGTCGTTGATGCTGCCGATATCGGCCGTGACGCGTTCCGTGTAGCCGCCTGGTTGTTACAGAAAGTTCGAGGCGGGCTTGGGATGGCAACAGTCGCAGCTAACGCCGTCTTCGCATCGATCACCGGGATTTCGATCGCGTCTGCCGCTGTCTTTGCACGAGTCTCTGTGCCGCAGATGGTAGCCAATGGCTACAGTCGACGTTTTGCCCTTGGGGTTGTCGCCGGTTCGTCAGTCCTCGGTATGCTTATCCCGCCAAGCCTTCTCTTAATCATTTACGGCGTTCTCGCGGAGCAGTCGGTGGGCGCGCTGTTCCTAGCTGCCATCGTTCCCGGCATTCTCCTTGCCGGAGTCTTTGCACTTGGCATCTATACCATGGCACGATATCGACCACGGATGGTGATGCAATCTGATCGTCCAACCGTGATTGAAGATGAAACATGGCGATCGGCTTCTGCCAAGCTCGCGCCTATAGCAGCCCTTGTACTGATTGTTCTCGGTGGCATCTATTCCGGCTTTTTCACGCCGACCGAAGCCGGTGCTGCCGGCGCAGCGGCAGCCATCGCAGTCGCCCTGGTTAAGCAGAAGCTCACATTCCGTCGTTTCTGGCGCGTCTTAATCGAAACCGGCCTTGTCTCTGTCGCGATCCTTATCCTGATCATTGCCGCCTCAATGTATTCCAGAATGTTGACACTCTCGACCATTCCCCAGGAAATCACGGGCGGCTTTATTGAGGCAGGCCTTGGTCTTTATGGTTTTCTGCTGGTCTACGTCGTCATCGTCATCGTGATGGGCATGATCCTTGATTCGACGTCGATTATGCTGATTCTCTTGCCGCTCGCTTTGCCGATCGTCACGGAACTAGGCGGGAATCTCATCTGGTTCGGCATCGTCACTGTCATCGCTGTGGAGATCGGTCTCTTGACCCCGCCCTTTGGCCTCACGGTCTACGTGGTGAAAGCAACGATCTCCGACCGCAACACGACACTCGGCGATATCTTTATCGGAACCTTCCCCTTTGTCGTGATGATGACTGCCGTGACGCTGATCCTCGTCTTCTTTCCGTCGATCAGCCTGGTGTTCGAATAGTGGACGGAATCACCGAAAGAATGACATGGCCGCCCAAGGCGCCTGTTGTTTGATCAACGGCGGCGGTTGGTCCCTGCTCTCGACATTGACGGAGCGCGGCACATGCGCCATGCCATCTTTCGATAGCGCCGAACTGCACGGTCCCGCCAGAAAGCGCTGATGCTGATGTATCGAGAGCTGTGCCAGCCGTGACCTCGTCATGCCCGACATTTGCTGACATATCAAGCAAGAGGCTTTGGCCTGGCGATGATAAAGGCCCAGCCAGATAACAAAGACATGCGCGTCGAAGCATATCTCAAAGGAAGGAACCAGCAGGCATGAAACCGAAGAAGACCTATGACCAGCTTCGAAGCGCACGCTGGATGGTGCCGGATGACTTCCGTTCCTTCGGGCACCGCTCACGCACCATGCAGATGGGATTCGGGCCAGAAGATTGGGAGGGCAAACCCTTCATTGCGATCATCAATACCTGGTCGGACGCCCAACCTTGCCATATGCATTTTAAGGACCGGGCGGAATGGGTGAAGCGTGGCGTGCTGCAAGCGGGCGGCTTTCCTATGGAACTACCAGCACTGTCCCTGTCCGAGAGCTACGTTAAGCCAACGACCATGCTCTATCGAAACATGCTAGCCATGGAAACCGAGGAGTTGATCCGTTCTCATCCCGTCGATGGCGTGGTCCTGATGGGTGGCTGCGACAAGACGACTCCGGCCTTGATTATGGGGGCCCTCTCGATGGGTCTACCTTTCATCTATTTGCCGGCCGGACCGATGCTCAGAGGCAACTACGCCGGGGCGGTGTTGGGCTCCGGCACCGACAGTTTCAAATACTGGGACGAGCGTCGCGCAGGAACCATCACCAAAGAGCAGTGGCAAGGAGTTGAAGGCGGTATCGCCCGCTCCTATGGCCATTGCATGACGATGGGCACGGCGTCCACCATGACTGCAATTGCGGAGGGTCTCGGCTTGACGCTTCCCGGCGCGTCGTCAATTCCGGCGCCGGACGCAAACCACCAGCGCATGGCAGCATCTTGTGGTCGGCGAGTGGTCGAGATGGTTTGGGAAGATCTGACACCTGATCAGATTGTGACACACAATGCGGTCAACAACGCCGTGACGGTGGCAATGGCCACCGGGTGCTCGACTAATGCCATCATTCACCTCATTGCCATAGCAAGACGCGCCGGCATACCTCTGGAGCTTGATGATTTGGATCGTATCGGCCGAACCACGCCGGTCATCGCAAACATTCGCCCATCCGGCACAACCTACCTGATGGAGGACTTCTTCTACGCTGGCGGGCTGCGTGCCTTGATGCAGAGGCTCGGTGGCAAACTCGATCATTCCGCAATCACTGTGACTGGCAAGACGCTCGGGGACGGAATAGGCGATGCCAAAGTCTACGATGATGATGTCATTCGTAGTCTCGACAACCCACTCTATCATGAGGGGTCACTCGCTGTGCTGAAGGGCAATCTCGCCCCGGATGGAGCCGTCATTAAACCAGCCGCCTGCGACCCGAAGTTTCATACCCACCGTGGCCCAGCATTGGTTGCCGATAGCTATCCCGAGCTCAAAGCAATCATCGATGACGAAGACTATGACATGACTCCGGATACGGTACTTGTCTTGCGCAATGCCGGCCCCCAGGGCGGACCCGGCATGCCGGAATGGGGCATGCTGCCAATGCCAAAAGCTCTCCTTAAGCAGGGGCATCGAGATATGGTACGCCTTTCTGATGCACGCATGTCTGGCACGTCCTATGGCGCTTGTATTCTACATGTGGCACCAGAATCCTATGTCGGCGGCCCATTAGCCCTCTTGCAGAATGGAGATATCGTCTCGTTGGACATTCCAAATCGCAAGTTAGAGATGGAAGTCGACGATGATGAGCTCGCTCGCAGACGGGATGCCTGGACCCCGCCCAAGCCCCGTTACGACCGTGGCTACGGTTGGATGTTCTCGCGGCATATCGAACAAGCGAATCTCGGTTGTGACTTCGACTTCTTGAAGAGCGAGTTCGGCCCGAACGTCGACGAGCCCGTTATCTACTAGCCCCTACGGGTCCCTAACATCGAGTCGACGAAGCACTGAAATTAGAGCAGGGCGAGGAGATCTTCGCCAGCCTAGAGGCGAGAGCTCAAAACCAGACCACCCGCCGGTGATCTTGCACGCTCATGATTTCGAGAACACCCTTCGATGACTTGAAGCGCTGATCGCCAGAGTCATCAATCCGCTTCTCAACTTCTCAGGTTGAAGGCGCTTTCGCGACCAAAATCAAGACGATCGCAAGCTAGTCGTCCGCCCAATCGATAGATTGATTGCAAGGCTAAGACCAACCGCAAGAACCGGAATGCGCGACACGCTGACAGCATTAGAGTACTGACGGGGTGATTAAGCAAAGGGCAATGTCATGACGGTAAAGGAAACGGGTACAAGGACATTGGAGCAACATGTGGACGCTCTTGATTGGACTCAGATCAATACAGATCTGGATGCCTTCGGCGTTGCGAGAACTGGCCCGCTACTTGATGCTCCGACCTGCCAATCCCTGACCAAGACTTACGAGAATGATGCCATCTTTCGAAGCCATGTTGTGATGCGCCGCCATGGCTTTGGTGAGGGTGAGTATAAATATTTCTCCTATCCTCTCCCCAGTCCGATCGAGCAATTGCGTCAAACCGTCTATCCAAAGCTCGTGCCAATAGCCAACAAATGGATGGTGGCCATGGACAAACCCCATCGTTATCCCAATACGCTCGGTGCTTTTCTTACGGCTTGCCATCAAGCCGGTCAGCGACGCCCCACCCCACTACTCCTTAAGTATCAGACAGGCGACTACAACTGCCTCCACCAAGACATCTATGGTGAGCAAGTCTTTCCGATCCAGCTCGCGATTTTGTTGAGCGAACCCGGAACCGAGTTCGAAGGCGGCGACTTTGTCCTGACTGAGCAGCGTCCGCGCATGCAATCTCGCGCTGAGGTGGTACCGCTCACTCGAGGCGAAGGCGTTTTGTTCGCTGTTAGTGAGCGGCCAAAGCAAGGAACCCGCGGCATCTATCGGGTCAAAATGCGCCACGGTGTTAGCCGCGTACGACATGGCCGCCGATATACGACAGGCATTATCTTTCACGATGCGGCGTAGATATGGACTGATTTGCTGGTCGCCGACGATATTGGCCGGCAGTGGCATTCTCTCGGAGCTTGGTAAGGCTGAATCGAGCAGTCCCCTATTCAATGCAAGCTTTGCGTAGCCGATCCTCAGCAAAGGTGCGGTATCAGGATTGTCGACGCCCGCTCGGTGGTGGAATTAGAACCCTGAAGCCGGCGAAAGCCTGAGCCTCCTCGGTGATCTGTCAGTTGCCTCACCAGCCGCTCATCCGTTACAAAGGGACGATCCAAATTGACAGAGGAGGCGTTTATGATGGTCGTTGTCATCTCTCGAGCTGGCTTGATACAGGGCGCACGCAAAAGCTAGTCTGCTAGACCTGCCGTCGCTCCAGCGGCCCGCCACATCGAATTCCAGGCCTCAACGCCAAGATCATCGGCCAGCTCCTTGCAACGATGATCAGCGATCGCTGATCTGTTGCCATCGCCCCTAATCAATCGTCCCCGAGATGGGGACAAGAGCTGATCGATATCATGAACAACACCCCCTTAAGTCTCGCCGACTACGGTTGGTCTTCTCACTTTCAATCACAGCTTGATCCAAAGGAACTTGGAACTACAGCCCCCGTGAGGGTATTGGCTGTTCATCGCGGAACTATCGAAGTCGCCGGACCGAGCTTCATTGGTAGTCTGTCAACCCACATGCTGGAGGAAAGCGACGATGAGGGTCGCACGACGGTTGGTGATTGGTTGCTCCTGGACCAACAGACCCATCGACCACTGCGCTGCCTGGAACGACACAGCCTTTTCAAACGAAGAGAGCCGGGCACCGGCCGAAGCATCCAACTAATCGCGGCCAATGTTGATACGCTTTTCATTGTCTCGTCCTGCAATCAAGATTTCAATCTGGCTCGTTTGGAACGCTTTCTGACGCTTGCCCGCGATGCGGAGGTTCATCCGATCGTTATCCTGACCAAAGCCGATCTCGCCGATGACCCGAGTTCTTACATGGCAGAAACGGCGACGTTGCTCCCGGGCCTTTTGGTGGAGTGTCTCGATGCACGGTCACGTAGGGACGTTGCGTGCCTTAAACCTTGGTGTGGGCATGGACAAACGGTTGCACTTCTAGGCTCGTCTGGCGTTGGCAAGTCAACGCTGGCCAATACGCTTTTAGAGGACAACGTGCAGGCAACCCGTGACGTCAGAGCAGACGATGCCAAAGGTCGGCACACCACCACCGGACGCTCGTTGCATCGTCTGTCAGCAGGTGGTTGGCTCTTAGACACACCGGGGATGCGCGAACTGCAACTCACCGACAGTGAGCACGGACTTGAGGATGTCTTCGCTGACATCGTGAACTTGGCGGCAGAATGCCGCTTCAATGACTGTTGTCATCAGAGCGAACCCGGATGTGCCGTGCTCATGGCCATTGAACGAGGTGATCTGGATCAAAATCGACTCAGACGCTATCAAAAACTAATCGCCGAAAACGAGACGAATCGGGCGAGCTTGGCCGAGCGTCGGTCCCGCGATCGTGCCTTCGGCAAAATGGTCAAGCGAACGATGAAAGGAAAACGTTTGCGACAGGAGAGCTGGACCAAGACCGAAGGGGAATAGGCCATACCGAAACGAGTTGGGCGGCTAGGATCTCATCGCGACTTAAGTACCCGAATACTGTCAGATTTCTTCAAAAGATTTCGCGCGCAATCGGCAGGTATTGATTGTCGAACATAAGATCGGCAAGGCGTATTGAAGCGGCGGATCCGGCAACACGTCCTGCCCTCGCCATGGCACAGACACGACATCCTCCCAAATAGCAAGCAGCAAGGGTCTGCGAATCGAGACTGACATCCGCCGCTCCGTCGGCCTGCGTGCAGCGGGCCGTGCCATCACCCTTGACTTCAAGCCTGTAGGTCCCTCGAAGGTCAGGATGATCGGTGACCTCAATCTTTAGCGTGCCGGGCACTGAATAGGTCCGCCCTTCCAAGGCTTTCGTGACGTCCATGAATCGGAGATAGACGCCATCGGAGACCGACGTTTTGACCGCACGTCGATTGTCTAGTCGGTGCAAGAGCGGGTCGTCCATGCTCCGAAAGGGCGCCCTTACAGCGGTGGTGAGATCGATAGCGAAGAGAAACCGCCAAAAGGCAAGCTCGACATCGGCATCGAGGCCAAGCAGTTCTGCGACATGAACTTCACCTCTTGGAACGCCATCTCGCACGACCTCTTTTGTTCGATAGTGCAGATAGCCGACCAGCTGCTTATCTCGTTCAGCCAGAGCATATCGATAGGAGCTCATGCCGCTATCGCCAAAAGACGCTTGGGCTAGCCTGCGGGCCTTCCACCACGCGGGCGTCCTCGTAAGCTCGCCCGGCCTGAACAACCGTATTGAATCGTAGAAACGCTGCGCGGCTTCGGCAAATTCCACTTTGTCGACCATACGAACCTGAACCCGATCATCGATCGGTCCCGTTATGGTCGTTGCGTCAGACCTAATCTCAAACGTGACGAAATCGATCGCGCAACCGAAGCCAAAACGACCATAAATCGTGGCCTCAGAAGCCCAAAGCCCGGCAAGCGGCTCGGCACGGCGCCGGACATCATCGAGATGAATGTCGATCATGCCGCGTAGAATACCGCGACGCCGATGCGTCGGACGCACGGCAACAACGGTCGTGCCACCCATGGGCACCGTACGTTCACCAGGAACGGTGAGGTCGAAACTGTAGGCCGAGATCGTGCCGACCAACTGACCACCATCGAAGGCACCAAAGCTTCGATCAAGTTCATTGATGGTTCGATAGTGGTCGCGGCGTTCTTTGGTCGAATCCTGTAGATAGGCGACGTCCATGAGATCAATAAAGGCATCCAGCTCACGTTCTAGAATCGGGCGAATATCCACCATCGGGCCCCTCCACACATCAAGGCATCAAATGACGTTCGGCTGAGAAGGCGAGCGAGCCGCATCACTCGTCGTGCATTCACAGCGAGATATCGATCACCAATGGAACATGGTCACTGAGACCACTGCCGCACCATTCGTCGAAACCGCCCACGTCGAATGAACGAATACTGCCTAACCATTCATAGGGCACGAAGATATAGTCGATATGATACGTAGGCCCATGACGTGTACGATCGCGCCAGTATATTGTCGGCTCCGTTTCCTGACCATGAGCTTCGCCTCGAATTTCGTGATATGCGCTAGCCAGACCTCGTTTGCTCAACGTTTCAACCGCCCTCATATGGTTGATCCGCCAGCCTGGTTTGTCCCAGATCGCGTTATTGTTGAAGTCGCCAGCGAGCATCGAAGGACCATCGTCAAGAAAGTCGCGATAGCGGGCAAGGGCGCGCCTTAGTGGTCCCAGTTGATTCTTACGCGTCACCCCGCCGCTCGCGTTCTGTGCCCAAACAGCGAGCAGGTTGAACGTCACTTGACCGCTGATACGAACGGGAACGAGGTAACGGAGATTAGGCCAGTAGTTCGGAGACAGGTGAGCTCGGTAACCGTTGAACGTAAAGACAGCAAGACCCTTGGTGGCCTGATGCCCGATCCAAATTGGATCGTTCTCAATCCAATTCGATCCTATCAATCGATGAAGTCGCTCCGGCTCAGCACATTCGGAAATAACTGCGATATCGGGACGAAGTGCCAACAGGGCCTCGTCCTTCCGATGGAGGGCCATATTGCAATTCCAAGCAACCAATCTCATCGACCACAGGCCAAGGATTGGCGCGGTGCAAGATTAGAGATCGACATTGTGATCAGCAGCATGATGGGATCATCGAAAAACAGGGTAGATCGAAAGATCAAGCTTGGGAGCTAGAGACAAGAGCATGGCCCCGCCATGCTCTTACTGCAAGATTGTCCAGACTTAGCTACCTTCATCAATAGCTTTATGCGGATCCTCAAGACACATTCCGGCTAGTTCAAGATTTGTAGTCCGGACACCGCGGATCAAGCATACGAACGAGACCAGTCTACTCGGTGCGTCGGTCATCGTTGTCGTGTTGCGACGTCGCCAGTCGAGTTAAGTAGGACAAAGTCCTCTCGGCATCGATGAGATGGAATTCACGTCCCATCCAGAGCGTACACGAAGCTTATGTCATCTTATACCGTTTCCGCGTTGAAATGACTCACCTTGTGCGCCTTTTGGTAGAGGCTTTGATCATGCATCTTTCCTGCCAACAAAGCGGGAGGAGAAGCAGGCATGGGAGCAGCCTTACTGATTGCCGATCATCATGATGCATCGGAGCTTCGCGCCTTGGCGCGGCGGGAAAAGAACGGTCGCGTGGCGTCCCGGATGGTGGCGATCGCGAATGCCTTGGACGGCATGACGCGCTTGGCGGCAGCATGGTCTGCTGGCATGGATCGCCAGACGTTGCGGGATTGGGTAATCCGCTACAACGCGGACAGCATTGACGGGCTCTGTGATCAGCCCAGGGGGCACAATCCAGAGAAGCTCACCGAGAGCGAACAGGCCGTTCTACTGGCGAAAGTCTTTCAAACACCCGATCCGACGCGGGATGGCACATGCGCCTGGAGGCTTGCTGATCTCTGCGATTTTGCCGAGGTGCGTTTTGGCAAGCGGCTCTCGACATCGGGTATGTGGGGTGTCCTTCAGCGCCTTGGGCTCTCCCATCAAAAGGCGCGCTCGGTTCATCCGAAGAGCGATCCCAAGGCCCAGGCCGACTTTCAAAAAAAGGGCTGCTGGAGGCGTTGAACGCCGCCATCGAAGCCCATCCCGACAAGACCATTCGATTGTATTTCCAGGACGAAGCCAGGGTCGGACAGAAGGGTCGACTTTGTCATCGCTGGTGGCAAAAGGGGCAGCGACCGCCTGGGCGCTGCGACAAGCGGTTCAAATGGGCCTATATTTTCGGCGCTGTCGCACCAGAAACCGGTGATGCGTTCGGGCTCATCCTGCCCAGGGCCGACACGTCAGCGATGTCGGTCTTCCTTGCCGAATTCGCCAAGACTCTGCCCGAAAACGAGCATGCCGTCATGGTGCTCGACCAAGCCGGCTGGCATGGCGCCAACGCGCTTGAGATCCCCGACAACGTCACGCTCGTAACCCTGCCGCCCTATAGTCCTGAGCTCAATCCGGTCGAACGGCTCTGGCTCTATCTCCGACAGCGTTTCTTGAGCTTGCGCGTGTTCGAGGATCAAGAAGCGATCATCGACGCCTGTTGCCAAGCCTGGAACGCCGTCGCCGATGACGCCGAACGCATCAAATCCCTATGCTGTCAGCCGTGGATCAAGAAGGTCATTTCAAAGTGAAAACGGTATTACGTATTGTTCAGAGGCGCACCCCAGTCCTCAGCCGCTCAAACGGTATGTCATTGAGGCAGCATAGGAACGCTCCCGGCGACGCCGTTAGTAGAACTGAATGAGCGATGGGTTCGAATTCGGCTCGGAAATGCGCGGTGCTCTTGACCACAATGATTTTCGCTTGCTTCGGCGCCAACCCGATGTGGGTGAAGTGCGCTAGATCAAGGCATTGATTACGGAAACTTGTCACGACGACCTGTACACCGACATCTTTCTCGTGCACCCGCAAAACAGCCGTCGGCCCGAGCATCGCGGTTCCACCACCATACATCTCCCCGGAATAGACGCAGCGGCCGTCACCCAACTTTTCAACGACGAAACGACTATAGAAGGGCTCTTGTCCTGGCAGCCCTGACTTTCCGCCCAAGGCGATCTCGATCATGCCGCCGATTCCTGCGTCATGGGCTGCTTTGGCAGCCTCAGGGTCCTGGAGGAGACCGACGATCGCTCCGCTCGCACCTGCCCGAACCAGTGCCTTTAGAATACCTGTTGTATCAGAAGTCGCACCCGCGCCTGGGTTATCTTGTACATCGGCGATAATCACGGGACGCTCACCAGTCATCGATATCGCCATGGCCACCGCTGCTTCCGCGGATAGCAGCTCGGTGTCAAACCTATCCTCTGCAGCGAGAACGCGACCCAGCACCTCATCAGCAATCTGATCCGCGACATCCGATGTGGCTGCATGGGCAACGATTGAAATGCCCGTATCCGGTGTATCGCCGGCAGTAAACCCCATAGCGATTTCCGCAAAGCTGTTAGGAGCGCGATCAAAATCAACAAGCCCGGCATAGAGAGAGGCGGCCGGGTCACTACCCGTGTGCTGTGCATGCAATGGAATGAGGAACGGTGCTTGTCGAAACGCTCGAGCTGGGGGAGCACCAGCGTCGATTATTGATTTGAGTGCCGCATAGGCGCGAGCCCCCGTTTTGGCCATGTCGAGATGCGGGTAGCTGCGAAAAACGCAGATGGCGTCGGCGAGGCGCACCATCGTCGGGGAAACATTCGCATGGAGATCCAGGCTGATAGCAATAAAGATGTGATTGCCGAACCGATGGCGTACTCTCGACAAGAGCTCCCCTTCGCCATCAAGCAGACTCTCAGTGATCATCGCTCCGTGCAAATCAAGATAGACACCGTCGAGCGGCCCCGATTTCATAAGGCCTTCGAGGATACGATTCGATATCTCATCAAAGGTATTGTCGGTCACCGGCCCCGACGGTTCAGCCGCACACCATAAGAGCGGAAGAAGGTTGGTGCCCCGGTCCCTAGAAGCAGCTTCGATGAAGCCCGCCATGGGCAAGTTCATCCCACGCGTGCCTTCAAGTACCTCCTCTCCGCACAAAAGGCCGGGCCACGAATCGGCCATCTCGAATGCCGCCAGATTCGCATAACTCGGCGCAAAACTGTTGGTTTCATGTTGAAATCCTGCCACGGCGATGCGCATTGCAGCGTTCCAGTCAGCACATCGTGACGGCGGTATCGAGGATCTCACGGAGTTTGGCCGCCACGATTTCAGGGCGATGGCGCACCATGGAGACATGCCCAAGGCCTGGAATTTCGTGGAACACGCCCTTTGGTGCCAAATCTGCCACGACCTTACACATGGAGGGCGCCGTTTGAACGTCTTCGGAAAACGAGATCACATGCATCGGCACCGGACAGGTTTTCAATGCCTCGCGGCAATCGAATTCCAGGCACGCCTCCCATTGACTGATCGTGTCCTTCGGATCTCTATTCTGAAAACGTTCTGTGTACGACGTCTTCACCTGCTCCCACAGTTCAGAATCGTGTAAGGCTTTCGCCGGAAAGGCATAGACGGCATAGTGCGGCGCCAGAAAATAGTCCGGCAACCGGATCCCCTCTTTTCTCAGGTCGATCTCGGCTTGCATCCAATCACGGGTGAAGCCATCGATGTAAGCTGCCGTGCCCATCGGGATTGCGAGACTGACTTTTTGGGGAAAATCGATGGCTGTCTGTTGTGTCACCAACCCGCCCAGGGAAAGACCACACACGACGGCCTGACCATCGCAGAAGGCATCGATGACCGCCGCACAATCAGCCGCATAGTCGGACATGGTCCATGGCGGAGGGGGGGCCGTCATATGCCCTACGCCACGTGGATCATAAGCGATGCACCTAAAGCTGTCGGATAAAAGCGCGAACTGCTGCGAATAGCTATCTGCCGTCGCATCGCCGCCGGGAATGAAAATCACGTCCGGTCCTTGGCCCTGTATGACAACACGCGTGGTGACACCATATGCCCGCAGCTCATGCTCTTCGGCATCGGCTCCAAATGATGGAAAGACAGCCATCAATGAACTCCTAGACCAGATCGCGGGGGATGGTTTCATCCCATTTCCGCTCGGCGACAATGCCGTTGGTATCGCGGGCGACCAAGGATGCAGTGATGTGCCAGCTATCGCTCTGCGCCTCAACGGCAACCCAGGACTCGACCTCTGCCTTCCAGGCATCGCGTTCGTAGCGTTTCATCCAGGTACACCGCCCTTCTGCCGAATTCGGATCGTCTGGATGGATTGAAAAGGTTTCGCGACTAACGTCCTGGACGATCAAGTCGGTATGAAGATGCTTAACAACACCTGTGTCATCGAAACGCTGGTAGGTTTCGACCCCATTTGCGAAGTCAATCGTCCTTGTACGTTGATAACCACCATGAGACAGGCGCACACATTGCAGTGGGGTCGCTCCCTCTACGGGTGCGAATGCTGCCAGGCCGTTGTCGTCCGGACGGTCTGTACGAACCGGGAGTTTTAACCTGGCTGTTCCAGGCGTAATTTCGAGTGTCGCGGCTGATTGCGCCGGCCAGATCATCGGCCAATAGGCCGTCGACAGAGCAAGACGCAATCGTTGGCCTTTCACCACATGTTGGCCACAGGCATTGAGTTGCACCCTTACGCGAACGGGCTTACCGATCGGTAGCGGTGAAGGATCTTGATGGCTGTCTCGATGGGTGAGGTTGAGTACGCCAAAGCTCACAAGACTGGCGCGTCCTTTTTCGTCAACGATCGAGAGCACGGCCGCAAGATTTGCCTGGCGTTGATCGGCAGTGATCTCAGCATCGACGAAAGGGAAACCGAGGAGATCCAGATCTTCTGTTAAAGGTTGCGTTTCGAAGACCGTCATCAGTCCCGCTTCACCATTCTGATCAAGCGCGTTGTCTGGCACCAAGCCATAGCAACACCAAGCCGGCGCCGTATGACCAGCTGTCTGAGAAGAAGCAAGCCGGATCGGATTAACAGACACATCTGGACGCACGCTCAATCCAGACGGATCAATGTGATAGGTCCGTGTAGCACGGTCGAACGATGTCCAATGAGGCTCGGCGACCCACCGGCCCGTTCGCTCCTTCGGAAACACATCGGGAGGCGTCGGATCCTGCACCCAGGCGCGAAGCATTGGCTCCTGCATAATGCCGGTTTCAATGCCCTTGAGATGCTGATCCCACCAACGAAGGCATTCCTGGAGAAAGCCGATTCTTGGGCCAGGCTGGGCGAAATGGGGATACTTGTGTGCCCAAGGTCCAATTAATCCCTTGCGAGGACCGTTTAGATTTTCGAGCAGTCGAAAGACTGCGTTCGTATAACCATCCGCCCAACCACCGACAGCATAGACCGGCACGTCGATGTCGTCATATCGCTCACACACCGACCCGTGGGCATAGAAGTCATCACGTCGCTGGTGCTTGAACCAATCGACCATCCAAAGTCCGTTATTCTCAAGACGTTCAAGCCACATATCCCGCCATCGATCACCAACAACAGCGGGATCTGGTGGCGTGTTCGCGATTGCGAAGGCGGTCGCGCCCCAGGCCAGTTTGTCGGTCAGTAAAGTTCCGCCCATGAAATGGATATCATCGGCATATCGGTCGTCGGTTGAACAAAGCGAAATGACAGCGCCCAGAGCAGACGGCCGCCTCGCCGCGATCTGAAGACCGTTGAAGCCGCCCCAGGAAATGCCGATCATGCCGACCCTGCCAGAGCACCAAGTCTGGGCTGCTAGCCAGGCAATGACGGCGAGCGCATCGTCCTGCTCTTGCCGAAGATACTCCCCAAGACAGACTCCTTCACTATCGCCTGTGCCCCGCATATCGACGCGGACCCCAGCATAGCCGTAGCCAGCAAAATAGGGATGCGTGAGCTGATCGCGTTCCACCGTTCCGTCGCGCTTTCGATAGGGAAGATACTCCAAGATGGCTGGAACCGGATCGTCGTCAGCATCGTCCGGCAACCAAATACGCGCGGCTAAATGGACTCCGTCAGGCATCGGGATCCAGACATTCTCGATCTCCCGAACCTTGCGCGGAAAGTCGGTTCGAACTGCGATCTCGACCATGGACACCTCACATCCCGTTTCGCGGAATCCTATATTCCCAATCGACCTCATGAAACAACGTCTCACCGTCCCAGCACTCTACCCGTGCTTTCAAAATGAACTCCGAGGATGTTGCGGTCTGTTCCGAGGTGGTCTTCAAACGCGCTTTCCAATTATCACGCTCGAACAGACTCTCCTGAGTCATGCTCGCGCGTGCACTCAACGGATCATGAGGGTGAATCTCATAAATGCGGTCTGAGATGTCGCCAAGCTCAGTACCGGTTTCCAGACGCATCCGTCCCACAGGGCCGAAGACACCGCCATCGATAAAGAATCGGCTTCTATAGACACCGTTTGTCTGGTCGAGTGTGAGGGAGCGCTCAAGCTTGCCCTCACGAAGTCGGGCGCTCGGACGGGGCCTATCCGCCGGCGGCGGAGGCGGCAGTGGCCTGGGTTCAGACTCGGATGACGGCGCGGTCCGCACAGGTAGATCAAGCACTGATGTTCCGGCTTGAAGCGTCAGGGTGACTGGCTTAGGAGCAGGCCAGAGGATGGGCCAATAGGTCGAGGCCACCTGGACCATAAGTCGGTGTCCCTCCGGCAGTCGATAAGCAATGCCGTGAAGCGGCACGGTGACCTTCATCGTCTCGCCAGGTACAACAGGCTTGGGTGCTAGATCGCTTTCCCTATGCGTCAGATTGAAGAATCCACGGGTGATCAAGGACTGGGTCCCGTCCCGTGCCTCGTCGACCAGGAGCACGACGACGAAGGCCTGCTCACGATCGGCTTCAACCCGAAGCGTAACGCGAGGCTGCCCGAGGATGTCAATCGATGCGTCGAGAGGCTCGGTTCGGAACAAAAGCGCACCACCAGCGTCCTGCCGGCAGTCCAAGGGCATGTCGCCTGCTATCGCGAACGAGCACATATCGCCACCCGCTAGACCAAAGGTCTGAGGCGAACTGATTTCAAGGGAGCAATGACTTGTTGCAGCCTCAAGTCCAAGTGTATCGCGGTTCAACCAAAATTGTTTAGAGCTGACATGTTTTGATGGCCATTCCGTTTCTTCGATCCAGCGTCCGGCGCGCATTGGAACCTTGCCCGCGGGCCTGATGGGCTCTTGTATCCAGAAACGAAGGCGAGGCTCATCCATTAAGCCCGTGTCACGTCCCTTCAACCAATGATCCCAGAAACGAAGGATCTCATCCAAGAAATCTACCTTTGGATCAGGTGTCGCTTCGTGGGGATAAAGATGCGCCCAGGGACCCATCAGAATCTTGACCGGGCCCTTGAGACGTTCGGCGATGCGGAACGGCGTGTCCCTGAAAAGATCCGCCCATCCGCCAAAGAAGTAGACCGGGATCTCAACGTTGTCATAGTTCTCTGAGATAGAACCTCGGCGCCACATCGCATCATGGGTCTGATGTTCAAGCCAAAGGGCAGGCCAAAAACGCATGGCGTCCAGCCTCTCCTTCCACATCCCTCGCCAGCGATCTTCACCCACGATCATGGGATCTGGAGGCATGGCGTTGTAGAGCTGCATGATTGAGCCCCACCAAAAATTGTCATTCGCCAAAACGCCGCCATAGAAATGAATATCTTCAAGCCAACGGTCATCCGTGCCCATCACGGGTGCAATTGCCTTTAGCGCTGGCGGACGCTTTGCCGCCACCTGAAATGATGTGTAAGCCCCCCATGATTTGCCGAACATGCCGACATTGCCATCACACCAAGGCTGGTCGGCGATCCATGCAATAACGTCGAATCCGTCCTGAATTTCCTGGTCTGAATACTCATCCTCCATCACCCCATCGCTATCGCCTGATCCGCGCATATCAACCCGGATTGCAGCGTAGCCTGCCCTTGCGAAATGGGGATGCATGCTCTCATCCCGAAGGCGGGTGCGGTCGCGACGGCGATAGGGGATATATTCGAGAACAGCCGGAACGGGATTTTCCACTGTGCCTGATGGCAACCACAGCCGGGCGGCAAGCCGCGCTCCATCGGGCATCGTGAGCCAGATGGTCTCGATAACCTCGAACGCATCATCCTTCATCATGCGGATGCCTTCCAACTGTCAGGGGGACGCGCGCCGGGATCAAGCGGGAAGTGGCAAGCAACCGCTCGACCATCGATCTCAATCGGCTTCGGAGCTTCTGTTCGGCATCGATCTTGCGCCCAAGGACACCGTGTGTGGAACTCACAACCGGTGGGGCGGGCAAGGAGCGAAGGTACCTCAGCTGGAAGCGCAATCCGGTCCTTCGCTTTATCAGGGTCAGGCTCTGGGTTGGCTGAAAGGAGCGCTGCGGTATAGGGGTGTGACGGGGCGTCGAACACCGCCTCCGTTCTACCCTTTTCGACGAAGCGACCGAGATACATCACAGCTGTTTGATCCGCGACATGATGCACGATGTGCAGATTATGGGTGATAATGACCATAGCGAGACCTAAGCGCTGGCGCAGATCGTTCAAAAGGTTCAACACTTCGCCTTGGACAGAGACGTCCAACCCTGCCGTCGGCTCATCAGCAATCACCAGCGCAGGATCGAGTGCAATGGCACGGGCAACACCAACGCGCCTCGCCTGCCCGCCAGAAAGCTGGTGCGGGTAACGGTTTGCAAAATCGACTGGCAACCCAACGAGCGATAGGAGCCTTTGCGTCTCGTCACGCAAGTTCCGGCCATCGGCACCATGAATGCGAAACGGCTCGGTCACGAGATCGCCGACCGTCATCCGTGGGCTGAGTGAACCGACGGGATCCTGGAACATCATGGACATGCGCTTTCTGATCGGTTTCATCGCACCTTTGCCCAGACCATCCACCCGTTGTCCCTCGATGGTGATGCGACCTTCGGCAATGGTTTGTAGACCATTTACGGCACGGGCAAGTGTGGTCTTTCCGGAACCACTTTCACCGACGAGAGCGAAGGTTTCGCCGCGCCGCACATCGAAGCTAACGCCGGCGACACCAAGGATCGATTGTCGGCGACCGATGCCACCGACCTTGAAGGCGACCTGAACGTCTGCGACCGACAAAATCACATCAGCAGTCATGCCATAGCCCCAACGGAGTGAGGCGTTGTTGCGCGGATACAGCGGACAAGATGGCCATTCCCAAGGCCCACTTCAGACTGCGGTTTGGCGCAGGCCTCAAGACGACGGCTGCAACGTGCGGAGAAGATGCATCCCGTCGGGCGATGGCGTAGGTCGGGAATCTCGCCGGGAATGGTGGGAAGGTTCCTCGTTCGCTCACTTTGCCGCGCCGGGTCGCATTCGAGAAGTCGGGCGGTGTAGGGGTGCCGCGGATCGTTGAAGATCTGACGTGTACTACCACGCTCCACGACCTCGCCGGCATACATAACGACCACATCGTCGCAAAGTTCAGCGATCACGCCGAGATGATGGGAAATGAAAAGGATCGAGCAGCCAATCTTTGCCTGGAGATCTTTTAGAAGTTCGATGGTCGCAACTTCAAGCGTGGCATCCAGCGCTGTGGTCGGCTCGTCTGCGATCAAAAGAGCCGGCTCCATCATGAGCGCCATCGCAATGGCAATTCGCTGTTTCATCCCCCCTGAGAACTGATGCGGATAGCGATTTAACGCGTCTCGAGCATCAGGGATGCGGACACGCTGTAGCATTTCGACGGCGCGCGCGACCTTCTGTGCCTTCGAGCATTTTGATCGATATTGAATGTTGATCATCTGTTTTCCGACCGAGATAACTGGGTTCAGTGCTCCCATCGGATCTTGAAATACTGTTGATATGCGAGGTCCCCTTAACGCACGCATTTGATCACGCGATAGGGTGGTCAGCTTATCCTTGCCCTCAAAGCGAATCTCGCCGCTTTCGATATGTCCGTTGTCGGCCAACAGCCCTAGAATAGCATTGATAAGCGTGGACTTGCCGCATCCGGACTCGCCCACAATGCCAACAATACGGTTCTCCGGAACGTCGAAGCTAACGTCCTTGAGTGCATGAAGTGGTCCATCCTCTGTCGAGAAGCTCACATTCAGCCTGTCAATCGCCAGCGTCGTCATCAGCGTCCCTTCAGCCTAGGATCGAAGACATCGCGAAGTGTTTCGCCAAGGAACGTAAAGCCTAAGGTCGTGATGATGATGGGCAGGCCGCCCGCAATCGCAATCCATGCCGTATCTCGGATACTCGCGAACCCATCGTTGAGAATCGATCCCCAGCTCGGTGTCGGCGGGCGCACACCGAGACCGAGAAAGCTCATCCCCGCTTCGATGGCAATGACAACCGGGATGTCCATGGAAGCGAGAATCACCAGCGGCCCAATAACGTTGGGCAGGATATGCACGCGCAAAATGCGGGCGTTAGAAGCCCCCATGCTTTGGGCAGCGGTCACAAATTCCGAGGATTTTAGGGCAATCGTCTGAGTTCGAATAATACGTGCGTAACCGGGCACATTGACCAAAACAACCACGATCATGACGGCCGTCAGCGACGGGCCCATCAACGTAACCAGCGCAAGCGCCAACATGACAGTTGGAAAGCTCTTCACTGAATCGAAGAGCAAGATCATCAAATTATCGAGCCAGCGCGGACCATAGCCCGCGATCAGGCCGAGTATGATACCAATGCCGAGAGATACAGCTGTGGTGATTAACGCAACGTAAAGCGCAATTCGCCCGCCATGTAGAACGCGCGAGAACAAATCCCGCCCGAGCTGATCAGTACCCAATAAATGGGTACTGCTTGGCGCTTGGAAGCGATCACGTGGGGAGATCTTTGTCGGATCAAAACTTGTCAGGAGGTCAGCAAAAACGGCACCGAAGACAACCAGCAACACCAACGCGATGCCCAGGACTCCCATAGGCTCGCGAAGAAGGCGACGTACGGGCCGCCACCATTCGGCAATGGTCAGTCCAGCGCTAGAGGTTGCTTCTGACACGAGGATCCAGGGCTCCGACGATAAGGTCTGCAAGGAGATTGAGGAGGACGAAGAGCATGGTTGTCACCAACACCGTGCCGGTGACCACCGGAAAATTACGCGTGAGAATGGCGTCATAGACCAGCTTGCCAACGCCTGGCCGAGCAAAGACGATTTCTGCAAATACGGCCGAGGACAGCATTTGGCCAATGCCGACGCCAAGCAGCGTGACTGTCGGCAGAATCGCGATCGATAAGGCATATCGATAGGTAATCATGTTGTCGGGTAAGCCGAACGCGCGTGCCGTACGGATATGGCTCGCTTCGAGAACTTCCAGCATCGATGCTCGTACCATTCGGGCGATATAGCCTACCCAACCAAGGCCAACGGCGAGTGAAGGTAAGACCAGATGGACGAGTTGGTCGCCAAGATGTCCCGGCTCGCCAGCACCGATTGCTGGCAACCACTGCAACGTCACAGCGAAGATCAAGAGTGCATAGATTGCAATGACAAAGGATGGTACGGCAATCACCGCCACCGATAGGATGCCTACCAGTCGGTCTGCTATGCTACCGCGGCTGACGGCCGCCCAGCATCCGAGCGGAATCCCGAGAGCTACGGACCAACTGATGCCGCCTGCGATGAGCGCCAGGGTATAGGGCAGCTGTTCCATAACAACCGTCAACACAGGACGTCCAGACAGCACTTCCTCGCCGAGATCGCCAGTCCAAGCGCCTGTGAAGAAGTTCCAGAACTGCACCCAAATTGGCTGATCAAGGCCCATCTTGACCCGAAGTGCCTCGCGCATTGCTTCCGTAGCCCGCGGGCCAAGCGCAACTGAGGCCGGGTCGCCCGGAATCAGATAAATCATCGCAAACAGCAAAAGCATCGCCACCGAGACGATGATGACCGCTAGCCCGAGCCGTTTGACAATGTAATTGAACATCAGTGCAGCCAGTGTCGGCGAATGGGGCGGATCGACAAGAACCGCCCCACTCGATGTCAAGCAGACTTGAACTGCGGATAAAGCGATTCGCCATTCGGCTTTAGTCCCGGCGCGATGGAGTCTTTATGAATTGCGCCGACAACCTCATGGGTCAGGAACACATAGCTGCCGCTTTCATCCATCAAGTCCTGCATTTTCCGATAGATCTCATCACGCTTGGCTGGATCACTCTCACTCAAGCCCTGATCATGCAAGTCCTTATATTCTGGACTGTCAAACTGTTCCCAATTCCAGACACCGATTTGCTCAGGCGTGAACCAAACGGTCGCCCATGAGGGATCGGGTTGCATAGAGAACCGCTGAAGCCAAAGCTGAATTGTGTTCCAGGAGTCCCCGTCCTTGGAACCAAGCGTCCAAAAGGTCCCGGAGTCATTCTGTTTAATTTCGCACTGTATGCCTACGTCTGCGAGATTCGCCTGAATGACCTGCGCTGCTGTGAGGCGTTCGGACTGATTGAGGATATCGAGCGTTACACTGAGATTGGTCGCACCCTCCTGTTCAAGCAATGCCCTTGCCTTATCCGGATCATAATCATAGGTCACGCTATCTCGACTGCCCGGCAGGCCCGGCGCGACGATCCCGTTGCCCACCGATGCTGCCCCAAAATAAGCAGCATCAACAACAGTCTCGCGATCGATCGCATGCTGTACGGCTCGCCGAATGTTGAGGTTGTCAAAAGGCGCTACATTTTGGTTAATCCCCAACCAAACATAAGCTAACGATGGTTTTTCAAGGACAACGCTTCCCGGAGGTGGTGATTCCTTAAGACGTAAGAGTGATGAGACCGCCGTCCACGTATAGTCTAAATCGCCGGCTTCAAATCCAAGTTCTGCTGTCGCCGGATCTTCGATCGGTAAAATATGAATCTCTTCGAATCCGCCCGGCTCATGGGCCCAGTCAGGATTGCGTTTCAGGACTGTCTTTTGCTTTGGCACCCACTCGCTCAGAAGATATTGGCCGGACTGAGCCACCGCTTCTGTCCCGATCTTACCACCGAGCTCTCCGACGGCTTTCCGCGATAGGACGCAGGAAGCCGCTGTTGGAAGAGTCGTTGTCCAAAGTGGGACGAATGTGTTCTTTAGGTGAATGATGCCCGAAAGTTTGTCCTTGACCTCAACCTCCTTGAGCGCAGCCCAGTCACCAGCATAAGGGCTTTCATTGGCTGGATCTGCAATGCGCTCAATCGAAAACTTCACATCATCCGCGGTCATTTGACCGTAACCATCGGTAAATCCGATATTATCGCGGAGCTTGAATGCAACGGTCACATCATCAAGCTGCTCAATCGACTCGACCGCCACCGCCCGCCAGCTCCATTCATCGCCGGCCTCAACAGTGACCATCGGTGCAAAAATGGAATTGATGATATCCTCTTCCGGCAATGATAAGCGAAAGGCGGGATCAAGAAGCTGAAGATCGCTATACGACCGTACCGTCAAGATATTGCCGTCTTGGCTCACCGCGAAACGCGGATAGGCTAAGCTCGCAGCCCCGAAGGCGCTCGCACTTGCAAGCAAGGATCGGCGTGATATTGCATGGTTCACGATCGTCTTCATTGTGGTCCCTCCCTTATGTTCAAAGTCGTTGGCGTCGCTTTGCATATCGCGGCTTCAGACCCTGGAGCGTCTCTTGACTCCACCCTTTCGTGTCAAGGTTGACGGCTGCACGGGCTTGAGTGCCGCGTATTTCGGAATGATGACTGGTGCATTGACCCAGATCAGTCGTGCTGGCTTGTCGCTTGCGTTACGCACGCGATGCAAGAGATCGCCTGGAAAGCTGTAACTGTCGCCAGGTCTGAGTGTAATGGTTTCGTCGACGAGATAGAGTTCGAGTTCTCCCTCGAGAACAAACCCATGATGCTCGCCTTCCCGTTCGTACAGATGGTCGACGACCGTATCCGAATTCGGTGGATAGTCGGACATGCCCATATAGAAGCTACCGCCAATGGAGCTCGAAAGTAGAGTGTCGGCATAGCCGGACTGCTCAACGGTCTCGCCATAGAGAAGATTGAGATTGCGACGGTTCCCACCGCGTATGACGTACGTGCGCTCCATCGGTCCAGCGCCGGAGCGCCGCGTGAAGAACCAAGCCTCCGGCACGCCAAGACCGGCAGCAATCTTCGATACTTTGTCGAGTGAAGGATTAACCGTTCCGCGCTCGATCGCGCTTAGATGGCTCACAGACACGCCACTTGACTTGGCAAGCGCTGCGAGCGTCATCTGCCGCGCCTTTCGAAGCTGACGAACTTCCGAGCCGAGCATCAACAGACTCTCTGAGAAAGCGACAGCGTTCGTATCGTCGGCCATTCCAGAATCCCAAATCCGCGAGCTTATGGCTTGTGAGAAAGTCTGAATTAGAAGAAAATTCGTGTCAAATTCTTTTTATACGGTATTTTTTGCCTTGAAATCCGGCTGCCGTAACCGCTTCGCATGATAGGGCATCGACTCGCGAGATGAGGAAAGTCAACGAATTGGCTGGGAAATCGGAGGCACTATGATCGCGGAAACTAAGGCATCCACCACACCTCTCGACGTCACCGATCATCTTTGGATTCCGATGCCAGACGGCGTGCGGTTGGCCGCACGTCTCTGGCTGCCGCAATCAGCGCACCATACGCCAGCGCCTACCGTTTTCGAGTACATTCCCTACCGCAAGACTGACATGGTCCGCGCGCGGGACGAACGCAACCATCCCTTTTTCGCCGAACATGGCTATGCGTGTCTGCGCGTCGACATGCGGGGTTCAGGCGACAGCGAAGGGCACATGGATGACATGTACTCAGATCTCGAACGCACCGATGCACATGACGTCATCGCCTGGATCGCTGCGCAACCCTGGTGTAACGGACGAATCGGTATGTTCGGTACGTCTTGGGGCGGCACGGCAGCGCTTCAGGCTAATGTCGACGCACCAGAAGCCCTGCAAGCGATTATTGCGGTTTGTGCCACGCATGACCGTTATGAAGACGACATTCACCATATGGGCGGCTGTCTGCTAACAGACAGCATCGAGTGGGGTGCAACGCTGCCCGTGATCCTTGGATCACCACCAACCACACACGTTGGTGATGACTGGCAAACGAGGTGGGAGGAGCGGTTAGCAAATCTCGCCTTTCCGCTCGAAACTTGGGTACGCGAAGAAACTCAAGGTGACTATTGGCGCCGTGGATCAGTCGTGCATGACGCCGATCGATTGAGACGTCCTATACTTGCGATTGGTGGTTGGTCTGACCGCTATTCAAACTCGGTGATGTCGCTCTTATCAGCCCGTCCAGATCTGGTCTGGGGTTTGGTCGGCCCGTGGGGACACCATTACCCAGACAAGGGGACGCCGGGGCCAGCCGTCGGCTTCCAACAACTGGCGCTCGTCTGGTGGAATTCTTGGTTGCGAGATCCCGTGCCAGCCCCACCGAAATGGCCTCGGCTACGGGCATGGCTCTCTGAATTCGATTCTCCTGCAGATGAGATCGACCAGCGCAATGGCTGCTGGATCCAATCAGAAGAGGCCATTCCTGATGTCCAAACGAAGGTCTGGCATCTCGATGAACGGGGGCTTTCGCAGACACCTTCGAAGTCAGACCATTGGACCGTACCCTTCGATCTCCATGTCGGGTGTGCATCCGGGGATACCGGCTATTTTGGGCGTCCGGGCGGTGAGCCATTGGATCAACGAGACGACGATGCGCTTTCATTGACATTCGACTCGCCTCCGCTGACAGATGAATTCATCCTCCTCGGCGCCACGGAAGCTATCCTAACGCTATTGACCCCACGGAACCGCCAACTTGCATTAAGACTCAATGACGTCGCACCGGATGGAACGTCAGCTCGCGTAGTCTGGACAGTGCAAAACCTCTCCATCAACGATCGCGACGCTAAGACATCTGACAGTAAAGCCGTCAAAACGCGCAAGGTTCAGCTAACCTTCCCGACAAAGGCTTATCGCTTCCGAAAGGGACATCGGATTCGGCTTTCAATCACCGCATCTTATTGGCCGATAATTTGGCCATCATCCAGGCCAGGCGAACTCTTCATCACCTCTGGCCTGCTGAGACTACCGACACCTCCGGCGAAGCCCAAAGAGCTGAAGCATGGCCTCCCGCCTGCGCAAGACCTGCCGAGAACAAAGCAGCACCACATTGTGATGTCATCGCCACTCGACCGAGTTTCTTGCACTGAAGGCAATGGGACCCTCGTTTCCAGCTGGCATCAACCCTATTCAGAGGTGTTTTGTTCCGAGACTGAGGCATCATTTGGATTCGAGACTCGCGCCGTTCATCGGGCCATACCGCAAGACCCACTATCGACAGACAGTACAGTCGAGCACCGAGCAGTTTACAAACGTCCAGACGGTACCGCAGAGGTGCGTTGTATCGTTTCTGTGAAGAGCGACAACAGCTTCTATTATCTCGACGGGAGCGTCAACGCAGAATGGGAAGAAAAGCTTGTAGCCGTGCGAAACTGGAAGCGGTCAATCCCGCGTCGATTTGGCTAGATGAAGCCTCCTCACTTTGATTGAACACCTGCTCGCTAGTTTGCAGGATGCGTGTTTGCCCTCCATGTGGATGATGTCCGCGACCCACCCGGAGGGAAAGCCAACATGTCCGTGCCACGGTTTCGGATGATGATCGCGATCTCGCACTTAACCCCTCTTTGGCACCCCAACCGCTGCGACGCCCTGATGCTGTTTGCGAGAAATGCGATGCCAGTAACAAGCCATCTTGCTCAGGAAAATGATCCGCTTGCTATGACACGAGAACTTCACACAACACAGGTCTATCTCGATCCAAGATGGGCAAAGCAAAATCGATCATAGGAATCTCACCATGTCCGCACCAGCATTTCAGACGACTTGTCTTCCCTCCGGCCAAATCGTGCCGACGCTAGGACAAGGAACCTGGTTCATGGGCGATCGCTCTGATCTGAAAGCAGAGGAAATTAGAGCTCTCCGTCGCGGGATCGATCTTGGCATGACTTTGATCGATACGGCAGAGATGTATGGCAATGGAGCCGCTGAAACTCTGGTTGGAACAGCGATTCAGCATTGTCGTGATGATGTCTTTCTCGTCAGCAAGGTTCTTCCGAGCCATGCACACCTTGAGGGAACGATCGCAGCGTGCGAAGCGAGCTTGAAGCGACTCCGTACGGATCGCATCGATCTCTACCTCCTGCACTGGCGAGGACATGTATCGATCGTCGAAACAATCGACGCGTTTAACCAACTCGTCGACGCTGGCAAGATCCTTCATTGGGGTGTGAGCAATCTCGCCCAGAATGATATGCAGGAGCTGGTCAACGTTCCTGGTGGAAGCGCCGTTCAAACAAACCAAGTCCTTTACAATCTCAGTCGAAGAGGGATCGAATTCGATCTTCTGCCCTGGTGCCGTCAGCGAAACATGCCGATCATGGCCTATTCGCCTGTGGAACAAGGGCGATTACTCACACATCCAACACTGAGCGCCCTTGCAAATTCCTATCAAGCAACTCCGGCCCAAGTGGCACTTGCTTGGTTGCTGCGCCAAGACGGAATTATCGCCATACCAAAAGCGGGAAAACAGAATCACGTCGAAGACAACCATCGGGCCTTAGATCTTGCTTTGTCCGACGACGATCTCGCTATGCTCGACCATATCTTCCCACCTCCTACAGCGCCGGCCCCTTTGGAAGTGCTTTAGAGACGACTGATCGCCTTACGTCTTTGCATGCTTTGCACAATTGACGAATGAGACATCTCTGATTCGCGTGCGATGATGCACGAAGCCGCCCTTTGGTCAGCCCGTTCGAGGTGTGTTGATATGGTGAGACCATCGACGCGTGTTCGGCGAGCTAAGGCCACGGAACTTGCGGTTCACTGACCTTGAGCATGCGAACAATGACACGACCAATTTCTCGCAAACACCTGGTCGGTCGCTTGATTCCAGCCCGCTGAATGGCAAAGCTCGCCAAGGGATGGAAGATCAGGGGAAGAGTTCAGCATGCTGAAAGAGAAGAATCGAATTATTTGCTGGCATGTCGATGTTCTCAACAAGTCTAAGACCATGTTCTCTCGCTGCAACATCGAGATCAGCTGTGTCACGCACGCCCCAAAGGTCATTTTGTTGCCGAAGATGGGCGTCAAACGTCATGTTACTTGCTGCGATGTGTACACCGTCGCGCGCGAACGGGCCGTAAACCACAAGCACGCCGTCCCGCTTGATGTAACGCTTAGCTGCACGCAATAATCCTAATGAAACCAACCATGACGTGATGTGCAAGACATTGATGCAGAGAATGGCATCGATGTCGTCTGCCGGCGGTCTTCCATCTCGACCGAGCGCCCAATCAGACGCAGCAGCATCGATATCGACCGACGATCTGACATTTGCCAGAGCACGTTTTGCTTGCCACGCATCGATACTGTCACGATGAATCGGGTTTGGGTCCGACGGCCACCAAATGAGTCGTGGCAATGCTGCTGCGAAAGTGACCAGATGCTGGCCCGTTCCACTACCGATTTCAATAACGTTGCCATTCTTGTCACCAAGCAGTCGCCTTAGTACGTCGGCAATCGAAGCATGATTCCGATGAAAGGCTGGGGCATCCAGGCAATTACCAGACAAGGTTTTCTCATCTCCGCAATTAAGCCATCCGAGATATCGGCTTGGACCGGGCGATCCAATGTGCATACACCTGAAGCACGAGGTAAAGCTCCGAACAGCCTTTACCATACTGGGAAAGCCGGTTCGAGAGATGCGTTCATGCATCAGCCCGGCAGCGAACTGTGCTTGTTCACGCCGCCGCATCTATCACGATCATGCCTTGCCAGCAGAAGAGACGCTCTGGCGGTCGCCAACAACGCCTACTTGCGCGGAGACGCGTATCATCACGTGTCGTTGCCACGATCATCAATCTATAGTTTATTTTTTATAGTTGGAAACACTCTTGCGTTGTGTTTGTGAAGCATTTCACAGACAGACACGACCTTTTTGGCAACCATCATGGACCAATGTCAGCATGACGATAAAGGAAGGTCTGGCCCTGATGAAGTTGCCAAGATGAGGTTGCATTCGAGCATAAGGAGGAGTTGGATCTCGATCATGTTGAAACAGGCCAAGGTCGCACTAAGGATCTTTTTCTTCGATCATTGGCGCTACTTGCTGCGTCATTGGTTTCCACTAATCCTGCTTGGTGTGGTCTGGGCCTTTATCGCTGGCTGGATCGGAGCAAGCTTCGGCGTGCCACTGCTTTTTCGCGATGACCCCGCCTACGATTACAAATTCGCACAGTCCTGGCTGAACCGTCCCAGTATTGCCGGTTACACAGCCGCAACAGTTCTTCTCGCTGCTGTTTTGGCGGTTGTCTATATCCTTGAGATCATTGGGATGCCGCCCAAGCGGACACCTGGCAAGCCCATGCTCGCGACCATTCGCTTCTTCGCAATCGCAGGCGCAGCGCCTTTGGTGGCTCTTGTACTGGCGGCAACCTTTCCGTCTTTCGACTTTGTCGAGGGAACATCATCTTGCGATCCCGCGGTCAACAGCTTTTGCCTCCCGGGCGGTTTCGAGCCCTCCATATCGAGGGACGATCCTGCCTCTTTTCACCCTTGGGAAGGCATGAAGGCGTTAACCGGGATCCTGCTCGGCAGCGCCATCGCCTTTGTCCTCGGCACATTGATTTTCTTGATCAGTACCTGGGTTGCGTGGACTGTTTCCAAAGTAAGCCTAACCCATTCAGGACTTGAGCGATGGCTTGGTTGGGTCCCTTTCCTCTTCAGCGGCAAGGCACGTGATCACTATCCGCTGATGATCGGCACAGGTCTCAGCATCTTTTTGACAACAGGCGTTCTGTTCTTCGTTTCAAACTCGGGAATAAGCCTTGCGGCTATTGCCCGCCCCGCCGCAGCGATTTGTATCTTTTTTGGGTTTATTGTCGTTTTCTACTTCTTCATTTTGTTATTAGCCCCCTCCCTTCGTTTCATCGGCGTGATTGCATTCTTTGCATACCATGCCTTCATTGGCGTCGATCGATATATCAATGAATTTCCGGGCTTTAAGATGAGCCTCTCGGACGAAACCGAACAGACAATCAACTACTATGATTGTCTGTTACCATTGTCCAAGAGCGGCAAGCCGGCACCGGCCAAGGACTGTAAAGATCCGCCCGTCGACACAGTCGCTCAGCCCCCACAACAGACGATCGACCATCGTCCGACACCGCCCTTGCTTTCTGCCGAACAATGGGCGGAACAATGGATCTCCGATCGAGATCAAGAGACCCCAAAAAAGCTGGTCATTATCGCAACACAAGGCGGTGCATATCGCGCAAGCTTTTGGACCTCGCTCATCCTGGATGAGCTCGTGAAGCGCGACAAGCAAGGCCCACTCTCAGGCCTAATCGACCGGGTGGGTCTCTTAACCGGCGCCTCCGGCGGTATGGTCGGCGCCGCGTATTTTACGGTGATGAGTTCCACCCCAAAGGATTGGTATCGCTTCCACCACAGCTACGACTGCGGCATGAACGGCGTCGACGAAGCAACATGGGCATTCGGTCCGATCACTAGCAAACTTTGCTTGGATATCTTCATCAGCAATCATAGCCACAATAGCGACGCCAAATTTCCATCTGCACGTCCGATTGCACGCGACAGCCTGACGCCACTGGCCGCACAAACCATCTTTTACGACATTCCCCGCGTCTTGCTCTGGCCGCTTACCGATCTGCCGGGTCTGACAACACTTGGGCTGGACGACATGCTCGACTGGGACGAACAAAGTTATCATGACCGAGGCTTGATTCTCGAACGTCAGTGGCAAACCCTGCATACCTCCTATGGCGCGCTCGCACGACAGCAGGCAGCGTTGCGCCAGGAGGGACGACGTCATCCCTCGATGATCATCTCACCGATGATGGCCGATACCGGCCAGCCGATCCTGGTCTCCAATCTCGACCTCGATGGCCTGATCAATGGCAGCACCCAAGAAGCCGTCTCTCTGTTCGATTGGTTTCCGGACATTCGTGAAGATTTCCGAGTGAACACTGCGGTGCGTATGAACGCCACGTTCCCTTATATCAGCCCAGCGGCATCGCTGCCGACCACCGTAAGGCGACGTGTGGTCGATGCCGGCTACTATGACAACTACGGCGTCAACACCGCTGTCTCCTGGTTGTTCCAGGATGAAATCCTCGACGTCATTGCCAATGAAGATTCGGGTATTGATGGCATTGTCTTCATTCAGATTCGCGCTTTTCCTGGGCGTGATCAGGGCCAGGAAGATGCTGATCCCAGTAACATAAAAGGCGCCACACCTGTACAACTGGCCGAACGCGATAAAGAAGCTCACAAACCTGATCTACCTCTGGTCCCCGAATGGATGACCAGCCCTCTTGCAGGTGTCCTCTCCGCTCGGTCCGGTAGTATGGCATATCGCAACGATGCCCAGATCGATAGGCTCAAGAAACTGTTTATGGCAAAGGGACGTCCTGCAGATTTTGTCCAATCGATCACGTTCGAAAACCACGCCGATCCCGATCTGGTAGGCGTGTCCTGGCACATCACGCCTGCCGAGATGGCCAAACTCGAATCCGAGTTAAAAAGCCCCTGGAACTGCGAGCAGTTCAAACTGCTGGAAGCGTTCTGGCAACGTTCGTTTTCTGACACAGAAGAACCATCAGTCGCCACGGGAACGATTGTCGAGGCGGCTTACATGGCAGAGCCAGCTTTCGGTCCAACGACGGACGCCTGCCCGTCCGACATAAGAAACTGAAACGATGGTATTTGGCCGAACTGAATGAAGCCACCAATAGCCTGGCCGGATAGACGTTTCGGGCTGCTCAAAGGAGCACTCCTGTCGCCCAAACGTACCGACCCTTCGGTATGACAAGCCTATAGCGGGCTGCTGTAGCGGTGAAAGAATGACGAAGGGAGCTCGGGACGGGCCTATTCAGCCCGTCCCGTTTGATCGGTGAGAAGACACCCTGGCCTACTTGCGAAGGCGGGTCCAGAGCTGGTCATAGACAGCCTGGGTAGCCTCGTCACAGACCTCCACGAACGTGCCTGCGGGAGCGTCAGCAGGTGGACTCTGTTCAGGAGACGTCTTGAGTTCCGGGTCAAGATGATCGTCGACGCCATTAACTCCAGCAGTGTAGCGTGCAAAATTTGTGACCGCCGCAGCGTTTTCTGGTTCCAGCAAGAAATCCATAAAGAGAAGCGCATTCTCGCGGTTCGGAGCATCCTTCAGCAAGACGACATTGTCCATCCAGGCGACATAGCCCTCCTTCGGATAGGCATACTGGATGTTGGCACCTTCAAGACGCGCTTTGGCCGAAAAGCCGTTCCAAATCATACCCGCCATGGCATCTCCAGATACCAGGACATCTTTTGCGCTGTCAGAATTAAACGAAGCCCAATGAGGCTTCGCACCCTGAACCAGCTCATCCAACGCCTTGAGTTGCTCCCGGTCAGTTGTGCACTGAGGAATCCCAAGATGCAGGGAAGCAAGGAGGAGGACTTCACCCTGGGTGTCCAAGATATTGATCTTGCCTTGGAGCTCTTCTGGCGGATCGAAGATGATCGAAGTGGTGTTGATCTCACCGCCATAGGCGTCAAGATTGACAGAGAAGCTGGTCGAGCCCCACTGATAAGGAATCGAGTGTTGGCGTCCTGGGTCGAAAGGCACATCAAGCCATTGGTCCTGAATGTTGCCTTTGTTCTTCAATTCGCCATCCGTGATGGTGTCGAGCATGCCCTCGCCGGCCATGATGGCAACCATATAGTCACCAGGAACCGCAACGTCGTAGGAGCCAAGTGAACCGGCTTTGAGTGCCGCTAATAGGGCCTCATTACTGTCGTAGGTGTCCATGGTGACCTCGACGTCGTACTCAGCCGAGAATTTGTCGAGAAGTTCTTGCGGGATGTATTCGAACCAATGATAGATAGAGAGCTGGCCTTCAGCTTGCGCCGCACCTGCAGATACCATCAGCGCGGCCGCGGCGACGCCCATTTTCAAAGTTGTTTTCACGTTTCTCTCCTTTGTTTATCGGGATCGTCCCCGGGGGTTATCTATTGTTCTTCTCGCCCATTTTGCTGACGATATAGGAAATCGTGACGAACAGGATTGAGACGGCAAGCATCAACGTCGACAGCGCCATGATATTCGGTTTAATGCCCTGCTTAACCGCACCAAAAATGGCTGTCGGCAAGGTTTCGATTCCGGCGCCTTTAACGAAGTTCGTGATGATGAAGTCATCAAGCGAAATGATAAACGCAAGTAGGAAGCCGGAAATGATTCCCGGCATCATCAGGGGTGCCAAGACGTATCGAAAGGCTTCCCATCGACTTGCGTAGAGATCCTGCGCAGCCTCCTCAAACGTCAACTCGATACCTTGAAGCCTAGCGGCAATCGGCAAGTAAGCGAAGGGGATGCAAAAGGTAATGTGCGCAACCAAGATCGTTGCGTACCCACGTGCGAAGCCGATGGTGCTGAAGAAAATCAACGTGGCGACAGCCGTGACAATTTCCGGAACCATGATCGGCAAGCTGATCAAACCGAAAGTAAGCGACTTACCTCGAAAACTCCCGCCCCTGACCATAGCGATCGCAGCTGCCGTGGCGATGATGGTTGATGCCGTCGCCGCGAGGAGCGCTATGGTAACTGATGCCCAAGCAGCATCTTTGAATTTCTGTGCTTCGAGCCCAAAGAAAACATCTTCGTACCACCGGAAGGAAAAGCCCCCCCATCTGGTGATTGATGCCGAATCGTTGAAGCTATAGACCATGACCACCAGAAGTGGTGCATAAAGCAGGACGAGACAGACAATAGTGATTGCAAGAAATCCAGGATAGCTCTTGAGATCAATCCGACTCGTTCGAATACCGCGTGCACCATGGCCAGCTTCCGCAGCAGTTCTCATGCGGGTGGCAGCCATCTAGCGTCCGGCCTCCCTTGCCTGGCTCCTTGCATAGATGAGCAATACGATCAGAACCATCGTAAGAAGGATCATCGAGGCTGCTGCTCCAAACGGCCAATTGCCCGCGTTACCCTTGAACTGCTCCTCGATCAATGAGCCAATCATGAAATTTTTGGCTCCCCCCAAGAGATCGGGAGCGAGAAATGCGCCGAGCGAAGGCACAAAAACGAGGATACAGCCGGCGATAATGCCGGGCTTCACGGCGGGCAGTAGAACAAGGCGCAGCGTTTCCCAACGGCTGGCATAAAGGTCAGCCGCCGCTTCAGACAGTCCAAAGTTATATCGCTCGACTGAGGCATAGATCGGCAAAACCATGAAGGGCAAGTAAGAGTAAAACAGGCCCAGTTGGACCGCGAAATCAGTATTGATAAGGGATAGTGGCTTTCCGATGATACCAAGAGCCAAAAGCGCCTCATTAAGCGGACCGTTATCTCTTATCAAGAACTTCATTGACACGGTTCGGATCAGAAGGTTGACCCAATAGGGCACAGTGATCAGAAACAACCAAAGCGATCGCGTCTCCTCAGACCTAGTCGCGATGAAGTAAGCCGTCGGAAATCCAATGACGAGACAAAGAAGTGTGGCAATTAGCGCCTGAACAATTGATCGCGCGAAGATCGTAATATAGGTCCACTCAAGCGTTGGCGCTTCATCGCCAAACAAACCGCGATCGAAGATAAATTGGTCGTAGGCAGCCAGACTGAACTCCCAAATCACGCCGCCTCGAAATTCCTTCGTCAAGAAGGAATAGATCAACATGATCCCTATGGGCACCAACATAAAGATACCGACGACCACCCAGGAAGGCAGCAAGAGCCACCCTCTCACTGGTCCGTATGCGCTGGCGATACTCCTGCTGTTGGCAAGCCCTCCTGCCATGTCAGTCCACCAAAAGGCGCGCAGCGCCCTCATCGAACGTCAACGAGACACGATCACCTGGCTCAAGATCGACAAAATCGCGATGGGCATTTTGCGTGCGCACCGTGACCAGCGGGCCGTTATCGAGCTTGACGAGATGTTGGGTGTCGGTGCCGAGATAGACGGTCTGCTCGACAAGGCCGGAAGGGCCGGCATCGGCATCGCCAGACTTCACCACCGTTATTCGCTCTGGCCGGATTGACAGATGGCCGGCTGCGCCGATGGCGGGACGCGTTGCGGTCTCGGCCCGAATAGCCACTCCTCCCGCAAGACGGCAGAGCACGTCACCGCCATCAACGCGCTCGATGGTCGCGTCGATAAGGTTAGTCTCGCCAATGAAATCAGCGACAAATCGATTGTCGGGCTTCTCATAAATGTCCTTAGCCGTGCCGATCTGCTGAAGCTCGCCCTCCGACATCACAGCGATCCGATCGGACATCGTCAGAGCCTCTTCCTGATCGTGGGTAACAAAAACGAAGGTGATTCCTGTCTCACGCTGGAGCTGTTTCAACTCGACGCGCATCGCTTGGCGAAGCTTAAGGTCGAGAGCAGATAAGGGTTCGTCCAGCAACAGAACCTTTGGCCTGGGAGCCATGGCGCGCGCCAAAGCCACTCGCTGCTGCTGACCGCCAGAAAGTTGGTTTGGTTTTCGATCAAAAAATGCGTCGAGCTTGACCAAAGCCAGCATCTTTCGGGCTCGCTCGACCGCTTCGGCCTTTGGCATTTTCAAGCGCAACATACCGAATGCTACGTTGTCCAAAACGGTCATGTGCGGGAAAAGTGCATATTGCTGAAAGACTGTATTGACTGGCCGTTTGTTCGGCGGCAAATCCTCGATTTCCTCACCAAATAGCAAAATCTTCCCTTCAGTGACCTCTTCGAAGCCAGCGATCAGCCTCAGAAGCGTGGTCTTGCCGCAACCCGATGGGCCAAGCAGCGTGAAGAACTCGTTGTCCCGGATAGCCAAGGTCGCCCCTTTGAGCGCGGTCACGGTGCCGAACCGCTTGACGACATTGCAAACTTCGATCGCGACTCTTCCTTGGCCGGAGATCATGACCGGTTGCACCTTGGATCATCGAGATCGCCCGTGATGGTTTTGCAGAAAGAAGAGAAAACCGAGTTCTTCATTCTAAAGAAGTAATCTAGCGCTGGCATCTAGTCTCCTCGACTGCGTGCATCTCGTAATAAAATGAACCAGCTATGCGCCAGTTTTTCTAGGGGTAGCGCATGAACCACGCTCTATGATGCAATCGCTGCACCTTTGGAACGGGCAGTCGCCATGGAACAATGCAGAGACCAGGCCGAGAAGCCCCCAGGCCCGAGTGCGGCAAGCCTATCCGCATCGATCAGTTGACCCCAACAACGCTCAACTCTGCGATATGAGCACCATCTGACGGGGTTTGGTGGATTGTGGTGCTGGCGCCTTAGGATCATGATCGGTTGCAGCAACTGATAAACTCACCGACGGCGACATCGGTAAAAAGCGGAGGAAGCGACGAATACTCCTGCACATTTGTTGGTAGGCCTGGCGGTCTGCGCAAGGCGGAAAGTGCCATGGAGCGGTCGGGCGGCGGCTCTGGGAAGCATCCTGCCCGATCTGTCATTATATCTCATGGCAGGCGTCGCCCTGGTCGTTATGAAGATCCCAGCGGAACGAGTCTTTGGTGAATTGTACTTCTCCCGGACATGGCAGACCGTGTTCGCAATTGACAATAGCTTCGTCATTTGGGGGCTGATCCTGCTCGTCGCGCTTTGGTTGCGCAGTCTACCTGTCATTGCTCTGGCTTGCGCTGGGTTACTGCATATCGCAACTGACTTCCCATTGCACAACGACGATGCGCGTCGCCATTTCTGGCCATTGAGTGAATGGGTTTTCCAGAGTCCCTTGAGCTACTGGGACTCGGATCATCACGCCGCCATTGTTGCGCCATTCGGACTGCTAGCAGTGCTCATCTCTGCGGCAGTCCTTTGGCGGCGTTGGCCAAATTGGCGTGCACGCATGGGCGTATTGGCCGCCTGCATCACCGAACTCTGGGTGGTGCGACAGTGGTTGCTCTTTTTCTAGGACGATCATCCCCAACGATTGACTGACCCTGCGGCGACAGGCCAGTTTGAGGCAAGACGGATCGTCTGCATGCCACAGGGATTGGCCTTAGGGGCGGCTAATGGGATAGATGAAGACCGAATGCGCCTCTCAAATCAGAAGTTCGCGATCCCCAAAATGATCTTATGCGCTGTCCGCTTCCAAGAGACCGTTGTCGCCGGAAACTGCCGTTTGTCCTAGGCCAGTCTTGTCAATCAGTCGTTAGACCACGCATGGATCAAGGAGGCTTGGTTCTCGAAGCTTTTGCCAGCAAAACGGAGACAAAGCTTCGGCCATGTATTCCCTAAACTTGGCAATCGCCATGTACAACCTAGGAGCGATAACCTGACATGCTCCCGAGGCATCATTCAGGCCATCAGCAAGAGGCCTTTGTCTTGGCCACTTTCGCGGTAGGACATTGCGCTGCATAATTCCGATTCAGAGATGCCTCGTTTAGGCACACATCTTGCTGAAGTATAGAAAGGCTCAAGGCTCATCAAAAAAAGGAGAAGAAACCATGCTGAAAAAATGCCTTCTGACAGGACTAGCTTCGCTAGCCATGGCGGTTGGAGCGCAAGCAGCTGATCGTACGTTGACGATTTCTGTCTACAGCTTTTCGCAGGACGAATTTCAGGAGCTTGTCTACGCACCATTCGAGGCGATCTGCGACTGTGAGATCGTCGTCGAAACTGGCAACTCCGTCGAACGACTCGCCAAGATCGAGGCGAACAAGGACTCGCCCGTGATCGACATGGCGGTCCTCTCCACCCATGACGCGATGGGAGCTGCTCGAAAGGGACTTCTGCAGCCGATTGACGTGTCGGCTCTTACCAACTTCGACAAGCTTTACGACATCGCAAAGGATCCGCTCGGCGACAATATGGGCGTGGGCTACACATTCTATGCGACCTCCATTGTCTATCGCACCGACAAGGTCACCGTCGAAAGCTGGGCTGACTTATTGTCACCGGAATTGGCGGGCAACGTTGCTCTACCTGATGTCACGACCAATCAAGGACCACCAACGCTGTACATGCTCGGCAAGGCCATGGGCGAAACGGCGACGGACCTTTCCGCGCCAATCGCGAAGGTGGGCGAGCATGCCGATGACATCGTAACCTTTTACGTTCGTTCCTCACAGTTGGCACAGCTCATGCAGCAGGAAGAGATCTGGGCAGCACCCGTTGGCCGTTTTGCTTGGGGTCGGTTTAAGGATAACGGCTTGCCCATTGCGTGGGCCACACCGGAAGAAGGTCAAACCGGTGGCATGAACGTCATGGTCATGACGGCGAACAATGGTAATGAAGATCTCGCACTGCAATTCATGGATTTTTGGCTTTCGACCGAGATCCAGACAGCCCTCGCAAATGGTCTAATTGATAGCCCGGCCAACGCCGAGGTGGAGGTTTCCGAGGAGATCGCCGCGAACTTGACCTATGGTGCTGATACGGTTGCGGACCTTGACCTACTATCGCCGGCAACGATCTTGGATAATCGCGAAGGCTGGCTTGAGAAGTGGAATACGACGGTCCTCGAATAGGTGCCGTGACGTAACGCATGTTCGAAAATCGGGCCGTCGGCCTTGCGCTTGCCCTGCCTGCAGCGGTCTTCGCCGCTGCGCTGTTTCTGCTGCCGGTGGGGATTTTACTGTCCGAAGCTTTTCGCACAGACACAGGTTGGTCGGCGTTTGCCTATGTCGAGTTCTTCCAGAGTGCACGCAACCAGACGGTCTTTTTTCGTACTTTGAAACTGGGAGTTCTGGTGGCCGTGGTCTCCGCGGTCATCGGTTATGCCGCCGCGTTTGCGATCGTCAGCCTGCCGCCATCGTCGCGCGGGCGTATGTTTGGCCTCGTAACACTGCCGCTGATGATTTCGCCGGTGGCTCGTACCTATGCCTGGCTGGTGATCCTTGGCCGCACCGGCTTCGTGAATCAGATCCTGGTTGACCTCGGAATCACGGAAACGCCGCTTCGTATTCTCTTTACCGAAACCGCCGTTTTTATCGGCCTGCTCCAACTGTTCTTACCGCTGATGATCGTCTCTCTGGTCTCAGCGATGGAGAATATGCCGAAAGACGTTGTCCCCGCTGCGCGGCTTCTAGGTGCGAGTTGGTTCTCGGTCTTTTGGCGCGTCATCCTACCACTCACCCGCGAGGGCCTGGTGATTGGCGGCACCCTCGTCTTTACCGGTTCGATGACAGCCTACATCACACCGGCAATCCTAGGCGGTTCTAAGGTCCTCATGCTTGAAACGCTGCTCTATCAGCGAGTGACCGTCGCCAATGACTTTGTGTCGGCGAGTGTCATCGCGATGATCCTGATTGTGATGGCGTTCTCGGCGAATCTCTTGTTGAAGCGTATCGCGACGGCGAGAAAGACGTCATGAACAGCCGCGTTTCCACATGGCTGATCTTGGGTTTGACGCTGACGTTCCTGATCGGACCCTTTCTAATCATCATCGCAGCTGCCCTGTCGGCAGGCAATAATCTCGCGTTTCCGCCGCAAGGCCTGTCGCTCAAATGGTTCATCAAGGTCTTCGAGGTTGATAGTTTCCGCGCAAGTTTTGGTGTCTCGATGTTCTTGGCCATCTTCGGCACCTTCGCCGCTCTGATTCTAGGTGTGCCCGCTGCCTACGCCATGACCCGCTACAAGGTACCGGGTGCCGAACTGGTGAAGTTGATCGCCTCATCCCCAATCATTGTGCCAGGCATCATTGTTGGTCTAGCTTTGCTGCGCTATCTCGTCATTCCGATCGGCGTCGGGATCGGGGCCGCCTTGTTTCTAGCGCATACCGCACTCGTTCTTCCTTATGCCGTCCGTGTGGTGTCGGCGAGTATGGAAAATCTCGGCGTTGACATGGAAGAAGCGGCTGTCCTTCTCGGATGTAGCCGGTTCGGCGCCTTCAGACGCATCGTCCTCCCAAACATTCGCGGTGGTATTCTTGCTGCCTTCATTCTCGGCTTCGTCACCAGCTTCAATCAGGTGCCCGTCTCCCTATTCCTGTCGGGTCCAGGCGTGCGCACCCTGCCAATCGACATGATCGCCTATATGGAAATCAACTACGATCCTTCGGTTGCAGCTCTCTCTGCTCTCTTGGCGTTCATGTCGATCTTCATTGTTTTCACAGCCGAACGATTTATTGGGCTTTCCCGCTATGTCTGAGTATGTGTCGCTCACCAATCTGACCCTCGCCTACGACAAGACCGTCGTCGTTGAGGCTCTAAGCCTCGACATAGCCAAAGGCGAGTTGATGGCACTTCTTGGTCCATCTGGATGCGGTAAAACGACGACCATGCGAGCGATTGCCGGCTTGCTGATACCAACCTCTGGCCACATCAGGATCGACGGCAGGGACGTAACGCGTGTGCCGCCAAGCAAACGTCAGGTTGGTTTGGTATTCCAGTCCTATGCCCTCTTCCCTCATCTCAGCGTCTTTGAAAATGTCGCATTTGGCCTTCGTTTACGGCGCGAGCGGGAATTAGAGGCAAAGGTGATGGCGGGCCTGGACACGGTTGGCCTGACCGCCTTTGCTCAGCGGCAGCCAGCCGACCTTTCGGGTGGCCAACAACAGCGCGTATCGCTGGCACGTTCATTAGTAATGCAGCCAAAAGTCCTGCTGTTGGATGAACCCCTATCGAATCTCGACGCCCGTCTTCGCCTTGAAATGCGGACGGAGCTCCAGCGCGTTCAGAGGGAGACTGGAGTCACGATGGTCTTTGTGACCCATGATCAGTCAGAAGCACTTGCGTTGGCGGACCGCATCGTCTTGATGCGAAATGGCAAGATCGAGCAGCTTGGATCTCCTGAGGAGATTTACAACAATCCGGTTTCCGGGTTCGCCGCCGATTTCATGGGGTTCGAGACTATCCTGCCAGATGATCAGGGTGGTGGGCTGGCATGGCGACCCAGTGCCGTCGTTCTCGGATCAGGGTCGTATCAAGGTGAAATCCGTAGTGCATCTTTCGCAGGAGAGCGTCGCGAATATGTACTGATGAGCGAGCTTGGTGTGGTCAAGGCCGAAAGGCCGATCAAAGAGCCGCCATTTGAGATCGGCCAGAAAATCGCCTTCGACCTGCCCAAAGAAACAGCTGTCCAACTGGCCAAACTCGACTGATCGAAAAGGACTTCGGGGCATGAACGAACCGAATGATATCAACGATATCGATCTGAGGGACCGTGCCGTCATGGCCGCGGGTGGCAGCGCACCTTTTGATCTTTTGATTACCGGCGCTACGCTTGCCGATGTTGCAATGGGCGAGCTCCGTCCCGTTGATATCGGTATTTGTGGTTCACTGATCGCTTCGGTCCATTCCCCTGGCAGCCACGATGAGGCGGACGCATACTTCGATGCCACAGGTATGGTCGCTGCGCCTGGCCTGATTGACAGCCACATGCATGTGGAAAGCTCGATGGTCACACCTGAGACCTATGCCGTCGCAGTGCTGCCGCGGGGGGTCACCACAATCGTCTGGGACCCTCATGAGTTCGGCAATGTAGCAGGATTGGCAGGGGTCAACTACGCGCTGGAATGCGCCCAACATTCGAAACTACGCATTCTCACCCTTGCCCCCTCATGCGTTCCCTCAGCACCAGGTTACGAATCCGCGGGAGCTAACTTTACCTCAGAAGTCATTTCAGAGCTTCTGCAGCGGGATGGCATCGAAGGTCTCGCCGAAGTCATGGACATGAAAGCTGTCACTTCTCGCTCGCCACGGATGCGCGGCATTGTCGATGCGGGGCTGCGGTCGGGAAAACTGATCTGTGGTCATGCTCGTGGCCTCACTGGCATGGAGCTACAAGCCTATGCCGCAGCCGGGGTAAGCTCGGACCACGAGATAACATCAGCCGATGACTTGATTGAAAAGATCCGTGCCGGACTATCGATCGAATTGCGCGGGTCCCACCCTTACCTCCTGGCCGACTTTGCAAGCGTTTTGCAATCTTTGCCGCAAATGCCGTCCACCGTGACCTTCTGCTCGGACGATGTTTTCCCCGACGATCTTCTGAGGACCGGAGGGGTCGACAACATGCTGCGCAAGATGATCGGCCATGGACTGAACCCAATGAGAGGGCTGCAGGCAACGACACTAAATTCCGCCATCCGTTTGAACAGACGGGACATTGGCCTGATCGGTCCGGGAAAGCGGGCCGACATTGTCTTGTTTGACGATCTGACGTCACTCAATGCCCAGCATGTCTTTCGGAACGGCCGGTCACTTGTCGAGGGCGGTCATTCGTCGTCTTTTCCTGAAGCCTTTCTGAGGACTTGTGACCTGATTCCCCTCGATCCACAGGATTTCATGATCAGGGCCAAAGGTCCTAAGGCACGCGTTGCCACCATCGACAGACCGCGGTTCACCGAATGGGGTGAAGTACTGGAGACGGTCAAAGATTCCCATCTCGATCTATCTGAAGACACCACTTTAATCGCCGTCGTTAACCGTTACGGAAGCCAAGACTCAAAGCCTCGTCTAGGTCTGATGAGAGGTTGGGGTGAATGGCGAGGGGCCTTTGCAACCACCGTGAGCCACGACTGTCACAATCTAACAGTCTTCGGCAATAACCCGAGGGACATGAGCAAGGCCGCGAACGCTGTGATCGAGGCTGGTGGCGGCATGGCTGTTGCTGCAGGAGGTCAGGTGGCGGCCACCCTGCCACTACCAATCGCAGGGCTAGTGTCAGCAGAGCCACTAGAGCAGGTGGCCGGCTCTTTCGAAATGGTGCGCAAGGCCATGGCCGATGTGGTCGACTGGCAGCCGCCTTTCCTCACCTTCAAAGCCTTGGTTGGAGCGACACTAGCTTGCAACGCTGGACCACATCAGACCGATCTCGGCATCGCCGATCCGGAGGCAGGAATTTTGATGCCCTCTCCCGTGCTAGAGGACGGCTTGAGTTGATAAGGCACGCCTCGCTACCTCCGTCCAGAATGCAACGCCGGTCCCGATGGCCTCATCGTTGAAATCATAACCGTTGTTGTGATGCATCGCGCCGTCAACTGCCGGGCCGTTACCTAGCCAGACATAGGCGCCCTTCGTTTCTTCAGCAAAGAAAGCAAAGTCATCGCCAGCAGTCGATGGTGGAAATTGAGTCTGGACATCGGCACAAACGGCCTGAGCTGCTTCTAGGGCAACTGTTGTCGCATCGGCATCATTCACCACCGGCGGGATTCGCCTTATAAATTCGTAGTCGGCGCATAATCCCATCGCCAGCGCACTTCCTCTGGCCAATCGGCCAATCTCAGCTTCGAGCTGCGCGCGGACCTCAGTTGTATAGGCACGCGCAGTACCCCCGATACGAGCGCAGTCCGGGATAACGTTCAGCGCCTTCTCGTCGCCAGCAGATAGCGAGCAAGCGCTGACCACAGCAGGTTGAAGCGGGTCAATAACACGTCCAGTAATGCTTTGAAGGCCAGCCAGGAAGTATCCCGTGGCCGTGATGGGATCTCGGCCGAGATGAGGCTTCGCACCATGCGTCCCAATACCACGAAATGTGACCCACCAGCTATCGGAGGATGCCAGCTGAGGTCCAGCCACTACAGCCATCTGATTCGTGGCAAGGCCAGGCATGTTGTGCAGGCCAATGACCAAATCACATGGGAACCGATCAAACAGGCCTTCTTCGACCATGCGTTTCGCCCCGCCCCGTCCCTCTTCCGCAGGCTGAAAAATAAAATGAACAGTGCCAATGGGAGGATCGCTAACCAGCGCTTGGGCTGCTCCTAAAAGCATCGTCGTGTGACCGTCGTGCCCGCAGGCGTGCATCTTACCAGGGACCTGGCTTGCCCAGGGGCGCTTTACATTCTCGGGCATGGCAAGCGCATCCATATCAGCACGTAGGCCCACAGCTCGCTTGCTGCCGTTACGCAGGCTTCCGATAACGCCGGTTCCGGCCAACCCCTCTGTCACTTCGAGTCCCAAGGCCCGCAGGTGCTTTGCTACGATGCCGGCCGTGCGAGTCTCTTCGAATCCCAGTTCTGGATGTTTGTGCAGATCGCGGCGAAGCGCGATGAGGGGGGCAAGATCGATAGGCGCGGACCTGGTCATAAGGATAGTAATAGTCCAGGTCTCTCGATATTAAAGAGGCGATATTAAATGAGGTCCATATAAAGCTGGCTGAGCTGCATGCTGACACATTGCCTCGCACACAATGGAAGCAGTCTAAAACTTGCTTGCCGACTAAGGGCTCAGCATTAAGGAGGTGGACGACGAAGTCGGCCTCGCAATTTTCACCAGTAGCAGCGCTTGCCTTCGGCACGTATCGGAACATTTTCGGCAAGATCGCGGGCGTCCTCCATGCTGGCTGCGCGGTTAATGATCAGCCCAACACCTCTCATCGCCGGTTTCGTCGGCGGGAAGTCCCGCGACGAATGGCTTTTCTTCAGCTTTCGTCCCCCACTTATGGTCGTGATATCGGGAAAGGATGGCCTTGACCTCCTCGGAGGGAGCAAAAGCGCGCGCGATGAATCTGCAATCACTCCAGTCGGCATAGCAGCCTCTTTTTCTGCCGTGCAGATTGAGGTCTGATTTAACAATGACATGCACAAAAGAAAATATCGATATTTATTGACCAAAAGTCATAAATGTGGGTATTTCTCATTACGTGAGGCAGGTTCCCAAGAGCGGTAGATGGTGGATATCGAAAGCAACGTTGAACCGGACCATGCACGGCTTGAGGCCCAAGAGGAAGTGCGCGCGCTCAGGCGGGAGGTTAAAGTCCTCGACCAGCGCGCGATCGACCTAATCCTTACAAAGGCGCGCTCCCACTATGCCTGGAAGGACATCCCGGTAACCGAGGAGCAGATCCAGCGCCTCTATGCGATCGTGAAAATGGCGGCGACCAGCATGAACTCCTGCCCGGCGCGTTTCACCTTCGTGCGCTCAAAGGAAGGCAAGGAGCGGCTAGCCAAAGCAATGAAGCCGAAGAACGTGCCGAAGATGATGGGCGCACCGCTCACCGTCATCGTTGCCTACGACACCGATTTCTGGAAGAAGCTGCCGAAGCTGTTTCCACACGAAGATCGCCGTCCGCTGTTCGAAAACAACGCCGCTTATGCTGAGGATACGGCCTATCGCAATTCGACATTGCAGGGTGGTTGTATGATGATCGCGGCGCGAGCCATCGGTCTCGATGTCGGCGCGATGTCAGGCTTTTCCAATGAGATCGTAGACCAGGAGTTTTTCGAGGGTACGACGCTGAAGTCCAATTTTCTGTGCAATATCGGCTATGCTGACGAGAGCGCATTGTTTCCAAGGTTACCGCGCTTCGATTTCGACGAGGTCTGCGACATCGTCTGAGAAGGCGCTTGTTAATAAAGCAACCTGGAGGGAGGGATGAAGCCACAGGTCAAACCGAAAAGCACCATGGCGCTCCGGGCGAAGGCCGCCTGCCCGTTCCACTCGCTCTCGAATCTGGTGGATCTCAAGTTCGTCGTTGACGCGCCAACTGAGCGTGGCGGCGCCAATCTCGGACCGACGCCAACTGACATGGCATGTTCGACGCTGGTCGGCTGCTCCAGGGTCATTGCTAATAGGTACGCCAAGAGCTTCGGTGTCGATATCGGTGATTTTAGCTTTGAAGCAACCAGCGAATTGATCGTCGCGCCATGACGCGCCGAGGCGAGATCGATGTGGCTTCGCACGCATCAACCTTCGGATTGCGACGGACACTCCAGCTTCCGATGAGAGCATCGCCCGACTGTAGGCAGCCGTCGCCACATTCTGTTCGCTCTTCAGGCTGTTCTAACAGACCGGCGCGACCAACGAAGAAGTGTAGGTGTCCAAGCCGACGATGCAATCACAACCAAGATCCATATTAGGGAGACAGGAGATGATGACTAGGATGACCACTGGACGGCGATCGCTCATCGCCGGTGCGCTAGCTTTGGCGTCTGGCTTTACGATATCGGCGAACACGCCGGCTATCGCCCAAGAAACGATCAATCTGATCGCCATTGATGGCTATCCCGAGCGTTCAATGTGGGTGCGCGAGTTCTCAGCGTTCTTCATTCCGCGCGTGGATGAGGAGCTGGCAAAAACCGGCAATTACTCAATCAACTGGCAGGAGTCTTATGGCGGCGCAATCGTCAAGCCGCGCGGTGTGCTCGAGGGCATCAAACTTGGACTTGGCGACATCGGAATCGTGACCACGATCTTCCACAACTCCTCGCTGCCGAGCCAGGGCATTTCCGCGGTCACACCGTTCATCGCCGCCGATGCCCGCGCTGTGGCTACGGCGGTCGACGAGATCGCCAAAGAGTTCCCGCAAATGGCGGCCGAGCTTGGAGCCGAGAACCAAGTCTATCTGGCGACCGGCGTGGTGCTCGACACCTACCAAATGTTCTCGAAGGAGCCGGTCAATTCGCTGAAGGATCTGGAGGGCAAGAAGGTCGCGGGTGCCGGCTATAATCTCCGTTATCTCGAAGGCATCGAGGGGGCTGCGGGTGTACGCGGCGGTTTGCCAGATTTTTATAACATGCTGCAGACTGGCGTCGTCGATGCCGCGATGCTCTGGCCGGAGGCCGCGGGCACGTTCAAGATCGCCGAGGTGGCACCCTACATGCTGAAGGCGGATCTGGGTGCGGTGAACTCGAAGACCTTAACCGTGAATAAAGACGTCTGGGCGGATCTACCTGATGAGGTCAAGGAGGTGCTGCAGACGGTCGCCGTCGAGTATCGCGATCACGTGGCCGGTGTCGCCATGGATAGCGCTGCCGAGGCGATCGAGACCTATAAGGCGGGCGGTGGCACCGTGGTCGAGATGTCCGATGCGGAACGCCAGGCCTGGGCCAATGCCATGCCTAACATAGCCGCCGAATGGGCCGCAGAACTCGATGGCAAGGGCGCACCAGGCTCCGACATGCTGAAAGCCTATATCGGCAAGCTAGAAGCGGCAGGATTCACGCCGGTGCGCAATTGGGCTGCCGAACTCTGAGCTAACGACAATGCCGGCGGAGGAACCTCAAGCAATGCAGGAATCAATCCGCCGGCTTTACCAACCGATCGTTAGCGTCGCCAAGATCGCAAACACACTCGGCACGATCGTAATCTTTGGTCTCGTTGCGATCATGAATGTCGATGTAATCGCCCGCGGCGTCTTTCACGCGCCGCTTCGAGGCGTGGTCGAGATGGTCATCTTCTCGTTGGTGTTGATTGTGTTTTTACAACTTCCCGACGTCATCCACAGCAACCGCTTGACCCGCTCGGACGGCTTTTTGCTGCTGGCAGACCGCAAGATGTCGGGCGTGGGCAATAGTCTCAGGCGGTTGATCGATCTTGCCGCCTTCATCTTTATGGCGCTGGTCACCTGGACCATCTGGCCAGAATTCTTGGAGAGTTTCGGAACCTGCCCATTCTCGGATGCCCGAGCGCTTGGCGGCGAGGATGGGCTGCTTGCCGGCTTGAAGATCGCGATGAGCCGATGCGAGTACTTCGGCACGCCGGGAATCTTTGTCGCCCCCTGGTGGCCGGTAAAGCTTGCCGTTGCCACAAGCGTTACGCTTTGTGCGGTTATCTTCCTGTTTAAGGCGCTTATCGGCAATCAGGCAGCGTCGGCATCGAGCGACAAAGGCGAAGCCACATGACGCCTGTTGAGATTGGCGCCATTTCGGTCGTCGCTATCGTGGTCCTCGTCTATCTCGGCGTCTATATCCCGATTGCACTTGGCCTTGTTTCCTTCATCTCAATCTGGATCATCAGCGGTAAGGCAATCCTCGCCTTTAACTTCTTGAAAATCGCGGTGATTGACGGGGTCACCGAATATGCCTTTGCCACGATCCCACTCTTTACGGTGATGGGCCTCCTGGTCTCTAGAGCGGGTCTAGGGACTGACATTTACACAGTGCTCAATCGCGCCTTTCGCTTGCTGACCGGCGGCGTTGGCGTCGCGACTGTGGGGGCGAACGCTGTGTTCGCCGCTGTCACCGGCTCGTCGATCGCATCCGCTTCGGTCTTCACACGCATCGCTGTGCCCGAGATGAAGAACCTCAACTACAATAAGCGCTTTGCGGTCGGCGTGGTCGCCGGTTCTTCCGTGCTCGGTATGATCATTCCGCCAAGCGCAATGCTTATCATCTACTCCTTTGTCTCCGAGCAATCGGTCGGTGAGATGTTCCTGGCGGGCATCGTGCCGGGTCTGATTCTGACCGCCGCCTATATCGCCTGGATCTTCGTCGCAGGCCGCCTCCATCCACCCTATCTCGGCAAAAACATCGACGCCGCCGACACAGAGCCACTCACCATCTCGGAAATTCTCGACAAGACGGTGCCGGTGACGGGCCTCATCGTGCTGGTATTGGGCGGCATCTACACCGGATGGCTGACGCCTGTCGAAGCAGGTGCCGCCGGCGCACTAGCGGCGCTTCTCATCGCGCTGCTTCGTCGGCGGATCGACTGGCGCGGACTTTGGGCGGTCGCGATCGAGACCGGCCATATTACGGCCTCGATCCTGTTTCTGATTGCGATGGCGTCTCTCTATAGCCGCATGCTGGGCTATGCAGCACTTCCGAATGAGCTCGATGCTGTGCTGCAAACGTACCAACTTGGCTTCATCGAGGTCATGGTGATCTATGTGCTGCTGATGCTGTTCCTCGGAACCATCTTGGACACCGCTTCGATTATCTTGATCGTCGTTCCACTTTTCATCAGCCTGGTCGAAGGCATGGGGATGAGCCTGATCTGGTTCGGGATCATCACAGTGATCGGTGCAGAGATCGGCCTCTTGACGCCGCCGCTCGGCATTTCCTGTTTCGTGATTAAGGCGAGCCTAAACGATCCGAGCATTACGCTCAAAGACGTCTTCATGGGCGCTCTGCCCTTCGCCTTCATTATGCTGCTGGTTCTGATCTTGCTGATTGCCTATCCGAGCCTGTCGATCGGGATTCTCGGTTAAGAGCGAAGGGAGAATGTCATGCGCGATGTGACCAAAGACACCATCACCGACGCGTTTCTCACTTATCTGGGCGAAGAAACGGACGAGCGTCTACGCTTTCTCCTGACCAAACTTGTTCGGCATATCCATGACTTCGTCAAGGAAACCGAGCTCACCCATGAGGAGTGGCGAAAGGCGCTGGAACTCCTCTACAAGGCCGGTGAGATTTCAGACCCTGAGCGCAACGAGTTCGTTCTCTTCTCAGACGTGCTCGGCCTGTCCTCGCTGGTCGACATGGTAAATTCCTCACCGGACGGCACGCCGTCGAGCGTCCTCGGCCCATTTCACATCTTGGGCGCACCTGAGCTTCCAGTGGGTGGTGATATGAAAAACGAGAATGTGGGGGACACGGTAGTTGTCGGTGGGCGGGTACTGACCGCTAACGGTCAGCCGATAGAGGGAGCCGAGATCGAGATTTGGCAGACCGCGGATAACGGTCTCTACTCCAATCAAGACGCAACCCAGCCCGGCTACAATCTGCGTGCTCGCATGACCACCGACACTGTTGGTCGCTATCTATTTTCGACGATCAGGCCTGCACCTTATACCGTGCCCGATGACGGCCCTGTCGGCGAACTTCTTCACGCGACTGGCCGGCATCCTTGGCGACCATCACATCTCCATTTCATCGTCACGGCCGACGGCTACCGACGGCTGGTGACCGAGGTCTTTCCGAGCGACGATCCCTATCTCGACCAAGACGCTGTATTCGGTGTGCGCGAAGAGCTGATCATGACCTATCGGCCTCAGAGTGACCCCAGCACACTCCCCGACGATCTCGCGATCAAGGATCAGCTCGACGGCAGCTTTTTCGTGGTCGACTTTGACTTCGTGCTGTCAGCAGCGTGACTCGTTCGATGAAATCAGCGAGGTGGCCACGCGACTCACGCCACCTAAAGCGCGAAACTGACGAACTTGCCGGTCTGGGTATAGTGATCGATCAGGAGTTTACAGGCGAGATCAGCGTGGCCGCTCAGGACGGCGTCCCGGATGGCGTCATGCTCGGCGACGATGTTGCGCTTGGGATAAGCGCTGGCGCCAGAGATCTGCCGGTAGCGAATATTCTGATCATAAAGCTGGCCGCAAAATCGAAGGAGGATGGAGGAACCACATTCCGAAATCAGCGTCATGTGGAAATGTCGATGCGCCCCCTCCCAAGAATCGTTGGCAACGAAATGGGTGGCGGATTCCGAACGCGGAATGCGAGAAAGGCGGTAGCTCGCCAGCACCACACGCTCCTCCCATTCGGGCGTGGCGTTGCCCATGGATTCGCGAAGGGCGCGTTCCTCCAGCCAGCAACGGGTCCGGAGCAGTTCGGAAAATTCTGCGTCGCTAACATCCGCGACACGAAAGCCGCGCTGATCGATGCGTTCAACAAGATGATCAGATGTCAGGAGACTGAGCGCCTCTCTGATCGGGCTGGTGCCCACGTCATAGTCCCGACGAAGGCTCTCGATCTTCAACTTCAGTCCGGGGGTGAGCTTGCCAGCGATAATGTCGTGTTTCAGCCGAGCGTAGGTACGGCTTGTGATCGACTCAGCACCAATCGGCGCATCAGTCTCGGACGAGCGGTCCACCGTGACGTCAATGGCATCAAGATTCTTGGTCGGCATGGCGCGCTCGGGCATCCCTTCTGCAAAGATCCCGGTTGTTGTTTTCGACTGGGACTGGATGCCAATATGTCGATTTTTTTGCTGATTTGCAAAATATATCGGTTTTTATTGTCTGCTTTTGGGCGAATCACTAGGGTTGCTCTGGCTTAGCACGATCGGAGGCATGCATGCGACTGGTTGTTTTTGAGGCTAAGGATGGAACGCGGATCGGTGTGGTGCGAGGCGATCATGTCATCGACATCACAGCACTTGATGCCGACGCTCCGAGGGATCTTTTGACCGTCATCAGAGATGATCTCTTTGATCGCGTGGCTGCGATCGCGGATTGTGCGGCGGGTGACGAGGTTTTGCTCGACTTGGATACACTAGAGCTTGCACTTCCGATCGCTAATCCTAGCAAAATCCTCTGCCTCGGCCTCAACTATATTGACCACGTCAACGAGGGCATCTTTGAAAGGCAGCCCTATCCGACGATCTTCACGCGCTTTCCATCTTCCATGGTGCCGCATGGCAAACCTGTGATCTGCCCGAAGGTGTCAGAGACACTCGATTACGAAGCGGAGCTGGCATTGGTGATCGGCGAGAGGTGCCGCCATCTCACAGCCGAAAACGCGCTGGATGCGGTCGCCGGCTACACCTGCGCCAATGACGGCTCAGTGCGCGAATTTCAGCGACATACCGTTCAGTGGACCATGGGCAAGAACTTCGACAGTACAGGTCCGCTAGGACCAGTCTTCGTAACTGCGGATGAATTGCCGCCCGGAGCCAAGGGGCTCGACATCGCCTGTCGTCTCAACGGCGAAACCGTGCAGTCCAGTAACACCGAGATGATGATGTTTCCGGTAATCGAGACGCTGGTCTACATCACAGCCGGCATTACACTAGAGGCCGGTGACATCGTGCTGATGGGCACGCCGTCGGGCGTCGGCCATGCGAGAAAGCCACCGCTCTGGATGAAGGACGGTGATGTCGTCGAAGTTGAGATCGAGAAGATCGGGATCCTGCGCAACCGGATCGTCAAGGAGGCGTGATCCGGTCACCTTCTCACCACTCGCGTACCCTCCGGTCCCCCCTAAGCCGTCACGTTCTTGGACTAAGGCAGATCGTCCGTACTCGCTATCGAAGGCCTGCTATTTGAGCGCTTCCAGCGCCGCTATTCGCTTGAGCATCGGTGGGTGTGAATAATTCAAGAAGACAAAGAATGGATGAGGGGTCAAATTGGCAAGATTGTCTTTTGAGAGCTTCTTGAGCCCGCTGATCAAATCCTCTGGCCGGCCGGTGACCTCGGCAGCGTAAGCGTCCGCTTCATATTCGTTCTTACGGCTGAGGATCATCATCAAGATCGAAAGCAACTTGCTGATCGGCTCAAACAGAAACATGAAAAACACAAGACTGCCGTAAACGGACACGTCTTCGACGCCGAATGCATCGAACAGCCCCTGATTGTTCAGGAATAGTCCGAGCAGGAAGAACAGCACGCCCATCTGCAAGATGCTAAGCACCATCGATTGGTAGATATGTTTCTTCTTAAAGTGGCCAATCTCATGCGCGAGTACGGCGACGAGTTCGCCTACACCGTTGTTTTTGATCAGCGTATCGTAGAGGGCTATCTTTTTGTGTTTGCCAAGCCCTGTAAAAAAAGCGTTCGCCTTGGTGGAGCGCTTTGAGCCATCGATCTCGTAGACCTCCGTCAGCGGAAACTGGCACTTCTCAGACATCTCTCGGATCGCAGTCTTTAACTCTCCCTCTTCTAGCGGTTCGAATTTATTGAAGAGCGGCATGATGTATGTCGGCGCCAGATACATCATCACAAGCGAAAAAGCCGCAACCGCAATCCAGCCGTATAGCCAGGCGCTCGATCCAAACTGGTCAAACAGATGCAAAATCAAGGCGAGGATCGGAACACCGATAACGACCGAGAGCGAGAGGCCTTTAACCTTATCCATGACAAATGTGCCCAAGGTCGTCTTATTGAAGCCATACCTCTCTTCGATCACAAACGTGCCATATAGATCGAATGGCAGGCTAATAAGCCTGGAGCCGAGGAACAGAACCCCGATAAAGAGCAGCCCTGCGATGATCTGGTTTTCTGTATGGCCACGCACGATCTCATCGAGCCAACCAAATCCACCAAGCCACCAAAAAGCGAGGAGGAGCACGAGCGACGCAGTATCGTCGAGCAAGCCAAATCGGGTTCTATCACGTGTATAGTCCTGCGATTTGGCATATGCCGATTCGTCAAACACGTCCGCGAACGCGGCGGGAAGCTCGGGCTTGAGTGACCCTAGGTTCACTATCCGGCTAACAACATCAAGCAGGAAAAAACCAAGCACCGTGGCCAAGACGAAGATAAAATAGCCGTTGATCATGTTGCCCCCCTATGTAGCTTACCCTTGTGAGCTCTATACACCCTCAGCCCGTGTCTACTACCAACCGCCCGAGCCAGACTATCCGTCCCATGATCGGACGGTTCGGGTAACCCGTTGTGACAGGATCTGTATCGACAAACGCAAAATAAGCTTGAGCCAAGTCCTCGCAGGCCAAGTCACCGACATGAAAGACGTCGATGGTAGGATTTGGCCTGTCTCATTCTTGAACGACGCTCTAGGCGTCTTCGATCATAAGAAAGGATGAGTCGAACCCGCGCCTAACCCCTTCATACCGGACAACCTGTAAACGATGTCTCCGGTATAAACCGTAAACCATGTGACCAGAACGTGCCCGACTTGAGACATAGGTGACATTTCGTTCTGGAGACATGGGTAACACCTTTAGCTTTTTAGCTGGAGGTGTCGATGCCGTGGAAGGACAGCTCC
>JANQPX010000039.1 GCA_028285265.1 Geminicoccaceae bacterium
ATCCAACTATGGCAACATGGCCATGGCCACCCAGTCAGGCTACGATAACCAGTCAACAATCACCCAGATCGGCTCCGAAAACTATAGCACATCAATACAGACGGGGACCGGAAATTCTTTGGAAGTATTTCAGCAAGACGGGGGCAATACAGCAACGACAAATCAAACCGGAAACGATAATCGTAGCGTGCTATTTCAATATCGATCAAATAATACCGCAACAATTGATCAATCAGGCGACTCCAACTTCAGCCTCATTGCTCAATTTGGGATCGGATCCAGCAAAGCTGAAGTCACTCAAAAAGCTGTAGAAGGAACAAGTCAACTTATTCAGGATGCGAATAGTGGCCACATGGCACGAATCATCCAAGAAGTTGGCGCCGATGCTGCCTCAAGCGATGTGCACCAGATTGGATCAAACAACATCGCGTATGTAACTCAGACGACGGCTAATGCATCGAGTACCGTCGAGCAAAATGGGTCCAGCGGAATGACTACCATCAACCAATGACAGACATATTACTCCTCAACTAAATTTTGCATCAACCTAGCTCGAACCAATACTAGCGAGGTTTGATCCTCAGTGTAGTTAACTTGGCGTGGGGTGTGGTATTACCCCATGCCGACTTCCCTAGTTCCGGTTAGCGATCGCCAAGCCAGTGGACATCTCAATATTGGGCTTCGTCATGCAGAACTTAATACAATCCACTATTTTTGTCATTTCTGTTGGTTTAGCCCTGGACGCAGCGGCGCAGAATAGCGTGACAGTAAAGCAGGCAGGAAATCTGCACTCCGGAAACATCTCGCAATCTCAATCTGCTAATATCGAAGCTCAGTTGTTTCAAAGTGGACACGGTCACAGGGCAAATCTTGTTCAGTCTGGGAATGCCCTGGCAACGATGATTGAACAGGAAGGTGAAGGTAATCGGGCAAATATCTTGCTTAACGGACTTGGCCATATCGCTCAAATCCAGCAAGATGGTCAGGGAAATCGTATCGATGTTGAAATTGTCGGGGCTCAAATTTCCACTAGTTCATACCAAGAGGGCACTCACCTCTATCTCCGAACAGCTCAAACAGGCATCGGAAATACAGGAATTATCGATCAAGCTGGAGACAGTAGCAGCGTTTACTTCGATCAGACAGGTGACAATAATAGCGGTTCGGTCTATCAGGTTGGCAACGAAAATTTAGTAACGCTACAACAGTATGGTGATAATAACCAAGCGAATATTAGCCAGTTTGGAGATCGGAATGCCTTTCACCTGGTCCAAGAGGGCAATAGTCTAGTGGCACCTTCGGTTTTTCAAATTGGGGGAGGGCAAGTTTCGGTGACCCAAACTAAGTAGTATTGTCGTGCTGCTACAGTCGCCTGGGAAATACACTAAGTAAGCCTTACCCACTTCCCGGACGAGTTAACTGTTGCAATGTATCCAGACTCCGAATTTCGGCACTGTCCACCATATAGGGTATTTGTCTGCCAAAACAAAATTTTGCTGAAGAATCGACATAAAGGAGATCTCTCCCAGCAATGGCAGGCGATGGTGAAACGGTCACTGCCGTCGCTTCCCGAACTAGGTGTGTGGACCAGCATGGCTATGGCCAATGTCTTTGGGGGTTTTCAGGCAGAAGCGCGCGAAAATGCATCGGGGCTTGCGGCGACGAACAATCTAGTCGCTTTAGAAGGTCGGACATGCGTCAGCAGTTGTCATCACCAAACCGATCCCGCAAGACTGTTGCAATCGGCCGGGGGCCATATAATTCCACGTATGAATCAAGTTTAGGTACCATTGAAAATCCTTAGTGACTCTATCGGCTTGAAGCAGTGCTCTGGCGTTCAGAGCCGAATAGCTAGAAAGCCATAGAAGAGGAGCATAACGTCTGACCCTCCTGGTTGCTCAGTTTGGCGGCAGCCCCGCCGCCAAACAAGGTTAAGCGCAGCCAATTGGCTTATGTCTTGACCAACCAGGTTTCGCCATTGAGGGCGGCTAAGCAAGAAGACCGATGGACCACGGTCCACGTTGCCCCATGCTTAGTTGAGAAATCGGCTATACGAGCACTACACTAGAGTCGGTGCGAGCGACTTCAGTTTGCTCCGAACGTGGAGATACATCGGCAAGCTGACGCTGGATGACGTAGTTGCCAAGTACAAGCAAATCCATCTGCGTCCTTAGGAAACAATTAAGCGCTTCCACCGGACGACAGACAACGGGTTCGTTTTCATTAAATGACGTATTCAGAACCATTGGCACTCCAGTGATTTCCCTAAACTTATCAATAAGATGCCAGTAACGAGCGTTGGTTCTTTTGTAGACTGTTTGCAGTCGGCCCGATCCGTCTATGTGAGTTACCGCTGGAATCAGGAAGCGTTTCTCTTTTCGGATCTGATAGACTTCCATCATGAACGGAACATCACCATCCTCCTCGAACCAATCAGCAGCATACTCTTTGAGTACAGAGGGAGCGAACGGTCGGAAGCTCTCGCGTCTCTTGATTTTGAGGTTCAGGGTGTCCTTCATGTTGTCACGACGCGGATCACAGATGATCGACCGGTTGCCAAGCGCGCGCGGTCCCCATTCCATGCGCCCCTGGAACCAGCCGACTACCTGACCGGAAGCAACTGCGCTGGCAGTATACTTGCATAGCTCTGTTTGATCAGACAAGGCTATTACTTTGCAGCCTTCCGCTTCAACTTCCGCCGCCCTATCTTTGAGCAGAGAATCAATCGCACAATCGTCAAACTGGGGGCCCCAATAAGCGTGATCCATCACTGTATGGTTTATGGTATCATCGCCCAAAAGGTCTGAATCCGTGGTGCGTACTTTGATGGTTGGTATCGCCTCGTCTTCGAGGAGTTGATGCGAAACTGCGAATGCTGCACCAATGGCACCTCCAGCATCGCCTGCAGCGGACTGCACATAAAGCCGCTTAAATGGAGAATTCCTGCGCACTTTGCCATTTGCGACCGAATTCATGGCACAGCCGCCAGCAAGCGTAAGTGTATCGATGCGATAGCGGTGATATAGCTTGCGTAGTAGGTGGAAGAACGCCTCTTCGTACATCGCCTGCACAGAGCGGGCTATGTCGTGGTGCCTCTGCTCGAACGAGCTGTCCTTGCACCGGGGTGGCCCGAGAAGGTCAGTCAGTGCTTCGCTGAATAGCTCTCCGACGATGGGCGAGCCACCTGACCACTCGTATTCGATCTGCTCTTTGTGATGACGGAAATATTTTGTTTCAAGCCGAAACGATCCATCGTCATTAAGCAGGACAACCTTGCGCATAGCTGCCAAGTATCTCGGCTCGCCATACGGAGCCAAGCCCATAACCTTATACTCGTCGCCATAGTTGAAGAAACCCAGAAATTGTGTCATGGCCTGATAGAAGATTCCTAGAGAATGAGGAAAATATACGCGTCCATCGATCGCGACTTTGTTCTCTTGACCTATGCCCCAAGCTGTACTTGAGAAGTCTCCGAAGCCGTCAATAGAGACTGTGACAGCCTCATTAAAGGGCGAAACGAGAAAGCAGGAGGCGAGGTGAGCTAGATGATGCTCAACTCGATGCACAGTGCCCTTAAAGCTGGCCCCAGGAAACGCCATGGCAAGCTCGTCCTCAATTGAATGGCGTTTCTTCTGATTGCGCATGCGAGCCAGGATTAAACCCAGATCAGGTCGTCTTCTTAGCGTGTAGCCTATCTTCCCAATTAGGTTGGCCTTAGGATCAGAATTAACAGCGACATGTTCGACATCCTCCAGACCAACGTGAGCCTCTTCGAGGCAATAGCGGATTGCTTCGGTCGGGAAGCCAGCCCAGTGCTTGACACGCCGGAATCGCTCCTCCTCGGCAGCAGCAATCATCAAACCGTCACGAACCAGACACGCCGAAGAATCGCCGTGATAGGTATTTAAGCCAATGATTGTCGTCAAACTTTTCTACCTTTCGATACTACTGGCATCGCCGGATCCAGATGCATAGCGCCTTGCGTGTCACGAAGGATCACCGCAACAAACCCACAGCAAGAGTGCATAATAAATTCACATATGGTGGTAGAAGCTTCGACCACGATCGATCAAAAGCTCAACCATCGATAAATCAAGCTCAACAAATAGAGGAAACGTATTGTCGCTGTTGCTGTGCATAACCAAGTTGGCTACCCCAGTTGCACTAGAAGCTCACGCTTGATGCTTGCTATTAATAGTATGCTCAATCGGTTGTGCCGGTATCATCCATAGTTTCCTCGAATGCACACGCTACTGTTATCATCTACGATGATTGCTCACGATCTAAGTACGGAGCCGAATTGGTTACTTCGGTCTGTGCGCTACCTTCAATTTCACTGTGAAGGGTTCATTGATTGGCCGAGGTCGACTGAAGGTATTTTTGAGAGGCTTCGCCCATACTGTTTGTAGATTGCCGAACTCCTGGATAACATGCTAGAGACCTATCTTACCCTCGCCCAACGGAACCAGAATACGATCAGCCTTGGGCTGGGTGAAAGTTGCAATTTGATCGCGCACTGGCAGTTGAGGCATAGACATCGCAGGTGTCATCTATACTTAGACTATCACATCAATTATTGAGAAACTCTGCGTATACCGACGTGAATCGCCGCACGACACCTGGCCAAGAAAAATCCTGCGCGATCAGACTCCGACCCCGGGCACCCATTTGCCAAAGCATTCTTGGCTCGTATGAGGTCGCTTGACGTAGACCCTCTTCTAGTCCTCGGACTGTCGCCTCGACCCACCAGCCACATCGCTTTTCAGACAACAGTGACCACGGTGTCGCTTTCGTGGTCAGAACAGGGAGCCCGTTGGCCAGAGCCTCGCCGACCACCATCCCGAAGTTCTCCGAGTAGCTCGGAAGCACGAACAGATCTGCACGTCGATAGAGTTTATGCTTCTCATCGCTAGCGATGGGTCCCAGAAACCTGACAGCAGCTTCCAGACCTGCGGCACGAACTCTGGCTTCTAGTTCTGTCCTATGTCCCGCTTCATCGGGGCCAGCAATATGTAGAACCCACCCTCGCGGCCGAAGAGCTGACCAGGCATCGATCAGCATCGGTAGCCCCTTCACCGGATAGATTCGACCGAGGAATAGTGCGACCCTCGGGCCTTTCGAGTCACGCGTCCAAGGTTGTTCGGCATTCTGGTCAAATGGCAATTTTGGAATGTCGATGCCGTTCGGAATTACACGGACCGGAATGCCAAGACGATAGCCTAAGAGCGTGCCGGCCTCTGAATCGGCCGTTGCGAGATGGCATGTCGCGGCCATAAGGTCGCGTCGTTGATAGAGCCACCAAGCCAGCCTCTTCTTCCATTTCTTATGATTAACTGCCCAATGCTCCAACATCCCGTGCAATGTTACAATGCGTGAGATTCGATGGTGGGCCGCGAGTAACGCCAGTTTGTGATTGTGTGGAAGCCAAATTCCATTATCGTGCAGTATGTCAGGCCTGCCAAATTCGTGCAGGGCTTTCTCAAGACCACTACTAAAGCACTGGAGGTCGGTTGTACTGCTAGACATGGCGATATTAGCGGCCGATCCGTCCGGTGCCCAAAGGCCAATTTTAGCTCCAGATTCTGATAGCGCTTTCGCCAAGTTTGCGACAGCGACGGCCGGACCGCCATAGCTCTGGCGAAGACTGGTAATTGCCAGAAAGACCTTCATTGCACCCGCCCCCTCTTGCTTGGTTGTTGGCATACAAAAAGGGAATGGTCGTCCGAGGCCAAGCCTGGTAGAATGTGCCTCATAAGGAAGAGAGAGCATACAAAGGTGTTCAGGAAAATTTTAGGGGCTGACCAGCATTTTCGGATCATGCCGCGGGTGCCTCCAGCCCGGCACCCCGTTGACTATGAAGATTTTCATAGATCTTGGCGTAAGACTTTGCGGTTGTCTCTCGCCGGAAGCGATTAACATTTTCGAAGCCATTTGCGATCAGTTCTTCCCGATAGAATTCGTCATCGATAACTCTGCAAATGCCATTCCTTATGTCCAATACATTGTAGGGATCAACTAGACAGGCTGCCTGACCGGCGACTTCGGGCATTGATGACAGATTACTGGTCACTACTGGCCGACCTATAGCATTTGCTTCAAGAATGGGGAGCCCGAAACCCTCAGCCAGTGATACGAAAGTAACTACGTCACACCTTCCATACTGCGCTATAACTTCGTAATGGGATAGCTCGATATGATTTTCGTAGTCGATCTTTAGCCGTTCAAATAGCTGAACCTGCGCTACTGACAATGGTCCGATGACAACGAGCTTGCATGGCATGCCTGTGACGGCTTCGGCCACCCTCTCAACGTTCTTGTTCCAACTAGTACCGATCTGGAGAATGCGAGGCTTTTTGGTGTCAAAACTGTGAGGTATCGGTCGGAATTCAGGAGAAATGTGATTGTGCACTACGTGGACTTTTCTGGGATCGCAGCGGACGTAACTCAACAGCTGCCGTTTTGTCTCTTCGGAGACGACTGTGACTGCCGCAGCTCTTCTCACCGGCAACCAAAACCAGAAGAGCCAGTAAAGCCAACGCCTTAATCCTCTGAGTCGTGATAGCTGTGCTAGATCGTGAATAGTCAGAACTGTTCGTTTAGAATCCAATAGAAAGGTCAAATAATGGACGTCGCCAGTGACATGATTTACTTCAGCCTGACATCTTCTTGCCGATAGAATATCTTCAATGCGCGGCCAAAGGCCGTTAGAATGATTTCGGCAGAAGAAGACATCAATACTGATCCGCTCAGGCATGTATGTTCGCACGTCTTGGAATAATCGTTCCATGCTGAAGTCTGTGGCACGCGCAAGCCGCATAAAGTGACGGACAGAGATTGTCACAGGGGTCTTTATGTTCGACGTCAGAGAACTCTCCTAACTAACATAGTGGGCTGCGATCACTAAAAATCCGACACCGCTTTCATTGTCATTGTAGAGCTTGCGGGTGGGCGATTTCATAGACATGGATGCCCCTGCCACCACCGTGCTCCGTGTCAACCGTCAGATAGCACCCGTCGAATGACCACTTTGGGTGCAGATCGCAGCGCCAACCTGTTCGTTCTGACTGCGATGACGACGAGAGCGTGGCAATGTGACTAGCCGCGTTGCTGTCAAGGTCGAAAAGTATAAGACACAAAGTATGGGTTTTATCGTTTGCGTATGTATCGGTTGCAAAGACAGAACTCCATCCGGGACGAAAGGTCGGATGGCCATCCTCGGCCAAATGTTCGCTCGTCAATCTAGTAACCGAGCCGCTTTCAACATCGATGAGCGTATAACTGTCTTGCGTCAATATCTGGCGCAACGCAGGGACTATTCCCCGGATACGGTAGTAAACAGGCAGCATCGGCTTAATGAACGCCTTAAGAAGCGTAGGCCGCCTGCGCACCGCACCAGCAATCGATGCCGCGCCACCGAATGCTAAGATGGTTTCGTCGTCACGCCAACAATAGTGGGTCAATCGCCCCGAGTCAGAGACCAGCCGCAATTCGCGATCCCTAAGGCTGAGGACGAATAAGCGTGTGTTTGCCGCCCCGTCGGCTCCACGCCAGCGGTGCTGAAACGCAATATGACGGCCGCCAGGAGCATAGGTGATATGTTCCAAATAGTGCTCAGCGCCATCCATACTGGCAACAGATTGAAACTCAACCAAGTCTTTGAGAAAGACAACCTGCTCAACACTAGCCGATTCGAGATCTAGAACCCAGATTCCATCTTCTGGTGCGAAGTTGGCCTTCTTAGACTGATTACGTATGCCTTGGTAAGTGTAGCCAGGACGGAACCAATAGAGACGTTCAAAGTCAACGCATGCCGCAGTCTTACCAGAGGGTTCGACCGCATAGACTGGAAATGGCAAGATCCGCTGGTCGTTTGTCTCCAAATCGTGAATGACACTAACAAAGTGGCCGTTCCTAAGGTCGTTGAAAATGACCCTTGTATCGTAATCAGGACCAAGCCATTGCAGCATTGCTCCCATCTGCCAGTTCCACGTGAAGGTTCGTGCCAAGCGATGGAAACGCTGTCCATCAGGGAAATCGAAATATCCAATCTCAGCTGCTTCGCCATCTCGAGGCAAACGGTCCAGAAACGGGACTCTGTGCGCAAGCAATCGCGTGCTCGCAGCATTTAACGCCGACAGATCGTAGTATCCAAAGAAGTAAATGCCATCTGAAGGCGTCTGGAACACGGGTGTATTCATGGACTCTGGGACCTCCGTTTGGCAGCGAGCGGGCTGCGGTTAGTGTTGGGTAGCCCCACCAATGCACTCTTCAAGCCCTCTAGGTCACCTCGATAATTGAATTTCAGGACTCTATTGGCGGATGACCTACCCATCGCTGCACAAAGTCTCCGGTCATGAAGCATCGCTTCAAGCCGGGACGCGATTGCTCCAATATCACCGGTCTTTACAATGAAACCATTCCTACCCTGCTCCACAAGATCTGTAGCAGTGCCAACTACGTCGCTGACGACAATCGCAACTTCGAAATTCATTGCCTCATTCAAAGCTTTCGGAGACGGGTCGTACTGTGAAACCAGCGCAATAACGTCACTGATGGTGTAGTATCGCCCGATCTGGGATTGGTTGACAAAACCTGTGAAAATCACCTTGATGCCGCATTTCTTTGCATATGCGTCAAGTTTGTCCCGCAACGGACCGTCACCAACGACGAGAAGCGTGACTTCATCGCTACTCAGCCTGGCAGCTGCTCGGAACAAATCCATCGGACGTTTGCGGGGAACCAACCGACCGCAGAACAACACGACCAAATCGCCTTTGCCGATGCCCAGCGAGCTACGAATCTCCTCGTAGTCCGCCTTATAGTTGGCATAGCCGGCCTGAAAGTGTTCATTATCCACCGCACAGGGAAAGGGATATAATATGTCTTCGGAAATGCCATGGTCGGTCAAAAATGTCTTATTACCAGCGCATGTATACAGTATCGCACTTGCCTGCCGTAGAAATATGGTCCTTACAAAGCGCTTAAGCAGAGCCTTAGCACCTTTATCGAACTCATTCAGCTTGTTCGTTACCTCGCCACGCCAAATAACGGGAAGGCCATTCACTTTCGCGATGGTCATCGCAAGCCAATAGGAAAGAATGGAATAGCCCTGAATCAGAACAGCATCGTAATTCAGGTGACTGAGCTCCCGCAACAGGCCGAAATTGACTTTGGCGAGGAAGCCTTCACCTCCGCCGTGGCCACAGTTCTTGAGTAGCTTGTACCTATATCCCTCCGTGAGTGATATGTCCCAGACTGGACTGTGATTGAATTCGTCGTTGTCAGCACTGCGTAGGCCTAAATCATCGAGATAGAGTATTGTAATGTCGAGTGAGTAATCTTCTGCCATCGTTCTATATAGTGGCGAATGATACTGTACAAAGTGCGGGGCAATGACGGCAATTCTATACCTACTGCGATCTGGCATTGTCATCGTTGTCTCTACACTACTTTAATGATACCGTTCATTTTGGATCTCGCCCACAAACTGCGAGTAGGTGATGGATCTTATTATGTGCATGAGCCTATAGTCGTCGTGCTTGAATGTGTGCAAGTGAATTACTGGATGGATCATTGTCCAGCCCCAAGACTTGCAGCATCGCCTGCGCGCGATGCGCCAGTGAATGGCTTTCGATGCATCTATTGAAGCCCTGACGAGCAATTTTCGATCGTTCGTTGTTGTTTTGCAAATAGTATAATGTCTTCTCGACCAACTCCTGATCACTGCCAAAACAAGCCGAGTCCAGACCTTCCTCAAAGAGATCAGCAAAATCTCCTGTGCGCTGGTGCAACATGAAGGAACCAGTCGCCGGTATGTGAAAACTGCGCGAGGTAATCTCGTCGCCTTGGCTCGCACCGCGGCGACGCTCCGATAGAAGCGCTAAGTTAATCTTAGTGCAACAAAGTGTCATTGTATAAAAGTCGCCAACAACGGGCTTATATTCTATTGAATGCTTGAGTTCTGGAGCTGTTGACTGTTCCCATTGATTACCCCAGATCCTGAGCCGGATGTTAGGGGCTCCCCGCGCCAGAAATGCGAGAGTACGTTCCTTGGCAGGTGACCAGGTACCAACGAACGATACGTCAGCTCCAAAATCTCTACGATCTCTTTCGCTAGGTCTGAGAGGACGATGCACACGCGGATTGAACCCATGGGGTAGATAGTACATCGCCATATCGTGACCAAACACTGTGCTGAAGTCTCTTCTTCCAAAACTCTTAGTCGTAAAAATTGCATCGTAGAGCGGCAGGCACTTCTTAATGTGGCCGGAATGAGCGGTCATGCTAACGTCTGGATAAAAATTGACTATGGGCGCTGCTAGCGTTCTGAGCTGCGCGAAGAGTCTGTTGCTGAGGCAGTTGCCCTTGAAGACGACCACGAGATCAGGACGGAGCAATCTGGAACGCTGCATCACCTCCCGTTCCCGTATCCGGATAAGTGCAGGCCGCAACACCTTGTAGAACCCGCGACCAGCTAGTGATGAGTGTGCTGGAGGCAGGACCGGAGTGTCCAGATCGAGCACTTCAACCACGGCGCCCTGGGCACGAAATCCATCTGCGAGTCCCTGCGAATTTGAGCCGTGCCACTCTGGCCCGATCAATACAACCCGCTTCATCAGCGCTGGGCCGCGGTGAACTGCGGACGCACGGTTGACAGCATCAGCGGCGCGGTCATACGGACTAGCGGATAAATCAGAAGGAAGTAAATGAAGTGCTCCATGCCACCAAAGAATTCCCCCTCGAACCAGCTAAGAGAAATGACGATGACTGCCATCCCAATGGTTGTTGCAGGTAAATCACGGCCAAAATGAGGGCCGAACAGGCGCCAAGTGAAGGTCAGCATGAGTCCACTGAACGTCATGCCAACCAACACATAGCCCCAACCGCCGATCCAGTAGTATGCCGCCGCCATCGGCAAGCCAAAGGAAGTTGTTGCTTGCTCGGCAACCGTGGCAGCACCCACAACCACGGCCAATTCGCGACCCCAGTAGATCTGAGGTTTGTTTGGCCAAAAGATGCGAGGCGTTATAGTAATTAGGAAGTCATGCAGGATATCATCTCCTCTCCATCCATTACTGGCCACCCGCTTATACGACCAACCTGCTTCGTCCGCGTGACTGACGCGTCGCCAGAAATACCAGATGCCTTTGTCGGGGAAACGATGCGACTTCGAGAATTCTTCGGTTCCCGGAATCGATGCAAGAAGCGCATCACGGATGTAGGGCAAAACTGGGGGCTTCTCCCGGCGTAGCGTAACGTCTCCAGCAGCTCCTTCGTAAAAGTCTGGTCGTCGAAGTTCAGCGTAGACGGAGATGAAAGATACGAATAGCGCTACGGCCAAAGTGCCACACGCGATGTATGGGAAGGAAACAAACTTCACAGCCTTAGATCGAGGCATGATTAAGCGGGGGTTGCAAAGTAGAAATAGAATCAGAGGCAGAATTGCCACTACTACTGACTTCTTCATATATGACGTCATTGATACCGCAGCCAGCCCCACGAGCAGACCCAGCGGTATGAGTACAATTGGATGTGTCCATTTGCCTCTGCTGATTATGGTCCCAGCCTGTAACATCATGAAAATACCCGCTGGTGCCGCATAGTCGAGAACGAGCGGGCCGAGCCGTCCTAATGCTCCGATGTGGACCCCTGACCGTGCGAGCATAAATAGCGTCAGGCTAGCTATCACCCCAACCAGCCCGACTTTCCAGAGCCTGTATACGTCACAAGGCATTGGAACTGACGGGCGCGCGTGCTTCAAGATACTAAGCCCAATTGCGAACCCAATTTCACCAATCAGTAAAATGAGCAACCCTTCCACCATGTAGTCCAACGGGAGTTCTGCCCCGATCGAAAATATGGAGGCACGTTCAGGCGTCGACTTCGCAATTGGCAAAGCCATGCCTGCATAGATAATTCCAACGCCAATTCGAAATAGGCTGCTGAGGAGATATATGAAGCCAGGAGATACGAGTGACTCGCCGCTGCGAAACCACGACATTAGATACTTTGCGTAGAGCAATACCGATGCTGATCCACTGAGTACTAGTACGAGAGCCACGGAACATTCAAACATGTACAAGCAAAGCGTGAACGCAAAATTCACGACTTGCCCTAGAATCAAAGGCGCAAGACTAACGGTCATATTCTATGGCGATAGATTCTGATGTACCGGCATTAGCGCTTAACAGCACTTAGCAGTCGCAAGAGCGTGGACCCCTTCGGAGTACGCAAATTACCTTGCTGAAGGCGTGCCAGAGTCCCCCAATAAATCCAACCCAGTGCGAGACTGATTGCACTCACCTGTTTGGTGTTCAGGCATTTGCGACGGGCCTGCAACCAAAGAGCTCTAACCTCCTCTGTCTTTTCGACTTTGGTTTGCCTCTTGCCATGATGTTTAAACAAGGACATCGAACGATCGAGATACACCCAGCCTTTAACGTAGAAGCTCAGTCGCAAAAACCAATCGTAATCCATTGCAAGCCTTGGAAATGCGCCCGCATCAAGCGAACCCGCAGCTCGATGCGCGCGAGCACTCCAGAAAGTTGCATCTGTCGGCAATACACCACCGCAATAGAGAGTGTAGTGCTTTGGATGCATACGAGGTCTGCGCAACGTCCGTAGAGCAACGCCATTCTCGTCACAGTCGACGCGGTTCCCGTATACGAGATCAACGTCCTTGCCGCGACGAAACTCCTCCGCGACTGCAGTAAGCGTACCGGGAAGATACTCCTCGTCTGCATTTAGCCAGCAGTTGATGTCGCCAGTAGCACAAGCAAAACCCTTATTCAAAGCGTCCGTCTGCCCGCCGTCTGGCTCGTAGCACCTGTAGAAAAGTTTGTCTTTAAACTTCTCTACAATGTCCCTCGTACCGTCAGTCGAGCCACCATCAATCACTATGACTTGAACATGCGGATAGTCTTGATCAACGACGGACCTTAGACAGTCGCCAATGAAGGACGCCATGTTGTAAACTGGAACGACCACCGAGATCACCAGATGTTTCCGAGATTCGCGTGGCATTCCAACCCCCTTTCTAAGCACGATACTCAAGCCGCGGAATTGTTGTCGTGGTCTTCCGGCATCTGTGATCGGGATCTTCACTCTGCTCAAGTATGGTGCCTAAAACATCACTCATAGCCGCTCTAAAGCCATCTCTAGTGTGTCTTGTGCGCACTATCTCGCGTGCACGACAAGAACGCTGCTCTAGTTCTGCCTCCGATAATGCTGCGAAATCACGCACAGTTGAGCAGATAGTCTGGATACTACAGTCCGGCAGCACAACGCCTGCACCATCAACATCGACCGCACATTTGCTGCTGATTATTGGTATGATCCCTTTAGCCATTGAGATCAAATTAACATTGCCGGTGGCCTCTCCTGCACTGGGGTAGATAAGCGCTGAGCATTCGCGACAAATCTCCGAAAATAGTCTACTCGCTACATCAACGTAGCCGTGATATTTGATGTTCTCCGTGCCATACAACTCAGTATGAAATGCTTTCTCAAACTCAGGCTCCTTATTTGCAGAGCCGAAGACATGCAGACTAAATTCGGGCATCTTCGCGAACGCCTCCAGCACGAGGTCAAGCCCCTTATGCACGCAGCCGCCACCGCCAATCCAAAGAAAGTTGCGCCTGGCCTTCTGCCAAGTCTTCTCATGATCATCGATTAGCTGCTCAGGAACGGAGATCGAAACCTGGTAAACTGGCTTATTGATATGCCGATAACTCTCTCTCATCACGCGATTTCCAATAAGAACAACTGCATCAGCAAGTAAATCTGATTGGAAATTATCATTTATTCTCTTTGGCGGCACAAGTACATTTCTACGTTGCATCAGTTCATTCAGACGGGTGAACTCTAAGCGATTGCGATCAAGCCAGTGCAGCGTGGTTCCAAAGAATATCTTAGTGCAGTTGACTGGAAGTCGTTTTTTCAGTCTTTCAAGATTCCAACCATCGTCGAAATAGACATCATATTTGGCGAGAGGTTGAAAGAATTGATTGCGAGCGTCGATTGCGTCAACAATGTATCCCATCTCGCGGAAAATTTCGGCGATACATCTATTCCGCCATAGGTTGGAGTGATTCAAGAATTTCGGATCATTTTCGTCCATTTGGAACGGCAGCAACATGTATGATAGGCCAACACGTGGCTTTCCTCTTTCACTATCCTTAAACACATTTGGAATAATTGCGGTCCGCTGTTTATAGAAGTGCAGCGCCAACTTGTAAAAGAGGGAGTGATTGTCAAATGATCTCAAAAACAAATCTTTCATTTTTTCGAATCCCATCATCATTCACTTCATTCAGATTTTCAGACTGACTTGGTTGACTCAGAATTTTCTCGAATTGAAATTCAGTGGCACTTTAAATAATGACACCACTAATCATCGATGTCACTTTGGACGTCTACGTGCAGGAGGCGGAATTCCACACACATATCAACGACAGCACCCCCTGTACCAGTCAGGTGATAGAGGCAGCCAGCGGCTCTTTAATTTTATTCCTCATTTTTCACGCCTACTTGTTGCAACGCGCCGCCAAGTCCTTGGAAGCCAGAGTATTAGCGGTAGTACAACAAAGGTACTGCGCGCGATAACACTGCCAGCCAACGGGCCGGCTACTCCAATCTGGTAGGTGAGGTAAATCGAAAGCGGTAGATTGACAACCGTCATAAAAGCAACCCAACCGAAGTGAAATCCTATGCCATCGACAGCGTAGTAGAACTTGGTCAGATTGCTCTCCAGGACACTAACAACTACGAATGCAGCCGCCCAGGCGATAAGCAATGGAGGTAGCACCAATTCGTCGCCGAGCCAGTATGTGGCTATTGTTGGGGCACTTAATCCCAACAATAGGGCAGCCGGAGCGATGTAAGCCACGCTGACTGTCAACACCTGCTGCACTGTCCTACGCACCCAGTCGATGTCGCCTCGCGCGATTGCTTCGCTGTAGGCAGGCCATAACGGCTTCAGAAACAAAATTAGGAAGCTAGTGAGGAACATGAATAGCTTCAGGGTGATTGCATACTGCGAGACACCTGTTGGACCAACTATGTGCGCGACGATAATCGCGTCTGCCTGATGGGAAATCAAGTCTGCCACCTTTAGTCCGAAGAAAAGCCCACCAACCCTGAGAACTGTTCTCAATGCGGAGCTATCAATATCGGACAAGGCCGGGCGCATCCAGGTTCTGCGCCGGAAAAACAGGGAGGCAAAGTTGCCTACACGGCCCAGCAATGCACCACCAGCAATAGACAAGACAAGCCATGGCATTGCGGCTTCCATCCAAACTGCGATGGCCAAGCCGGCGAAGCCGACAACAGAACCAACGATTTTCCAGAAGGCGTTGTAATAGCCTTCCTGCAGTCCGACGTTGATTTGTTCGGCAACGCCAAATGGCAGCGCCAGGAGAAAGCAGACAATGACAATAGACACAACTAAATCGATATGAGCCGCGGCAGCGTGCTCGCCTACATTGAACACGATGTTCCAATCGACGATCGGTGCAATCAGCGCAGAGAGCGCCAGTAGGACGAAAACGACACTCATCAGCCAAAAGAAGGCTGTCGATATGGTCAGACACACCCTGTCCCGCACAGTCCGCGAAGTCAGGTTAGCAGAGGCAATAGCGTTGACCAGGGAGCTTGATACACCGAACTCAGCAAGTGAGATGGCTGTGAAGACTGCTGTTACAGTTAGCCAGATTCCGTAGAGTTCCGCACCTAGATGGCTCAATGCCATCGGGACGGTGAGTAATGAGATCAGTGCAACAACGATACTTGCGACACCGCTGCTCAAACCAACAGCCATTGTACGCCGGAACCGTTCTGTAAGGAGCAATTCACGATCTAACAAAGACCCTACTCCAGGGCGCAACAGCCGGCGCCAATTAACGCCAGTTTCACTCAACCGTGGAGCATTCCGTATCTTTCATTGCAAGCCTCGATTTTCATGAATGCGTGGAAGGCTTACGAACGACTATCTCCTCGCCGCGGCAGGCAAGCCGCCGAGCCATCGAGCGGTGCGACAGTACTTCCCAACCACGTGAAGCGAAGTAGGTAATTGCAGCGTGGGCATCAATGCTCACAAAGGCATCGTCATCAGAAATGTGCGGATACCTCGCCCATAGGCTGAAATCCGGTTCAAGATTTCTGTATTGAAGCGCGATCGGCGAGCGGTTCAGGGCTAACAGGGCTTCGCGCTTCAGGCGACCAGGTAGCGCTACAGCAAACCGGAAGAAAAGGCTATTACGTAGAGGAATCAACAACTTTCCGATTCGATCCGATATAGGCAATTCCGAATATGTTCGTTGCTGCAACTTCTTTACGGTCCACGGACGACAGTTCCATGCGGGTGAAAGCATGGCTAGACCACTCGGCTTCAGAACCCGTTCGATCTCGGAAAATGCGACCTCGGGCGACGGGACATGTTCTAGAGTTTCGATGCTGAAGAGGAAGTCGACAGCGCTGTTCTCGATGGGCAAGCACCTAGCATCGGCCTCGCTGATCCGGAGAGTGGGGCCATGGATTTCTCTTGCTAGCTCAATCGCTGTTGCTGAGTATTCGTAACCTTCCCATTTTGGATGGCAAGAATTCAGATCGCCCAGGCCACATCCGATTTCAACGACGCGAGCATCGCTGCCTACCACGTAACGTCTTAAATACTTCATGACCTTTGTAAGCTTTGGCGCGATCACTAGCTGCCAACTGCCATTCTCATAGCGGTTACCCTCCGTCGTACGGCCATAATCATGGCCGTCGACTTTGTAAACTTCAGCGTAGATTCCTTTTGTATCGATTTTGTACTCAGCTCGCTTGATCGTCACGGCATAAGTACCTTTCTCTCTTGACGGCTCCCTCGGCATCCGCTGCCGAAGTAACATCCCATCTCATCGGCTGCGCCAACATTCATTTCCACGCAACAGCTTAGCGACAATGCCTCAAATTGGTCTCGCAATGTAGTTACCCCTTTCAATGGCACCGTCGGATACAGCGACTAGACTTACCGAATTGGAGAACAAGGAGTTTCCGGGAACGAAGCGAAAGAGTTCGTGGGGGAAGGGAATGAGTTCGGGAATGACGTCTCCGTTACCCATCTCTGTCAGGGTTCCGCCGCCAACCTCAAACCAAATTATGGGTTGTTCTCGCTTTAGCGTTGCGGTCAATCCCCGAAGCACTTCCATCTCGAATCCCTGTACGTCGATCTTAACGGCATTAACGCTAGAAACTTGGTTCCGCGACAGATAGTCATCGCCAATTACGACTGTTGAAGTAAAAACCTCTTTAAGCGGACGATCATACTGTTCTATTTGCGAGAACGTGCCCAATCCAAAGTTGTTATTATCTGTGAGGTGAAACGGCAACTCTGCGTTCTTGTTGGCGAGGCCAACTTTATGGAGTGTCACATTCTCAACGCCATTCAATTCGATGTTGCGCTCGAAACTTGGCCACAGATGAGGGTTGGGTTCAAATGCGTGAATATCACTGAAATGGCGTGCAAGTGATAGACTATGCGTCCCCGCATTTGCGCCCACGTCCAAAAGAACGCCACGTCTATCTGAAGGGATGATAGACAGAAATGCATCAAGTAGCTTCTCCTCGTAAGAGCCGAATATGTAAATCTGCCTGTCAATGAACGATGAGACGTCGCCAGCGAACCGAATTCCATCCCTGTTCGCAACCACGAATGCACCGTTAACCTCTTTTGGAAGGATGAAGTTGACTAAACGCATCCAGCCACGCACAGCACACAGCCTTCGCAGAAGCCGAACCAGTTTCAGCCGAAAGCCAGTGGGATGTACTTCACGAAAGCGTCGGTGGAGGACAGCCATTTTGTATACCGTGCGCTATTTTCAAGTGGATCAAAGTGCGGATGAAGCATTCGCTTAGCTGCCGCTGAAGCCCTTTAAATCTAACGATCTAAGTACCGCAATATTGAAGCCACGAGTTAGTATTGGCGGGCAACAATGGCAGAGAGGGCTCTTTCAAGTTTCGAAAGAACATGTGAAGTTGTTTCGAGTAGCGTTCGGGAGCGGCAAAGGATTGTGCCTGCACAAGTAAGTTATTAGGCAAGCGTTTGGTCGCTAAGGTATCCCACTAGGATCAATTCCAGTTCTCTGTGCCCATCCCGAGATAACATAGAACCTGAATGTCAACTAAGCTGCCGACAAAGATCGAGCATCAAATCGACGTTCAAGAACCAATGCGAGGCGCTCTGCGGCATACCCATCCCAAAGTGGCGGCGCACTATCTTGGCGAGCAGTATTAGAAACAAGCGGCAGAGCATTTTTCATGATCGCTGCTGGATCGGGGCCAATCAGCATATTTGTGCCAACTTCACATGTTATCGGGCGCTCGGTAGTCTTTCGAAGTGTCAAACAACGGATGCCAAGCACGGTGGTCTCTTCCTGCACTCCGCCGCTGTCCGTCATGACAAAGCAAGACATGTCCATCAGCTTCACAAAGTCAAAATAGCCAAGAGGTGAGATCAGCATCACCCGACTTGACGCGAGAAGACCCTTCAATCCCGATGTGTCAAGTCTCTTTTCGGTACGCGGATGTAACGGCATTACGATCGGAAGTGTCTTAGATAGCTGAACAAAAGCTGAGAGCAAACGCGCCAGATTTTCAGGATCGTCGACATTGCTCTCGCGATGTAAAGTCGCAAGTGCATAACCTCTCGTTTTTACGCCAAGACGATCCAGGATATCGGACCTAGCCGCACGGTCCCGATAAGTTAGCAGCGTATCAATCATGACGTTACCGACCCGATGAACGGATTTTTCGGAAAAGCCCTCCCGTTTCAAATTTGAGTCTGCGAAATGATCGGTTGTGAAATGAAAGTCGCTGATCCGATCCGTCAGAACCCGATTGATCTCCTCCGGCATTGTGGGGTCATGCGACCTTAGTCCAGCTTCGACATGGGCAACTGCAATTTTCAGTTTCTTTGCGGCCAGTGTTGCCGCCAGCGTAGCGTTCACGTCGCCGACGACAATGACGAGGTCCGGGCGATGCTTGATGAGCGTGACCTCAAGGGCCATCAGAGTCCTTCCAGTCTGCTCTGCATGGCTACCCGATCCAATGTCTAAGGCGATATCGGGCGAACGCAATCCGAGTTCGTTGAAGAATACAGCACTCATCTGATCGTCATAATGCTGACCCGTATGCACCAAAGTTACTTCGAATAGGCCTGATCGCCTCTCTAGCGCCTTCATGATCGGAGCGACCTTCATGAAGTTCGGCCTTGCGCCGGCAACAACCATCAAACGTGTCATACTGGTGCCTGCAACATATTGCTTCCCAAAAATGTTACGAATCATCAGCATCAAGCATACGGTCAGCAGCTTATGCATCGCGAATAGTCATAGACAGGCCCAAAGGCCAGGCCGTCACCGAATGAACCGGAACCACTTACGAATGACGGCCAAACAGCCCCATCAAGACTCTCTCTGGCCCTAATCTCGGCTGTGCAGACTGCCGCCCTTGCAAACAATGTGATTTGGCCTCCGGCTCTTTGTCCACCGGCCAAGACTCATCAGAAAGATTATGGCGAAGGAGACGCCAACAACGTTTGCAACACTATCGGCAATATGGATCCCTCGCCCGGGTATCAAGGCTTGGATCCATTCGAGCGAAAACGCCAGGGGCAGTGCCAAGATCACCAGACGACGTGCCAGAGACCAGCCTTCAACAGCCAGAACCACTAATATAGCACAACCGATGACATGATAGACTTTATCGGCAAAGCCGCGCAGAATCATTGGCTCCGGGAGGGACAGGTTGGGAAACAGCGCAAGGCCCGCGACCAAGACTGCCGTTCCGAAAAAACCTAGTCTCACCATAATTATATTTTTGGACGTTGGGGCATGCATATCCCAACGGTGTATCGCTGAAAACTAAAGACATCATGAAGATCATGTCTTCATAACAAACAGATCTCCTGCCCTTCGGGCGTATATTAGCGCTCGTCCGAAGCAAACAAATCTTCCGTCAAAAGCCAGTCAATAACTAAAAAAGGGACCACAGGCTAAGCTACTGCGCTCCAGCGGAACGCAAGGCCTGCTTGGTTGCGGCTATTGACCGAATCGACGTCGCAAATGACGCTGGATTACTACTCCACTTCAAGAGCTGTGCAGCAAACCAACTCAGACGATAGTGCACCCCTCTTGGATCACGCCCAGTTGCCATCCGAAACATACGATTTCGATCCCACTCATATAACCGCTGCGGCTCACCACCATCTACGATCTGCCCAGAGAGTGAAGTTTGATAGACCCGGAAACACGCTAAATCTCGATCTAGGATGTGAAAGCGACAGCCCGCAAGGGCCATGTCGAGCCAGAGCTCGCCATCCCAGCAGGTCCGGTTACTTTCATTGAAGCCCCCGGCCTTCCGAAAAGCATCAGCCCTGAAGAATGTGGCCTGCTGAAGCAAATAGGCTCCTCGATGGAGGTATCGCCAAGCGTTAAAGCGTTGTGAGTGCTTCTTTCGAACGGTGTTGCCAAACTCGTCTATGATCCAACCATGGCCAGCGACAACATCGATCCCTCGGTTCTGCTGAAACGCCATTGCTATGTCTTTAATTGCGCCGGGCAGCAGCAGGTCATCAGCATTTAAGAAACCAAAGACCTGACCGGAGGCGTGGGCAAAGCCGTGATTTAAGCCCTGAGCGGGGCCGTTATCAGGCGACAGGATTACGGATCCGATGCGATCGCCAAAGCTTTCGATGATGTCACGGCTGCGATCCGTCGATCCTGGATCGACGACGATATACTCAAGATCCGAGTGGTCTTGATCCAAGACGGACTGGATAGCCTGCTCGAGAAAACGATCCTGATTATAAGATATCGTTACCAGCGATATTTTCATCGAGTGCGATCACCTTGCTGCGCGCTGAATGCTTTAAAGGTTGCTGACCAAGCGCAAGAACCAAAATCATGTACCGGACGTGTCTCTTCGCTCCTTTGATGATCAACGTCATGAAAGGCCGTACAAGACGTCAGCAGAAACGACGTAGTTGCATCTAACGTCAACATGATGTCACTCTGAACACAGTGCTTCTTGATCAAGCCACGTACCACGTTACGTCAGCCGAGCCATTCTAAGACGATCACGCCTCATATAGTCCGCTATCCATGCCAACATGGCTCCCAGAATCAAGCCCACCAGACTGGCAACGAGATCGCTCCAGAAAACCTCTCGTCCCGGCACAAAGATCTGCAAGCACTCGAGCATCACCGCCAATAGCGCCACAGCCATCACACCTGGCAGCACCTGGCGCATGGATAAAGCAGCCATGGCCGTGAGCAGAAAAAATGCTAACACATGATAGAGCAAGTCTGAATGCTTTCCCCAATTCAGGAATGACGGCATTCGAATATCTGGCAACAGGGTAAAAGCAGCAATGACAACAAGAGCAGGAACGAAAGGGAGACGCACAACGTTCCGTAAATAGAAAACACGATCAAACAAAGTAGGGCCTGCATAAAGAATTTAGCGTCATCATATCTGGATTTTTCTCACGCTACCGCACTCCGGGTGAAACGCGTTCAGTTCCGAAAGTCAGCCGACAAACAACTGGGCCCGAAGCACGCGATCGTTAGCGCGGCGCCGGACGTCAGTTTATGATCCAGCCCCAATGGGCCAGACGCAAAAAACCCCGATTGTTGAGTTGTTTATGCAGCCTCAGGCTGCAAAGCCACGCGACCGGCATTCACCGATCGTTGCCCACCAAGAATGTCCAGAAGAACCGTTACTCGCCCCATCGAGTCCAACTGTTCAAGCCGACCGACCAGGTCGAAGAACGGACCCGACATGATACGAACTTGCTGCCCGACATGAACGTTGTGTCGAAAGTCTGTATTGCCCTCAGTATCCGTAGCCTCAAGCAAGGTTTCAACGACACCAAAGGGAACGGCCTTTGGTCGCCCGCCATCCATAACGAGAGAGCTTACGCCGAAGGTACCTAAGATGGGACGCCACTGATCCACATCGACATCGATATTGACAAACAGATATCGCGGAAACAACGGTGCCCGCACCGTCTTAGTCCGCCTGGCATGGCGAACTACTTTTGATACGGTTGGCAGGTAGCAGTGGTAGGACTGATTGCGCAGGTTTTGAGCGGCGAAGAGCTCCTTGTTCGGCTGGGCATGAATGCAAATCCAACGGCGCTGATCACCGTCCGACGACACTTCTCCCAATCCTCGCTCAGCGTCTCGACTCAACACATCTTCGCTGCGAATCATCGACCCTCCGAACCTCGCTTTTTTCGCTCAAAAAAGGACTGTCTCCAGTCTTTTTTCCCACCTTAAGCGAGAACAAATATAACCTTTGATTGTTATATAGTCCTATCTATTTCGTATCAAGATTGTATTGAAGCGAATTTTGACGCTTTTTTTCACTCATTTTGGCGAGACCGCCGGGATTGAAGCGAAAAACGGCTGAAAATCAGACTTCAGGGCCTGCTCCATTGTTCGCTCGTGCTGGTCCCAGTCTTACGAGGCCAGTCTTGATCGTGACACACACCTGTCTCGGCCGGTTAAGCTAAACAATCGCATCTCATACTAGACCGGCAGCCACGCCGAAATCTCCTAGTGGCAAGCTGCCTGAAGCATTGTCATCATCGCCCGCTTTGATCGCAGGATCGTTTGGATGTCGGCATCCGTTGTCTTGGCAGGCGTCCAGGCTCGACCGATGATCTATCCCACTTGTAACAGTGCGATGGACCCAATCCCTGACCTGACCACCGATCCCTCTATCCTCCCCTTTTGTAGACCTAAATGACACTCGCCTGAAGAAGTTCCAATATGAATTCCGGCAAATAGCCATGAAATTCCAAATAATTCCATAATTTTTATCAATATTTCTCTAATATAATGTTAATATATTTTCGATATATTTATAAATGATGTTTCCTTATTTGCTGCGCTCGCAATAATGATCATCGCCATCGTTTAGATGGCAGCGTAGCTCAATCCCAGAAAGGAGAGCATCATGTCCAAGGAAACCGAAAAGAAGATCGCTGATCTTGAAGAAAAGCTGAAGCGCATCTCGAGCACCGGCGGTGTCACCTTGACACGCGATTGCTGCTCCACGGTCGAAGCCCGCGATCGTCGCGACGTCGGCCACTGAGACAGAAGGCCCGATCGTGCATGGCGCGGTCGGGCCGACCCTCTGACATGACAATCCATATCCAATCGACCTTCAGTCCCGCTGAAATGGGCCTTTCTTCGGCCCAACGTGGGACTTCTAATGCGATCCAGCGTTGCGGTCGCACCTTCTCCCTTGGATCGGTTGCCTGCGATCTGCTTCACTTCTTCGCCGATCCGCAGCCCATTCAGGCCCTAGGCCGCCTGCGCAGCGCGTCGCCGGCGGCGATGCGCATGCTGGACCATCTCCTGTTCCTCGATCTCATCACGATCGCGCCTTGGAAGCGCACCATCCGCAGGGGCGTCACCGAGCCTGCGCATCGCCGACATCAGGCGCCGCCCGCCCTCGACGACCTGCTCGCCTCCCATGATCTTCTTTTCGGTTGCGTGATCGACTTCGCCAATGATCCTCCGTTCAGCGCGTTCAGCGGCCCCTATCTGATTCGCGGCCAGGCCCTGGACACCTCGAACCCGCTTGATCCGACAGACCAAGGTGACATCGTCGCGCATACGGATGAAGGCATCTATGACATCGGTCGTCGCATCGCATTCAATACCTGGCGCGCCCGGCTGACGAACAAGATACCGATCATGATCGGCGGCGACCACAGTCTTTCTTATTTCGCGGCGCGCGGCTGCGCTCTGGACGAACCGCTGGTCTATGTTCAGCTCGATGCGCATCACGACATCGGGCGCAGCGTCGCCAAGCCTCCGCCTGACAACAACGAGATCGACCTCGGCTTGATGCCGCTAAACCACGCTAATTTCGCTTACCGCCTTGCCCTTCAGCCCAGCATTCAAAACATCATCCAAATCGGCGTTCGTCCGTCGCAAGTCATGGCAAGATCAAGCCTCGGCGCGACATCAGGCAAGATCCTGCAGATCGCATCACCCAGGGCTAATCGTTTAAGTGCGCCAGCGATCGCCGATGCCATCCTGGCGTTGGGTCAATCCGTCTACCTCTCGATTGATCTCGATGTCGTCGATCCCGCAGTCGGTCTTTCAGTGACGACACCTCTAGATGACGGCATCGCCTTCGAGAAGCTCGTCGACATCGTGCGCGAGCTTGCGCGCCGCCGGGTCTTGGTCGGCGCTGATATCGTCGAATTCTTCTCGTCAGAAGAGCCCTCAAAGCGTGAGCGCACCGCGACGGCTGTTCGCACCATCATCAACGCTTGTCAGAAGAGGTGAGACATGATCGACCTTGGCCACCTCCGGCTCGAGAATTTGCATGACCCCGTGCATAGCCAGGGAACATTTCCGGACTATGCGACGATCCTTGATGCCGTTGGGACAATTCTCGAACGGGGTCAGGCCGCGTTCCAATCGAAGATCTCGAGCCGTCTCTTTATCGACGGCGGCACCCGCGACGACCTCAGCGAATTGGTGACACTTGAGACCAAGCCGCCAGAGACGTCGATTGAAGCCTGGCTCAAGACGATCACAGGGTCTTCATCATTCTGCTTGGCGCTCAATGGCCTGAACGCCATGAGTGCCCCGATCGATCGCTATGTGCGGACCGCCTTCAACGCGCCTTGGAACCGCCAGGTTGGCATGCCCATGGGGGGCATCGACACGTATTGCTTTCTCGGCATCTACCCGATCACCCCCTTCGGCATCCACACCGACCGCGAGCACACCTTCCTTTACCACTTAGGTCCCGGCCGAAAGGAGGCCTGGTTATGGTCGCCTGCCGACTTCGAGCAGACCCAGGGTATGGTCCGACAGCAGTTCACGCTTGACGATTGCGAAGACCGGGCGTTGAAGGTCATTCTAGAACCGGGCGATGTGCTCTACATCCCTGCAGGTCACTATCACGTCCTTGCCAATCCCGAGTTTTCCGCGACCCTTGGCATCGCCCCCTATGATCGAAGTGCTCGTGATCTCCTAAAGGAGGGGTTCTCGCGCAGTCTTTCCAATGAGGACCTCGACGGCATCATCGACCTCGATGTGCCTCTTCTTCATTCTGACCCGACCAAGGCTGCCCTGCGCTGCCAGCACCGTCGGGACAGCGCCGGGATGTTGCTGGATCGGGCGATTGAGTTCGTGAATGACGAGGCGCGGCGGCTTCAGTCCTGCGGCGGCATGAAATTCGCTCCTCTGGAAGTCGCCACGGATCTGACCGCGAAGGCACGGATTTGCTTGAGCGATGGTGACATCAGCGTCGATCATCGGCCAACATCGGATCAGATCGTGGTCTACGCCGGTGGCAAGGTCTTCAAATTCGCGACACGGCATCAAGAGCCGTTCGAACAGCTTCTGGCGATACTCGAACGGCAATCACCAATCGACCTCACGGACATCATGACGGGTGATGATCGGGAGGATGATTTTCGGCTCCATGCCATTTCGGTCTTCTCGCGGCACCGAATCGTCGAGATCCAAGAGCCAGCGAGTTAGCCGTGCGGACACTCATGGAACAAGCCACGCTCGACGAACGTCTCTTGGACACCGTTCATATCGGCCTCGCCTGGACCGAGAACGCTTCCCTTTGCACCAGGCAAATGTCCATCGCGTTTGACGATGATGTACAGCAGACCTTTCAGCGACGCTTCCTCGATTCCTTCCTCGCGGGACAACAGACCACAGAGAACGTCAAGCTTCTCAGCCATGGCAACGTGACGGCCTTTAAGGGACAAAACGGGCAAGCCACCACTCTTGGGCTTGGCGATGTTGTCGGAGAAATCCTCCGCGGTCGGACAATTGCCGTGAACTACTTTGAACGCTGCATGCCGGTGCTGGCCGCGCGCTTCGAAGAGATCGCCAGGCAATCCGGCTTGCTCTGCCATATGAATGTCTATTGGACGCCACCATCAAATGGGGGGGCTGGACGTCATAGCGATGATCACGATGTGGCAGTTCTACAAGTCTATGGCTCGAAGCGTTGGGCGATCTGGCAAGACGCTGCGAAAACCGAGATCGACCTTCAAGCCGCCGACTTCTTGTTCCTAAAGCGCGGTATCGATCACGATCCCACCACGTCTGGACAAGGATCGATCCATATCACCTTTGGCTTTGTCCGAAAGAGCGATCGGCACCAGCTCAAGAAAACCCTGACCTTCTACCAGCGAGCCGACGATGTTCCCGAAAGCGGCATTGATGCCGATCTGGTGCCGGCTGTCGTCGATAGCGTGCTCAATCCCAACGGCCTGCGGCGGCCGGTCCTATCGAACCACATTGAGGTAAGAACTTCGCTTGACGCCGTTCGATATGAAAGTGCGAGCAGCGTCGCGATCTTTTCAAAAAAGGAACTCAAAAGCCTATTCAACTGCGATCCACGACCTGGCCATCAGCTTTCGCTCCGCCCTGACATTTCAAAAGAGGATGCGTTTGATGCCGTGTTGAAACTCGCTTTGGCGAAGACACTGACCTTTGGCGCAACGCCAGGATGATCGATCGCATCGTCCCATCGGTTACCGGCCATGTTCGGCGGGTTTTAGAACCGAAAGCGGTTTTGCTCTTTTTTGAAAGCGCTGGAAGCGCCCTCTATTTCATGGCGTTCACCTTCCATCTCTTAAGCCATGGCTATAGCTACAGCTTCATCTCTTGGACGATCGCCTCGACAGCCCTTGTCGGCGTGTTCTTGGGTCCGAGAATCGGCCTCCAGGTTGATCGCAGCCGATCTCGAAAGATGCTGCTCATCGCATCGCTCGCTACAATGAGCGGCGGGATCATGATCCAAGTCGCCGCCCCTGAGCTCGGTGGCAGCACCGACACCACGTCGATCCTTCTAGGCGTCGCCCTCTTCGCCCTCGCCTATAATCTTACCGTTCTCTTGCTCTCTCAGTATGTGCAGCCGACGCTTCGCCGAACAAGTGAAGCAGCCTATGCCTACGCGTCACGCATCGGTGCCAGCGGCGCCGTCCTGTCGGCGATCATGGCTTTCTTGTTGTTTGAGCCGCTTGGACCAGCCGGGCTGATCGCCTTGGCCGCTGGCTTGATCCTCTTAAGCGCCTTCCTCGCGACGCTGATACCATCCCTTAATACCGACCCGGATAGCATGGCTCACGAGGAGCCAGAGGCCGTCCAGGGCTCGTCGCTGCATTTCGTCTTCTCTGTTGTTCGCCGGGTTCCCTTTTTAATCATCTCCGTCATCACCGTCGCGCTGACGGTCGATGCCGTCGGCGCCAATCTGGAAAGCATCGTTGCCTATCTCGATGCCTTTCCCGTGCACTTCATCTTTGTCGCCTCGGCCTTTGAGGGTCTCTTATCGATGGCCGCGGCCGCGATCTATGGCGCACGTTTGACGAACGCCAAGCGGGACTTGCTCCTACCCTACACACTGTCCATCAGCCTGTTTCTCATGTCCTTTACATGTCTGCTCACGGTCAACATCCTCGGCGGTGGGTCGGGCGCGCTCCTGTTCTTTGCGTTCAGCTACATTGCAGGATCGGTTGCCAATAGCTGGTGGGGCATCGTCTCAGCGGTATGGATCAGGAGGAGTGCCGAAAACGGCGCTTATGCGAGAACGATGGCGGCCATCAAGGTACCAAGGGCGCTGATCACCTTCATTGGCGTCGGCACCGTCGGTGTTTCCTTGGATCAATCCGGCCTTGACGTTTGGCTTCTTGCCTGCATGGCCTCGATGGCGTTCTTACTTCTGTTGACTTACGTTCGATCGACAATGGACAGAGGCAACGCAGGAGCGGTGGACCGAGTATGACAACCATCATCGTCCGAGCCGCAACGTTGGCCGACTATCGGACAATCGTCGACTATGACGATTTTATCGGCGATCGCCGAATCGACCTTCAATCAGGGGAGATCACGGTCGCCGACAGAAACGGTCAGTCCGCGATTGCTTATTGTCGGATTGCGCCGCAGCAGTTCCTGGGATGGCCGCTCCTTGCCGTTCTGTGTGTCAAGGATCAGCATCGACGGCACGGCGTCGGCTTGAAGCTGATCGAATCAGCGATCGCCGACACCCGATGGATCCGCCTCTATACCACGACAGAGGACAGCAATCGTGCCATGCGTGCACTTCTTGATCGCGTGGACGCAACCTGCATCGGTCATGCGGATCAACTGAATGTCGACGGCGAGCGAGAGCTTCTCTTCCGCCTGAAGTGAACCCTTATCAGCGCGCCCACGGCAGAAGCTGACAGTCTCCGCCTGCCTACAGCCTTGGGCTCAGGTGCCTCGCAGCCGTTCAAATCCAACCCGCCCCGGATCAAGAATCGCGTCGCCCATGTCGTCGATCAACGCGCCATGCCACGATCGGAATAACCAATCCGAAAAAGCGTTAGCTGTTCAAGGCTTACATAACCTTTTAGTAGCATCCAATCGGCGCTTTCATTCTTTTTGATCCTCTGATGATACAAATCGAACCGGGGGGACCTTCTCCGATGACAACGTCTTTGGATAGAGGAAAGAAAGTAAGCCTCATGGAAATAGAAAATTTAGTCATCGAAGCAATAAAGGGCGAGAAATTACTCCCTGGTGAAAAAATTTCAGCTCAAGACATCTCCGAAATTCTCAATGTCAGCCATATCCCTGTGAGAGAAGCCCTGGCTCATTTGTCGAGCCGAGACATCATACAACATGTCCCGGGCAACGGTTACTTTATTCCGTGCTATAATCTACATGACCTTATTGAAATTTATAATTTTCTCTACGAGATCGTCATCAGTTCCATCAATTTGTTCCGGGACAACCGCGAAAACAAAGTCAAACTGATATCATCTGTTGAAACATGCCAATTCAACGATAAGGCCATCTGGGAAAGCTGCCATGAGTCCGCGTTCTTCTCCGAGCAAATGCTGGAGAAGCTCGCCAAGCTCACCGACAATCGGTTCATGTTGGTTTCGATGAACGACTGTCTCTTGAGAACGTTCTTCATCAGACGAGTCGACTTTGGAAAATCAGCCAGACGCGATTTCGTCCGAGAGATGATCTATCACGCCTCCGACTTGATTGACTGCAATAAATTCGACGAAGCATGCCGATATATACGCGACGAAAAACCAAAGCGCCTTGCGATGCTCAGCGATATCTATGTCGAGTATCTCGCCAACATCCATAATGGCCGCCGCTTCTTGATCTGCAGCAACAGTCATCGGGCGTGACATCAGAAATTCCGGCGAGACGACACGCAAACAAGATCGCAACGAATCAGGGGAGCGAACCAGGGAGCGTCGCGGAGACGAACCTCTGAGCTCACGCCTCCTCACGTCTTGAAGGCGTCAAGACCAAAAGCCCCTCCCCTCATGCTCACCGATCGGCGTGGAAAGGAGCCGTCTGGCGAAGGTCACGTAGCGCCTCTCGGCGACCTCCAAGAGGCGTGCGGAACCAAACAGCAACTAAAACGAGAATTTTTGTGAGATTTTCCAAGACAAAAGCCTGGAATTTCATTGCAAAAAATTCAGTCATTTTAAAAAGTTACGCGGAGCAATTGGCTTCATTCCGAAACGATAGTGTATTCAATTATTAGTTGAAACGAGCTATAGAGAAGATGTCCTCAACGCATGAAGAGAGTTCAAACGAATGAACCTATCGAATGAATGCGGGCAACAAGCCGCTAACGATAATGATCACCACATGCTCATGGCCAGCAACAGTCGTCTTCAATTCTTGGGCGGACAACATCCTGCTCATCTTTCGGTGGCAGGGCATGACGCTTTTGACTTCGGGACGTTTTTGTCCCGCAATCTTGCGATGTTCCGTAGCTGTAATACCGATGACTTCAGCGAGGTTGAATGCCTCGAATGCCTGATTTCCTTTAGTTCGAAACAGGCCGATGCGCGAACCCTGGCAGAACAGGCGATGGCGACCTACGGCTCGCTCGCCAGGGTCTTTCAGCAGCCAAGCCAAGAACTTTGCGAGATGCTGGGCTTGGACGCCATGACCGCCTTTTTGATGAAAATCACCAAGACCAGTATGAAGCATCTTGTTGCGCCTTGCTCCAATGGCAGGCGGGAGATCGCCTCACACGACGCTCTCGTTGAGTATCTCTCCTTAGACTTTCGTGATGCCGACCAAGAAATCCTGAAAGTGATCTACCTCGATGCCAAATGTAAGGTGATCCAGGACGAGGAGATGTCCCGAGGAACGGTCGACACCGTGCCGGTGTATCCAAGAGAAATCGGCAAACGGGCGCTGAGCTGCGCTGCCCATTCCGTCATCTTGGCCCATAATCATCTCACCGACGATCCAACGCCGAGCAACAGCGACATTGAAGCCACGATCAGGATCAATGCAGCGCTTCAAAGCCTCGACATCGTCCTCAACGACCATGTGATCATTGCTCATGACCAATCGTTCAGCATGCGTGCCGAAGGCCTCTTTTAAGGGGCCAGGACGGCTTTCTCCGGGCGAGAGGTTGGCGCAACGACGGCTGCCGGCGTTCGACTATGGTGCCTCAGCGTCAGGCACCGATTGGACGCCTAGCCCCTCCTTACCGAGCCGGGCGGGACCGCCAGAGAAAGTGAAGAACGCTCATCGCCATCAATGCTCTTTGGTGTCCAGCAAGACGCATTAATGCTCCACCACCATCGGCGCCGGTTATCATACCGAGAAAACATCAAGCAGAATCGGGACGACCTCCGAACCGCCTTTGATCAGGCGGCGGGTTCTGGACCTTCCTGCTGTCGGTCGTCATTGGCTGTCAGGAAATTATGGTTGTCGCCCAACAGGCAGATCCCATAACGAAACCATAAGTCGCTTGCCCACCGATCCAGCTCGACGATTCGACTGGCACCGGCAAGGCACATTCGGTCGAATTGCTGTTGCGTCTCTGGGCTCACAAAAAGCAGCGCGTTTAAGGGCATGGTTTAGGCACCCACCAAACATCGACGATTTGCAACCTATCTTAGCAAAGCATCCTTCTTAAACAACTTATGATTGATAGATTCATGTCTCATTCGAGCAACACAACGTGAACATTGTCAGTCTACCAGCCATGGTGGTTGGCTCTATAACATCGGTCACATTCGGTGGATTTTTTCGAAAGCCTGTCGATGACCTGATAGCGGCCGATCTCGGTGATCAACGCTTGCCTGTCAGGAGTGCATGAAGAGCGGCGGGGAACAGAGACCTCGACCTCGAGACACGGGTCGAAGCATCCTGCTCACCGCCCTCCTCTATCGTCGGCGGCAACAAGCCGCCGCTGCTCCAGCCATCGACGCATTTCAGCAAATTGTTGGTCGATGACCTCGCTCTTCGCGAAGGTGACGCCATAGTGGCGGGCATGCCGACGATAGATCTGGTTAAACCGCAATCCCCGCACCTTGGTCGCCTCGGGCGTGGTGATACACATGACAGGCAGACCCTCATGAACCAGCCGTGCGGCAACCAGCGACGTGCTGGGACAACCGATAACGGCCGTCGGTCGCATCAACTCCAGGACCTCCTCGGCACAAACGACTTGGTTGGCGAGATAGGTCTGGCCACTGACATTGAGACCGCCTGACCGCTTGGTTGCGATATACCGCTCAATGCCGGTCTCGTCGGCAATTCGCTCGGCGGTCAGATCAAACCCCTCAATGATCAGGGTGTCAGGCTGTTGTTGATCGAACAGACTCGTCAAAAAGCTCTGCTTAGCCTTTGCCATGGGAAAGGGCCCAACAGGCAGGCTGCGTTTGGCATATGGGCTGATGCGCGGATAGAACTGGCTGAACTCAATATCGACACGACAAAACCGAAGCAGCGACATCACGGTGATGCCTTTGATCAGCTTCACCCGTGATTTTGCCAGGACCGCACGCTGCAATTCCCACATCGAAAACTGATCACCGAGACCGTCGGTCAAATGAACGATCGTGCTGGCTCTCCGCAACTGCGGAACCGCTCGATAAAAGGCGCTGGAACGATAAATCGGCAAGGCGACGATATCGGCCTCTTCCGCAAGGAGCGTCCGGATTGCCGCATGATCGTCGATGTCAAAGATCGAGAGATCCAACGCCACCGACGGACAGATTTCTGTCAGAATCTGCCTGGCCTCATTGGGAACGATTTGACCCTGAGCGACAAAAAGATTGAGCCGAAGCTGGCTCACCCCAAAATGCCGGACGCAAGTGACCAGTTCCTGCAAATGAGCCTGTTTGCTCAGAAACGCGATGAGTTTAGCCAGCCTTCAATCCTTCATATCTGGCGCTGAAATGGCCACGACATCGCCGAAAGCGGCGTCCTGCCTCTGCCTCCATGGCGGACCCCACCATCGGCAGCTCGAGACAGAGCACGGTCGCTTGGATCTGGCGTAAGGGTCATATCGTGGTTGCAGCAACGTAATCAACTTTTGCTTTAGAAAATCATCATGATTTTGAATGATTTTTCAAAGCTAACGCAAATCATGCAAAGAATAAAAATAAATTTTCGGTTTGATTCCCCCATATTCTCTATCTTATAAAGAGATACATCTATGGTTGAATCTTCGATTGATCGCTTTTCAACATCGTTTGCGTATATCCGATGGGATTCTGTTGGGCACGCCCAGCCAGCGTCGATCGGATTACAGGCAAAACACCGTGCAGCCTTCTAAGCTTATCGATAAGGCAAGTTATGAAGACGACGAAGAAAGTTGTTGTTTCCAATGGATTTAATCGGTTCCATCTCATGCATGCGGCGGCCGAGCTTGATCGTTTAGGCGAGCTCGCAACCTGCTTTACCGGCTTCTATCCCAGCCCCTTTTGGAAAACCTGCCTTAAAGCAAGCCGGCTCAATCAGGTCGCACGCTTTTCTCGGCTGAATGACCGCGGCGTCTCTTTGCGGAAAGGCCGGATGGTCGCCATGCCTTGGATCGAGGCGCTTAATGCCGTTGGCACGTCAATGGGCAGCGAATGGCTCAAGACAACGGCGCGCCATGCGTTCGCGCGGCGTGCTGCCAAACGCCTTCCCCGCCTCGGTGCGTCGATCTTTCACTATCGCTCCGGCTTTGGTCATCACGCCGTCAAGATGGCCAAGGCGCATGGCATGATCGCCCTTTGCGACCACTCGATCGCACATCCCGACATGGTCGAGTTTCTGGTCAATCACCAAGGTCGCTATCCCCGTTCCCATGAAATCCCCCATCTTGGACCGCTTTGGCGAGATATCGCCTCCGATGTGCGCCAAGCGGATGCAACCTTGGTCGTTTCGGACTTCGTGCGGGATACCTTCATTCAGCGAGGCTATGACCCGTCGCGCCTGCACGTCATCTATCTCGGCGTCGACGATAACTTCGTCACCTGCCTCGATGACCTGATCGCCAGAGGCTGGCCTCCTCCGAAGACAGACGACAGCCTTCGCCTCACCTTCGCAGGCACGATTAGCCGACGAAAGGGTGTGCCTGAACTGGCCCAAGCGCTCGAAGGTTTATCAGACCTTCCATGGACGCTCGATCTGATTGGCCCGGTTGACGACGATATCAGCAGCGATCACGCGTCCTTCCTGAAGGATCCGCGGGTGCGTCTCAAAGGCGTCGTTAGCCGGCATGACTTGGCAAAAAATCTTCTCGCCGCCGACGTCTTATTGTTTCCGAGCCTTGCCGAGGGGTCGGCGCGGGTCGTGTTCGATGCGCTTGCAGCCGGCTGCTATGTAATCACGACAAAGAATGCGGGATCGATCGTCCAGGACAAGGTTCACGGAGCGTTGGTCGCACCTGGCGACGTTCGGGCGATTCAACATGCCCTCTACGCTGCAGCAGCCGACGAAGACAGAATGGTAGCGATCGGTGAAGCAAACGCGCGGGAACTGCGTCGAGATTGGCGGCAGAGCCAGTATGGCGGCAAGCTCAAGGTGCTTTACGAAGAACTCCTCTCAAAAGCCCCGATCAGGCCATCCCAAGCTCCCTTCAGCGAGCCCCACCCTCACGCACGGGCGTTCGCTCCGGGTTAGGGCGGCCGTTCCGAGACGGCTGCCCAACCGACGGCGGGTCAACATGCGCCGATATGGCTCGTTAACCCTACGTTAACCAAAGATTGCCACACTTGTCCTGGTAATGAGGCCAGGAGGCTGTGATGGAACGTGTCTTGATCCTGATCCGACCTTATGCGTTCGACCGGACGTTAGATCTGCAATGCCGGGAAGGCTTTTCGGTGATCGAGCTCGATCATTGGTGGCTCGAGATCTACCAGGACTATGGCCTGACGCTCACGGCGGAGAATGATAATCGTCTCGCCGCCTAGCCCCTAACGAAGCGGGCTGCACCTGCATGGCAAATCATGAAGGTGTCCACCACGCGCCCTTTCTCGCAGACGTGCCGCTATGGCCCAGGGTCGATGAGCTAAAGGCCTGTCAGCAACACTCGACCGGTTCGCGTTGTCAGACGGATATGTTGGGCTCGCTGCATCAGTGACCGCCTTGAAGCCGTTTCTGCCTCATATGGCGTCAGCGGATGAGGCAGAGTTCGTCCAGCACAATCTCTTGATCGTCTTCCGGTTCCGCGTGCTCGACGTCATTGCTAAAGCGAGCAAGAAGATCCAACTGCCAGCGCTCCACCGAGATGAAGATCTCGCCTGGGGTCTTGTCGGTCGGCGCCGCCTCGAGACTTCCTTGCCTGACCAAGCTTTTCAGAAAAGCGCGCGCGACAACGCCTTTTTCATACCCACTAAGATTGCCAAACTGGTCCAAGAGATGCTGGTGCTTATCCGATGGCTTTAGCGGCATCACGGGTCTCCTTATCAAACTGCTGGAGACCATGAATCAGGATGGTTAAAAGACGGTTAACGGCTTGCTCTTTTTTCGTGGGTTGATGCGAAACGTCGCGATCCGATTGAAAGCCAGAACCTCATCCGATGGTGATATGGCTTGCGTGCCGACGATGGAATTGTCGCTTCCTATCGAGACGATTCGTTCATCCGCCTCAGCATCAACGATGTCAAATCCTCACGGTTGCTCATGTGCGCCAGCGCAGCATGCGCTTTTCCAATTGTCCGATCACGATGCTGACGAGAAGACCGAGCAAGGAGAGGATCACGACGCCGGCGAACAGCCGTTCAAGATCATAGAGCGAGCCTGCCTCCAGGATGTAGGCGCCGATCCCATATTCAGCACCCAACATTTCGGCAGCTACTAGAAGAATGATGGCGATCGCAAGACTGATCCGAAGTCCGGACAAAATGCCAGGCATGGCTCCTGGCAACACGATTTTCCATACGATCGAGGCCCATGAAAGACCAAAGCTTTGGCCCATGCGGATCAGCGTACGGTCGACATTATCGACCGCGCCATAGGTCGCAACCACCGTCGGGGTAAAGGTGCCAAAGGCGATCAGCGCATATTTTGATCCCTCATCAATACCGAACCAGATGACGAAGAGCGGCAAAAGCGCGATTTTCGGGATGGGAAAAATCGCTGCAATCAACGGAGCGAGCCCCGAACGGACATAGGAGAACAGACCGATCAGAACGCCGGTCGCAATGCCGATGCTGACGCCGATGAGGGCACCGACCACAAGGCGTGTGAGCGAGGGCAAGAGATGCTTGAAGAGAAGACCGGACTGATAGAGCTCTTGGAAGGTCTGCAGCACATCTGAGGGGCGCGGCAAGGTCAGCGCCGAGATCCACTCCGATCGTGTTCCCCACTCGATGAGCAAGATCAGCGCTGCGAAGACCAAAAAACCAACCCATCGGCGGGTGCTGGGCACAAAGCCACCGCCACGAAACCGCACCTCATTGGCTTGGTTGCCGACGTCTGGATCGGTCGGGACAGACCTTTCGCTAGCCATCCATCAGCTCCGCATCGGCGGCACGGGCCTCATCTCGCATCAGCGTCCAGAGATGCTTTTGGATGGTCTCAAGTTCGCGATCGGCGTAGCCCCGCTGATCGATCGGTTTCTCGAGGTGGACAATCTCCCGGATGCGGCCGGGACGCCTCGAGAGCACGACGATCATGTGACCAAGCCGGACGGCTTCGGCAAGGTTGTGAGTGACATAGACGGCGGTGAACGGCGTGCGCGTCCATAGACTGACGAGATCGTCGATCAGAAGTTCGCGGGTCTGCGCATCAAGGGCCGATAGCGGCTCATCCATTAGCATCACCGCAGGCTTCACGGCGAGCGCCCTTGCGATCGCAACCCGCTGCTTCATGCCGCCGGACAGCTGCTTTGGCAACGCGTTCGAAAAATCGCCGAGGCGCGTTCGTCCGAGTACATCCGCAATGATCGCATCGGCTGCCTGGCCGCGGATGCCATGGTCCTCGAGGACAAGCGAGATATTGCCGTACACCGTGCGCCAGGGCAGCAAGGCGAAATCCTGGAACACATAGGTCAACGGGTTCAGACAGCCCTCCGGCGGCGCACCGCCTTGGAGAACACGGCCTTGGGAGGGCCGCTCTAAGCCGCCGATGAACCGAAGCAACGTGGACTTGCCGCAACCCGACGGCCCCACGAGGCAGGCGATCCGACCAGACGGGATATCAAGCGCGATCTCCGAGAGAACCTCGGTCTCGCTATAGCTGTGGCTGATGCCGTCCAGTCGGAGTTCCATGCCGCTCCGTCGAAACGCTGCCGAAAACGCCTAAACCGCCCTGCCGCGACCTACCCGCCGATCGTGTCGACGTAGCTGGTGTCAAGAAGCGTATCGAGGGTGATGTCGGCGTCGACCAAGCCCTCACCTTGGAACCACGCGAGCTGGTCTTTGACCGAAGCGACATTGAGCGCAGCGTTCTCGTTTAGGCGCATGGTGCCGTTGATGATCGAGGGTGCAGCCTTCTCACGCGGCCGATCGGTGTAGACGTAAGTGTGAATGAGATCGACCAGCTGATTGATCCCATCCTCGCCGTCGGCCTTGTCGATCATGGTCGCGTTATAGTCGGCAACGCCTTTGGAATACGCCGCCAGAAAGTCGCTGGTCATGCCCTTTTCATCGGCCGCATTGGCAGCCGACGTAAAGACCGTCGTCACCTGGTAGTCAGGGAGATAGTCCGAGACATTGCCGATGATATGAACGGCGCCGGATCCCGCGAGCGGTTTGGCGATATGGGGCACGATGGACCAGGCATCGATCTGACCGGACTTGAGCGCGCCGATGATCGCACCGACTTTTTGCAGCGGCTTGAAGGTCGGCGTTGCCCCTTCGGCGAGCGCGATCTTCGAGCCCATATAGTGAAACGAGGATCCGGCAGTGGTCATGCCGAAGCTCTTGCCGTCGAGGCCCGACGGACTGGTAAACCCACTCTGAAAGGCCGCATCAGAGGCCAAGATCTTTTGGCCATCAATCCCCTCTTCTTCCGAGAGCGCACCGCCGATGACCTTGATCGCGCCTTTTTGCGCGAGCGAGATCAGCCCCCCTGAAATCGCCGTCACGGCATAATCGACATCGCCTGACGCGATCGCCACGGCCATGGGCTGCGCCGCCTGAAAGAATTTGAGCTCAACATCAAGCCCAGCGTCGGCAAAATAGCCGCGCTCCACGGCGATAAAGCTGCCTGAGTGGCTGGTGAAGCGAAGAGCACCGACCACGATCTTCCGATCCTGTGCGATTGCCGGTGCCGCCAAACCTGAGGCGGCAGCTGCCCCCATGAGTCCAAGGGCGGTTCGTCGTTTGATGGTCAACATGGTGGTCTCCCCGATGACACGGTCGTTTTGTTGGGTTGGTTCAAGGCTCTTTCGGCTACGATGCCAGCCCCTTCCTGCGCGAGCCCACGCGGCCGAGGCGTCTCCTTGGCCACATGCACAAATGTCAGCGTCACCAGAAGCAACGCCTCCCTTACGATCAGAGGCGTGCCGGCTGATGCCGTCTTCTCTTCACTTCTAACGCAAAAAGCTGCCGCCTCGCGAGTCGTCACAAGGACACGATGTTGCTTGAAAGCAACACAAAGGCCCTTTATCGGCTGCGTTCAGTCAGCCACCGACGATGGAGCAATCGAGATTGCGTCGCGCAAGCCACGAACAGTGGTCATCGGCGAGATCCCGCCTTGAGTAGGCACCAGCCAGGACATGATACAAGGTGCCGTCGTCGCTCTCTCGGCGATCAAAGGAAGGATCGAGACCCTCCAAGAGCATGTTCGAGTCGGCCTCAAAACCGGCCCACGCCAAACGGGCACTCAATTCTGATTGATAGGCACCCAAATGCAGGCGATAGGCATGCGTGAGCTCAGGCGTACCTAACCTCTCTTCGGTCGACGAGGTGGACGCATAGGTCTCGGCGACAGCCGGATGGGACGCACCGGATTGATGAAGCCACGCCGAAGGCGTACCCGTCATAATCATCAGAGCACCGACGGCAATGCTAGCGCCGGTAAGAACACCAAAACTCTTCCGCCAGCGCTGATTGGCGCTTGCGGGTGTTGGCGCTTTTACAGGCTCGCTGCGCTGAACGTTGCCAAGCGACAGAGGCATCGCTGGGGCGGCATCGGTGCGATCCAAAGCGATCCTCTGATGAGGCTTTCGCTCCTTCACGCGCCACCCACCTCTTTGGGCTGCTCCACGCGACGGTGGGGAAGATAAGGGCGTCTCCATGGTTTCGTCCGGTGCTCGTGAGATGACGGCGCTCGAAAAATTTTATGTGCTTTAAAGCGTTCCCTTTTTGTCCGTTCGCGGCGCTAAGTGAAAGTCTTTTCAGCACAAACTATGGTTAATCTGCACCATATGTTGCTATGCAGCAACGCTCCCTTGACCATGACTTATCCACAGGCCTTTTTGCCCCTTGTCATCTGCGGCGATGGCTGCCCTTGATCGATCGACGAGACGTGAATCCAAGTCTTCCTGCGTCACGTGGCGCTCTGGCTGGCGGCAGGCGTGTTACGAAACAGCTGCTGATCTTGGTCTGTCGAAGAGGCTTTGAGGGCTAGCGGGGAGATCGAATGCTGAATTTTGTCGCAATATCGTCTTTGACGGAGGGATACATCCGCCGAACGGTTCGCAATTCAGGATGTTACCTGCCTTCGCTGTCACAACGCATGAAGACGAGTGGGTCGAAGACCAGACGATGACACCAAGCGGACCTCTGTGCCCTGGCTCGGCGAAGAAAGCCGTCTGCGAGGCACCGATCATCGCAAAAACAGCTATCTTCTCTCGATTTTTGTAGAGTGGGGCGAGCGACCGGAATTGAACCGGCGACCTCCAGAGCCACAATCTGGCGCTCTAACCGACTGAGCTACGCCCGCCATCGCGGATTGTTTAGACGCTTCGCAGCAGCAACGTCAAGCGATCCCTTAATTTCCGCTTAATTGCCGCATGATCAAAATTTAGGCAGTCCTGCACAAATTTTGATCAGATACTGGCATAGATCGGTCAAAATTGAGCCAATTCGATATGATTCGCAATTTGGCACGATCTATGCGTAAACGAGGGCGAGCTGGCGATGGATGGTGCAGAGCACGGTCATCGCTCTGGGTGGCAACTGCGCGTGACGATGAAAAGAGGGTCGGTATTCTCCATGAAGAAGATCGAGGCTGTGATCAAGCCGTTCAAATTGGATGAGGTCAAAGAAGCCTTGCAAGAGATCGGGCTGAAAGGCATGACGGTGACCGAAGTGAAAGGCTTTGGACGCCAGAAGGGTCATACCGAGCTCTATCGTGGCGCTGAGTATGTCGTCGACTTTCTTCCCAAGGTGAAGATAGAAATCGCTCTCGAATCCGACTTGGTCGAGCGTGCCGTTGAAGCCATTCAACAGGCCGCGAAAACGGATCGGATAGGCGATGGGAAGATTTTCGTCTACGACCTCGAGCAGGTCACCCGTATCCGAACCGGAGAGACCGGCGCCGAGGCTCTCTAAACACCGATTGCCGAAAGCAAACATCCGATCGGTTATCGGTGAATTGGGCTCGGTGATCGATACGGCAAAAACAACCGATGGGGACAACACCAGAAAGGACGTTTACACCATGATGTTGGGATGCACTTCCGCGGAAGACGTTGCCAAGGCGATGAAAGATCATGAGGTGGAGGTCGTTGACGTCCGCTTCACCGATCTGCCGGGTATGTGGCAGCATACCTCGTTTCCGGCAAGCGCCTTCGGCGTTGATAATATCGAAGAAGGCCTTGGCTTTGACGGTTCGTCGATCCGTGGGTTCCAGGAGATTCAAGCCTCCGACATGATTCTGATGCCGGATGCGTCGACCGCGTTTATTGACCCGTTCTGTGCTCATAAGACGCTGGTGCTGATCGCGGACATTCACGACCCCATCACCCGCGACTTCTACCCGCGCGATCCGCGCGGCGTCGCCAAGCGCGCTGAAGCCTATCTGCAAGCGACCGGCCTTGGCGACCGCGCCTTCTTCGGCCCTGAGGCTGAATTCTTCGTCTTTGACGATGTGCGTTATGGCCAGGACGTCAACTATGGCGGCTACGAGGTCGACTCCGTTGAGGCGCATTGGAACTCCAACGCCGACGAGGGCCCTAACCTCGGCCATAAGGTACGCCCGAAGGAAGGCTACTTCCCCGTGCCGCCCAACGACACGCTCATGGACATGCGTTCCGAGATGTCGCTGGTCATGGAGAGGATCGGTCTGACCGTCGAGTGTCACCACCACGAGGTGGCGACGGCCGGTCAGTGCGAAATCGACATGAAGTTTAACACGCTGCTGCAAATGGCGGACGACCTCATCAAGTACAAATATGTGGTCAAGAATGTCGCCAGGATGCACGGCAAGACCGCGACCTTCATGCCGAAGCCGCTCTTTGGCGATAACGGCTCGGGCATGCATGTGCATCAGAGCATCTGGAATGGCGACGATCCGACCTTTGGTGATGAAGGCGGCTATGCGAAGCTCTCCGACAACTGCCGCTACTATATCGGCGGTCTTCTGAAGCACGCGCCAGCTGTTCTGGCCTTCGCTGCACCGACCACCAATTCCTATCACCGTCTGGTGCCTGGCTACGAAGCACCGGTGAACTTGGTGTGGTCACTCCGCAACCGTTCGGCTGCCGTTCGCATTCCGATGTACTCCGACAGCCTTAAGGCGAAGCGCTGCGAGTTCCGTTGCCCGGATCCGTCCTGCAACCCGTATCTCGCCTTCTCCGCTATGCTGATGGCCGGCATCGACGGCATCAAGAACAAGATCGATCCAGGCGATCCGGTCGACAAGAACATCTACGACTTGCCACCGGAAGAGCTGGCCGAACTCGCAAGCGTCCCAGGCTCGCTCGACGAGGCCCTAAATGCGCTTGAGGCCGATCACAGCTTCCTCACCGAGGGCGATGTGTTCTCTGAAGACTTTGTCCAGAACTATATCGGCTACAAGCGTGAAGCTGAGGTGGATGCGGTGCGTCTTCGTCCGCATCCCTATGAGTTCGTGATGTACTACGACATCTGATCCCTTTGCCTCCCTGAAAATTAGGGCCGCCTTCGGGCGGCCCTTTTTTCTTGGAGGCACGTCTCTGTCAGCTTCATTCTTTCCTAGAGATGCAGCATGCCCCTGGGGACAGCAGGTCGTGTAGTCGCGCGTTTTTCGAGACGCTAGATCACGACCATAATTGTTACAGAAAATACGATCAGCCGAACGAAGCCGCCGGTCCGATCAATAAGACTGTCGACCATGAGGATCTCATCGAGACATCGTCCCCCCGGCAAAAGGACGTCATCGCGACGACCACCCGATCCGCCATGCCACCTGACCCCATGATCATCACCTGATCGCTGCAACACAATCTCCGTAATTCAATTTATAAGCTATTATTTATAGAGATATTCTCCCTAAGCGACAATTGAAATGAGTTGTCACCTCCGTCGAAAATCGAAGCGGACGATCAAAATCGCCCTGACGCCTCGGACTGTGAGGCCAGGTGCCTGGCGTTGTTGATCGGAGACTCGGAAGTCTGGTTCGTGCGGCCGCCTACCATAGGATCTTATGGCGTGTTCCGCTGCGTTCATGCCGGTGACATCGACGACCTGGTCGGAGAACGGCAGCAGGCTATTCGGTTCTGATGGCGATGGCGGATCAGATGCGTGAGGTTGATCTTTGCTGGCGTTTCCTCAGCGGGCGCTCAAAGCCGACATGTTCGCTTCTCTTCAGAGAACTGCCGGCCCGGAGAACGCTGCGCTGACCCTTCTCAAAGGATCTTCTATCCAGCCTTCCCTTCCCTAAGGACGAGATCTAACGCCGGATACGTCGGCAAAAGCACGTGCGATATCTGTTCCAAGACAACGTCGTCCTGGCCTGGTCGCTAAGCGGCCTCGCCACCTCGGTTCTTGATCGCTTGGGTCGCAAGCTTATCGGCACGCTCATTGTCGGCATGGCCGGCGTGCCCTTTGACCCACCGCCAGTCGACCTCATGACGCTGCGTCGCCTCGTCCAGGCGCTCCCAGAGATCCTTGTTCTTCACCGGCTTCTTATCCGCCGTCTTCCAGCCATTGGCCTTCCAGCCCGCGAGCCAACCGGTAATGCCACGCTTTACATAATTGCTGTCGGTGACCAGCTTGACCTTCATCGGTCGTTTCAGGGTCTCCAACGCCATAATCGCGGCCATGAGCTCCATGCGATTGTTGGTGGTGTCCGGCTCGAAGCCGGAGAGCTCCTTATCGAGTCCGCGCCAGCGCATGATGGCCCCCCAGCCACCCGGGCCGGGATTACCGGAACAAGCCCCATCGGTATAAATCTCGACGCGCTCTACCGGCGGCTGCTCGTCGTTGCTGGTCGCATCAGTCATTGATTGTTCCAAACCATTGGCGATCAGTCCAAACCATAGGCGCCAGGGCCCGTTACGCCTCGATGGAAACGAAGCTTTTCCAGAAATTCAAGCGGGTCTTTCGGCTTCACCAACGCCCCTTCGACTTGGTTCACCCAGTCATAGAGGCGGGTCAGCAGAAAGCGAAGTGCAGCCCCTCGGGCCAATAGGGGCAAGGCTTCGAGTTCGCCTTCGCTGAGCGGGCGCACATGACGATAGGCGCGCAGCATCTGCCGGGCTTTGGTGATGTTGAAGGCCCCATCGATCTCAAAGCACCAAGCGTTCAAGCAGATCGCGATGTCATAGGCGAGCAAATCGTTGCACGCGAAGTAAAAGTCGATCAGCCCGGTCAATCGCTCCTTTTGAAAGAAGACGTTGTCCTGGAACAGATCGGCGTGAATGACGCCGTCAGGGAGACCCGATGGCCAGGCCTTGGAAAGATGCTCAAGTTCGCGCTCGATCTCACCGCGAAGTCCCGGGCTGACCGCATCGGCATCCGCCGCACAGCGCTCGAACAACGTGCCCCACCCCATCAGCGAGAGTGAATTCGCACGACGGATCGTGAAATCAGCGCCGGCGAGGTGCAACTCCGCCAAAGCGGCGCCAAGACCGGCACAGTGAAAGGGCTGGATGCGCTTTGGCCACACGCCGTCGAGATAGCTGATCATCGCCGCCGGACGTTCGCAAAGCGTCCGCAGCACCTGGCCGTCTTTCCCCTGAATGGGGGTCGGACAAGGCACGCCTTTGGCAGCGAGATGGTCCATCAAGCCTAGAAAAAACGGGAGGTCGGCTGGATCCACGCGCTTTTCGTAAAGCGTCAGGATAAAGCGACCGCTTTCGGTCATCAGGAGATAGTTGGAGTTCTCAACCCCTTCTGCGATGCCTTTGACGCTCACCGCTTCGCCGACGTCATAAGCGCCGAGAAACGCGTCCAAAGAGTCATCGTCGATTGCCGTATAGACCGCCATGTATCTGCCGCTGGCTTGAAACAGCTATGGGTTTAGCGAATGCATTGGACTTTGACGACGGTCATCTTGGAAAAAACCCAGAGACTGATTGTCTCAAGAGGCGCGTCGTAGCGGACTAGGTGGCGTGCGGAAGCGCACATCCTCCTTCACCACCTCCACTTCTTCGACAGTGACATCAAATTGACCGCGGCAGGCCGCGATCAGCGCATCGACCAGTTCCTCAGGCGCCGAAGCACCGGCCGACACGGCGACGGTCTTAACACCGTCAAATAACGACCAATCCAAACTGTCCGGCGACTGCACCAACTGCGCCTTCGGGCAGCCGGCTGATTTCGCGACCTCGACCAACCGAACCGAGTTGGAGGAGTTGGTCGCGCCGATGATCAAGGTCAGATCGGCTTTCGGCGCCAGGGTCTCGACAGCGCGCTGACGGTTAGTGGTGGCGTAACAGATGTCTTCGCGCTTTGGACCCGCGATGCTCGGAAATCGCCGTTTCAGGACAGCGAGAACATCCTCGGTCTCGCGCACCGACAACGTTGTCTGGGTGGCATAGGCGAGATTGGTGGGCTCATCGACCTCGATCGCTTCCGCCTGCTCGACATTCTCCACCAAACGCACCGCACCATCGGGAAGCTGCCCCATCGTGCCGACCACCTCGGGATGGCCAGCATGACCGATCAAAAGAACCGTCTTGCCACCCTTGTGATGCTGCTCGACACCACGATGCACCTTGCTGACCAGCGGACAGGTCGCATCCGCATAAATCAGCCGACGCCTCTTGGCCTCCGCCGGCACCGCTTTCGGCACGCCATGGGCCGAGAACACCACGATCGCATCGTCCGGAACTTCATCAAGTTCCTCGACAAACACAGCACCTTTGGCTTTGAGCCCGTCGACGACATGCTTGTTGTGCACGATTTCATGGCGGACATAGACCGGCGGACCGTTCTTCTCGAGCGCCTTTTCGACAATATCAATGGCCCGTTCAACACCGGCGCAAAAGCCGCGTGGATTGGCCAGCAGGATGGTTAGCTGTTCAGCCGTCATTGGAACCGTTTCTCAAGAGGCACTCAGTCGGTAGATCGACAGGACAATCGACCACTCCCTCCAACCCTCATAGGACCGCCAGCGCTCGGCGGCAAGCTTTCACATCAGCGACATGGCGATCCGACGCGTTTCCGACAACGCGCCTGCGACATTATTGATGGCATCTGCTGCCTGTTTGCGACAGGTTCTGGTGCGGCCGATGCCGACCTCAAGACAAGCGGCAAGAAGCCGGTTGACGCTCGCTAATCAGGCTCATAAACGTTGCTGCACTGCAGCAGAGGTCAATTAAAACATGAAACCGACACTTCGTCCTCAAAATCCGCGATTTGGTTCAGGCCCGACCACCAAACGACCTGGCTGGTCGGCAGCGCATCTGAACGGCGATGCGCTCGGCCGATCGCATCGCGCCACCATCGGCAAAGGTCGCCTTAAAGAAGTGATTGACCGATCCCGATCGCTCTTGAAGGTCCCCGACGACTATCGGATCGGCATTGTACCCGCCTCCGACACCGGTGCCTTCGAGATGGCGATGTGGAGCCTGCTCGGTGCGCGAGCTGTTGATGTGCTCGCCTGGGAGAGCTTTGGCGCTGGCTGGCTAACCGACATTCAAAAGCAGCTGAAGCTTGAGAATGCGCGGGCGCTCAAAGCCGACTACGGTCATCTGCCGGACCTCGGTGAGGTAAACGCAGATCACGATACCGTCTTTACCTGGAACGGCACGACCTCGGGCGTGCGGGTGCCTGACGGCGATTGGATCGCCGCTGACCGCGCCGGTCTCACGCTATGTGATGCGACGTCCGCTGCGTTTGCCATGGCGCTCCCCTGGGACAAGCTCGATGTTGTCACCTATTCTTGGCAAAAGGTGCTCGGCGGCGAGGCACAGCATGGCATCCTCGTCCTCAGCCCTGCCGCGATCGAACGCTTGGAGACCTATACGCCACCTTGGCCGCTGCCGAAGGTCTTCCGCCTCACCAAGGGCGGCAAGCTGATCGACGGCGTCTTTAAGGGCGAGACCATCAACACGCCCTCGATGCTCGCCGTCGAGGATGCCCTTGATGGCCTTCGCTGGGCCGAGGAGCTCGGTGGCCTTCCGGCCCTGATCGGTCGAACCGAAGCCAATTTCCAGGCGGTCGAGCAGTGGGTGGACAAGAGCGAATGGGTCGGTTTCCTGGCCGCCGAGCCGGCAACCCGGTCGACCACCTCCATCTGCCTGCAAATCGTCGACCCCGTGATCGCCGCCCTCACCCGCGAGCAGCAGAGCTCGCTGATCAAGGACATGACCGCAAGGCTTGCCGAAGAAGAGGTCGCCTATGATATAGGGGGGTATCGCGACGCACCGCCTGGCCTCCGGATCTGGGGCGGCGCCACGGTGGAGACCAGCGATATCGAAGCCTTGCTACCTTGGCTTGACTGGGCCTTCGACGAGGCCTCTCGCGCCTGTATCTAGCCGGCCCGAGCCAAGCCATTCAGCGTCAACCTTTTTGTGATCTCTTAGGAAAGAACAATGCCCAAGGTCCTGATTTCGGACAATCTTAGCCCGGCCGCGGTCGATGTGTTTCAAGAACGCGGCGTCGAGGTCGATGTGCGCACCGGCCTGAACGAAGATCAGCTCTGCGAAATCATCGGCGACTATGACGGACTCGCTGTCAGGTCCGCAACCAAGGTGACGCCAAAAGTGCTCGAGGCGGCACGCAATCTGAAGGTCATCGGCCGCGCCGGCATCGGTGTCGACAATATCAATGTCGGCGAAGCGACGGCCAAGGGCATCGTGGTGATGAACACGCCCTTTGGGAACTCGGTCACGACCGCTGAGCACGCCATTGCCATGATGATGGCCCTCGCCCGCCAGCTGCCGGCTGCGGATCGCTCGACCCGCGCCAGCAAGTGGGAAAAGTCCCGCTTCATGGGGATGGAGCTCACCGGCAAGGTGCTTGGTCTGGTCGGTTGCGGCAATATCGGATCGATCGTCGCCGAGCGCGCCCAAGGCCTCAAAATGCGTGTCATCGCCTTTGATCCGTTCCTCGGCAACGAGCGTGCGGAGAGTTTGGGCGTCGAAAAGGTCGAGCTGGATCAGCTGCTGCAGCGGGCCGACGTCATCAGCCTGCACACCCCGCTGACCGATCAGACCAAAAATCTGCTCTCGGCCGAAGCTATCGCCAGGACCAAGAAGGGTGTGCGCATCGTGAATTGCGCCCGCGGCGGCCTCGTTGACGAAACCGCCCTCTTTGACGCGATCAAAGATGGTCATGTCGCCGGCGCTGCGCTCGACGTCTTCGGCCAGGAGCCGGCGAAAGACAATCCGCTGTTCGAGCTGGAGGACGTGGTCGTCACCCCGCATTTGGGGGCCGCGACCACCGAAGCCCAGGAGAAAGTCGCTCTCCAGGTCGCCGAACAGATGGCCGCTTATCTCGTGAGCGGCGCTGTTGTGAACGCGCTCAACATGGCCTCGGTCACGGCAGAAGAGGCGCCAAAGCTGAAGCCCTATATGAGCCTCGCCAAGCAGCTGGGCTCTTTCGCGGGTCAGCTCACCGAAACCGGCTTGAAGGGTGTGACCATCACCTATGCCGGCGAAGCGGCGCGCCTCAACACCAAGCCGCTCACCGCGACCATCCTCCAAGGCCTGCTGACGCCGCTTTTGGCAAGCGTCAACATGGTGAACGCCCCGCTAGTCGCACGCGAGCGCAATATCGGCGTGACCACCGTCCATCAAGATCAGATCGAAGGCTATCAGACCTTGGTCCGGCTTGCGGTCGAGACCGAGCGCGGCGAGCGTTCGGTGGCCGGCACGCTGTTCCAAGCGCGCCGCCCGCGGATGGTCGAAGTGCGCGGCATCTCGGTCGAGGCTGAACTGGGACCCCATATGCTCTTTGTGCGCAATGAGGACAAACCGGGGTTCATCGGGGCGCTCGGCAATATTATGGGCGATGCCGGGATCAATATCGCGACCTTCCATGTTGGCCGTACAGCGCCGGGCGACGAGGCCATTGCCCTGGTCGAGGTCGACCAGGAAGTGCCGGAAGAGATCCTCGATGCGATCTGCAAGCTGCCGCACACCATGCAGTGCAAATCGCTGGAGTTCTGATCGGCGCTCGGGTGACCTTGCCGGAATGTCGGCAAATCCCAGGTGCGATGACTGGGTTTCGCCAGTTCACCCGCGATAACGGTGGGCCGGTCAAAACGGCCAGGGAACTGTATCGACAGCTAGGCTGCGGTTTCTGCCGCGGCCGCGTTGTCACCAGCTTGCTGCCGACCATTCCTTGGCAAGGTGATCGTGAAGGTCGAGCCCTCGTCCACCTTGCTGGCCACATCGACCTGCCCGCCATGCATGTCAATCATGGTCTTGACCAAATGCAGGCCAATGCCGGTGCCGACGATGCCGGTCGACGAGCTGCCGCGGTAAAAGCGATCGAACAGCTTGGCGATTTCTTCCTTGGGTATGCCCACGCCGTTGTCGCTTACAGAGATGATGACGTTGTCGTCGCCTGGGCTGGCGGCACGAACCTGGATCTTCGTACCTTTGGGCGAGTATCGGACTGCATTCGAGATCAGGTTTGAGACGACCTGACGCAGCTGCATGACATCAGCCGAGATGTTTCCTTCGAGATCGTCAACATCAACGACGATCTTGTAGTCGGGATTGACTTCGCCATAGCTGCCAGCGACCTCGGCGAGCAAAGCTTTCGGGTCAACCGATCGCGGCTCGAACTTGAGATTGCCGGCCTCGAGTTGCGCGGCATCCAGGACACTCTCGATCAGATCGATAAGCCGTGTGACAGCCCCTCGCATCTTGCCGACGCTGTGCAGCAAGCGATCCGGCTCGACACTGTCATAGCGGCGCTCGACCCGCTGGGCGTTGCCGTCGATGATCGCAAGCGGTGTTCGGAATTCGTGACAGACCATCGAGACGAACTGCCGCTGCAGACCGCCGAGCTCGAGCTCCTTCTTCAGAGCCTGCGCCAAGCGCTCCTTTTGATCGGCCAATTCGTCGGTTCGATCGCGGACCAATTCCTCCAAGTGATGGCGGTGCTGTTCCATCTCCTGGCGCTGATTGGCCCATTGCACCGCCTGGGCAGCGATCGGTGAGAAGGTCTGAAGTGCCCGCAAATGAACGTCGGTAAACACCGGTTCAGCATGGACGCAGACGATCACCGCCGGCTGCTCGATCGACTTCAGCGGCATCAAAATGCCCGCCGTGTAAGCCTTGGCCGACTCGCCGCTCGCCTTGTCCCAGCCGTCGAGCAGCCCAAGCTCTTCGGCAAGAACGATCTCGCCGTCGAACGCTTCCGCGAACACCCCTTCCAAGGTCTCCAGCTGCAGGTCCAGTCGACCGGCATGGTTCACCACGGTTTCCATACCGCCGTCCTCCGTCCGAACGACGATCGCCGCCTCAGAGAACGGCACGATCTTCGTTAGAACCGAGAGAATGCCCTCATAGAGCGCCTCGATCGAGAAGGCATAATTCAGGATATGTAGACCGGACCGAAGGATTTCCGCGTCCTTACAGCCCTCACACATGTGATCGGCGACTTCCGGCCCACCGACGGCGGGAAGATCGCTGTCAATGACGATGAAATCTTCGGTCAATCTAGATCCCGTTCCTTGCCCGGCCAACATCCCTGCGATCGTTGTCGCTCGATCGTCAGGCAGCGCATGGTACCGCGCAAAGACTAACGGTTTCTTGCCAAAGCAGTTAATCCGGCTGGTAAACGCGCGTTGCTTCGGGATCATCGGCGCTAAAGGCAAGCTCACCAATCCTGCCCCAAACCGCGTCAGGGATATCGAAGGTCGCCCAATCCAAGGTCTGCTGGACACGCTCCGGTTTGCTCACCCCGCAAATCGTCGAGGTAACGCGCGGATCGCGCATCGAGAACTGGAGCGCCAGCGCGCCCGGCGGAACGTCAAATTCAGCACAAATGACTTCGATCTGCTTCACCGGTGCCAGCATCGCCTCGTCAGCGGTTTGATAGACATAGCGCGCGTGGTTGGCTGAGCCTTTGGCGAAGACGCCGCCGGCGTAGGGGGCCGCATTCAAAACCGCCACGCCCTTGGCGACGGCAAGGTCCATCATCGGGGCCGCATGGCGATTGACCAAGGTGAAGCGATTATGGGTGATCAGGGCATCGAAGTCCCAATCGTTCAGGATCGGGATCATGATGTCCGTCCTGCCGGCCGCGAGACCGACGGCGTCACAAAGGCCCTCCTCCTTCATTTTGAAGAGCTCGTCGACAGCGCCCCCCGGCCGCGTCACCTCGTTGAGGTCAAGGGCATATTCCGGGTCATGCAGGTGAAGGAGATGAACCCGATCGAGACCGAGCGCCTTAAGGCTCTCCTCGAGCGAACGCCGGGCCCTTGACGCATCAAAGCGGCGGCTCTCCATGTCGCGATCAAGTTTGGTCGACAGAACAACACCGTCCGGCAACCCTCCAAGTTCACGGACCACATCACCCAGCCGCTGCTCGCTTCGCCCGGCACCGTAATTCCGCGACGTGTCCATAAATTTGGCAGGGCCATCGACGATCGCTTGGATGGTGGCCTTGGCGCGAGCCTCGTCAACCGTATAGCCGTAGGTATTGGGCATATCGCCAAGCGAGCTGGTGCCAAAACAGATCGGCGGCACGTGAAGAGCGGTTTTGCCTAGTCTTCTTGTTGTCATGGTCGAGGCCACGGTGATCTCCCTAGAAGGTCTCGGCGATAAACCAGCCGCGAATCACGTCGATTTGTTCAGGGTCCATCAAGGCCGGCGCATGGCCCACGCCCTCGATGGTACAAAGCTCGGCCTTCGGGCCGCGTTGGGTCATGTCTTCTGCAACAGCAGGCAACAGCAGGTCACTCTCAGCGCCGCGGATCACGAGCGTGGGGCAAGCGATCAAATCCCAAAGCGCCCAAAGATCGAGATCCGCAATCGGATCGCCGGATTTAAACGGCTCGGCGATTTTCGGATCATAGCTGAGCACAAAGGAGCCGTCTTGTTGTTGCTTGGCGCTATGCGCCGCCAGATGCGCCCACTCAGCATCGCTGAGCGGTCCAAAAGGCGCATGAATGACGCGGAGATGCGCCTCGAGATCGGCCAGGCTTTCAAAGGTCAACGCCAGACCGAGATAGGCCCCGATCCGCTCCAAGGCCGCCTTCGGAATGAACGGGCCAACGTCATTCAGCACCATCTTTCTGATCGGGTTTGCGTCCATCGACGCTAACCCCATCCCGATCAGACCGCCCATGGAGGTGCCGACCCAATCAACATCGGCGACGCCGAGATGCCGGATGAGCTGCACCATATGGCCGGCATAGGTGGTGACCGAATAGGCCGCAGGATCGTCAAGCCAGTCGCTGCGGCCACGGCCGACGACATCGGGACAGACGACAAACGCATCCTCTGCCAGCACCCTTGCCAGCGCATCGAAGTCGCGACCATTTCGGGTGAGGCCGTGAACGCAGATCACGGTACGGTCGGCATTGGCTTGGCCAAACGTCGTATAGCTCATGCGATAGCGGCGATCCGGCCCCTCGACTTCAAGTGTCTCAAGATTCATCGTCACGCCACCCGCTCCATCTCGTCAACAAACGCCCTTCTCCCGCCACCGTCGATGGCAATCCCGTGTCGGTCAAGCGTCTTTCTGCTCGATCGACTCTGCTATCGATGACAAAACTCTTTTCTATCCGTCTTGTTCGTCGGCCCCTCAAACGCGATATGATGCTTTAGTAACCATGTACCGGAACCTGCGCGCGCCGTTCGTCGATGAATTTGTTCTTTAGCACGGAACTCTCGCCCTGCCCCTATCTCGAGCAAAAGCTCGAGCGGCGCCTTGTGCTGCCCCTTGGCCCGTCGACCGGCGACGATGAGCAAGACCGTCTGGTCCTCGCGGGCTTTCGACGTTCGCAAACCTACTCCTACCGACCCGCCTGCCCGGGCTGCCAGGCCTGCGTGCCGGTGCGCGTACCGGTCGACGATTTCATCTTCACCCGAAGCTGGCGACGCATTCTTCGCCGCAATGCCGACCTGACCAACGAGGAAAAGCGGCCGATGGCGACGGAGGAGCAGTTCACGCTGTTTCGTCACTATCTCGAGAGCCGTCACGGCGATGGTGGCATGGCAGCCATGGGCTGGAATGAATATCGCTCGATGGTCGAGGATTGCCCGAGTTCGACACGGATCATCGAGTGGCGCCGCGACGACGGCAGTCTGATCGGCGTCAGCATCACCGACTTCGTCAAAAGCGGGCTGTCCGGCGTTTACAAATTTTTCGATCCGAACGAAGGACGCCGCTCGCTCGGCACATTGATCATCCTATGGCATATCCAACGGGCGGCCGTGTTGGATATGCCCTATGCCTATCTCGGCTACTGGATCGCTGAGAGTCCGAAGATGGACTACAAAGCTCGGTTCAAACCGTTGCAGCGTTTGAGCGCCAACGGCTGGGTATCCTGGGACGGACCTTGACGGTTCTTAGGCGGGTCACGATGCCTTGAGATGGAAAATATTCCCAGGCATTCGATTGCCAAATGCTGGGTTAAGCGCTAAATACCAGCGACCGTCGGAATTCCCGGCCATCTCGGCTGTTTGAGGGTTCATGAAGCGTCCTGTTCTTGTCCTGAATGGACCCAATCTCAATCTGCTTGGCCGCCGAGAGCCCGGTATCTACGGCGAACTATCCCTTGCCGACATCGATCAACGATGCATCGACTGGGGTTCCGAACTGGGCTTAGACGTGACATGTCGGCAGAGCAATGGTGAGGGGGAACTGGTCACCTGGATTCAGGATGCACAGGGTGCGTATGACGCGCTGATCATCAATCCGGGCGCCTACTCACACACATCGGTCGCCATGCATGATGCCCTTCGCTTTCTTGAAGTCCCGATTTTGGAGGTCCACCTATCCAATATCCACCAGCGAGAAGCGTTTCGCCATTTCTCCTATGTGTCGCTGGTGGCGAAAGGTGTGATTTGCGGATTGGGAGCAAAGGGTTACGAGCTGGCGTTGACGGCCGTCGCCGATCTTTTGAAAGGGAATGGTTGATCCATGTCGCTGCCGCTTAGAGATCGCAAGCGCTTTGCCGAAGAAGCGCCCGAGGAGGTGAGAAGTCTCTTGAACATCGACACGGTACTCATTGAAAAGCTTGCCGAACTCCTGCAACGGACAGGCTTGACAGAGATCGAACTCAGCGAAGGCGAGGCGCGGATTCGTGTCGCCAAGCAACCGGCCCCGATCGCCGCGAATGCGACGGTGCAGCCCGCCGTTGCCATGGTGCCGGAGCCGGCTCCGCAGCCAGCTGCACCAGCGCCTGCACCGGCCCCGGCCGTCGCCGATGCCGATCATCCCGGCGCCGTGCGCGCTCCGATGGTGGGCACGGCCTATTTGACGCCGGAACCGGGTGCCGAGCCGTTTGTATCGGTGGGCAGCCAGATCCAGGAAGGCCAAACGCTCCTGATCGTTGAAGCGATGAAGGTCATGAATCCGATCAGAGCGCCGAGAAGTGGGCGCATCGCGTCGATCATGATCTCCAATGGTGATCCGGTCGAATTTGACGAACTTTTGCTGATCATCGATTGATCGCTGCAACGACGGCTCTTACGCATGATCAACAAGGTTCTGATCGCCAATCGCGGTGAAATCGCCCTTCGAATCATCCGCGCTTGTCGGGAGATGGATATCGAAACGGTGGCGATCCACTCCACCGCCGATTCCGACGCCATGCATACCAGGCTTGCCGATGCAAGCGTCTGCATCGGCCCACCCTCCGCCGCTGAATCCTATCTGAACAAGGCTGCCATTCTCGCCGCCGCCGAGATCTCAGGCGCCAATGGCATTCATCCCGGCTATGGCTTTCTCGCAGAGAATGCCGACTTCGCCGAGATGGTCATCGACCACGGCCTGACCTTCATCGGTCCCTCGCCCGAGCATATCCGTCTCATGGGCGACAAGATCCAAGCCAAAGAGACCATGAAGAAACGGGGTGTGCCCGTCGTGCCCGGCACGGATGGCCCGGTCCAAAGCGACGACGAAGCGCGCGCCGCAGCCGCCGACATCGGCTATCCCGTCCTGATCAAAGCCGTCTCGGGCGGTGGCGGACGCGGCATGACCGTGGCGCGAAGTGAACATGAGCTTGAAGAGGGGCTGCGCATGGCGCGGCGGGAGGCGCAGGCGGGCTTCGGCGATGACCGCGTCTATCTCGAAAAGTTCTTGGAGCGACCACGGCATATCGAAGTTCAGGTCCTCGCCGATCATCACGGCCATGCCGTGCATCTGGGCGAGCGTGACTGCTCATTGCAGCGTCGCCATCAAAAGCTCGTGGAAGAGGCGACATCGCCAGTGATCGATGACGAACTCCGAAGCGAAATCGGTGAGACCGTGAGCCGGGCGGTCGTCGACCTCGGTTATCAAGGTGTCGGCACCATCGAGTTTCTCTACGAAAACGGCCAGTTCTATTTCATCGAGATGAACACGCGTCTTCAGGTCGAGCATCCCGTGACGGAGATGATCACTGGTGTCGATTTGGTGCGCGCCCAGTTGCATGTCGCGAAGAACCTGCCGCTTGCGATCACACAGTCCGACGTGCGCTATGAGGGCCATGCGATTGAGTGCCGGGTGAATGCCGAAGACCCTGGCACGCTGACGCCGGCGCCGGGCACGGTGCACACCTATCACCCGCCTGGCGGTCCTGGCGTGCGCGTCGACAGCGCGCTGTTCGCCGGCGCCAAGGTGCCACCCTACTATGATAGCCTGATCGCCAAACTGATTGTCTATGACCAGTCGCGTGAAGCCTGTCTCAAGCGGTTGAAGCGGGCCCTGTCTGAATATGTCATCGACGGGATCAAGACCGGCATCCCGCTGCTTCAGGCCATTACCGACAATCCAGCCTTCGCCGAAGGCGATTATCACACCGGCTGGCTTGGCGAATTCATGGAAGATTGGACCCCGCCGACCTACTAGCGAGCGGCGGTTGATCCAGCCGACGTGAGAGGCCGTAAGACGCAACAACGATGCTAGCGTTTTGGCTTGGCCGCGTCGGCGAGGAAGAGGCAGGGTTTTGGCAGGACCGTCGACAAGGCTGACATGGACGACGCTTCTCGCCTACGGCGCCCTCGGCCTGCCGTTGGCCGCCCTCAATCTACCGCTCTACGTCTATCTGCCAGCTTTCTACGCGGCCGATATCGGCCTCGGCCTCACCACCGTCGGCCTCGTTCTGTTTTGCGCGCGCCTCTTGGATACCTTGACCGACCCCATCATCGGTGAACTCGGCGATCGCACGCAGACGCGCTTCGGCCGGCGCCGGCCTTGGATGGTGGCCGCCTGCCCGCTTTTGATCGTCGCCACCTTGATGCTGTTCATTCCGGGTGCCGGCCCCGGCGCGGTCTATCTCTTCGTCTGGACATCGCTTGCCTATCTCGCCTGGACGATGATGATCCTTCCCTTCACCGCGCTCGGTGCTGAGCTCTCAGGCGACTATCACGAACGGAGTCGCATCACCGGCGCACGCGAGGGCTTCGTCGTCATCGGCATCATCTTGGCGGCAGCCCTTCCGATCATGCTCGGCCTCGATGCGGACACCCAACGGCGTGAGGTGCTCTCGGTTCTCGGCTGGAGCATGGCCGTCCTCACGCCCCTTTTACTGGTGACGCTCCTGGTGATGACGCCGGAGCCGAAAAGCCATAAGCAACGGCCGCTGGCCTTTCGAGAAGGTCTTCGGATCGCACGACAGAACCGCCCGTTCCTTCGCCTCATTGCCGCCTATATCCTGAACGGCATCGCGAACGGTCTGCCGGCAACGCTGTTTTTCCTCTTCGTCGGCGATGTCCTCAAAGTCGGCGAGCAGGCGGGGCCGCTGCTACTGTTGTATTTCGTTGCCGGTATCATCGGCATTCCGATATGGCTTCAGATCAGTCGCGCCATCGGCAAGCATCGCGCCTGGGCCGCCGCCATGCTCTGGGCGTCCGCGATGTTCGTCTGGGCGCCGTTTCTCGGCGAAGGCGACCTTTTTCTGTTCACCCTGATCTGCGCCCTGTCCGGCCTCTCGCTCGGCGCTGACATGGCGCTTCCAGCGTCCCTTCAAGCCGATGTCGTCGATTTGGACAGCGAGACCAGCGGCCAGCAGCGGACTGGCCTCTTCTTCGCCCTTTGGAGCATGGCGACTAAGCTGTCGCTTGCCCTCGCGATCGGCATCGCCTTCCCGGTGCTCGATCTGATCGGCTTCACCGCCGGTGGTGACAACACGCCGTCCGCCCTGCTTGGACTGGCCATGCTGTATGGCTTGCTCCCGGTCGCGATCAAGCTCGCGGCAACAGCGCTGGTCTGGCGCTTTCCGATCGATGCGCGTGAACAATCCGAGCGACAACGCCGCCTCGCCACAAAGTTCTCATAGCATCGATGCCGAGCTTTGGTGCCAAAGGCTATTTGGTGGGATCAATCAGCCTGTTCGGTCTGATCTGCGATCTCGGCTTGCCGCGCCCGGGTTTCTTTAAGCGCATCCACGGCTTGTCGCAGCTTTTCGATATAGGCGCGAAGCTCACTCACTTCAGCATCGCTTGCCGGCTCACCGAATTCCGCGGGATCGGCGTCCGGCCCCGCATCGGCACCGAGCGCCTTGGCCTCCTCATTCGCGGCTTGCTGCGCCTCGAGACGATCGATGTTCTCCAAAAGTGACGCAACATCGGCCTCGGCGCGCGCGACATCGTCTCGAGCCAAGGCCTCTTCGCCCTGAAGCGCTTCGATCTCGGCGTCGAGAACATCCAGCTCGGCGCGAAGCGTCACGACCTCACGCTCCATGTCGATCGCGTAGGCCTCACGCTCCTTGATGATGCCGTCCAACTGCTCGCCATCATCGATTTCTTCTTGATAGCGCGCTTTTTCACGCTCAAGCGCCTCGGTCTTATCGTCAACGCGCGCATCATAGGTACCGCGCCCAAGGCCAATCAGCCCGCCGAAGAAGCCGCCTTGGCGTGGATCGTTAGACGCACAGGCGCTCAGCAGCAGCGCCGCACCGCCGATCAAGATGGGTGTTCGCATCCAAGCCATCAGGCGACCCGCTGGGTGCTGCTTTCGAAGTCCCCGATCAATGTGGTCAGGGCATCGCGCCGACGTTCGAGCTCGCGGATGCGACGATCCCAGTCCGCAAGCTCAGCTGGCTGGCTATCGGCCAACGCTTCCTGATAGACCTGCCGGCTGACATCGATCTCGCGATTCACCTCGGCAAGGCGCTCACGCGCTTGACTGAGATCAGCAACGGCGCGCCGTCGAAGATCACGGCGCTCGCTGCGCGCGGCACGGCCTTCGGCCGCCTCTTCTTCCAAGAGGGAGATATCGTCATTCAGCTGCCGTAGCTTGCCGCGAAGCCCGATATTATAAGCACCGATCGAATCAGCCTTTGCGGCAACGATCTGGCGCTCTTGGATAATCATGTCTTCCTTGGTCGCATAATCGGCTTTCTTGCGCGCGACGGCATCGCCAGCAGCAAGACCAATCAAGCCACCGGCCGCCGCACCGATCAACACGTCCTTGGGGTCACCACCGACAAGCGCACCAATACCCGCACCGAGCGCGGCACCGGCACCGGCGCCTTGAGCTCGCGTTGCGTTTTGATCATTCATGCACGCACTCAGCAATGAAAGCGCTGCGCAAATAGATAGGAGTCGAAATCCCAACATCGTTTCCTCCGTCTTATCATTGACGTTTGGCCGCTATGCTCTACCAGACTTCACACCGCGCTGCACAGCCCCGTCCCGACGACGGCATCCTCGGCCCTTAAAATCGGCCGAACGTGCAACCCGACATCATGGCTTACTCTAAACCATGGTCGAGATGAACCACGGCTGAAGCGGCAATTGACGGCTAGGCGGCGCTTCCAGCGCCCAGCGGCTGCGCCAAGAGATCGAGCACACGTCGTGCCGCCTGCTCGCTCGGCGGGCGACTATCACTGCCACGTAGCATGGTCACGACCTCACCAAGCGACGCCTTTTGCTCGTCCCGATGGTCGGGATCCTCCATCAAATGCAGGGCGCTGGTGGTAATGCGATCGGGATTGCAGTCCTCTTGAAGCCATTCCGGTACCACCGGCCGGTTCAAAATCAGGTTGACCAAATTCACGTGCTCAACGCTGATCATGCGCCTTGCCAGCCAGGCGGTAATCGCGCCGGTGCGGTAGATCGTAATATGCGGCAAGCGGGAAAGCGCCAGTTCGAGCGTGACCGTGCCAGACGCGGCAATGGCGAACCAACTTGCGGCATAGGCATCGAAACGATCCGCACGCTCCGCCAAAATGAAGGGCCGCACGGGCCAATCCTCGATCATCGCTCGCAGCATCGGAACCAAGCTTGGCAGCGTTGGCAGGATCAGCCGCAGTCTTGGGAAGCGCTTCGCCAAACGATTGGCCGTTTCCTGCAACACCGGCATATGCTTCTTGATCTCGGTGACGCGGCTGCCGGGCAAGAGGCAGACGATCGGCGCGTCATGCGGCAGCTCGTAGCGCTTTCGGAACAAAGCGCCGTCCCCTTCTCTCCCCGCCTCCTCAATGATGGGATGGCCGACAAAGCTGCAGGCAAGGCCATGGCGCTGGAAGAAGCGCGGCTCAAAAGGCAAGAGGGCCAGCAGATGGTCAATCTTGGCGCCAAGCGTCGCCGCCCGCCCCTGCCGCCATGCCCAGACCTGCGGTGCCACATAATGCACGCGGCGAAGAGACCGCCCATCGAGCTGTTGCTGCAGCCGAAGCGAGAAACTCGGCGAATCGATCGTCAGCGCCATTGCCGGCCGCTGCCGCTTAATCTCCTTTCGGGTCTGCGACAGACGGCGCAGCAGCTTCGGCACATGGGGCAGCACTTCGGTAAACCCCATCAGGGAGAGTTCCTCCATCGGGAACAGGCTCTCCAATCCCTGGGCCTGCATTCTGGGTCCGCCCACCCCGAAAAACGTGATCTCGTCAGACGCCTGCTCTCGTCGGATCGCCTGCATCAGACGACCGCCGATGAGATCGCCCGACGGTTCGCCCGCCAGCAGAAAAACGCGTTTGGCCTCGCGTGGATCGGTCATCGATCAGTCCGAATCTCGGATGCCGATGATAAAGAGCCCGGCACGATCCGCCATCTCGATCATCGTCTCCCGATGGACCAAAAGGCAGTGACCGGCATGAACGGCAAGACCCTCCAGCCCCGCATCGATCGCCTGCTTGACGGTTTGATCGCCGACCGTCGGCAAATCCGCACGCCTGTCCTGACCCGGCTTTTTCATCTTGACCAGGACGCCGCCCGGCCGTTCAGGCTTCAGCCTCGCAACGCGCTGGATCAAGGCATCGGTGCCCTCAATTGCTTCCACGCCTAAGACCCGCCCCTCATGGACGATCACTGCCTGGCCAATGTCCAGCTTGCCGATATGCTTGGCAACCATCACGCCGTGCTGGATGTCGGCCTGCACAGCACCGCTTGGCGACGCCTTGGTGATCACCCCCTCCGGCGCCAGCATCGGCTGGATCACCTCATCCGCGCCCAGCACCCGAAACCCCTCGCCTTCGAGCTCACGGACGATGAGTGACAGAAGCCGATCGTCGCCGCGCGCTGCCTTCAAACCGAGTTTCGCCAAGAGCTGCATGCCGCGAAAATCGAGTTTCAGGTCACCGAAAGACGGCCGGCGAATCCCGCCGATCATGACCACATCATCCACCGAGGCCCGATGCAGGATGTCGATCGCCTGTCCGACCGCGCCAAGCTTGACCCAGGCGTGGTCGTAGCCGTTCATTAGGGATGGGTCGGTCTCGCCCTCGAAGCCAAGCACAAAGACGCCACGTCCGGCGCCAGCGGCCGCCTCGATCACCGACACCGGCAATCCACCGCTACCGGCGAGCACTGCGAGCTTTCGCTGCGGCCCGGTCAAGCGGCCCGTTGCATCTTGGGCAAGCAAATCGATCGGTTATCTCCGCTTCGAATGAAATCCACGATCTCGATAACGCGAGCGTTCTCGGCATACTGCTTGGCGACGTCATTTAATCGATCGGCAAAGGTGCCGTCCGTCATGAAAAGAGCGCGGTACGCATTACGCAGGTTCTGAATATCATCCCGCTCGACGCCCCGACGCTTCATACCAATAATATTGAGACCGTTGAGATAGGCGCGATTGCCCAGCACCATGCCATAGGGAATGACATCGGCCTCGACACCCGCAAGCCCGCCGATCATGGCCTGGCTTCCGATCCGCACGAATTGATGCACGGCCGACAGGCCCCCGAGAAACGCAAAGTCCTGCAGCTCGACATGACCGGCCAATGTGGCGTTGTTGGCCATAATCACGCCATTGCCGACCTGACAATCATGCGCAATATGCACGCCGGCCATGAAGAGGCCGTCATCGCCCACCCGCGTGATGCCGCCGCCATGGGCGGTGCCGGGATGCATGGTGACATGTTCGCGGATCTGATTGTTGCTGCCAATGATCAGATCCGATTCCTCGCCTCGGTATTTCAGGTCCTGCGGACGATGGCCGAGACAAGCAAAGGGAAAAACGCGGCAGCCTTCGCCAAGCGTGGTGTTGCCGGTAATCACCACATGGGATTCGAGCCGACATCCCCGTCCAAGCTTCACCCCAGCACCAACATGACAGAGCGGGCCGACATAAACGTCGTCCAATTCCGCCCCTTCATCGATAACCGCTGTCGGGTGTATCTCGGACATACCTTTGTTCATCCCTCCATAATCTTGGCGCCAATCACGGCCTCAGCGACGACCTTCCCATCCACGGTCGCCTGTCCTCGGAACTTCCACATGCCAAGCCGGCGTTGTTCCTTCACGACACTCAGATGGAGCTGGTCGCCGGGCGTCACCGGCTTTCTAAATCGGGCCTGATCGATCGTCATAAAATACACAAGCTGTCCCTCGGTCGCCTCGCCGAGGGTCGCCACCACAACAACGGCCGCCGTCTGCGCCATCGCCTCAATAATGAGGACGCCGGGCATCACCGGTGTGGACGGAAAGTGCCCCTCAAAATGTGGTTCATTCGAGGTCACGTTTTTGATGCCCGTCGCGCTGGTCTCAGCCACGAGATCGACGACCTTGTCTATCATAAGAAACGGATAACGATGCGGAATCATCCGTTTGATGTCATCGATGTCGAAAGATCCAAGCGCCGTGCCAGGTTCGACAGGGCCGGTCGGGAGCTTGTCGCTCATTCTTCAACGCCTCTTCGCTTGATCAGACGATTGAGGGCCACGACTTGGCGCAGCCACTGTTTCATGGGAATCGCCGGTGCGCCCCCCATGGTTTGGCCGGCCGCGACGTCTTTCATGACCCCACTGCGGGCGGCAAACTGCGTACCGGCACCAATCTTCAGATGTCCGGCAATCCCCACCTGCGCCGCCAGAACACTGCCTTGGCCAATCTCCGTGCTGCCTGAGATTCCGGTTTGCGCGACGACAATACAGCCAGGTCCAAGCCTGACATTGTGAGCAATCATGACCAGGTTGTCGATTTTACACCCACGCCCGATGAGCGTGTCGGGTCCGCTGCCGCGATCGATCGTGCTGTTAGCGCCGATTTCAACGTCATCCTCGATCACTACACGTCCGATTTGCGGCACCTTGACGTGCCCCTTCGGTCCTAAGGCAAAGCCGAAGCCATCCTGGCCGATGCGCGCACCTGCATGGATCACCACGCGGCTACCAATCAGGCAGTGGGTGAGCGTGACCCCCGGACCAATAACGCAATCGGAACCGAGCACGACGCCGCGACCGATTGTGGCGTTCGCGCCGACGCGGCAGCGCGCACCAATGCGTGCCCCGACTTCAATCACAGCACCTGAGGCGATCTGGCAGTCGTCGCCGATCTCGGCATCGGGATCAATCACAGCGCCAACAGCGATGCCGGCCAGCGCCGGTTGCAACGGATTGGGTTCGGCGGCATCGGGGTAGAAGGCCGCGGCTATGCGCGCATAACCTCGATAAGGTTCATCGGTAATCAAGGCAGCGACGCCTGAAGGCAGGCACTCGATCATGTCCTGCCGGATGACACAAGCATCGGCTTTGGTGTGCTTGGCCTGATCGGTATATTTTGGATTGTCGAGAAAGGTGACATGGCCCTCGGCCGCGGCATCGAGGGCCGCGACGTCGCGAATCTGTTTCGATGCATCACCCTGTTCCAGCCGAGCATCCGCAAGGCTAGCAAGCTCTGCTAGCGAAAAGGGCCCCCGAAGTCGAAAGAATCGCTGATCCGCCATGATGGGCTAGTCGGCCTCGTAGTTGACGGTCACCTCAGGCAGCATCGCGTCGAGCTGAGCAATCACCTCTTCGGTCACATCGATCTGCCGCGTGAAGAACAACAGTTGAGACTTTGGCAAAACAACGTTGAAGCCGCGTTCCTCAGCGATCGTACCCACCACCTCAAAGAGCGCACGCTCGACTTCGCCGAGCGCCTCGATCCTGGCCTGATCAATCTGTTGCAAGCGCTTTTCCGTGAGATCGCGAAGCCGTTGAATTTCCTGTTCGATTTCCTGCTGCTTGGCATTGGCCGCATCCTGAGACAGGACAGATCGCTGCTTGGCAAACTCCCGCTCGGCTTCCAACAACCGCTGCTGCTCTTGCTCGATCTCTTCTTGGTAGATTTTTCGTCGGTCCTCCTGCTGCGCGGCGATACTCTTGGAGGCTGCGGACTCCAGAAGGACGCGTTCATGATCCACCACAGCGGCCACAGTCGGCGGCAAGGTATTGGCGTTCGCCATGGCCGGGAGACCCAACCAAGACCATGTGATGACCTGAGCAACTAGGATAACGGCTAATCGAAGCCGTCTCAAACCCAACACGGATCAACTCCTCTTCACTAGAATCGCGTTCCGAAACTCACCCGGAATTGCTCGGCTTTGTCCTCATCCTCTTTGATAAGAGCTTCGGCAAAGTCGATTGAAATCGGTCCAAGCGGCGACAGCCATGACAGCCCTATACCGGCCGACGCACGCAACGACCCAGAGTCCAACAAGTTGGCATCGGACACACCGTCGGGCACATCGATGTCGGTCAGCGTGCCGCCCTCGGCGAACGCGCGCCCGAACATCCGAAGCTCCTCCGGTAAGCCCAATGGGAACCTGAGTTCGACCGTTCCCGTGGCGAGCGAGTTGCCGCCGAGCGCATCGTCGGTCAAACCATCACGTGGTCCGACACCAGCAAACCGAAAACCTCGCAGCGTCGAGCCGCCGAGAAAGAAGCGGTCGAACAGACGAACATCTTCGCCGCCGTAACCGAAGATATGCCCCCCGCGTGCTGAAAGGTTCAGCACCCAAGACGGCGTGAACGGATAATAGTACGATCCAATCAACTCATGTTTCAGATATTGCGTGTCGCCACCAAGCCCGGCGAACTCCTGGCGAAAGCGCAACAGATAGCCTTCCGTCGGCAAGAACCGCGTGTCGCGACGATCATAGGTCAGCGTCTGACCGAGAATGACACTAAGATCCTTGCCTTCCTCAGCCTGAATGAACGCCGACGCGTCGCCATCGACGTCCTTGATGTCATCCTCACGCACGGTGACCTTGAGACCGTGACGTAAATGCTCGGTTACGGGATAGGACGCTCTGAGCGCACCACCGAGCGTCGTCTGATCAAACGACGACTCGTCTTGGAAGTCCGTCTCCGTTCGGAAGAGATCGACACCTGCTGTAATGTCGGTGTCGAGGAAATAGGGCTCGGTCAAACTGAAATCGATCTCGGAGCGACGTTCGGATAGCCGAAAATTCGCCGTGACCGAACGACCCGTGCCCAAGAGATTGCGCTCGGTAAGCCGAATATCGCCAAGCGGACCATCGGACGTCGAGAAGCCGGCGCCAAACGAGAGTTCTCCGGTCGACTTTTCAGCGACCTCGATCTCGATCCGGGTCTTATCGGGCGCGGACCCCGGCAGCGTGCGCAGGTCGACCTTCTCGAAATAGCCGAGATTCTGGATGCGCTGACGAGAGCGGCGCAACAGCGCCGTGTTGAACGCATCGCCCTCCGACAGACGGAACTCCCGCCTGACCACCTCGTCCAGCGTGCGCACATTGCCGATCACATCGATCCGTTCGATATAAACGCGAGCACCCTCATTGACGACATAGGTGAGGTCGATGGTCTGCTCATCCGGCAGCTTCTCAAGATCAGGCTCGATATCGACAAAGGCATAACCGAGCTTGCCGATCTCATCGGTCAGCGCCGTGATCGACGTTTCGACATCATCGGCATTGTAGATCTCGCCAGACTTGGTTTCGAGAAGCTGTTGAAGTTGCTCGGGCTCGAGGTCGCGAAGGCGCGACTCGATCGTCACCTCGCCCAGCTGATATTGCTCACCTTCATCGAGGGTGAAGGTGATGACAAAGGTCTCACCGTCCGGCGTGAGCTCTGCCAGGGCTGAGCGTACATTGAAGTCGACATAGCCGCGCGCGAGATAGTGACGCCGCAGTAGCTCTTGGTCGAATGCGAGACGATCGGGATCGTACGTGTCGTTGCTGGTCAAAAAGGTCAGCCAGGACGATTCCGTCGTCTGAATGACGCTCCGTAGCGTGCTGTCTGAGAACGCCTCATTGCCGACAAAAATAATGCGCCCGACTTCGGTCAACGGCCCTTCATTGATCTCGAAGACCAAATCCACGCGGTTTTCCGGCAAGCTAATGATCTTCGGCTCGACCGAGGCGGCATAACGGCCATTCCGTCGATAGAGCTCGAGGATGCGGCTGACAGCATTTTGCACGCGGGATCGGGTGAAGACGACCCGAGGCCGAAGCTGCACCTCTGGCTCGAGCGTCGCATCATCGAGACGAAGATTGCCCTCAAAGGCGATCCGGTTAATCACCGGATTCTCCACCACCTCGACAATCAGACGCGGACCATCGCGTCGAAGGGTCACGTCTTCAAAGAAACTGGAGCCGTAGAGGTTCTTCAAGGACTGATCGAGAGCATCCTCATCGAAGGGATCGCCGACTTGGACGGTCAGATAGCTCGAGACCGTGGCCCCTTCAATGCGCTGATTACCGACGATCTGGATGGACTCAATCGTGTCGCCGGACTGTGCCTTTGCCGGCGCATCCGACAGGATCAGCGCAGCAAGGACGAGTCCGATGATCGCCAACGCCGTTGATGTGCGTCGAGCCCATGGAAACGCCATACTCAACCCCTTCTTCCGCTAACCAACTCGCCTGAAGCTAGGACACCAAGCTCTTCACATACTCAACCAGCCCGAAGTCAAACCGGCTCAAGTCTTGGAGCGTGGCAAATACCATAAGAGACAGCACTAAGGCGAGGCCGAAACGGAACGCAATCTCCTGACTACGTTCATTAAGTGGCTTTCCGCGCACAAGTTCGATGAACAGCATCACAAGATGGCCGCCATCCAAAACCGGGATGGGGAAGAGGTTTATTAATCCCAAGTTGATGGACAGCATGACGGTGAACATCACCGCCGGAAACAGACCATCCTTGGTCAATTCACCGGTTATCTGAGCAATTCGTATGGGCCCGCCGACATCATCGGTATTGCCATTGCCGGTGATCAGCTCCCAGACGGCGCCGAGAATCAACGTCGTCAAGCGCCATGTTTCCTGAAGCCCGTCAACCAAAGCGGTCACAGGACCGACCCGGAGCAGCGGCGGCAAGGGTCGCTCGACACCGATCAAGCCAATCGAGCGGCTTTCTCCGGTTTGATCGTCCGTGATCTCGACCAGCTCCGGTGTGATCGGCAATTCGAGCTGGCTACCAGCACGCTCGACCGTGAAGAGCAAGTCGACATCGGGACTGGTGCTGACGATCGCTTGCAGATCTTCAAAGCTCTGAATCGGCTCGCGATCGACCGCAACGATGCGATCGCCAGCCTCAAGGCCGGCTCTGAACGCAGCGCCGTCCGGCCTGACATTGGCGACATCGGCCGGTGTCAGCGGCGGCCCGACGCCGAGATCACCGATCTCAAATGTCTGGTCAAGCCGCTCGTCCTCGCGCGTCACCAACGCCGGCGTCATCGGCAAGTCGAGACGCTGGCCATCACGATCAATCGTGACCAGGAGTTCGGTCTCGGCATTTTCACGCTCAATTGTCCGAAACTCTTCGAAGGACTCGATCTCACTGCCATCAACGGCAAGCACGCGATCAAACGGCATCAGACCCGCGCTCGCGGCGGGACTCCCCTCCTCGATGTTACCGACCATGGCCGGCGTGAACGGCCGTCCGACGATCATGAACAAGAGAGCGAGCGCGACCGCCGCGAACAGGATGTTCGCAAGCGGTCCAGCAGCGATGATCGACATGCGCTGGAAGACGTTCTTGGCGGGAAAGCTATCGGGATCGACTGCTGCCACATGATCGACGGTCGAACTGGAGGCATCGGCGTCGCCATGCATTTTGACGTAACCGCCAAGCGGTAGCAGGCTAAATTTCCATCGGGTACCGGCCTTGTCCGTGAAGCCAAACAGCTCCTTGCCGAACCCGATCGAGAACACATCCACTCGAACGCCGTTCCAGCGGGCGACGACATAGTGCCCATACTCGTGGACAAAAACCAGAATGGACAGGACCACCAGGAACGGAATCACATAGTCCCAAATCGTCGAGCCAAAAGATAGTAAGAGCTCCATGGTCGCTCCTCAATTAGCGCTGGGTTGCCATACGCTTAGCAAGAATGTCATCGGTATGACGACGCGCCTCCCTATCGACAGCGAAGACCGTGGCGAGGCTGTCGAGGGGCACGATCGTCGATGCGGCCAACACCTCCTCGACGACACCGGCAATATCGAGGAAGCCGATCCGTTCCTCAAGGAAGGCGGACACCGCCACCTCGTTGGCTGCATTGAGCACATTTGGCGCGCTCCCGCCCGTTCGCAAGACCTCACGGGCCAGACGAAGCGGTGGAAAACGTGCCGGATCCGGCGGCTCAAAGGTGAGCTGCGCGATCTCGGTTAGATCCAAGCGCGGTGTGTCCGCTTCGAGACGCTCGGGCCAGCCAAGCGCGTAGGCGATCGGTATGCGCATATCCGGGGCGCCGAGCTGCGCCAACACCGAGCCGTCGGTGAACGTCGCCATGCTGTGGATGATCGACTGGGGATGCACCAGGATATCGATCCGCTCCTCGGGGATATCGAAGAGATGATGCGCCTCGATCAGCTCGAGCCCCTTGTTCATCATGGTCGCGGAATCGATCGTGATCTTGGCGCCCATCTGCCAATTGGGGTGATCGAGCGCCAGCGCCTTCGTGGCCTTGCTCATCGTCTCCGTGCTCGCCCGGCGAAACGGTCCACCAGACGCCGTCAGCACCAACCGCTCAACGCCAGCCACGCCCTTGCCGGCGAGCGCTTGGAAGATCGCGTTGTGCTCGGAGTCGACTGGCAGCAAGGTCGCGCCATGAGCCTTGACCTCATGCATGAAAAGCGAGCCCGCGGACACCAGACATTCTTTGGTGGCAAGAGCGAGCATCGCCCCTCGTCTGATAGCCTCGAGCGTTGACGGGAGCCCGGCAGCCCCGACGATCGACGCCATGACCCAATCGCTCGGTATCGCTGCTGCCTGGATCAGCCCATCCGGCCCGGCAGCCACCTCGATGCCACTGCCGCTGAGGGCGTCTTTGAGGTCCAAATACGCCTCGGGATCGGCGACCACGGCAAGCTTCGCATGATGCGTCTTGGCGAGCGCTGCGAGCTCTTGAACATTCCGGTTCGCGGTCAGGGCCTCGACGTGAAAGCTTTTGGGATCGGCGGCCACAAGATCGAGCGTGCTTCGGCCGACCGAACCGGTGGCGCCGAGGACGGTAACCGAGCGCGGATGATCCGGTGTCGGCGCGTGGCTCATGGCCACCCCTGCCCGTCCGCGACAAGCGCCACGAAGGCGAGAACCGGTGCCGCAAACAGGAGCCCGTCCAGGCGATCAAAGAGGCCGCCATGGCCAGGGATTAAGCCGCCGCTATCCTTGACTCCAGCCTGGCGCTTCAACGCGGATTCGGCCAAATCACCGACCTGGGCGACGAACGCCAGACCGGCTGCCAACAAGATCGATGGTAAGAGACGAAACGGCCCGACAAAGAACGCAAAGGCGGCGCCAACGATCGCAGCGCCGACCATGCCGCCCCAAAGGCCCGCCCACGTCTTACCTGGGCTGATCGACGGTGCCAGACGCCGCCCGCCGATCTGCCGACCGACAAAATAGGCCATAATGTCCGTCGCCCAGACCACAAAAATCAGCCAGAGCAAAATGGTCAGACCGATCTGGGGCACAGCTCGAAGCCAAATCATGGCGAGCATCGGCAGGCTAAGATACAAGACGCCAAGACCGGTCCAGACCGCGGCAGCGCCGATCGCTTTGGCGACCAGCGACGCGAGTGCGGCGCCGAGCAACAAGACGATCAACGCCGGCTCATACTGTCCAAGAGCACCGAGGACGACCACGAGCAGCGCGACCGCACAAGCCGTCACGCCAGCAAGATCGCCGGTCTTGTCATCGATATGCGCGCTGATCAAATGACGCCATTCGATCGCGAGAAGCACCACCGCGACCGCCGCCAACAATGCAAAGGGCCATACACCTAAAACAACAAGCGCCAGCACAGCTGGCGCCAGAACAATGGCCGAGAGAACCCGTCCTTTAAGCGATGGATCGGCGTCAGCCACTCGATGCCCCATAACGCCGATCTCGGCGCTGAAACTCGGCGATCGCCGTCTCAAGCTGGCGCTTGTCAAAAGCGGGCCAATTCACCGGCAAAAACACAAACTCGGTGTAAGCCATCTGCCAGAGCATGAAGTTGCTGATGCGCTGTTCGCCACTGGTCCGGATGAGCAGATCGGGATCGGGAATATCCAGCGTGTTCAAGGACGCGCCAAACATATCCTCGTCAATCTCGTCCGGCGTCAGCTCGCCGGCGAGAACCTTTTCGGCAAGCCGCTTGGCCCCCAAGGTCAACTCACGGCGGCTGCCATAATTCAAGGCGATGGTCATGGTGAGCGCGCTGTTGTGCCGGGTCTTCTCGGCCGCACTCTTTAACAGGTCAACAATGTCGGGAGCCAGCTCGTCGAGCTCGCCCAAAAACCGCAACTGCACGCCGTTCTTGGCAAGCGCATTCAGTTCGCGGCGGATATAGAAGCGAAGCAGGTTCATCAACTCTTCGACTTCGGCTGGCGGACGACGCCAGTTCTCCGACGAAAACGCGAACAGGGTCAGATAGGGAATGCCAAGTTCTCGACAGGCTTCGACCGTGCGTCGGACGGCTTCCGCACCGCGCTGGTGGCCGAACAGCGGCGGCATGCCGCGCTCCTTCGCCCAACGACGGTTCCCGTCCATAATGATAGCGACATGCTCCAGGCCAGAAGGTCCTGAACCACCTAGTTTCGCAACAGCAGGTTCCGTCACCGAGTTCATCGACATAGTGAAAGCGCTACCTCGTCAGACCGTCATGATTTCGGCCTCTTTTTGGGCCAAAAGGTCATTGATTTGTTTGATAGTGTTGTCGGTAAGTTGCTGCACCTGTTCGCCAGTTTTGTGGTGCTCATCTTTGGATATCTCGCCGTCCTTCTCAGCCTTCTTGAGCTGATCCATACCGTCACGGCGAACATTGCGTACAGCGACCCTCGCCTGTTCGGCATAGCGTCCGGCGACCTTGGCGATTTCGGCGCGCCGTTCTTCGCTGAGCTCGGGCAAAGGCACCCGGATCAGCGTACCGTCCACAGCCGGATTGAGGCCGAGATCGGCGGTTCGGATGGCCTTCTCCACGGCAGCCACCATGCCCTTGTCCCAAACCTGAACCGAGATCATGCGCGGCTCGGGCACGCTAAGGGCGGCGACCTGATTGAGCGGCATGTCACTGCCATAGGCCGACACAGTGATCGGTTCCAACAAGCTCGTCGAGGCGCGGCCGGTGCGCAGGCCGGAAAATTCCTTGCGCAACGCTTCAAGCGCGCCGTTCATGCGTTTTTCCAGATCGGCGGTGTCGACCTCGCTCATTTTATTGCCTCCTCCAACTCGCGCGCGACCTGATGAACTCTTCAGGTCGTAATCAGCGTATGCGGCTCATCGCCCACCAGCACACGCGCAAAGGCTCCCTGATGGCGTATTGAGAAAACGATGATGGGAATAGCACTCTCTCGCGCTAGCGAGATCGCCGCTGCATCCATGACTTTCAGATCGCGCGCCAAGACGTCGTGATAGGTCAGTCGGTCATAGCGCTCGGCATGGGGATCACGCTTCGGATCGGCCGAATAAACACCGTCGACCTGCGTGGCTTTTAAGATCGCATCGCAGCCGAGTTCGGCCGCCCGAAGAGCGGCGGCAGTGTCGGTGGTAAAAAACGGATTGCCGCTACCCGCGGCACAGATCACGATCCGCCCTTTTTCCATATGGCGAATGGCGCGACGACGAATATAGGGTTCACAGACCGACGACATAGGGATCGCCGACAGCACACGCGTCTGCAAGCCGGCTTGTTCCAGCACGCTTTGCACCGCGAGCGCGTTAATGACGGTGGCAAGCATGCCCATATAATCGCCATTGACCCGCTCGATGCCGTTCTCGGCCGCCATGCCGCCGCGGATAATATTGCCGCCACCGATGACCATGCATTGCTCAACGCCCGTGCCGTGCACGGAACGCACATCTTCGGCCAATCGCGCCAGTGTCGAGGGGTCGTGACCGAATTCGCCACCTCCCATCAATGCCTCACCGGACATTTTCAACATGACCCGGCGGTATTTCGGGGAGGCGTGGCCAAAATCGGTCATCACGTTCGATCAGCCCTTTCTCAGGACAGGACGGCTTGCATTATCTCTCGGCGGTAGCGACGCCGCACCAAGGGGGTGCGGCGCACTATCTTAGGTTCCGGCCAGCGCCGCAACCTCATCCGCAAGATTTTCCGTCTTCGTCTCGAGACCTTCGCCAAGCGCAAAGCGGACAAAGTCGGTTACCGTAATCGCACTTCCGATCTTCTCAGCAACCCGATCGACCGCTTGTTTGACCTTGAGATCGGTATCGACAACGAACACTTGCTCAAGCAGCACAGCCTCTTCGTAGAACTTGCGCATGCGGCCATCAACAATCTTTTCGATGATGTTTTCAGGCTTGCCACTGGACTTGGCCTGATCCGCATAGATCGCCCGCTCACGGCTCACGGTCTCGGGATCGAGACGATCGACACTGACCGCCTCAGGCTTGGCCGCGGCAACATGCATAGCAATCTGCTTGCCAAGCGCTTCGAGCTCGCCAGGATCGCCCGCCGACTTCAGCGCGACGAGCACGCCGATTTTACCGAGGCCCGGTGCCAGCTGGTTGTGGACATAAGAGGCAATGATCCCCTCATCCACTTCCAACGCCGCGGTGCGACGGAAGTTGATGTTCTCGCCGATCGTGGCCACGGCCTGGGTGATCTCGTCGGTCACCGTCCGACCGGAGCTTGGCACCTCCATCGCCTGGAGATGATCGCCATTGCCCTTGGCTTCCGGCGCCAAATCAGCGATTCCACGCACCAAGGCCTGGAAGTCGTCATTGCGCGCGACAAAGTCGGTCTCGGAGTTCACCTCGACCAACGCGCCACGCGTGGCTTGGACGGCAACACCGACCAGCCCCTCCGATGCAATCCGGCCCGCCTTCTTAGCCGCAGCGGCAAGACCTTTCTTGCGCAGCCAGTCCGTCGCCGCTTCGACATCGGCACCGTTTTCCGAAAGCGCCTTTTTGCAATCCATCATGCCAGCGCCAGTCTTCTCGCGAAGTTGCTTGACCAGCGCCGCCGTCACCTCAGCCATCGATTTGTCTCACTTCTATTGCCTGGATATTAGCCGGCAGCCGCAGCCTTTTGCGGCTCGCTTTCGGCTTCCTCAGCTGCTGCGACCTCAGCCGCTTCCGATCCGCCTTTGCCGGATGTCGCTTCGGTCTCAGCGTCATCGGAGTCGGCGCTGTCGTCCTCAGCAACGGCAGCGACGGGCTCGACAGCAGGCGTCTCTTCGACCACCGCTTCGGCCTCGGCTGCAACTGGGGCCTCAGCTTCTGGCACCGCATCGCTTGCACCGATATCGGCGCCCGATGCCGCCATTTCCGCCTGAATGCCGTCCAGCACGGCGCCAACCATCAGATCGCAGTAGAGATTGATGGCGCGTGAGGCGTCGTCATTACCCGGAATTGGAAGGGTGATATCCTTCGGATTGGAATTGCTGTCGACCACGGCGATCACAGGAATGTTCAGCACCCGCGCTTCCGCAACGGCAATCGACTCCTTGTTCGAGTCGATCACGAACAGCAGATCAGGCAGGCCGCCCATGTCCTTAATGCCGCCAAGCGCCCGCTCGAGCTTATCACGCTCGCGGGTCAGCTGGAGGGTCTCGCGCTTGGTCAGACCAACCGTCCCTTCAGACAAACGCCCTTCAAGCTCACGCAAGCGACGGATCGACTGCGAGATCGTCCGCCAGTTGGTCAGCATGCCGCCGAGCCAACGGTGATTGACGAAGTACTGACCTGAACGCTGCGCAGCGCGCGCGACAGGCTCTTGCGCCTGACGCTTGGTGCCGACAAAGAGCACCCGGCCACCATTGGCGGCAACTTCGCGGGAGGTTGCGAGCGCCTGATGCAACATCGGCACGGTTTGGGTCAGATCGATTATATGGACACCGTTCCTCGCTCCGAAGAGGTATGGCGCCATGCGCGGATTCCAGCGCCTGGTCTGATGTCCAAAATGGACGCCAGCTTCCAAGAGCTGACGCATCGTAAAGGTAGGCATAGCCATGTTCTGTTCTTCCTAGCTCCGGTTGCACCGCCGCAGGTCGAGGTCCGTCATGCGGACACCGGAACGGAGGCCAAGGGAAACCCTGGCCCTCCTGACCTGCGTGAGGGATGAAGTGTGTCTAATCACTGCCAGCAGCTTTGGCAAGCCCCCAAATCTGCCAACCCTCGCTAGATAGGCGATTTTAACGGCGTGTCAACAGTCGTTCACGCTGAGCACACCGGCCTGTCGTTCGAGGTCAACCCGGCGCCCCAGCGCCAGCCGATGGTGCTCACCGAGATCGATGGTCACCTCCTCAGCGTCGTCAAGAGCGAGCACCAGCCTGACGCCCGCGCTGCCATCGCCATGGGGCCCAAGCAGTCGACTGACCCGATCCGCGGCCGACGCATCTTTGAGCCTGATGGCGACACGCCCGGCAACCGCCTTCGCCCGACCATTGGAGACCGCATGGTCGAGCGCTTGGATCGTGCTCGCCAGCACCTTGACGATATCACCGTCCAGCCGAACCTCGCCTTCGATCAAGAGGGGCTGATCCCCCTCGAGCAACTCGCGCGCACTGCTCAAAAGCTCCGAGAAGAGCGTGATCTCGTACGTCCCAGTTGGATCGGACAGTTGAACGAAGGCAAAACGCGAGCGCGCCGTGGTGCGTTCCTGCTTGCCAAGGATGATGCCAGCAAGCTTAACCCGCTGATTGCCGTGGTTGAGCAGATCCTCGGCATTGACCACCTTCATGCGGGCGAGCGACGAACGGTAGCCATCGAGTGGATGGGCGGACAAATAAAAGCCAAGAACGGCAAATTCCTGCTGCAGCCGCTCGAGCTGTGGAAGATCCTCGACGTCCGGGACCTTCGGCTTGGGAAGATCCGCGGTGCCGAGCCCGGCACCGAAGAGGCTCTCCTGCGTGCTCGCTTCTTGCTCGGCATGGGCGGCGCCATAGCGAAGCGCTGGCTCGATCGCCGCCATCAGCCGTTGGCGATTGTCATCGAACCTGTCCAAGGCCCCGGCTTTGACCATCGCCTCCAGAATGCGGCGGTTCAACACGCCGGTGCCGACCCGCGCCGCAAGATCGAAAAGGTCGTCAAAGGGTCCGTTCGCGTTACGCTCCTCGGCGATCATGTCGACGGCATGGACACCCACACCCTTGATGGCCGCAAGCGCATAACGAATGCCCGGCTTTGTCTGGCCATTCTCGTCGTCTGGGTCCTCCACCTGGAAGGTCGAGGCACTCTTGTTGACATCCGGCGCTAAGAGCGGGATCCCGACTTTCACCAGCTCCTGACGGACCAAATTCAACTTGTCCTGATTGCCGCGGTCCATGGTCATGGAGGCCGCATAGAATTCGACCGCGTGGTTCGCCTTCAGATAGGCGGTGTGATAGGCCAGCAAGGCGTAAGCAGCGGCATGCGACTTGTTGAAGCCGTACGACGCGAATTTGGCGACCTGATCAAAAATTGTGGTGGCGAGCTTCTTGTTGATGCCGCGCTTGACGGCGCCTTCAATGAAGACTTCGCGTTGCGCGTCCATCTCCGCCTTGATCTTCTTGCCCATCGCACGCCGGAGCAAATCAGCGCCGCCGAGCGAATAGCCCGCGAGATCCTGGGCGATGCGCATCACCTGCTCCTGGTAAATGATCACGCCGTTGGTCTCGGCGAGAATCGGCTCCAGGAGCGGATGAAGATATTCGGGATCTTCGCGTCCGTGCTTAACGTTGATGTAGCGCGGAATGTTGTCCATCGGGCCCGGCCGATAGAGCGACACCATGGCGATGATATCTTCAAAGCAGTCGGGCAGCAGCTTGCGCAGGGCATCGCGCATGCCTGAACTTTCCAGCTGGAACACGCCGACGGTTTCGCCGCGCCCCAGGAGGTCGTAGCTGGGTTTGTCGTCAAGCGGCAACTTGGCGAGCTCGAGCTTAGTGCCGCGCTCATTCACCAACCGCTCGCCTAGCGTCAGCATGGTCAGCGTGGTCAAGCCAAGAAAATCGAACTTGACCAGGCCCGCCTTCTCAACATCCTTCATGTTGAACTGCGTGACCGGCATGGCCGCACGAGGATCGCGATAGAGCGGTACCAACTCGTCGAGCGCGCGGTCACCGATCACCACGCCGGCCGCGTGGGTCGACGCATGGCGCGGCAGGCCCTCAAGCTGCTTCGCGATATTGATCAACTCGCCGACCTGCTCGTCTTCGTCCGCCACCTCTTGCAATCGCGGTTCCAGAAGAAGCGCCTCTTCCAGGGTCGGTGGGTTTGCAGGGTTGAACGGCACCAACTTCGCGACCTTGTCCACCTGGCCAAAGGGCATGCCGAGCGCGCGCCCGGTGTCGCGCAGTACTGCGCGCGCCTGAAGCTTTCCAAAGGTGATGATCGCCGCGACTTTTTCCGCGCCATATTTGTCGCGGACATAACGGATCACCTCATCGCGCCGGTCCTGACAAAAATCGATGTCGAAGTCCGGCATCGACACACGCTCAGGGTTCAAGAAGCGCTCGAACAGTAGGCCGAAGCGCAACGGATCGAGATCCGTGATCTCAAGGGACCAAGCCACCACGGATCCTGCGCCTGAGCCGCGACCAGGGCCAACCGGAATGCCTTCCGCTTTGGCATATTTGATGAAGTCGGACACGATGAGGAAGTAGCCCTCGTATTTCATCCGAAGAATCACATCGACTTCATAAGCGAGCCGTTCCCGATAGACGCCACGCTCCTCTTCGGCTTTGCCGAGAAAATCCATGCGACTTTCGAGGCCGGCCTCCGCCTGCGCCCGCAATTCAGCCGCCTCATCACGGCCGCCCGCGGTATCGAAAGCCGGCAGTATCGGCGCGTGGGTTCCGACCATGAACGCGCAGCGCTTGGCGATCACGACGCTATTGGCCAGCGCCTCCGGGATATCGGCAAACAACTCAGCCATCTCGGCCGGCGTTTTGAGACGATGTTCGGGCGTCACACGATGCCGATCCTTGATGCCTACCTGCAGGCCCTGTTCGATGCAAAGCAAAACATCATGCGGCTGATGTTCGCCGGGCTCGATGAAATGCACATCATTGGTGGCAACCAACGGCAGATCATGGGCATAAGCGAGGTCGATCAGGGCCGGTTCGATGTCATCTTCGTCCTCGAGACCATGACGCATCAGCTCGATGTAGAAGCGTCCCTCGAACGCCTTGGCAAGCGGCTCCAAAAGGGCCGTCGCCTGCTCCCGATTGCCCTGCAGCAAGGCGCGACCGATCGGTCCGTTTGGCCCGCCGGAAAGCAAAATCAGATCCTCTTGATGACGGATCAGGTCCGCCATTCCGACCTCTGGCTCCACCCCTGCATCCGTTTCGAGATGGGCGATGCTGAGAAGCTTGAGGAGATTTCGGTAGCCATTGTCGTTTCTGGCGTAAATCGGCATCCAGGCCGGACCGAACGGCTTGCCATTGCCGCGTCGCTCGCTCTCGTCTCGAAGCGGCAAGAGGCAGCCGACGATCGGTTGCACGCCTTTCCCCGCAGCTGCCTGACTGAAGGCCAAGGCATTAAACAGATTGACCTTGTCGATCACGCCGACGGCCGGCATGCCTTCGGCAGCACACCGCCCCAAGAGCTTGGGGATGCGCACCGTACTTTCCAGGAGCGAAAAGCAAGAGCGTACGCGCAAATGGACAAAGGCCGGCTCAGTCACGGTCTTCCCCTCTTCTGGAATGCATCGGGGAAGCTAGCGCATCTGCCAAAACTTGTGAACGAATTCAAAGGCCTGTGGATAAGTTTGAAGCGCGCTTTTCCTCGCGCGCTCGACGAGCGGCAAGACGCTTGGCGTTGCAATACCAAAACCCGATAATGTCCCGGCTGGTCAGCGACCCCAAGATCGCGATCAGCCCGGTGACGACCGCGATGATCGCGAAATCCGGCTCGCCGTCCGTCGCCGGACCAGCGAGACCAACAAGGCCGAGAAAAAGACTAAAAGCACCGAAGAGAACGCCCATCGAGCGAAGACGCCAATGATCCCGATAGATTTTCATTGGCCTCAAACCTCACATCGTGATGTCCACGCTGATCTATCTAGGTCAATCCGCCGTCCCCGCCACTACGCCCACTCGATCAGGCCGTTATGCAAGCGTGCGATCCCGTCGGTGCGACGGGCAAGGTCGGGATTGTGGGTTGCGACGAGAAGGGCACTGCCCTCGTCACGGATGGTCTTGATCAACATGTTGAAGACGCCATCCGCCGTTTCCTCATCGAGATTGCCGGTCGGCTCATCGGCCAACAGAACGGCAGGACGATTGGCAAGTGCACGCGCGATCGCCACCCGCTGCTGTTCACCACCGGAAAGCCGGGCCGGTCGATGTGTCGCGCGCTCACCGACACCAAGCGACGTGAGAAGGTCCATCGCACGCTCTGACGCTTCTTGCCGAGAACGCCCCGCCAGCATTTGGGGAAGAACCACATTTTCCAGCGCGTTGAATTCCGGCAACAAATGATGGAACTGGTAGACGAAGCCCAGCTTCTCCCGCCGAACCCGCGTTCTCGCCGCATCATTCAGGCCCGCACAGGACAAGCCCGCCAGGATCACGTCACCGCTATCTGGATGTTCCAGCAGCCCCGCGATCTGCAGCAAGGTCGACTTGCCGGCACCGGATGGCCCGACCAAGGCCTGCACCTGCCCTCTCGGGAGGTCCAGATTGACACCGCGCAACACATCGAGCCTGGCCTCACCTTGGTGAAAGCGTCGCTCAACCCTCTGCAAACTGAGCGCGAGTTCTTGAGGATCGCGCTTGACCTCAGTCATGCCGTCAACCGACATCGGCTCATCCCCTTGCGGCCGATCGGCCACCGCCGCCTCACTCATAGCGAAGGGCCTCCACTGGATCGAGGCTGGCGGCACGCCAAGCCGGATAGAGGGTGGCAAGCAGCGACAGCACCAGCCCCATTCCGACCACGCTCACCACGTCCGGTGTCTCGATCTTGGTGGGCAGGTTGGACAGAAAATAGACCTCGGCGGCGAACAAGTCGGCACCGGTGATCGCCTCGATCCACCCCTGGATGGTCTCGATGTTGGTCGCGAACAGAATGCCGAGAATGAACCCCATCAACGTGCCCGTCACCCCGATCGCTGCTCCGCTCATAAAGAAGATGCGCATGATGGTGCCGCGCGTTGCGCCGACGGTGCGCAAAATCGCAATGTCCCTTCCCTTCTCTTTCACCAGCATGATCATGCCGGAGATGATGTTGAAGGCCGCGACCATGATAATCAGGCTCAAGATCAGAAACAGAACATTGCGCTCCACCTTGAGCGCATTGAAGAATTGATTGTTCATCTGTTGCCAGTCGACCAAGCTGCCGACCCCGCCGACCAATGGGCCGATCGCGGCACGGTATCGAGACACCGCATCGGGATTATCGACCATCACCTCGATCAACGAGGCCTTGTCCTCCTGCAGGAAGTAGATCTGGGCGTCTTCCATCGGCATCAAGATGAAGGTGTTGTCGTAGTCATACATGCCGACTTCGAACAGAGCACCGATCTCATAGGCCTTCATGCGCGGCACCGTGCCGAAGGCGGTCGGATTGCCGTTCGGTGAAATCAGCGTGACGCTGTCGCCAACCCCTACCCCCATGCGAAGCGCCATGCGCGTGCCAAGGCCGATGCGTTTGTCGCTGATCGCCTCAATGCTGCCAGCAACAATGCTGTTCGGCAAAAGCTTTTGGTTCAAGAGATCGTCCTGGCGAACGCCGCGGACCACAACGCCGGACGCGACGCCATTGGCGGTCGCCATGGCCTGGCCTTCGACCATTGGCGTCACGCTCTCGATGCCGTCCAAATCGCGAATACGCAGAGCAACACCGTCGAAATCGGAAATCCCTTGCGGGCCGGCACGGACGACAAAATGGCCGCCCACGCCCTGCAGCACCCCCATGATCTCCGCGCGATAGCCGCTCATGACGGCGAGCACGACGATCAGCGTGCCGACACCAAGCGTGATGCCGAGCAACGAGAACAGCGCGATCACCGAGATGAACCCCTCTTCACGCCTAGGCCGAAGATATCGGCCGGCGACCCAACGCTCGACAGAGCCGAACATCAGGCGGTCAACCGATTGATCAAAGCTTCAGGCGAGAGCTCGACCCGCTCGCCGGTGGCGCGCTCCTTCAACTCAACGATGCCGTCTTTCAAACCCCGAGGCCCGATCACCACCTGCCAGGGAAGGCCGATCAAATCGATCGCCGCAAACTTAGCACCGGGACGCTCGTCCCGATCGTCGATCAACACATCGCGCCCGGCGCGACGGAACTTGCTCTCCAGATCCTGGACCATGGCATCGCACGCTTCGTCACCGGGGCGAAGATTGATCAGCCCAACATCGAACGGTGCAACGGGTTCTGGCCAGATGATGCCGTTGTCATCATGGAAGGCCTCGATCAAGGCCCCGACCAAGCGGGAAACACCGATGCCATAACTGCCCATCTCGACCGCAATATCCTGGCCGTCGGGGCCGGTCACCAAAGCGCCCATCGCTTTGGAATACTTGGTGCCGAAATTGAAGATATGCCCGACCTCAATGCCGCGCCCGGAGCGCAAACGATCGGCGGGAACCGAGCAGGCCGCGGGATCATGCTGATCATCGGTGGCTGCGTAGAGGGATTTTAGCTGATCGATATCGAGATCATCCGCCATGAAGTCGATGTCCTCAAACGCGGCATCATAATAGGCGGCACTCTCGCCCGTCTCCGCCAAGATCTGGAACTCATGGCTGAGGTCACCACCGATCGGCCCGGTCTCGGCGCGCATCGGGATCGCGGTCAGGCCCATGCGCTTGAAGGTCTTGAGATAGGCCAGGAACATGGTGTTGTAGGAGTTGATCGCGCCCTCGCGGTCGAGATCGAAGGAATAATTGTCCTTCATCAAGAATTCGCGTCCACGCATCACGCCAAAGCGTGGGCGGACCTCATCACGAAACTTCCATTGGATCTGATAGAGGTTCTGCGGCAGATCCTTGTAGCTCTTGATGCTGCGCCGGAAGATGTCGGTGATCACCTCTTCATGGGTCGGCCCATAGAGCATGGCACGATCATGACGGTCGGTGATGCGCAGCATCTCCTTGCCATAATCGTCATAGCGTCCACTTTCCTGCCAGATCTCGGCGGGCTGGATCGACGGCATGAGCACCTCGTGACAGCCGGCAGCGTCCATCTCCTCACGAACGATCTGCTCGACCTTGCGCAGCACCTTATAACCCAGCGGCAGCCAGCTATAGATGCCGGCCGAACTCTGCCGGATCAGGCCAGCGCGCAGCATGAGCTGGTGGGACACAATCTGGGCCTCAGAAGGAGTCTCCTTCAAAAGCGGCAGAAAATAGCGGGACAGGCGCATAATCAATCGATCCGCAGTCTGGGGACAAGGAAATGGGGCCGAACGGCGGCGTTAATCTAGGGACATCGATCCGGCCTGACAATGATAGCCTTCGCCAAGGTGATCAGAAGTCAGCCTTTGCTGCCATCAGTGCCAACCAATAGGGGGGATCGCCGGCGATGATGGCCGGATATCACAAGGCGAGATCGAAGAAACTTATTGGCGAATTTTAACGATGGCTCAGTGTGCCAGGGCCAGCAGACACCGTCGTCGGCACGATCGACATGCGTGCCTCGACAACCTCCTGATTTCCAACCTTTTTTCAGCATCACAAAAAAAAGCCGCGTCAGCGAACTGACGCGGCTAAGGTAGGGAGGAAACGCCTCAAGTCGGGTGTCACAGGGAAACATCCCATGAACACCTCACTAATATGGCGTTCTATTTTACTATTGGCAAGAGAAAAATTGCGATTTCTTAAGTATTAATAGATCTCTTTTGTGAAAACATTGATTAAAAGTTTTCATCAAATTTTATTTGTATTTATTTTTCAAGAAATAGATCAATGAGATAGCCCGAATTCTAGCGGTTTCTTTGGTTTTTTCATGAAGTGTCAGTTTTTTTTACATAAAGAAAACTTAACATGTAAAGACAACAATGCATGTTTCACGGGCCTCACGAACACATCGTGAACCCGCAACAGTCGGCGACCGCGCACGATACTTGAAGCGTCACGCGACGTCAGAAATTATCACTGTTTTCTCAGTGGGTTAACGGGAAATAGACCGCGCAAGAGCCGCAATATCGACCTGTCGGAAAATTTCTACCAAAAAGCGATGAGATTGATCAAGGGTGCGCGATCAGTCAGCCTTAGGCGGCCGCAGCTCGATCAAGCCACTTTGCACGAACCATTGGACCGCAATGGTGACGACAATGGCCAAGACCGTGGTGATCAGCAATTTCCGAAGAAGACGTGGCTTGGCCGGCGCGCTGCTGGCATGCCCTTTTTCGACGACATCAGGTGGTGCGACACCAAAGGGCAGCACCATGAACAGGATCAACCACCAAATGACCAAAAACGTGACGATCGTGGCAAAGGTGTTCATCGGCGCGCTCAGGCCTGTTCCAGCTCGACCAGTGTGCCGCTGAAATCCTTGGGATGAAGAAACAGGACCGGTTTTCCATGGGCGCCGATCTTGGGCTCACCATCGCCCAGAACACGGGCGCCGCCTGCGACGAGACGATCGCGGGCGCTGATGATGTCATCGACCTCATAACAGAGGTGGTGGATGCCGCCTTGCTGGTTCTTTTCAAGAAAGCCGGCGATTGGTGACGCATCACCGAGCGGATGCAGTAGCTCGATCTTGGTGTTCGGCAGCTCAATAAAGACCGTCGTCACACCATGCTCGACCTGATCGACCGCCTCGGAGACGTCAGCCCCCAAAACGTCCCGATATTGTGCGACAGCCTGCTCCAAATCGGGCACAGCGATCGCGACATGGTTCAGACGTCCGATCATCCAAGCTCTCCTTTTTGATCAGTGCGCCGACGACGTCTCGTGACTGACGAGCCCTTCGATCGCCCGTGGATCGAGACGCGTGATCTGCACCTCAATAATCGGACGTTTCTGACGCATCAAGCTGCTACTGCGCCGCACGGCAGCGCGGACGGTGTCGCGAATGCGTTCGTCGTCAAGCGCCTCATCGTCAGGCAGATCTTCGATCGCATCTTCGACGGCGGCGAGCACACTATCGGCAAAGCCGTTGTCCCGGTTCCAATCGATCGCGCCAAAGGACGAGAGCTGCGGGGCGGCCAACAGACTGCCGTCTTGATCGAGCACAACACCAACCATGATCGTGCCATGGGCCATCAGGCGCCGACGGGTTCGGAACAGATCGTCACCGGCATCGATCAACTCGTCGTTTTCCAACACCATGCGGCCGACAGGAACTTCGTCGATCACCATGGCATCGCCCGGCGCAAGGCGGACCAGATCACCATTGCGCACATCCACCGTCGTGCCGACACCGAGCTTGCGCGCAAAAGCGGCATGCTCATGCAGATGACGCGCCTCGCCATGCACGGGAATCGCGATCTTCGGTTTGATCCAACGATACATCTGTTCGATCTCATCCCGACAGGGATGGCCCGTGACATGCACGAAGTGATCTTCCTCGGTAATCACCTCAATGCCACGGCCGACCAGCGTATTGTGCAGATTGTAGAGCGTGCGCTCGTTACCGGGGATGATCTTGGACGAAAAGATCACGCTATCGCCGGGCTCAAGCTTCACCGACGGATGCTGGCCGAAGGCAATGCGCGCCATAGCGGCTCGGGCTTCGCCCTGACAGCCGGTGGCGACCCAAAGCACCTTGTCACGCGGCAGCTGGGCTGCTGCCCTTTCATCCAACAAAGGCGGGATGTCTTTGAGATAGCCGACTTCGGACGCGACCTGGAGCATGCGCTTCATCGATCGGCCAACAGCACAGACCTGGCGTCCGGTCTCAGCACCGACCTTGATCGCCGTCTCGAGACGGGCAACGTTGGACGCGAAGGTGGTGATAACCACGCGATGCGGCAGCGTGTCGACCAGCGCTTTCAGGCTGTCCCGCACCTCGGTCTCGGAACCGGACGTGCCGGGTGTCAGCACATTGGTCGAGTCGGCGACCAACGCCAGCACGCCTTCCTCGCCAAAGGCCTCGAGCTGATCGCTCGCCGTCGTCTCACCAAGCAACGGTGCCGGATCCAGCTTCCAGTCCCCGGTATGCAGCACATTGCCAAGCGGCGTGCGGATCGACAGCGCATTCGCCTCAGGGATCGAGTGGGTCATATGGATGAGCCCACAATCGAACGGGCCGACGTTGAACCGTTCACCCGGCGCAATCACGCGAATCGGCACGTCACCGGGTTTCAGCGGCGATTCCTCAAGCTTCTTGTGCAAGAGACCAGCCGTGAAGGCGGTACAATAGATGGGGCAACGCAGACGATCCCAAAGATAGGGGACAGCGCCGAAATGGTCTTCATGAGCATGCGTCAGCACCAAGCCCTTGAGCTCGTGGCTGCGCTCCTCAATGAACCGTGTCTCCGGCAGAATAATGTCAGCGCCCGGGAGAAACTCATCGGCAAACGAGATGCCGAGATCGACCATCAGCCACTGGTCGTCCATGCCATAGAGATTGAGGTTTAGCCCAATTTCACCAGCACCGCCCAGCGGCACAAACAACAACTCCTGATCCATCTAAACCCTATTCTCAGTCATTCGCCTCTAAGGGCCAATCATCATGAAACAGCTCGACCAGACCCGCCATGGTCAAGTCGCGATCATAGCGATCGATACTGTCGGTGGCATCGGCGAAAAGGCCACCTAGGCCGCCTGTGGCGATCACGGTCATTGTCTCGCCAAATTCGTCACGTATCCGCTGCACCATCCCTTCGATTAAGCCGACATAACCGAAGAACACGCCAGATTGCATCGCCGTCACGGTCGAGCTTCCAATCACTCGCTCCGGACGTTCGACGGCAATTCTCGGTAGCTTAGCGGCTGCCCGATGCAGGGCCTCTAGAGAGAGATTAATGCCTGTTGCGATCACCCCGCCGCAATATCTACCATCACTATCGACGATGTCGAAAGTGGTTGCCGTGCCAAAATCAACAACAATCAACGGCCCGCCATAACGACGATGGGCAGCGACCGCATTCACCAAGCGATCGGCCCCGACCTCTCGCGGGTTGTCGATGGTGATCGGCATGGCAACGCCGAGATTCTCACGCACAATCTTCGGCTCGCAGGCAAACACGTGGTGACACATCTGTTTCAGGGCCGAGAGCGCCTGCGGCACTACCGACGAGATCACGACATCGGCGACGTCGCGGTGGTCGACCCCATCAAGCACCATCAGCTGGGTCAAGGCTGCGGCATATTCATCGCCCGTTCGGTCTCGAACCGTCGAGATCCGCCATTGGCCCAACGGGTCACGGTCTCGATAGACGGCGAACACGGTGTTGGTGTTGCCGACGTCAACGGCGAGAAGCAAGGAACCGGCCATCGGGGCTCAGCGATCCAGGAAGACGACGTCACCCGCCGCGAGTTCGCTTCGGCTGCTGTCGGCATGCTCGATCAACAGCGCGCCAGCATCGGTCAAGTCGATGAACCGACCCTCGATCTCCCGATGATCCGTCTTAAGCCGGATGGAATGTCCCAAGCGATGACTCCTATCTCGCCATGCCGTCCTCACCACAGCAAAGCCGTCAGATTGCCAGCGGTCAAGCCAGATACTGAGGGAGCGGGCATAGTCGCCAAGCCACTCCCAAGGCGCACGGGGTGGAAAGCCCACCGCACTGAGGGAGGTCACGGGGTACGGCATTTGCGCCGGCGCCCAGGCAATATTGAGGCCGATACCCAGCACGACATAATCGAGCTCGCCATCCTTGCCACCAGCACTCTCGAGCAGAATACCCGCAACCTTCGCCCCGTCGATCAGGACGTCATTCGGCCATTTGAGCGATAGGTTCAATCCTTCCGGTCCCTGCGCCGTCAACACATCGGCGAGCACGACGGCCGCCAAGAAGGAGAGCTGGCTCGCCGCGCTCAAACGGCAGTCGGGCCGAAGTAGGATCGACATCTGCAGATTGCCAGTCGCCGATTGCCATGATCGGCCAAGACGGCCGCGTCCCTCTGTTTGGCGATCTGCGAACACGATCAATCCCGAGGGCGCCCCTTCCGAGGCGAGCCTGACGGCCTCGTCATTGGTGCTGCCAACCGTTTCGACATGATGCAAGCTAAAGCCCGATGGTAGGCCCCTGACAGGTGCTGAAAAACGCTTATCCGTCACGAGAACAGGGCGAGAGCCGCACGCTCGGCGTGACCAAGCAGCAGCCCAGGCCTCAGGCAAAAGGCAATGTTGAAGAGCGCAGCGACGCCAAGCACGATCGCATATTCGCTGCCAATCGAGCGGTCGATAGGATCGATCTCCTCATCGAAGAACATGATCTTGACGATCCGGAGGTAATAATAGGCACCAACCACACTCGCAAGCACGCCGATGATCGCCAAGGGGACCAAATCCGCGTCGACCGCCGCCATGAAGACATAGAACTTCCCGAAGAAGCCGGCGAGCGGCGGAATACCGGCGAGGGAAAACATGAAGACCGCGATGGCACCAGCGAATAAGGGTTGCTGCCTTGCCAAGCCGGCGAGATCGTCAATTTGCTCAATCGGCGCACCATTCCGGCGAAGGGCAAGAACGCAGGCAAAGGTGCCGAGCGTCATCACAAGATAGATGGCGATATAGACGAGAACGCTGTTCACACCTTGCTCGGTGCCGGCAGCGAGACCAACCAACGCAAAGCCGATATGGCCGATGCCGCTATAGGCGAGCAGGCGTTTGAGATTGGTCTGTCCAATCGCCGCGAAGGCGCCGAGCAGCATCGATGCGATCGAGATGAACACCACGATCTGCTGCCATTGGCTCGCCCACTCGCCAAACGGCTGGTAAAAGACGCGGATCGTCAGCGCCATGGCTGCGACCTTGGGTGCTGCGGCAAGAAACGCCGTCACGGGTGTCGGCGCGCCCTCATAAACATCGGGCGTCCACATGTGAAACGGCACCGCCGCGAGTTTGAAGGCGAGACCAGCCGCGACAAACACCAAGCCGATCACCACGCCGACACTGATCGTACCCTCACCAATCTTTTCAGGTGACAGGGCTTCGGCCAGGCCAGGGAAAGACAGCGTGCCGGTAAAGCCGTAGACCATCGAGCATCCATAAAGAAGGATACCGGAAGCGAGCGCGCCCAGAACGAAATATTTGAGGCCCGCTTCCGAGGCGCGCAGACGGTCACGATGAAACGCCGTCATTACATAGAGCGGCAAGCTTTGCAGTTCGAGCGCGACATAGAGTGAAATCAGGCTATTGGCTGAGATCATCATCAGCATGCCGACCGTCGCGAACAAGGCCAGCACGGTATACTCGAACTTGTTGACCCCTTCCTTTTGGAAGAACCCGGGCGTCATCACCAGACAAACCGCCACGGCCAAAAGAACCAGCGCCTTCATGAAGGCGGCAAAGCCATCGGTGATGTATAAACCGCCAAAGGTGGTGATCGTCTCCTTTTCGCCCATCAAAACGATGAACATGCCGACCACCAGCGCCATGATCGCGAGCGAGGAGATGAACCGTTGCGTATCCTGTTCCTCGTTGCGGAACGCGCCGAGCATCAGCAACGCCATGGCGACACAAATCAGGAAGATTTCGGTCATGGCCGGCGCCAGATCGAACATGTCGATGCCCACCATATCAGCGCCCCGCCAATTCGGTTTCTGGAAGCCCGCCCGCCTGGGTCAACAGATGGTCAACCGAGGCCGCCATCGGGTCGAGGAACAGTGAGGGATAGATACCCATCAGGATCACCAGAAAGATCAACGGCGCAAAACTCGCGATCTCATGGGGCCGAAGATCCCGGATCATTTGTAGATGTTCCTTGGTGAAGGCGCCAAAGACAACCCGGCGATATAGCCAGAGCATATAGGCCGCGCCCAAAACCATGCCGGTTGCCGCAAAAAGCGCCACCCACTGATTGACCTGAAAGACGCCGATCAGCACCAGAATTTCACCGACAAATCCGGACGTCCCCGGGAGCCCGACCGAGGCAAGCATGAACAGCATGAAAACGAACCCATACATCGGCATGCGTTCGACCAAACCGCCATAGAAGTCGATTTCCCGGCTGTGCAACCGATCATAGATCACACCGACACACATGAAGAGCGCTGCCGAGACCAGGCCGTGGCTCAGCATTTGGATGATGCTGCCCTGAATGCCCAACGGATTGAGGGTGAAGATGCCGATGGTAACGATGCCCATATGCGCAACCGAGCTATAAGCAATCAGCTTCTTCATGTCGGTCTGCATCAACGCGACCAACGACGTGTAAATCACCGCGACAATCGAGAGCGTATAGATTAGCGGTGTAAAGTAGGCGGTGGCCTCAGGCAGCATGGGCAGGGAGAAACGAAGGAAGCCATAACCACCGAGCTTCAACAGCACGCCTGCCAGAACCACCGAGCCCGCCGTCGGCGCTTCGACATGCGCGTCCGGCAGCCAGGTGTGGAACGGCCACATCGGAACCTTGACCGCAAAGGACGCGAACATCGCGAGCCAGAGCCATTTCTGCAACGCCGGATCGAAGGTTGCGGTCATCAGCGATGGGATGTCGGTCGTGCCTTCCTGGAGATACATCACCAGGATCGCGATGAGAAACAGCACAGATCCCAAAAGCGTGTAGAGGAAAAACTTGAACGCGGAGTAGATCCGATTTGGCCCTCCCCAAACGCCGATGATCAGGAACATCGGGATGAGGATGCCTTCGAAGAAAATGTAGAACAGCACAAAGTCGAGCGCGCAGAACACGCCGACCATAAAGGTCTCCATCACCAAGAAGGCGACCATATATTCTTTGACCCGGACCTGAACCGACTCCCAGGAGACTCCGATGCACACCAAGGTGGTGAGCGTGCTCAGCAGCACGAGAAAGAGCGAGATCCCATCGACACCAACATGATAGTTGATGCCGAGACCGGTCAGCCACTCATAGCGCTCGACCAGTTGGAAATCCGAACGGGCGTTGTCGAAATTGCCCCAGATCATCAAGGAGAGAAGAAAGGTGATACCAGCGGTCCAAAGCGCCACGGCCTTGGCGTTCTGGTTCACCACCTCCTCGTCGCCACGGATCATCAAGATGAACCCGGCCCCCGCCAACGGCAGGAAGATGACCAGAGAAAGAAGCGGCCAATCACTCATCGTCCGCTCCCCTAAACGCTAAAAAGATACCAGGTGACCAAGGCGGCGATCCCGATCAGCATGGCAAAAGCATAATGGTAGACATAACCGGTCTGCAGCAATGTCGCGCGGCGCGCGGCGCTCAACGTCGCGGCAGCGACGCCATTCGGACCGAACGCGTCAATGATGCCGATATCCCCGCCGCGCCAAAGGACCGTACCCAGGCGCTTGGCTGGGTTGACGAACAGCACATCATAGAGCTCGTCGACATACCATTTGTTGAGCAAGAACTGGTAGACGCCCTGAGCGCGCGCGGCGAACGCGCGCGGCAGGTCCGGGTTTTGGATGTAGAACACATAGGCCAATCCAATCCCCACGCCCCCCGCAAGGATGGGCAGGATCTTCACCCAAAGAGGCGCGTGATGGGCCTCCTCAATGATATTCTGGCCGGCAGGCATGGCGATCGACCCGCCCCAAAACACCATATCCTCATTGACCATCGGCAGGCCGAGATAGCCGGCAAAGACGGCGCCGACCGCCAGCAAGCCCAGCGGAATCGTCATGACCAACGGGCTTTCATGGATGTGGCTCATCACCTCCTCGTTGGCGCGCGGCTCGCCATGGAAGGTCATGAAGAGAAGGCGCCAGGAGTAGAAGGCGGTAAGCACCGCAGCGATAATCCCGAGCCAAAAGGCATAGCCGGCAAACGGTCCGTGCGAGGCCCAGGCCACTTCCAAGACTAAGTCCTTGGAGAAGAAGCCAGCAAAGAACGGCATGCCTGCCAGCGCCAGCGACCCGATCCACATCATCGTATAGGTCACCGGAATCTTGCGCCAAATGCCGCCCATATGCCGCATGTCCTGCTCGTCCGACATCGCATGAATGACCGATCCGGCGGACATGAAGAGCAAGGCCTTGAAGAAGGCGTGGGTATAGAGATGGAAAATCCCGACGGAGTAAGCGCCGACGCCACAGGCGAAGAACATGTACCCGAGCTGCGAACACGTGGAATAGGCAATGACGCGCTTGATGTCGTTCTGCACGAGACCGATGGTGGCCGCGAACAGCGCCGTGCTCGCGCCGATGAAGGTGACGAAGCCGAGCGTCCAGGGTGTGAGTTCAAACAGCGGTGAACACCGGGCGACCAGAAAGACCCCCGCAGTCACCATCGTAGCCGCATGAATCAGGGCCGAGACCGGCGTTGGTCCCTCCATGGCATCGGGCAGCCAGGTATGCAAGCCGAGCTGCGCCGACTTCCCCATCGCCCCGATGAACAACAAGAAGGTCACCAAGGTCAGCGCATGCATCTCGGCGCCGAACATCACCACGCTATAGTCTGCGAACTCCGCCACGCGCGAGAACACCACATCGAACTCGACCGAGTCGAACAGCAGATAAACGCCGGCAATACCGAGCGCAAAGCCGACGTCACCGACACGGTTGACGAGAAAGGCCTTGATTGCCGCAGCGCAAGCCGATGGCTTGGTGTACCAAAAGCCGATCAGGAGGTAGGACACCAAGCCCACGCCCTCCCAGCCAAAAAAGAGCTGGAGAAAGTTATCGGCGGTGACCAGCGCCAGCATGAAAAAGGTGAACAGCGAGAGATAGGCCATGAACCGCGGCTTGTGCGGGTCATGGGACATATAGCCGATCGAGTAGATGTGGATGAGTGTTGAGACCGTCGACACTACGAACATCATGATCGCGGATAGCGGATCGACCCGGATCGTCCAATCGACTTCAAACGTCCCGGACTGAATCCAGGTCAGCACGTCGACCTTGTACCCTGGCGTGCCGACGACGGAGAACAGCACGATCCAAGCGCAGATCGCCGAAATCACCATGCCGGCACAGGTGACCAATTGCGCGGGACGATCCCCGATGAACCGACCGAAAAAGCCTGCGATGATCGCGCCGATCAGCGGAGAAAAGACAATGGCGGCTGCGGTCATGGTTCAGCCCTTCATGAGGTTGATGTCATCAACCTCGATGCTGCCGCGATTGCGGAAATAGACGACGAGGATAGCGAGGCCAATCGCCGCTTCCGCAGCGGCGACCGTCAGGATGAACATGGTGAAGACCTGCCCCGCAAGGTCGCCGAGATAGGCGGAAAAGGCGACGAAATTCAGATTGATCGCGAGCAGCATCAATTCGATCGACATCAAGATGACGATCACGTTCTTCCGATTGAGGAAGATGCCGAAGATCCCGAGCGTAAACAGGATGGCCGCAACCGTCAGATAGTGGCCGAGAGGGACCGCCATTTCCATCAGGCACCACTCCCTGGCTGGATTTTCTTGACTTCGATCGCGTCCTTTGCCGAGCGGTGAACCTGCTCGCCGATGTTCTGACGCCGCACGCCCGGGCGTTGACGAAGGGTCAAGGTGATCGCCCCGATGATCGCCACCAACAAAATCAAACCCGATGCCTGAAACAGGTAGAAGTAATCGGTGTAGAGCAGATTGCCGAGCGCCTCGGTATTGCTGATTTCCGAGGGTGCCGGTCGCTCCAGGCTCGCTGTTGTCGGCGAGAGCGCCCAGCTCCCGATGACCATGACGAGCTCGATCATCAAAATGGCGCCGATAAGAAGGCCAAGCGGCAGATACTGCATGAAGCCTTCGCGCATCCGCACGAAATTGATGTCCAGCATCATGACGACGAACATGAACAGAACGGCGACCGCACCGACATAAACGACCACCAACACCATCGCCAGGAATTCGGCGCCGATGAGAACGAACAAGCCGGCGGCGTTGAAGAAGGCGAGAATCAGGAACAGCACGGAGTGCACCGGGTTTCTGGCCGAGATCACCATCATGCCCGATGCGATCGCAACGAAGGAAAACAGGTAGAATACGAACTGCTGGACGATCATCTCTTCCTCAAACAGCAACTGAAGCCTAGGTCCGAAGCCAGCCGCTGCGTCTGCGCCTCAGGGTTTATCGATAGGGGGCATCCGCTGCAAGGTTTGCGGCGATCTCCTTTTCCCAGCGATCGCCGTTCGCCAGCAGCTTTTCCTTGTTATAAAAAAGCTCCGCACGTGTTTCGGTAGCGAATTCGAAGTTGGGCCCCTCGACGATCGCGTCCACAGGGCAGCTTTCCTCACACATGCCGCAATAGATGCACTTCACCATATCGATATCGTAGCGCGTCGTGCGGCGGGTGCCGTCGTCGCGCGGTTCACTTTCGATCGTGATCGCCTGGGCTGGGCAAATCGCCTCGCAGAGTTTGCAGGCAATGCAACGCTCCTCGCCGGTGGGATAGCGCCTGAGCGCATGCTCACCGCGAAACCGAGGGCTCAGCGGCCCCTTTTCATAGGGATAGTTCAGCGTCACGTTTCGCTTGAACATGTATTTTAACGTCAAGGCAAAGCCTGACACCATTTCCTGCCAAAGCAGGGTACGGGCGGCTCGATCGAGAAAGGCCATTAGTCGCTCCCTCTCCTCACTTCGGCAACATATCGAACGCCACCAGGAAGCCCGACGTCAGGACAACCCAGAGCAAGGATAGCGGCAAGAACACCTTCCAACCCAGCCGCATCAGCTGATCGTAGCGATAGCGCGGCAAGGTCGCGCGTGCCCAGATGAAGATGAACAACACGAAGCAGATTTTAAGGATCAGCCAGATGGGTCCTGGAATCCAGTTGAGCGGCGCGACGTCGAAGGGCGGAAGCCAGCCACCAAGGAACAAAATGGCGGCCATGGCGCTCATCAAGATCATGTTCGCATATTCACCCAGGAAGAACAGCGCGAACCCCATGGACGAATATTCGACATTATAGCCCGCCACCAACTCCGCTTCGGCTTCCGGCAAGTCGAAGGGATGCCGGTTCGTCTCGGCCAAAATGGAGGCGATAAAGATCATGAACATCGGAAAATGCGGGATGAAGTACCAAAGACCGTCCTGCGCCCGGACGATGTCGGAGAGGTTCAAGGAACCGGCGCAGATCAGCACATTGATAATAATCAACCCGATCGCGATCTCGTAGGACACCATCTGTGCAGCGGATCGAAGGGCGCCCAAAAAGGCATAGCGCGAATTGCTGGCCCAGCCCGCCATCAAGATGCCGTAAACGCCAAGCGACGAAATGGCGAAGAGATAGAGAACACCGACATTGATGTCGGCGATCACGAGGCCTTCGCCGAAAGGGATCACTGCCCAACCGATCATGGCCAGCGTGAACGTAATCACCGGTGCAAGGATGAAGACGATCTTATTGGCGCCGGTCGGAAAAATCGTCTCCTTCATCAGGAGCTTCACGGCATCCGCGATCGGCTGCAACAGACCCATGGGCCCAACCACCATCGGCCCTTGGCGAAGCTGCATCGCGCCGATCACCTTGCGCTCGGCGTAGGTCAGATAGGCCACGGAAAGGAGCAACGGGATCAGGATGACGACGATCTGCAGCACAATCCAGATCAAGGGCCAAAGGAAGCCTGTCCAGAACTCAGCCATGGGTACCGGTCCCTTTCTCCTCAGGACCGTGCAACTCGCTGCATTCCGCCATCGTCGGCGACGCCCGACTTATCGGATCGGTGCGATAAAAATCCTCGATCGGTGAGACAAAACCCGAGGCCAGAAACTTACCGGCGCGACCGAACCCTGTCTCTTGCCAGGGTGCTTCCTGGATAACCTCGGTCTCGGCGAGCTGCGGGGCTAGTTCGGCCATGCGTGCACGAACCTGCGAAAGCGTGTCGAGTGGGAGTTTTTTGCCGACGGCCTCCGAGAGCGCACGAAGAATTTTCCAATCCTCCTTGGCGTCACCCGGCGGGAACACGGCTAGTTTCGCTTGCTGCGAACGGCCTTCGGTGTTCACGTAGGTGGCATTCTTCTCGGTATAGGCAGCGCCCGGCAGGATGACGTCGGCTCGAGGGGCTGCCTTGTCGCCGTGGTGGCCTTGATAAATGACAAAGGCGTCGCCCAAGCCATCGACGTCAATCTCATCAGCACCCAGCAGATAGAGCACATCGATCGATCCCTGGCCGGCTGCCTTGACCATGCCGGCAACATCGAGCCCGCCCTTCCCCGGCAGCATGCCGAGATCAAGCCCGCCGACGCGGCTTGCGGCGAGGTGCAAAAGATTAAACCCGTTCCAGCCGGGCTCATCACTGTCGCCGTCCTGGATAAAGCTGTAGCGCTTCACGATATCGCGCACCGCCGCGAGGACCGCATTGCCATCAGATCGTGTCACCGCGGCCGCCCCGAGAATGAGCATGGGCCGCTTCGCCTTGGAAAGGGCCTCGGCGATGTCGTGACGACCGTCGGCGATCTCGGCGAGTGTCTGACCGCCGGCACCAAGATCTATCACGGGATAGGTCAAATCCGCCGGCGTTCCAACACGGGCAACCGTAAAGCCGCCCTGTAGATGCCGCTTGCGCAGACGCGCATTGACCAAGGAAGCCTCGTACCGCGGATTGGTGCCGATCAGCAGGCAAAAGTCCGCGTCTTCAATGCCGGCAATGGTGGTGTTGAACAGGTAGGAGCACCGCGGGTCGCCGGTAAGCTTCGAGCCGTCTTGGCGACAATCGAGATGCGGTGACCCCAGAGCCGCCATGAGATCCTTCAAGACCGTCATCGCTTCGCAATCAGCAAGATCGCCGACGATCGCGCCGATCTTCTTGCCGTCGAGGCCCTCGAGCTTTGCCGCAATCGCGCCAAAGGCGTCCTTCCAACTGGTGGGCTGAAGCTTGCCGTCCCGTTTCACCATCGGCACATCGAGACGGCGCTTTCTCAATCCGTCAAACGAGAAGCGGGCTTTGTCGGAGATCCACTCCTCATTGATCTCCTCGTTCAATCGTGGAACGATGCGCATCACCGCCGGGCCGCGTGCATCCACACGAATATTGCAGCCAACAGCGTCAAGGACGTCGATCGATTCGGTCTTGCGCAACTCCCAAGGCCGCGCCGTGTAGGCATAGGGCTTCGAATTGAGCGCGCCCACCGGACAGATGTCGATCATATTGCCCGACAGTTCCGACGTTACGGCACGCTCGACCCAGGTCCCGATCTCCATATGCTCACCACGACCGGTTGCCCCCAATTCCTCAACACCGGCCACCTCGTTCGCGAAGCGAATGCAGCGGGTGCAATGAATGCAACGGGTCATGTGGGTGGTGATCAATGGGCCGAGATTTTTGTTCTCAACAGCGCGTTTGTTCTCTTGAAAACGTGAATGGTCGGGTCCGTAAAAGAGGGTCAGATCCTGCAAATCGCACTCACCGCCCTGATCACAGATCGGACAATCAAGCGGATGGTTGATCAACAACATCTCGAGCACGCCACGACGCGCCTTGTGCACCATCTCGGTATTGGTTTTGATCACCATGCCGTCGCCCGCCGGCATGGCACAAGACGCCACGGGCTTTGGCGATTTTTCCATTTCCACCAGACACATACGGCAGTTTCCTGCGATATTAAGTCTTGGATGAAAACAGAACACCGGGATTTCTCGACCCGCGGCCTCACAAGCCTGTAAAACCGTCGATCCCTTCGGAACCTCGACGTCGTCGCCATCGACCGTGAGGGTGATCATATCGCTCATGCTCAAGCGGCCCTTTCCGACTTTTGGAATTCCTCGAGCCGGCGCTCGAGCTCAGGGCGGAAATGGCGAAGTAGCCCCTGAACCGGCCAGGCTGCGGCATCGCCGAGCGCGCAGATGGTATGGCCTTCGATTTCCTTGGTCACTTCTTGGAGAAGATCAAGCTCGCGCAATTCGCCTTTGCCCTCACCGAGCCGGGTCAGCATGCGATACAGCCACCCCGTTCCTTCGCGGCATGGCGTGCACTGACCACAACTCTCATGCATATAGAATTTCGAGAGCCGCGCGATCGCTTTGACGATGTCCGTCGACTTATCCATGACGATGACACCGGCCGTACCAAGACCGCTTTGCACCTCACGCAAAGCGTCGAAGTCCATCAGCACATCGTCACAGATGTCTTTTGGAATCACCGGAACGGACGATCCACCGGGAATGATGCCCAGCAGGTTGTCCCAGCCGCCGCGAACTCCGCCCGCATGCTTCTCGATCAGCTCCTTCAACGGAATACCCATGGCATCTTCGACAACACAGGGCTGATTGACGTGACCGGAGATGCAATAAACCTTGGTGCCCTCATTTTTGGGACGGCCAAAGCCCGCAAACCAAGAGGCACCGCGCCGAAGGATGGTCGGCGTCACCGCGATGGTCTCGACATTGTTGACCGTCGTCGGACGACCATAAAGGCCCACTGCCGCCGGAAAAGGCGGCTTCATTCGAGGCTGGCCCTTTTTGCCCTCAAGGCTTTCTAAGAGCGCGGTTTCCTCACCGCAAATATAGGCACCGGCACCACGATGCAGGTAGAGCTCGTAGTCATAACCGGAGCCGCAGGCATTCTTGCCGATCAGACCGGCCTCATAGGCTTCGTCGATCGCCCGCTGCAGCGCTTCGGCCTCGCGGACGAACTCGCCGCGGATATAGATATAGCCAGCGGTGCAGCCCATGCCGACACCGGCAATCAGGCAGCCCTCGACCAGCTTATGCGGGTCGCGCCGCATGATCTCCCTGTCCTTACATGTACCAGGCTCACTCTCATCGGCATTGACCACCAGATAAATCGGCCCGCCATCCGTCTCTTTCGGCATAAACGACCACTTGAGACCGGTCGGGAAACCCGCGCCGCCCCGACCGCGCAGGCCCGACGCCTTGATCTCGTCGACGATCTTCTCGCGGCCCATCTCAATCAACGCCTTGGTGCCATCCCAATCACCGCGGGCCTTGGCAGCATCGAGCGACGGCGATTGATCGCCATAAAGATTGGTGAAGATGCGGTCTTTGTCCTGCAACATCAGTCGTCCCCGCCCCCATCAACGCCTTGCTTGTCGATCATGGAATTCAGCGTGGTGCGGCCTTCGATCGGCATCGACCCTTGCCGACCCTTGGCAGACCCAACCTTAGGCGTCTTGCCCGCCTTCAGGTCCGCAAGAATCTTCCGGGTGCCGTCATAGTCGAGGTCTTCGTAAAAATCGTCGTCGACCCAAAGGATCGGGGCGTTGGCGCAAGCACCAAGGCATTCAAACTCACGCAGGAAGAACTGGCCGTCTTCCGTGCTCTCGCCGATCTCAATCCCGAGTTCGTCCTTGCACGCACGGACGACGTCATCGGAACCGCAAAGCCAGCAAGGCGTGGTGGTACACGCGCGAACCTGGATCTTCCCGACCGGCTTGGTGTTGTACATGTCGTAGAAGGATGCAACCTCATAGACGCGGATATAGGGCATACCGAGATAGTTCGCGACATAGTCCATCACGCCGGTCGACAACCAGCCGCCCGCTTGCTTTTGGGCCATCTCGAGCAGCGGCAGAACCGCACTTTGCTGACGGCCTTCTGGGTAGCGGGCGATGATCTTCTTCGCTTCCGCGTCATTCTCGTCGCTAAAGGTGAAGGCCTCGCCGTCTGTCATCGATCGATTTCTCCGAAGACGATGTCCATTGCCCCGATGATCGCTGGGATGTCCGGGAGCATGTGCCCCTTAGAGACCGGATCGAGTGCTGCAAGATGCGCAAAGCCGGGTGCTCTAATCTTGCAGCGATAGGGCTTGTTGGTGCCATCAGAGACCAAATAGACGCCAAACTCGCCTTTGGGCGCTTCCACCGCCGCATAGACTTCGCCGGCCGGAACGTGGAACCCCTCGGTGTACAGCTTGAAGTGATGGATCAGCGCTTCCATCGATCGCTTGAGCTCGCCGCGCTTGGGCGGGGTGATCTTCTGGTCTTGGAGTTTGATCGGGCCTTCCGGAATCTCATCGAGGCATTGATTGATGATCTTGAGGCTCTCTCTGATCTCTGCCATGCGAATGAGATAGCGATCGAAACAATCGCCGTTCTTGCCGACAGGAATGTCGAAGTCCATGCGTTCATAGACTTCATAGGGCTGGCTCTTTCTCAGATCCCAAGCGAGACCAGATGCGCGGATCATCGGTCCGGTAAACCCAAGATCGAGCGCATCTTCAGCACTGACAACGCCGATATCGACGGTCCGCTGCCGGAAAATGCGATTGTCATTCAAAAGGCGCTCGATATCGTCCATGACCTTCGGAAAGGTCTTGGTCCAAGCGCGAATATCTTCCGCAAGGCCCGCAGGCATGTCGCGAGAGACGCCGCCCGGACGGAAATAGTTCGCGTGCATCCGTGCACCCGACACCCGCTCATAAAACTCCATCAATTTTTCCCGCTCCTCGAAGCCCCAAAGGAGCGGGGTCATGGCGCCGACATCGAGCGCCATCGCCGTGATGTTCAAGAGATGGTTCATGATCCGGGTCAGCTCGGAAAAAAGCACCCGGATATATTGCGCACGCTCGGGAACCTCGACGCCAAGCAGCTGCTCGATCGCCAGGACATAAGCATGCTCCTGACACATCATCGAGACATAGTCGAGGCGATCGAAATAGCCGACGCTCTGCACATAAGGGCGATATTCGATCAGCTTTTCCGTGCCGCGATGGAGCAAGCCGACATGGGGATCGGCGCGCTCGACCACTTCGCCGTCGAGTTCTAAGACCAGGCGAAGCACGCCATGCGCGGCCGGATGCTGAGGCCCGAAATTAATCGTGTAACTTTGGATATCGACGTCAGCCATGTCAGATAAGCCTCACCATCAAGCGCTCAACTCGACTTCGGCGCGTCAGGTGCTTTTTCATCACCCGGCAGCAGATCTTGTGTGCCTTCCCAAGGGGAAAGAAAGTCGAAGCTCCGCCAGTCCTGACGCAGCTGAACCGGCTCGTAGACAACGCGCTTTTGCTCGTCATCATACCGAACCTCGACATAACCGGTCTGCGGAAAGTCCTTCCGAAGCGGATGGCCGTCAAAACCGTAATCGGTGAGCAGTCGGCGAAGATCGGGATGATCGGCGAAGAAAATACCGAACAGATCCCAAGCTTCCCGCTCGAACCAAAGGGCTGACCGAAAAACGCTGTAGGCCGATGGCACCGGCGTCGCCTCATCTGTGGTCAGCTTCACCCGAATCCGCTGATTCTGGCGCACCGACAACAGGTGGTAGACCACGTCGAAACGATGCTCACGCTCGGGATAGTCGACACCACAGAGATCCACCAACATGGTGAACAGACAATTGGTGTCGTCACGAAGATAGGTGAGCACCCGGATGATCGAATTGGCCTGGACGACGATCGTCAGTTCGCCGCGATCGATCGTCGATCCGATGATCGCGTCACCGAGCGACGCCTGAATATCCTCTTTCAGCTCGTCAAGGGCTTGTTCGCGCTCAGCCAGGGTCGGCACACTCATCGGGCAAGCGTTCCCGTGCGTTGAATCTTTCGCTGCAACAACAAGATGCCGTAGACCAGCGCCTCCGCCGTCGGCGGGCATCCCGGCACGTAGATGTCGACAGGAACAATGCGATCGCAGCCGCGCACCACAGAGTAGGAGTAGTGGTAATAGCCACCGCCATTGGCGCAGGAACCCATCGAGATGACGTAACGGGGCTCTGGCATCTGATCGTAAACTTTGCGAAGCGCCGGCGCCATCTTGTTGCAGAGCGTGCCGGCCACGATCATCACGTCCGACTGCCGCGGGCTTGGCCGAAAGACCATCCCGAGCCGATCGAGGTCATAGCGGCTGGCCGCCGCATGCATCATCTCGACCGCACAGCAGGCCAGGCCGAATGTCATCGGCCACATCGAGCCAGCCCTCGCCCAATTCACCAGACGCTCGGCCGAGGTGACGATAAAGCCTTTATCCTGAAGTCCTTGATTGACTTCTTCGAACAGCCGATCGTCCTGCCCTTGCTTAGGCGTCGCACGCTCATCTAAAGCGCCGGTGGCTACTCCCATTCCAACGCTCCCTTTTTCCATTCGTAGATAAACCCGATGGTCAACACACCGAGAAAGATCATCATCGACCAAAAACCGAATAATCCGATGTTCCCAAGCGATACGGCCCAAGGGAATAAAAAGGCCACTTCCAGGTCGAAAATAATGAACAGAATGGCAACGAGATAGAAGCGCACGTCGAAGCGACCGCGCGAGTCCTCAAAGGGCTCAAAGCCACATTCGTAGGCGGAGAGCTTCTCCGTGTCAGGACGCTGACGTGCCACGACGAGAGTGGCAATCAGAATCAACCCGCCAAGTGCCAGGGCGATGCCCAAAAAGATCAAGATGGGCAGATACTCAAGAAGCAGTGCGCTCATGTCGCGTCGGTCTCTGTGGTTCGGTCCAAGCCTTTTTTCACGATTCGATTCATTACTGAACAAAGACGCGCCAAAGGCAACGTGCCGCTTTGCCGGTTTTGGTACCACTGTCGACAGGCCACATGCAACCCTCGTGCGCTGCAGTGCAAAATGCACATACAAGGCTGGGTACGTGGCCGATCACAAACTGGACCTTTCACCAAGCTCGTCGCCGCGGATAGGACAGGTCCAACAGGCGACAAGCGGCAAAAATGCTCGACGTTCTATGCTCAATAATACACCCGAGATCGAGGACTTTCCCGCAAAAATTGCGTTCCAACCCTCGCCCCACGCAGTGGTTGAGCTTAGACCGGATGGTGGTGAGGCCAAGAGGGCAACATTGAAGCTGTGCGCACATGCCGCATGTCCGCCACCCCTTCATGGCCGGCGGAACAACAAATCCCCGCCGGAGCAACAGCTTGGTTGCTGATACGTATCCCTACGCACCCCGATTGATGGGGCACTGTCGGCTGTGGTGCCGTCTGAGGGCCGAAGGCTCTTCAAACCGATAGATGAGGTTGGCTCGCCTGGACGAACTCCCGGTGCGCCTCGCTGTCACCGCGGGACACCCCGCCTTTGCAGGCGGGGTGATCAGCCATGTGCGATCAACGATGGATCATCGCCGATCGATCAGGATAAGACGACGGTCGCAGCCATAGTCACGTTGCAGCACCGGTAAGGACGACCTGTTCATGAAAGGCGGCTCCATTGCCACTCGCGGCGACAATCCCCCGTCGAATCACAAAATCACCGAAACGCTCGCCCTCATGGCGCTCTCGCGCATAAGCTTCCAACAGCGGGGTCAAGGCATCGACGATCGCATCGTGGTCGACGTCTTGACGGTAGAGCTTGTTCATGCGCGAGCCGTCAAACGCCGCACCGAGATAGAGATTGTAAACGCCGGGCGACCGGCCGACCAAACCGATCTCGGCGAGATAAGGCCGTGCACAGCCATTCGGACAGCCGGTCATGCGGATGACAATCTCGTCTTCCGCAAGGCCCACGCTGGTCAGGACCCGGTCGAGCGCCGTGACCAGATCAGGCAAATAACGTTCGCTTTCGGCAAGCGCGAGGCCACAGGTTGGTAGCGCCACACAGGCCATGGCGTTCCGACGCAACCCGCTAGCGGCCTGCTCAAGACCATAGTCGTCGATCAAACCTTGAATAACCTTCTTCTGTCGGGCGCCGACATTCGCGATGACCAGATTTTGATTCGCCGTCAGACGAAAATCGCCTTTGTGCACCTCGGCGATCGCGCGAAGCCCGCTCAACAAGCGTTGATCGCCGAGATCGGCCACCCGCCCGTTTTGAATGAACAGCGTGAAGTGCCATTTGCCCGTATGCCCCTTAACCCAGCCATAGCGGTCACCCGTGTGCTCGAAGAGCACGTCACGGGGCGCCGCCAACGCATAGCCAAGGCGCCGTTCGACCTCGGTGCGAAACGCCCGGACGCCCATATCCTCAATCGTGTATTTGAGGCGCGCATGCTTGCGGTTGCCGCGATCGCCAAAATCACGCTGCACCGTCACCACCTTCTCGGCGACATCCACCGCCTGCTCCGGCGCACAGAAGCCGAGCAGATCGGCGGTTCGCGGATAGGTTTCGGGTTCGCCATGGGTCATCCCCATGCCGCCACCGACCATCACGTTATAGCCAATGACCTCATCTCCCCCGTCCGTAATCGCGACGAAGGACAAGTCTTGGGCATACACATCGACGTCATTCTCAGGCGGTATCGCAATCGCCATCTTGAATTTTCTCGGTAGATAGGTGGCGCCGTAGATCGGTTCCTCCTCAACCTTGCTATCGTCGACCTTCTCCCCATTGAGCCAGATTTCATGATAGGCGGCCGTTCGCGGCGTCAGGTGATCGCTTACGCTCTTGGCGAGATCGAGCGCCTTGGCATGCGCGCGGCTTTGATGCGGATTGGGATTGCACATGACGTTGCGATTGACATCACCACAGGCCGCGATGGTATCGAGCAATGAGGCATTGATGGCCTGCATGGATCGCTTCAGGTTCGACTTGATGACGCCGTGGAACTGAAAGGCTTGGCGCGTCGTCAGGCGAAGGGTGCCATTGGCATAATCCGTCGCGATTTGATCCATCGCTAGCCATTGCTCCGGCGTGCAAACGCCCCCCGGCACACGAACGCGGATCATGAAGCTATAGGCTTGCTCCATCTTCTTCTTCCGACGTTCCGGACGAAGATCGCGATCATCCTGCTGATAGGTACCGTGGAACTTGGTGAGCTGGGTGTCATCATCGGCAAGGGCGCCGGTGATCGACCGCTCGAGACCCTCAGCGATCGTGCCTCGAAGAAACTGGCTTCGGGTCTTAATGCCCTCATTGGGCGAAAGCTTGTCCGACATGGTCCTCTCCAATGCCCTCGTCCTAATAGACGTCACGCTGGTAACGCCGCTCTTTCTTCAACTCGGCCATATAAGCTTCGGGGTCGGCACCGGATTGATCGGCGATGATCGTCGAAAGCATGGCGTCGACATCCTTGGCCATGGCCTTCTCATCACCACAGACATAGAGGGCAGCTCCCTCCTCCAACCAAGCAAACAGATCGGCTCGGCGCTCCCACATGCGATCCTGAACGTAGACTTTCTCGGGCTGATCGCGGGAGAAGGCGACATCGATCCGATCGAGCACGCCGTCCTGCTCGAACTCCTGCCAGTCGAGCTGATAAAGAAAGTCGTGGGTGTAGGTGCGGTCGCCGAAAAAGAGCCAATTCTTCCCCGTCGCACCGGTCGCTTGACGCTCCTGCAAAAAGGCGCGGAACGGCGCAACACCGGTGCCCGGGCCCACCATGATGATGGGCCGATCGGGATCCTCCGGCAGACGGAAGTTTTTATTGGACTTCACATAGACCTTCAGGTGGTCGCCCACCTTGTGCCGATCGGCGATAAAGGTTGAGGCGACCCCTTCCCGGTCACGGCCATGGCTGTTGTAGCGCACAGCACTGACCAAGAGATGGCTGAGATCAGGTTCTGCCTTCAGGCTCGACGCCACCGAATAGAGGCGCGGTGGCAGCTTTCGGAACAAGCCGAGTAGCGCATCCGCCTCCAACTTTGCCGGAAAGTCGGTGACCAGATCGATGATCTGCCGCCCCGGGAGATAGGCTTTCCAAGCCTCTCCATCGAGGAGAGCTGCCAGGCGATCATCATGAGCCACAGCCGCATAGGCCTCCATCACGGGCTTGGAAAGCTGGGTGATATCGACGTCCGTACGGAGCCGGCGCTCCAGCGCCTCGTCGGCGGACAAACCGACCGCCATCATGAGTTCTGCGATGACCGCCTCGTCATTCTCGGCGATGACCCCGATGCTGTCGCCCGGCTCAAAGGTCAGGCCCGAGCCCTCCAGAGACAGCTCGACATGATAGGTTTCCTTGGCCGAGCGGCTGCCATTCAGATTGACCAAGTCGGTGATTTCGGCCGGAAACGGTTGGGCTTTGGAGTAGGCCGACGTCGGAAAATCGAGATGAAAGACCTCCGCGGTCGGCAGCGTTTGCGGCGCCGGCTCAGGCTTGGCGACATCGACGAGCCGATCAAGAGCGCCCGTGGTCCAAGTGGACGCCGGCTCTTCAAAATCCAGATCGGCGTCGACCCGCTCGGCAATCCGCATGCCGCCAAGGTGCTCCAGCCGTTCATCAAGGCGTTTTCCCACCTCGCAAAAATTGACATAAGCGCTGTCGCCAAGTCCGAGGACGGAGAAATTGACGCCGTCAAAGCGCGGCGCGTCATCGGCCATGAGCGCCTGATAAACCTCAACAGCACGCTCCGGCGGATCGCCCTCGCCCCAGGTGCTGGCAACGACCAACAGATTCTTCGCCTTGGCGAGGTCCGATACCGAAAGATCGGCGAAGTCGACGAGTTTCGCGGAAAATCCCTGCTTGCCCGCAATCTTCTTCGCCTTGGCGGCGACCTCTTCGGCGTTCCCGCTATCGGTTGCATAGGCGATGGTCAGCGGGATCTTTTTGGCCGGTGCAGCCGCGGGCGAGACCGCCGGCAGATGCGCGACCTCATAGCCGGCTAGGAAGCCCGAAAGCCAATGGCGCTGCGCCAGGCTGCTTCCGGAAATCACGCTATTCAAAGCGGTGATGTGGTCCTCAGAAAACGGTGCCGACGATGGCAAGATCGGCTGGCTCTGTGCGGTCTGTAGGCTGGTCATGTGACGCCTCGTTCGGCTGGAAGGGATTGCGTTGCACTGGCGTAGGCAGCGATGACGCTTGCGGGATCCGATTGCTGCAAGGGACTGAGAATGGCCTCGAAATCCACCACATCACCGATCACGATCAGGGTGGGCCCATCGACATCGAGGCGTTGTGCGACGACCGTCGCTTCCTCAAGCGTGGTGATGACGCGGCGTTGGGTCGATGTCGTTCCGTCGACAAGGAACGCGACGGGCTCCGTTGGCATTCGACCCGCGTCGAGCAGGTGGCGGCGGATCGCGTCGATTTGGCGAAGCCCCATATACAAGACAAGCGTATCGGCACTCCTAGCAAGGCCGGCCCAATCGACATCGCGCGCCGTACCACCGCCAGCGTGATGCCCGGTGACAAAGGCGACGGATTGCGCGATCGCCCGCTGGGTCGTCGGGATGCCGGCATAGGCCGGCACCGCGACCCCCGCCGTGATCCCCGGCACGACGCGAAAGGGAATCGACGCTGTGGCGAGCGCCAGTACCTCCTCGCCCCCCCGGCCAAAAACGAAGGGATCGCCATTCTTCAGGCGCACCACGCGCAGCTGGTCTCCCGCCAGCTCGACCAGTCGCTGGCTGATACGGAGCTGCTTGGCACTGGGCCGCCCTGCCCGCTTGCCCACCAGTTCAAGGCGCGCCTGAGGGCCGACAAGAGCGAGAATTGCCTCGGGAACCAGCGAATCATGGAGGACCACGTCCGCCTGCTCCAGCGCGTGAAGAGCATGGAGCGTCAAGAGACCCGGATCGCCGGGCCCTGCCCCCACCAACCAGACGCTTCCTGGCTGAAAGGCCGGCATCGCCAGCGTCGCCGTCATGTCAAACCTCCGGCGGCGTGAATGCCGCATTCGGTCTTGTCCAGTCCCCACCAACGTCCAGCGCGCGGATCCTCTCCATCTTGGGTCGGTCGGGTGCATGGCTCGCAGCCGATGGAGTGGTACCCGTCTCTGACCAACGGATGAGCGGGAAGATCGCGGAGGATGCGATAGCGCTCGACATCCTCTCGGCTCCAACGCGCCAACGGGTTCAGCTTGATCCGACCCGCCGACGGCTCGCCTTCGATGGTGGGCAAGGCCAGCCTCATCCCACCTTGAAACCGCTTGCGACCGGTAATCCAGCCTTGAAAGCCCTGAAGCGCCCGGTCGAGTGGCTCCGTCTTGCGGATGTCGCAGCAAAAGTCGGCCTCGCGCCGCCATAAATCGCCGTTCGGATCATGGTGAGCCAGACGGCCGGCCATGGGCGCTGCGATACGGACATTCTCGAGGCCGAGAAGTGCACTGACCTCCCGACGGTAGGCATGAGTTTCCGGGAACAGCTTGCCGGTATCCAGAAAAATCACCGGTGTCGTCGGATCGATGGTGGCGATCATGTCGAGCAAGACGACACTTTCCGCGCCAAAAGACGACACCATCGCTGTTCGGCCTTTGAGCGGACCTTCCTGCAGAACGGCACGGAGCAGCGAGAGGCCATCAAAGCCGTCATACGCCCGTTGCAAGTCAGCGAGATGGTCGAGGATCGTCGCCATGTCACACCTCCGATCGCTGATCGGCCAAACCCGCCGGTACCGTCGACAACCAATCTTTCGAATCAATGGTTGCATCGGTCAGGCTGGCGAGTTCAGTTAGCGGCCGCGCCCGGCGTTTCCAAGCCGTGCGCTTTCGGCCTAGCGTCTGCAGCCGTTCAGCCCATTCCGGGCCGAATGTCCCGGCCAGGTGTCGACGGATCCGGGCCGCCAGGCCCGGGCTCTTGCCGTTGGTCGAGACGGTCAACAGCAGATCACCGCGACGGACCAAGGCGGGGTTATGAAAGTCGCATCCCTGTTTGACGTCCTCGACGTTAACGAGTGCACCTCGTGCCCGCACGGCATCGGCGAGCAGCATGGCGACATCAACGGGAAGATCGGCCATCCAGACCACTTGAAACCCGGCAAGCTCAGCCGCAAGCGGCAGATGGCGGCAAAGCCGCGGACCAGCCGCCGCCTCCAGATCAGCCGAAGGATCATCGGAAAAAACCGACACATGCACAGCACCGCCCTGCTCCAACCAGGCAAGACGGCTGACGGCGATGTCGCCCCGGCCGACCAGCGCCATCTTGGTCACTCCGGGATCGAGAACGATCGGTATCATTGTTGGTCACCCCGCCACTGTTCTCTATCCGAAATAGGCGAAGGGTGCTTGATCGGGAACCATGCAACCACCAGCAAAAGAGAAACAGTTTTCTCCAAATTTGGTGTTTGACAAAAATCATAGAATGAGAATAGCTATTTGGCGCGTTCTTTAGAATTTTATCCCAAGGACGGGGAATGTCCATGGATGCGACGGATCGACAGATTCTGGAACTCTTACAGCGCGACGCCACCATGCCGCTTGCCGAGATCGCACGAAAAGTCGGGTTGTCCTCGACCCCTTGCTGGCGTCGAATTCAAAAGCTCGAAGAGACCAAGGTCATCAGAAAGCGCGTCGCCCTGTTGGACGGTGAGAAGATCAATGCCGGTGTCAATGTTTTCGTCTCGATTAAAACCAGCCATCACAATGCGGAGTGGCTGGCACGCTTTGCCGAGGTGGTCAGCAATATGCCGGAAGTGATGGAGTTCTATCGGATGAGCGGCGAGATCGATTATCTCTTACGCGTCGCCGTTCCGGACATCGCTGCCTATGACGCCTTTTATAAGCGCCTCATTGCCGACATCGATCTCGACGATGTCAGCTCCAGCTTTGCGATGGAGCAGATCAAGTACACGACGGCCCTGCCGCTCGGCTATATCCGCTGACGCTCTTGTCTTTCACTTGGCACGCAAACGGATGGGACCTTGGGCATGCGCGATATCCACGACGCGTCCGCGCTGACAGACGTCGATGAGATCGCGTTGGGCAAGTCGCATGGCCGCCTCACGCACAGCCGGCATGAGTGAACGCCATCCCTCGTCATCGATCAACATCCGTGCAGCTTCGGAGGGGCAGATGGTCTTCTCGGGCCCGCGCTTTCGGCAGAGCGCGAGGATGGCCTCTTCAATCGCGTCATGGCCGATCATCCCAACCTCACCTGGCCAGCAATCCATCGATGGTTACCATGCGTAACCCGCATATTCCTCACATGTCACTGTGAAAGGCTTACTCATGGCCGCATCACCGGCCCTCCTCTGGTTCCGCCAAGATCTCCGTCTCTCCGACCACCGGGCCCTCCATGCCGCGATCAAGCGGGGCGGACCGATCATCCCATTATACATCCTCGACGATGATACGCCCGGCGATTGGCGTCCCGGAGGGGCCAATCGCTGGTGGCTTCACCACAGCCTTACAGCACTCGCCGACGATCTCGGCACGCTTAACAGCCGGCTTATTCTCCGCCGAGGTAAAGCCGACCGCGTTCTGCCTGAGGTGATCGCCGAGACCGGTGCCAACGCGGTTTATGTCACACGACGGTACGAACCTTGGGCTGACGATCTCGATCAACACTTAGCTGACAGCTTTGACAAAACAGGAGTTCAATTCAAGCGCTTTGCCGGCAGCCTTCTTTTTGAGCCCGAGGCGCTGAGGACCAAGGCGGGAGATCCGTTCAAGGTCTTTACGCCGTTTTACAAAGCCTGTCTCGCGCTCGAGCCGCCGAAGCCGCCGCTGCTGAAGCCACAAACGATGACACCGCCAGCGGACTGGCCGGAAAGCGACCCCCTTGATGCGTGGCATCTCTTACCCAAAGCACCCGACTGGTCCGGCGGGCTTCGTGAGACCTGGCACCCAGGAGAGGCGGGCGCTGAGGCCAGCCTGTCGTCGTTTATCGACCAGGTCATGGCGGGCTACGCTGACAAACGCGACCGGCCGGACGTCGTCGGCACGTCCCGCCTCTCGCCCCACTTGCATCTCGGCGAAATCAGCCCGCAGCGATGCTGGCAGGCGATCGAGGAACGGCTCGCGGGCGATGGAAAGGGCGAACGCGGCGGCCGATCCTTCCTTCGAGAACTGGTCTGGCGCGAGTTTTCCTATCATCTGCTTGTCCATTGGCCGACCCTCCCGACCAAGGCCTTTCGTCCCGAATTCGATAACTTCCCCTGGGAAGGTGACGAACAAGCGCTCATGGCGTGGCAGCGAGGACAAACCGGCTACCCGATCGTCGATGCCGGCATGCGCGAGCTCTGGCAGACCGGCTGGATGCACAATCGCATCCGCATGGTGACGGCATCCTTTCTGATCAAGCATTTGATGACCCCCTGGCAGGCCGGCGAAGCCTGGTTCTGGGATACGTTGGTGGATGCGGATCTCGCGAGCAATGCCGCGAGCTGGCAGTGGGTTGCGGGATCAGGCGCCGATGCCGCGCCATATTTTCGCATTTTCAATCCCATGCTGCAGGGTAAGAAGTTCGATCCGAAGGGCGACTATGTCAGGCGCTACGTCCCTGAGCTTGCGGGCCTCGATGCCGCGCATATCCATACACCCTGGGAAGCGCCAAAAGAGGCCCTTGCCGCGGCGGGCATCGAACTCGGTAAGACCTATCCGATGCCCATCGTCGACCACGGCAAGGCAAGACAACGAGCTCTTCAAGCTTATGGGACGATCAAGAAGAGCTGAGAGGATCGTTGACTCTAAGCTTCCAAACGCTCAGCCGCGGGCTCCGGAAGCCAGAGCGGCAGCATAAAGAGCGCGAGAAAACCGAGATTGAAGACGACATTGAGCGGCGCGCCGGCAGCAACGGAGCCGAAACTGTCGACAACGAACCAGCTCGCAAATCCCGCCGACATCAAAAGACGCGTCAGTTTCGGATCATGGGGATAAAGCTTGGTCGTCAGCAGGTAGGACACAACACCCAACCCGGTGCAAAGACCTCCGGTGATGGCCGCTAAGAGACGCTCCGTTGGCGAAGCGACAGCCTCATTGCCGTCGACCGGCCAGAAGATAAGGTCGGCCAGAAATGACGTCGGCGCAGCCATCGCCGCAACGGACGCAAGGGCGGTCAGTAAACCGAAGACAATGAGGATATCGGCGGCAATTTTCAGCCAAAGGATCCGTGTTTGAGCCTGCATGGCGTTTCTCCTGATGCGAGACGATCACATCACAAGCATGGCCGTCTGGATCATGGTCTCAATTACCTCCGAGGTAAGTGCGACCAGCCTGTTTCTAGCCTAGGATCACAATTCATGGCCTTCGCTTGTCAGAGAGCCCCGTGACGAAAGCCGCCGGGATGATGCACGCCCCCGACGGTCGTCACCCCTCGACCTTTGGCTCACGAGCCAGAAGATCATGACCGACCAATATTGTGGGAAGCGGCCTTCATCCGCATGATACGCCGATGGCCAAACCCGATGGAATGATGATGGACAATGCCTTTGGAGCCCTGCTGAAATCCTGGCGTGATCAGCGGCATATGAGCCAGCTCGATCTCGGGCTGACCGCCAATGTCTCGGCGCGGCATATCTCGTTTCTCGAAACCGGGCGCTCGAAGCCGAGCCGGTCGATGGTCCTCATGCTCGGCGATGTCCTGGACGTACCCCGTGCGTCGCGCAATGCGCTCTTGAATGCCGCGGGCTTTGCGCCCGCCTACGAAAGCCGCGATTGGCGCGCGGACGATATGGCCTCGGTGCGTGATGCCGTCGACTGGACGATGCAGCGCCATGACCCCTACCCCGCCTTCGTCATCGATCGCCATTGGGTGCTGATCAAGGCCAACCGATCGGCCAGCGCCTTGCTTGGCGGGCTCGACATTGTCGAAGGCCGTAGTCTTCTCGATTTCATGACCAATGCCGACATCACCAAGGCACTTTTTGAGAACTGGCATGAGGTGATGCATCACATGCTTGCGCGACTGCGCACCGAAAGCTTGCATCTCGGCGGCGATGCCATTCTCGACGCGGCCGCCGAGAAACTCACCCTGGCGCTCGGGGGCCAGATATCGGCACCAACCGGCACACTCGCCGCCGTGATACCAGCGCGGTATCGCGCCGGCGACATAACACTATCACTCTTCTCGACCATCGCGCAGTTCGGCACGGCTGAGGATATCGCACTCGCCGACTTGAAGATCGAAATGCTGTTTCCGGCCGATCAAGCGACGCGTGACCGACTGCGGGCCATGTTCGGTGACGACGATGAGCGAACGCCGAGCTAATCTCGGGATCACATCGGCACAAGGTCCAGTCGTCGACCTTCTCGGCGAGACCTTAGGCGAGCGAGACCGTCAACTCGTCTCTTTTGCGTTCAGCAAGAGCCGGGTGGCTTCCCGCTCACTTGCCGGCTTTGCGTAGAGATACCCCTGGCCAAGCGTGCAGCCGAGTTCGCGCAAAAGATTGGCCTGCGCTTCTTCCTCGATGCCCTCGGCGACAATTTCCATGTTGAGGCGATGGGCCATGTGAATGATCGAACTCACGATCGCAAAGGTCTCCCCGTCTTGTTCCAAGCCCTTGGTGAAACTGCGATCGATCTTCAGGGTGTCGATGGGAAACTTGTGCAGATAGCTGAGGCTGGAATAGCCCGTGCCGAAATCGTCGATCGCGATGCTGAGACCCATATCCTTGAATTGCTGCAGGGCGGTCGCAGCGACTTCGGGCTGATGCATTAACAGGCTCTCGGTGATCTCTAACTTGATCAGGGACGGGTCCGCCCCCGACACCGACAAGACATCGCGAATTTTGTCGACGCAGCCCTTATCGGCGAGATCGCGAACCGACAGATTGACGCTCATGAACAGGCGATCTTCTACCGTGCGAAACGCCGCCGCCTCACGCATGCGAAGAATGGTTTCGCAGGCTTTTTCGAACACCCAATAGCCGATCGGGACGATCAAACCGCTGCTCTCTGCCGTTGGGATAAAGACATCCGGCGGCACCAATCCACGATCCCGGTGGTTCCAGCGGATCAGCGCCTCGAAACCCACCGGCCGACTATGCGCCAGATCCACGATGGGTTGATAATTCAAGGTGAACTCATCCAGACGGAGCGCTTGTCGAAGCTCTTCTTCAAGCTTGATCTCGCGCACCGCTTCATCATGAACCTGCGGACCAAGCTCCTTGTCGAGGGTGTCGCGACCGTCAGAAAGATGCAGCTCCTCATGGTCCATGACCTGAAGTCGCAGGAGGGTCGACCGAAAGCGTTGCAGGATGACCCGGAGGCACATCCGAAGAACCGGATCCGTCTGTTCAATGCGATGGGACAGCTGCTCACGCGTGATCATCAGGAGCTGACAAGGCCGAACCGCCGTGACCGTCGCTGACCGAGGCTGGTCGTCGATGATCGCCATCTCGCCAAACACCTCGCCAGGCCCACGGCTCGCAAGCTTCACCGCTTCGCCGTTGCGCATGACGGAAATCTCGACCTCGCCGCGCTCGATCAAGAAGGCGCTGTAGCCACGCTCGCCCTCGCTGAAGATGACCGTCCCTTCGTCAACGATCACATGGCTTTGGGTGATGACGCCGCTATCGGACGCAGTGACGCTCCGTTTCCTCTCTAGGGACTGATCATCGCTTTCTAAAAGCTGCATCACTCGGTCGTCGTCACGGCAATTGAAAAGTCATTCGACATCCAAGCCGAGACGGTAAGCGAAAATAGTGAAGAAGGTCTTAGTCGTCGGTCCGAAGACGCATCACCCATCAAGAGCCAGATCAGCAATTCATTAAGACATCTTGGTTTAGACTTGCGATCTTGGTCTCAATCGCTTGATGCTATGGACGAAGCGCGACTGCCGTGTCGAATTTTCTAAACGCAACCCTGCCACTGGCTGATCTCTTGAGCCTCTATTTGTTGTTTCGGCTCAAGCACTTCATGGCGGACTATGTGTTGCAGACCTCATGGATGGCGCGTGGCAAAGAGCAGCCAGACGGATGGCTCACAGCCCTCTTTGCCCATTCAGGCGTTCATGCGCTCGGCACGGCCGCCATTGCGGCGGCCTTTGCCCCATCCATGATCTTCTTGGGTACGATCGACTTGTTCCTTCATGCCAGCATCGATCGTGCCAAGACCTACTGCGGCCGTTATACGCCAAGCCAGCCCGCATTCTGGTGGATTCACGGCGTCGATCAAGAAGCCCATCACCTCTGCCACTTCGCCTATGTGCTCGCGATCGTGCTTGCCTAGGCCTTAGCAACCGCGTGCCTTCTCGAAAAATTTGATCTTTAACCAGGAAAATTAAGGGATCGGTAAGGTCCACCAGCGATGCTGTTCGAAAAGAACGAGAGGAGATCGCCTTGACCAACGTTCAAGACCCCGGCGCTTTGTCGACGAGCGGCGATCATGAGCCGCTGGTGTATCTTGCCGATGGCAATCTGTTGACCCTCCAAGACAGCGTCGACTTGCTGCGGACCTCCTTCGAGCGGATTGGTGACGATCTCGTCTTAGGTAATGCCGATCGACCGGCCCTGGTGATCCTCGACTACTTCACGCCGGGTAACGCATCAGATCTTGCAACCGACGGCGGCGCGGTGTTGCCGGCTCGGGTCGTGGCCAAACTCGCCGGCCCCGATCCAGCGCAAGATGCGCCATCGTCGAACCAAACCGTCATTGGCCATGTCGAGACCGTCTCAGGTGAGGTGATCATTACCCGCGCTGACGGCAGCCAAGTGGTGGCGACGGTGGGCACACCCGTCTTCGAAGATGACGTCGTCGTCACCGCAGACGGCGGCGCCATCGGGCTTCGGTTCATCGATGGCATGACGCTCTCGCTTGGAAGCGACGCCCGGATGGTGCTGGATGAATTCGCCTACAATCCAGAGGCCAATGAGGGCGGTGGTATCATCGAGATCATCCAAGGCGCCTTCTCCTTTGTCAGCGGCGCAGCCGCCCGCATGGGTCTGGATTCGCTGGTGATCGATACACCGACCATGACCATCGGCATTCGTGGCACCAAGGTCGTCGCCAACGCGTCAGCCGAAGGCGAAACCACCGACGTGGTGCTTCTCCCAGAAGACGACGGCACCATCGGCAAGATCATGATCAAAACCGATGCCGGCGAAGAGCTTTTGGAAACCGCCTTCTCCGCCACCAGCGTCACCAGCCGGCTTCTGCCACCAGCACCACAAACGGAAGTGACGCCGGACTGGGTGTACGCCTATTTCAGTGATCCGATTGCCGCCCTGCCAAACCCTACCATCGACGACGATGGGCCGACCATCAATCGTCCGGACGTCGGCCTCGGCCTAGACATCGAGACAACGATCAACACGCGCCCGCGCGGCACCATCGAGCGGATCGACGACCAGCCATCAAACCAGCGCATTGCCGATAACGAGCGCGGCACGGAACCGGTCGAGCCATCACCGTCTCCCACCACCAGTGCCAGTGATGAAACACGGAACGACCCGACACCGATAACGGTCCAGGAAGAGCCGACATCAGATGAGGCCGACCTCACGGACGAGCCGGAGTTTGGTGGCTTTGATGCCGACAAGCTCCTGGTCGAAGACGCCACGCCAGAAAACAACAGCCCGACGGTCATCAGCCCGATCAACAATACCGGCACGGACGAAGATGCCGTGTTTTCCTACGACATTGCCGGCAGCTTCACCGATGACGACCTGGTCCGCGGTGACAGCCTGACCTTCAACGCGGCCCAAAGTGATGGCACAGCCTTGCCGGCTTGGCTGACAATCGATCCCACAGGCGGCGTGCTCTCCGGCACGCCCAGCAATGACGACGTCGGTACCCTCTCGCTCATCGTGACCGCGACCGATGAGGCCGGTGCTTCGGTCAGCACCACGTTCCAGCTCACCGTCGACAACATCAACGACCAACCCGTCGTTTCGACATCGATTGCCGATGCGACACCAACGGAAGACCTTTTATTCACCTATGATGTGTCCGGGAACTTTGCCGATGATGATACCCTCCACGGTGATAGCCTGACCTTTGGCGCCACGCTGAGCGATGGTACCGTCTTGCCGGCATGGTTATCGATCGATGCCACGACCGGTATCCTGTCCGGCACTCCCGATACAACAGACGTTGGCGTTGCCTACACGATTGCTGTCACGGCGACGGATGCGTCGGGAAGCCACGTCACCGCCACGTTCCAGGTGACGGTTAGTAATACCAATGATGCTCCGACCGTCTCGACACCGATCAACGATACCAACGCCGCCGAAGACGCTGCGTTTTCCTATGACATTTCCGGCAACTTTGCGGATGATGACATCGCCCATGGCGATAGCCTGACCTTTAGCGCCGAACAGAACGGCGGGGCGCCCCTGCCCGCATGGCTGGCGATCGACCCATCGACCGGTGTGCTCTCAGGCACCCCTGACAATGACGACGTCGGGACGATCACGGTCGCTGTTACCGCAACCGATGATGCCGGTGCTGCGGTGACCAACAACTTCCAGCTCACCGTCGACAATACCAACGACATACCCGTTGTCGTGACGACGATCAGCGATACGTCGACAGCGGAAGACGCCGCGTTTTCCTACGACGTCTCCAGCAACTTTACCGACGACGACCTCACCCATGGCGATAGCCTGACCTTTAGCGCTGAACAGAACGGCGGGGCGCCCCTTCCTGCATGGCTGGCGATCGACCCATCGACCGGTGTGCTCTCAGGCACCCCAGACAATGACGACGTCGGTACGATCACGGTCGCTGTTACCGCAACCGATGATGCCGGTGCCGCGGTGACCAACAACTTCCAGCTCACCGTCGATAATACCAACGACACACCCGTTGTCGTGACGACGATCAGCGATACATCGACAGCGGAAGACGCCGCGTTTTCCTATGACGTCTCCGGCAATTTTACCGACGACGACCTCACCCATGGCGATAGCCTGACCTTTAGCGCCACCCAAAGCAATGGTGCGCCGATACCGGCGTGGTTATCGATGGATCCAACGACGGGCGTGCTCTCCGGCACACCCACCAATGACGACGTCAGCGTCATTACCTTAACCGTGATTGCGACCGATGATGCCGGCGTCTCGACGGCCACTAACTTCCAGCTGACCGTCGACAATATCAACGACCAACCCGTTGTGGTGACACCGATCGCGGATGCAGCCCCCTCGGAGGATGCGCCGTTCACCTATGATGTGTCCGGCAACTTCAGGGATGACGATACGGTTCACGGCGACAGTCTCACCTTTAGTGCCGAACAGAGCGGCGGCACGCCATTGCCGGGATGGCTGTCGATCGATCCGACGACGGGTATTCTCTCAGGTACTCCCGACTCCACCCAAGTCGGCATTCCCTATACCATCGAGGTCACGGCAACAGATGCGTCGGGAGCCAACATCACCTCGACGTTCCAACTGACGGTCAACAATGTAAACGACGCGCCTGTTCTCGATGTCACCGCCACCCCAACGATGACGGCGGTGGCGGCGAACGCGACCGATCCTGCCGGCGACACTATCGCCAGCCTCATTGCTGATGGCTCAATCACCGACGCCGATGGCAGTGCTGTCGAAGCGATCGCATTGACAGGCGTGGACGATACGAGCGGCACCTGGCAATTTTCGATCAATGATGGCTCAAGCTGGACCGATGTCGGCGCCGTCGCGGACGATTCAGCCATTCTGTTGGACGGAACGGCGATGCTCCGCTTCATTCCCGATCAAGGCTTCGGCGGCAGCGCAACCTTCACCTTTCGCGCTTGGGACCAAACCACCGGGAGCAACGGCCAAACCGGTGTCGATGCGTCCAATAATGGCGGGACGACCGCGTTCAGCGCTGACAACGATACCGGCTCCGTGTCCGTGCAGGGCACGACACCGGATCTAAGCTCGGGTTCCGAATTCAAGGTCAACACCACAACAGCCGGCGAGCAAACAACCCCGTCAATCGCCGCCCTTAGCGATGGCGGCTTCGTCGTGACCTGGCAATCCAGAGACCAAGACGGTGATAATTGGGGCATTTATGGACAGCGCTTCGACAACGCCGGTACGGCGACGGGATCGGAATTCCTGATCAACAGTACGACCGCCGATGCCCAAGAGAATCCTTCGGTTGCGGGCCTCGAAGGCGGCGGCTTTGTTGTCGTATGGAATTCCCACAATCAGGACGGCGACAATGACGGCATCTATGGTCAACGCTTTGACAGCAGCGGGAGCGCGGTCGGCGGCGAATTCCTGGTCAACACGTATACAACCCAACGCCAAGAGATGCCGTCAATCACAGCCCTGAATGACGGCGGCTTTGTCGTCACCTGGGAATCCAGAGACCAAGACGGCGACGGGGACGGCATCTTTGGACAGCGTTACGACAGCGCTGGCTCAACCGTTGGATCTGAGTTTCAAATCAACACCTCGACCGATGATCCGCAGGAGGAGCCCTCGATCACAGCCCTCGCCGATGGCGGCTTTGTTGTCGTTTGGGAATCGAACAATCAAGATGGCGACAAAGAGGGCATCTACGGACAGCGATACGGTAGTGCTGGGGCCACCGTTGGATCCGAATTTCAGATCAATACCACGACTGCCGACGATCAAGAGCAGCCCGCCGTCGCAGCCCTTGACGATGGCGGCTTCGTCGTCGTCTGGGAGTCCCGGAATCAGGATGGTGACGTCGAAGGCATTTACGGCCAGCGCTACGACAGCAGCGGGAATGCGATCGAGTTTGAATTCCAGATCAATCAAGAAACAACCGATCAACAACGCGAGCCGGCGGTTGCAGCGCTCAAGGACGGCGGCTTCATCGTAACCTGGCATTCGAAGGATCAGGACGGCGACAATTGGGGCGTCTATGGCCGACGCTACAACGCCGATGGCGATCCACTCGGCGACGAGTTCCAAATCAATACGACAACCACCGATGAGCAACGAGACGTCACCGTCGCCACCCTGGAGGATGGCGGTGTTGCTGTCGCCTGGCAGTCCAGGGGGCAAGATGGCGACAACTGGGGTGTTTACGGTCATCGATACGATAACGAGACCGCATCCGTCACCGTCAACCCGCCGGTCGCCGAGGCCGCGAGCACACTGGATTTCAGCGGCACCGACAGCTACGTCGATGCTGGCGATCCCGGCCAAAACGCCAATGATCTCGATCCCGGCCGTGGCGACTACACGGTCGAAGCTTGGTTTTACTATGACGGCGCCAATGGCCGGCAAACGATCGTCTCCAAGGGCAATGACGATGCGCTCGATGCCGGCTTTAACATTTTCTTGGATGACGACCAGTTGGTCGTCCGGGCCTCCACCGATGGCGGCCTCGATGGCGCAGCGATGAAGGTCACGCTGAGCGGTTCACCCGGTTGGCACCATGTTGCCATGGTGCTTGATCAAGAGAGTGGATCCGCAGGCAGCAGCATACGCGGCTATCTGGATGGCTCCGATGCTGGGTGGTCCACAGGCCACGGCATCATCTTCACCAGTACCGTGACGACGTCCGACTCGCGCCAGATCACCACCGATGAACGCTTCTTGATCGGTGCCGCGGACAAGAATGGGACTGCCGAAGACTTTTTCACCGCTGAGATCGCTGATGTCCGGGTCTGGAACACAGCGCGCAGTCAAGCCGAGATTCAGGCTGATCTTGGCCGCACCCTCAACGGCGACGAACCTCATCTCCTCGCCAATTGGCAGTTGGATGATGGAAGTGGAACGACCGCGAGCGATGCGACCGGAGCTCATGACGGCACGCTTACCGGCAGCCCCTCTTGGCAGGATGCGCTGAACCTGACCACAGCACTGGACACCGCGCTTGCCGGCCGTCTCAGCGCGAGCGATCTCGAGGGTGATCAACTCGCCTATAGCGTCCTCACGAACGGCGGCAACGGTACCGCCGCGATTGACGCCGACAACGGAACCTGGACCTACGACCCCGATGCTGGTTTCAGCGGCGCCGACAGCTTCAGCTACCAAATCACCGATGGCAATGGCGGTGTTGATACCGTGACGATCGCCGTGACGGTCACACCTTGAGGGATGTGACGGAGACCCCGCCGCCCGTATCGGAAAAGGGTCTTATCAGCTGGCTCCTCGCCCTTCCACGCAAGCTTGGCGGGCGCTCGCGGGTTCAAGCCCTCCTGCTTCTCGTCCTGGCTCTCGGTCTTAGAATTGCCGACCCAGCACCCATTGAGGCGCTGCGGCTGCAAACGTTCGACATCCTTCAGCGAAGCGGCTCGGGCGAACCCGATGTCGGCCATGTCGCTATCATCGATATCGACGAGGAAAGCCTCGCACGCCTTGGGCAGTGGCCTTGGCCACGCACCGACATCGCCTCGCTCATCGAGCATTTGGTTGACGCTGGCGCGGTCGCCATCGGATTTGACGTCCTGTTTGCCGAGCCGGATCGTCTTTCGCCTGCTCTCTTCGCAGCCTCGGCGCGCGGTCTGTCGCCCAGTCTTCGCAGCGCGATTGCCGCCGGTGCGGATAATGATGACATCCTGGCTGACGCGATCACCAACAACCCCGTGGTGCTCGGGATCAGCGCCACGCACCAGGCCGATCATCCCTACGCCAATCGCCGCTTCCAAGTGACCACAGCGATCGAGCAGAATGGCGATCCCCGCCCTTACCTCCTTAGCTACGGCGCGGTCATCCGTAATCTTCAGGTTCTCGAAGAGGCTGCCGTCGGCCGCGGCATGATCACACTCAGTTCCGAGCGCGACGGCTTGGTCCGCCGGGTTCCCGCCGTTCTGCGTGTCGATCGTGACATCTATCCAACGCTCGCCGTCGAACTGGTCCGGGTTGCCATGCAGCGACCACAATATCGAATCGTCACCGGGGCTAATGGCGGCGGCGTCGAGCGTCTGCAGCTGGGCCAACTTGAGCTGCCGACCGATATCAACGGTCTCGCCTGGTTGCACCACCGGCACCATGATCCAAGCCTCTATCTCTCGGCGGCCGACATCGTTCAGGGTCGTTTTGATCGCGATGCCGTCGCCGGCAAGATCGTGCTGGTTGGCACGTCCGCGGTCGGCCTTCGGGATCTCAGGGCCACGCCGGTCAATGCCTCGATTCCCGGCGTCGAGATCCATGCCCAGCTGGTCGATGCTATCTTGAACCAGGACTTCCTCGCACGCCCCAATTATGCGCTTGGCATGGAAATGGCGGTGACGGTGTTGATCGGCCTCCTGGTGATCGTGCTGGTGCCAAGGGCGTCATCACTGACGAGCTTGCCGATCATCGCGGCCATTCTTGCCATTGTCGCTGCCGGCTCATGGTATCTCTTCGATACCCGATCGCTCCTGTTGGATCCCAGTTACGCAATCTTAACCGCCGCGGCTTTATTCTCCTGGTTGATTTACAGCAACTACTCGCGCGCCGAAGCCCAGAAACGGCAGGTTCGCGCGGCCTTCGGTCAATATCTAGCGCCGGCTCTGGTCGAGCGGCTTGTGAATGATCCTGACCAGTTAGAGCTTGGTGGTGAACAGCGCGAAATGACCTTTTTGTTCACGGATATCGAGGGGTTCACGTCCTTTGCCGAGGGCACCCAACCCACCGTGCTGGTCACGATTCTGAACGACTATCTCGACAATGTCTGTCGCATCGTCATGCACCATGGCGGTACCATCGATAAAATCGTCGGTGATGCCATTCATGCGATCTTCAATGCGCCGGTCGATCAGCCGGATCATGCGCAGCGCGCCGTTGCCTGCGGCCTCGCCCTTGATACCTTTGGCCAGCAATTTGCGGCCTCGATGCGCGATGCTGGTCACGACTTCGGACGAACGCGGATCGGCATTAACACCGGTAGCTGCATCATCGGAAATTTCGGCGGCAGCCAGCGTTTCGACTACACCGCCCATGGCGACGCCATCAACACCGCGGCCCGTCTAGAAAGCGTCAACAAACATCTCGGCACCACGATTTGCGTCGCGGAATCCACGGTCCGACAATGCCAAGACTTTGATTTTCGCCCGGTCGGTCGGCTCTATCTCAAAGGGAAGACCAAGGGTCTTTTGGCGTTTGAAGCGATCACCAAAGAGACGGCAGACACTCCTCGGATCCGCGACTACCGCATGGCCTTCGCGCTGTTGGAGCAGGATCAGGCCGACAGTCAAACGACCTTCGATGACCTCGCCAACGCCTATCCCGATGACGCCCTCATCGCGCTCCATCAGCAACGCCTTGCCGAGAACCAGATGGGCGTCGATATCGTCCTTGATCGAAAATAGTGATGGTGGACGACAAGGCTAAGCCCAATGTCCATCTCGAGCGCCTTCGTGCGCTCATGATGCGCGCCTGGGTCGGGTCCGGTCTTGCGCCATCAGCGGATGCCATACGCAAGCGCTGGCAGGGCAGTCCAGCATCACATGCCCCCCAGCAGACGGAGCCATCACCGGCAGAACAGACGTCGGAGGCACCCAAACCGACAACATTCATCGCCCTTGCCCTTCACCCTCTGTTCAAGAATATCGGCGAGCTCGCCCTCCTTTCGCTGGTCATCAATGTCTTGTCGCTCGCTGTGCCGATCTTCGTGCTGCAGGTTTATGATCGCGTCGTCTTCCATGGTGGTCTCACAACGCTCAGCGGCCTGGTCATCGGCGTGATCATCGCGCTCGGCTTTGACTTCGTTCTGCGTCAGGCACGCAGTCGGCTGATCCAGCGAATCGCGCTTGGTGTCGATGTTGGCCTCATTCGTATGGTCCTGGACAAGCTGACCAACCTGCCGCTGCGGCGCCTCGAAACACAACGAGATGCTGACTGGGACCGGCTGCTTCGCGATCAGGAGACCGTGCGCGATACGCTTGCTGGACCAGCCACCATTCTGTTTGTGGACCTGCCCTTCATCCTGCTGTTCATCGGTGCGATCTGGTTGGTGGCGCAGCCCATCGCCTGGCTGCTGTTAGCCTTGATTCCCGTGTACGTCGCCGTCGCCGCCGTGTCGTCTTGGGCGATCGGACGCTCCAGCGACCGGGAGCAGATTTGGTTCAATGAGCGCCAGGTGCAAAGCACGCAATTGGTCCGCGGTCGAGCCGCCGCCAAGGCTCTTGGCCTTGGCGCACCGCTGCAGCAGGCATGGGAACGATCTCAGGCAGACCTCATTCGAGGATCGCTCCACCGCGGCAGTCGCGTCGATCTCTTTACCAATCTCTCCACCGGTATGGCCATGGCGACCACGGTCGCGATGACGTCAGCCGGCGCCCTTGCAATCGTTCAAGGACAGCTCACCATTGGTGGACTGATCGCCGCCAATATGCTGGCTGCGCGCGTGGTCCAGCCCCTCGTGCAGTTGATTGGCCTCTGGCGCAACGCATCGCGCCTGCGCGACTCGGCGAGCCGACTCAGTGCCCTTATCGCCGAACCGACGGATCGACGTGATAGCACCATCACGATCGCCCGTCCCTCGGGTGTCTTAACGCTCGAGGATGTCGCTTTCGGCTACGACCAGGACGGTGAGCCGCTTCTCCGCGGTATCAATGCGACGCTCCGTTCGGGCGGCGTTCACGGTATCATCGGCACCAATGGAAGCGGCAAGACAACCCTCTTGAAGATCATGCACGGCCTTTACCCTCCGGATCGAGGCCGTGTGCTCCTTGATGGCGCCGACCTTCGCCAGTTCGGACGACAGGACCTGGCCCGCTGGATCGGCTATGTCCCGCAAGATCCCTTCCTCGTCTCGGGGTCGGTTCGTACCAATATCGCTCGGTTCGCCGACGACATCGATGACGAGAAAATCGTGCTTGCCGCCAAACGCGCCAATGCCGATCGGTTCATCGTCGACTTGCCGGATGGCTACGAGACCGAGGTCGGTGAACTCGGACATCGCTTCTCCGCAGGGCAACGACAACGCATCGCGCTTGCCCGCGCGTTGATCGACGATCCCCCCATCCTTCTGCTCGACGAGCCCAACGCCCATCTGGACGGCGACGCCACCCGACGGTTTCAATCCCAAATGCGGCATCTCTGCCGAGGGCGCACGGTCATCTTGGTGACCCACAACCCGACCCTGCTCGCTGGCTGCAATACGGTCTTGGTGCTCGCCAACGGGGCGATCGCCGCCGCCGGCCCAGGTCAGGAGATCGTTGAACGTCTCTTCAATTCGACGTCGTCGGGGATGGCTGCATGAACCCGCTTGATGATCTCCTCGAACGGTTTCCCCTGCCAAGCTGGCGTCCGATGGCGTGGCTGTGCATTGGCTTACTCGCGACCGGCGCCACCTGGTCCGCCATGGCCGATCTCGAAGAGATCATCACCGCCAGCGGCGTTGTCGTGCCCCAAAGCCAGGTCAAGGTCATCCAACACCTGGAAGGCGGCATTATTACCGCGATCCACGTTCAAGAGGGGCAAACGGTCGAGGCGGGTCAGCCACTGGTTCAGCTCGATTTGGCGAGCGGCGGGGCCAACGCCGAAGAACTCAAGGTCCGCGTCGACGCAATGATGATCAAACGCGCCCGACTGCTCGCCCAACGGGATGGCACGGCGCTCGATCTGCCAGCGGAGCCCAGTGCGCGGCAACCCCACATCGCCGCCGCCGAGACCGCGACCTATGAGAACCGAAAGCGCCAGTTCGACGTCGATGCCAAGGTCATTCAAAAGCAGGTGCGTCAGCGGGAGCACGAACTCGCGGCCCTGGAGGCGCGCCGCAATTCCGTGAAGAAACGACTGGGTCTGGCAAGCGAACAGCACGCCATGATCAAGAAACTCTTTGAGTCCGGGACCACGACCAGAATGCGCTTTTTGGATACTGAGCGCGAGGTCGAAACCATCCACGGCGAGTTGCTTGGCCTCAACGCCGAGCATGCGCGCGCTGCCGAGGCTCTACTCGAGGTGCGCGAACGCGAACAGCAAGAACGCTCCCATTTCCAAAGCCATGCCGCCGCGGAACTCGCCCAGGTCGAACTTGAGCTCGGGCGCCAAAACGAGATCCTTGCTGAAGCCCGTGTTCAACAACAGCGCGCCGAGATCGTCAGTCCGATTGACGGTGTGGTCAAACGAAGCCGCTTCAACACCCTCGGCGGCATCGTCAAGCCGGGCGACAGCATTATGGAGATCGTGCCAAGCCAGGATGTCTTGGTGGTCGAAGCACGCTTGTCACCTGCCGATATCGGTCATGTCGCGGTCGGCCAACCAGTGTTGGTCAAAATCTCGACCTTCGACTATCTCCGCTATGGCGGTCTCAACGGCGAAGTTCAGCACATCGCTGCGGACAGCAGCGCCGATCAATCGGGGCAGCAATACTTCAAGATGGTGGTCCAAACCGGTAACAATGAACTCGTCACCAATGGTCAACGTTTCAAGATCAAGCCTGGCATGGAGGCCCTCGTCGACGTCAAGATTGGGACCCGCTCCGTCGCTTCTTATCTCGCGAAGCCCGTCTTAAAACTACGCCATGAGGCCTTTCGCGAGCCATGACTCCCGCTTCTGCTCCGTCGTTGACCGACGACCCGACCAGATCCCCTAGCCTTTGGTGGCGCCCAAGGTCAGACCGGCAATGAAGTGCCGTTGCATCAAGAAGAACATCACCACAGGCGGAAGGGCAGCGACGATTGAGCCGGCGGAGATCAAATGCCAGGCTGCGATCCATTGACCATTCAGGGAGTAGAGCCCAGCCGTGACAGGCAGCGCATGGCTCCCTTGGACCAGCACTGTGGCCCAGAAATAGTCATTCCAGATGAACGTAAAGATCAGAACCGCCAGGGCGGCGATCGCCGGGCGCATGAGAGGAAGAACGATGAACCAGAAGATCCGTAGCTCGCTAACACCTTCGACACGAGCCGACTCGATCAATTCATGCGGCAGGGCCTTGATGAAGTTCCGCATAAAGAGGGTACAAAAGCCGGTTTGGAAGGCAACGTGGAAGAGAATGAGGCCAAGGGTGGTATCGTAAAGGCCCATATTCACGGTGAGGTCGCGTACCGGCACCATGAGAATCTGGAAGGGCACAAAATTGCCCGCGACGAACATGAAGAAGACCAAAAGATTGGCGCGGAAACCGTAGACCGCGAGCGCGAAACCTGTGAGGCAAGACAGGGCGATCGTGCCGATGACGGTCGGGATCGTCACCTTGAAACTATTGAAGATATACTGCCCGATCGGTGAATTTTCGAAGACGGCTGTGTAGTTTTCAACCAATGCTATCGAGGATGGCAGGCCGAAGTAATTGCCGGCGGCAAGATCGCTCGATGGCTTGATCGAGGTCATCATCACGCCGAGCAGTGGGAGAAGCCAGAGCAACAGGGCAATCGGCAATGCCAGGTTGTAGCCAAAACGCGTGGTCGGGCCGGATTGTTCTATCGGTCGAGGGAACATCAGCGACCCTCCCGCTCGTCAGACACCATCTTCCAGATAAAGCCGGAGATGAAGACCATCATGATCAGGAACAGAATGACCGCAATCGCGGCGCCATACCCCATGCGGAAGCCATATTCGGAAAGCGCCTGCTCATACATGTAGTAGGACAGCACGCGGGATGAGCCATAAGGGCCGCCGTCGGTCATAATCGAGACAAGATCAAAGCTTCGAAGAGCGCCGATGATGGTAACGACCACAGCGATGAAGGTGGCGGGCTTGAGCTGCGGGATAATGACATGCCAGAGCATGCGGAAGCCTTTGGCACCATCAAGACGCGCCGCCTCGATCTGATCGGGCGACACATTGTTCAGACCCGTCAGATACAGAATCATGCAGTAAGCGATCTGCGGCCAAAGTCCAGCCGCGATAATGCCATAGGTGACGTAACGCTCGTCGGCGAGGATCGCGACATCACCGAGACCGATGAACGCGAACAGCTTGGTCAAGAGCCCAAAATTGGGGGCATAGAACCAGGAGAAGATGAGGCCGACCACCACCTGGCTGATGACGAAGGGAAAGAAGAACAGCGATTTATAGATGCGGATCCCGGTGACGTTCTGATTGAGGAAAATCGCAATCATCAGACCCGCCGGCACTGCCAACATATAAAGCAGCAGCCAGATGACGTTGTTTGTCAGGGAGGTGTAGAAGGCATCGTCGTCGAAGAGCTCGACATAGTTCTCGCCGCCGATCCAGGTCGAGTCACCAATGCCGTCCCAGTCGTAAAAGCTGATCCAGATCGATTCGAAAATCGGAAAGATGACATAGACCAGAAACATGAAGACGCCGGGCGCAAGGAACAGCCACGGCGCAAGCTTGCGCTGGTTTGCCTTCCACCAGCTTTTTTGGACCTGAGATGAGTCCGCTAAGACTGCCGACGTAGCCATGGCGTCCTCCCCGCTCTTACCGACCGCCAAGGGCCGGGCCTAGACTGGACCTCGCCTTCGGCTCGGTCCGATCCAGGCCCGAGGGCCCCTTCTAAGGCTGTTTACTTAAAAACGCGGCCTCGGATCTTCTCGAGGCGCTCCAAGATGCCGTCAACCCGCTCAGGCTTGACCATGAACTCCTGGAAACCCTCCATGCCGGCCTTGGCCATTTCGGCGGGAGCGTCCCGGTCAAAGAACTGAGCGAGCGCATAGGCATTGGAGAGCATCTCAAAGCCCTGGCTCAAGAACACGTCTTCAGGCACGGTCGACTGATTGTTGACCGGCAACTGACCGAGCGTCGCGTTGATCTTGGTCTGCACCTCGGGCTGCGCCAGATAGGCGAGGAACTTCTTGGCGTCCTCTTTGTTCTTCGCGTTAGCCGGAATGTGGAAGGTATCGGTCGGTGCATCCTCAGCCATCGGAATGCCTGGGGTGATTTCCGGGAACTGCATGAAGCCGATCTGATCCTCGGTAAGACCGCCGTCCTTCATAGTGGCGACCGCGAAGTTCCCCATCAGGTACATGCCGGCTTCACCTTGGACCAAAAGCGGCATGGCATCTTGCCAGTCCAGCGCTGCATGGTTTTCGACGAAATAGCCGGGCTCAACCAATTCACCCCACTTCTCGAAGACGGCGCGCACACGATCATCGGTGAAGGGCACGTTACCGGCGGTGAGATCCATATGGAACTCGTAGCCATTGACCCGAAGGTTGAGATAGTCGAACCAGCCGCCCGTCGGCCAAAGGGCCTTCGTGCCGATGGTGAATGGCGTGATGCCATTTTCCTTGAGCTTCGCGCACGCCTCAAGCAACCCCGCCCAATCGGTCGGCGGCTCAATGCCAAGATCCGCAAAGATGTCTTTCCGATAGTAAATGCCCCACTGGTAATAGGTATAGGGCACACCCCATTTCTTGTCGTCCATCGTCATCGACGCGGCAGCCGATTTGAGCGTCTCGTCCAGGCCGTTATCCGCCCAAACGTCGGAGACATCCTCAAACAACCCGGCATCGACATAGGGCGCCATGCGATTACCTGCATACCAAGCGGCAATATCCGGCGCGTCAGCCGTTAGGAAGTTACGGATCGAGGTCTTGTACCCCTCATGATCGAAAAGATTCCATTCGACCTCGACGTCCGGATGCGCTTCCTTAAAGCCGTCGATCAGTTCTTGCATCGCCTGTTTAGGTGCAGGGTCCGACGTGTCGGTGTTGATCACAATGGTGCCGGCCGCTGCAGAGCCTGCGAGCCAGCCCATCAGAGCAAGCGCCGACGCAGCACCGGTGAGATAACGTCTCATGCTTAGCCTCCCGAAGACCTCGGCCTCCCGCCGTCGGCCTCATCAATTCCATCGACGAGAAACTTGTTTCAATTTTCAGAAACTTGTTTCAACAATTGAAACTCTAGTAAGCTCGCGCTAAGCTGTCAACGCGTTCAATGAAGATCGGGCCGGGGAAACGGTCGGGGACAATGGCAACGAGGCTTGACGATCAGGCATCGAGAACCGAGTCGGGAAAATCGGATCCCGGCACAGGTACGCTCGCGAAGGGTCTGGCACTGCTTGAAGCGGTCGCCATTGGTTCACAGCCCCTGCGCTTCACCGATCTCTTGCAATCGCAACCCTATCCGAAAGCCACCCTGCACCGCCTCTTGAAATCCCTCATCGAGGCCGAGATGGTCGTCTACGATGTCGATCAGCGAACCTATCATCCCGGCATACGCCTGATTCGGCTGGCTCATGCCAGCTGGCTTCGCTCCAGTCTCGCCGACGCCGCCCGCGCGACGCTGGATCAGCTAGCGTTGGAGATCGGCGAGACCATTCATCTCGCCGCCCTCGACAATGGCCAAGTGCTGTATCTGGACAAGCGCACGGCGGCCCGCCCCGTCACGATGTTCTCATCGCCCGGCAAAGTTGGACCGGCCCACTGCACTGGGGTCGGTAAGGTGATGCTTGCCTATCTCGATGAGCAGGCGCTCGAGCACGCTTTGGAGCGCCAATCCTTCCACGATTACATGCCGGCGACACTGACCACACCGCGCGCCCTTCGCGCCGAAATTACCGCGATAAGGAAACTTGGCTACGGCTTTGATCGCGAGGAGCACGAGCCCAGCATCATTTGTATTGCCGTGCCGATTCTTTCCAGTCGCAAGGCGATGCTTGGTGGCCTTTCCGTGACATCGACAACCTATGTCACCGATCTGGAGAAACTTGAGGGTTATGCCCCTCGATTGAAGGAAGCAGCAGCTGCGATTGCGGATGAAGCAACCATTCGCATGCTGCCGGGCACATGAACGTTCGACCAGGGAGAGAAACGTGTCTGGGCTGAAGCTCAACGACGTCTTTAAGCGTTACGGTGCGACGGAAGTCATCCATGGTGTGTCATTTGACATTGAGGATGGCGAGTTCTGCGTCTTTGTCGGTCCGTCCGGTTGCGGCAAGTCCACGCTCTTGCGCATGGTGGCAGGACTCGAAGACATCTCGGACGGCACGATCGCCATCGGTGACCGTGTGGTCAACAATATCGATGCCTCCGAACGCGGCGTCGCGATGGTCTTCCAGTCCTATGCTCTCTATCCGCATATGACCGTCGAGCAGAACATGGGCTTTGGTCTCCGGATGGCCAAAACGCCGAAGGAAGAGATCAAAGAACGGGTGGATAACGCTGCTCGAATTCTGCAGCTGCAAGACTATCTCCAGCGACGGCCAAAGGCGCTCTCAGGCGGCCAGCGGCAGCGGGTCGCGATCGGGCGGGCGATCGTCCGTAATCCCGGCGTCTTTCTGTTCGACGAGCCCTTATCCAATCTCGACGCGGAGCTTCGCGTCCAGATGCGGGTCGAAATCGCCAAACTGCACCAAAATCTCGGGGCCACGATGATCTACGTGACCCACGACCAGGTCGAAGCCATGACACTTGCCGACAAAATTGTCGTGCTGCGTAATGGTAATGTCGAACAGATCGGCTCGCCGCTCAACCTTTACGGCGACCCCGACAACATGTTTGTCGCCGGGTTCATCGGCTCGCCGAAAATGAACTTTCTGAAGGCCCGGGTGGATGGCGTGAACGACAAGGCGGTGACCGTTGGGCTGGTGGATCACCACGACACCAAAATGACCTTGCCGGCGACGAGCGCCCCCGAACTCGGTTCTTCGGTGCGGCTCGGTATCCGACCCGAACATATCGCCGTCGCCAATGGCGACGGCTTTAAGATCGACCTGCGCGCGGACGTGACCGAACAGCTCGGCGGCGAGTCCTATATCTATGCGCGCTCGGCAAGCGGTGAACCGCTCGTTGTCCAACAGCAAGGCTATAGTTCGGTGAAAGCGGGCGATCAGGTCGGCTTCACCTTCAGTGCCGATCAGGCCTTTCTGTTCTCCAAGGAAGGGGAGCGGATTCGCTGAGGCGTTCAACCCGTCAAGAACGTTCGACCAACGCATAATCCCGGTCGTACCGCTGGAGAGCGACGACCGTGCCATCGCGGGCGTTGACCTTCAATCGACGGTCCTGGCAAGGATGCCCTTTGCCTTGAGCTTCGGACCTCGGAGAGACAGCGATGCGGCTTCGTGACTTTAAGGTTTTGACCTTTGATTGCTACGGCACCTTGATCGATTGGGAGAGCGGCATGATTGACGGCCTTGCTCCCCTGACATCAAAGCTGCAGAAAGCCCCGTCGCGGAACGCTATCCTCCAAGCCCATGCTCATCATGAGTCGACCACTCAGGCTCAAACTCCAGCCAAATGCTACAGCGACTTGTTGGCCGTGGTCTATCGGCGCCTCGCCGAAGAATGGGCGCTGCCGGCCACCTGGGACGAGTGCCAGACCTACGGTCAATCCGTGAAGAACTGGCCAGCCTTCCCGGATAGCGCGGACGCCCTTCGCTATTTGAAGCAGCACTATAAGCTGGCCATCCTCTCCAATGTCGATAATCAGAGCTTTGCCCATAGCAACCGCAAACTTGGCGTGACCTTCGATGCGGTCTACACGGCCGAGGATATCGGTTCCTATAAGCCCGCCCATCGCAACTTCGACTATATGCTTGCCCAGCTTGAACGACATGGCCTCGGTCGGAGCGACATTCTCCATACCGCTGAGAGCCTGTTTCACGATCACGAGCCCGCCAAGCATTTTGGTCTGGCCAATTGCTGGATCTACCGCCGTCATGATCAAGACGGCTTTGGCGCGACCATGATTCCAGGCGAGACACCAGCGACTGATTTTACCTTCACGTCGATGGCCGACATGGTGAAAGCGCATCAAGCCGAGCTTGCTGGTTCAGACTGACGGAGTGCCGACTGCCCTATTCTGCACCGGTTTCTCAAACGGTGCCGAGATCGAGTTCGGCGCCCCGATCATCACTAAGGATTAACCTCGTCCTACCCATCTTTGGGACGTCTCGACGAACCGCGCACAACGAGCGGCCCGTCAATGGCAATCCGCCTCGGGCCCATCGCGCGATGCTCAATCTGTGCCGTCAACGTTTCGACAGTCTCGGAGACCAAGAGATCCGTGTGCTGGCGTACCGTCGTCAGATCGAAGGAGGGCCATGACGCCGGACCGACATCGTCAAAACCGATGACAGAGACATCGTCGGGCACCGACAGGCCAAGCTCTAAGCGCAGCACGTCCATCACGGCGAAAGCCATACTGTCATTGGCGGCGAAGACCGCATCAGGCCGATCCTCTTTTGCAAACATGCGCCGCGCGGCTTCCCTCGCGTCTTCATAATCGAACTGGCCACTTTCCCGCGCGTAGAGCTCCACACCGGCGGCATTGAGACCACTTCGAAAACCCAATTCGCGATCCCGCTGTGTCGATGTCTTCTCCAGTCCGGCGATGTAGCCTATCCGCTGATGGCCGGCACGCACGAGAAAATCGGCAACCTTGCGTGCGCCGGCAACATTGTCTGACGTGATCACGGAAAAACGCTCGTCGTCATGATTGTGATCGAACAGAACCAGCGGCACGCCAGCCTTATCGCAGCGAGTCGCAAGGGTCGATGAAATCGCCGCCGACGCGATGATAATCCCATCGACCTGATAGTCGATGATGTCATCAAGCACCTTCTCGAGATTGCGAGCTGTCCGATCAGCCATGAAGATCAGGACATGATAGCCTCGGACCTGGAGCGCATTGGACAGCTTCTCCAGAATGTCGGGATAGAAGTGCTTTTCAAGATAGCTAACCAGGAGGCCAATCATATGGCTCCGCCCGGTAATCAAGGATCGCGCAAGAGCATTCGGACGATAGCCAAGCTCTTCGGCCGCCTTTTTGACTTTCTCAGCTGTCTTTTCCGAAACGCTCGCACCCGGCGTGAACACACGCGACACCGCGGACTGGCTCACCCCGGCCCTCTTCGCCACTTCGATCGAGGTGACCCGCCCGCCGCCGCCCATCAGTCCGCCGTCCAACCGCCGTCGATCAGAAGCGACGTGCCGGTGATCAGCGCCGATGCATCAGAGGCCAAAAACACCACCGCTCCCATCACGTCCTCGATCTCACCGACCCGGCCGAGCTTGATCTTCTCCTCGATCCAGCGCCTTCGTTCCGGAATTTTGAGCGTCTGCTCGGCAAGCGGCGTTCGGATGAATGTCGGACAGACGGTGTTGACGCGAATGCCATGCCCACCCCATTCGATGGCCATCGACTTGGTCATGCCCTCGACCGCGTGTTTCGAGGCTGCATAGACCGAGCGGTCGATCCCGCCGACATGGCCCATCTGGCTCGAAATGGTCATGATCGAGCCACCTTTGCCAGCCTCGACCATGCCGTGTGCCACCCCGACAGCCAGAAAATGCGCGCCCTTCACATTGGCAGCCATCACGGCGTCATAATTCGAAAGCTCCGTCTCGAATGCCGGGGCATGACGGGCGATGCCCGCAGAATTCACGAGCACATCGAACGCGCCCAAGGGGGCGAGCACATCACGCATAGCCGCGATGTCGGTCACATCAAGCAAAAGCGCTTCCGCGGCATAACCGGCCTCCGTCACCGCTAGGACCGCGTCTTTCAACCGCGCCTCGCCACGCGCTGCCATCACGACATGTGCCCCTGCCTCGGCAAGGGCCGCCGCCGCACCAAAACCGATACCGGAGGAGGCACCCGCAACCAGGGCCCGCCGACCATCCAACCGAAATGACGGTGTCCTGGGCAGGCTCATCAGTCCGCCGCTCCAGCATAGGGAACGTTCCGACCGCCATACCGTCGAACCCGGACATTCGCCTGCTCGGCATGGCCGGCAAAGCCTTCCAGGATGCAAAGCCTCGAGCAATATTCACCAATCATCGACGAGGCCTCGTCACTCAGCACCTTTTGATAGGTATGGGTCTTCAAGAACTTGCCGACCCAAAGCCCGCCGGTATACCGGCCCGCCTTTTTGGTCGGGAGCGTGTGGTTGGTACCGATCACCTTGTCGCCATAGGACACATTGGTCCGCGGCCCGAGAAACAACGCGCCATAGCTCGTCATGTTCTCAAGAAACCAATCATCTCGGTCCGTCATGATCTGCACATGCTCCGACGCGATGTCATTCGCCGTCTTGAGCATATCGTCATAGGAGTCACAAAGAATGACTTCGCCATAGTCGCGCCACGACACCGACGCGGTCGACGCGGTTGGCAGGATCGTTAAAAGCCGGTCAATCTCTGCCATGGTGTCCTCGGCGAGCCGGCGCGAATTGGTGACCAAGACGGCTGGCGAGTCATAGCCGTGCTCGGCCTGGCCCAAAAGATCGGTCGCACATAACTCGGCGTCAACGGTGTCGTCAGCGACCACCAACGTCTCTGTTGGTCCGGCAAATAAGTCGATCCCGACCCGTCCGAAGAGTTGCCGCTTCGCCTCGGCGACAAAGGCATTGCCGGGGCCGACCAACATGTCCACGGGATCGATCGTTTCCGTACCGAGCGCCATGGCGCCCACTGCCTGGACCCCGCCCAGCACGTAAATCTCATGCGCCCCACCCATGTGCATCGCCGCAACGATGGCCGGATGCGGCTCCCCGTTCTGCGGCGGTGCGGATGCAACGATCCGCGGTACACCGGCAACCGATGCGGTCAGGACCGACATATGCGCTGCCGCCACCATGGGAAATTTGCCGCCCGGCACATAACAGCCGACGGACTGCACCGGAATGTTCTTATGTCCGAGGATCACGCCCGGCAGCGTCTCCACCTCGATGTCGACCATGGACGCGCGCTGCGCCTCAGCGAAGCGCCGGATCTGAGCCTGGGCAAATTGAATGTCCTCTAGGTCTCTTGGAGAAACCTTGCTGATGGCCGCCTCGATCTCCTGCTCGTTCAGTCGAAAGCTCTCCGGCGCGTACTTGTCGAATTTCTCGGACAGATCGCGCACTGCCTGATCGCCGCGCGTCTCGATGTCCGCCAGAATTCCCTCGACCGTCGCCCGCACCTTGGCATCATCAGCCGCTCGCTCACCCACCGTTTTCCCGCGCTTTAGATACTCAGCCATCCGACATACCGCTCCCAACACGTTCTCAATATCATGACCCCACTCTCGCACAGGAGAGCGCTGGGATGAACGCCAATCTCAACGCCATATTCCTTGGTCACCCCAACAGGGTCGACAACCGCCGAACCTAACGCCAACTGAGCTTATTCGAGGGGCCCCGTCGACGGTTCGAGCATGGCGCAGGCGATGGCCTGATCAAAGGGGCTTGAACTTTTTGATGTTTTTCGGCCTTTTCTCTTGCATGACCTACAGCCTCTTCGATCATCCTCATTTTCAATCGCTCTTGGTCGTGGACGATCTCGCTGCCCTGTTCAAAGCCCACGCTGAGCTTCAGGCGATGCTCGCCTTTGAAGCAGCTTTGGCGGACGCCGAAGCCGATGTCGGCCTCATTCCCAAGGCAGCCGCTTTGGCGATTTCGGACGCCATATCGGCCTATGAGCCGGATGCGCTGCAACAAGCCGCTTTTGTCGCTCGCGACGGACTCGTCGTTCCGGGGTTGATCAAGGAACTCCGCAGCCGCCTCGATCAGCCCCACCGCCCCCATCTCCATGTGGGTGCCACAAGCCAGGACGTCATCGATACCGGCCTCATGATCCGACTGAAGCAGGCGTTCGCCTTGCTCGCCGATCGCCTGCGCGCCGTCATCGCTGAGCTCGACACCCATGCCGCCACCTACGGTGACCAACCGCTGATGGCAAAAACCCGCATGCAACAGGCTTTGCCAATCCGCCTCGCCGATCGCCTCGCAGGCTGGACAACACCGCTGGTCGATCATCTAAGAGACCTAAAGGGCTTGCAAGATCATGTCCTCGCCGTGCAACTGGCAGGGCCGGTCGGTACCCTCGACGCCCTCGGCGACAAAGGGCCCGACATCCGAGCCCGCCTCGCCCAATCGCTCGGCCTCGCCGATCCCGGTGGATCTTGGCATACCGACCGATCGCGGATCGCCGATATCGCGCATTGGCTCTCTAAGGTCAGCGGGAGTCTCGGCAAAATCGGCCAGGATGTGGTCCTGATGGCGCAGAATGAGGTCGGCGAAGCCACGATCGATGCCGGCGGCCTCTCCTCAGCCATGCCTCATAAGAAGAACCCTGTTCTTGCGGAGATCCTGGTGACTCTTGCCCGCTACAATGCAGGCCAGCTCAGCCTGATCCATCAGGCCATGATCCATGAAAACGAACGGTCCGGCAGTGCCTGGACGCTAGAGTGGATGGTGCTACCGTCTATGGTTGCGACCGTCGGCGGCGCCCTCAAGGTCACGAGCGACATGCTCGGCACCCTCAGCTTTCCCCAAAACTAGGAGCCAGAACAGCCGATCTCGAACAACGTTGTTGCCATCCTGCAACAACCGAAATACGCGTTAGGTACAATCCAAATAGTAGGAAATGAGATCTTGACTTTCAACTAATGAACCTTACGGTTTTTTTAACCATTGCATGCCAAAACGTCATGCGAATTGACCGTAAGACATCATGCCGTTGTTATGGGACCGCAAACTGATGAACTCTCCGACTGACTCGCAGCAGAACAACCTTAAGTCTTTGAATCAAAATCTCATTCAGACCGTCATTCAAGCCTATACGCGCCATAAAGAAAGTGGCCATGGCGAAATGGCGGCACGCAACGCTGCCATCGTATCGCTTCGCGAAGCCTGCCCGAACTGGAACTTCCGAGCCGCCTCCGACATGGTCAGCCAAATCATCGACTCCAGCCGCGAGCCTCTTGCCCAATCCGCCTAGTAGGCCAAGCCACCTGCCGTGACCTTTGACGTCGCCTGTCGGCTGTCGCCGATGGAACCCGTCATGGCCAATGCGCGCCAATTGATGGATTGGCGCCGTGCAGCCCGGCCCGCCGCTAGCAATCTAGGGTGTGATCGCGTTCCCAGTCCGTCAGGTGACGCTTGAAGTCGAGCCATTCCGCATGCTTGAGCTTGGCATAGGCATCAACCAATTCGTCTCCTAGGCCGGCACGCACCACCTTGTCCTTCTCGAAGAGCCGAAGCGCGTCAAGAAGGTTCAGCGGTAGCTTCGGCGCGCCCCGCACTTTGTGACCCTCCGCATACATGTCGATATCGAGGCGCTTTCCCGGATCAGTCTTGTTCGTGATGCCGTCCAGACCGCCAATGAGCAGCCCGGCCTGCAGCAGATAGGGGTTGGCAGCACCGTCCGCGAGACGGACTTCAAAGCGGCCGGGATCGGGCACGCGCACCATGTGGGTACGGTTGTTACCACTCCAGGTCACCGTATTGGGAGACCAGGTCGCCCCAGAGAGCGTCACCGGTGCATTGATGCGCTTATAGCTATTGACCGTCGGATTGGTGATCGCGGTCAAGGCCGTGGCTCGCTTCAACAGGCCACCGAGATAGGTATAGCCGAGCTTGGAGATCCCGAGCTCGTCCTTTTTGTCGAGGAAATGGTTCTTCTTGCCCGCTTTGTCCCAGACCGAGATGTGCACATGGCAGCCATTCCCGGTGAGATTGGCAAATGGCTTCGGCATGAACGTCGCCCGCAACCCGTGAGCCTCGGCGACCGACTTCACCATGAACTTGAAGAAGCAGTGACGATCGGCCGTGGTCAACGCATCACTGTAATCCCAGTTCATCTCGAACTGGCCGTTCGCATCCTCATGATCGTTCTGATATGGACCCCAGCCAAGCGCGATCATATGATCGCAGATCTCGCTGACGACATCATAACGTCGCATCAGGGCCTGCTGATCATAGCAAGGTTTCGCCTGACGATCGCTGAGATCGGAGATATCACTGCCGTCGGGTTGGATCAGGAAGTACTCGCACTCGACGCCTGTCATTTGGCGATAGCCGCTCTTGGTGGCTGCGGCTAAGGCATTCTTCAATACCACCCGCGGCGCATGCCCCACCGGCTCGTCTGCCATCACCAAATCGCCGGCGACCCAAGCGACTTCCGGCTTCCAAGGGAGTTGAATGACACTACTCGCATCTGGCACGGCGAACATGTCGGGATGAGCAGGCGTCATATCCAGATGGGCGGCGAAGCCAGCAAACCCTGCCCCCGTTTTTTGCATCTCGCCGATCGCCTGCGCCGGCACCAGCTTTGATCGCTGCACACCGAAGAGATCAGTGAAGCTGATCAGAAAATACCGGATCTTCTCCGACTTCGCATATTTCGCCAAATCAACAGTCACGTAGAGCTCCCTACCGCTACGCATGTTCCATCCACCTCAAGGGCGCTATTATCCATAGCGGATGTGTAGGAAAGATACGAGTCAACGTGCCGCGATTGCGCCGATTGACCGACGCCACCAATCGCGACAGCCCCCCACGCGATCAGTCAAGCTCGGACCCAAAACTGCCCTGTCGATCATGACCGCTCATAACGGGTGATGAACTTTTTGTGAGCTGTAGTCGACGTCACAGTCGCTCGGCCATCTCTCGTTTAGCCGTAGAGAGGCGCACCGCTTGTTGCTTGTGGGTGCGTCGTCGAGGATCGCTTATGGAGATGGACAATGCGCAAGGGATATCATGACATGATCCGTCGCCCGATGACCCATCGTCTCAAGGGCATGGGCGCCTTCGGTCTCGCCACGTTTTTAGGCCTTGCCGCCCTATCCGGCGCACCGCCGGCGCATGGCCAACAAGGCCCTCAAACCCATCGGCTGACCTGCGCGACCTATGAGAACATGACCAAGTTCCTAAGTGCAAAATTCACCGAAGCGCCAAGGTCGATCGGGATCGCTTCCGACGGCAAGGTGCTTCAGGTCTTTACGACCGAAGGCGGCGAAAGCTGGACCATGGTCGCGACCGCGCCGGAAGGGCGGAGCTGCATCGTCGCGGCGGGCAAATACTGGCAAGAGATTCCGATCGAACCAAAAGGTCCAAAAATCTAGAGCCTCCAAGTCGCAACTCCATGATCACGCGCGTTCTAGTCGCCGCCACCTGGAATCCAACGCGTCCCCGCAAGCGGCACGCCCGCCATCGCAGCCGCCTCGACGGTTAGCGCGGCCAGATCTTCAGGTTCGAGATTGTGAACATGACTCTTGCCGTTCGCGCGGGCGAGGGTCTGAAGTTCAAGGGTCAGGACGCCCAGGTAATTGGCAAGACGCTTGCCAGCTTGGATCGGGTCGAGCCTCTTCGCCAGTTCCGGGTCTTGGGTCGTGATACCGGCGGGATCGTTCCCTTCATGCCAGTCGTCATACGCCCCAGGCACGGTGCCGAGCGCTTGATACTCGCTCTCCCATCTCGGATCATTGTCGCCGATGGCAACAAGGGCTGCTGTACCGATTGAGACGGCATCCGCACCCATAGCAAGGGCCTTGGCGACATCGGCACCGCTTCGGATCCCACCGGAAACGATCAGTTGGACCTTGCGATGCGTATCCAGCTCTTTGAGCGCCCGCACAGCCTCTTTGACGGCAGGCAAGGTCGGAATACCGACATGCTCGATAAAGACATCCTGGGTCGCCGCCGTGCCACCTTGCATGCCATCCACCACCACCACATCAGCGCCGGCCTTCACCGATAGGGCCGTGTCGTAATAGGGTCTGGCGGCGCCGACCTTGACGTAAATTGGCTTTTCCCAGGCCGTGATTTCACGCAGCTCAGTAATTTTGATCGCGAGATCGTCGGGCCCTGTCCAATCCGGGTGGCGACAGGCCGATCGCTGATCGATCCCTTCGGGAAGAGTTCGCATGTCGGCAACTCGCTCGCTAATCTTCTGCCCAAGGAGCATGCCGCCACCGCCGGGCTTAGCGCCTTGTCCGACAACGACTTCAATCGCATCGGCCTTGCGCAGATCGTCGGGATTCATGCCATAACGCGAGGGAAGAAGCTGATAGACAAGGCATTGGGAGTGCTGACGCTCTTCAGCCGTCATCCCTCCGTCGCCAGTCGTGGTGGACGTCCCCATAGTGGTCGCCCCACGACCGAGCGCCTCCTTCGCTTGTGCCGATAGCGAGCCGAACGACATGCCGGCGATCGTGATGGGAATGTCGAGCTCAAGCGGCTTTGTCGCGAACCTGTTCCCGAGAACCACATTGGTGGCGCATGTCTCGCGATAGCCCTCAAGGGGGTAGCGTGACATGGAGGCGCCAAGGAAGACCAGATCATCAAAGCAGGGCACCCGCCGCTTCGCGCCACCGCCTCGGATGTCATAAATTCCCGTCGCTGCGGCGCGGCGGATCTCAGACATAGTGTAATCGTCGAAAGCTGCCGCTTTCCTTGGCGTCGTGCGAGGCGTCTGATCGCGATCAGCCATCAATAGACTCCCACATTGTCGATGTGGAAATTGTAGAGATTTCGTGCCGAGCCATAGCGCTTGAAGTCAGCAGGGTCGGCATCAATGCCGGATCGATCGAGGAGATCCCGAAGTTCCTCTCGATGCCGATCCGTCATCTCTTTTTGAACGCAGTCAGCGCCTAAGCTCTTAACCTCGCCGCGCACGAACAATTTGGCTTCATAGATGCTGTCGCCAAAATCGGCACCGACATTGCCCAAGACCACCAAGCGCCCGGCCTGCGCCATAAAGGCACTCATATGCCCGATGTCACCTTTCACAACGATATCGATGCCCTTCATCGAAATGCCACAGCGCGACGACGCGTTGCCTTCAACAACGAGTAAACCGCCATGCCCAGATGCGCCCGCATATTGGGACACATCACCGGCGACTCGAACCGTACCGGACACCATGTTCTCCGCGACGCCGGGGCCGGCGTTACCCTTAATGGTCACATCCGCCCGCTGGTTCATGCCCGCGGCGTAGTAGCCGGTATGGCCATCAATCTCCACGATGACCGGAGCATTGAGACCACAGGCGAGCGCGTGCGCACCGTCGGGATGAGCCACGCGGTAATGTCTGGCCTCATCGCCGCCGTTATGCCGTTGAAGCGTCGCGTTGACGTCGCGCAGCGTCTGTTCCGCAAGATCAAGAGTCTCGATATTCGCGGGCATCAAGCGGCCTCCCTGCCCCAGCTGTAGACCGTCGCCGGTTCTGGCTCCCAGACCTTGGCCTCGCCAACGCCAGGCAAGCTGGCCAGCGCGCGAAACTCAGAAGCCATGGCGACCCAGTCCTCGGTTTCAGCGAGGATCGCCGGTTTGCAGGCGATCGGATCGCGCAGCACAGCAAAGCCATCCGCGGTCCCGACACAAAAGGTATAAAAGCCGTCCAGGTCCTGAATCGATGCGTCGAGCGCCTGGTGCAGGCTTCGTCCTTCCAGCAACTTGGCGGTCAGATAAGCGGCGGCGACTTCCGTATCGTTCTCGGTTCGGCAGGTGATTCCGTGACGACGCTCAATCTCCGAGCGCAGCCAGTTATGATTGGAAAGCGAGCCGTTATGGACCAAGCACAGGTCCAATCCGGTGGAAAAGGGATGGGACCCTGCGGTGGTGACAGCGCTCTCGGTCGCCATCCGCGTGTGCCCGATGATATGGCTACCGCCCATGGCCTCAAGTTCAAAACGTGCGGCGACCTCAGCGGGAAGCCCGGCCTCCTTGTAGATTTCGATCACCCGGCCGATGCTCATGATCTGAATGTCGGCGTCAAACGCCTCGATCGCGTCACGGAGCATTGCCTCATCGCCATCGCTGATCAACACGGCATGCGAGGCGATATCATCAATGCTCGCGCTCAGCTGCAGGCCCTCCTCAAGGGAGGTCTTCAAGCCGTCCCAACCGAATTCGTCATCGGGATGGAACAGCACTAACTTTAGCGTCTCATCGTCCTCGACCGGCTCCTGATAAATGGCGATGCCAGCGCTGTCCGGCCCGCGATCACTCATCTCAATGAGCATCGGCGTGAACAGGCGTCCCAGCTCTGGCTCAAGTGCCGGATTTTTCAGATAGAGCCCGACAATCCCGCACATAGCGTCCCCCAAACAAAGCGGCGTGCTCTTTCGCGCGCCCTCACCGACCTTCGGCGGGAAGCGTAGTTTCCACGAGCGGATCGGGTCAATACGACAATCGCCGCATGCCCTGGCCGTTTCACCATCGATCGAAAAGCCCCTCAAACGTCAGCCGGGAGACGCGGCCGGATCGATCGGTCATGAAAAAAGGGAGGCCGGAGCCTCCCTTTTCCCCATCACGATGTCGCTTTGATCAGTGACCGCCAAGCGCGGCTAGGATCAAAAGCGCGACGATGTTGATGATCTTGATCATCGGGTTCACCGCAGGTCCAGCCGTATCCTTGTAGGGATCACCAACGGTGTCGCCGGTCACCGACGCCATATGCGCTTCGGAGCCTTTGCCACCATGGTTGCCGTCCTCGATGTACTTCTTAGCATTATCCCAAGCACCACCACCCGACGTCATGCTGATCGCAACGAAAATGCCGGTGACGATCGTGCCGAGCAGCATCGCGCCAAGGGTTGAGAACGCTGCAGCCTGTCCAGCAATCATGGCAATCACGAGGTAAACCACGATCGGTGCCAACACCGGCAGCAGTGACGGGATGATCATCTCCTTGATCGCCGCCTTGGTCAGCAGATCCACCGCCTTGCCGTATTCCGGCTTGGTGGTCCGATCCATGATGCCCGGCATCTCCTTGAACTGCCGCCGCACCTCGGTGACGATCTCACCGGCCGAACGACCAACCGCTTGCATGGCGAGCGCGCCGAACAGATAAGGCAACATGCCGCCGACGAAGAGGCCCACCAGCACATAGGGATCCGAGAGCGAGAAGGTCACTTGATCCGTCAGCTCTGGGAAATAGTGCTTGAGATCCTCGACATAGGCCGCAAACAACACCAGGGCAGCGAGAGCGGCCGAGCCGATCGCATAGCCCTTGGTGACCGCCTTGGTGGTGTTGCCAACCGCATCGAGCGCGTCCGTGGTATTCCGCACCTCCGGCGGAAGCTCGGACATCTCGGCAATGCCACCTGCATTGTCGGTCACCGGACCATAAGCATCCAGCGACACGACGAGGCCGGTCAGCGCCAACATGGTGGTCGCAGCGATCGCGATGCCGTAGAGACCCGCCGAGAGATACGCCACCAAAATGCCGCCGCAGATCACGATGATCGGCATGGCACAGGCTTCCATCGACACGGCTAGACCGGCGATGATGTTCGTGGCGTGACCCGTGGTGGAGGCTTCGGCAATCTTCTTCACCGGACCATGGGTGGTGTTGGTGTAATAGTCGGTGATCCAGATCAACAGACCCGTGACGGCCAAACCTGCCAACGTGCAGATATAGATGTTCCAGCCGTTAAAGGTCGCACCGCCGCCGCTATATTCGTCGCCGAGGAAGAAGAGCGTGATCGGCAAAAGGGCGATAGCCGACAAGACCGCAGCCGCCAAGAACCCCTTGTAGAGCGCGGCCATGATGTTGTTGGAGCTACCCAACTTGACGAAATAGGTGCCGACCACCGATGCCAACAAGCAAACGCCGCCGATGATAAGCGGGTAGAGCATCAACGTGCTTTGCGCCGCTTCGGTGAAGAAGATCGCGCCCAGCAGCATGGTCGCAACCACGGTCACCGCATAGGTCTCGAAGAGGTCGGCTGCCATGCCCGCGCAGTCACCGACATTATCCCCGACATTGTCGGCGATCACAGCAGGGTTGCGTGGATCGTCCTCGGGGATACCGGCTTCAATCTTACCGACGAGGTCGGCACCGACGTCAGCACCCTTGGTAAAGATGCCGCCGCCAAGACGGGCGAAAATCGAAATCAAAGAGGCACCGAAGGAAAGACCGACGAGCGCTTCCAAGATCGCGCGAATCTCAAGGCCGGCCATCAAAAGGGCGCCGTAATAGACGGCGACACCCAGAAGGCCCAAGGCAACCACTAGCATGCCAGTAACGGCGCCCGCCTTGAAGGCAACGCCGAGCGCGGTGCTGAGGCCCTTGGTCGCGGCTTCGGCCGTTCTCACATTGGCTTGCACCGAGACGGTCATGCCGATGTAGCCGGCCACGCCCGAAAGCACGGCACCGATCAAGTAGCCGAAGCCGACGTGGAAGCCCAAGAAAATCCAAAGAAGTACAAAGATCACGGCGCCCACCATCGCAATCGTCATATACTGACGATTGAGATAGGCCATCGCACCTTCTTGAATGGCGCCCGCGATCTCACGCATGCGCTCATTGCCCGAGGCCTGAGCAAGCACCATATTGCGGGTCATGACGCCATAGGCCAGACCTACGACGCCGCACCCCAATACCAATAGAAAAAGAAACCAGTCAGCCGGCTGCATCGCTTTACGTCCTTTTGAGAAGATCACGCTCCGCAGCGAATTCGCCAGGCGGGGCGGCGGAGCGCGCGAAAACTAGAAGAAGACAGCGCTGCTGGCAAGCCACACGATGGAAAAGAGCGCCTTCTGCCTCATAATTCTGCAGAAACATGCTGTGTTTTCGACATCAAAATCACCCTATGGTTGCTTATGAGCAACGAATTCCCCTCAGTGGGATCATCCTTGGCGACATCATCAAGACCGTCCGCCCCTTCCTCGTCTGATTTCGCATTGATTAGCCCCAGGCATCTCGCTTAAGCCTCAAAAGACCCGGAGATCAGGGCGGTCTCCAGGATGCATGACGAAGGGATGGGGCTGATGACCAGGGATAAAGGGCAGCTGAATGTAGGCCTGATCGGTACCGGCTTTATGGGCAAATGCCACGCGCTCGCCTTCCGCGCCGCCCCCGCCGTCTTCCCCCATCTCCCGAAACTCAACCTTGCCACGCTCGCCGACATCGACCCCGATGTCGCACGCGACGCGGCCGATACGTTCGGTTTCGCCGGCTCGACAAGTGATTGGCGAACGCTTGTTGAGGATCCCGCCATCGATATCGTCGCCATCACCTCGCCCAACTTCCTGCATCAAGCCATGGCTGAGGCCGCCATTCAGGCCGGCAAACATGTCTACTGCGAAAAGCCACTGGCCCTCGATGCCGCCGGCGCCAAGGCGATGACGACAGCAGCAGAAGCCGCGGGTGTTAAAACGCTGGTCGGTTACAATTATCTGCATAACCCCGCCATCAAGCTCGCCAAGGACATTCTTGATTCCGGTGAGATCGGCGAGATCGTCCATTTCCGGGGCGCCCATTTCGAGGACTATCTCGCCAGCCCGGACACGCCGTTCACCTGGCGATCTTCTAAAGCCCAATCCGGCGCTGGCGTGGTGGCCGATCTTGGCTCGCATATTATCAGCCTTGCCCGTCGCTTAGTGGACGAGATTGCTGCTGTCCAAGCGATGTTGGAAATCGTCGTCAAAGAGCGCCCCCTTGCGGACAAGCCTGAAGACAAGGCGACCGTCGAGGTCGATGACCAAGCCCAAATGCTCGTCCGCTTTCGCGGCGGGGCTACCGGAACGATCGAGGCGAGCGCTGTCGCGGCCGGGCGAAAGATGTATCTCACATTCGAAATCACCGGCTCCAAGGGATCCTTAGTGTTCGATCAGGAACACATGAACGAGCTCAAACTCTTCCGATTCGACCAAGGACCATCCCGGGACGGTTTCAAGACGATCCTTACAGGCCCGACCCATCCGCCCTACGATCGCTTCTGCCCGGCCCCGGGCCACGGCCTCGGCTTTAATGATCTCAAGGTGATTGAGGTGGCCCATCTGGTCGATGGCATCACGAATGGCACGCCGCTTGACCCCGATTTTCGAAGCGCCTGGCAGATTGCCGAAGTCGTCGACGCTGCCATCCGGTCCGATGCCGAGCGCCAATGGACCGATGTCAATGATGTCCGATCCTAAACAGGAACGAGAACCTGCCGGGCGTATCAAGCCATGGCCCCTTTCGGCGCGCGATAATCCGACCATGCATCGCTGACAACCTCCCGGCGGTCATTGTCGGCCCCGGCTCACCGCCTTAGATAGGGAGAATGGATGCAAACCTGACCTGTCGATCAAAAGAGTTCCTAGAAGCCGTTGACCGGATTACCGGCCCTCGTGGCTGGCGCACCGATGACGACGGGATTGAGCTCTACAGCCGCGAAGCCTGGGGTATCGGTCGAGGCAAGACACCACTGGTGCTCAGACCGTCCAGCACCGACGAAGTCAGTGCGCTCTTGCGGCTCTGCCATCAACATCGGGTCGGTGTCGTGCCACAAGGTGGCAATACCGGGCTGGTCTGGGCCGGCATCCCCGATAAAAGCGGCAGCCTCGCCGTCCTCTCGCTGGCGCGCATGAACCGCATCCGTCATGTCGACCCAATCGGCGATAACATGACCGTCGAGGCCGGTGTCGTTTTGGAGCGAGCGCAGGAGGCGGCTGCCGAGCATGATCGGCTGTTCCCACTATCGCTCGGCGCGCAAGGCACTTGCCAAATCGGCGGCAATCTCTCGAGCAATGCAGGCGGCGTCAACGTGCTTCGCTATGGCATGGCGCGCAGTCTGGTGCTCGGTCTCGAAGTGGTACTCGCCGACGGTGAGATCTGGAATGGGCTCAAATCGTTAAGAAAAGACAATACCGGCTACGACCTCAAACAACTGTTCGTCGGCGCCGAAGGCACACTTGGCGTCATTACGGCAGCCGTCCTTCGGCTCTTTCCAAAACCACGTGAGACAAGGACCGCTTGGCTCGGCGTCACCTCCCCTGCCCGAGCTGTTGCCTTATTCGCCTTTTGCCGAGAACGCCTCGGCGACACCATCTCGTCCTTCGAACTCATGGGCGATCTGGTTGTTCAACGGGTGATCGACTATCTGCCGGATGGGCGCCAGCCGATCGAATCGACGAGTCCTTGGCATGTGCTGATCGAAGTCGCCTGGTCACTCGAGGATGGGTTGGGTGAGCGGCTCGAACGGGTCCTCGCGGACGCCATGCAGCAGGGCCTGATCACCGACGGAACCGTGGCAGCCAGCGAAGCCCAGCGGCTAGCGCTTTGGTTAATCCGCGAAAACCCCACCGATGCCTTTGCCGCTGCGGGCGTGGTCCTAAGGCATGATGTCTCCGTGCCGGTTCAAGAGGTTCCAGCGCTGATCGATCAAGGCAGCGCGCTCTTCACCGAGTCGATCCCAGGCGTCCGGGTTGTGGCGTTTGGCCATGTCGGTGATGGCAATATCCACTTCAACCTGCTTCAGCCCGAATCGATGGCAGGCGATGCCTTTAGGGCCCTGAAAGATGACGTCCAGACCAAGGTGTTTGATCTGGTCGAGAGCCTGGGCGGTAGTATCAGTGCGGAACATGGCATCGGTCGCCTGAAACGAGACGATCTGGCTGCACGGAAGCCTGCGATCGATCTCGATCTCATGCGGCGGTTGAAGACGAGCCTCGATCCGCACAATATTCTTAATCCAGGCGTGATAATCTAGCGGCGTTGACCTTGCCGCCGAGAGGAGCGATCCGATGACCGTCTATAGCCCGCCGCTTGACCAAATGCGAACGGTCCTTGATCCGATGATCCCCGGCCTTGCCGCCCTTCCGGGCCATGAGGAGCTGGATCACGCGCTGGTAGATCAGGTGCTGGAAGAAGCCGGGAAATTCGCAGCCGGCGAACTCGCACCGCTCAACGCTGTCGGTGATAAGCAAGGTGCGGTTTTGGAGAACGGCGTGGTGCGCACGCCGGACGGTTTCAAAAAAGCCTATGGTCAGTTCGCCGAGGCCGGCTGGAATGGTTTGCCGTTTCCTGAGGAATGGGGCGGCCAAGGTCTACCTTGGACCATCTCGACGGCGGTCTCGGAAATGTGGCACAGCGCCAATACCGCCTTCGGTCTTTGCCCGCTTCTCACCCAGGCCGGCATTGAACTCCTTTTGGAATTCGGCACAGACGAGCAGAAGGCGACCTATCTGGAAAAGCTCATCAGCGGCGAGTGGACAGGCACGATGTGCCTGACCGAGCCCCATGCCGGCACCGATGTCGGCGCGCTCAAGACAAAGGCTGTGAAGGACGGCGACCATTACCGGATATCCGGAACAAAGATCTTCATCACCTACGGCGATCACGACTACACCGATAATGTCGTTCATATGGTCCTGGCCCGACTGCCGGGCGCGCCCGCTGGTACCAAAGGAATTTCACTCTTTATCGTTCCAAAGTTCCTCGTGAACCAAGATGGATCGTTGGGCAATCGCAATGATCTCCGGCCGGTATCGCTTGAGCACAAGCTCGGCATCCATGCCAGCCCAACCTGCGTCATGTCGTTCGGCGACAATGAAGGGGCCATCGGCTACCTCGTTGGCGAAGAGCAAGGCGGCATAAAGGCCATGTTCACCATGATGAACAACGCCCGTCTCGCCGTTGGCCTCCAAGGCCTTGCCATCGCCGAGCGCGCCTACCAAGCGGCTTGCCACTATGCGTCGGAACGGACGCAAGGCATGCGCCGTAGCAACGGCACCATGGCGCCAGCCAAGATCATCGACTATCCCGATATCAAGCGGACGCTGATGTCCATGCGCTGTCGGATCGAGGCGATGCGTGCCCTCACCTATGAAGGGGCTTTTGCGCTTGATCGCGCAGTTAGACTGGCGGACCTGCCTGAGAAGCAGGCGGCGCAAGGGCGAATCGATCTCTTGATCCCCTTGATTAAGGCTTGGTGCTCGGATCAAGGCTTCGAAATCGCATCCGATGCAGTCCAGGTGCATGGCGGCATGGGGTTCATCGAAGAGACCGGCGTCGCCCAGCATTTGCGCGACGCTCGCATCGCCATGATCTATGAGGGGACCAACGGCATTCAAGCTCTGGATTTGGTGGGGCGAAAGCTGCCGATGGCGGGTGGCGCCCATGTGACCAGGCTGTTCGACGAGTTGCAGAACGATCTTGGCACTCTGGCGGAAGGCCCGATCAAAGACGGTCTCGCCGCAGGTCTTAACACCCTTAAGGACACCACGGCCTGGATCACGGACGAGCAGGTCGACAGCGAAGATCGTCTGGCAGGCGCCACGCCCTATCTCAAGATGTTCGCAACCGTGCTTGGTGGCTTCTTGCTGGCGAGAGCAGCGCATCTGGCCGGGGTTGAGCAGCAGGATGAGCGAGAGGCCAGTGCACGTTTTTACGTTCAACATTGTCTTCCACCCGCGACGGCCTTGAGCCATGCGGTGAAAGCTGGCCTCGCCGCCTAAACGCGGTTCCATCGCCGTCTAGGCGGACCAAATCTGCAACACCTTCCCCTGTCGAATGAAGGAGGAGATGGTCGATGGATGCTCAAAACATGCAACCGCTTCGCACCCGTCTCGATGGCGGAGGAACACCAAGACTCTCGGATTGGGGAATTCGCTCCGAGGCCGGCTTGTTGACCGATGTTCTCCTGGGTCCGGCCGACGGTTTTCGCTGGATGGGTGAGGAAAATGCGTCGTGGTCCAGCCTGGTGCGCGACACCGAGCGGAAGGGGTATCGTTTCGACAAGCAAGTCGCGATGCGCCAACACCGGGAGATGGTCGAGGCCTATCACGACGCTGGGGTGAAGACCCATTTCCTTCCTTTGGATGACGCCAACCCCTACCAGGTCTATGCCCGCGATTCCTCGGTTATGACGCCCTACGGCGCCATCATTTGCCAGATGGCCAACCCACGAAGACGCGGCGAATATGCAGCCTGTCTTCGCTTCTATCTGGAGAGGAACATCCCGATTTATGACATGGTCTCGTCCGGCCACTTCGAAGGCGGGGACTTCAACATGATCGGCGATAACGCCCTCTTGCTCGGCTACACCGATCATCGCACCGAGAAAGTTGCTGCCGATCAGGTCGCCGCCTGGTTCGAAGCCGAGGGCTGGGACATCAAATGGGCGCCGATCGATCAATTCTATGTGCATATCGACCTGATGGTTTGCATGCTCAATGCCGATTGCGCTGCCGTATGTCTGGACACGACGGAGGATGACGTCATCGCCTGGCTCAAAGGCCGCGGGATCGAGATCATTCCCGTCACCTTCAAGGAAACGATGGCGCTCGGCTGCAATGTGGTGGCGCTCGGGAAGGATCGCATTCTCTCGACGGCATCAGCAACGGACCTGAACGCTAAGCTTCGCGCCGCTGGCTTCGACGTTTATGACCCCGATATGTCGATGTTTCTAAGAGCTGGCGGTGGGGTTCATTGTCTGGCGCAACCGCTCCGGCGCGAACAAGACTAAAACCACGACCGCAGAAAACCTGTTATCGATCGGATCGACCGATCTCGATGATCGAGCGGGTATTGATGGGCGATCGCGTGTCGACGGCAGGACGATCTCGGCCAGCTACCGCAAGGCCTGGATAGCCTTGGCATAGTCAGGCTTATTGAACACAGCTGAGCCGGCAACCAAAACATTCGCGCCCGCTTCGGCAGCGAGTGGTGCTGTTTCCTCATTGATGCCCCCATCCACCTGGATGTGAATGGGACGGTCGCCGATAAGGCTTTTGAGCGTGCGCAGCTTCTCAAGCATCGCCATGATGAAGCGTTGGCCGCCAAATCCAGGATTGACAGTCATCACCAGGATCAGGTCGAGCTTGTCGAGCACATGCTCAACAACGCTAATCGGCGTTGCCGGACAGATCGAGCAACCGGCTTCCTTGCCTTCGGCCTTAATCGCCTGAAGCGATCGGTCCAAATGCGGTCCAACTTCGGCATGAACGGTGATCAAATCGGCGCCGGCCTTCGCAAAGGCTTGGATGAACGGATCAGCGGGCTGGATCATAAGATGGCAGTCGAATTTCTTGGGCGTGCAAGGCCGGATCGCCCGCACCACATCGGGCCCAAACGTAATGTTCGGCACGAAATGCCCGTCCATGACATCGAGATGGATCCAATCCGCCCCGGCCGCGTCGACCGCTCGCACCTCCTCGCCGAGCTTTGAGAAATCAGCAGACAGAATGGAGGGAGCGATCAAGGTTGAAGACAGCATCGGATGTCCTTGAGGCGACGGCTCTTAGGGGATACCGGCCCCACATAAGCCGCCGAGAACCCAGGGTCAACGGGCAGCGGAAACATTTGCTCCAAGCGTGAGCTGACGGTGAGATGCCGTCGGCGCAGAGGACAGGGGGGAGTGGGGTTGGTCTGCGCCGACGGCAAGATGGCGGGGAGTTTATTGCTCTTGTTGCGCCGGCGCGTGGAAGCTGCACAAGCCGGCGGGCCTTGGCGGAACGCGGGTCATAATAAGCAGGCGCATGGGGTCAAAGTGCCCACCCGGGGTCCGCCAAACTCAAGAGGCCAAGCCATCGGATCGGCCCTTCAATCAGTGTCAGGATGGATCATCGCCATCCTCCGTTCCTTGATCCGGATCAAGCGACCGCACGAAGATGGTTGCGGGGCTGAACGTCCGTCTGATCAATCTTTAGAAGGGCACGCTCGACCAAAGCATCGGCCGTGATGCCGAAATGCTGATAGAGATCATCGGCAGGTGCGCTGGCGCCAAAACCGGCCATACCGATGACATCCTCCTCACTGTCGACATACCGGGTCCAACCGAAGGGACTGGCCGCCTCAATCGCAAGACGCGGCACCGAACCGAGCACAAAGGCTTTATAGTCGTCCGCCTGTTGTTCGAAACGTTCCTGACAAGGCATCGAGACCACAGCCGTCGGGAAGCCCGCCGTCTCCAGGCGCTCCTTGGCATCAAGGGCGATCGCAACTTCGGAGCCCGTCGCCAGGAGCGTGAGCGCGCGTCGTCCATCGGCTTCAGCGAGAACATAAGCGCCGCGTTCCGAGAGATTGTCGACGCAATGAGCCGTGCGCACGGCGGGGAGCGTCTGCCGACTGAGTGCCAGAACCGAAGGCCCGTCCCGCCGGGTAAGAGCTAGCGCCCAGCACTCAGCAGTCTCAACCGCATCGGCCGGCCGGTATACATCCAGATTGGGAATGGCACGCAGGCTGGCCAAATGCTCGACGGGTTGATGGGTTGGACCATCCTCACCGACCCCAATGCTGTCATGGGTCAGCACATAGATGACCCGGAGACCCATCAGGGCTGACAGGCGGATCGCGTGACGTGCATAGTCGCTGAACACCAAGAATGTGCCGCCATAGGGGACGAGTCCTTTGTGTAGGGCGATGCCGTTCATGATCGCGGCCATCGCATGCTCGCGGACGCCATAATGAATGTAGCGTCCCGCAAAATCGCCGGCGGCAATGGCTAAGGTCGCCTCGGTTTTGGTCATGTTCGAGCCGGTGAGATCGGCCGAGCCGCCGATGATATTGGGTGCGGACTGCGTGAGGATCTCGAGCGCGGCTTGGCTTGCTTCGCGGCTCGCCATGGCCGGTTTGTCCTCGACGAGCTTGCGGCAGTGCTCCTCGAGAGCCAGACGCCAGCTGTCGCAGAGCCCTCCCGCTTGCGATCGTCCAAACTTCGCGCGCGTCGCGATGTCCATCTCGATGAACCGTCGCTCCCAACTCTGACGCACCTCACGGCCGCGCGCGCCTGCCTGTTCGAATGCCTGCTTGATCTCGGCTGGAATGACAAAGGGTTGGTGAGGCCAACTCAGCGCCCTTCGTGCTGCCGCAACCTCGTCATGACCAAGGGGAGCTCCGTGCGCGCTCGCCGTGCCCTGCTTGGTCGGTGCGCCAAAACCGATGGTGGTCTTGCAGACAATCAAGGAGGGTTGGTCCGACTTCCGCGCCAGCTTGATCGCATGGGTAATGGCCTCATGATCATGCCCGTCGATATGTTGGACATGCCAGCTATAGGCCTCATAGCGTCGTTGGAGATCCTCAGAGGACGCGAGATCGGTCATGCCGTCAATCGTTGTCGCATTATCGTCGACAAACACGATCAGCCTGCCCAGCTTCAAATGCCCGGCGAGCGACGACGCTTCGTGGCTGATGCCCTCCATCAGACAGCCGTCGCCAGCCATCACATAGGTGTAGTGATCGACCAAAGCCGAGCCGTGCTGTTCGGCAAGGATGCGTTCAGCGAGCGCCATGCCGACAGCGTTCGCCAGGCCCTGGCCGAGCGGCCCGGTCGTGGTCTCGATGCCGCTGGCATGGCCGTATTCGGGATGGCCAGCCGTCATCGAGCCGAGCTTTCGAAAGCGCTTCAACTCCTCGATCGTCATGTCCTCATATCCGGTCAGATGCAGCAGCGCATAGAGCAGCATCGACCCGTGACCGGCGGAGAGCACAAAGCGGTCGCGATCGGCCCAATCAGGCTTTGTGGGATCGAACGTCAAAAACCGTGTCCAAAGCACGGTGGCGACATCGGCCATGCCCATGGGCATGCCGGGATGACCGGACTTCGCCGCCTCGACGGCATCCATCGTAAGGGCCCGGATGGCGTTTGCCATATCCTGCTGGCTGACGCTGTCGATCGGGTTCATGTCCATGGGAAGACCGGTATCCATAAGACTTCTCCTCTCTCAAGATGAGCGCTTTTTACGTTCGACCAATTGCATGATCATCGGCGTCAAGATCAGTTGCATCGCGAGATCCAGCTTGCCGCCAGGAATGACAATCGAGTTGGCGCGGGACATGAAGCTGTCGTGCAGCATCGATGTCAGATAGGAAAAATCGATTCCGCGCGGGTTCTTGAAGCGGATCACCACCATCGATTCGTCCGCGGTGGGAATCCAACGTGCGATGAACGGGTTGGAGGTATCGACGACCGGCACGCGCTGGAAGTTGATGTCGGTCTGGGTGAATTGCGGACAGATCACCCCGATGTAGTCCGGCATACGCCTGAGAATGGTGTCGGTGATCGCCTCCTCGGAATGGCCGCGCTTGGCTTTATCCCGATGCATCTTTTGGATCCACTCGAGATTAATCACCGGAACCACACCGATTTTCAGATCTGCATGCCGGGCGATGTCGATGTCGTCCGTCACCACCGCGCCGTGCAGCCCCTCATAGAACAAGAGGTCGGTGCCTGCGGGTAAAGGCTCCCAGTCGGTGAAATGGCCAGGCGGCACATCAAAGCATTCCGCCTGCACGTCATCATGGACATAATGCCGGGTGCGGCCGCCTCCGGTTTCGCCATAGTCGGCAAACACCGCTTCAAGCTCGCTGAGGATATTGGCCTCGATGCTGAAGTGGCTGAAATGATGATTGCCGGAGGCCGCGGCATCGGCGATCGCCTGCTTCATAGCCTCGCGGTCATAGCGGTGAAAGGCATCGCCCTCGATGGTCGCGGCGGTGATACCTTCGCGGCGGAAGATTTGATCGAACGTATGTTTGACCGTGCTGGTGCCGGCGCCGGATGAACCGGTAACGGAGATGATCGGGTGACGTTTCGACATCGCTACCCCCTCCCCTAATGCCGGAACAGGCCGCGGCGGCCAAAAAGAGGTGAGCGCTCCCCAAACGGCAATGTGCCGTCGTGGAAGGCCCTCACACGCTCAACCTTGGCAGATGAGCCGAAGACCAAAGGAACATGCTGGTCCAACAGCTTGGGCTGTATGTCGAGAATGCGATCCTCACCGTCGGTCGCCAGACCGCCCGCCTGCTCGATGAGCATCGCCAGCGGATTGGCGTCGTAAATCAGGCGAAGACATCCCTTCTCAAAGCCATCGCGACGGTCACCAGGCGAAAGGTAAATGCCACCACGGATCAGGATCCGATAAGCCTCAGCAACCAGTGAGGCGATCCAGCGCATGTTGAAGTTCCGCCCACGCGGACCATCGATACCGGCAACATTGTCGTCGACATAAGCCCGGATCGGCGCATCCCAATGGCGGTAATTGGCGGCATCGATGGCGTAGTCGTTGCTGTCGCCCGGAATCTCGACGGCCTTTTGGATTCGATAAAATCGGCCCTCATCCCGGTCGAGGACATAAAGGTCGGTGCCATCGCCGAGGGTAAGCGCCAGGCACGTCTGTGGTCCGTAAAGGACAAAGCCCGCTGCGAGTTGACGATGGCCGGGCTGCAAGAGTGCCGTTTCATGATCACCGTCCGTCGGATGAAGCGAGAAGATGGTACCGACAGGGCCGTTGGCGTCGATTTGGCGCCAGCCGTTCAACGGATGGATCGTGACGGCCAGCGGGGCCGTTTCATCAAGAACATCCGGCTGATCGTTCAAGGACGATGCAATGATCGCAACAGGTCCGTCGCGTAGAGCGTCGGTGACGATCTGTTCGGCAACGGCATCGAGGGTTCGCGGCGGTCGCTGATCATGATGGGAAACCGCCGTAAGCGACGCTTTTGCAATGACCGGCTCGAGATCAATCGCTGCATCGGCTAAGCGCTGGACCACAGCTATAACCGCTGCCCGATCGACGTCCATCTCGGCAAAACCCGCAAGCTCTTGCCCGAGATCAACCCTGGTCTCGTCCATGCCTGTGGCGTTCAACAACGTTTTTTCCCCCACTGTCGGCTCCATGCTGCTGAATCTTGAACAACAAGTAAATTTTAATTATTTTGTTCTACATGAAAGAAAAACTTAATCACAGTCTCGGCCGCGTGTCGCTACGGCAGCTGCGTGCCTTTCAAGCACTCCTGCAGGCAAGAACGACCAAGGGAGCGGCCGAAGCCCTTCACGTGACGCCGCCGGCGATTACCCTGCAAATCCGCGAATTGGAAACAGCGATCGGCATTCCGCTGATCGAACGCCATCCCGATGGGGTGCAGCCGACCGAAGCCGGTGCCGAGATCAGAAATACAGCGATCCGCATTGAGGCCATGCTCGCCGAGACCGCCGATTTGATCGAAAACCTGAAGGGCCTTGAGGGCGGCAAGGTTGCGGTCGGCGTCATCAGCACAGCAAAGTATTTTGCGCCGATGGCGATCGCCGCCTTTGCTAAGGACCATCCCGGCATCGATATAAGCCTTAAGGTCGGCAATCGTCAGGAAACAATCCGCTCACTTGAGGGCTATGAGTTCGATCTCGCCATCATGGGACGGCCCCCGTCGGATTTCGCGATCGATAGTACCCCGATCGGCGACCATCCCCATGTGATTATCGCCCCTCCGGAGCATCCGCTCACGGAACGAGAAGGCCTCACATTTGCCGATCTCGCCAAAGAGACCTTCCTTCTTCGGGAACCCGGCTCCGGCACCCGCATCCTGTTTCAAGACCAGCTGAAGGCCGCTGGCTTCAGCGGCAAACTTGGGATGGAGGTTGGCAGCAACGAAACCATCAAACAAGCGGTGATGGCCGGCCTCGGCATCGCGATGATTTCAGCACACACCGTGGCCGCCGAAGTCGCGGACAAACGACTCGCGATCCTGGATGTCGAGAATCTGCCGGTCGTTCGCACCTGGTATCTCGTCAAGCGTTCAGAAAAGCGTCTGCTTCCGGCTGGCGAAGCCATGTGGTCGTTCCTATCAGCCCACATGAAGGATTTTCTGCCCTAGTCGATCCATTTCGCACCTGCCGAGAGCGCCCAGGAGCGATCCGGTCTTTCTTTTTTTTCAACGATCGCCATAAAGTCTCCGCGATCGGAACGACAAGAACGAATGATATGGCCGATACCGTCCTGTTCACGCTGGGCCGATTACCAAAAGGCCTGGACCTTGCCCGGAGCTTTCGGCTCGCGGGCTTTCGGGTGATCGTGGCCGATCCCTTCCGCTGGCATCTCATGCGCGTTTCAAATGCCGTCAGCCAAAGCTACCAAGTCACGGCGCCCAATGTCGATCGCGATCGCTATCTGGACGAGCTCGCTGCCATCATCCGGCGCGAGCAGGTATCCGTAGTGGTGCCGGTCTCAGAGGAGACTATGTATGTCGCGGCGCTTAAGGGGCGCATCCCGCCCCACGTCTTGGTCTACGGTATGCCGCAAGCCACCCTACTTGCGCTCCATGACAAGCAGCGCTTCATCGAGATCGCAAGCGACATTGGCTTGCCGGTGCCCGAAACCTATCGCCTGGATGATCCGCGTGCCGGCAAACTTGTAGAGAGCACTGACTACGTCCTCAAACCAATCAACACCTGCGCCGGCAAGGGCGTTGAGATCAAGATGAAAGGAACGCCACCGTCGAGCCGATCGGACGCCTCGGCGCTGATCGTGCAGCGTTTCGTCAACGGCCGGCAAGCCTGCAGCTTCTCCCTGGTTCATGAAGGCAAAGTGCTGCTGACTGTCGTCTACCGCGGCACCATCATGACCGGTACGGTAGCGGTAGGATTCGAACGCATCGATGGTCGAACTGGCATCGAAGAATGGGTCGAGACCTTCGTTGATCATGTCGGCTGCAGCGGCTTCATCGCCTTTGATTTCATCCTGGCCGACGACGGCACACCCTACGCGATCGAATGCAACCCCCGTGTCACCAGTGGAATCCATTTCCTGCCATCAGATATCATCGCACCGATGATGCTCAATCCCAATCGATCGCTGCCACCCCGTCTTCGGGTTGATCGGCACTTTCAGCAGTTCTGGCCCAGTCTCACGGAGACCCAAGCCCGCCTCTTCCGCTGGCCGGACTTCACCCGGCATCTCAGCAGCCTCTTCCGCGCAAAGGACGTGACGTGGCATTGGCGAGATCCCCTACCCTTTCTCCTCATGCCGTTCACGTCGATGAAGATCCTCTGGACGGCCATGACCACGGAGAAGACGCTCGGCGAAGCCGCAACTGACGATATCGAATGGAAGCCCAAGCCTCCAGACGAGGCACCCGCTGTGCCGACCGCATCCTCGCCGGTCGATCAGGTAAGCACCGATCGACCAGAAGCCGCATCAAGTCCATGACCCGAGCCTGCCCAGACTGCCAATGAGCTGAGCTGCAGCCATTCAGCGCAGGCCGCTTTTCAAGGCCGGATGATGCCTGTATGGCTTCGTCCATGTCCGTGCCCGCCGATCATAGCCTTCGCTTCGAGCTTTCCAACGAGGTCCATGCGCGTCCGCCGGAAGAGCTGGTTGCCCCCAAGAAACTGACCTATCTCGCCTGCCTCTCAGATCAGAACAATCGGCAGGCGGAGTGGCAAGCCGTTTCGGCGCTCGCCACACAATTCGGCGCACGACCGCCGGCCTCAGATGCGATTCACTACAGCGCCGATCTCGGCCCCTTTCGCTTGAAATGGGAACGCCATGCCGAATTCAGCCGCTATAATTTCATCACCGCCGAAAATAGTGACCAACCCTTCGAGAATGCGGCGATCAACGTCGTCCCCGATGAATGGCTCGCGTCCCTTCCTGGCGAGACCATCGCTGCATCCCATGTCGCGATCCGGCGAGGACGCGATGATGGCGTGGTCGATCACGACGCCCTGTCGGCGGCCTATTTCCAAGGCAATCCCATGGTCGGCGCCTATCTCTCCGGAGGAGCTGCCGCCGGGTTCACCGATTTTCGTATTGCTGACGACGGCTTCAGCCGTGTCCTGATTGAAGATCGGCATACGACTCCGAGACAAGCCGGTCGTCTGGTGCAGCGCCTGCTGGAGATCGACACCTACCGAATCATGGCCATGCTGACCTTGCCGGTGGCGAGAACGTTGACGCCGGCCCTAGACGATGGAGAACGAGAACTCGCTGCGATCACCCATGCGCTCATCGGTACGGATGAGCAGAACGAACCCGAATTGCTTGACCGCCTGACCAAACTTCAGGCGGAGATCGAGAGCAACGATGCCAAGACGCAGTTCCGCTTCGGTGCGGCGGCAGCCTATTACAACCTCGTCCATCGTCGCATCGCTGATCTTCGCGAAGACCGCATTGAGGGCTTGCAGACTTTCGAAGAGTTCGTCGAACGGCGCTTAGCGCCGGCGATGAGCACCTGCGCTGCTGTTAGGTCCCGCCACGAAAATCTCTCGCAGCATTTGGCCCGGGCCACACAACTGTTATCAACTCGCGTGAATATCGCGAGCGAACGCCAAAACCAGGGCATCCTCGAATCGATGAATCGGCGCGTCGAGCTGCAAGTGCGCCTTCAAGAAACCGTGGAAGGCCTCTCGATTGCCGCCATCACCTACTACATCGTCGGCTTGGTGAGCTATCTCGCAAAAGGTCTGCAGGCGAGCGGCATCAGCCTGAATGCGCCGTTGGTGACCGCACTGAGTGTTCCCGTCGTTGTGCTGACCGTGGCGCTCGGCTTACGCAAAATCCGAGAGATGATTACAGGCCCCAAAGGTTGATTGGCTAGAAGCCCCCAACGCGCCGCTACCGGCCGAACGCAGGATGATGCCTCAAAGTTCGATCGCCGCCAGGAATTCCTGCCGCGTGGCCGCTTGATCTCGAAAAACGCCTAGCATGCGGCTGGTCACCATGGTGGCCTCATGCTTGTTGACGCCACGTGTTGTCATGCAGCCATGGGTCGCTCGAATGACCACGCCCACACCATGCGGGTTGAGCTCATCCATCAGTGTATTCGCGATGTCGGCCGTCATGCGTTCTTGAATCTGCAAGCGACGCGCATGGGCCTCCACCAACCGGGCGAGTTTCGAAATGCCCACAACCCGCCGCCTCGGCAGATAGCCGATATGGGTATGACCGGTGATGGCCGCGAGATGGTGTTCGCAATGGGAGCTGAACGCGATGCCACGCAGCACCACCATCTCGTCATAGCCGCTGACCTCGGAAAAGGTTCGACTGAGAACGGCCGCAGGATCCTCCTGATAGCCACAAAACCAATCCTCATACGCACTGACCACACGTGACGGCGTATCGAGAAGGCCTTCACGATTGGGATCATCACCTGCCCAGCGGATCAACGTGCGAACCGCCGCTTCGGCATCTTCTCGGGAGGGGCGGGACGCATCGGACGGCGCCATGGCTGATGGCGGTTTAGACGAGACAGACAACGGCGTTCCTCTCTGACGCTGGACAATCAACCCCAACCTAAATTGTTCAATGCCTGTCAGGCGACAAGACCTTGACCCGATGATGCGTACGCCTATGCATCGAGCCGATAGGAACAGGACCGATGCCGCAAAACCGACGGGCCGGTACATTCGGTCATCGTCGGCAAGGCGCGTTCGACGATCGTCAACGATCTGCCGCCCCTCACCACAACAACGGCTGGCTTAAGCGTTGAAAAGCCGCATCTTTGCGGCGACCTCGAGGAACTGCCTTGCCATTTTGGGGCGATGCGTTCGGATAAGACGCCCGCCCTTGATCACGCCGACGAGCGCCGTGAACTGCGACACCGGGTCCCGGTCATCCATGGGCACGGACAAAAACCCCTTGCGCGATGTGCAGACCATGAGGGGCAGCGGATGAAGCCTCTGGGCCAATCGCTCAAAATTCGCCAGCAAACGCCACGTGTCGTCGGGGTCAAGGCTGATGAAACGTCCCCAGCCGGGATCAAGAATCAGGCGGGCCTGATCGATGCCGGCAGCAAGCGCATGGTCGACCCGCGCTAAGAGAAAGTCCCCGATCTCGGTGATCACATCATCATAGGTCTTCGGATCATCCGTCGCATGGGGGAGCGGGCTATCCTTGACATGAGCGAGCGCAACAAAGGCCTGATGCTCGGCAATCACAGCCGCCAAATCCGGATCGGCGCGAAGCGCCGAAACATCGTTGATCATGGCAGCCCCCCTTTCGAGACAACGCGCGGCGGTCGTCGCCCGATAGGTGTCAATTGACAGGGGAATCTGTGGTGCGAGCGCTCGGACCACCCCATCGATCCGGGCAAGCTCTTGGGCAGGATCGATCGGCTTGCTGCCGGGTGCGGTCGACTCACCGCCAATATCCAGCATATCGGCACCGTCCTCGATCAGACACATACCGTGCTTGATCGCCGCCTCATCGCCAACATGCTGCCCACCATCGGAGAACGAATCGGGTGTCACGTTCACCACGCCGATCACGCCCGCCCTGGGTCCATCGAGGACTTGTCTGATCATCTCGTTCATGCGCGCAAGCGTAGCTGAGTTGACGCGTGATTCATGCCCCTTTTTTGCATGGCGGCGATGCAAGCCGCACATGATGTCCTTGGAGTCTCTCTCGAAACGCGCTTGGCCCCTTCGATGAAATCATGCTTGATGAAGAACTGGGAGCACCACAGACGGGAGGCTGCGCGGATGACGCCACTCTTGACGGTCGGTCAGATGCTGAGCGCTCAAGCGCGGTTGCAGCCAGATCGACTGGGCGCTCGAGATCTTGAACGGACGATGACCTACCGTGCTTGGAATGAGCGCGCCTGCCGTCTCGCCAATGGTCTTCTGGATCTCGGCCTCAATAAAGGGGATCGGATCGCCATCCTTGCCTACAACCGCGTTGAATGGGCCGAGATCTACATCGCCGTTGCCAAAGCGGGGCTGGTCGCCGTACCCCTCAACTTCAGGCTCACGGCATCAGAAGCGCGCTTCATCTGCGAAAATTGCGGCATCTCGGCCTTGGTCGTCGAGGACGCGCTGATGCCCGTCGGCCAGGAACTGCGCACCTATCTGGAAACAGCCACGGACTCGTTCATCCATATCGGCGAACGGGCGCCCGACGATTGGCGCGCCTATGAGGCCCTCATCGCTGAGGCCGCGCCTTGCGAACCCGATGGTGATGTCGGCTTAAACGACCCTTGGTGCTTGATGTACACCTCCGGCACGACGGGCCATCCAAAGGGTGCCGTTCGCGGCCACCATGGCATGGCCATGCTCGCGATGATGACTGCGGTCGAGCTTGGCCTGTCACGACGGGATGACGCCCTCTTGGTCATGCCGATGTGCCACGCCAACTCCCTGAACTTCTTCACCGCCTTTCTCTATATCGGCGCGGCGGTCACCATCTTTTCACGATCGAGCTTTGATCCCACCCTTTGTCTCAAATCGATCGGCGCCTTAGGCGTTACCTTCTCGTCACTGGTGCCGACCCATTTTTCGATGATGCTCGACGTGCCCGAAGCGGAACGTCAGCAGCTTGATTTTGAACGGGTCGACAAGCTCATGATCTCGTCGGCACCTGCTCATGTCGACCTCAAACGTCGTGTGATGACGATGTTTCCCAATTCCGGACTCTTCGAGCTCTATGGGTCGACCGAAGCTGGCTGGGTCACCATGCTTCATCCCGACGAGCAATTCGACCATCTCGGCACCGTAGGACGCGAGGTCGTTGGCTCAGCACCGATCAAGTTCTTGGACAATGACGGCAACGAGGTTCCAGACGGCGAGCCCGGTGAGCTCTTCTCTTGCGGTCCCTATGCGTTCGACGGTTACTGGAATCTCCCGGAGAAAACGGCAGAGGCGACGCGTGGTCCCTATCTGTCGGTTGGCGACATCGGCCTTCGCGACAACAACGGCTACATTCGCCTCATTGACCGCAAGAAGAACATGATCATCTCAGGAGGCGAGAACGTCTATCCATCCGAGGTTGAAACGGTGCTCGCGGCCCATTCCAAGGTTAAAGACGTCGCGGTCATTGGCACGCCAGACCCGACCTGGGGCGAACGCGTCGAGGCAGCAGTGGTCCTGGAAAGAGACGCTGATCTTACCGAGGCCGACCTGATAGCCTGGGCACGAGACAAACTTGCGGGCTACAAACGGCCCCGTGCCATCACCTTTCTTGCTGCAGACGAGATGCCAAGGAATGCCACCGGCAAAATCCTGCACCGGGTGCTGCGCGATCTCCTAACCGGCCGGTCGACATGATCGGGGCGAGACTTTGCTGACAAGGTGGACAGGGCTGACAAGGTGGACACAACATGACTGAGCGACAGGACCTCAACCAGGATCAGGACAGCGTCGCAGCCTGGATTGCTGAGGCGCTGAGGAGACGCAAGGTCTCCCGCATCTTTGGCCTCCAGGGCGGACATATCCAGCCCATCTGGGACCATGTCGCGAAGCTTGGCATCCCCATCGTCGACGTTCGGGATGAGGGAGCGGCGGTTCATATGGCGCACGCCCACGCCGAACTCACCGGCGAGCTCGGTGTGGTCATGGCGACGGCGGGACCCGGTGTCACCAATTGCGTCACCGGCATGGCGAATACATCGCTTGCCCGCGCACCGGTGCTCCTGATCGGCGGCTGCACCTCTCGGCCGCAAGCCAATATGGGGCCGCTTCAAGACATCCCTCATGTCGACATCATGAAGGCGGTCAGCCGATACAGCCGAACCGCGCGCGTACCCGAGCAGGTGCTGCGCGAACTCGACGAGGCGATCACCGCCGCAACCGGCGATCTCGGCGAGCCGGGACCGTCCTATATCGAGGTGCCCACCGATGTCTTGCGCGCACGGGTGTCGGCCGACCTCATGCTCGACGATTGGCTCCGCGCAAAGCCGACACGCCGACTACAAGCTGATCCGGCGCTCATCGCGGATGCGGTTCAATCGATCCGCGACGCGGAACGCCCGCTGGTCGTGAGCGGTCGTGGCGCCCGTATCGCCGGTGATGCGCTCATCCGTTTTCTCAACACGATCGACGCTGTCTATCTCGACACGCAAGAAAGCCGAGGTCTGGTGCCCGCCGACCATCCCGCCGTCGTCGGCGCCGTGCGCGGTGCTGCGATGGCTGAAGCGGATCTTGTGATTACGCTCGGTCGAAAGCTTGACTATCAACTCGGGTTCGGCTCGCCTGCTGTCTTCCCCAACGCACGATTTCTGCGCATCGCCGATAGCGCCAGCGAGTTGATCGACAATCGACGCGGTACGCCGGAGATCCTGGCGGCTGTCGATCACACCCTCGATGCCCTCAGCGACAGCCTTGGTCATAATGCCGGAGGAAGAGATCAAGCCTGGCTGGAGGGGCTTCGTCGCCAGCACCGCGATCGCCTCGCCCGAAGCGCCGGTCAGGTTGCCAAGAGCCACGCAGAGGACGGCAAGGTGCACCCCATGGCGATCTTTGAAGCCTTGAAGGAGGTGGCAGCACCCGACTACATCGCAATCGCCGATGGCGGCGACCTATTGAGCTTTGCGCGGGTCGGCCTTCAGGCCAGCAGCTACCTCGATGCTGGCGCCTTTGGCTGCCTCGGTGTCGGCGTCCCCTTCGCGATCGCAGCCGCCCTCGCCTCTCCCGATCGCCAGGTGATCTCGGTCAATGGCGACGGTGCTTACGGCATCAACGCGATGGAAATCGATACCGCTGTCCGTCACGGCGCCAAGGCAGTTTTTATCATCTCGAACAATGCAGCTTGGAACATCGAACGCTATGACCAAGACATGAACTATGGCGGTCGCGTTGTTGGCACGACGCTGCAACATGCCGACTATGCCGCGATGGCCAGAGCGTTTGGCGCCCATGGTGAACGGGTCGATGATCCCAATGATCTCGCCGATGCGATCCGCCGGGGTTTCGACAATGCGCCTGCCGTGATTGATGTGATCACCTCACAGCATGCCGTTTCTTCAGATGCTAAAAAGGGTCTGGGCTTTGTCCCGGACTACCAGCCGCTCACGGCCTGGGATGATGCCGAAAAGAAGCGTCGGGGCCTCGTCTAACCGATCAACACGCTGTCATGGTGAGTGTCGCGCTCTCAATGCCCTGCGCCAGCTGCGTCCTGGATCGGGCGTCGACCTCGCCAATGACGGGACGACCCAGGCGCATGGACAACGCTGGCGCCAGGATGCCACTCGTTCGCAGCCGGCGAAGCGATCATCGTTGACCCCAGAAGAGAACGTATGACCCGGCCGTCGCGTTCAACCGTCCTCTTCCTCGCGATTTGAAATCAGCATGCCGATGAAGACGTCATCACCATCGACGAGGAAATGCTTCAGCGCACCGAGGATATGGACGGCAAGCAGCGGCAGCCAGAGATAGGCGAAAACGTCATGCAGGCTTACCAGCAGGGCATGCAAAGTCGCCGAGCGAGCGAGAGGGGAACTGATGGACACGACACCGATGTCCAGGGGATTGCCGAGCGACCAGGGCAAAAGAAATCCGGTGATGACGGCACCGCCGACGGACACAAGAAGCCCGACCTTCACAACCCGCGAAATGAGGCGCAAGACCCCCACCTGATCCGACGTTTGAAGAAATCCCTCTGAGACACGCCAAGCGATTCGCGCAAGCAACGGCACCGCCAACAACGATGCCCATAAGAGATGATCGGCAAGCGCGGTATCCGGCTCCTCGAGGCCGACGTCACCGAGGGGCGTGCCCGTCAGAAACGAGATGACAACGGCAACCACGCTCAACCAATGGAAGGCGATCGTCGTCCAGCCATAGGCTTGGCGTTTGGTCGACGTCGTCATGCCGATCGTCCGAGCGCCAGCGCGAACATGCCCTGTTGATCAAGCTTGCGACCCAGGTTCGATCCGCACGAGGTGACGAACCTGCGCCTTGGTCCGCTCAACATGGAAGCATGCGCTGTTCTACATCCCATTCCGTTCAAATCTCATTGTTCCCCATGCTGAACTGGGTTAAAGCCACCTCTTTACGAAGAGATTTCGTCTCCAGGTGAGACGTCCAACTTGAGGATAGCGCGCTTAGGGAGGCATCTTGTGCAGCCGAACATTCTATTCATCATGGCCGACGACCACGCGGCAAAAGCGATCTCGGCCTACGGCCATGGCCTGAACCAGACACCTCATCTGGATCGCCTTGCCGAGGAAGGTCTTCGCCTCAATCACTGCTATGTCACCAACTCCATTTGCACCCCCAGCCGCGCTTCCATCCTGACCGGCACCTATAACCATGTAAACGGCGTCACGACGCTGAAGACATCGATCGACAATCGCCTGCCCAATGTGGCGAAGCATCTGCAAAAAGCTGGCTATCAAACCGCCATTTTCGGCAAATGGCACCTGGGCGAAGGGACGGCGCATGAGCCAACCGGGTTCGACCAATGGTCGGTCGTACCTGGCCAGGGCGACTATTTCGATCCCACGTTCATTGACCCCAACGGCGAAACCATCGAGCGCGGCTACGCGACGGATATCATCACGGACAAATGCCTCACCTGGTTGGACGAGCGTGACACGTCCCGTCCCTTTTTTTTGATGTGTCACCATAAAGCGCCGCATCGGAGCTTTGAGCCACATCCGAAACATCGCGATCTCTTCGCAAACGACGATGTGACGATGCCCGATACATTCGATGACGATTACAAAAACCGAGCGCGCGCCGCGAAGGCGGCGAAAATGCGCATCCGCGCCGACATGACCTATCGGGATCTGGGGCTTGTTCAACCGGAAGGCGGCGCCGACGTCGGCGAACCCTTTGGTCCAGGTCAAACCGACCGCAAAGTTCCGGATCCCGATGATGTCAGCGCGCTCGTGCTGATTGATCAGCTCACCGGCGAACGCTTCCGTTTTGAAACCAAACGTGAGCTCGCAGCCTTCAAATATCAGCGCTATATCAAACGCTATCTCAGAACCGTCGCGTCCATCGACGAAAATGTCGGCAGACTTCTTCGTCATCTGGATGAGAATAATCTCACCAACAACACCATGATCATCTACACGTCAGATCAAGGCTTCTTCCTGGGAGAGCATGGCTGGTTCGATAAACGCTTCATGTATGAAGAATCGCTGCAAATGCCGTTTCTCGTCCGTTATCCCCGCGGGATCGCAGCGAACCTCATCTCCGATGAGATCGTCACCAATGTCGATTTCGCACCAACCTTTCTTGACTATGCCGGCGTGCCCGTTCCTTCCTACATGCAAGGCCGTTCCATGCGACCGGTCTTTGAAGGTAGTGCGGGTCATGATTGGCCGACCTCGGCCTATCATCGCTACTGGATGCATAAGGATGAGTTCCACTATGCATGGTCCCATTATGGCCTCCGCAATCAGCGCTATAAGCTGATCTATTGGTATAATAGCGCGCTCGGTCAGGCCGGAGCCATGGACATTGACGAGCCGCCGGAGTGGGAGCTCTTCGACTGTGAAGCCGATCCGTTGGAACTCTTTAATGTCGCTGGAGATCCCCAATACGCCGATATCTTTCGGGTCATGCTTGCCGAGTTGGATGCGAAGATGGCCGAGATCGGTGATATCGCTGAACATGACACGGAAGCCGTCATGGCAGGCTGGTTCTAATGTTCTTGGAGGTGCTTTGATCTATGGGTGATCGTCGAGATGAGGACGTTCTCGCGTTGTCCGACGCGACCCTGGCCGATCTTGATATCTCAGTGACCGAGATCGCCGATACCGTCGAGCGGGCCATTCGCGATGAGATGGCCGGAACGATCTGGACTGCGCCGAAGTCCGCGATTCTTCCCGGCGACGGCCGCTATATGATGACCACGCTCTCGACCAGCGATCAACCCGATATGACGGTGGTGAAATCGGTGATGGTCAGCCCACGCAACCCAGCACGCGACCTCCCTGGCGTTGAGGGCAACATCATCCTTCAGGACAGCGAAACAGGCCGCCTTCGTGGCGTGATGGAAGCCGGCTGGGTCACAGCGGTTCGGACCGCTGGCCTGAGTGCCGTCGTCGCGAAGCGTATGGCCAATCCCCAATCGGAAACCGTTGCCTTCATCGGCACGGGCGTCCAGGCAAGAAGCCACCTCGACGCATTCCGTGCCCTCTTTCCTCTTAAAGAGGTCCGGGCGTTCGGGCGTGGGCAGGCGAACATCGATCGGCTCTGCAAGATCGCTCAAGATGACGGTCTGAAAGCGACGGTTTGCACGACGCCACACGATGCCCTTGAGAACGCCGATCTGGTAGTGAGCTCGGTCACGCTTTCCTTCGATATCGAGCCCTTTATCGACGCAAGCTGGCTCAAACCCGGCGCGTTCGCGTCGATCACCGATCTCGCAGCACCTTGGATCGCCGACAGGATGCAGGCCCTTGATACCGTGGTGATCGACGACGAAGCCCAAGAGCGCGCAAGCCCCAAGAAGATGGTTGATCCAGATCTCATTCGTGGCGATCTTCGACATCTTGTCGGGGGCAAAACCGACCTGGCCTTCGACGCCAAGAAACGGAGCGCCTTTGTCTTCCGTGGCCTCGCGATCGGTGATTTCGCTATTGCCTGTCTTGCCTACGAGCGGGCACTCGCTGCCAACAAGGGACGATCATTTCGCTGGTGAAGCCGGCTTCGTTGGCCTCACCAGATCGTCGGTCGACAATGCAACGTCAGGTCATGTGAGCCGGTCGGTGGTGCACAAGGGCGAGGAGAAACCCGCCTGCAGTGAGACGGGTTCGCCAGGTCCTCATTGCCGATGTTGCGTCGACGCCGAGCAGTCGAGTGACTAAAACTCGTCCCAGCCATCATCGGCACTGCTGGTCATGGCAGGCTTTGAAGCGCGCGCGCTTCGCGGTTGGGCTGAGGGCCTTGGTGCTGCAGGGCTGGGCCGCACCGCCACCGTGTGCCCGCGCGGTGCGTTCGCCTCGTCAAGCTTGAAGAACGTCATCAGCTCGGTCAGCTTGCCGGCTTGCTCCGTCAAGGCACGGGCAGAAGCCGTGCTTTCCTCGACCAGCGCCGAGTTCTGCTGGGTCATCTCATCCATGCTGGTGATCGATGTGTTGATCTCCTGCACACCCGACGACTGCTCCTGCGATGCTGTGGCGATCTCTTGAATAATACCCGCGACTTTGCCAACCGAACCTAAGATGTCACCCAGCGCTTCACCTGCCTCATTGACCAGCTGCACGCCATCTTTGACCAGGCCGTTGCTGTCTTGGATGAGAGTCTTGATGTCGGACGCCGCTTGAGCGGAACGTTGAGCAAGCTGGCGGACTTCCTGAGCGACAACCGCAAACCCTTTGCCGGCTTCACCGGCACGGGCTGCCTCCACGCTGGCATTCAAGGCAAGAAGGTTGGTTTGGAAGGCGATCTCATCGATGACGCTGATGATGTCGGTGATTTTCTGCGACGACTGCTCGATTTGTCCCATGGCGCCAACCGCCCGTTCGACAATCTGACCGCCACGGCCGGCCGTGCGATTGGCTTCGTCAGCGAGTTGGCTGGCATTCTTGGCGTTGTGAGCATTTTGCTTCACGGTAGCCGACATCTCTTCCGTCGATGCCGCCGTCTCCTCCAGGCTGGAGGCCGCTTGCTCAGTGCGGTTTGAAAGATCTGTGGTGCCAGCGCTGATCTCCGAGGCTGCGTTGCCGACCTCGCTCGCCGCCGTCTTGATCTCATGCACCAATTCTCGGAGCTGCTCGACCGTCTGGTTAAAGCCGCTCCGCAGATCCTCAAGGTCACCTTGGAACGTGTCCTTGATCGTCGTTTTCAGGTCGCCGTCGGCGAGCTGCTGCAATTTCTCTTTCAGCATCTCGATCGCCAGCTTTCGATCGGTGATATCTGTCGCAAATTTCACGACTTTGATCGGCTTACCATCGGCATCCAAAATCGGGTTGTAGGTCGCCTGGATCCAGACTTTTCGGTTGCCTTTGCCAAAGCGCATATATTCGCCGCCCTGGAACTCACCGCGCCCAAGCGCTGCCCAGAAATCCCGGTAGTCGTTGCTCGCGGCATAGCTAGGATCACAGAACATGCGGTGATGCTGACCGCGAATTTCCTCAAGGCGATATCCCATAGCGCTCAAGAAATTGTCGTTGGCCGAGAGGATCTCACCGGTTGTCGTGAATTCGATCATCGCTTGCGACCGAGAGAGCGCATTCATCTTGCCGGCAGCGTCGATGGCAACCAGCTTCTGTTCGGTGATGTCGGTCGCAAACTTAATGACACCAGTCGCCCTTCCCGTGTCATCAAGGATCGGGTTGTAGGTCGCCTGGATCCAGATCTCACGGCCACCTTTGGCGAGACGACGATATTGCGAGGACTTAAACTGGCCATTGCGCAGATCTTGCCAAAAAGCTGAGTAGCTTGGGCTCGATGCCTCGGCAGGGTCCACAAACATGCGGTGATGCTGCCCTTGCACCTCGCGAAGCTCATAACCCACGGCAGAGAGAAAGTTCCGGTTGGCTGTACGGATCGTTCCGTCGATATCAAACTCGATCACGGCCAGGGAGCGATCGATCGCCTCCAGCCTGCCATCGGGTTTCTGACTTTGGGAGCTCTTCAGCTTGCTCAAAAATGCCATCATTCACATCCTGCACGCCAACACCAACACTTCATGCAGGAACCTAAACGGTGACAGTTAAAGTTCTCTTAGCTTAGGCTGAGGAATTTTCCGGACGCCCGATGGGCCGATGAGGGATCGTGTCGGCGGGCGTTCGGCCTAAGCTTGCCTGTCGCCAAAGAAGCCCAATGGCGGGGGTTCGAAGAGTAGATGCCCAACGAATTGGCATCGGTGACCCAGGACCAATCGGGACCGTTCGCGTCCCATCCGCGACATCGATGCCTGCAATGATGGGGAATGCCTTCGATCACAAAGAAAGGACGCGTCGAACCCCTTCATACCGGACAACCTGTAAAGGATGTCTCCAGTATAAACCGTAAACCATGTGACCAGAACGGACCATGCCCGACTTGAGACATAGGTGACATTTCGTTCCGGAGACATGGGTAACACCTTTAGCTTTTTAGCTGGAGGTGTCGATGCCTTGGAAGGACAGCTCC
>JANQPX010000040.1 GCA_028285265.1 Geminicoccaceae bacterium
TCGTTGGCCATGACGTTCTCGAAATTGCGACGGCGCGGGTTATAGCTGACGCATTGCCCCCAAGCAATATACACAACCCTAGCGACCGCAAATGGCACATCCCGGAAGCCAGCCTAGCGTCACAAATGCGCGCTAAAGCCGCCATTCCGTGTGATTTTCTGGCGAAGCGGCAGCTCGGTGGCGCATTACGGACAGTCCGCCCAGGCCGCCAACGTCGCATGTTGACCCCAAGCTGACTCCTATCGGCGCCTTAAGGCTGATCGACCATGAGATGATGATGTCCTTGACACCATGCCTTTGGGTTATTTATATAGCCATATGGCTATACAATATCAACATCGACTCGATCGAACCTTTCACGCGCTGGGAGATGAGTCTCGACGCCAGATACTGGCAAAGCTCGCCACTAACGGAGCCTGCTCCGCGAGCGAACTAGGAAGTCCGTTCGACTCGGCTCAGCCGACGATCTCCAAGCATATCAAGGTGCTTGAAAAGGCTGGGCTGGTTCAGCGTAAGGTCGACGGACGCGTTCATCGGTTCCGCTTCGTCAGGCAACCGCTCGATGAAGCCGAGGACTGGATCAAACGCCACAAAGCATTTTGGGAGGGGACACTCGAACGCCTTGAAGGTTTTGTCCTCGACGATAACGATACTAAGGAAGAACCGTGAGGGCAGAGCCCATACCGCTTATTATAAGCAGGATCATCGCTGCACCGCGCGATCGTCTGTTCGAGGCGTTCGGCAGCGCCGATGCCTTGTCGCGATGGTTCACCCCGAGCGCAGATATATCCCTCGATGTCATGGCATTCGACTTTGTGGCCGGCGGTAGGTTTCGTTTCCGCTACGTCATGCCCGACGGCAGGCGGCCCATAGTCGGTGGGGTCTATGAAGTGATTGAACCACCGGCGCGAATCATCTGCTCATGGGTCTGGGAAGCGCCTGACCCGCTGGCCGATATCCCAATGCGCGTTCTTTTCGAGTTCTCCGAACACGACGGAAAAACCGAGGTGACCATCACTCATCAGGGGATACCTTCCGACCAAGTCTGCAGCATCCATAAAGATGGTTGGGACGGAGCCCTGAATGGTCTGCAACGCAATTTCAGCCGGGCCGACTAAGAAAGGACATCATGATGGATATGAAGCCGAGGCGTGAGCTTGCCATATTGACCTTCGTCACACTTGACGGCGTGATGCAGGCGCCAGCACAGCCGGAGGAGGATTTCTCGGGCGATTTCAAGCACGGTGGATGGGCCAAGCCCTACTGGGATGAGGTGATGGCGCAGGTCAAAGAAGAGGCAATGGATGAGCCTTACGATCTCCTGCTTGGGCGCAAGACATATGAGATCTTCAAGCCTCACTTCTCGAAAGCCACCGACAATGATGGCGATGCTGCATTTTTGAACAAAGCAAGAAAGTACGTCGCAACGAACAGCTTGAAAGACCTCGATTGGAACAACTCCATCGCCATCACTGGAGACGTCGCCGCAGGGGTTACCCAGCTTAAAGCGCATGATGGGCCATTGTTGCAGGTTCATGGCAGCTGGCAATTGATCCAGTGTCTGCTAGCGAATGATCTCATCGATGAATTTCGACTATGGACGTTCCCGGTAGTTGTTGGGTCCGGAAAGCGTCTGTTCGGAGAGCATACAGTGGAGTATGACCTGACACGCGTCAAAACAAGAGCGGCGTCGAATGGCGCTCTCATGGGCATCTATCGTCGCGGCGGAGTGAAGAGATCGTGACGGACGGTGAGATGAGAATCGATTTTCAATTGCCCACCCACCTTGAGGCAAGTTATGGCACTTAGCTGAAGCTGGCCTTTCGTCTGCTTTCGAGCGTAAAGCCGTTTGTCACAGACTGCCGGTGAAGAATCCAGCCACGAGCCCCAAGATACCGACGGTGCACATCGCAAGGATTCCAAGAGGATCGCGAACGGCCTCGGCTTCGTAGCGAAACAGCTCGTCTTCGATGGCATCTTGCACGAACCGCTGATGGCCAGGCGACTTGAGATAAGGCAAGATCTTTTGAAGGATATTACTCGCCGCCGCCTTGATATGAGGGTCGTCGGTATCAGGGAGTGTTTCCATGGGTCGAATTCCGTTCTTTAAAAGGCTAAGCCGACGAGAAAACCCACTATGCCCACCACCGCAGCGATATAAGGATTGACCGCGAGCTTGACGTTTCGCTCTTCATGATCTCGCAAAAGCTCTGTCAGCGGCCCTTCAACGAGCGCTTTCTTGAACTCCTCATCGCGATCTGGATGCAGTGCGTCGGCGATCTTTTGAGCCGTAGAAAGAATGTTGGCTTCTTGATAATGAGTGAGGCCGCTCATGACGAACTCCCCTGACTCATCATGGCCGCGATCGGATCGAACGGGATTGTGTCGCCTGCTTCAGTCATGAATTGCGGCCAGCCCTTAGGGCGCTTCGGCGGTGATGGCACGATCACCTTCGACGTGACTGCTCTTTTCGACGCTATCTCTCTCGATTTCCGAAAGCACGCGACGCAGCCTTTTGACCTCTGATATCGCTCGGTACCGCCGCAGACGTCGCAGGCGTCACCTTCAAATGTCTTGGCTTTGCCCATGGCCTTAATCCGGAATCTTGGAATGGCCGCCGGCATCCAGCCAGCCAGCGAAGAGTTGAAGGTCGTTGCGGGCTCCTTTGAGCTTTGCTTCAGGCACACCGGACGTTTCAGCCAATCCGACCCATTGAGCGAGCAGAACGAAGGCAAACGCGTCTTGAGCGCGCAAGACGAAGACAGGCTCGTCTTTAGGCGTGCGGTCGAGCACAGCACGTGCTTTGTCGTGATTCATTGTTCAGTCTCCTCAATGAAGAGCTTGAGTGCGTCCACGTCCGGACCGGGAAAGAACAAAGTCGCGTCTGCAGGAAAATCTTCTGAGAACGAGCTCATCGGGGAAGCTGGGACGACCAAAAGCGAGTAGCGAAGGCGCGCAGCCACCATCGGCTTGTCGATCCGACAGTCACCGACCTCGACGATGATGCTTTGTGATTCGATGAAGATGTCGGATATGCCGTACGACACGCTCGGGGCTTCCGGCGTCAGATCATGCCAGCCTTGACGGATCGCCCATTCTGCGGAGCGTTCCGAACCCTCGAAGAATGAATTGACACGATCTGCAATACGCTTGGCTGCCCGGCATGGCTCCCTGGGCAGGTCGATGCTTAGTGTTCTGATAGCACCATACGATATCGCTGCGGCGGTATTGATCAGAGGCCGGAGGTCGCGAGAATATCGCGTGTCTCCGATCGATAGGAGAAGCCTTTCCAGCCGGCCAGCCAAATCCAAGACGCGCTGAATTGACGCGTTAGTCATCGGCCAGTGCCCACGACTGCATTGCACATTCTTTTGACGATTTCTGGTGGCAAGCCGTCGTATCTTGCAGCCATCACTGGCCACAGTGGCTCTGGGCATGCACCGATTTTGCACGCGCAATCTGGCGAATGATCGCCAGAACAAGCACAATTCTGCCACTCCAGGTAGCGTGAAGCCACCCTGGTGAATCTGCTAAGTCTTTGATTTGACTGATGGAAAGATGGTGCCGCCAGAAAGATTTGAACTTTCGACCTCACCCTTACCAAGGGTGCGCGCTATCACTACGCTATGACTGCGGAGCACTATCATAGGTGGTTGATTTACAAGAATTATTTTTAACATCTTTCCCGCGTGCCCACTTGGTGTTTTTTCGTCGTGTGTCAGAAACGTGCCAATTTTGATTTCGCCTCGCCCCCAGTCGAAGGGGGGGAGAGAATCATCAGTGCGCGGTCTTATTGGTCGTCTTGGTCGCTCTTTCTAGATTCTGCACGAGCTCCTTCAGTGCTTCTATCAATGACGGCTGATCGGCGTTCGAGACGTAGTTCATACTTCCGCCTCGTTCGGCGAAAGGAAACATAACCAACGCAAAGCCGTAATCCACCTTAGCAGCCTCTTCGCCGATTATTTGGCCGATGCTGCTCATCATCGCAGCGATGGGTGGGTCGAACGGCGAAGCCGTCTTGCTTGGCGGTTCGGTGTCTGGAAGTCCGAGCGCCCGCGCCGTGTTTGGAAACAACTTTGTCATTGCATCCCGACCATCCGCGCTTCTAGCCCAGTCTTCGGACTCTTCAAGGCTGGCATCAAACTCGCCGTTCATGTGCCGCTCGGCCAAAGCATGCGCCGCTGGGGTGTCAGCCGCTCTTAGGTCGTTCAACAACTGGATGTCTGGCATGTCCAGCTTCGACAGATAGTCATGGTAGTAGCCGTCCTTGGCTTTCTTCGCCATATCGTCCAAACCGGCTTCGCGAAGTGCGTCGGCCAGGATGTCTTTGGTGTGCTTCTTCTCGGTCTTGTCGGTCACGTGCCGCTATCCTCTTCATCATCGACTAATCGAACGTTACTCATGTGTCCTCGTAGGTGACCGTCGCTCAGATGCGCATACCGCGACAGCATAGCGCTCGTCGTCCAGCCCACCATTTCCGAAATGGCATGCGAAGGAGTTTGACCGGCGACGTGATGCGACACGAAGTTGTGACGACCCCAATAGGCGGTCACCTGGAGCATGACTTCGGCGCGGTCCATCAGGTATTCGCGCCGGTCAACATCGAGTCCGGACTCGCGCGCCATCTCCCGAAGGGCCTCGGCGGCGCGCTCGCGTCCCTGACGAAACGGCTTATTGATCGGGAGCCCATACTTACCCGCTGGCCGGTGCCATGGCTGGCCACGACTGTTTAAGAAGATCGGCCCTTCCAGCGGTTTTCCTGCCCGTCTCAACGATGCGGCCAGGGCGCGAAGATCGCGCGCTACGTCATGGTCCAGGGGGATTGTCTCTTGTTCGCGCGTCTTGGTGGCCCCGAGATCAAGACGCTCCCGGCCAGGCCGCATGTCCAAATCTTCCCAACAACGATACAGGATCTCGCTTGGGCGGCGTCCTTGGAGAAAGATGACTTTGACGGGTAGCCTTAGGTGATCGGGCATCGAGGTTATGAGTAGGCGAATTTCGTCTGGGTGTAGCCACTTATTAACTTCGGGCTTGGTTGTGGCTCCGCGAGGGCGCGGGATGTGCGGTTTTGACTGGATGAGATCGTGGCGCAAGGCGGTGGACAGAATCCCGCCGATGGTACTGCAAACGCGCCTACGATTGGCTGCACTGGTATTGCCCCAATTCTTTTGCAGAATGCTTTGAAGGGTTGTCGTCGTAATGTCGGCCAAGCGTGTATGGGTCAGAATTAGGGTCAACTTGGCAACCATCGGCGCTTCCGGGTCTCTCCAACCGCGCGCTTTGCCATCGGCGCGCTCCTCTAAGTAACGGGCTGCAGCATGGGACCACGTTGCCGAATTCTCTTTTCCGTAGAGGAGGATTTGGATTTGCCGGTCCTGCTCTTGACGCGCGAGTTCGAGCGCTTCTCGCCTTGGCCTTTTGGCTGAGATGCCAAGACTTTTTCGAATGCGGACTGACTGGTCTCGAGTGCGGATTGTTCCTCGACAGTGCCACCGTCCTCTTCTGACGTAGACTTCGAGCCCTGATCGAGACGCCATCTCATTTCCTCAATGTCCTCAGCGCTCCAAAGCCTGAGGCCGCCAACATGCTTCGTGTAGGTGCCCGCAAGGAGTGGCTCTTTCATCGCCTCATCGGCGAGGATCTGACGTTCAAGCCATCTCTTGCCACGGCGTAGGATCTCGGCAACCTCTTCGAGCGTGTAGTATTGCGGCTGGTTCTGAAGGGTTTTGGCCTTCGGACGCTCTGTCATGAGGTTGCCTCGATCGTTCTATTCCCGGTCTTTGCGGTGCTACAGTCGGAAACGTGCGCCTACGCGCAGGCTGTGTTGAAAGACTTCGTCGTCTAGCTCGAAGCCGGGTAGCCAGGTGAAGCGATAGTGCGGGACGATTGCCACCGCGTCATTGATGTCGAAATTCAAACCAAGTTCGGCATGGGCGATAAAGTCCGTGGTGTCGGTTGAGACTTCGACCCCAAGGATTTCCGCGCTCAGCTCTTGATAAACAATGCCTGCCCCGCCACCGGCATAGAAGTAATCGGCGAAGTCCCGATACACCCCGGCTTGAACAGCGAAGTGGTAGTAGTCGGCATCTTCGCTGCCAGCGTCGATTGAGACGTCGACGGTCGAGCCAGATATGCTGAGGTCGAGTTCGGCGCGGATAACGTCGAAGTCTGCCCCAAAGCGACCGCCTAGTGTCGCGCCAGGATTGATGTCAAAGCCGACGCCTGAGGTTTCATTACCGGGATAAAGGTCCAGTCCGACTTCGCCTTGCAAGTACAACTGCTGAGCCGTCGCTGGCGTTGCCAGTGCTGCGGCACCAACGATGGTTCCGATAATCAACGATTTCATTAGGTCGCTTCCTCCAAGGTTGCAGGCGTGGGCTTCTTTTCCTTCTTGTCCTGAAGCGCCCACGTGACTTTCAGGGGACTGGGCGAGGGCATCACGCCGCCGCCTTATCTTGTTCGCTGCACCATTCCTCGATGTCGGGCAGCTTCATGCCGTTGAGGGCAAACCAAGCCTCACGACAGCGATCGATGTTGAACATGGCGGTGTGGCACTTCGGGGAATCAATGCCGAGCGCTCCTGCCAGGTATCGGTAGACCTTTCGCCGAGCAGCTCTCTTGGATTTGTCGTCGCCTGGGGCTTTCTTCCAAAGCGGGTCAATCCGCTTTTCATGAAGGAGCCTACGAGCGCGGCGGGTTTCTTTATTCGCGGCGTAGCCGAGTGGCAGCGTGGTGTCGGGATGACAGCCAACTATCGTGTCGTCGCACTCGTCGCACTTCCATATTGGCTTTTGCCAAAGGTACTCCAGATGCGGGTAGGCTTCTTTGCCGTTCGTTAGACGACAGTCACAGTCACAGTCACAGTCACAGCCACAGTGCATGCATGAGGCGACGTTGTCCGCCATCAGAACTTCATTCCGTTCTGGATCTTGAGACCGTCGATCGCGAAATCGATGATTCCTTTCCAGTCTTCGTCGTCCATGTCGTTGATTGCTCGCCAAGCAATGCTTGACTGTTCGCTTTCGCTGCCCTTGCGCAGCGCGGTATGAAAAGCCTCGCTCAACTGCTCAGGCGAGAGCATGTCTTGAAGGCATTTTGTGAGATCGTTAGCGGCGGCGACCTCGTGGACTAAAACCTCCTTCTCAAGGCGAAGCGTTTCGATGTCGGCTGCGGCTTCGATGATCAGGTTTTCGATCCCTGGGCTACCCGCGAGAGGTGCGCGCTCACGAAGGCGCTCGATGATGTCTTTCTGTTCGCTCATGCTGTCCTCTTCTTCTTCCGCCATAGGTGCCCGTCTTGGTAAAAGCCGATGGGCAAATCACGACCTGTGCGTCGAGAGATCTCCTCCATTTGCTCGCGATACCGGGGAAGCTTCATGTGCGTGGGGCAGTAGGGATAACCCCTCATGACTCGGTGCCGGCATTGGTTGCCCGAGCTTTTGATCGTGTGTTGGCACTGTGGCGCTTGAGGGAAGCCGTCTCGTCGTAAGGGAACAACTCTGTCGCCCTCCTTATCGGCGTCGTCCGAGACTTGCTCTGTGCTAGACGCTGGGTAAGTAGGCGTACTTGCTATCCAGTTGATCGGAAGTGGCAGGCTGAAGCGTCTGGAGATCACTTCCATACGCTCGCGGTACTCGGGCTCTTTCATGTGCTGCGCGCAATAAGGATATCCCCTCATGACCTTGCGTGTGCATCGCATGCCGGTGCTTTTGACGATGTGCTGGCACTGTGCAGCGCACTTCGATCCGTCTGCGTTCGTGCCCTTGAATTTCTTCATTCGCGCCGATCGGACTGGGTCGGGCGTATATCCAGAGTTTGCCTTCTTCACCGGCTCTGGCTCGGGCTCTTCGTCAAGAATGGTGGGATGCGGAACGTTGTTGACCTTCTCATAGCAAGTGGCGCAGAACTCCGAGCCGCTTAGGGCGGCTTCTGGGCAGGCGTCCCCATTTTCGGTTACGCCCATGCACTTGCTCTTCAGCGGAAGAAGCGGGGCAGGTTGAGCGACTTCGGCGAAATCACTCCCTGTCGGCTCTTCGAGATCAATCCTGGGGATGTTCGGCGCGACCAGCTCGACAGGCTGGTCTAAGTCGACTCGCTCAGCGCGTGGCTGGAAGTTCCGACACTGGTAACTTTCCGGCAAGTCGTCGGGCAACTGGGGCCAGACGCTCACAGCCTTTCCGCGTCGATCGAGGGCCAATTGCGGTGAGCCATGGCCGCAGCGGCGACCTGGCAAGCCGTACAAGCAGTGGTCAGCGCAAATCATGCTGCGTCAGTCACGAGCTTTATATCAGCTTGCTTGTCGGTGACGTTGCTACGACCACGGCCAGCCTTGGTCTGGCTGACGGCGTCGTTGCTCGTGCGCTTCTTCAGTACAACGTCTTCGATCAATGCGAAGATGTCGCTCAATACATGCTTGGCGCGGTCCGACAGCTTTCCACGCATGCACTCGCTTAGGGCATAGCCGCCGTCTTGCGCCATGCGGTAGCCGGGCTTCTCAGGAACGACGTGATCAAGGACTCGGACGCCGAAGGCTTCGAGATAACGTCTCGCGCGGTGGGTCTCATAATCGGTCGTGCAGGAATTCAGTATGCAAGCGACTTTGGCGGTCGTCTTGGCCGTCTGAAGCTTGCCCCAAACCATCGCCGCAGGCTGGCAGTCGTCTAGGCATGGCCGCGCGGGGATGAGCATGATTTCGGCGATGTTTGCGAGATCGCCAAACATCGACTTGGCGCGTGGCTTTAAATCGATGACGACATAGTCGAAAAATGCACGCTGCTCTCGGGCCTTGGCGACGCTGGCGAACGACCGGACGACGATCTCTGGCAAACCCTTTTCGACTCGCCTATTGCTCCAGTGGATTATCGTGTCTTGTTCGGTGTCGAGATCGGCTAGAAGCACGCTGAAGCCCATAGCCTTAAGTTCAACGGCGAGCGTTCTGGCGATGGTGCTCTTGCCGCAACCGCCTTTCATTGATCCTAAAGCTATGACGCGGCCAGGGTTTCTCTTCTTTTTCATCGTTTCCTCTTCAGTTCTTGGGGATGGGGGGGAGGCGATCTAGGCAGACAGAGAGAAGCTCTTCCGACGCTCTGACAGTGAGTTCGAGTGCTTCTATGCCCTCAAGCGCGAGGTCCAATTCGCGCTGGCATTGCTGGCGATCGGCGCGAACGTTCCGATACAGAGCGCTGACGCGATCCACGTCGCTGATCGCCGGGGGATGTGTTGCAGAGCTGAGAAAGACGCCAGCCGAAAAGCTGACCACGATCATCAAGGTGGAGGCCACGAGTGTCTTCATAGTCGCGTGGCCGTCTTCACCTTTCGGCAGGCTGAAGGCGCTGCGAATACTCTTGGTCACGTCTCGAATTCTGGCGGCACCGATAACGATGGTCCTGTCCTCTGATTGATGGTTTTTATTGATCGGTTACTTCAGAGGTACGCGCCTTGGCGGGTTGAGCATGCGAGTCTTTGGGGAGAAACGCGCTCATCGCTGGGACCATCGGGCAATCCCTCGATGGCCTTTGGCGTGGTCACCAACACCTTGTGCAATGCGCCTCTGGGATACGAGGCAACCCAGAGCTGCTTGGGGTGTGGGCCTCCCGCCGCCTGCCCGTGGCGTCAAGGTGGGGGCAGGGGCGCGTACCACTGAAACAACCGATTATTGAACCTTGACCAGCACGGCGCGGGGGGAGCATGTTACCGGCCAAGGTTCTAGCCAAATCACAAACCAATGCGGTTTGCTTTATCGTCGTCACCTCTCATGAATGGGCTTCGAAGATACTTGCATGACGAAGCTTGGTTGACCGCGCCTCATGTTCTCTGGGGCTCCGGTCCGCTCGCCTTCCATGGCTGTGAAACTGCGAGCGGACCGGGAATGACTCACTGTCGATTGGCAATCCAGCGAGCCATGGAAGCTCATCGTTAGAGAAGCTTGCCGGTGCCGCCGCCATTGCCATCGGCTGCGGCTCGATCGTTGAGAATGCTCTCGATTTTCTGGCTGAACTTCGTGTGCCGATTCACGTTGTCGACTTGGCTGACGAGCCCCGCGTTGTGCTGGGCAATCAAGTTTGCCATGGCCAACGTTGGGGCCTTTTTGAGCGCGTCTTGAAGCACGCGCGGTACCTCGCTCAGTGAATCAAGCTCTCGCTCTGGTTCGTCTGGCGACACCCAGAAGAGAATGCGAGTGTCAGCGGGCTCGGCCTTCGTAGGCTGTTGGACGACCTCTCCATCGCTGGTGACAACTTCGGTCACCTCGACGCTATGGGCGTCGATGATGTTCTGATCATTTGATGACTCACCGAACTGCTTCAGCCCAGCGTTGCCGTCCTTCGCAGGCGCGGTGAGGGTGATGTCTTCCGCGTGGCCATTGATCGTCTGGCCTGCCATCTCTTCAGCAGTCGGTATGCTGTTCTCTTCAGGGAAGGCAGCGCGTAGAGCTGCGGCCTCGGCGCATTTATTGAGTTGTCCGTATGGGCGTCTCGCCCACATGCGATTAGGCGTGGGGTCTGCGCCCTTTTGGGCATACTCTTCGAGCCAGTACACCTTGGGGCCAGAAAACTCGCACTTTTGGCCCTGGATAATCCTATAGACGGAGCACTGCGCCCATTCGGGAAATGTGATATCAGTCTTGCCGACCTTTGCTGTTCGCAAGGGGCCGTGTTCGATGTCCGACAAACCAGCATACTCGCCAGTTCTCATCGCTGTGATGCGCGTCTCGCCGATGCTAGGCCAAATCGATTCGATCTCTCGTTTCTCTTTGGCGTCCCATGTCGTGACGATATGAAAAGGTTTCTTGATCGGGTCGAGGCCACGCGCCTTGCAGTAGTCGATGACCGTGCAGATCATTTCGTCTGATGACCCACGGTAAAGAGTTGTCTTCAACACGTGCCATGCTTCGGGCGTGATGCCACGCGCCTCGCCTGCCTCGGGTAGCTTCGTTTGTAACGGGACGAGCGCCGTCGTCTCCGTTCGTTCCAGTACGGCTGCTTCAGCCATTGGGGGTCACTCCTTTGGTCTCTTTCATCCTGAAAGTTCGAACGCCTGCCTTGTTGGTCTTCCAGTTGATCGCGGCGGCGTTGCCTATGACCGCCGCTTCGGCATCTTTCATGATCTCTTGAAACCAACGCTGGTCGGCATTGATGGTCTTCTCGGCGGCTGAGAAGTCGGCTTTAGCTTGCAAGAATCGCCTGGCGCGGCGCTCAGCTTCGTCGCCCTTGACGGTGATTGTCTTGTTGGGGTTGCTTTCCCAGTAGAGCGCCTTGAACGCATCATACTCGGGGTCGCCTTCGCCTGGTGGCGGTAGAACACCGTTCTCCAGGTCGTCCATGAAGTCGCCGACCCTGAGCTCAATTCGCTCGATCGCCTTCGGGTCGGGTTCTGTTTCCATCCATTCGAGCTGTCCCAGCCCGAGATTGAAACAGGCGATGATACCGGCCTCAGCTCTGGTCGTGGCGAACTGGACTTGATGCTGAATGCCGACATGCATTGGCGGTCCATCGCGCCAGTGCGTGCGGTATGTAGGCGACAACACACATTTGATTTCAATGATGCGTTTGCCGTCGAAGATGACTGCGCCATCTGGCGTCGAGTACATCGGCAACCACGCATGCTTCGAGTAGCCGTCGAGTTTGTTAACCGGTGACTCGAGTTCTTCACTGAGCAGGTCAATAACAAAGGGCTCAAGGAGGTTGCCGAGTCTGACGGGCACTTCATCGCCGGGGTCCGGTAACGCCTTCTCGCCCTTTAAATGCATGGCATAAGCTAGGGGCCCATACCTCCCCGGAAAGAGGTTGAAGAGCGCGGGGACTCCCGATGCCGATGCTTGCATAAAGCCCGGCGCATGCATTCTTTCGAAGTCGCCGTGTTCGTAGGGGATCATGCCCCACGGGAGGTCTTCGAGTGATTCTTGCGGCGTTGCTGCTACTGGCGCGTCCATGGCTACTATCCCATGAACTCTGGCTTGCCGTGCCGGTGTGGATGTCGGCGAGGTGATGGATTGCTCGGCGTGTCGGTTGGTTCGCGGCCCGTCTTTGTCAGAAGGTCGTTGATGGCGCCGAGCATGTCCGTCCCTTCGCCGAGTTCTGTGGCGACCATCAGCGATACTTTGCGCTCGCCGAATTGGAATATTGCCATGCCGTTGCTCCCTTCGAGAGCAAGCTTCAGTCGTTCTTCAATGCCGTCTGTGGGGCTCATGCGGCTGCTTCCTCGGTCAATTCTTCTGGGGGGAGACTCCGCTCTTCGGCGAGCGTTTCGCGCGCCCAGTCCGTCAAATCTCGATCGATGCGCGTCTCATAGGCGGCGAGCCAACGACGGAACATTTCGAATGGGACTGGGAGCGAGCGGCCAAGGATGGGCGCATCACCTTGATAGACGAGGCGGAAGCGCACGCATGGCCGCTGGTAATATGGATGGGAGGGGTCCGAAACGACGTCTTTGCCGACCGCTTCGACGTACCGAAGCTCGGAACGTCTCGGTGTGGTGCGCCGGTAGACCGTGTTGATCACAACGCCAAGGTCTCGCGCTGTCTCCGATTTTGGATGGTGGATCACGCCGCCGCCTCATGAGCGATTGTGGCGTGAACCTCTCTTATCAGGCTATCGAACGCCTTCATTGGGTCGTTGCCGGGCGCGACCTCTTTTGACCCGAGCACCTCCGGGGCATCGCTTTTGCGATTCACTATGAAGCACAAGAGAATCTTGCCTGTGCCCATGGACTTCTGCCCACAAAACGCGCCGTTGAGTGCAGTTTCCGCTTCTCGCGCTAATTCGCAGATGTCGAGCGGGCAGACGATTTCGCGTTTCTCGTACTTCTCATCGAAATGCATCCACTCATGGAATTGCACTGTTGTTGGGGCTGGCATTTGAGGCGCTCCGTCTCGCGCAGTTGCGGTGCGATTGAGAGGAGAGTATACAGACAGCCTGTAAGCGTCAATGGTGAATTACAGACAGTATGTAAAATTTATGCCAAAGCGCAGATTGGTTCGGCAAATTACATCACGTGTTTGTGATCTGGGTCTTGATGTGTGGCGCAGATGCAAGGCAAAAAGTTTTGGAAAATTGTACAGGAATAGAACGTGATGGATCCTTCTGATTGTGAGGCGCGTTCCCCTGCGCCCGATATAAACGCTGCTGAAGGTCAAGGGGCTGAGCGGCAAGGCGATAATTCCGAAATTGGTTGTCTGTGTGGCCAGCTAGAGCAAATCGATGGCGAATTGGCCAAATTGAAGATGCCAGAGGAAGAGCACGACGCGGCGATTGCAAGGCGGGTGGCTGAGTTGATGGAAAGGCGCAAAGCCCTGTTTCATCAGGCCGTCTGTTTGCCTCGGCTTCTGCCAAACGAACTTCCGCAATTGCTGCAGTCGGTGATCGACCAGCTCAAAGCTGGGGGTGTGTTTTCATGCAGAGACAGTGGTGACGCCGAGGCTACCTTGAAGGGTCTGCAGCGTGTGGCGGGTGGCCTTCGTAAAATTTGCTCGTCTGGTCACACACGGCGTTGGATTAAGGCGGCGGCTGAAAGGGAGGTTAGACATCAGACCTGGCACGGCGACGAAACGCTTATCGTAAACCAATCCTCAATCGATCCAGATAGCGGCAGCTTCTTGATCTCCGCTGTCTCAGACGCATTTTGCGATGTCCTTGGTTACACTCCCGAAGAATGTATAGGAAAGCCAGTATCGGCCTATATGACGCCGGGTACGCGGGAGAGATACCACCGACTGGCGGCTGACTTTAAGAGAACGGGCATGATCCGTAACGTGCCTTACGAGTTCCTGACAAAGTCAGGCGTTGCGAGGCCCGTGACAGCTAACTGCCTCGGCGAATTCGGTACAAATGGCGAGGTTGTCAGGGGGTATGCCGTCACAAGGCTTGTCCAGCGTGGCTAGCGTCTAGCCGTTCCGGCTCCTGGCAAATCATTTTCACCTACAAGACTCTCGAGTTCTGCGCGCGTGCCCCGGATCGGTAGCGCAAGTGCAATGTAAGACGGCTTGGAACACTTACAGGGATAGAACCGATGCAAGCTAGTAGTTCACCTGCCCGCACAAGTGAGCCAAAGGAGAGCGCGGCTTGCAGTCAGGATGGTCATTCGGACGCGCGCTGTTCTGATATGGCCCGCTTTTGCAACCGACTTGAGAGAATCAACAAGGAGTTGGCCGCATTACAAATGCCTGACAAAGAGCATGACTTGGCGGTTTCTGAGCGTGTGGTTGAATTGGTTGATCAACGGAGAGCATTGTTTCGTGCGACTGTTTGTCTGCGACGGCTTCTGCCCACTGAGCTTCCTCATTTGCTGCAATTGCTGATCGACCAGCTCAGAGATGCGGACATGATCTCATGCCGTGATAGGGGCGAGGTCGAAGATGCCTTCACAGGGCTTCGACGGGTGGCGAGTGGCCTTCGTCAACTCTGCCCCATCGGACGCACCAGGCGTCGGATCAGAGCGACGGCTGAGGCGGCAATCAAACGCCAGACTTGGCACGGCGACGACACGATCATGGCCGTTTCGTCCGAATGGGACGGCTCGCGCGACCTTGTGTACGCCGGAGTTTCAGAGTCTTGGTGCGACTATCTTGGCTATGAGCCTAGCGAGGCCATAGGTCGACCGCTGAGAACCTTCATGACGCCAAATGGTCTGGACTGCTACGATGGTCAGTTCTTGGCAAGCCTGAGGCGGGACGGGTGCGTTCACGGGCAGGTCATCGAACTCCGCGCGAAGTCGGGTCAAGCCAGACGGGTCAAAGTTAACGTTATGGCCGAAGTCGACGAAAGAGGACGCCTCGTAAGATCGTTCGGGGCCAATAGGCCCGCCTTCCAAATCTGACGCAAAGTCCTTCAGGCGATTGGCAGATTATCGTCGCCTACGAGCTTCTTTAGCTCTGCAATCGTGGCCTGGGTCATCTTGTAGGGCATCGCGTCTGGAATGCCGCGAAAAATGAACTCTAGCGTCACGCCAGGGTAACGTTCGCACAACGCTATCATCGGCCAGACCGTTGGTGGGTTCTGCCCACGCTCGTAGTTCGAATGGGCCTGAATCGTCACGCCGTAGGTTTCAGCGAACTCGCCTGACCGTGGATATCCTAGTGCTAGCCTTAGAGCCTTAATTCGCAGACCGATATTGGTTGCCGAGAGCAAGTCTGCCGGCGTTTCTGCCATGTCGTTTTACCGAAAAGAAACAATTCTACAGAAACGTTGTATACCACCCCTGGTGGGGTTTGTCCCAGATTCGATATGACTTGACACCTTACAGAGAGCCTGTAGACATATTTTCATGGCAGGCAAGATTCGAGATTCAGCTACCTTAGCCGCAATTGACGTCTTCGGTAGCCGAGCGGCGTTGCAGCGCGGGCTCAACGTCACCCCTCAACACATCACGAACTGGTTTACTGATGGCCTTCCGCCGAAGCGGGCATGGCAAACGATCAGCTATGCACTGCGTCGAAACATGGAGATACCTGACGAATTACTTTGCGAAGTGCCTTGTGATGCCGAGCGCAAGGCTATCGGTAGGAGGCGCAAGACAACCAAAGAGCTCGAATTGGTATGAGCGCTGCCGCTGGCATTGCTGATAAATTTTGCGTTGATTTTACACGTCCTAATACGATATTCGTGCTTTCGCGAATGAGGTGGTCGGGCGTAGGACACCCGGTCTCCTTGGCCTCGACGGGCCAAAAGCAACTAGGATCTGGAGGACTCCACTCTACAGAGGAGTCCCGAATGCCAAGACACACGGTGCCCGCGGAAGGGTACGAAGACCCGACGCAAGAAGCTATCGAGCAATTCCTTAGCGGTGACGACGCACTAGAACGACAAATCCTTGAGTTGGACGACAAGCGCTCTGAGCTTAAGCGCCTGCGTCACGATCATCGCAACAAGATCATCAGCGAGCTGAAGCAGTATACGCCTCCGATGGAAGCGGCGAAGAAGTTCGCTGACACCCACACGCCTATGCAATGCCGCTTGGACTTGATCTCGCGTTTCCTCACCTACCGAGCGCGCGGCGTCTTCAACCAAGCCGAGCTATTCGAAGATCCCATAATCAGTGCACTGGAGAGCTGTATGCAGCCTTCTGCCGCCTAGCGTGGCGACATAGGACCGTTGTCCCGTGATGGGGCTATGAGGGCAGTACTTGCCCAAAGAAATAGCCCCGCGTGTCCTGGCCGACCGCACGGGGCTGTTTAGCGCAACGGAAAGAGAATAAAAAAATGCGGCTTTCGGCGCAACACCCTTTCTCTGAACGGGCCGGACGGCATGAGGTGAACTCGTGGCGATTTGAGGCCGCGTCCGGTCAACTAATGCCCCCACTCTGGCGACAGGGTGATGAATCGGCATGACTGATGGCGGTTGGGTGAAATCGATGCGTAGTGATCTGCAAAATCCATACTTGCAGAAAGCTGATGCGCTCGGTCTCTACGACCGTTTCGTGCGCATGGCCGTTCGCGAAGACACTGACGCCTACTGCGAAAAACTTGGTCGCGTTGTTCATCTAAAGCGTGGGCAGCTTTGGATCAGTACGAATGACCTGGAGCGCTTCTGCACGTCACGCAAGCGAGGCAGAACGATTCTCAAAAACCTCGAAATGGGCCAGCTAATAGGCCACGAAGCGGGCCAGGGCATTACCGTCATAACTATCTGTAATTACGACGAAATTCAGCGTCCAATTTCAGAAGGGGCCAGGGAGGGGGCCAACCAAACGGCCAATCAGGGGCCAGGCAGGGGCCAACAGAATGGAGAAGATAAAGAAATTAAAGAAATTAAGAATTTGGGTAACGTGCGTGCGCGCGCACGAGACGGCGAACCTCAGGGACCGGCCCCACCGGACGACCCACCCGACCCGATAAAATTCATGATGCACTCGGATTGGCGAATGCCGAGCGAGCTTTACGACGAGCTTGTGCAGGACTTCCAGCCAGCGCTTGGCGACGGACCGTTTCAGCGTCAGGTCAGACGGTTCATCGACAAACACGTCATGCAGGGCACGGTCGAGAACGAAGCGGGCTTCGCCGAACTGCTGCGCGGCTGGCTCAGGAACGCCAACGCGAACCGGGAGACCAAACAAATCTCGGATGCCAGTGCGCCTGTCGAGTCGGGGACCGATCCCCCCAACAACGACATCGCGCCTGGCGTGGAATTGGCCAAGTTCGAGCGCGATGTTTTCACCCTCTACGACGAAGAACTGAGCATGACGGTCGGGAAAAGGATGAGCGCCTTGGAGCGGGCGAGATTCATGCCCCGCCTGGCCGAACTCAAGCATGGAAAAATCGCGTCGATAGGCATCGAACGCGGGCACAACTGGAGCGCTGATCACGTCCTCAAATTGCTGAAGATTCCCAAGCGGGAGGCGGCGTAATGCTGGGGACGAAACGACATCGAAGGAACCTCATCGGGGATGCTCACGGCGCGAAGGTTGCCGCCGAAGTCATGCTGTCTGACATGGGCCAGCGGGCACTTCGCGAGAAATGGGGTCGAGGGCTGTATCGCTACGTGCTCGACAACGGCCGAGCGCCCCACGACCTGTTCACGCTGAGACAGCTTCAGAAGGCTGCGAACGATTTTCGATGGGATCTCGAGGACATGCGAAAGGGGAATTCCAAAGACCCGCTACACGCGGCGAATCTTAGGCTCTGGGAGCGCGCGGCTGAAGAGGAAGACGAGTTGCGAGAACGATTTCTGAAGAGCGAAACGGTTGATGCTTAACGGGGTGAAAACGTGACCGATCGGGGGATACAGGCTGACAACCGCATGTCGATTGATGAGGCAAGGGAGCTAGGCCTCATAGGGGGGGCTGATTGTACGAACGCGCAGGCCAAAGCGCACTTGGTCACGACTCGGCGCGTTGCCAAGCCGCCCCTGCCGTGCCGTGAACCGCGTCGCCCTTGGCTCGAAACCATCCTCCACTGCCCCGAGTTCAAGGGCGACTTGGGGCCTGAGGACGCGATGTGCGTGGAGTTTCGCGAGCGCCTGGTGCGCGCTGAGATCGATGGCCGGTCGCGCTGTACTTGGACCCACGTGCCGAACGAGGGCGATCGCGGTGCGGCCTACCGGGCGAAGATGCAAGCGATGGGCGTGGTGTGGTCTTTTCCCGACTTCGTCTTCTCGATGCCTGGTGGCTCGGGGCTCATCGAGTTCAAGGTCGCAAGGGGCAACAAACGGCGCTGTGAGCTGCTGACAGACGGGCAGCGCGATTTCATGGCCTGGAGCGCCTACAAGGGCGTCAGACACGCTGTGTGCACGTCTGTTGACGAAGCATGGGCAACGTTAATCGAATGGGGGCTGATAGCGAGATGATCGCCGCCGCCCAACGGGTAGCCTACTAAATAGTACCAAGAGGTAGGCTACTAAATGGTACCTGCGGATAGCCTGTCCAATTTGACACCACCGCCAGACTCTTGTTAGCCACCCCCAATCTTATTTGACTGGAGGGTTTCCCATGAAGAAAGCATTCATTTGGGTCGGTGGCTTCATCTTGGTTGTCCTGGTCTTGGGCAATTTGCCGTTACCCAAGAAAGATCCGGCCAGCTACGATGATCGCATAGCGTCCAACGCTTGGGCGCCGATGCAAGAAAAACATGGCCCCAAGCTATGGCGAAAGCTCGGCGATGGTGCGATTCAGACAGCGAATATGAACGGTCGCAAAGCGGCACGCTACTTTGCGAGGCGCTGCAACAAGGTCGAGCTGGTTGATGTGAGCGAAAAGTCGACCAGGAGAGAGATTGTTTACTTCGCCCATTGCGACGGCGAGTCAAAGTCGCGCTTCGCCACTCTCAGCGAGATAAAGGAATGGCACGATGGATAGTAGCCTACCAAAGGCTACCAGAAAGTAGCCTAGCAAAAAGTACCGAAAGGTAGCCTACTAGAAAGTACCAAAAGGTAGGCTACCATCGGGTACCAAATAGTAGGCTACTTTTTGGTACGAAATGCTAGATTTGCCTTGCCCCCAGAAGAAAAAGAATTAATGTGGGCGGTGCCTTATCGTCGTCAAAAAAACAATGCCAACAATCGTACTCGCCAACCCCAAAGGGGGCTGTGGCAAGAGCACTACCGCGCTGATTCTGGGCCAAATACTGGCACGCGAGGTACCGACAGCGATCATCGATGCCGACCCCAACCAGCCCATATCGACTTGGGCTGCTGCCGGATGTTCGCCCGATAACTTGATGGTCATTCGAAATCAGAGCGTCGAGACGCTGTTAGATGAGATCGACGAAGCCTCAGACACGCACAAATTTGTTATCGTGGACCTTGAGGGCGTTGCGTCGAGAGCTTTGTCCTACGCCGTCACGCGGGCTCACCTCACCATAATTCCCATGCAAAAGAGCAGGCCTGACGCCGACATGGCCGGGAAGGCTATTCGCGCGATCAGGATCGAAGAGAAAGCGCGAAGGGCGAGGATACCCTTTGCGATCGCTTTTACGAAAACGCGCGTCGTCGCTGAAAGTAAGACCGCACAGCGCATCGCCACCGACGTAAGGTCCACCGGCCTCGACATCGTGGGCGTGGAGCTTCACCAACGCGATGCTTTTGCTGCGATTTTTGATCTAGGTTGTACGCTGTTCGCCCTCGATCCAAAGCGCGTGAACAACATCGATGCTGCGATCAATAACGCGGAGATGTTCACGGGCGACCTTGTGACCCGATTTATGAAGACAGTTCGGAGTGCCGCCGCATGACAGAGAGACGAAGCTCGTTTGCGCTTGATCTGGATGACATCGACGATGAGCCAGTGACGCGGCCATCCGCGACGGAGATCGACAACATATCGACGTTGCCGGTGCGCGAAGCCCCACCGGCAAAAGTCCCATTCGATCAGGTGAATATCAAAGCCCGAAAGCCCATCATCAAGCGATTCAAGAGAATGGCCACGGACTACCGAAGCCAGGGCAGGCTCCTCGAAATGATGATGGACCATTGGGAAAGGCATAACCAATCGTGAGGCCGGGAGATTCGCTTCAGCGATGCATCGAAGACATCGTAAAGGAAGCAGCAGCCAAAGCCGCTGAAACGGCGGCGGAGGTTGCATCACAACAGCTTGTCGCGACCCTCAAGCGCGAGTTGGACGTTATCAAACGCCTAGCCTGCATGGTGTCTGATTATCCCGACCCAGGCGTAGCGTCGAGACGGCTATTGCGTGCAGCCGAGGTCAAAAGCATGTGCAGTATCAGTAATGCGACCCTCTACAAGGGGATCAACGAGGGCACGTTCCCGAAGCCAATCAAGATAAGCGATAGATCGGTCCGTTGGCGACTCACCGATATCGATAGCTGGTTGGAGGCTTGCGAGCGACGACAATGAGTGCATTCCCAGGCGTCGCAATGGGATCACTACCGACGCCTGGGAAGGAAACTAGGACGGAGGACATATTAGATCTGCCAAATATTATCGCGGGAAGCAAACATGATTTGCCTCCATAAACCTTATTTAATTAATATTCCCAGTTGGTTAGCGCGCTGGGCGAGTGCTCAAAGCGTCCACTTTGCCGACGATGTGACTTAGCCGCTGATTGCCAACCGTAGCATTCTTGATGAGTGTGCCGCACAGATCCTCGACGGCTTTGACACGGGCGTTGTTGAATTCTCGATCGCCTTGAATCTCTTCAAGCGTCGCGATCACATAGTCGAACTTTGCATTGAGCGCCCTGAGGATTTCGATGCCTTCGGCTTGGTCTGCATCAGTGCTTGCTTGTTCCGGTGCCATATCGTTTCCGTCCCTTGGTTCCGGCAGAACCGTACAAAAAAGATCGGGGCAGGGTAACTGCGGCTACCGGCGTCACCAAGGGGGCATAATTCGAATTAGCGTCTGGACTACAACGTCGCTTTGTGCTTATGCTCAAAATGAGAACAAATATAGAACATTTGCGCATCGGTCGGTAACCCCCGCGAGAACCGGAGCGTATTCGTGAGATATGAAGTCACAAGAGATGCTGTGATCGCATTCCCCGACGCTCGCCATCGCGTGAAGATTGGCGACTTGAAACCGGGAATGTTCGTTCGCGTCCATTGCGAGAACGATGGCTGCAAGCACGTGGCCGAGATCGATGCCGAAGAAATGCAAGGGCTCGGCGACCCTGAGACGGAGATTGGCCAACTAGCGCCCCGCTTTAAGTGCAGGCAATGCCGCCACGTCGGTACGCGCCATTGGGATGCTTGGGTTCAACGTGAGTAGGGGCAGGGGCGAGGACATTGTCGTCTTCGAGCACGAGCGCGACAAAGTCACCGTCGGCGATCTTCGCGAATGGCACTATCTGGAGGTGACGTGCCCGTCATGCGGTCGGATTGGGCAGGTCTATACGTCCAAGCTTCGCAAGATCGACGCTGGGAGAAGAATTGCCGATCTAGCGCACAGCTTTCGATGTTGCTGGTGCTGGTCGAAGGGAAGTCGACGATGGAAGGTCTTGAAGATTAGCCGGGACATATGAGTTGATTGTATGCGATCATAAATATACCTTAAGGCGAGTTTTTGCCTGAGATTGCGTCAAAACATAAGTTCGGCTGTCTGCGATGCATGACGATACACCGAGGGATGAGCCGACAATAAAGGCTGACTACGAGGCATTGCTTAATGCCTCTGCCCGCCTATTTGCTTATGCTCAGTCGTCGCCCAAAGATGTCTATTACGAAATCTCCGAGAGGCAGGACTCACTAGCCTACGACGATCTCGTATTGTTTGCGCTACGGGCCAGGAGGTTCATAGAGGCAACTTCATTCAGAACACGAGCGCATGAGGTTAATGTACCGGTTGGGCGAAGAGCAAATGAAAGTACCCAATCTCAGCGGGAGCCCGAGACAGAGAACTTTTGGCGGCTCATAACAGTGATCATCCATCATGTGACCCTCAAAATTCTTCGTGATCTCGCTGTGCATGAGCGCGACGTCGCGATGCTTGAAGGAGGATTAGACGCTGTGATACCCAAAATTGAAGATTGCAAGCCAATACGCCCAATCGTTATTGTCAAGTCAGATCACGATAGTTGTGCATTCGATCTAAGAATATTTCTGGATGTATTCTCAAAAAAGATATTTGAACCTGCGGTTGATCATTGTGCTAATCACAATATATACCTGGAAAGCTTATAGCTTCTCATTTAGCTTACCTCGCTGATAGCAAGCTCAGCAGTCCGGCCGAGTGCATTTAGGGCAGCGATGATGTGCTCGATCTTCGACGTGTGATCGAGGCTCAAGAGACGGCGCACCGCTGTGACTGGCTGCTTGAGCTTCCTGGCCAGTTTGGCACCATTTAAGTCTTGAGCGCGCATTGCTTCGTGAAGAGCAAGCTTTGCTGCTGGTACCAACGGCACAGCCACCATCACCTCGCCCTTCCTAGCTCGCGTGGGCTTCGGCAATGGGCGCGGATTTCTCGCGTCGTCCACATAACCCGAAAGGGCGGCCACCAACGCATCGGGGGCCTCTGCAAGCGCTTCGGCACGATCGGCACCGTCTGTCAGCGCTTCGGGCACATCTCGAAACGAAACGACAAAGTGGCCCTCGTCGTCGGTTTCTAGGCGCGCTGGATATGCATAGGCATTGATCATTCAAGATCCTTGGCGTTTATCCCGAGCTGCTTGCACATTCGTTTCAGCAGCCCTGGACCGATTTCCTTTTTTCGGTCCTTCAGTGTCGTGTAGGCCTCTCCGAGATAAAGGCGACCATGACTGCCTTTACCGGTGCCGGGTACAAACTCGCAGTGCATCCCTCGTGCTTTAGCTAGCTGACGCACCTTCCGCAAAAACTCTGAGCCTTTCATGAAGGATTAACCTTTCAGACAACGCAATCCGAACCATAGTAGTCTCCCGGCGAGGATGTGGAGCCATTAAATAGACACACAAATGTGTCTAAAGCAAGAATAATCTCAACTCGAGTCATGCACAATTTTGACCCAAAAATTCCACTTTACGCAAAACCCAGAATTTGGTCGTCAGTGGACACGAGGGGCCATTGATTACATATTGGGGGCGCAACCTATTTGGTTGTGAGCTTGTGGGCCAGTCGTCGCAAGGCGGCTGGCTCCCACTATCACGAACGGCAAGCAAATGCCCAAAGAACAGACGTTTAGCGGCGCGATCGAAGAGAAGACCGTCGACATCACGTCGCTTCAAGAAAACCCTCGGAATCCCCGTAACCATCCCACTGAACAGATTACCAAGCTCATCGCGTCGGTAGGACGCTTCGGGCAGAACCGGCGCGTGTTGGTGCGCAAGGCCAACATGATGATCATCGCCGGTCACGGCCTCTGGGGCGCGATGTCAGCGGCGGGTTACGATCAGGTCGCGGTCACCATTTGGGACGTCGATCAAAAGACCGCCGACGAGTATATGCTCGCGGACAACGAGCACGCCAAGGGGGCTAAGGACAACGACGCTCGGATCAGGGCCATCATCGAGGAGGCCGACCCGGAGAACTATCTCTCGATCGGTTTCGATGACGATGAGGCACAGGCCCTTTTGACCATGCCCGAAGAGACGCTTGTCATCGAAGAGATCGACACGTCCCAGCTTGCCGACCGGTTCTGGATCTCGGTGCGCGGCCCGTTGCAGCAGCAGGCGGCGGCGCTCGATAAGATCAAGGAGGTCATGGCGTCGTTAGACGACGTCGAAGTCGAGCTTGGTACGGTGGCGGTGTGAAATCACGAAACAAGTTCAGCTCGACGCTCGGTCGATCGGTCAAGAAGGTTAACAACCATCCTGGAAGATCAGCGGCCAAGATCCAGTTGCGCCAGGCGGCGCTCGATTGGATAGGCGCGGGTGATAGTCGCGTGTTTGATGCGTTTTGCGGTGATGGGGAGATGTGGCGCGAGGTATGGCAGAACGCCAGCGCCTACACGGGATGCGATGAGAAGTGGTATCGCGATGAGCGGACCATGTTCGTTTCTGACAATCGCCGCGTGATGCGCTGCATCGACTTGCAGCCGTACAACGTTTTTGATTTTGACTCCTATGGCTCGCCCTGGGATCAGGCGATGATCCTCGCCGATCGGCGCAAGGTGCAGCCAGGCGAGAAGGTCGCGGTGCTACTGACCGAGGGAAGCGGCCTCAAGATTAAGATGGGGCACTATCCCTATAGCCTCGCCCACATTGCCGGGATCTCGACCACGGCTGTTGGTGGAGCTCGCAATCGAGACGAGCTGTTTTCGAAGGCGGTCAATGGGCTCGCTAAGCGTATGGGGTGCGAACAGCAAAAGGTTTTGCGAGCCGCTAGTAAGGCCGGATCGGTGATGATCTATGCGGCGTGCCTGTTTGTGGGAAAGGACTAAAATCAAACCTCAAGTAGAACAAGAGATTTTCGGCGACGATTTCGATTGTTTTATGCTTATAGGCTAACTCGTTGAAATAGCGTAGCAAATAAGAATCTTTCGTGTTTTTGTTATGATTTTTGGCCCAAAAGAATCAACTTCTAACTAAACAAGTATTTTTTTGAGGGGCCGTGAACCCGTGTCAAGGCCAAAATATGTTGACGCGTCAGATTTTTTTTGGGGCGGTATCCATCACTCAAGAGCGTGTAGCTCATCGTGAAGATTGCGAGCAGTGCCGTTAGCCAATTGGCGACAGTCTGAGAGACAGGGGTGCTCGCAATGATGATCCAAAGCACATCTATCCAAGACGCGAGCAGGCCCAGGACCGATGGGTCCTGAACCTGTTGCACAACGATCGGATCAGGTGCGAGCATCGCCTAAATATAGTTGCACGCGATGAGATTGGCAAACACTCAATGGTTATGCCGGACACTTGTCACTGGGTTCGAATCGCCCAAGGCTGTTCCGTGACTTTTGCAGGTTGTGCAACCTGTTGTGCTCGGAACGAGTTATGAGTTCCAAGTTTGAGAGCCGATTGTCCCGCTTGTTCTTATTCTTGTGGTGGAGGAGTTCGCCTCTTCCGGGCTTTCTTCGCCCAGCGCTCGCCCAAACGATGAGATGCTCGTATGCGTAGCCATTGGGATCTGCCAAAGGATGATCCCTCCCGACCCGAATCCTGACGTATCCGCTTGAACTGATCAGAAGCCGATTCGACCAGCGGTGATGGCTGGTCGAGCGGCAATGGTTCGTGTCCTTACCCTTTGGCACAATGCACCTCCAAGGGGTTATCGACGAAGAACGGCCATTGATGCCATTGTCTCCCGTCCAGAAGTGAGCCGCCTTTTCCAATGGGATCATGCTTTTTGACGTACGCTATCCCGCCGTTGGCAAACAATGGATTGTTCTTGGCGAGGCCGAACTGCTTGAAGAACAGGGGGACGCCTTGCGCGATGCACTGGTCGCGGACTTCGAGCGCCCAGTCTAGCTGCATCGGCCTGGCGCGTGGCCCACTTTCGCCGCCCAGAATGACCCAGTGAATGCCCCTTAGATCGACCTCGCCCAACGGCGCAGTCATGGGCTCGACTGATAGAAAGCGGATCCTCGCCGGTACTTCGCGAAGCATAGCGATACGATCGACCACGCGATGATCTTCGACGGTGCAGCCAAGCCAGGCGTTGCCGGGGACGGTTTCACCCATGCGTTCGAGTATGGGCGCGATGTGCTCTGGCCGCTTGGTCAAGATTTGATACTGATGCCGTGGTGTCCTTCGGAAGATGTCGAATGCTCGCTTTCGCCATTCATCTTTCGCATTCGGGTGCCAGAAGTCATTCATGCTGTTCACGAAAAACAGCGTGGGTAGAAGTGTCGAGAGCGGCTCATTCCAGCGTTTCTCTGAACCGACGTTTATGCGTCCGGTCCAGACTGTTTGCCCATTCACTCGCTTAGTCACGCCCTCATAGCTCGGGTTGCCCCAGCCTTGGATGCGAGCCGCCATCTTCATGGCGTAGCAGTTGGTGCAGCCTGCCGAGACAATGTCGCAGCCGACCCAGAAATTGATGGTTCTGTCGGTCCATTCGATCTTGCTAAGTCCCATTGAGGGCCTCCGATCCCAAGATTTGGTGGGGAATTACGGCAATAGGCTACCGCGACGACCCCGTGCATCGAGGACGTTTCGCCCTTGCCAAAGGGGCTTCGTCAGGCGGCTAACTTATTGAAATTATAGCAGAAAAAGCGGGTCGCGCCTAATCTTTAGTCGGCTTTAGTTTGGTGTTTTGTGGCTGTTGCAGGGAGGCGCGATCGCCAGCATTTCAGCTCCATGCAATGGCCTCATTAGGCGGTCTGATCTAGAAAAGGGTTGTCCACTTAAACCTTGGACAATTGAATAAGGTGAGTTATATAAATCTTTAGTTGAAAATGGGACAGTAAGCTTCGCATTGGAAACGCGCTGTGTTCAGTAGGGCGAGTGGTATATGATATGATTGTGAAGTATTCGCATCACACGAGATTCATTGCAGATATAATTTTGATAACTGTTGTAATCTATATAGCAAACGGATTGATCTTTTATAATGACCATAACCAACCGGGAGACCATACAACAAATCTGTTATTGATGGGTAGTGCCTCATCACTTCCTTACTTTTGTTCTTTAATTCTTCTGAAATTTAGTAAGAAAAGCTTTCTTCGGATTAATATTACTCAGAGAGTTCCAGCTCGCACTAATCACAAAAATATTTGGGTGCAATTAATTCAAACAATTTGGAAAAAAATTCAAAGAAATGCAATCTATTTTTTCGCTGGAGCACTCTCTTTGTTTATAAATCTGTCGTTAATGTCGACTATGTATATTTCATTGAAATATAACGATTATTTCATCTTATATGTAGCTTACGCAATTATAAGTTTCATGCTACTCAGCAATCGTTCGACAAGTTCAATGAACCAAAGCTCAGCGAACTCTGACTTTAAATTGGAAAAAATTTTCGAACAGAAATATTCAAGCTGGGTGGCCAGTGTAATTTCATTATCTATCGCCTCATCGATAATGTCACTTATAATAATAATAAATTTCAGTGATGTAAAAGTGACTCAGATAAAAGAAATTGATAAAATAATAGAGGTGATAGAAGTTCATGAAAAGCGTAATCCGGTTCAACGAGTATTGCAAGGATATCATGACAAAGAGTATGTGCGACGCGAGATTATTCTTTCAAGACCTGTATTATTGTATAATGCGAGTATAAAAAACGTCATTGTAACTCCGTATATTGTCTTGGTACTCTTCTTATTGATCAGTTATGTAAATGTGCGTCTGCAGGGCTATAGGATAACTGCCGGTTATTATGGCTTTAACGCCAAGGAGTTCCTAGAGATTGTTGAATTTATGCTACGCAACAAGAGAAATGAGGACTTCGATGGCGGGCCAGGTCGCTCCAGAAGGATATTGGGCGAGTATCCACAAGAATCAACGCAACAACAGCGTTTGCCCGCAGGCGCGGAGATCGCCAAATGAGCGATTTGCGCGACTTAGCATCAAGCTTCCTCAACAGAGCCCTATCGCTTCTTGGCACGGATCATCCTGTCAGGGTTGGTATTGGTATGATTCTGGGATGCTTCTTCCTTGGCCCAGTGAGCGTCATTTGTGAGACCCAAGGCATTCAAATGAGCATTTACTTGGTAATCGCCAGCCTTGCTTTTGGGCCACTAATCACAATGACACCGCTACTGGTCCGAAAACACAACACAGCGCGGGAGAAGATCAAACAGTCTGTCGATGCCGCAGAGCTCATGTTCGAACGAGGGAAACTCAACGACTGGGATCGAAGGGAATTCTACAGTAGTGCTCTCGACTTGATGAGAGATGAGATTGTTGACGCGTCCAAGGGTAAAATAAAGGACGTGCCGATCCATGAGAAAGTGCAAGAGCTTGGTGAAGATACGGTGAGAAGCATCGAGCATAAAGAAGGTGGTGGCTGAATGCTCTTGGGCTCCGCGACCGCCAGCGTTGCCAGCGGTTTCGCCCGTTCCCAGCGGGCTCGTCAGGCGGCTTTTTGAGCTTTCGTGGCGTGTGGCTCGATGAGCGTCCGCGTCAGGATCGCGAGAAAGCGCGGGTCATCGGGAATGAAGACAGGGGCTCCGGTTGGTTTGCCGTCCCCGTTTAGGCTTTGAAGGCGAATTTGCCCCCTGCGGGTGGTGACCGCCAGGACCGAGTCGCCATGGTCTGGCGGCATACGAATCTTGATCGTAAGCATCGCATTGTTCCGGTTGTGAGCTGTTGCGGTGGCTGCCGCGACGAGCAAGGGGTGACACCCCCTTGCTCGTTTCGGCCTTGCCAAAGGCCTCGTCAGGCGGCGGCGGTTGCCCTGTCCATGATGTCACCGGCGATGGTCTCAAGCTTTAGCCGTTGGTCATGGTAAGGCTTGGTTTGGGCGTAGCTTGTGATTTGGTTAGCCACGTCCCAAGGGGTCTCGATGGTTGCCGTTCCAGGTGCCTTGTGATCGATGATCTCGCCAGCCATGCGCGGGCTGAAGTTGAGGCTCTTGAGAAAATCGATCTGGGCCACGCGGCGGTCATCGCCGGTTGCATCGCGAAGCGCTGGGATAGGCTCCTTTGCAGCGCGTACGCCGTTGACGATGCGTTGTTTGTCGCCGCCGTGCATGTCGTTAAGGAACGGCAAGACCTCATCCTTGAATTTCTCCGGCGCTGCCTGGTGGTGAACGATTTCAAAATGCTTGAAACCTTCCACGCCCCATAGGCACCGGTTCGCGCAAACTCCCCTGAGATACATGGTCATGATCTCAAGCTTGGCCGCGCCAACCTCGGAGTTACGGCAGAAGATACCGCGAAACATGACGTCGGGTGACCCGTCGTCCAGCGTGCCAACCTCGATGGGATCGAGATCGTCACACAAGAAAACGGCGACGTCGCGGTCGCCCGCGAAAAGCGTTGTGCTCTGTTTGGTCACCGGGATGTGTGGATCATATTCGTTAGTGCTCCAATCCATGCACCCCGGCACCTTCCAAGTCACGTCGCTGTCTTGGGCGATAGTCCTAAGCCTCTCGACCACGTCTAGATCGGTAATCCGGCCATATGACGGGCTAGTGACCGCCCGGATCTGGCCGGTTTCCGTGTCGTGGTAGAGTTTGGCTTGCTCACCAAACTTTGACGCTGAGAACTGGAGATTGAGCGCCGCCATGTTGGCGGGAAGGCTACGCAGATAATCGGCAGGTGCGCCGACCTGATTAGCCATTTGCCCCATGCTCCAATGGTTGAGAGCTAGCGGACCATTCGGCCCCTCGACGCCCAAGAAGTCTTCATGGGGATTGCCGAGAAACGTCAGGTTCGACAGCCGATCAACCCACTCCGCGCCAGTTTCGGCACGCCGTTTCAGGTGGGAGATAAGGTCTTCCATCGAAACAAACCGCTCATCTTCCGGCCGGTTCCAGCACTCTTTGGCGAGGTCGGTACGACATTCGCCACGGCTCACGTCGACTTTGCGCTTGCCGGTCTGGACGTTTTGGCCAGGCTCGATGATGGTCATTTCTGCTGTGGTCATGACAATATCTCCTGATTTGAGCTTGTGTGGGTGGCTTCCCACGACCGGCCTAGGGCCGGTTTCGCCCGGTTGCCATTCGGGCTCATCAGGTGGGTCATGCGGCTTGCGCCTTCGTTGCCTTGGTGCGCTGTGCGCGTTTGGCCTTTGCCGGTTTGGGCTTTTCGGCCTTTCCGGCCTCGTTCTCGGGCTTGGGGAAAAGCCGCTCTATATGCGCGTGCATGTTGGCGGTTCCGTTGTGATAGCGCGCCATGATCGCGGCTCTATCGATCTTGCCTTGATCGTCGATGAAGCGTTTTGAACGAGCGCTAGAACGCCCGCGCTTGTTGCCGGTGTCGGCCAGGTGCGGATGTTCCTTGATCAATGCGGCGATCTTATGGGCGTAGCTGATAGACTTTGCTTGAAGATCACTGCGGCCCGGGTCGTCGTCGCCCATCTTGTCGAGCTGATTATCGACCCGTGTTTTTAGGGCCCGGAAAGCGGCCAGCGATCCTTTCGGGTTGTCGCCAGGCTGCTTTTTGGCCGGCAATGATACGTCGATCATTCTCGTAACTCCTACGTTGTGAGCTTGCGGATTAGCTACCGCGACGACCGGTTTGGACCCGGTCGTTTCGGCCTCGCTACGGGCCTCATCAGGCGGCAATACTTAGGAGAAGGTCTCAGCGTGCATGTCCTCGATAAACGCGGACACGTGGTCGACGACGTTGTCGGGGTCGCCGTGCTTTCGCTCGTATGGCGGGAACTCGCCATCAAGCGTCAGCGTGACTTCAGCGTACGCCAGAAGGTCATAGTCACTGGGCTCATGGCCCAAATCAGCGAAGTATTTTTCGAGTTCGCCGTATAGCTTCGGGTTCTGATTAATGACCAAGGCCTGAATCACGATCTGAGAGAAGCGCTTAAGTTTTGGGCGTTCCTTCATGAATTTTGCCTTTCGGTTGTGAGCTGCGGGCATTCCCGCGACGGGCTAAGCGCGCGATGCGCCTAGCGCCGTTTCGGCCCTTGCCACGGGGCCTCGTCAGGCAGGTTTGTCATGCTCACGTAGGAAAGCGGGGATTCACGATGGGAAAGAGCGCCGCCCGTCGCACGCGGGCGCGTTCAAAGACAAAAACCCTTGTCGATCGCGTGGCCGAATGAAAGCCAAGTCTCGGGCAGGGTGTTTGGATGAATTTGTCAAAGAGCGTATAAAGATAATACGCAAGACCCAGGGGCTTCACAAGAAATATTGGACTGTAATATACTGATAAATAAGGATTTTTTAACTATCAATAAACTATCAAGTCAACCGAGCGTCAACAGCCCTTTGATGTGCTATATACTTAGAAATACAACGGCAGCTTCGGCGCAACCGTTTGAGGACTTAGTGTGCGACTAGTTTGGGGCGGGTGCAGGAATCCGGCTGGAATCGTGCTCGTAGGAGGCCCGTGGGCAGCCTCTCTGGCGATAGGGTGTTAGGGGTAGGTTTGATGCATATCGGCCAGGAGAACGCGCCAGGGGGGCAGGGGGATGCCATTTGGAAGCGGTCGAGGGTTAGCCCCCTATCCGAATTGACGGATTATAAAAATGGGGCGTAAGGCGTTCGAACCGACCGACCAGCAGCGCCACACGGTCCGAACGATGGCGGTTGCCGGTATCCAGCGCGCCATTATCGCGAAATGCGTAATCAATCCTGAAACGGATAAGCCGATAGGCGAGAAGACGCTCGCCAAGGCTTTCGCCCAAGAATTGGAAATCGGCACGGCGAGGGCTGACTCGCAGGTGGTCGCCGCATTGTTTCGGACGGCCACCGGACCACCAAGCGGCGCGCAAGTCGCTGCCGCGATCTTTTGGTGCAAGACGAAACTCGGATGGCGCGAGACGACCAAGCTCGAATTCACGGACCCCGACGACGAAGAGAACACTTTGACCATCGAGTTTGTTAGGCCAGATGGCAAAGATAGCGATTCCTGAAGTCTTCGAACCGTTATTCAGCCCCGCGCGATACAAGGTTTTCTACGGCGGTCGAGGGTCTGGGAAGAGTTGGAGCTTTGCTAAGATTCTACTTGCCCAGGCGACCGCTAGACGCCTTCGCATCCTGTGTGGCCGCGAAATCCAGCTCAGTATCCAAGACAGCGTCAAGCGCCTTCTCGACGACCAAATCGCCAAGATGGGCCTGGAGAAATTCTATAGGAGCACCAACACCGAAATCGTTGGGCGCAACGGCTCGATGTTTCGCTTCTCCGGGCTCCGGCACAACGCGACGAAGATCAAGTCATTTGAGGGTGTCGACATTGTCTGGTTGGAGGAGGCCAACCGGGTTTCGCGTGAGAGCTTGGATCTACTGATTCCGACGATCCGCAAGCCTGGCTCCGAGATATGGATCTCGTTCAATCCCGATGAGGCTACGGACCCGGTCTATGCGGACTTTGTCGCGACCGAGGAGCAACGCCCGGACTCCGTGGTGCGGCACGTCAATTGGGATGACAACCCTTTCTTCCCCGACGTCTTGCAGCAAGAGATGGAGTGGGACCGCGCCCACGACATGGCGAAGTACCGTCACGTCTGGCAAGGCGAGTTGCGCCAACGGCCCGAGAGTTTGGTTTTTCGAAACTGGAAGGTCGAAGAATTCGAAACACCGCCCGGCACGTTCTTTCTTATGGGTGCCGACTGGGGCTTTTCGAACGATCCGACGTGCTTGGTGCGCCTATGGGTCGACCAGGAGAACCGGCGCATCTGCATCGATCGTGAGGCTTGGCAGGTTCATTGCGAGATCGAGGACTTGCCGAAGTTGTTCGATTTGGTGCCCGACTCACGACGGTGGATCATCACGGCGGATAGCCAAAGGCCCGACACGATCAGCTTCATGCAAGGCAAGGGCTTCAAGATCAATCCGGCCAAAAAGGGCGCCGGGTCGATCGAAGACGGTGTCGAGTTCGTCAACTCGTACACCACCATCATTCATCCGCGATGCCAGCACACGATCGATGAATTCGGCAGCTATCGTTACAAGCTTCATCCACTGACCGACGAGGTCACCCCGATCATCGAAGATAAGAACAATCACACGTGCGACGCCGTGCGTTATGCCTTGGAAGCGGTGCGAGGAAGGCGGGCAGGGGTATGGTAGTGTCCATTCTAGGGCGTTCGGTAGCGGCGAGTTTTGACGCAGCACATTCAGTCAAACTTGCCGTTGAACGATGCTAAAGAACTAACTCTCGAACGCGATTCCGAGATGTGTGCGGACCGAGCGAAACAGAAGAGCCAGAATTATCGCCTGGTCCTTCTTCTCCTTGCCTCTCTATATGACAACAGAGTGCAAATGCTTCAGCATATTGGACGCAGCACGCCTTTACATATTTGACGTAAGCAAAGAAAAAAAGGCAAATCGCAAGAGAGGATATCATCAATAAGACGAGAAAATTGTGAAATTTTTCTGGCAAGGGCGGTTTGATTTCTGCTTGATTTTCGGGAATTCTAGGAAGGCCGTTTTGAACTACATCTACAATGGTATTCGCCATAGAACTCTGGTTACTCATAATCCAAACAAAAGTGTGGGAATATGTTAATAAGAGGCCAAGAATAAATATTGGTAGAACAAGCGAGCAAATAATCATATAAGCAAATTTTCTTCGGTTTTCTCGGTGCAGTATCCACAACGATGTTTTTTGATTTGACTGCGAAACTAAGAAATTAATTGAAATATCAAAATTCCATCCAAATGGCGTGACTAAACCATCCCTTACGACGAATGGTAAATCTTGAAATTCCTCTCTAGCATCTTCAGTTAGCTCTGATGCAAACCGCTTCCGCTTTAAACGCTTGGAACGACACTTCTCAATTCCGTTTATCTTTCGTGTAGCAAGGCGAGCATGCTGAAATTTTTTATGCAAACCGGTATTTTTTGTGCTTTTTCGACGTCGATATAATGATACTCTAAATATCTTGAACGTTGATACTTTATATAGAAAAGCTTCGGATAATTTATAGTATATCGCTGGAAGTAAACTTCCAACAAAATCGACAATTTTTCCTGTTATAATTATCATAATTGCAAAAAATAGCATAACTATACTGTGTTCTTTCAATAAATATGTAATCTTTTCTATTAGATCGGCAGCGCTGTACGTTCTTAATCCAGGTATATGCAACAACCAAGCACCGGCAGCGATGGAGATAATCCCAGAGACAAAGTTCCTCCTAGCCTCACCCATGCCAAGAGGAAGCCAATCAACGATTCTTTCCGCAACCTTTTCCAAAACGCGCCTTCCATGCATCGATCACGTTACATGAAATTCAACCTATAATTTATTCTGTCGGTTCTCAAGCGCTGCTTTGGTTCACGTAGCTGGGACCGTTCTTGCAACGCCTTGGTCCCGATCGCGTCCGCAAACCTGCGTTCGACGCATCCAACAAGCGATAGAAACTGTCAGGGGTAGGCGCGCAGGGGTTTGGTAGTGTCCGCATTGGCGCGACTTTCTGACGGCGCGTCTGCGCTGTTTCAGATACCTGCCTTTGCACTGTGCGAGACACTAGAGGGTTCGAGTCTTCCGATTCAGCAAGGTAATCAGAGACTTGCCATAATTGGCGAATATTGATAAACAATATTCTACTTTTTGGATTAATTCGATAGTTGGTGGGCTTGCGTTTTTATGTGCTTGTTGAGGACTAGGTCGTTTCTGTGTGCTATCGGTTCAGCGATTCTTGTTGGTGGTTGTCAACCGCCTCAGAGCCAATTTGCTCAATATGGCTATTGCGAACCCGTCTACGCCTATGACGCAGGCCAAAGGTATGCCTCACAGAGCCGGGCACGTGGAGCGTATTTCTGGCAAATCGTACAAGTTGTTGGACCGGAAATGGCACGCTTATTGGCTCGGTTCTACGGAAAGTCGGTTGCTCGATACCTTATAGAGATTGGCGGAGCTTGTCTCGAAGCAGCCATAGAAGAGGCTCTAGCAAACGATTCGCGCCAGTACATCACCGCCGATCGATACTTTAACCGTCCCAATCAGAGATCCTATAGATACGTCGCTCGGCGATAATTCACGGGAGTGCAACGGGGAGGTAGGCGCGCTGGGGTTTGGTAGGTCGAAAATAGCTCTCAAACAACGGCTTGCGCCACGACTTACGGCATGCCTTTCAAAGCCTTCGCAGTCATGTTTTCGAAGTTATCTGCAATAACCCTATCCGGGCCTTGCTTATCGAGATTATCTATAACTTTCTGTAGGGAACTAATCAGATGAAATGTCCGACTGTCGATGAGTTTTTGTCGGGCAGCAAAGTCTAGCAAGAACCAAAATGGCATGGCAGCTACTTTTGCTGGGTCACTCCCTTCTTTATCCGTTACGACTGTACTGACCTTGTTTTTGACTTCCTCCCATGCTCGGTTGATCCTAACGAGCAGTTCCTCCTGCTCTTCGTTTATCCGAGTGCTGATTTCGACTTCTTCGCCCTCGGGGCTTCTCTCATATTCTGTCTCGGCCTGCGCAAGTTCTTCGTTGCTATCAAACGTTGCATTCCCTACGGGCGACTCGAACGATCTCATCTTTCCCAAGAGAATCTTGACCTGTGGGCCGAAATGAAACGCTACAAAGCCCAACATAACAGGCCATGCCAAGTTAGCCGTCAGAGAATCGACAATCGTTGCGACGAAGTCTAGCCAATTCATAGCGGGCTCTTCCGGGATGGGTAATGGGGACAATGCTCAGTCTCGGATGATTTGCATGGTAGGTAGATGGGCGTGTGGGCAAGGATCAGCGGTTCCATTGCTCTAGCCTTTTAATTATTATTCATCAACAACTTAATCGTTCCCCGGTTGAAGTGTTCACGGTACTTGTGCCGTTATGGCAACGGCTAACGAAAAGATCCGGGACGCGCTGATCAAGCGTCAAGTTCAGATGATCAAGCGGAGCGGCAAGGCTTCTGCGGCGATCATCGCTGAGCTGGAAGGAGCCTACAAAGAGCTACGCCGACGCATCGACAAAAAGCTGGCTGTGATCAGGCGTAGTGGCGAGATCACTAACGCCACCCAGATAAAGCAATTGCTGGCGCTCGAAGAAGAAATCAGGGGCATACTCGAAAAGCCGTTTCGCAACCTCAGCAAGACTGTGCGTAAATTGCTGGAGGAAGAGGCGGTATCGGATCCGCGTTTCATCCGTGACATCTGGAAAGACAAGCTGCCGGTTGTCGTCTCATTCGGCTTGCCGTCCCCGAAGCAACTGCGCGAGATCGTCAACCATCAGCCGATTGACGGCACGCCGCTTGCCGATGTGCTCGAAAAATTCGAGGCCGATACTGTCGACCGCATCATGGCGGAAATGCGCCGTGGCCTGGTGCTGGGCGAGAGTATTCCCAACCTCATGCGCCGCCTTAGGAACTCGCTCAACATCAGCAAGCGAGCTGCGGAGGCCATAGCCCGCACTGCCGCCAACGCCATCAGCAATGGCGCACGACAGCGCATGTTCGAGGAGAACAAGGACGTCATCGCCAAGGTCATCTGGGTCGCCACATTGGACGACGCCACGTGCCCGAGGTGCGGCGCGCTCGATGGCAAGCGCTACGACGTCGACAAGGGGCCACGCCCGCCAGCTCACCGAAATTGTCGGTGCACGATGGTGGCAAGCATTGACGGTGATCTTCTAGGACGACGCCCGCTCAAGCGGTCCACCCAGGTTGATCTATTGCGAGAGTACGCGGACCAAGCGGGCATCAAGCGGGTCAGATCACGCGCTTCATTGCCAAGGGGGCACAAAGGCGCATTCGACAAGTTCGCTCGTAAGCGGGTCCGGGAGCTCACCGGCAAGACGCCCGCAACTGTCACCTTCGACGACTTCCTTCGCGAGCAGAGCGAGGCGTTCCAAGACAAGGTGCTTCGGAGGGAAGTCGCCAACTGGTACCGGAAACGCCAAGTCGATCTCGAAGACCTCTTCGACGACAACGGCAACATCTATTCGATCGACGAGATCCTACGTCGACGTCCTGACTTGAGGGCAAGCCCATGACATCGATCCTTATCGACCGCTACGAAGCGGCGACGCGTGCTGGCCTTCAGTTCGACGAGTGCCGTGATGTCTGGTCAGCGCTCGGCTATAAGATCTCGCCGGTCTTCAAAGACTATCTGGACATCTACCGGCGCCAGGACATCGCGAAGACCGTCGTCGATCGGCTTGTTGGTGCGACGTGGCGCGAAATGCCACTGTTGATCGATACCGACAATGAGGAGCAGGAGTCAAAGTTTGAGACCGCTTGGAAAGACATAGCCGAAGTCCACTTTTTGCGTGATCGATTCAAGCGGGCCGACAAGCTCGCTTGCCTCGGTCGTTATTCGGCGATGCTATTCGGCCTGGCCAACCAAGCAGATTTCAATCAACCGGTTGCCCCAGGCCGATCCGGGCCAGATGGGTTGCTGTACGTGATGCCTTATCACGAGGACAACGCCCAAATTGACAAGTACGAGGAAGACCAGACGTCACCACGCTACGGATGGCCGACCCAGTACACGCTCAAAACGCAGCTCAACCGGAACGAATCGAAGAAGATCAACAATGTCACGGCGCATTGGACGCGTGTTGTCCATATCTCGAGGGAGAACTTAGAGAGCGACGTCTTTGGGACTCCGCTGCTTGAGTGCATCTACAACCTGACTTTCGACATGTTGAAGGTCGTTGGCGGCGCTGCCGAAGCCTACTGGTTGCTCGCCAAAGCGCCGTTGCAGGCCGACTTGCGAAGTGATGCGCGTCCACTTACGCCAGATGAAGAGACCGCGCTGAAAGACCAGATCGATGAGCTGCAGCACAACATGCGGCGCGTGCTCCATTCGTCTGGCCTCGATCTCAAATACTTGAATAGCGGTACTGCCGATCCGCGCGGTCCTTTCGACGTGCTGATCAAGCTCATCAGCGCGGCGACCGGCATTCCACAACGCGTCCTCATGGGCGCTGAGGCTGGCGAACTGGCGTCGACCCAAGACAGCAAGAATTTTGCCGAGCAGATCATTGAGCGTCAGCAGTCCTACGGCGACGTCAAAATTGTCCGGCCGACCGCCGACCTCTTGATCGAAGCTGGCATACTGCCCGAGCCAGCGAACGGCGATTACGAGGTGCGATGGGGCGACTTGCCGGGGCCAAACCAGGCTGAAGAGGCCGAAGTCATGGACAAAACCGCGAGTGCTGTCTCCAAGTTCGCGCAATCCACCAACATCATCACGCCTGGTGAAGTGCGCGCTGGCTACCTTGGATTGCCGCCCGAGAACCCCGATCTGACTGAGCCTTGCACGCATGATGACGACGAGGTCGATGAAGAGCAGGATGACGAGACTGAAGGGGATGACGAGGATACGACACCGCCTGACGACGAGGTCGATGAGGATAGCGGGGACGACAAATGACGACTGTCGCTATACGAGACGGTGTGATGGCCGCTGATGGGCTCTTGAATGACAATGGATGGAGCGCGACGAAGCGTCATCAGAAGCTCGTCATCTTGTCGGAGATTGGATGCGCAGTCGCCGCTGCCGGTTGCATTCAGGATGTCGAGCTATGGAAAGACTGGTTACTCGAAGGCTCGCCGGAAGATCGTAAGCCCGACCTCACCAACTTTTCGGGTTTCATGCTGAAGGCAGACGGCGAGATCGTCTGTTACGAGACCAAACTTGCGCCATTTGTGATCTACGAACCATTCGTGGCTGTTGGGACTGGAGAGAAGTTTGCTATTGGCGCGATGGAAATGGGCGCCGATGCGATCAAGGCTGTGGAGATCGCGGCCAGGCGTGACGTCTGGACTGGCGGCGAGATTGACCATGTAACGTTAAAAGAATTGCAAGGTTTACGAAGGTAAATATTAATATAGAAGCAAGTAAATAATAATATTCATTCAATAACCGATTTGATTTACTTGAAGCTGCATGTTATTCGGCAAGCATGCCGGATGAATTTCGCATACTACGCGCCAAACCAGGCAAGACACGTCGTGAAGAGATTGACGGCGTTGAATACTTGGTTGCGCCGATGGTTGCACTGCGGACGGGGGTCTATCAGTGCGCCAATTGCGAGCATCCAGAGCTTTACAGTGCCTCCGTCTTTGCCCGCATCCCAGAAAGCTGGAATGACAGGCCTGTAACGCTCGGGCACCCGATGCGAGGGGGCGTCTTTGTTTCTGCTGGATCGCAGGACGTCTGGACGCAGGAGGGACTAGGCCGAATCAGGAATGCACGAAGAAGCGGCGAAAAGCTGCTCCTTGAAGCCTGGATCGACTTAGAGAAGGCAGATCAGATAGGCGATGAGGCAACAGATCTTGTCAGTCTGCTGGAGGACGACGAGGGCATCGACGTTAGCGTCGGTGCCTTCGTCGAAACTCATGACAAGCCGGGCACCTTTCGGGGGAAAGAGTACCAGCGTCAGCAACTAAGCTACGTGCCCGATCATGTGGCGTTACTGCCTGGTCAGACCGGCGCATGCAGTTGGGAAGACGGCTGCGGGGCTCCTCGGGTCAATCACGAGCACATCGAGGCGAACCTCATGACGCTACAGACGGGCGGGCCTCTGCGCGACGGAAACGGCCGATTTCTGCCGAACGACGCCGTGGCAGGCGAGGGCGGCACACCAGAAGCGATCCTGCCTTTAGAGCGACTACCCTCGGGTGACTTGAGATTGAAGATCAACAAACCGTGCTCATGCGGTGGTGAAGGCGGCACGTGCACTTGTGGCGAACCTGCTGAAGTTGAGTCTCTTCTTACTGGCCTTTTGAGCTTCGAAGCCTCCGCCATTAGCGATAAGGCCCGCATGCAAATCATCATGACGGGTCTCAAAGAGAAGATTGGTCGGAACAAGTATTTCTACATCGTCGAAGTCTTCGACGACAAGGTCATCTACGAGTCCGAAGGCGGCGTCTACAGCCGCGATTACTCCATCAGCGGCGACGGCAGCACGGTCACTTTGGCCGACTCAGAAGTGCGCGGGACGCTGATTGCCGAGTTCAAGCCGATCACCGTTCAACAGGAGAAGACCATGAAGGAACGGCAAAAGGCGGTCGATCGGTTGATCGCCAGCACGAAGTGGACTGAAGAGGATCGCGACGGCCTGCTCGCCATGTCTGACACTTCGTTTGCTCGTCTCGTGGCCAACGAAGAGGAGACGTCCGCTTCGGAGACGCAGGAAGACGACGATGCCGCTGCAACCGATGCAGAGGACGAGGACGAGACGACTGAGGACGAGCCAACGGCCAGTGCTGCGAATTCTGTCGAAGCCTACTTGGCCCAAGCACCTGATGAGATCCGTGGCGTGTTGGAAGAGGGCAGGCAAGTGCTCGCTGCCAAACGTAAGCGGATGATCGACGCTCTCGACGCCAACGATCAGTGCACCTTCTCCAGAGCCGAGCTTGAGGCTTGCGAAACGCCGAACCTCGAAAAGCTCTGCAAGCTCGCGGCCAACAACACTGTCGCACGACCTGGGAATTACGTGGGTGCGGCTCCGGCTGCGGCGACGGTCAAGTCCCCATTCGCCAACGCGCCTAAGCCCGTCGACTGGGCCAAGCAGTAAGTCCGAATTGAGAGGAGCGCCACCTTATGGCTAACAACACAATCCTGATGGGGACCCGCTCTCGCTACACGCTTGAGCGCACTGCTGCTGGCACGATCACGCCCGGTGACCTGTGCACCATCGGTTCTGCCGACACGGTGACTGTCAACGCCGGTGCTGCTGACGCGGATCCACAGTTGCTTTTCGCACTCGAAGATCAGGCATCCGGCAACGGCATCGACGACGACTACGCATCCGGCGACGGCGTGGTGCTTCAGATCGCTGCACGCGGTGACCTCATCTACGCGACCCTCGACTCAGGTGAAAGCGTCGCTACCGGCGCAGCATTGGAGAGCGCTGGCAACGGCCATCTCCAAGCACACACCACCGGGGCAGTCGTGGCGCATGCCGCTGAGACAGTAGACGCAAGTTCTGAATCGACGCGCATCAAGGTCCGCGCCGTCTAATTGGCCGCGCTTCTCGGAAAGGGAATAGAGATGCAAGGAATGACTGTTACTCCGGGGCCAGCGCAGGTTGAAGGCTTGCTTGTGCCCAATGCCGACGGGTCATTCTCCCGTCAGGGCGCTATCTTCCACGATCAGCGCATGATGCAAGCGCTGCAAACGGGTGATCTGTCGCCACTTCGCCCGATGCAAGACGAGAGCGGTGTTCCTCTCGCGGCGAATGCTGTCTTGCGCGAAGATGAGTACGAGCTGTTCGACCGCACGGTGCAGAACTCCTACCGTGATGAGCTCGTCATCTATGGTGACCTGGCAAGTCGCGGGCTCACCTTCGGCCTCGGGAATGCCATGGGCATTACTGAGTTGAAGTGGGAGGATGTCGACGAGGTCTCGGACGCTGAGCGCAGCATGTATGCTGGCACCCAGCCGACCGAAGATCTGCCGAACTTCACCACTCGCCGGTTGCCAATCCCCATCATCTCTAAGGGCTTTCATCTCGACTTGCGCACGCTCGAAGCGGGTAGGCGCGAAGGCGAAGCGCTCGACGTGACGGCTGCTGAGAAGTGCACGCGCAAGGTCAGTGAGAATGTCGATGACCTCTTTGCCAATGGCGGGTTCTCTCATGGCGGGATTGAGGTCTATGGCTACACGAACCAGCCACAGCGCAACACCGGCACACTGACGGCTGCTTGGGATGGCACGGCGACTGGCGCACAGATCGTCTCTGATACGCTCTCAATCGTGGATGCGGCCTATCAGGACAACGTTCCTGGGCCTTACGTCCTCTACATCCCCTACAACTACGTCTCGTCCATCAATGACGACTTCAAGTCCGAATCCGACAAGTCGATCAGGACTCGGATGCTTGAGATTGAAGGGCTTGATGCCATTCGTCCTACTCGCCGTCTCACAGACGAGGTCGTGCTTGTCTCGATGCGCCGAGAAGTTGTGGACGCAGTTGTCGGTTTTGAACCGACCCTAGTCCAGTGGGAAACCATGGGCGGCATGGTCGCGCACTTCAAGGTGATGAGCATCTTGGTCCCGCGCGTGAAGCGCGACGCCGACGGTCGGTCGGGCATCGTTCACTACAGCGAATCTTGAACTTGGTGGGGCTGGCTGGCGCTGGCCCCTTCTCCCTGACTAGGGGTTTTTACGTATGTTCCAGGTCAAACTGAAGGTCGGTTGCGGCAAGCACCGCATCAAAGCAGGCGTATTCGCCAAGCCCGGTGACATCTTCGAGGTCACTGAAAAGACCTTCAATAAGGTCAAGGACAAGGTCGAGCGTGTACTCAGCGCCGCCGACCTTCAAAAGATGGCTGAAGAGGCAGCGGCCAAGGAAAAGGAAGCTGCCCAGCGTGCCGCCAAGAAGGCGGAAGCCCTGGCCGAAAAGGCAGCTAAGTCCGAGGCGGCAGTCAAGCAGAGTAAGCCTGGTTCAGCTTCTAGCGCGAAGGGCTAACAGTGGATGGCGGTGCGCACAACGCTCGCCAAAGTTCGGGCGCTCATCAGTCCCCAAGGGATCACGATTGACGACATCGAGCTTGGTCTAATGCTTACGGCGGCGTCGACGTACATCGATTCGACGCTCGCAGACCAAGAGCTTGATGACGCCCTTCTCATTGAGATCGAGACCTATCTCGCAGCCCACTTTACGGCGCTGCGGGAAATAAGGGCGGGCATCAGCAGCCAGCGAGCCGACGACGCGTCGGTGACGTACACGGTTGGGCAGCTTGCCTCCAACGAGCTGATGAAGAGTACCCACTTCGGCCAAGTCGCCCTCGTGCTCGATACGACTGGGACGTTGGCGAATGTGAACGGGCAAAGAGCCCGTTTGCAGGTGCTCTGATGAGCTTCCCTCTCGACCAGTACAAATTCGACATCCACAGCCGCGGTCGCAAGGCGACGCTTGTGATCAAGGCCACGACTCCTGACGACGCGGGCGCTCCCTGGGAAGGACTGTCATCGGCAGACGCTGATACCAGCGAAGAACTGACGATGAAGTTCAAGCCGGTCAGGACAGGCGACGTTGATGGCGACCGCGTTCTAGAGAGCGATCAAATCGTCCAGATCTACGGACCGGACGTGACGATCGGACCACCGACTGTTGGCGATCGCGTCCTCGATGACGGCACCGAATTGATGGTCAAAGCCGTCACGCTAAAGCAGCAAGGCGACACGATCTTTCGATACGACTTGCGAGTCGGGAGGTGACCCTTGGCCACCTTTACCGAAATTCGCACGGGGATGCTCAGCGCTTTCCGCACTCGATGGGACGAGTTGCGGCCAACTTGGGATCACGCATCACAGACTGCTTATCCGCCTGAAACGTATGAACGAGACGCTGATCAGTGGATCAAAGTCACATGCAAGAATCGTGGCGCGCGCAACTCGGCAGTAACGATCCTCGACGAGGTCGGAAGTACCCTTACCGTCAACTGCTACAACCGTTTCGCCGTCTCGACCATGTTCGATGTCGACGGGATCGGCGACGACGTCTACAGAGCGCTGCGCACCATGACGCTGCCAAGCGCCGTGCATCTGACCGAAGACGTCGACGTGATGGACTTCGGCCTGACGCCGACGGGCTTTGAACAGAAGCGGCTGTCTTTGTTCTTCCGCTTTGACCTCGATACGGGGTCAAGCTGATGCCTATCCGCGCGACCAATATCGACGACATCATCAATCAGACCACTGAAGAGTTTGAAAAGTGGGTGCGTCAGATAGGCGTCACCCTCGATCAAGTTGCCGTAGATGAGACGCCCGTCGTGACTGGGCGCGCTCGCGGTGGCTGGATCGTTGAATTCGGCAGGTTCACGCTAAGGCAGACAGATTCGACCGCTAGGCCAGACACGCAGCGCGCGGCGCGCTGGAAGTCAGGCGACGGCAATATCTACATCCACAACAGCGTTGAATACATCGTCTACCTCGAAGCAGGCATTTCAGCTCAGGCCGAAGATGGAATGCTTGGACCGGCGATCGACGCTGTACGAGCGAGGTTCGGCTAATGCCCACACTCTCGCTCGTAGGTGAATTCGACACACGCCAGGCGCAGATCAACCAAGATAACCTGATCGAAGGCTTCCGCACGCTCGCTGAAGAGGCTGCGCGAAGCGGTGCCCTTATTGATGAAGCCTTTGGCGATACGTCCGCTGTCGACAACCATACGGCGGCAACGCAAAGGGCGGAGAACCAAGGCAAGAACACGTCGGTCGTGATGAGGGAGCTGAAAGGCATCCTCCCGACGATCACCACCGCCGCCGTCATTACCGGCGTCATCAGCTACGCCAACGCCTGGAACTCGGTCCAAAGTTCGGTTCGTCTATCCGTCGACGACCTGTCACAAGTTGGCGCGGTAACGTCCAGGCTCAATGACATCGCCAGTGCCGCAGGCGTGTCGGTCAGCGGCGTCGCGGAATCATTCCAGCGCTACACGACAGCGACAAACAATCTCAACCTCAGCCAAGAAGAGACGATCAGCATCGTCGAGACGCTGACGCGTGGCTTTGCTGTCTACGCATCGTCATCTGCTGAGGCCGAGGCGGCAAGCGTTCAGCTATCGCAAGCCTTCGCCAAAGGCGTGCTGGATGGCGATGAACTGAAGTCGGTTCTTGAGGCTTTCTCTCCCCTTGGTGACGAAATCGCCGAGGTTCTTGGTGTCACCAGGGGCGAACTTCGAGAGCTTGGCGCTGATGGTGCGATCACGGCGGAAGTCCTTGTTGAGGCCATCGACAACCTGGGCGGAAGCCTGGATGAGCTCGAAGAAAAGGCGGGTCGATCGGTAGGCCAAGCGTTGGCCGGTCTTGGCAATGCGGCGGCTGAGCTTGTCGGACGACTGGACGACGCAGCCAACGCTTCCGGTATCTTCGCCAAGGCGGTCGACTTTCTCGCCGGGACGATAACCGAGGTCGCCCGCAACCGCCTGCCAAATCTACGGGAAGAAAGCGACCTTCTTAAACAGGAGATCGCGCTACTCGAAGGCATCATCGAAGATGCGGGAGACGATCTAGGCTTATTCGGTCGCATCGCGGAAGGCGTGACCGGCGCGTCTGCTCGCCTTACCGCCGCCCAAGAACGACTTAACGAAGTCCAGCAAAAGCTGACCAAAGAGTATGCCGAGGGCGCGTTCGCGGCCAATCAGGCGACTAGCGAAGCCGATGCATACGGCAAGGTGCAGCTACAGGTTAGCGCTGCTGTCGATACTGTCGTCAATGACGTCGAAGGCTTCAATAACAGTGTTCGCGAGCAGATTGAGGCGATGGCCGATGCCGAAGCCGCTGCCGAGAACTACACCGGCACCATCCAGGTTACAGAGGATCAGCTTCGCCGTCTCGACGACGTCTTCGAGGAGTTCGAGGAAGAGACCAAGGACATCGAACGACGCATGGAGCGGCTGGACGATGTCTTTAAGGATTTTGCCGACGAGACCGCAGAGGCATACGAGAAGCTTGATGGGGTCTTCGACGACTTCGTCAAAGAGACCGAGCGCATCAAAGAGGCCGCAGAGAAGGCCGAACTTGAGGCCCTTGAAGAAGCCTTCGAGGGCATATCGGACTCGATCGGCGACTTACTAGGCCTGTCAGGCGGTCAGGTAGAAGCCTTCTTCGGGAACTTTGGCCAGCTCCTAAGGCAGCTTGGACTCGACTTCGATGTCACGTTTGCTGGCATTGCACAGGCGGTCGAGGAAGCTTTCGGCATCAGCGCAGCGCAACTTGACGGGTTCTTGGGCCTCGCCGTCGAAGGGCTCGACATTCTCGGTTTCAAGTTCGACGACATCTTCGGCAAGAAGGCGACCAGCGTCATTGAGCGCTTTGCCGGTCTGTCCAAGAACGAGATCGGCGTACTCGGTGACCTCCTCGGCGGTGTGGGCGACATATTTGGTGGGCTCTTCGGCCAAGTCGAAGGGGAAGGCGTTGCTTCGTTCAACGCGCTCGGGATTGCCGGTGGCGATGCGCTTGGGGGGCTGTCGACAGAGGTCGACAACCTCATCAATGACGTCTTTGGCCTGACCGACGCCGTTGGCGGTGCGAACCAAGGCTTTGGATCTCTACTAGGCAACATCGGTGCAGCCGGTGCAGCGCTTGGTGCACTTGGTGTCGGCACGCAGCAGCTTGTCAGCGGCCTCGGCTTCAGCGATAGCGCCGCGCTCGGTGCGGGCATTGGCAATGTCATCTTTCCTGGCCTTGGCGGCATAGCAGGCGGGCTAATAGGTGGCCTGGGCTTTGGTGGTGGCAATGAGAGGCGCGGCAATGAGCGCGATGCAGCGGAGGAACTGAGGCAGTTCTTTGCGGCTGGCGGGTCAGCGACATCAGGTGACATTCTTGCGGGCCTTGATGCCGATATTGGGGCAAATGTCCTCAATCGTCAGATCCGGGAATTCGAGCTACTTCGCGATGCATTTGCCTCAGTAACAACTGAGATTGGCGAACTGCAAATCAGCAGCGAATTCGTGCTGCGAGCTTTGGGCGATCAGGCGGGCACCACTGCGGGTGTTATCGCTGAAGAATTTGGCATCAGCGCGATTGACGTCGCTGCCGCAATCAACAGCCTTCCGCCTGATGTGCGCGCGAGCTTCGATTCCCTTGCCGCGAATAGCGATGAAGTCGCCGAGCTACTCGCACAGCGGTTTGGCATATCCGTCGAGGCGGTCAAAGTTCTCCTTGATGATCTCGCGGTCCTGGGCGACCAGGCGCTCCGCAACATTGGAAGCTCCAGCGATGCGGCGGCGATCGAACTGGCAAATACGTTCGGGATCGGTGTCGATCAGGTCCGCGCATTCTTGGGGACTTTGGACCCGGCAGCGCTGGCGTCATTTGAGGCGATACGCGCCAACAGCGACGACCTTGCAGCGCAGATTGCGGGCGCATTTGGCCTCTCCGTCGAAGAGGTCAAGGCGATCCTCGCCGACTTGGGTGTCGTTGGCCAAACCGAGCTTGAGCGCGTCGCTACCGGGTCAGAGCAAGCGGCGCAGAACATCAGTCAGTCTTTCGCGGCGACTGGCCTCGATATCAATGCCATCTTCGGCGAGATCGCGGCCCAGGGTAGCACGAGTTTCGGCGAGATCGTCGAAAACGCTGACGGCAGCTTTTCACTTGTCGACGCTTCGGCTCAAGAGCGCCTGGCCAACATCGTTACCGCGTTCGGTGGAACACAAGCCGACGTCCAAGCGATCTTGGAAATTCTTGGTCAAAACGGAATCGATACGTTTGACCAAATCGCTATCGGCGCTGACGGCTCCTTCGAAGTCATCAGACTGTCAGGCAGCGCATCTCTAGAGGCTCTAGTCGAGCAGTTCGCTGGTACGGGCGAAGCTACTGGCGTCATTCTCGAAGGCATCGGCAATGATGGCGTTTTAGCGTTCGATACGATCGCTGAAGGCGCTGATGGTGCTTTCATCCGCATCGGTGACGTCTCAGAGGAGACTCTACAGACGATCCAGGAAGAGTTTGCAGCCAGCGAAGGCACTATCAGCGAACTCTTGCAGATCTTGGCCAACAACGGCGCGATCTCGTTCGGTGAACTCGGCGATGCCGGCACCATTAGCGCCGACGACATCGCCGCTGCCTTTGACGCGGCTGGCGGCGACGCTGCTGGTGCATTGGCGCTCCTCCAGAGCCAGGGGTCTAGCGTCTTTGCCGCTGTGCAAGCCAGTGGTGTTGGGTCAGCGAATGCAATCGCAGCGGCGTTCAACTCTTCTGCGGCGGCGGCGCGCGGATCGATAGGCGGGATTATTGCAGAGGCGCAACGCGCCAGCTCTATCATCAACTCGATTCCTGCTGTGCCTTCCGTTCCTGGAGCGGCATTCGGCGGCTTGATCACTGAGCCCGTGCGGCTCTCTTCGTCACAACCGTTCGGTCGGTCGGGGTTTGCCTCTGGCGGCATCTTACCGGGCCTCACCGCGATCGGCGGCGGGTCTGGGCTCTTCCATGCTGTGGCGGGCGAGGGCGGGCGTCCTGAAGCGATTGTGCCCCTTGAGCAGACCTCACGGGGCCTTGGCGTCAACGCTACCGGTCTGGGTGGCAACAGCCTCACGCAAGTCATCATCATAGAGGGCGTCGACAGGGCCGAGACGGATCGGATCAAGCAACGTCTGGCCGCGACCAATGCGTCGATCGAAACCAGGGCCACGCGCGCCGCCGCTAACCTTCTGCTGGGGCGCACGTAATGACGATCTCCTATCCGATCGACTTGCCGTCCACGCCACCGACTTCGGTCGAGGTAGGGGAGCGCAATGCCAATCGTTTCGAGACGAGCCCTTTCACGGGTCGTGGCACGCTGCAGCAGTTCGAAGGCGAGTGGTGGACCCTACGACTGACCTACAACCGCCTCAGGCGTTCGCTGGCGCAGCCTATCCTTTCGTTTGGGTCCAAGCTCCGTAAGTCATACGGGACGTTTGTCATCCCGTTTCCTGGCTATGACGAGCCGCTTGGGACTGCCAGCACGGTCGGGTCATCGCCGAGCGTTGATGGAAACGACCAGGCGGGCAGTGACAGCCTCAACATCAAATCGGGGCCTGCAAGCGAGTCGGGTTGGCTTCTCGAAGGCGACATCATTCAGGTCGGACCGGCGTCACGCCCACACTGGCATCGGGTTCTTGAAGACGTCGATACGGACGCCAGCGGCAATGCAACGATCGAGGTGTGGCCGCTTATCCGTGAACGCACCATAGACGGCGATCTCGTGTCCACAAGTAGCCCGCTCTGCATCTTCAGGGTGACAGACGTCATCAACACCCAGATCGAGCGCCCTGTCCTCCATACCGTCGACTTCCAGTGTCGTGAGGACATATGACCTACACGACCACCGCCGAATCCACTGAGACATCGATCGAGACCAGCGACGGGCAACTAAGCACGTCGTTGACCGCGATACGCGCTGTCGAGTTGGTGCGGGCGCTGGGCAACGTTCTCGATGAGCAGAACGCCGAAGACTCGGGCACGTCGCAACCGCGTCTGTATGGCTATGGCCTGGCGCTGGTCGAGACGACGCGGGTTTTCCGCGAGATCAAAGACGGCAACCTTCATCTGGTCGACGCGATATCCGCCGATGAGATCGATGGCGTCTTTGCCTATCTCGTCGATGGCGTTGTGGTCTTCCCAGGCAACTTTCCAGGCCAGATCACGGAAGACGATCAGCAGTATTACAACGGCAAGCAGCTTGATCTTGGTACCGTATTTTCCGGCCGATTTTCGGGCACTGGCCTAACTGGCGCCCTAGATCCGAACGGTACCAAGATCATCGAGCGAAAGGGCGCTTCGGGCCAAACCGTCGTCGACACGCTGGTCGATGAGACGTCAGCCGAAAGCACATTCGTCGGCACCGGCATCGCCTACGTCTACTCGAAATGGATCTTCGTCGATGGGCGTTTCGACGGCGACCCTGAAATCAAATGCATTGTGCGACTGCGAAAGCCCGTCGACCCACGGGGCACAGCGCAGCGATGGAGCTTCAATCCCTACGTCCAGATCTATGACTTCTTAACAAAGTCGAAGGACATCGGAGGGCTTGGCCTCGACACGGAGCTCATAGATACAGACAGCTTCGTTGCTGGCGCGAACTGGGCCGATATGACGCTCGACGCTCAGGCTGAGACGAAGACCGCACTATTCACGGACGAGAGCAACGACAGCCAAGCCAATTTTGATCTCGAGTTCGATCAATCGGTCGTCCCCTTCAGCTACGGCGATGTGGTTCAAGTCGTCCAAGCGAGCGGCCAGTCTGTACCGCCAAACTTCTCGACCGGCGTCGATTATCACGTCGTTCCCACGCGCCACCGGCTCAATGACTTTCAATTGCCGGGGGTTGGCCTCGCCGCATCGCTCGAAGACGCGCTCGACGGCAACGTGATCGCTGCAGGGACGCGCACATCTGACATCGACATCAAAAAGGTCAAAGAGGTTCGGTACGTCACCGGCTTTACATACACGAGCAATGAGACGCCGCTATCAGTGCTTGAGCGAATGCTGACGAGCTGCGGCGCGTTCACCTACATCGAAGACGGCAAGCTCGCGATCACGCAACAGAGCTTTCCCACGACTGTCGAGACGATCACCCAAGATCAGATTACGGGTGACAAGATCGCGATTTCGAACCGGCGAGCCACGGCTGAAAGAGCGACATCGCTCACGGGCAGCTATACCGCGCTTACCAATCTACTGGAGCCCAAAGACTATCCTGTCGTGGACGACGACGGGATTTACGTCACGGCTGACAACGGCAATGAGAAGCCGTCGCGTTTGGACTTGCCACTGGCGGGCAGGGCGACCGGTGCACAGCGCCTCGCGACAGTTGCCCTAAGGCGTATACGCCAGGAACGCACGATAACTTTCAGCGGTCTATTGGACCTCTGGAAGCTGAAGCCCTCGACCGTCTTCAGCTTGGACTTTCCCGAGCTTGGGCTGGACAGCGAGACCACATGGGAGGTCCAGGACCAAACCCTATTCGTCGACACCGGCAACGAGGCGGATGCGCCCATCATCGGCGTCGACATCACGGCGCGTGAACTCGACTCGACTGTCTTCGACCTCGATGCGGATAGCTCGCAGCTTGTCGAAAGCGCGGTTGTCCCCGGTCTCGATTCCCCGTTCGAGGTCGAGTCGCCTGGCACGATCGAAGTCTCGGAAAGCCAGTTTCTCACTAACAATGGCGCGGGCGTCAAATCTCGCGTCGATCTCACATGGACGGCACCGGATAACGGCGTCGTTGTGGCCTACATCGTCAGCTACAAACTGTCAGAGGACGATGACTTCATATTTCTGGCTCAGACGCCAGACCTCAATCTGCGCATCAATGACCTTGCAGCGGGCACCTACGACTTCAACGTTGTCGCCGTAAACTCGCTGAACTTCCAAAGCGAGCCGTCGGAAAAGACCGATGTCGTTGTCGAAGGACTTGGCGCAGTTCCAGCCGATCCGACCGGCTTTGAGGGATCGCCCTATGGCGCGCTCGTCGTCTTGAAATGGGACCAGGCCGAAGATCTTGATGTGCGGTTCGGCGGTAGCGTCGAAATCTATCAGCACAGCGATACGGCTGGCGGCAACAGCGAGAATGCACGTCTTCTCGATACGGTCGATGGTAACAATACGGTCGCGACGGTCGCGTTCGTCAAGGGCACCTACTACATCAGATTCGTTGATCAGAGCGGCAACTCATCTGACTTCGTTGAGTGGTCGACCGAGGACATTCGTCCGGTTCCCTTCGGGCAGTCGATCAATGCAGGGGTGTTCGAAACCAACGATGACACCGAAAACAACTTCACGCTCCAGGAAGACCCTACCTTCCCGAGCACGAATACCGAAAACACGCTGTTTGAAGACACGGACAATCAATGGCTGGAGCTTCAGCCCGCTAGCAGTTGGGACGACGTCACCAACGTCGATGAGGTCGACAACGTCGATGACGTTGGCGCGGACGGACAGGTCGCTTCGGAAGGCGTCTACTACTTCAGCGACGACATAGAGCTGACCGAAGTCAATCGGGTGCTGTTGGAGGCGGAACTCACGACGCAAATCGTCGATGAGTCAGCGTCCATCGATGTGATCGACAATGTCGATGACGTCGAGGACTGGGACGCGATCGGCGCGGGTACGGCACAACCCGGCCAGGCGACAGCTTACGTTCAAGTAAGGGTAAGCCGAGAGGCGGTATCAGCCGACGACTTCGGTCCATGGCAGCGGCTCGAGTCGCGCATCTTCAACCAGCGATCCTTTCAATTCCGCATCGTCGCTTTCTCGTACTCAGACACCGTGAATATCCGAATCTCTGAAGCGCGCATCTTGGCGCGTCAACAACCCGTGGATGCTTAGTCATGACGCAGCCGAGCGATAGCACTTACACACATGCGAGCGGACTGAGCGGCACAGCGCTGCGGACGGCGCAGAACGACTACAACGAAGGCATTTTGACGATGAATGCCGGGGCTACCGACCCGGCAACAGTCTTCCCCTTCATGTGGTATGCCGACACAGGCGATAGCCCGAACACGATCAAGATCGCCAATCCAGGCGGCACCGCGTTCATTACAGTCGCCGAGATCGACTCGGACTCGGTCACCTTCTTCTCAGATGGCGCTCAGGTACTCAGCCTGAGCAACACGGAGGCGTTCACCGCGTCGCAGACGATCGACGTGTCTGGGGCTGCTGGCTCGCTATTGCTTCGAAGCGACCTTGCCACCGGTATCGCTGCGTTCCTCGACTTTGCTGGGCATGACGACGGCGGCAACGACACCGTCTACGCCAGCATCGACATGAGCATTGAGGACGACACCGACGGATCGGAAGACGGCCAGCTTCTTCTGAAGGTGATTCGTGACGGTGCAGACACCACGGTAGTTACGATCGGTGACACGGTCGACGTCGATGCCGCGCTGGACGCGACCACGCTGCAACAGGGCGGAACGGATCTCGACGACATCATCGAAGCCGCCAAGGGCAATCAGGCAGAAACTTCGCTCAGCTCTACAACGCAGACGGTGCCGGATGATCTGGACCGAGGCGAAGCCAACGTCTTTGACGGTTCCAGCGCGTCGACTTGGACGGTCAATTCGGGCGGCGCGGGCGACGTCTATCAGGTCATCAACGATAGCTCGGTCGACATCACCTTCGCTGAAGGTACCGGCGTGACGATTGTCGGCGGTCTGACGCTCGGCGGCGAAAGCGTTTGCTGCATCCACTACATCACCACGACTCGCGTCTACATCTACGGGCAGAATGCGTAATGCCGTTCCCAGCGTTCCAAGGCATCATCGGGGCTTCGGGCGGCGGTACGCCGCTCGACTATGGGTCAAGCTTATTGGCGTTCTGGGAGTCCGAAAACAACGTCGTGGACTCTTCTGGCGAGGTCACCAGTTGGACAGACCTAAGCGACGAAGCCTATGCGCTCACGAGAACCGGCAATCAAGAGGGGCCTGAACTCGAAGCGGACACGCAAAATGGCTTCGATGGCATCAACTTCGAAGAGACCGTCCAAGCGGACCCGATCGATAGGAAGCTGTCGAGTGATGACAGCGACCTAGACAACATATTCTTTGGCACGGGTACAAAGGGATTGCACTTCGCTGCCAGGTGGGACCGGACGACCGATCACAATGGATTCAATCTGCGGTCCATCATTGCGTCGAAGCTCTACTCGTTCACCAATAACAACGACGGCTGGCGCTTAGAGATCACCACCGACGGAGATTTGCGGTTCAACCACTTCTTCGACGATGGAAGCTCTTGGGAGATCGAAGCTGCCGGTTTCTACAGCGTTGGCGATCTCGTGCTCGGGTCAGTGAGCTACAGCGGCGGCAACACCAGCTCATCCGGGACTTTCAGGCTCTACAACAACAGCACGGGGCAATTCGTTGACACCGGCACCGTGACGACGTCGTCTGGCACGGACAAGTCGAACGATGGTGCAGGCGAGTTCGTGGTCGGCAACATGCACACGACGACCGCTTTCGGTGACAACAGCCCTTTTCAAGGGCCAATCTTCGGTCTTTGGATCACCAAGCCTTTCACCCGCAGCCTTGACGACAGATACATGCAGAGGTGGATTCCTTGAAGCGGCGTCTTGGGTTCATCAAAGACCACCTAATCAAAACATTTCTGGTCATCATTGGTATAGACGTACTGTTCGAAGTCCTGCTTGAACTGATTGACGAAACGACCAGTTTCTCGCTGCTCGGGCTGCTGTTGGTTCCGACCCCTAGCGTGTGGTGGCTAATAGTTGCTGCTTTCGTAGTTGGCTTGTTCCTGTTGAGGGCCTGGCAACGATCTAAGTCACCAGCGTTGGTGAGTTAGAAAGGGGTTGCAGTTTCCATCCGGCCACAGTACAACAATCCTGTATTCGCTCCTGTTGGGGCGACGAGCTATAAGCAAGGCTTTTTGAGACAGTGCGGCCTGACTCCCGGGAGGGATCGGGCCTTAAGTATTTATACCTACGGCAACGCCCTTATACTTAAGTATAGGGGTAAAAATGGCCGACGATGCAAATACGCCAGCGACCACAGAGCAGCGTGATACTGGCAATGAGCAGAACCAAATAGCTTTCAAATCCGAAAGACTTGGGATTACTACCGGGGCCTCCGGGCGATTGGCCGTCAAGTCGGTCACGCTGATCAGCATTGTGGCAATCGTTTGTTGGATGCTGGTCGAGATCTTTGGCAGCGGGTAGACGGATGCGCGCCTACGCGGCAAACGCGGCTAAACCCCCAACAAGCTAGTGTGGCTTGGCACATTCGACGGGCCAAGCGTGAGCAACGTCTACGTGCAGAATTGACCAAGAATTGGTGCAATGGCATAGAGACTTTCTACCATAATGACTTTTCGGGTTTTTCTGGGCCACGGATGGACTCTCATGAATGAAAAGCAGGCTGGCGAACTAACGCAAGGATCGCATTGGTTTCGCTTTTGGATGCCTTACTATTTCGAGAAGCTAGAGCATCCGAAGTTCAAATGGGTGTACCTGCCGGTCAATCGAAACTACAAGCCTTTGGGCATCTCATCCGATAAATGGGTGGACTACGACAGCTTCATGAACTCTCATGCAGTCAGATTTTCGCGCGATCCAATAACTTTCGAAGGTATTTGGAGAGGTGTGGATCCAGATGAGCTCTTTCTATACAACGATGATCGAAAGTCACGCCTAGACTATTTTGAGCGACTTGGGAAACTGATGGAAAAGTCGATCGAACTAGTCGGTGGCTGACCGTCTATGCCCCGATGGTTGTACTTTGCAGTTGGCCTCTTGGTAAGCGTGGCCTATGTGTCCGGCCTTCTTTACCTCGATAACTCGCTTTTGGACTTCCTGCGCACGGCAGATTGGAACAACAAGGGAGACACGCTAGCCGGTATCTTTGCGCCGCTGGCATTCTTCTGGCTCGTTATCGGTTTCTGGATGCAGAGCATCGAACTCGGGCTCATGCGGCAACAACTTAAGCAAGAGCATGAGTCGATTAGGCGGGTCGAACAGGTGCAGAGAGAGGGAAACGAGTACCAGCGTCGAACTGGTCCCCCTGATATGTTGGTCACGTTGACTGAAAGCGGTGATGAGCTTTTAGTGATTGTTCGCAATCTAGGCGGAACGGCCTACGATGTGCGGCTGACTGGGGCGGTCATTGAGGACGGGCGTAGCGGAAATCTTCCCAGATTTGAGCACGGCGAAACTATTGAACATCCGTTAGTTCGTCTGCGCGATGGCATTTTCCGTGTTGAGTATAAGCAGACACCACGTGCGCAAACTGAGCAAAAAGTTTACAACCTCCTTCAGAAGAATTCTGAGTTTGTACTTGACGAGCTCTGACGTTCTAAGCCCCAAAGGCTGGCTCCTGCGTCTCGGCAGTCTCAACAAAATCGAAAAACGTATCTTCTGAGTCGAACTTCGCCTGGTCGGCCGCGCTGTAGCGAAGGTCGTTGGCCTCGGTTAGATCGGAAAAGACTGATGCGATCTGCACGGCAACGGTGCGACCGGCGACCGGATCGAGCACGACGGGGATGTCTTGCATCCTACCGGGTAGGATCACTTCGGATTCCTCAACGGTCGACCGATCCTCGCTCAGATTGCCAAGCCGCACGGTGGCGTCTCGCAACTGGAAATTTTCAGTCAGTGCGGCGGTGATGATTTCTTCAGCGCTACCGGAGATCTGGGCCGACGCATCAGGTGACGAACGGATGAGGCTGTTGAGGACTGAGAACGAGCTTGTGAGGCCAGCGAGTGGACTATAGGTGATGCCGTCATGCTCGCCCGTGGCAGGCCGCGTCCAGACGTTGATGCTGCCACCATCAAAGTCAAGATTGAACATCACCACTGGTCTCTGACCCAGCTCGAAGCTGCTCGCTAGCGTCATTCCTCTTCGCCTTCGCTATCTCGCGGACGGCTTCGAAGCCATCCATGACGTCTTCGAGAAAGTGCAGATCAATGCCGTAGCGCTCCGAGAAGCGGTCGGTTGCCGTCCAGGGGATTTCGCCGTTCATGTTCCGGCAACTGCTGAGCTGCCGGTGCGCGTGAAAGAAGATCGACATCCATGGTTGGATGGCGTCTACATAGCGTTGGATTCTTTCGGGAGGCTTCCGTTTGCGCTTTTGGCACTGCGAGATGACCGTCTCCGCGATGTCGCCGATTTCGAGGGCTTCGGAGTAGACTTCGATGACGTCTTTTTTTTCGACTTGCCCTTGAAGAGCGCGTGCGACGCGGCCAGGCCGCTCAGTTCGCGGTAGAGGTTTCGGCTAGACTGGTTGCGCTTCAGGAACTTGGCGGCTTCGTCGCCCATCGCGACCGGCTTGCCCTTTTCCGTGAGGTTCCAGCTTTTCAGAAGCGTTGCACAGAAGCAGTCGATTTCTTGATCCTCGTCGACTTGCTTGTCGGCGGCTTTGGCGGCTGCGATGTAGACGAACATCATAGCGCCGAACGCACGATTGCGACGACTGTGGGCCTCGGCAAGCGTGACTTTCAGCGTGCCAATCGTGCGTTCGATGGTCTCGACATAGTTAAACTGTTCGAGGACGTCTTCGACGTCAGCGGTCTTGGACTGGGTCATCAGGGAATGTACCAGAAGTGGTTGTACGACATGGTCAGGTCGTGATCGCTGCTCTCGGCAGCTTCGAGCCTGATGGGCTGGCGCATGGATGTGTCGATCTGCGGATCAACTGCGCCGCCACCGATTGAGCAGGCGGGGAAGTCCATCAGAACGGCGATTTCTCGACTGTTGAACTGACGCTGCCAGGCGATCTCGAACTGGATCTCGTCGTTAGCGCGGATCGACTTCCGAGCAGCGATCTCGGCGAAATAGGTCGGGATGTCGATGTCGGCGGTCAGACCGTTGGTGTTGATGTCGAAGCCTGCTGCTGCGCCAACGGCGGTTTGCACTTCGGCATTGTTGCTGAGCTGAAGGCCAAACTCGTCGACAAAGCCTACGAGCGGGTCAGGCGCCCCGTCGCCATCGGTTGGTTTGATCGAGACAATCGAGCGGATGACGTCCGAGCTATTGTTGAAGAACTCGGAGTCTTCAACTTCGAGGATGGTCTCGCCGTCTGTGGTTCGTTCGTCGCCTGACACGCCAGTATGCTCATCTGAGCCGATCGCCAAGAACGCGAAGTTGACGGTCGACTTGGTGCGCTTGGCGATGCCGAAGGTTGCTGTCGAATTAATCGCGCCTTGGAATTCTTCAGTTTGGATGACGGTAGGCGCGGTATCCGGGTTTGGAACACCGAGACGCCGCTCCATGAAGTAGCTCAGCGCATTGAAATCGTCGGCGGACTCGCTCGACTGATCCTTGATGAAGTCGGACAGGAAGACTTGGATTGTCTTGGTAGCCGCCGTCTCGGTGGTCATGTCCGTGGTGCCATTGGTACCACCTGGAGCACGATCGAGTGTAAGCGTGTCTGAGCTGACGCTTAGGACACGGGCGTAACCATTATTGCCGACGGTGTCGTACTGATCGACGGTATCCGAACCACCGATATAGATCCATGACCCCGGCTGGACGTTGAAGTTGGTCCAGACCAGGCTACCCGAGGCAATGACTAGCGTTGGGAAAGAGCCTGCGGTCTTGGCGACTTGAAGCTCGCCGGTACCAAACTGGATGCCAACCGCGCGAATAACAGCGGTATCGGGTGGCGTTGCTTCGGCAGAGTTGCCCGACACATCGATTTCATCGCCGTCGATGGCCGTGACCGTTTTGAGGCCATTGTTTGCGGTCAGGGCGAAGTTCTCGGCGTAGACCAAATGGCCGACTTGCCAACCGGCAGTAGCGGCGTCAGCGCCGGTATCAAAGCTATCCGCCGTAGCGGCTAAGCCGGTGCTGTCGAACACGGTGCCCTTGGCGGGATTAGCATTGAAGTTCGACAGCATGATCCAGGGGATCAGCTTGTAGAGGATCGTCGGTTTGAAATTGACGAGGAAGCCGCCCGCGACGTCTTCGGCTGTAATTGCGCCACGCCGCCTGCGCCGTTCGGAGATGAGACGTTCACTTTCCAGGGTGAGCGTAACGCCCGTTCCACTGTCATAGCTAACGACCGGCACCTCGAAATAGACCGGCGTGGCTGGGAGTGTGCCGATCGAGGATTCTTCAGCGAGGATCAGCGCCGCTTCTGTTGAAGAAATCTTGTTTACTTCTGCAACCATTTTTGCCGACCCAAGTTGTTGCTAGCAATTGGGCCGGATGGTAGCTATGCGCCAAGTTCATGTTAAGTAACTATCAGTATTCATAAATTTAATTACTTCTTAGATATTTAATTATTATTTAAAGCAAGCGGAGGGGGCGCACTTGAGCGCAGATGCGGATGAGCTTGCGAAGGCTTTCGGGCGGATAACATTCCGCCAAATCGGCATCGTCATCATTGCTTGCGGTGCTGTGATGGGGGCGGTCACGGCGACGGTCGCGGGCTACAAGGTGCTCGGCGGTCCGATACCGGCGTCGAGAGAGTTCGTCGGCGAGCAAGTGCAAGTCGTTCAGGATCGCGTCAAAGCGGAAATTCGCTCTGTTGAGGCCAACGTCGAGGTCTTGGCCGAATCGCTACGACAGATGCAACAACTGGTGCTCGGTGACAAATGGTGGCGCTTGCAAGAGAAGATCGAAGCGCTGGAAAGCGAGCCATCAACCTCAGCGCTTCGAGATCAGATTAGGCGATTAAAGCGTGACCAGGAGGACGTACAACACCAGATCGACCAGCTTGACTAGTAATTCCATATCCTTGGCCGCACAGGCGGGGCGCATTGGTATGCCGCAGTTCTCTTGCCTTTTGCCACTTCTCTGGATAGTCACGATCCGATTGCAGAACAAAAAATTTTGGAGCGCTTTGGGATGGCAGCACGCGACTGGAAAGAATTCAACAAGGCATGGCGTGCAAGGCCCGGCCAACCGCTCTGGTATAGATTGCGTGCCGCGCGTCACAGGGCAATGCCTCGCCTTAGGCGCTGGGACCGCTTCGTCCGCAGGGCCGAGCCTTGGGGCATCTCTTTGGCGGGCATCGGTCTGATCCTTGCCGTCCTAACTTTCTGGTACGATTACAGCGATCGAGTTGAAGAGCGTACCGTTCGGGCTTGGCAAGTGCTGACGACCAAAGCTCCAGGCAACAGCGGCAAGCGGGAAGCCCTTGAGTATCTCAATAGCGAGAGTTCGCTTTGCTTCCTGGCCGGTTGCAAGAGGCGGGTGCCGCTGACAGGGATCGACCTGTCAGTCGAGGAAGGACAAGAGGGGACGTATTTGGTTGGTGCCAACCTCGTTTTCGCCGAACTCGCGGAAGCCGACTTCAGCTCAGCTTGGTTCTATGATGCCAACCTTAGTGGGGCCATGCTCAACTCCGCTGACTTCAGCTCGACTTCCCTCACTCGCACCAACTTTAGCGGGGCCTTTCTCTACTCCGCCGACTTCAGCGAAGCTCAACTAACTTCTGCTAACCTTAGCAATACCGGTCTCGCGCGCGCCGACCTCAGCTCGGCTTTGCTCATTGATGCCAACCTTAGCGGGGCCTATATTCGGGAGGCCAACCTCAGAGGTGCGATTTTGTCGGGTGCAGACCTTAGCGGGGCCAAACTCATGCGTTCCGACCTAAGCGAGGCTGACCTCAGTTCGGCTGTCATTCAGCAAAAGCAACTGCGAAGTGCATGCGGAGATGAAGGCACGAGATTGCCCGAAGGCGTTACAATCCGCATGTGCTCCGAACAACGTTGGTATGAGAACCTCCACGGCGACCGCGCTCAATAATCCCAGACCCTTGGCCGCACATGCAGGGGCGCCTTCGTCCATCGATCGATATGGAGGTACCGCCTGTCATAGTCGCCGTTCTGATGGATGCCGATCCCCAGCGCGTCATGCGCCAGAGCGATTTTCATGAGCCGAAACGCGGTTTCTCGCGAGCACTTAACGTCCACAGCCTGCGCGTCGACATGAGCGCCAGTCTTGCGATTGCCAGGCAGCGACTCTTGATGCTCCGGTGTTCGATAGGCCGACGTGATGATCATGCGCTTGTCGAACGCATAGCGCAGGTGACAAAGCCACGTCATGAACAGCGGGCAATAGGACAGTGCACCAGTCACACTGTCGGACATTTCCTCGGGCGTGAAGTACGGAGCCCAGATCCATTCGCCAGGCTTGACCACCGACCAGTGATTCAGCGTGACGACGTCTAGCGATACTCCCGGCTCTTCGGAAACCGACATCTATTCCCCCCATCGATGAATCGCACCGCGAGGACCGTCATCAAGGCAAGTGTGTAGCCGCAAAAGAAACCTAAGATGACCCATCGCAACATCTCCATAGTGCACCTCCGCTGATAAATAAAGAATAAATAAAAATGCAATTATAATTCATAAAGAATGCGCAGATTTACTTGGACATAGTTGTCAACTATATCGGTTCCAAGGAGATAGTGCCATGAGTATTAATCTTAGCGAGGGCAATGCTACGCCTGCGATGACTTCGCATAAGGCGACTTGGACCGCTATTGCCACCGCTCTAACAAGCGTCGTCCTCGCTCTGTCGGGCGTCACCGAAGTCAACGTTGAAGGCTTTTCCGAACAACTGACGAACGCTCTCGCGCTGGGCGCTGCTGCTGCTGTCCAGGGCGTCGTCGCGTGGGCGACCGCCTACTACAAGCGGAACTACCTGAAATGAGGGCCGTCATCGCCTCCATGGCAGTTTGCTTCTGCCTTGGGTTCCTCTTCGCATGTTCATCGTCGCCAGAGCGCAAGCTTCAGATCGCTTGTCAGACGTACGCTGACACGCTCAATGCGCTGGCCCAGCAGAACAGTCTCGGCCAACTCTCGGCTGACGCCCAGGAAAGTGTCGATCAAGTCCGCTTCATCGTCGGCCCGATCTGCCGTGGCGAGGCCGATGGGCTGTCCACGCTCGACGCACTCGCAGCCGTCGAGGCCGGGCTCTTCCAGCTCGCATTAGCCGAACAGGGGGCAGGGGATGGCGCTTAGTCCCGCAGAACTTCTTGCGCTCGTTCAGGTCGCCAAGATCAGCGTAAGCGCGATCGAAGCCTACCAGCGCGGCGACCTCAGCCGCGCCGAAAGGGACGAAGCGTGGGGCCAAATCCGCGACCGCACAGCAGCAGCAGAAGGCAACTGGGAAGCCTCCAAACAGACGCCAGCCGCGCAGGCCAGGCGAAACGAAACCTGACGACTTCCGCTAGGGCAAAGGGAACCGGCTCATGGCAAACGGCGTTTTCAACAATGCGAAGGGCAAGGTCAACGAGTACGTGGCCCGCGTCGCTGGCAATGACCCAGGCGATTCGGCGCTGGTTATCGTTCTTCTCCAACTCGCTGAGGCCGATGCGACCCTTGAGGACTACGATGATCTGAGCACGCTTCTCAGCCAGTCAGGCAATACCGAAGCGAACTTCACAAACTATGCCCGTATTGAATTGACTGACTCGGTCATCTCAGCGCCATCGCCTGATGACACGAACAACGTTCAGAATGCTGACATCCCCGATCAGACCTATTCGAGCGCTGGCGGCACCACGGATAACGATCTGGTCAAACTTCTGGTGTGCTACGACCCGGACACGACGGGCGGTGATGACACGGCCATCGTCCCACTAACCCATCATGATTTCGTCGTTTCCACCGACGGCAACAATCTGCAAGCCACCATCAACAGCAGCGGATTCTTTCAAGCGGCCTAATCAATTGGCGAACAGCGGCGGCTTGACGGCCTAGCGACATCGCCGCCGTGCTTCAAGGCGGGTGTCGGATGGCGACGGTTCACGTCGAGAAAAAATCGACCGGATCACTCGGCAGCTCCCCGCTCGCTGTTGGGGTGAGCTGACGCCGTGGCCGACATTGAAATCCAACGTGGTGTTATTGTCTGCCCCCTTGCTGGCACGACGGCTTCTCCCGGCACTGATTTCGGGTCGCTGACATCTGCCTTTGTCCTCAATTCGAATAATCGTCGAACTCATGGTGGCCCGGACGATGAAGATTCGGGCAACCAAGAAGGCGATGATATGTCGGGGGCGCTTGAGCTTACCGCCGTCGACACGATCACTGTCACCCGTGAATCAGCCTCCACAAACGAAGACATGCGCTTTGCGTGGGAGTCTTGGGAGTATGTAGGCGCAAGCGGTGGCGCCAACGAGTTCATCGTCAGAGGCCGAGCGGTTGTCACGCTCGACGGTGTCTCGACGAACACCGCTACGATTTCCGGCATAACCGATATCGATAACTGTGTGCCGTTCATCACCGGCATTCGGACAACTGGTACCAATGATGACGGCGATTCCCTCACGGCGATCGCCTGGCTCTCGGGAACCGATACCCTCAACATCAAACGCGGCGGCACAGAAAACACGGTTGTCGTCTATGTCACGGTGGTGGAGTTCACCGGGTCGAATTGGCAGATAGCCCACGGACGCCAAGAGGGTGACACTACTGATTCAGGGACGATCACGCTTGTCGACGCTGCCGACGGTACAACGTCAGGCGGCGGCGATATCCAAGACTGGTCGACCGCACTCATCCATCATCAGTATGTCGCCAACCAGCAAAACGGCACCGATGATTCGCTGTCGGACAACTCGTGCCTTTATGAGCCAGGCTCATCGACCACCGAAGTCGATTACACGCATGACGCCAACCACGTCGACTCAGCGGCGGCGGGAAGCCGTGAAGAGCATTTCATGCATGTCATCCGGCATGCTGACATGGTCGTTACCCGGTTCAGCAACAGCAGCAGCAATGTTCTAACCGACATCGACATCACAAGCGCCGGTCTTACTGATCTCACTGCTGCGGTCGTCGAAGTCAGCCGAACGTCGTCCGGTACGGGCACCGCCTACGGTCGAGGCTGGGTCAATCCACGTCTGACCAGCCTGACGAACCTCGAGCTGTGGATTCATCGATCCGGCAACACGGTCGCGACACGGATGCAGGTTGCCGATCTGTCGGCCATCGCTTCCTCGTCGGACCAATCTGTAGACGTTGGCATTGCGTCTGAGACCGACACGGCGCTGTCGATTTCGCCCGTCGGCGGCGTCACCTATACGCTTGCCGGCCAAATTGTCGAAGCGCAAACCCTCACGGATACTGCCGTTGGCGCGGTCTCGAAAACATTCGCAAGCACGTCCGTTAGCCAAGACGATGGAGCTGGCACTAGCGGTCGTTACATGCTTGGCGCTTTGGTGGCTGTCAGCAGCGCGACCGCCGATGTCATCATCGACGAGGTTGCCTATGGGACTGAGACCCTAGCGCCAGACTCGCCAGGCCAACCGACTGCTTCTGGCCAGCCTGCAACGCGTACCTTCACGGCTGGTGAATGGCCCACTGGGGCGAATGATCTCGTTGTTACCTGCTCGGGCGGCAACATCGATGCGATCGTCGTCTATCTGTTCGTCATCGAGGAAGTCGCCGACGCTTGTCTCCCGCCATACGGCGCGACTCCAAGAACGGACACCTTCAACCGCCTGTCCATCAACCCGATGTGGACCTTTGACCAAGGCGACGGGTCGGGCTCGTCCGTATCAATGGTCGAAAGTGGCGGCATCTACAACTTACGGATGTCGTTTGGCAGCCTTTCGGAAAGCCACTACGAGGCCAGAGGCCCAAACCTTCAACAGCCTGTCTCTGATGGTGATTTCGACATCCACCTTCATAGAGACCAGATAGGCGGGTCAACCTGGATTGGTGGCCTGGTTGCTGAAGTCGCTAGCGATGTCGGGACGTATGTTTTCGCCTCTCACTATTCCACTGAGAGCAGGTTTTTCGCGTTCTATATCAATGACACCGGGACAGGTGTCGTAGACGAGTCGGGAACCACCAATGAAAGTGAGTATCCAAGACTAGAGCGCGATGGCGACGATTTCACGATGTACGCGTCGAATGATGATGGCGACAGCTACATCGATATAGCGACCACAACCGTTTCGATGACGATTGCGCGCGTAGGTATAGCCCAAGGCACCTATAGCAACGACACGGGCGATGCCGAGTGCTACGAGTTCGTCAACCGGAACGGTCCAAGTCGAGACGTTCAGGACGGCGACACCGCGCTAGAATTCTTGAGCACGACGGCGGCGAGTGCCGAGACTGCTTCGCTCGCCTTCAGCGAGGACACGGGCGGCGTTGGCGCTGGCCTCATCGATCTCGCCATCATCGCCGCTGATGATGCTGCGGGCACGATGACTGCCGGTGGCGACGATGAGCTGCTTGCCGAGGGCGTTCTCAGCAGTACCGATGGCATAAGATATGCGATCGTTGGTGCTCTCTCTCGTGTCGTGGGGACGACATCCGGCGCAACAGTTAGCGCTGATTGGTCGGGATCGGCGAACGCATCGGCTGCGGGGCTTCAGTTCCGGGTCGAGCAACTGACGGCCAGCAGTGGCGACTCAGAGGTCGATGTTGGCACAGCTATCGAGACAGACGCGGCACAGTCTGTCGAAGTCAGCCGTATTGTTGATGTCGGCCAAGCATCCGAAGCCGGTACGGCGCTATCGGTCGACGCCAACCGCCCTATCGATGTTGGTGCGGCGACCGAGACCGATGCAGCACTGTCGATCGCCATTACACGCGAGATAGCGGTCGGGACTGCCACCGAGACGGACGCAGCGCAAGCGATCACCATTACGCGCCAGGTGGCAGTTGGGCTCGCCTCAGAGGCCGATGCTGCTGCTGGTATAACGCCGCTCCAGCTTGTTGACGTCGGCACGGCTACCGAAAGCAGTTCGGCGCTAACCGTCGAGATCACCAGAGCTGTCGAGCTGGGCGTAGCTTCTGAGACCGACACGGCGTTGGCGCTTGTTCTAACCGGCTCGACAATCGTTGGTCAGGCTTCGGAAACTGATTCTGCTTTTCAGATTCAGATTACGCGCTCTGTCGATGTCGGATTGGCATCTGAGGCAGATACAGCGCTCAGTGTGGCGATCGATAAGGCGATCGAGCTGGGCCTAGCGGAAGAGGCCGACAGTGCGCAATCGATCGCCATCACACGCGACGTCTCAGTGGGGCTATCCACTGAAACGGACGCTGCACTAGCGATCGACCCGACGACAGCGATCGACGTCGGTCAGGCCGTCGAAAGCGATACCGCCCTCGATGTCGAAATCACAAGGTTTATCGACGTCGGCATCGCGATCGAGACCAACACTGCGCTGACGCTCGTCTCTGCAGGCGGCGCGATCGTTGGTCAGGCATCCGAGGCAGACGTCGCTCTTGCTGTCGAAATCACCCGATTTGTCGACGTCGGCACAGCGTCAGAAGCGGATTCAGCGTTCTCCGTCGAGCCTTCGAAGGCTGTCGACGTGGGCCTGGCGAGCGAGACAGATTCCGCGCTCGCCATCGCTTCGCAAGCAAACACCGAGATTGGTCAGTCAACAGAGAGCGACGCTGCCCTATCAATCGCGATCACACGCATCGTCTCAGTTGGCACAGCAAATGAGACCGACACGGCGCTGGAAATCCTGCAAGTCGGCGGCTTCGTTGTCGGTGCCGCTACCGAGAGTGATGTTGCGCTTGGCGTCGCCATCACCCGAGAAGTCCCGGTACGCCTGGCATCTGAGAGCGAAACGGCCCAGGCCGTGGTGCCAACTAGGGAGTTGCAACTAGGCGTCGCCACCGAGATCGACTCAGCGAATGGCATCGACGCATCGCCGTCCGTTTCTGTCGACCAGGCGGTCGAATCAGATGTCGCTCTTTCTATTGAGATCACTCGTTTCGTCGACGTGGGCCTGGCTGTAGAAACCGACACAGCGTTGGCGGTGACGATTGGCGTTCCTGAAGCCTCGATCTTCTTGGAGGGCAGGGCGGGTGCTTCGATCGCGCTCAGTGGTAGCGCCGGAAGCACGATAGCGCTCAGCGGTAATACCGGAAGTTCCGCCGAACTCGACGGCTCATCGAGCGGCACGTATACATTGGAAGGAAGCTCAACCTAATGACCGTATCAGGCCAAGATTTTGGAACGGCCGACGGCGCACCTGTCGTCATCGGAAAAACCTTCGTGGTCGAGTTCACAATCGCTGATTTGCAGTCAAGCGAGGTTTCGTCTGCTGAGTGGATACTGGCCGACGAGGATCCGGGCCCGGGGACGCCGACTATCCTGGTCACGAAAACTGTCGGCTCGGGGATCGTGCTGATAGACAGCGGTGACGACCTTCAGGTCACCGTCACCGTCGACCCGAGCGACACGGAAGACTTGGACGCCAGCGACTACTTCCATCGCCTTGACTATGTCCACACCGATGGCAGCGAGTTTGAGGCGGCGAGGGGGACTGCAAGGCTCACGGGTCGTGTCTAGCTATAGAAGATCTAGAAGCGCATTTCCGGCGCGGATTGTCGCGGTACAACTTGAAAAGTGAAGTCTGGTCACCTTGCGGACGGTACAGAGGAACTGTATCTTGCTGAAAAGCGACGGCAATTGATTGAACTATAGTCCGATACTTGAATGAGTCTGGAAGTCATGTGGAAATTCAGTTTTTCAGCAGCGCTTTTGGTCGCCATCCATAGTGCTCTGATTGATTCGATTTCAGTCTCCGCGAGCGAGAAAATAACAATCGATCAAACCAATGTCGCCACCTCTAGGCTGTCGGCCCCATACATGATCCCGGCTGATAATCAATTTTTGCCCTACGCTGAAATGTGGCCGCGAGTCCTCGGAGCCAGCGAAGACGGGAGAAGACTGTTTCAACTTTTTTCAGAAGCAGCAATTCAAGACCCCGCGTTAGGAGCATCAATTGAGGATCTATTCGTTGAACTAGCGCGGGTCAGAGAACAGTTGTTGAACAAACCTGAAGAGGTGGATTCCGCTGGAGGCGACAAGGAAGCAGCTCTGAAAGAAGCCATAGCAGATGCAGATAAGTCTCATGCTGCTCTGAAAGACCAGCTAGATGAAGACCTATCAACGACAGAGGCCAAATTCCAAAGTGTAGCGTTTGGATGCCTCAACGACAGGCGCAAGTGCTCAGAGTTTGGCTTTGGCTATTTGGACTGCGAGCTCACCATGATCATGTGCTTCCTGGAAGTCGTACTGGACTGAGGCGGCGCGATGAACGTCTTCGCCAATGCTGCCGTGAGTCAGCGATAGATCCATGCGACCAGGCAAATCGCCAATACGACGACAGAGACGCTCGCCAAGCACAGGGTAAGAAACATCCCCATCAGTTTCGTCCCCATGAACCGTTGCCGATGAAATAGCCCGCGATTAGCGCGAGGACGACCGCTAGCACCATAGGGAGTGCGCCAACCGGCGCGCGTGCGTGCGACTCGTATCGAAAAAACGCTTCTTTGATGAAGCCTTCCACGAAGTGTCCCTCATCGGCGGATCTGAGATGGGGCCTAATGCCCTCCATGATCTCTTGCGTTGCCTGGCGGATGTTGGGGTCGTTGGAGTCGGGGAGATAATCCATCTTTTGCGGTACCGGCCTCACAAAAGTGTGCCTATGAGAAGCCCTACAGCCAGCCCGGAAAGGCCAGTCATAGCGATTGCCCAACGGTGCGAATGCAGTTTCAAGTTGCGCGCCTCGTGAGCGTACAACTCGTCCGAAAGTGCGCTTACGAGGTCACCTTCGCGAATTCCACGGATGTGCGCACCCAGGCGCTTTTTGATCGACTGGCACGTCGCGGTAATGTTGGCTTCTGTACGATCGTGAAGCTCGACAGCGTTCATGGATGATCCTCAATGGTTGACCGGCCAAGATCGATGCCGCGTGACCGCAAAAGGACGAATGCCCCTACGCGCTCTTCCATCTCGGCAAGATCCTCGAGTCCGAAAGGCCTGCGGAAAAGGATGACTTCTTCGGATGCCATGCGCGCCGGGGGTGCATCTCGTGGTGGCAATGAGTGCACGTCTTTGAAGGCGTCTTTGACGGCCCAACCGAACAGCAGCGCGCCTGAGGAAGCCGAGCACAGAATCAGAAGGCTTGTTGCCTTAGAGACTTGAAGCGGCATTAGACGTCGTCCAGCTCCAAGCCTTCGTTGGCAAGAATCATCAGGTCGCCAAGGGTGCCTACGGTCAGGGCTTGGTCAGGCAGCGTCCAATCGATCAAGTCCTCGATGGTCAGGATCAGCTCTACGTTTCCTATGCCGTCGGGCATGATGTGATCGATTTTGGTCTCTTCATTGAGCCGGTCGAGCGACATAACTTGATCGACGCCTAGATGCTGCTGCAGCGCCTCGTGAATGACTTCCAAGGTCAGTCGCCGACGGTTCAAGCCGCTCATCCGTCACCTCCTTCATTGAGACGATCATCGTCTTCGAGTTGTTGTTGTTCTTCTTCGTGGAGTTCGAGCACAGCGCTAAAGAGCCATTTGGGGCCGTCAGCGAATCCGTCCCTTTGCCAACGTGATGACAGGTGGAAGGCGACTTCGAGTGCGCTCTTTTGATTGTCTTTGGACCACACGCGGACAACGCGCTTGTACTCGGCAATGGTCTTCTCGTAGGGATCACGACCGTATTTATCGATGAGCTGGCCCCGTGCCCTTCCCATCGCTGCCTTCGCGATGAGAACGGCGGCAACATCTCGGGCGGCGCTCATTGGCATCTCGTCATCGATTGGGTGCTCAAGCTCGCTCATGGCGTCTGATCCGTTTCGATGTCGTCTGACAACCACTCGGCTCGGCCGATGTAGGCCATCTCATCTGTCCTGGCCCGGTAGTAGGCACGACCATGGCCGGGGGTGATGGTGAAACCGATCGCCCCCCAGCCTTTCCATTCCGAGATGATCATGAAGCTCGCGCCGAACGGTGCCCTGACCTTTTCGGGGTCGAGCTGGACGACATCGCCGGGTTTTAGTGGGGCCTCGATCACGACGACTTCTCCCCTGGCGGGGAGCGCCTGACGAGTGCTTGCTCGTCTTCGGTCAGATCTTCGTCGAAGATGCAACCATTCGTGACGTCGTCGATATGATTCTTGACGAGCCAATCGGCGGGATAGCCCTCATTTGGGACGATCTCGATATCGACCTCGATTCGTTCCCTCTTGATTTCGCCGTCCTGGATGACGAACAACCCGTCATCATCTTTGGCATGCCGCACCACCCAACCTTCTTCGGCATTCGCCTCGATGATTTCGCGAAAGCTGTGCTTCGTGCCCTTTGCGCGCACTTCAAGGTGGTAATGGAAATGAGGGATGGCTCTATGCCCGTGGGCATAGCGAAAGCGTCTCGTCATCGCGCCCTCCGCCAGATTTCTGGGTTAGAGGAGGCGCGACGCTTTTTTTCTCGACGCAGGACGAAAAAAATTATCGCCGAAACGATCCAGGCCACGACGATGGGGGCCAGAAAAAGCCCTAACACGTCATGGCTCCGAAAAAATCGTGTGTCAAAAACGTGCCAGTTTTTCTGACACACGCCTGTCGTTCGTTGTCGTTAGCTGACGTTGGGGGTGAATCCCAACAGTAGCTAAGTCCTTGATTTATCGTGGGGAAAGTGGTGCCGCCAGAAAGATTTGAACTTTCGACCTCACCCTTACCAAGGGTGCGCTCTACCCCTGAGCTATGGCGGCTGACCTATCGACGCTTCATGCCACAGTGGCGGCGGAGGTGCAAGCCTTTGAGCAGGAGCTCGTTTCAAGGTCGCACTGCAATGAACATGCTTGTCTGCTGGAGTGTTGGCGGCGTAGAAACGGGTGGTTCGCAAACACGCAATCGTTGGAACAGACTAGGTCATGACAGACCGGGAAAGACAGCAACCGAATCTGACCCCCAGCAAAAAGGCTGATAAGGCAGCGCGCGGTGATCGTCTTGCAGCTGAGATGCGCAAGAATCTGATGAAGCGAAAGCAGCAGCAACGGCAAAAGTCGGACATTGCTATTGAAGCAAACGGTGAATCCGGTGGGTCGGACGATCAAGGCTGAACGCGCCGTTCAGCTCTAATTCATGCACCTTCTTGAAGGCTCCTCGGTCATCTCCTAGAAACCACGATGCTATGCGCCGGCAGGTTTCGGCCGATGGCTATTCGGCGCCAGCCTTGAAACGGACGGAAGAGTAATGCACAAAATCCTCTTAAAGGGTGGTCAGCCCCTGCAAGGTTCGATCCCAATTGGTGGGGCAAAGAACGCTGTTCTTCCGATACTAGCGGCCGGACTTTTAACAGACGAGCCGGTGACGCTCGACAATGTGCCCGACCTTGCAGATGTCCACACCATGAAAGCGCTTCTTGAAACCCATGGTATGACAGTCGAGCGTACCGGTGACAGACACCACCGTTTGACACTCTCGACCAAGGCGATTTCCAACCACACGGCAGATTATGAACTTGTGCGCAAGATGCGTGCTTCGGTTCTGGTCCTGGGCCCACTGCTCGCTCGAGAGGGCATCGCCAAGGTGTCCTTGCCTGGCGGATGCGCTATCGGTCAACGCCCAGTCGACTTGCACCTAAAGGGACTGGAAGAGATGGGGGCTGAGATCGTGTTGGAGCGTGGCTATATCCATGCCGAGGCGCGAGACGGTCTGCGAGGCGGGCAGGTGGCGCTGGCCATGCCGTCGGTCGGAGCGACCGAGAATATCTTAATGGCTGCGACGTTGGCCAAAGGCGAGACTGTGATCACGAATGCAGCTCGTGAACCTGAAATCGTTGATCTTGCGGCCTGTCTCACCTCGATGGGGGCGCTCATCGAAGGAGCCGGCAGTGCAACAATCAGAGTTCAAGGTGTGCCAACTCTCCATGGCGCCAAACATCGCGTCGTCGCGGACCGGATCGAACTCGGCACTTATGCGATCGCTGCTGCGATCACCGGCGGCGAGCTCAAACTGATTGGTGGGCGATCGGCCCTGATTAACTCGTTGATCGAAAAGCTCGTTGAGGCCGGCGTTATGGTTACCAACGACGGAGAAGATTTGGTGATCGCCTGCAAGGGAGGGCGTCCAATCGGCGTTGACGCAATGACCCAGCCCTATCCAGGCTTTCCGACAGACCTACAAGCTCAGTTCATGTCGCTGATGTGCATCGCCGATGGGGCTGCGATGATTACCGAAAGCATCTTTGAGAACCGCTTTATGCATGTCTCGGAGTTGGGCCGTATGGGTGCCAAGATCACCGTCCACGGCGGTTCTGCACTGGTGCGTGGTGTCGAGCGATTGCATGGCGCACAAGTGATGGCGACGGATCTACGGGCTTCCGTCTCGCTTATCCTCGCGGGACTCGCTGCCGAAGGTGAAACGGAAATTCGACGTGTCTATCATCTCGATCGAGGGTATGAAAAAGTCGATGAGAAGCTAAGGGGCTGCGGGGCAGTGATCGAACGGGTAAAGGAATGACCGATACGGCTGCAAGCGATCCAGGTAAAGCGGACGGATTGCGCCTGCGCGCACGTGACAAAGAGGATGTGCAGGTCATTGCTGCCTGCTTGCAGGATGCTCTTATTCCGCTTCGTGAAATGGCATTCATGGCGGAAGAGAGGCGATTCTTGGCCGCGTTCAATCGCTTCCAGTGGGAACGACTGGCTGACCCGGTCGATGCATCCGGCCTCACGCTTTGTCAGTCTGTTCTTAGGATCGATAACGTCGATAGTGTTCAATATCGAGGTCTTGATCGCGAACTTGATGGTGTGAAGTTCGAACTATTGACCATCATTGCTGAACCCGCAGACGCCGGTGGATTTAGGGTTACACTGCTGTTTGCAGGTGATGTGGCACTTCGTCTTCAGGTGGACCAACTTGCCCTAGCGCTTGAGGATTTTGGCGAACCGTCGCTTGCTTCGGCAACGCCCAAGCATGATCTCTCAACCTCAAAAAAGGCGGGCTCTTAACCCATGCCCCTGCGCCTTGATGACCGAAATAACGACTTCGGCGCACAGATCGATGCGCTCATTGCCACAAAGCGTGAAGAAACCGTCCATGTTGGCTCAGAGGTCCGAACGATCATTGAACACGTCGTTCGCGACGGTGATCGGGCTCTGGTCGAACTGACAGAACGATTCGATCGGCATTCACTCGATCCAGCTCGTCTTCGGTTGCCACAGGATGCGATCGATGCGGCCTATAAGGATTGTGATCCCGCCGTTGTTCAGGCGCTCGAAAAGGCAGCGCAGCGCATTTTGGCCTTCCACGAACGCCAGAAGCCTGATGATATCGCCTATACCGACGACATCGGCGTGCGCCTTGGTCAACGTTGGCGGCCAATCGATGCCGTCGGCCTCTACGTGCCAGGCGGTAAGGCGGCCTATCCGAGTTCCGTCTTGATGAATGCGCTGCCGGCAAAGGAGGCTGGTGTTGAGCGGTTAGCCATTGTGGTGCCTGCGCCCGACGGTGAATTGGCGCCGCTTGTCCTGGTCGCGGCAAAGCTCGCCGGTATCGACGAAGTCTATCCGATCGGTGGCGCGCAGGCGGTGGCTGCACTCGCCTATGGAACGAAGACAATCCAAGCCGTCGATAAGATTGTCGGCCCTGGCAATGCCTATGTGGCTGAGGCGAAACGCCAGGTATTTGGCCGAGTGGGGATCGACATGATTGCCGGCCCCTCTGAGGTCGTCGTGGTTGCCGACGGTGACAATGATCCAGCTTGGGTTGCAGCCGATCTGTTGAGCCAAGCGGAACATGATGAGATGGCACAGGCCATCCTGATCACCGACAGTCGCACATTGGCGTCGGCCGTTGAGCAGGAAGTTCAACGACAGCTCGAAGAACTACCAAAGCGTGCTATTGCCGGTGTGAGCTGGGAGTCGCTAGGGGCCGTTGTTGTTCTCACATCGATGGACTCGGCGCCTTCCTTGGTGAACCGCATCGCGCCTGAGCATCTGGAGCTGATGGTTGCCAATCCAGAGGCAATGTCGGAAGAAATTCACCATGCCGGCTCAATCTTCCTTGGACCTTACACGCCAGAAGTCATTGGTGACTATGTCGGCGGCCCCAACCACGTGTTGCCGACCAATCGTACGGCACGGTTCGCTTCCGGCCTCTCGGTTTTTGATTTTATGAAGCGAACCACGCTTCTTGGTTGCGATTCCAATAGCTTCAATGACCTCGCGCCGGCCGCAGCGATGCTAGCCCACGCCGAGAATTTGGCAGCGCATGCCAAGGCTGTCGAGATCAGGATGACAAACGATGGCCAATAGCGACACCAATCGCATCGTCGAGATTTCACTCGATCAAGGTAGTATTGTCCGCTGGAGTCGCGAAGTTGATCACGAGCGTCAGGTTGCCATTTACGATCTTTTAGAAAACAACAGTTTTTCCTTGGCCAACGGTTTTGACGGTCCTTATTGCATTGAACTGTCATTGCGCGAGGCTAATTTGATAATCGCTGTCAAAAAGCAGGATCAGGCTGAAGCGACCGAAATCTCTCTGTCGATGCGGCCCTTTCGCAAGTTGATTAAGGATTACTTCTTGATCTGCGAGAGCTATTTCGAGGCCATTCGTAACGCGACGCCGAGTCGAATCGAGGCGATCGATATGGGACGACGCGGTTTGCACAACGACGGTGCAGCATTGCTAGTCGATGCGCTGAAGGACAAGATCTGCATTGATGAGGAGACGGCGAGGCGACTCTATACCTTGATCTGCGTTCTCCATATCCGTGGCTGATCCGGAGTCAGAACGTCCCTTAGTTGATCTCCCGGGGAGCGTGCTGTTCGCCTGTACCCACAACGCCATCCGCTCCCCTGTCGCCGAGGCGCTGATGCGTTACCTGCATGGAAAGCGTGTCTATGTCGACTCCGTGGGTTTGCGCATTCAACCCGTTGATCCCTTTGCAGTCGCAGCACTCGATGAAATAGGTATCGATCTCTCGAACCATCGACCGAAAACGTTCGATGAACTCGATGACGACTTCTTTGACCTAGTCGTCTCGCTTTCACCAGAGGCGCAACACCGCGCGGTTGAGATGACCCGCACCAGCTCCTGCGAAATCGAATTTTGGCCGACCATGGACCCAAGCATCGCGACTGGGAATCGAGAGATGCGGATGGATGCCTATCGATCCCTTCGCGATCAGCTCATTGATCGCTTGCAGAAGCGCTTCCCGCGCCCAGGTGGTCCAGTGATGATCTGATCCGAACCTGGATGTTCCTGCCATCGGACTTTCGACGGCACTTGACGTCTGCGCGGCTAGTCGTCATCTACAGGCTTAGCGGAAGGTCCGCTTCAAAATTTCCCAATGGAGGTTGAATGGCGAAAGAAGAACTCATTGAGTTCAGCGGCACAGTCACGGAAGTTTTGCCCAATGCGATGTTTCGTGTGCAGCTTGAGAACGATCATGAGATCCTCGCGCACACGTCCGGCCGTATGCGCAAGAATCGTATCCGCGTTCTGACCGGCGACAAGGTGACGGTCGAAATGACTCCTTATGATCTGACCAAAGGCCGGATCACATACCGTTTCAAATAACGTGTGACCATTAGCTCACTGATCCTAGCATCGTCATCGCCAAGGCGGCTGGATCTCCTTCGCCAGATCGGCATTGAGCCAGCTCGCATCGAAACGCCGCATATCGACGAACACCCGTTCCCGTCGGAAGATCCGCGCAAACACGCTCTACGTTTGTCGATTGGCAAGCGAGACGTGGTCACCGAGCGGCTCGGTTACGCTGAGGGCTATGTGCTCGCAGCCGATACCGTTGTTGCCTGCGGCAGGCGCATTTTGCCCAAAGCCGAAGATGCAGCAACGGCGGAGCAATGCCTCCGACTGTTGTCGGGACGGCGGCATCGGGTCTATACAGGTGTCGCAGTCAGTGCGCCGGATGGGCGAACCAACGCCTGCGTGGTGATGACGACGGTCACATTGAAGCGCCTTGGACTTGAACAGCTCATGCACTATCTCGAAAGCGGAGAGTGGCAAGGCAAAGCTGGAGGCTACGGCATTCAAGGCCGTGCTGATGCCTTTGTGACAGGTATCAGCGGCAGCTACTCCAACGTTGTTGGTTTGCCGCTCCAGGCCAGTGCGGATCTCCTGCGCGGCCTGGGTTTTCAGGGGCTGCCCTGACGGAAGACGATGAGCCGCGATCTGATCATTGAAATGACCCCGTTTGGCGCTCGAGCTGCGCTGATGCGCCACGGTAAACTTCAAGAGCTGCGACTCGCTGATGGCGAATCATCGGACATTCGCGGCCAGATTTTCCTCGCCCGTGTCAAGAATGTCGAGGCCGATCCGGACGCTGCCTTCGTCGACTGCGGCCAAGGGCGGACGGCATATCTATCAGGCCGCGATGGTCGCTATGTCAGCGGCAAGCGTCGAGATATGCCGCTTGCCGATCAGATAACAGAAGGCCAGGCGATCCTCGTGCAGGGGGCCGGCATGAGCCGTGACGGCAAGAACCCCAAAGTCACGAGTGATATTCAGCTCACCGGCATGTTTCAGGTCTTTCGTCCGAGGCGTCGAAGCGTCCGCTTGTCAAGCAAGCTCTCCGACTCGGGTCAGTCTGACCGTCTGCTCAGGCTGGCCAAAGCAAGCTATCCAGACGGAGGCGTGATCTATCGTGGATCTGCAAGTGCTGCGGATGATGCTGAGCTCGAGGCGGAAAGCGAGAAACTCAAGACGCTCTGGCGTGAGATCGAAGACAAAGTCGACAGTGGCCGGGCCCCGGCATGCGTTTTTGCTCGTGGCGATCCGCTCGATCGCCTCCTACAGGATAGTTTGAAGGCTGATATCGATCGCATCATTGCTGCTGATCGGATTGTTCACACGTCGGTCCGTACTTTCCTCGAGACGTGGTTGCCGGCGCTGGAGCCACGCCTTGAGTGCGAGCCGGGGGCTTTTGAAAGCCAGGGTGTCAATGATGAGCTCGCTCGCGCTAATGAGCCGCTCGTCGACCTTCGAAGCGGCGGCAGTATTATCATCGAGACGACGGCTGCACTCACAGCGATTGACGTCAATAGCGGCACCAGCCGACCGCGAGATGCCAACATTGAAGCAGCCTACGAAATCGCTCGACAGCTAAGGCTTCGCCGCATTGGTGGCACAATTGTCGTCGACTTCATTGATCTGTCCAGTCAGGGCGAGCGTGATGCTCTGCTGTCTGCGCTGGACGAAGGCTTTGCCCATGATCCAGCAGCCGTCAGAATCTACCCGCCGACCCCGCTCGGATTGGTGCAGATTAGCCGGCAGCACCTCGGTCATAGCCTAACCGAGCATTTGAAGCGTCCATGTCCGAGCTGCGACGGCAGTGGCCGGGTGGAAAGCCTGCGTGTTGTGACGGAACGTTTGCTCGCCGAGGCCCGCGGCATGAACGCCACCAGCGTTAACGTCGCGCCCGATCTCTATAGCTATATCGAGCGGGAAGCCATTGGGTCGATTCGGGCCTATATTAAGCGCTATGGGCTGATGACGCCGCAAATTTCTCGTAACGATTCACTTCCTCCGGGCGCGTACCAACTGACATGATGTCCAAGACCGAAGACAAAACACCCAAAAAGACACCGCGCTGTCCGCAATGCGGCAAGCCGCGCGTTCAAGCCTACCGCCCATTCTGCACGCCGCGTTGCCGCGACCTCGATCTCGGCAAATGGCTGGATGGATCCTATACGATCCCGGCTGTCGAGGAAGAGCCACCGGATGAACGCAACGAAGAGGGATGGTGATCTACCGTTGATTGAGGGATGCCGCCGACGTCCGATGGACCTCGTCACGTCTTAAGGATCGTTCATCAGCCCCTCGTTGAGCTGTGGTGATGGTCGGTCTACCAAACTCGCCAAGCCGTTATCGATTGCCTGCTCGTCGCGGTTCGCGATTCGAGGAATGTAGGTGCGTACCCGCGACCGCGTTATGGGCCAAGCGTTCACGAAGGATTGCAGAAGCGGGGCGATGACGCCTCTTGTTTTTTCGATCATATCCGGCTTTGTGTAGGGAAGTGTAAAACGCAACGCAGGTCGATCGTACAAATCGACCACCATCGAAGGGAGGCCATCTATGGCCGGTATCTATAAGAAGTTGGCGCTCGGGGTTGCTCTTTGCGCCCTCGGCGGCGCAGCCGCATCTGCAGAAGGCGAAGTCGAAGTTCTTCACTGGTGGACCTCAGGCGGTGAAGCCGCTGCCCTGAATGTCCTCAAGGATGATTTGCAATCTAAGTCAGTGGGTTGGCAGGACATGCCTGTTGCCGGCGGTGGCGGCGAACAGGCGATGACGGTCTTACGCGCACGCGTAACTGCGGGCAATCCGCCAACAGCGGTCCAAATGCTAGGTTTCGATATCCTTGACTGGGCTGAGCAGGGCGTGGTGGCGGATCTCAATTCCGTCGCCGCTGAAGAGGGCTGGGACGAGGTCGTGCCGTCGGCCCTTCAGGGCTTCTCGAAATATGACGGCACGTGGATTGCCGCTCCCGTCAACGTTCATTCCACCAATTGGGTTTGGGCAAACAAAGCGATTTTTGATGAACTCGGTTTGGACGAGCCCAGTGATTGGGACGGCCTGATTGCAGCGCTCGATAAGATCAAAGGGGCTGGCTACACTGCTGTCGCCCATGGTGGCCAAGCTTGGCAAGATGCAACCATCTTCGATGCTGTGGTGATGACCACGGGCGGGCCAGACTTCTACAAGTCGTCGATGATCGACCTCGACACGGAAGCGCTGGGCTCAGAGACCATGCAGACCGTGTTCGATCGGATGGCGCAGATTCGTGGATATGTCGACGACAACTTCTCCGGTCGTGACTGGAATCTCGCAACCGCCATGGTGATCGAAGGTACCGCGGGTGTGCAGTTCATGGGCGATTGGGCGAAAGGAGAATTCCTGAATGCCGGTAAGGTGCCGGGCCAGGACTTCCTTTGTTTCCGCATGCCTGGAACCCAGGGCACGGTGACCTTCAATTCCGACCAATTCGTGATGTTTGCTGTCGGCGAAGAGAGTTCCGCTTCGCAGGCTGAATTGGCAAAGTCGATCATGACTCCTTCGTTCCAATCAGCGTTCAACGTGGTCAAGGGCTCGGTCCCGGCGCGCACTGACGTTCCCGATGCTGACTTCGATGACTGCGGCAAGAAGGGAATGGTCGATCTTGCTGAAGCCAATGAGAAGGGCACGTTGTTCGGATCGATGGCTCATGGACACGCAGCACCGGCTGCGGTGAAAAACGCGGTCTACGACGTTGTGACCGCACATTTCAATGGTGAGTTCGACAGTGCTGCCGCTGTCGACGAGCTGGTTGCCGCTGTTGAGGGCGCTCTTTGATAACGTATCTGTAGCGTCAGCCGGAGATGGCCGCGAGCAGTGCCTATGTTGGAGGGCGGGCTTGGGTACAAGAAGCCCTGCCCAAACTTGTCCTTGCACCGTCGCTTGCGGCCATTCTCCTCTTCGTCTACGGCTTTATTGCATTTACCGGTTATCTCTCTTTCACCGACTCCAAGATTCTTCCCAGCTTCGATCTGATCGGCTTTGAGAACTACGCTAAGCTGTTTGGCCTTCGCCATTGGTCGACAGCCCTCACCAACCTTGCGATCTTCGGCGGGCTCTACATCCTGTTCTGCACAGTATTCGGCCTCCTACTCGCAATCTTTCTTGACCAGAAAATCCGTGGCGAAGGCGTGTTGCGCCCAATTTATCTCTATCCAATGGCGCTCTCTTTCATCGTTACCGGCACGGCTTGGAAATGGTTTCTCGATCCTGGCATCGGCCTTGAACAGATCGTGCAAAACGCAGGGTTTGAAGGCTTCTCGTTCAACTGGATCAAGGATCGAGAGATGGCCATCTATTGCGTTGTCATAGCAGCCGTCTGGCAGTCCACTGGTTTCGTCATGGCGATGTTTCTGGCGGGGCTTCGAGGCATCGACAACGAAATCTTGAAAGCCGCACAGATCGATGGAGCGTCCGCAACGAAGCTCTATCGCCGCATCGTTATCCCACAGCTAAGGCCAGCATTCTTGTCCGCCTTCGTTGTGCTCGCTCATATGGCGATCAAGTCCTACGATCTTGTGATCGCACTGACCAATGGTGGTCCTGGCCGTGCGACAGAGTTGCCCGCGACGTTCATGTATTCCTATACGTTCACCCGCAATCAAATGGGTGTGGGGGCGGCATCAGCTGTAATCATGCTGATGATGATCGCCTCGGTCATTGTTCCCTACCTATATGCTGAAATTCGGGAACGCCGTGATGGCCGCTAGCCCAGATCTTGCCATTCAGAGTGGGCGGCTTACCCGCATCTTGATTTACATCGCGCTCATTCTTTTTGCGGTCTATTTCCTTCTGCCGCTGTTCGTCATGCTCGTGAATTCGGTGAAGCCGCTCGATGAGATCCGTGGCGGTAACATGCTGGCACTGCCGACAACGTTGACGGTCGCGCCTTGGGGAAGTGCTTGGAGTAGTGCGCAAATCGGTGTCGAGCCGACAGGCCTCAGCCCTTACTTCTGGAACTCCATCAAGATGGTGGTGCCGGCGGTCATCATTTCGACGTTGATGGGGGCACTCAATGGCTATGTGCTCACCAAATGGCGCTTCAAAGGGGACAATCTGCTCTTCGGTCTCATGCTATTCGCATGCTTTATTCCGTTTCAGATCGTGCTGATACCGATGGCACGTATCCTTGGGATGCTTGGTCTCGCCGGTACGACGGCAGGTCTTGTGATGGTGCACGTGGTCTACGGGCTCGGCTTCACAACCCTTTTCTTTCGTAACTATTATGCGGCCTTCCCCGACGAGTTGGTCAAGGCGGCAAAGATCGACGGCGCGTCGTTCTTCCAGATCTTCCGGCGTATATTGTTGCCGAGCTCGGGGCCGATCATCGTTGTGACGGTGATCTGGCAATTTACCAATGTTTGGAACGACTTCCTATTTGGCGCATCCTTCGCTGACTTTGACAGCATGCCGATGACGGTCGCGCTCAACAATCTTGTTAGTTCGTCCACTGGCGTAAAGGAGTACAACGTGCATTTTGCAGGCGCGTTGCTCGCCGCGCTACCAACTCTTGTTGTCTATATCGTCTCCGGACGCTACTTCGTCCGTGGCCTGATGGCCGGTGCCGTAAAGGGATAATGTGTCAACATGGCCTCACTCACGATCGACAATGTTGAAAAGAAATTCGGATCGACTGGGGTCCTGAAAGGGATCAATATCGAAATCGAAAGCGGCGAGTTTCTCGTATTGGTTGGCCCCTCCGGCTGCGGTAAGTCTACGCTTTTGAACCTCATTGCGGGCCTGGAAACAATCACGTCGGGTGAGATCCGTATCGATGGCACGCGGATGAACGAACGCCATCCCAAGGACCGCGACATCGCAATGGTCTTCCAGTCCTACGCTCTTTATCCGAACATGAGCGTTGCGGACAATATGGCCTTCGGCCTTGAAATGCGCGGCGTGCCAAAACCGGAGCGTGATCTTGCAATTTCAGACGTGGCGAAACTCTTGCAGATCGAGTCGCTTCTCAAACGCCGCCCGGCCCAGCTCTCTGGCGGGCAGCGTCAACGCGTTGCCATGGGGCGGGCGCTGGTGCGTGATCCCAAGATCTTTCTGTTTGATGAACCGCTCTCGAACTTGGACGCTAAGCTACGCGTGGAGATGAGGACGGAAATCAAGAAGCTGCACAAACGTCTTGGCGCAACCATTGTCTACGTCACCCATGATCAGATCGAGGCGATGACCCTCGCATCGAGAATCGCGATCATGAACAATGGCGAACTCCAGCAACTAGGTCCGCCGCGCGAACTCTATGACCAGCCAGCGAATACCTTCGTTGCAGGATTCATTGGGTCGCCAGCGATGAATTTGATCGAAGCCAAAATTGAAACTAGCAGTGATGGTACGATCTGCCTGGGCCTGGATGGTGGCTTCGTGCTGCCTTGCCCGTCTGCTGATGAAACGTTCAAGCGTCATGCCGGAAGGACGGTTCTTCTTGGCCTTCGGCCCGAAGCTGTTCTCGAACCCAGCAAGGTCCAGGGCGGGCATATCAATCATGCTCCGATTAAGCTTCCGGTGGAGGTAACAGAACCAACGGGGCCGGACACCTTGGCGCTTCTCCGTCTCGGTGCCTCAGAGCTGACAGCAAGACTTCCTGCGGAGACCGGTATTCGCGCAGGGGAAACGGCGGAGCTCGCGATCGATCTATCAAAGACATCACTTTTTGATACGACGACTGGTGAGCGTTTGAACTAAACGGCGGTATCGGGACATCGTCAGATAACGCGAGCGCCCATAGGAGTAGGCCCCAAAAGCTGAGCCGTTGCAGGGCGTAAGCCCGTGTCATCGATAGTTTCGTTCGCTATCCTCAGCTCGTTGAATCGGTATTGAGGAAAGACGATGAATAGCGACCCGACATCAGACAAGCAGCTGCGTCACATCGTTCTCTTCGGCTTTAAGGAGGGAACAAAAGATGACGACATTGCTGAGATTGCGCGAAGATTTGCTGCGCTTCCTGACCTCATCCCCGGTATCTCCGGATTTGAGTGGGGGAAGAACAATAGCCCAGAAGGGAAAAACCAGGGCCTCTCCCATTGTTTTTTGTTAACATTCGAGACCGAAGCCGCGAGGGACTCCTATCTGCCTCATCCCGATCATGTCGCCTTTGCGACCTGGGCGAGACAGTGGATCGAACGTGTCACGGTCGTTGACTATTGGGTTAACCGATCAGTCTGAGCAGGGCGCGTTACGCTGGCTGATATTGGCGGTATTGTCCGCCCGACTGCCGGTGTCGTGAGAGCGATCCGTTCCGAACCCATACGACCTTTGCAAACGGGGCGTTTGGTATCGTCAGATCACCGGATCAAGAGCCTCTAAGATCGCGGAAGGCATCATCCAATCTGTCCAGAGCTTCTTCCAAGATCGGCCTTGGCGTGGCGATGTTGAAGCGCAACCAGCTTTCGCCGCCAGGGCCAAACTGCGAGCCTGGGCTTGCGAAGATTCGCGCGGTGCTCTTGACGCGTTCCTCAACTAGGCCCGGCGAAAGTCCCGTTCCTGAAAAATCAACCCAAGCAAGATAGGTTGCAGCAAGCGGCATTGACCAAGTCCCAGGGGCAGCAGCTTCGATGCACTGATCGAATAGATCGCGGTTTTGAGCGAGGTAGGTCATGAGCGAGTCCAACCAGTCGTCGCCGGTACGCCAGGCGGCCTCGGTGGCGATCATGCCAAATCCATTATAGGACCCTAGTCCTGAGGCAGCGATACGCTTGTCCAAGCGTTTCTTCAGCTCAGGATTTGACGTGACACAAGCCCCAACATGCGCGCCAGCAAGATTGAACGTCTTTGTGGCCGCGACTGTGGTGATAAGACGATCGGCAATCGCAGGCGCGACGTTAAGTGTTGAAACATGGGTCGCCTCGTCGAAGACCAGATCGCAATGGATCTCATCGGAAACCAAGAGTAGGTCATGCTCAATACAAAAGGCTGACAGTTGTTGAATTTCGTCCGCCGTCCACACGGTTCCGCCCGGGTTGTGCGGACTGCAGAAGAAGACGACCTTGGTTCGTGGCGTCAGCATCCCTGCCAGCGCATCGAGATCCATGGCGTAGCGCCCGTCCACAAGATTCAAAGGTGCATCGAGAATCCGTCGATCATTGCCGGGGATGATTCGGCGAAAGGCGTGATAGACCGGTGGGAACAGAACGACCTCATCACCCGGCTCGCTCACAGCCTGCAGGATTAAGCCCAGCCCTGATACCACGCCAGGCGTCGGGCTAACCCAGGCGGGATCGAAGGTGACGCCATGACGGCGCTCCATCCAGCCGCACAAGGCCTCGGACCAGCTACCGGTGTCCGCATAGTAACCGTGGGTCCCGCGTTCGATTTCTGTGCGCAGGGCTTCCGTGACGCCAGGCGGTGCACGGAAATCCATATCGGCAACCCACATCGGAATGGCATCGTCCGCGTCGATGCCCGATCGAGCTGCGATCATGTCCCATTTCATGGCGTGCGTGCCGCGACGCGCGATCACCTCATTAAAATCGACCATATTGAGGGCTGCTCCGAGGGGATAAGATACGAGAGCCCATAGATGATCGAAAGCGCAGTGAGGTCAAGAGGCCGAGCTACGCCCTGATAGGTCAGAGATTGCGTGCGTAGCTCCGAAGTTTCACCGAGTGCGCTGCTGCCAGGCATTGTTTTGCACTCATGAAAACAGTCGTCGGCAATTCATACGCTGCGTGCTCGTAGTTGATCCCTTTACAGCGATGATGATCCAAGACGTAGCCGCCAACGAGAACCACAACGCTGGCTGCCCCAAGCCCGACCGCCATGTTCCAAAGACGTTTCATTGCCCTGTCCGCTTCGTATTTTAGAGTGATGAGAAGTCGATATCATCTACAATCAGTCTGGCTCAAATCTGTTAACAAAGTCTTGCCTCTTAGGGATTTCTTATGGTCGGGCTTCGATCATTGGATCCAGCAGCGATTGTAAGCGGCTAGCGCTCGCTCGGGCGAAACGGATCAGCATTGCCTTGCGCCTTGGTGCGCTAAGCAACTCTGGGCGCGGAGATCTTTCGAACTCCGCACCAAAGCCATCGGCGATGAGGAGGCCTTCGTCAGCCGGGATGATCCCATCCGGAAAGTCTGCAGCAACAGCAAAGGCGAAGAAGTCGCAGAATTCCTTGTAGTCCGGCCATTTATGATCGGCTTGAAAGTCAGCGAGGCCGGACTTGATCTCGATAATGGTGAAGCGTCCATCACGGTCCAGCGACACGACATCAGCCCGTCGGCCATTCGCGAGCGGCAGTTCAAATAAGACGGCATGGTCGGCAGCAACCAAGGCCCGCCCGACACCTCGTTGCAACTGCGCTGTTATCTCCGGTCGTATCGGAGCCGGTGGATGAGGATCAGAAGAAGTCGTCATTCGATCAAACTTTCCGCCTGCGTGCAGGATCTTTTCGGTCGAGGATCTTCAGATTTACGAATTTTTAAGGCTGCTTTGTCATATAAGAGCCTTGTCGAATTGTGCAGTCCAGCGTGACCGAACGAAGGTGGCGGTCCTGGCGTGAGAGGGGCGGGTCCTTTGTGGGATGAGCCATGGGGGAGCGATGCGGAAAGCCGTCTGGACTCGACGGCGATCGAACTCGCAACCGGACTTTCTATCGCTGATGTGGAGACGCTAAGCTCGCATCCATCACCGGAGGTGCGTGCTGACATATCGGTCAAATTTGCTCGGGAATTCGATCGCCTGGCAAAAGGAACGCCCAACGCGCTGACACGAGAGTTTCTGAAAATCTTCGCAAAAGATCGATCGCAGCTGGTGCGGATGTGCTTTGCCGAAGCGATAAAGGCTAGTACCCATCTGCCGCTTGAATTCGCGGACCAGCTTTCGAACGACGTCATCGACGTCGCAACGCCCATGCTTCGGTCCTGCCCAGCTCTGACCGAAGAGGTCATTCACGACATCATCTTGACCAAGCCAGAGCCTTATTCGCTCGTGATCGCTGATCGGCAACCGCTCAGCGCGTCTATCGCCGATTTCTTAATTGCCCATAAGGGCACCAAGCGTGTTGTCGTCCGATTGTTGGATAATCATGCTGCCGAGTTTTCTCATCAAGCCCTGAGCGGATTTCATGAATGGGGCAAAACGGATCGCGACATTGCGAGCAGGCTAAGGCGGCGTCCCGATCTTCCCTTCGACTTTGTCAATCAGCACGTAACGGAACTGGCGGATCGCGTTCATTGGCGTTCTCTTGGCGAGCGCCGAATGACGAAGTACGAGGCCTCCCAGCTTCAAGACCGTTTCCAACGAAAAACCGGACAAAGATATTTAGTGAGCAGCAATCAGATCCAACGGTTGCTGCGTGATTTACGTGAGGATTTTGAACAAGGCCGGCTTGAGCCATCGAAGCTGTTGGCCTTCCTGCATGATCGCGATGTTGACCGATTAGAATGTGCACTTTCGGTCATGACAGGATTGGAATTGCAGAAGGTACGTAGCCTGCTGCATGGGAGCGATCGACGAGGTCTAACCGCACTTTGTCTCAAGGCGGATTTTACAAGTTCCGATTATCTCGCCTTTCGTATGGCGCTCGGTCTTTCCGAAATCGGCACACTCCGTGAAGAGCAACAGCAGCGCTACTCTGAAGCAACGATGATGTTCGCCTGGGATCAGTTTGAGCGGATGCGTGCCGATCCTCGACAGATGCAACGTTGGCTTGCCATCGATATAACGTGATTGCTGCCTGCGCGGCAGCCCAGACGTCAGTTCTCCACGATTTCCACAGGCCTGTGGATTGATTTCTCGTCTCGCTTGAACTTCTTGATGTGATAAGGTCCGGTCCTTCACGAAAAAGAGCGCAGTATGACCGGAACTGATCTCATAGAGCACGAGTCGACAGCGAACCGGCTGCCAGCTGGTTTCCGCAGTCAGCCCAACAATGTTGAGGCTGAGCAGGCACTTCTTGGCGCCGTTTTGATCAACAACGAAGCCTATCACCGCGTTTCAGACTACCTTCGTGCCGAGCATTTCTACGAGCCCGTCCATCGACGGATATTCGAGGCAATGGCGCGACTGATCGAAGGGGGCCGGCTTGCCGATCACGTGACCCTGAAAGTCGCTTTTGACGAAGATGAAGCGCTTCGGGAGCTCGATGGTTCACGCTATCTTGCTGGATTGGCGCGGGCCGCAGAGACAATCCTGAATGCTGAAGACTACGGGCGCCTGCTTCACGATCTCGCCCTGAAGCGTGGCCTCATTCACGTCGGTGAAGATGTCGTGAACCGAGCCTACGATCCTGCGGCGCCTGAAACCGGCCGTGACCAGATCGAGGCAGCTGAGCAGCATCTCTTCAACCTGGCGCAGGAAGGCGAAGTCGAGGGCGGCTTTAAGGGCTTCACCAACGTTCTCACCAGTACGATCGGCCTTATCGAAGCAGCCTATCATAAAAAAGGCCAAATCACGGGTGTGCCGACAGGCCTCGAGGCCATGGACGAATGTCTAGGTGGCCTCCAGCCGTCCGATCTCATCATCCTTGCGGCAAGGCCCAGCATGGGCAAGAGCGCACTCGCTGTCTGCATGGCGGCGAATGCGGCGTCTAAGAAGATGGTGAATGAGGATCGAGAAGGCGTGGAGGGCGACAACTATGCTGTCGCTATCTTCTCCCTTGAGATGTCGGCTGAGCAAATGGCGATGCGATTGTTGTCTGCGGAAGCAAGGATCGGCGGCGATGAGCTTCGGCGTGGCAAACTTCGCGACGACGACTTCAAGACTGTTGTGCAGGCGAGCCAATCGCTGGCGTCAAGGCCGATCTTTATCGACGACACGCCTGCGCTCTCGGTCGCAGCACTCAGAACCCGTGTTCGACGGTTAAAGCGTCGTCACGGGCTTTCAATGGTCGTGGTGGACTATCTCCAGCTCCTGAGACCGGTGGCGACGGCTGGCCAGGGCAATCGTGTTCAGGAAATTTCCGAGATCACCCAAAGTCTTAAAGCCTTGGCCAAGGAAATGAACGTCCCGGTTCTTGCGCTGTCACAGTTATCCCGCGCCGTTGAGCAGCGCGAAGATAAGCGTCCGCAACTTGCCGATCTCAGAGAGTCGGGTTCGATCGAGCAGGATGCTGATGTGGTGATGTTCATTTACAGAGATGAGTACTACCTTGCTCGTGCCGAACCCAAGCGGCGGCCAGGCCAGAATGATGAAAAATTCAACGAAGAATACGCCAACTGGACGAAGCGTCTCGAAGAAGCCCACAACGTTGCCGACATCATCGTTGCAAAACAAAGAAACGGCCCGATCGGCACCTTTCAGCTGATTTTCAACGGCGAGTATTCGGAATTCTGCGATATGGAATACAGGGAGAATTTGGCCGATGCGCGTTGATAAAGCTGCTAAGGGCGTGCTTTCGATCAATTTGGATGCGCTTTCCAACAATTATCGACGATTGGTCAAGCAGGCCAACGGCAGCGAGGTCGCCGGGGTTGTCAAAGCCAACGGTTATGGACTAGGGGCACGCGAGGTCGCGGCTTGCCTTCGTACGGCTGGCTGTCGAAGCTTTTTCGTTGCTCATGCCGAAGAGGGTATGATCCTGCGTGAAAGCCTTGATGACGCCAGAATCTTCGTCCTTCATGGACTCGCTGAGGGCACCGAGAAGGACATTGCCGATGCAAGTTTAATTCCTGTCCTCAACCATCCCGACGAGCTCCGCCGTTATGCCACATTGGCCCTCACGCGGGATCAGCGACTTCCAACAGCCTTGCAATTGGACACTGGAATGTGCCGCCTCGGCTTCTCGGCAAGAGAAATGGCAGCGATCGATGAGCGCGACTTGGAAGCCATTGATCCCGTCCTGTGCATCAGCCATTTGGTGGCAGCTGAGGAACGCGAAAACCCACTCAATCAGCAGCAACTTGACCGATTCGAGCAGCGACCAGATTGCCTCAACGATGTTGCAGCCAGTCTGGCGAATTCCTCGGGCATCTTTCTCGGCAGCGCCTTTCATTTCGACCTTTGTCGGCCCGGCGTTGCGCTTTACGGTGTCAATCCGACACCAGGTTACCCCAATCCGATGGAGCCGGTTGTGACCCTCAGCGCTCCGGTCCTTCAGGTTCACGAGGTCAATGAGGCCGGAACCGTGGGATACAACGCTACGTATGCAGTCCCTGCAGGTGGACGGATTGCGACCGTACCGGTTGGCTATGCCGACGGCTATCTGAGAAGTGCGGGCGATCATGGAAAGGCGCGCATCGCTGGCGAGATCGTGCCCATCGCCGGTCGCGTTTCTATGGATCTCATCACGCTCGACATTTCTGCATTGCCATCTGAAAGCGTGCGACCGGACTGCATGGCCGAGCTTATTTTCGGCCCTGACGGCATTGATCAAGTGGCATCGGCGGCCGGCACGATCGGTTATGAAGTGTTGACACGCCTTGGCACACGTTTCGCGCGGCGGTATACCCGGTCCGGACCGTAATCGTTTTTTTGACGAGGCGCTATGGCAGCCAGGTTTGCCGATGCCAGATGCCCGTCTCACGGATCGGAGCTTCATGAATCCGCTAGCCTTTATCGGCCGCATCATCCTGTCGCTTTGCGAAGCGATCGGTGAAATTTCCCTCTTTGCAGCTCGTGCTATAGCCCAAGGTGTCTCGGGCCCTTACTATCCACGGGCGATTCTTCGTCAGATGATCGACATCGGCTACTATTCTCTGCCGGTTGTTGGTTTGACGGCAATTTTCACAGGGATGGTGTTGGCACTGCAAAGTCACACCGGCTTCTCTCGTTTTGAGGCGGAGAGCGCCGTCGCGACGATCGTTGTGCTATCGATGACCCGGGAATTGGGACCAGTTCTGGCCGGACTCATGGTGGCCGGTCGTGTTGGGGCATCAATGGCTGCCGAACTTGGTACCATGCGTGTCACGGAACAGATCGATGCACTGACGACGTTGTCGACCAGCCCGTTCAAATATCTGGTCTGGCCACGCGTGCTCGCCGGCTTTCTGATGCTACCGCTGCTGGTCCTGGTTGCCGACATCATTGGCGTCTTGGGCGGCTTCATCGTTGGTGTCTATAAGCTGGGTTTCGGGCCGATCGAATATATGAACCGCACCTTCGACTTCCTCCAGACCGAGGACGTCGTCTCGGGTTTGGTTAAGGCGGCGATCTTCGGCTTTCTCGTTGCTTTGATGGGTTGCTATCATGGCTACAGATCAAGAGGCGGTGCCCAAGGCGTGGGTGCCGCTACGACCATGGCCGTGGTGTCAGCATCCATCCTGATCTTGACCGCGAATTACATCGTCACCGAGGTGTTCTTCAGCTGATGACTAACAACGCACCATCACCGAAAATTCGCATCCGTGGTCTTCGTAAGAGCTTTGGGTCGAAACATATTCTGCGCGGCATAGATCTCGATGTCGGCGTGGGTGAGTCCGTCGTCGTCATCGGCGGATCGGGAACCGGAAAATCTGTCCTGTTAAAGTGCATTCTCGGCATTCTCGATCCAGATGAAGGAACGATCGAGATCGACGGCAAAGAGGTCACAAGCCTGTCGCGTCGAGACCGTGAAACAGTCATGCATAAGTTTGGCATGCTATTCCAGGGCGCCGCCCTTTTCGATAGTCTGCCGGTTTGGGAAAACGTGGCTTTCGGCCTCTTGCAGGTCGATCGCATGGGCCGTGACGAAGCGAAGCAGAAAGCGATTGAAACCTTGGCCCAGGTCGGCCTCGGCGCCGACGTCGCTGATCTCTCGCCTGCCGAACTCTCTGGCGGCATGCAAAAGCGGGTGGGGCTCGCCCGCGCAATCGCCAGACGACCGGAAATCCTGTTCTTTGATGAGCCAACAACCGGGCTCGACCCTATTATGGCCGACGTCATTAACGATCTCATCGCCCATAGCGTGCGTGAGCTCGGCGCAAGTGCCATCTCGATAACCCATGACATGGCGAGTGCACGCAAGATCGCCGACCGCGTCACCATGCTGTATAAGGGCGAGCTCATTTGGGACGGCAATGTCGCAGACATAGATGCCAGCGGTAACGCCTATGTCGACCAGTTCATCAATGGTCACGCCGAGGGGCCTATCGAGCTTGACGTCCGCGCCGCCTGATACCTGCCGGGACTGAGCGAGTCCAGCCGACCGTTAGGTATCAGACATGATGTAGATGCGCCGGTCGGCCTGCATCTCCTTAACTTTGGCACCATACTCAACCATGTGAGGCGCTTTGATGTGCGCCTTTAGCGCATCGAGGCTGGACCATTTCTCAATGACGACGAACGTATCATCCCCAAACGTTGTTTGAAAATCGCCAGCACTTTCGTGATCAATGGTGGCGCCGTATTCAATGCAGCCATCTTCAGCATGCACATTCGGCACATTGGCATTGAAGATTTCGAGCATCTTACTACGAAGCCCGGGTTTTGTGGTAATGACGGCGAGGACATGAACTCTAGCCAACTGATCGCTCCCTGATTGCGTTATGCCAAGATCCAGATGTTTTGACGATGGAAGGTTATCACCCCAGGCGTCCCATTTGCCAAGCTGTGGTGGGAGAGAGACTGGGATCATGGAGCGTCGTACGCTTGTTCGTTCACAAACAATCCATGGCACGCTGGATCAAGCTTGTGCCCTTTCGCTCCAGACCTGTCGCAGCCTATCGCGATAGGTCTCGATACCCTGAGCACCAACCAACGCAAGCCTGCCGTCAAAGATCATAGTCGGCACGCCTTGAACGCCACGAGATGTCCAGAACGTTTCGTGCTTGCGCACGTCATCAGCGAAGCGGCCATCGTCGATGATGGTTGAAGCGTCCTCTCGATCGAGACCAACGCTTCCCGCAATCTCGATGAGAACGTCGCGATCACTCACGTCTTTCCGTTCACTGAAATATGCCTCGAAAAGAGCGATTTTCATGTGATGTTGTCGTCCGTTCAAGGCTGACCAGTGCAAGAGCTGATGCGCACGGAATGTATTCAGCATGCGCATATCATCGGAATAGTCGATCAAGAACCCAAGTTCTCGTGCAAGAGATGTCAGCTTCGTCCGTGCTTTGCGGCTGCTGTCCTTCGACGTGCCATATTTAGCCGCGATATGCTCAAAAAGATCCTGGCCCTCCTCAGGCATATCGGGGTTCAATTCAAACGGATGCCAATGGACAACGGCTGGTATCTGGGTCTCTGCTTGCGCACGCTCAAGTTGTTTATAACCAACGATGCACCATGGGCACACTACATCGGAGACAATATCTATCCGAACCGGATGTTCGTCGTCTCCCTTGGTCTGGCTGGACATGAGGCTGTCCTCCGATGGATCTTTCGTTTCTCGTCGTAGCCCTCCCATCATATAAGCCACAACTTGCAGGTGACCAACGCTCGCAAATCGGAGGATGACGACGAGGGATAGCTTGCAGGCGTGAAAACGCCGGCTATTTTACAGGCGATGTGCGGCTTGGCCGGCCGCTGGACTTTTGGGGTTTGTGAGTAACAACATGCATCCGCTCTTCGGGGCTGATCTCGGCACCCTCGTGAGATTGCTTCGGCGCAATGGACCGATCTCGCCCACCTGTATGCCGATGATGACCCTTGCCATCTTGTCAGCGATCGGACGTGCGCCGTTCTGTCTCGGCGAACAAGCTTACATCGCAAAGCGCCGTCGTTCGGCGCCTCCTATGCCGCCACCAATCTTCATCATCGGCCATTGGCGAAGTGGTACAACCCATCTCTATAACATTCTGTCCAAAGGCGATTTTGGCTATGTCTCACCCTTCGCAGCAGGCATGCCGCTTGAATATCAAACGCTCGGTCGCTGGCTTCGGCCGCTCCTGACGTCCATGCTGCCGAAGACACGGTATGTCGACCAGGTTGTGGTTCGGCCAGACTCGCCACAAGAGGACGAGATTCCACTCGGGTCCATAGCGCCCATCTCTTTCTATCATGGTGTCTATTTCCCGAGGCGTTTCGAGTACCATCTCAACCGGAGTTTTTTTCTCGACGATTGCTCCCCTGGGGAGATTGCCGCGTGGGAGAAGGCCTTTTGCCTTTTCCTGGAGAAACTGTGGCTCGAACATGGTCGACGCCTGTTGATCAAGAATCCCGCCTATAGTGGACGTGTTCCTCAGCTACGCCGGCTTTTTCCAGACGCTCGTTTCATTCACATCTATCGTAATCCGCACGATGTGTTTCGCTCGACGAGACGATTCTATCGAACGCTGATCGAGAAGTTTGCCTGGCAGACGCAAGATCCGCTCGACCTCGACCGGATCGTTCTCGACGGCTATCGGCGCATGATGAATCAGATCGCAAAGGATACGGAACATCTTCCAAGCCATCAGTTTGCTGAGCTGAGCTTCGAAAATCTCGAACGGCAGCCACTCACCGAGATCGAGCAGCTCTATCGGCAACTCGATCTCGGAGATTATGCACAAAACCGGGATGTCTTTTCCCGCTATCTGGAGACGGTTCGGGGGTTCGAGAAAACGCACATTCCTGAAACGAGCGACGATCGTGAGATGGTAGAACGGCAATGCAGGGACGTGCTGGAGCGCTTCGGCTACGCGGCGGACATCCCTTGATCACCGTCTTGCTGAACAACAAGCAGGTGGGAGTCGTGCCCGTGATCGCATGTCGCATGGATGAGGTCAAAGCATGACGATCAGCCTTATCACCGGCGGGAGCGGCTTCATCGGTCAGCATCTGGTCAATCAGCTCATTGATACCGGCCAACGGGTTCGGATCCTTGATATCGAGCCGCCAGAGACGCTTCGGCCGATGGTTGAGTTCGTCCAGGGATCGGTGACCGATCGAAGTGCTGTTCGTACGGCGATGGATGGCGTCCGACATGTCTATCATACCGCTGCGATCCCTCATCTATGGATCGCCGAACCCAGACGGTTTCATGAAACCAATGTTGTCGGCACACAGATCGTCTTTGAACAAGCCTTGCAGGCGAAGGCGGAAAAGGTCGTGCATACGTCAAGCGCCCTGGTGCTGATCGACTGCAAGGATCGCCGTCGTGCGATGACCCTGAACGAAGGTCATCAAAGTTGTGAGCATGGACTGATAGGTCACTATGCGCGTTCGAAATGGCATGCTGAAGCGGTGGCGAGACGTTTCGCCGACAAACTGCCTGTTGTTGTCGTTATGCCCACCTTACCGCTTGGTCCGGGTGATCACCACTTCACGCCGCCGAGCCGCATGCTCTTGGACTTCGTCAACGGCAAGAACTTTGCCTATGCTGATTGCATCTTGAATATCATGGATGTGCGAGATGTGGCGGCCGGACATCGACTTGCCTGCGAGCGAGGTCGTCCAGGACAACGTTACATCTTAAACCGGCATAGCATTCACATGGCTTCCTTCTTGCAGTGTCTACAACAGGTCACCGAGCGGGATATGCCGACCTGGCGAGTCCCAGGCGGCATGGCTCTCGTGGTCAGTGCAATGCTAGAGCTCTGGTCCAGCGCTTTTAGTGGCCGTGCACCGATTGCGCCGCTGGACGGCGTGCGGACGGGTCTGAGGCCGATCGTTTTCGATGGGCGGCTCGCCCAATCCGAACTCGGGCTACCGACAAGACCTCTGACCGATACGTTGAGGGATGCGGTTGCATGGCTGGCAAGTGCGGGCCATCTCAAAGATGGTCTGCTCAGCACAAGACTTGCATTCAGCGATCAATAGGAGGACGCTCGCAGGCCTATCACGCTATCGTGTCAATCTGCGAATTGCTTTCCAGGCGATGTAATGAGATGCAAGATTCCGCAACCGTATTGGAGGAGGACACACTTTGCGAAACGTTTTCCTGTTGACAGCTGCATCCGTCATGATGGCGGGCGCTGCACACGCCGGCCCGCAATATGTGGATGAGACGAATTTCGCGGTCAGTGGCTATGACGTCGTGGCGTATCAAAGCCTTGAGCAGGCGCCCGTTGGCCAATCGCAACCGGAAGCGGTGCCGGGTAATGCTAACATTACCGCAGAGTACAACGGCGCAACCTGGGCCTTCTCATCTGAAGAGAATAGGGACAAGTTTGTCGCCAATCCTGAAGCCTACGCCCCGCAATTCGACGGCCATTGCGCTTATGGTGTCGCCCAGGGCGGCAAGGTGCCAGCGAACCCGAATCTCTGGCGGATCGTTGACGGCAAGCTCTATTTGAACATCACGCCCAACGTCGTTGGTTTCTGGGAAGAGAATATTCCCGGTCAAATCGAAACCGCCGACGGGAACTGGAGTGGTGGCTTGGAAGTTAAGGATGCTTCCCCCAAGAGCTGGAAGTCGATTAACGCGAATGATGGCACCTACAGCAGCGAGGCGCCAATTGACGGTTGACCTGCTCGTCCGTCATCACCAAACAACAACGAGTGCGGTATTGTATTTTGCTAACCCCACACCGCATTGCTTAGGAGAAAAGATGTGACCGCAAAAACCACTGTCTTAACCTCTGCCATGATTGCCGGCGCTGTCGCAGCGGCCGTTGCTACTGGCGCAACAGCGCCCGCAAATGCGCAGGCCAAAGAGAAATGCTTCGGTATCTCTCTCGCCGGTCAAAATGATTGCGCAGCTGGCCCGGGCACAACCTGTGCTGGGACGTCTACCGTTGACTACCAAGGCAATGCTTGGACGTTGGTGCCTGCTGGGGACTGCGAGAAGTATGGTGCCGAGGGTCAGACGGCTCAGTTTGAGCTCCCCGAAGGACGGCAGGGCTCTCTTGAAGAACTTGAGCGCGATCTGCCGACGGGCTGACGAGCACTCTCGGATTTGGGGATTGGAGGGCCAAGCGTAATGCGCTGCCCGGACGAGGTTCCATCGCGGGCGGGTGTCGGCCTCAAGGCCGAGCACTACGAGGAGATCCTCCAATCCCAGCCCAACATCGCCTGGTTCGAGATCCATGCCGAAAACTACATGGGCGGTGGCGGACCGCCCCACCACTTTCTCGAACGCATTCGTACACTTTATCCGCTGTCGCTCCACGGGGTCGGCCTATCAATCGGTGGGCATGATCCACTGGATAAGGACCATCTTTTACGGCTGAAGTCGTTGAATGAACGGTACCAACCCGGTCTGTTCAGCGAGCACCTAGCTTGGTCGACGCATGACGGCGTCTATTACAACGATTTGCTTCCTTTGCCGTACACACAAGAAACAGCGGATCGGGTGAGCGACCACATCAAGCAAGTTCAGGATGTGGTCGGACGGCGTTTGCTTTTGGAAAATCCATCGACCTATCTCGACTTTACCGATAGTACGATGAGCGAACTCAGCTTTCTCGAACGTGTCACGGATCAGGCTGGTTGCGGGCTGCTCCTCGATGTGAATAACGTTTTTGTTTCGGCAGCCAACCAGGGCTATTCGCCTGAGGATTATATTGATAACTTCCCGTTGGAGCTGGTCGGTGAGATTCATCTCGCCGGGCATGCAGAGGATCGAGATGACGAGGGCCAGAGCTTGCTGATCGATAGTCACGATCGGCCTGTTATCGGTTCGGTCTGGACTCTCTATGCGCGGACGATCGCGAAAGCGGGAAAACGGCCAACGCTCATTGAATGGGATACTAATGTGCCGGCATGGCCAGCATTGTTCGATGAAGCGCTACGCGCTGAGAAGATCTTGGAGCGCGAAGGTAGTGTGAGCTGTGACGCGCAAACTGGCTGATGTCCAAGCCGGCTTCGTCGAAGCACTGACCCAACCCGATCTTGCGGTGCCGGAAACAATAGCATGGCGCCGCGGGCGTCCCGTACCCCGCCGCTTCAACGTCTATCGCAACAATGTTGTTGCCGGCATGACCGAGGCACTGCGAGCGACGTTTCCCGCAGTTGAGAAGCTTGTCGGCGAGGATTTTTTTGCTGCATCCGCACGTATTTATATCGATCAGAACCCACCACAGTCGCCTTTGCTCTTCCGGTATGGTGAAGCATTCGGCGAATTTCTCGATGGTTTTCCGCCGGCGGCAAGCACCCCCTATCTTGGTGACGTTGCCCGTCTCGAATGGGCAAGGTTGAAGGCCTATCATGCGGAAGATTGCGTACCGCTTTTTATCCAAGATCTTGGCAATTGCCTTGACGAGCACAACAACGAGAGTGTTGCTCCCGGTGACCTCCGGTTTGCTCTTCATCCATCCCTGTCACTTGTCCGCTCGCGCTGGCCCGTCGTTTCACTTTGGGCGGCTTCGACTAACCGCGGAACATCCGACGACGTCAACATGAAGGTCTCGGAAGCAGCTTTGATCGTGCGTCCTGCTTTGTTAGTCGAGACACGGCAGTTGCCGGAACCGAGCTTTGCGTTCATATCGGCATTGATGCATGGTCAAACGCTCGAAATGGCAGCTGGCTCCGCCATCGATACGGGCGCTGACTTTGACTTGACCATCCAGCTCCAGGCGCTTTTTGCTCTGGGCGCCGTCGTGGCTATCAATGACAACTCATCGTAAGAAGAGGAATCACCATCGATGTTTTCTGCTATCGCCAATTTGCATAGGGCTGTTTTTGGAAGTCTCCAGGATGCGCTGGAAGATTGGCTGCTCGGGCTCGTTGCGCGCCTAGTCTTCGCAGCGGTTCTATTCTTTTACTTCTTCAATTCCGCCATGACCAAAATCGGTGATGGTACCTTGGGTTTTCTCACGATCACCGATGGTGCCTATGTGCAGATGTTTCCAAAAGTTATGGAGGCAGTCACCTACGATACCAGTCAGATCGCCTTCTTTCCTTATACCTTGATTGCATACGCCGGAACGTATGCAGAGATCGTCCTGCCTGTTCTCATCATTGTTGGTCTTTTCACAAGGCTTGCAGCGCTGGGCATGATTGGCTTCGTTTTTGTTCAGAGTTATGTCGATATCACCGGGCACGGCGCTGACGAAACGGCCATTGGCGCTTGGTTCGATCGGTTGTCGGACTCGACGATCTTGGACCAACGCGCCCTTTGGGTGTTTCTCTTCATCTATCTGGTGATCAGAGGCGCTGGCGCACTCTCATTGGACTATCTCTTCACAGGCAAGCGCCAGACGTCAGGGGCTTACTCCTACCAGTGACGCCATAGGGGCGCTTCGATATCTAGTGGCTCAGACCTGGAAGTTCGTCGAGCATGTTGACCACGGCGGCGAACTCCGGTCTGGTGCGCTCTTTCGGCGGCTCGACCGGTGTCCCAATATAGATGAAGCCGACGATGTGTTGGTCGGCTTGGATACCGAGCGCGTGCTTAATCCGATCGTCATAGGCGGGCCATTCTGTAAGCCACTGTGCGCCAAAGCCGACCAACGTGGCAGCATTAAGCAGGTTCTGGCATACGGCACCGCAGGAGAGCAGCTGTTCGACTTCTGGAATTTTGTGTTCGCGGTGAAGCCGGCTGCTAACCACGATCAGCACGGGTGCTCGTGTCGGTCTCGCCCGTTCGAAGGCGACTTGGTCCTCACGGGCGTCGGGATGAACGTCCGCATAGACATCGGCGAAAACATCGCCTAGCTCCACTTGTGCGGGCTTCCCCAAGACCTGCAGCCGCCAAGGGCCCAGTTTACCATGGTCAGGTACACGAACACCTGTTGCGAGGATTCTTTGCAGTATCTCGTCGTCGGGGCCAGGTTCGGCAAGGTGCTTGGCGACGACTGATCGCCGGCGGATGAGAGGTGTCAGCCGATCAAGGCTCAAGAGGTTTCCTCCGGATCATCAAACACAGGAAGCGAGACGTGGCGAGGTGACCCCGTCACCTGTCCTTTGAATCAGCCACGCGAGCCGATCCCCAAGGCCAAAGGGACGATACAACCGTCTTGAAGGAGGATCTAGAGGGAGTGAACGTTTCGCCCAGGTGATGTCGCGAACCTGGATCTTGTTATTGGGCAACCTGAAGATGTGCCATACCGGATAGAGGCTGACATCAGTTTATGGCTCTGAATTCACGCCATCGGGTCATGTTTGACGAAGGGCAATGTTTCCCAACGTTTACCTGCGGCGACAATGCAGCTTTTTCCTGAAGGTGTCGTGCTCACGACAGTCCAGGTATGCTTAGAGGCCGAGGTGTAGATTTGAAGCAGATTGCCATTGGACTGAAGGCCAAAGGCGATGGGCGCTTCTTCATACTTCTTGGACAGCTGCCGTGCAATTTCAGTAGCGTCGTGGCACGGGATGCGCAGGCCCGTGGCGGCCGATTGGGCGCTCGCTGAGGTCGCCGCTAGGCATGCCGTCAAGGCCAGACTGGAAACAAAGAGGGCCGCGCGACGCATAGAAGGTCTCCTTTTTCAAAGCGGCGCCGAAATTACCCGTCGTCCACGTTCACATTAAGCCACAGCGCTAGTTACTATGACGTTAACGAGCCTGAGAAAAATGTTTAATGAAATCAGAAGGTTAAGAATCGGTTTGCAAGTCGATAGGCAGTTTTGGAGAACGCCCGTCCCTTAGTTACCCCCTTTTTTCCAAAGATCGATGGCCTCTTTCTTGAGCCCATCGTGTTCGTCGTCCTACGCATCATGCTCGTTCGTCTCCAGTGACTGGCCTGCGATAGCTTAGACTTGCCTTGGCGTCCATCTAACGCGACCGGAGCTGAAACAGCGTTCTTTCGAGGATCGTCCATGGGCGGTCGATTTCGATAATCGAGCACCAAAAAATTCACCGTTTGGTTGGGATGAGATCCAGAGGACGCTCACATTTTGCCGACGGCGGCCAGCGCTGGAACAGTCTGAAGATCGAGCGAGTGGCTTTGAGAAAAATAGTGGAATGCTTGTGTCCACAGTAAGTTGTCGTCGGATTGCAAAATTATCGCTCAATTAAGAGCTGTTTATCCGGATATAAGGATAAAATTTATCTTCCATACTTTCTCAGAAATTGTGCAGATATCGTGAAGTTAGTCGAACATAACTTACAAGAGCGATGGTTTATCATGAATTAATCTCGCCACCCCGAACTCGATTTGTTCATTGGTCTGGCACTGTTCATGGCGAGTGGCGAATCAAGCCTTAGTAGAGCGACGTCTCCACGAGGAAGAATCCGCACACTGCTAAGTCGGCAGGATACTCGGATGCACATATCTTTCGCCGCGCGAACCCTCCTTTTTGACGGGAGAAGCTCAAGCGAGCCTGGTTCAAGGCATTTTGCGCATGATAGGGCACGTTTGAGTGCTCCCGAATCCCAAATGACTTATGAGACTTCAGCTCGGCCGCAGCGTCGTCATAAAATGGTTTGGCGATTGGGATTCGTGGTCGCAACGGTAGCCTTAGTCAGCATTCCGATTGGCCCTCAGTTTTGGTCTGGCCTTCAAGAGCACATTGATGGGATAAGGCAGCTTCAGGGCAAGTTGCTTAAAGACGATCGAGCATCAAAGCAGCCACCATCTAACTAACGGACCGAGACGAATGGGACGGCCAATCAAGATAAGACGAAGACTGAACGATTGACCATCGATCTCATTAGATCTGCTGCCATTCATTCCACCACCACATTGACTCAGCCTAATCCCTTGTCAGAACGGAAAAAGGGAGCCCATGGCCGTTCCGCTGAAGTTCTTTGTGCACCTTGGCCAAATCGCAACGGTGACATGTTGGCATGAAACATACGTCCGGCGAGATGGGGTGAAAGCGCCTAGGTCGGATCGAACTTTCTCATGGTTCACTTTTCATCTTGGAAAAAGCTGGGGACTTGGTTTGTAACGTATTGATTCCATTCGGGGCGATTTGACTCTCAAATTGTCTACTCGCATTGAAAACAGGGGTTTTTAGCTACTATGATGTCAACATGATTGCCTTTTTAGGTTTTCGCGATCCCGCATGGGTCTTCGTCTAATGTTGACTTGGGTTTTTGCGGTCTCGTTATCGCATCCCTACATGACTGGTAACTTAAGCAATCAGCCCGTTGACGTGCCCAGCCTCCGGAATCAGTCGGCTCTTGGGGAGCTCGGTCAGGAACACGTCTGCGAACAACGAGAGGCGCTATCATGAAGCGTGACCTGTTGGACCGTCTCATTCAGGCTCGAGCCCGGAAAGAACCCGTCACCCATCTTCGCTGGCTCGATCGTGGTGAGGAGCAGCTTGTCGAGGGAGACCCTACGGCGGATTCATCGCTCACCGAAGCCGATGCGATTGCTGTCCAGGATGTTTTGCGGTCCGATCGTGGTCGGACCTTTGATACAGCGAGAGGCAAGCTTTTTGCACAGCCCTTCAATCCGCCGCTTCGGCTGATCGTTGTTGGTGCGGTCCACATTGCTCAATCCCTTGTGCCGATGGCCTCGCTGTCAGGGTATGAGGCGGTTGTCGTCGATCCTCGACGGGCCTTTTCAAGTGACCGGCGCTTTCCCGAGGTCGAGATCAGTCAGGATTGGCCGGACGACGCCCTGCAGACACTTGCCATCGACGCGAGGACGGCGGTGGTTACCCTCACGCACGACCCCAAGCTCGACGATCCAGCTCTCGATGTTGCTCTACGTTCGCCAGCCTTCTATATCGCGGCGCTTGGTAGCCGTCGTACCCATGCTGCGAGACTGGAGCGGCTGAGGGAACTTGGGCATGATGATGCCATGCTCGAGCGAATTCATGGGCCTGCGGGGTTGGCGATAGGTGCCGTCAGTCCTGCGGAGATAGCGCTTTCCGTTATGGCCGAGATGACCAACGTGCTCCGAGGGGCTAAAGAGGCATGAGGTTCGGCACGCTGCCGCTAACCGAGGCCGAGGGGGCGTTCCTTGCCCATAGCCTGCGCACTGGAGGCCTCACCCTTAAGAAAGGTAGCGTTCTCAATGCCAATGACATTGAAGCACTCCGGAAGGAGGGTATCACCGAGGTCATTGCGGCTAAGCTTGAACCGAGCGATGTCTCTGAGGACGATGCGGCTGCACGGATTGCTGCTGCTACCGCTGGTACTGCGATCGACGCGAGGGCGCCGTTTACCGGGCGTGTCAATCTCTTTGCCGCCAAGGCTGGCCTTTTGCAGCTCGATGTCCAGCGAATCGATCAATTGAACCGGGTCGATGAAGCGATCACCATTGCGACCTTGCCGCCTTTTGCTGATGTCCAGGCAGGTCAAATGGTGGCGACCGTCAAAATCATCCCTTTTGCTGTCGACGAATGGCGGCTTCAGCAAGTGTTGGCCGCTGTCGACGACGGGAGGGATCGTCTCCTTAGCGTTCGTCCCTATCAGTCGTTTGCGGTTCATTTGATCCAGACCGAGCTTCCGAGCGTGAAGCCGAGTATGCTCAATAAAACGGTTGGTGTGACGGCGAGCCGGCTCAACCGACTAGGAGGGCGGTTGGTTGCTGAGAGCCGTTCTCCTCATGAGGTCGCCGCCCTTGCGAGCAAGATCAAGGCTGCACAAGGCGATCTACTTTTGATCGCAGGCGCGTCCGCGATTACCGATCGGCAGGATGTCCTACCCGCAGCGATTGAGGCTGCTGGTGGGGAGATCTTGCACTTCGGTATGCCGGTCGACCCGGGCAATCTGCTATTGCTCGGAAGGTTGTGCGGGCGGCCTGTTCTCGGACTTCCCGGCTGTGCTCGATCACCGAAGTTGAATGGTTTCGATTGGGTTCTGCAGCGTTTATTTGCAGGTCTTGAGGTTACAAGCGATGACATTATGGGGATGGGTGTCGGTGGTCTTTTGACCGAGATTGAAAGTCGGCCGCAGCCGCGCAATCGACCTCCTGATAAAGAAAGGAAAGGTGCTTTGAAAAGGACGGTCGCTGCTCTCGTGTTGGCTGCAGGACGATCCACGCGCATGGGCCAAGAGAACAAGTTGCTGGTTGACATCGATGGCAAGCCAATGGTCAACCATGCCATCGACGCCATGCTCAACTCCAAGGTAGATCACGTGGTCGTCGTCATCGGCCATGAGGCCGAAGCTGTCCGAGAAGTCATTGGGGAGCGTGCGGTAACGATTGCCTATAATCCCGCCTTCGCTGAAGGCCTAAGTACGTCTCTAGCAGCGGGCATCGACGCCCTGCCGACGAACGTCGATGGTGTCTTGGTTGGCCTAGGGGACATGCCGCGTCTCGGCCCAGGGGATATCGACCGCCTCGTTGCCGCATTCGATCCGTCGGAAGGGCGGGCAATCTGCGTGCCAACGGTGAACGGTAAGCGCGGTAATCCGGTCCTTTTCTCGAACGAATTCCTTGATGAGATTCGTGGAATCGAGGGGGATGTTGGAGCCCGCCATCTGATCGGCGCGCATCATGATCGCGTCTTCGAAGTTGAAATGGGCAACGACGCTGCCCTCATTGACGTCGACACAAAAGATGCACTGAGGGCGCTTTCGTCATGAGCGACGACCTATATCAGCAGGTGATCATCGATCTTGCTAAGCGATCGCGCGGACAGCCTCGCCTTGATGATCCTGATCGCACGGCAACCGTCGACAATCCGCTTTGCGGTGACAGAATCACGCTTGATCTTGCGCTCGATGGTGAGACGGTCACCGGCGTTGGTCACAAGACCCGCGGCTGTCTTCTCTGTGAAGCATCGGCCTGCCTAATTGTCGAACACGCGCCAGGCGAAACGATTGACACGTTGGCGGCTCAAGGCACCTTGCTTATCCAGTCATTCGTCGATCAGGAGCAGGACCTCGCCACGCTCTGGCCCGGCCTCGACACGCTGGCGCCGGCGCGTCGCTATCGAAGCCGTTTGGATTGTGTAACCCTGCCGTTTCAGGCTCTGAAAAAGGCGCTAGAAGCGAAGGAGGACCGCGAGGACTAACGAACGGATGACCAGCTTACCTCGCGCTAGCTGCGTCATTTGGTTTGAGTCATCGCTCACCAAAGTCCCCGAACGATCAAATGCACACCGTTCAAAAACAACGCGATCATGATGACCCGGCTAAAGAGTTCCTCGGGGATCGATTTTCGATGGTAGGTGCCTATCGCGATCCCGGCAAACATCGGCACAAGGGCGATCGCGGACATCAGCACTTGCCCGCCCGCTAAAAGCCCATGGCCGGCCATCAAGATGGCAATCGCGATCGTGATGATGATGAAACTGATGCCCATGGCTTGGATCAGCACATCACGCTTCAAGCCCAAAGCTTGAAGATACAGGATTCCGGGGACAATGAAGACACCGGTCATCCCGAACATAATGCCACCGAGACCGCCCGCTAGTGGGCTAAACACTCGTTCCCTCGCGGAGGGCGGTGGCGGTAGTTTTCGGCCGGAGAGATTGAGCGTGGTGTACACACAGAGCACCAAGCCCAGCAGGCCGAGCAAAAGGTCATCACGTCCGCCCGCGAGAATGGCGACTCCAAGGCTAATGCCAAGAATGGCGACGAGAAAGAACGCCCAAAATCGCCTTAGCAGATAAACGAACGAGCCCCCAACAAAACCTTGATAAAGATTGGCCAAGAGGCTTGGCAAAAGCATGAAACCGATCGCTTCCTTCAGGCCCAGCGGCGCTGCGAGTCCTGCAAGCACGATCGTCGGCAGGCCCAAGCCCAGCATGCCCTTGACCAACCCCGCAATGAGAAACGTCACCGAAATAAGGACGATCATGTCTGCTGAAGGAAGCGACCAGCCTGTCAACTGATAGGACCGCGCACGGCTTCGGACTCCTTCATCCTGCGGATCACAAGCGTGGTGCCAATGACGAAGCAAAGACCGCCGATAATCGGCCTAACAAGTCCCCCCATCATGACGAAGGGCAGGGCGACGGCTATCAAGACAGCTGGCAGGTAGAAGCGCGTCCACACGGCGCCAGCCATCCGTGCCGACTGAAAATAGGGGAATGCGGCTGAAAAGAGCGCAATGGTCAGGAAGAACAGTGACCAGGGGCGGGTAACAAATGGCGAGAGGTCTGTGCTGATCGCAAAGGCACGGCTGAGATTGAGCTCGGCGACGTTGCCCAGAACGACGCCTAAAATCATAGGTGCAAGCGGGAAGCCGAACTGTCGCATGAAGAAGCCCAAGAGACCGAACCAGAAAAGAGTCCAGACATCAAAGGTCGAGTTATGAAGCGAGAACATGCCGATGGATGCCAGCGACAGAATAACGGCCGCGAGCATGTACATGCGGATCTTCGTCACCAGGACAAAGACACGTAGCATGACGGATTGCATGCCAAGCATGATGAAATTGGCGAGGAAGAATGCAATGAAGATCGAGTAGGCAAGGACGGGTTCTTCAGCAATGAAGGTGGGACCAGGGACAACGTCATGGATGAGCAACGCACCTAACATGATCGCCGCCGTAACGTCGCCTGGAATGCCGAGTGCCATCAATGGGGTTAACGCGCCGCCTTCCACCGCATTGTTGGACGTCTCGGGCGCAATCACGCCCTCTTCGGTGCCCGTTCCGAATTTCTCAGGCGTTCTCGACGCCTTCTTCGCCTGGTCATAGGCCAGAATATTGGCGATCGAGCCACCAGCACCCGGAAGGATACCGGTAAACATGCCGATCAACGCGGAACGGATCATGGTGGTCCAACGTTTTGCAATGGCTTTGATCGCCCGCCAGTGTTCAATCTTGATTTGGATATTACCTCGTTCGCTCAGTGATTCCCTTGCTGTTCGTGGGTCTCGGATGTCGGAAAGAAGCTGACTGAAGGCAAAAACGCCGATGAGAACCGCAATAAAGTCGAACCCCCCAAGCAGCGAGTCGACGCCGAAATCAAACCTGCCGACGCCCACGGCCTGATCCTCGCCGACGGTCCGTACGAGGAGGCCAATGGCGCCTGCGATTAAGCCCTTGATCATGTTTTCACCGGCGAGACTCGCCGTGACCGTCAGCGCAAACATAACGAGCATGAAGAAGTCCCATGGTTGGAACTCCAACCCGATGCGCGCCAGCTGTGGTGCGAAAAGAACCAACATGATCGCGGAGAGTGTGCCGCCGCAAAACGATGACCAGACGCCGAGACCTAGGGCGAAGCCGGGTTCGCCCCGTCTGGCCATGGGAAAGCCATCAAACGTGGTCGCGACCGAGGACGGTGTGCCAGGAATGCCAGTCAGGATACCAGACATCAGCCCGCCGGAGAGTCCACCAACCAGGACGGCGACCATTGTTGCGAGACCTTGGGCAGGTTCCATCGAAAACGTGAAGGGAAGCGTTAGAACTACCGCCATGGCGATCGTGAAGCCTGGAATAGCGCCAGCCATCAAGCCGGCAGCGACACCGATCACCATCAATGAAAGCGTGTCGAAAGCGAGAATTCCAGAAAAAGCGAGTGCAAGATTCTCGGCGACCATCCTCTAAAACCTCGGCAGGAGTTGGCCAGGCGGTAGGGGTACCTTGAGGCCGAAGGTGAAGAGTGCCCACATTCCGCCGACCGCGATGATGGCGATAAGGGCGTGAAGGAGTAATTGTCTGGGTTGCCATCCACCAAGTGCACTCATCAAGAGGAAGGCAAACGAAACCCCGCCGATGAGCATGCCGAGATAAGGCATGCTGAGGAGATAGGCGAAGAATAGGACAAAACACCAGATAACGTTCCGCCAATACCCGAAAAACGCAGCAGTGCCATGGGCCCGCACGTGCTGCTTCGAGCTGTTCAGCGCCGTCTCTTCCTGCTTGCCTGTATCCTCACTCGTATCAACCTCGGCTTTGCCAGTCCGAAGGGATTGCAGGAGATACAAAAAGGAAAGAAACCCCAGTACAGCAACAATCACACGAGGCCAGGCGGCCGGGCTGAGCTGACCATAGTCGGGTTCGCGGATGTCAAAGCTCGCGACCATCAAACCGCCTGAGATCAATAAGAGAAGGATAGCGATCAGTGTGTCCTGGCTCAGTTGTCTCATCGCTAGCCTGTTCCCATTATGCCATTCACGCTGTCATCGGCTTTGTTGTTCTGTGTTGATCCAAAAACCGGCGATCGATGAAGTCGATCCAGCCTTGGTGTTTGGAGATCTCATCGCTCCACGATCATGATGGTCGACCTGCTCCATGTGATCAAAAAACTCTGATGTTCGCTGACCGCCTTGTCGACAAGCCGGAGGCGCGAGGTCGATTGTGTTATGGCATCATCAAGGGTGAGGTCGAATTGGTGGGCGGCATGTTTCATGGTTTAGACGTGTCTGATCGAGCCGTCGTCGGACGACGATGTGCGATCGCATTTGACCGTACATCGCCGTCCGGGATAGGCAAAATTCGAAGCAACACTCTCGTAAGAGCTACTTTTTATACATGCCGATCGCGATCGCGACTTCTTCATATTCGGCGTAGAGATCCTCGGCCCAAGCGCGATACTCCACCGGGTCTTGATAGTCCAGACCCGTACCTTTGGCCGTCATCGTGTCGATCAGAGCTTGATTTTCCGTAGCCTGCTTAAAGATCGCCGACCAATGATCGATAACCTCTGCCGGTGTTCCCTTAGGTGCAACGATGCCGCGCTCGAGCGCGAAGGTGAGATCAACCCCGAGCTCCTGCAGCGTCGGCATGTCAGGCACCTTCGGATCACGCTCGACGGCGGCGATGGCAAGGCCTTGTAGGGCATTGGCCTCGAAGTGCTTTTGACCGGACGCCACATTCAAAGAGCCCATGTCGATCGCACCGGAAAGGAGGGCCGTCATGCGCTCTGCGGTGCCATCATAAGGAACGTAGGAAAACTCGATTCCCATCTTCTGAGCGAGCAGGAGCCAGAGGAAATGACTGGTCGATCCAAAGGTCGCGCCGACTTTGATCGCTCCTGGATTGGCCTCGGCGTAGGTCTTGAACTCCTCGAAGGTGCTGTAAGGAGTATCGATATTGGCACCGACGATATCAGGGGTCGACGTTAGGTTGGCGACGGTCTCGAATCCATCAAAATGGAAATCAATGCGGCCATTCAGATAACTCGTAACCGCGGATTGGTGGATCGCAAACAGGGTGCAGCCGTCAGGAGCAGCTTTGGCGGCCTCTTTGGCTCCCTTATTGCCTCCCTGGCCAGGTATCGTGACCACCTGGATCTTAGGCGAGACATCCATCTCCTGAATCGTTTTTTCAAACTCTGAGAAGATCACATGGGTGCCGCCGCCCGCGCCCCAGGGTACGATGAGCTGAGCTGTGTCGCAGGGAATATCCGCCGCCTTTGACGGCAATGTGCCGAGAACAGCAAAGGCTGCAACGGACGTCAGCACACCTTTTAGAAGGTTCTTCATCTCTATCTCCCGATCATCGGATTGCTTGCTTGGTTCAACAGCCTCTCTAGTAAAAACTATAGAGAGGGAGGCTGGTCTTGCAAATGGCTCCGGCCTGGCGTTCAATTTTTAGTGTCCTTAAATACGCTCAGGAGCCTTGCCAATGCGTGATCTCGAACGCCCCGGACGTTCACCCGTCCATGCGCCAGAAGGCATGGCGTGCACGTCGCATCCGCTTGCTACAGAGACAGCAATCGACGTGCTCAAGTCGGGTGGCAACGCAATGGATGCCGCAGTCGCAGCCTGCGCTGTCCAATGTGTTGTCGAACCGGGTTCGACCGGGATTGGCGGTGATTGCTTTTGCCTCTATGCGCCTGAAGGTTCTGCCAATCTCATTGCCTTCAATGGCTCAGGCAAGGCACCAGCGGCAGCATCCGTCGAATGGTACCGCAACCAGGGTTTCCATGAAATCGAACGGAATACGCCCCATTCAGTGACCGTTCCCGGTGCTGTTGACGCCTGGGAAACACTTATCCGTGATCACGGTCGTCGATCGCTGGGTGAGCTGCTGCAGCCTGCGATCCGGTATGCGAGGAATGGCTATCCAATTTCGTCGAGAGTGCATGCCGATTTCGTTTCTGCGGTGCCGCTACTGAACAAAGACGAAGCCGCTGCGAGGATTTTTCTTCCCGATGGAAGCGCCCCAGCTGTCGGTCACATGCATCATCAGCCCGAACTTGCGACAACGCTCGAGAAGATTGCGAACGGTGGACGCGAGGCTTTTTATGACGGCGAAGTTATGGAGGACATCCTTGCTTATCTGCAGGGCAGGGGGGGGCTGCACTCCGAGGCCGACTTTGCGGCCGTGAAGGGGGACTACGTTCAGCCAATCTCCACCGAGTTTCGGGGCTATCGGGTCCATGAGTGTCCTCCAAATGGTCAAGGCGTCATTGCGCTGCTCTTGCTCAACATCGTGAGTGACATCGAGACCGGAGACCACCCGATCTCGCTTGAGCGGATCCACCAAGAGATTGAGGCCTGCCGGCTTGCCTACCGTTCGCGAAATCTCTATGTCGGCGACCCATCCTTCGCTGACGTCCCCATCGACGGCTTTCTGTCGCCAGGCTATGCAGCGCAGCTACGCGGGAAAATCGATCCAGAGCGGGCCAATGAAGATCCCGAACCTGGCTTTCCGGCTCACGAGGATACGGTCTACATCACCGTCGTTGATAAGGATCGGAATGCCTGCAGTTTCATCAACACACTGTTTTCTGGCTTTGGCAGTGGTCTGGTGGCACCCCGGTCCGGTGTGGTCCTGCATAATCGCGGATGTGGTTTCAATCTCGAGCCGGAAAGTCCTAATCGGATTGAAGGCGGCAAACGACCCTTGCACACGATCATTCCAGGCATGATCACCAAGAATGATCGCACAGTGATGTCCTTCGGGGTGATGGGCGGACAGTATCAATCCATGGGACACATGCAGTTCCTGACTGCATTCTTCGACTATGGCATGGATATCCAAGAGGCAATGGATCGACCGCGCTTCATGATCGATCCGTTTGAGGGGAGCGTCGAGATGGAGGGAACCGTTCCCGACGACATCCGCAAAGCGCTCACGCACCGTGGTCATCGGCTCGTGCCACCAGCCAAGCCGATCGGCGGTAGCCAAGCGATCTGGATCGATTGGGAGCAAGGTGTTCTGACCGGTGGTTCCGATCCAAGAAAGGATGGGCAAGCCAGCGGCTACTGAAGCCAGCGTGCTCATCGCGAACCGGCGAAAAAACCTGACAAAAGGAGCGCGCACGCCGCTATAGTCCCCCCAAAGCAGGAGGGAGCATTTTCATGAGCGACTACTACGATTTAGGCGGTTATAGCCGCAGCGTCTCAACGGCATCAGACGATGCTCAACGCTGGTTTGACCGCGGGTTGAACTGGACCTTTGGCTTTAATCATGAAGAGGCCGTGCTCTGTTTCAAACGTGCGCTCGAGGCCGACTCCGATTGCGCCATGGCTTGGTGGGGAATCGCTTACGCTTCAGGTAGCAACTACAATAAGCCCTGGGAGGCGTTTGATGATGATGACGCAGCCCGTTCAGTGGCGACAGCTTTCGAAGCAACGGAACAAGCAATGCGCCTGGTTGGATCGGCGACGTCTGTCGAGCGTGCGCTCATCGAGTCTCTACGCGTTCGATATCCGCAGGCGACGCCGTCTGATGAGATGGCGCAATGGAACGACGCCTATGCTGAGGCCATGCGTAAGGTTCATGCGGCGCATGGAAACGATCTTGATGTTGCATCGTTTTTTGCCGAGGCGTTGATGAACCGAACGCCTTGGGCGCTCTGGGATCTCGCGACTGGCGACGTGGCGGATGGCGCGGATACGGCGGAAGCATGCCGAATCCTCGAAGAAGCCATGGCTCAGGAAAGGGGCGATCGTCATCCAGGGCTCCTTCATATGTATATTCACCTCATGGAAATGTCGCCGCACCCGGAACGTGCCCTTAAGGCCGCCGACAATCTGCGTAATCTCGTGCCGGATGCCGGCCATCTTCAGCACATGCCGACCCATATCGACGTCTTGTGCGGACACTATGAGACGGTGGTCGCGTCGAACACGGCTGGGATTGTCGCTGATCGCAAGTTTTTGGAGCGGGAAGGGGCGCTTCATTTTTATTCGCTCTATCGATGCCATAATTATCACTTCAAGATCTATGGAGCGATGTTTTTAGGACAACGTGGCCCTGCGCTGGACGCTGCAGAAGAGATGATCAAGACGTTGCCGGAAGAGCTCTTGAAGGTGGAAAGTCCACCCATGGCGGATTGGCTCGAGGGCTTCATCCCTATGAAGATGCATGTCTTGATCCGTTTCGGTATGTGGCAGTCGATTATCGACACGCCGCTTCCTGACAACAAAGAACTCTTCTGCACGACAACAGCGATGATTCATTACGCCAAGGGTGTGGCTCATGCCGCCAGCGGTGATATTGTGAGTGCTGAGCGTGAGAAGAACGCTTTCGACGAAGCCGTCAAGCGCGTTCCGGAAACCCGCTATGTGTTCAACAACACCTGCCTCGACATTCTTGCTGTCGCTTCGGAGATGCTCAAAGGCGAGCTTGAATATCGTAAAGGGAACATTGATCAGGCCTTCGCTCATCTCCGAAACTCCGTTGAGCTGGATGACAATCTTCCCTATGACGAGCCCTGGGGCTGGATGCAGCCGACCCGGCATGCACTCGGCGCATTGCTCCTGGAGCAGGACAGGGTCGAAGAGGCATTGGCTGTCTACCGTGCCGATCTTGGCCTTGATAAGACCCTTGCACGTGCCTGTCAGCACCCGGACAATGTGTGGTCTCTTCACGGCCTCTATGAGTGTTTGACCAAGCTCGGTAAGGATGACGAGGCAAAACACGTTAAGCTAAGGCTCGATCTTGCTGAGGCGCGGGCAGATGCGCCGATCCAAGCGAGCTGCTATTGTCGGATGTCCAAAAGGGCCTAAGGGTTGTCACGAGTGCTCTGGCGGCTAGGGAATCGATCCAAGATCAAACAAACGGCCGCTTGAGCTCTCCAGCGTTAGAGTGTCAGGATGGGACGCCTCCTGTTCTGGACGTCCAATCGGCCTGCGTGACCAGCGTCCACCTTCCGCATATCGGTTCATCGACGTACGCCCGGCGGCGCATGGCGGTGTCAACCGAACGACGGAGGACCGTTGAAAGAGACGTGGTCATGATGAAAACCGAGAGAGTCTGAAATCGTTAAGGTCGAAGAGGGGTTCTTGACCTTGAGCGAGTGCAGCCATGGCATGTCCGGCTGCCGGACCGAATCCGAAGCCGTGGCCGGAAAAACCGGTAGCGATAAGCAGACCAGGAAGGCCGTCGACAGGCCCGAGAACAGGAAGTTCATCCGGTGTAGCCTCAATCATACCGGCCCAACGCTCGGCGGAGCGAACCTGTTGCAGGCCGGGATGAAGGCGCTTGGCGTCGGATAGGACCTGATCAAGCAGGCGATGATCTGGCTTAGGTTCAAGGATCCGCGCCTGTTCAAAGGGGGTGATCTGATCGGGTTTCCAATGGACCGAAGTCAAGAGCTCATCGATAAAGGGCTGGCCGATTCGGTATTTGAGCTGACGCGCTTGATCCTTGGTTGGGTCCGTGAGCGTGGGCAGGAAGGCGCGGAAATAGCGAAAGGCCGCAGGGGTGATATGGAAAGTCGATGCGCCACTTCGCGCAACAGTATAGCCGCCGTCGGCCCGTCGCCTGATCGATGCATTCTTCGCGTGAATAGCGCTCTCGGTAACGAGCGGAGCGGGCGTTGTTCGCTGAACTGATGCCTTCACAGCGAGTTGTGGCAGATCGAGCCCAAGATGGCGCATCATCATTGAGCACCAAGCTCCACCAGCAAGCACGACGCTTTGGCAGGTGATTCGACCTTTCTCCGTGATGACGGCGTTTACTCGGCCGGCTGAACGTTCAAGGGTTCTCACAGCGCATTGTTCGAGCAGGATAGCGCCACTTTGAGCCGCCATGCGTGCTAGTGTTGGCACAGCCCGGGCTGGTTCAGCGCGAGCGTCACTCGGTGTTGTCGCAGCCCCTTTGAAACGCCGTCCGCTTTGCCCGAGGAGTTTGTCAGCTTCTTCCGAGGACAACATCCGGCTATCGAGTTGATGGAGCTTGGCATGCTCCAGCCAAGCCTCGAGACGAGCGAGCTCAGTGTCAGTCTCGGCAAGATAGGTGACGCCGCCAATGTGAAAGCCTATGTCCGAGGCACGCGTCGCAATTTCACCCCAAAGACGAAGGGCCAACACCGCACCAGGGAGCTCGCGCGGGTCGCGTCCATGTTTTCGGATCCAGCCCCAATTGCGCGAGGATTGCTCGCCTGCAATGCGCCCCTTTTCGCAGAGCACGACCGGAATGCCGGCTTCGGCTAGATAGTAGGCGGTTGTAACGCCTGCAATGCCCCCGCCGATGATGACAACCTCAGTTGATGGCGGCTGTTCTGACTCGATCAAGCTTAAGTCTCCCACTGCCACATCATGCCGACGGTGCCGGCGCTACCACAAAAGTGAACAGCCTCACCTTTTGTCTGTCTAGTCGCGAATGCCTCTGCCTTCGTTTGTTTCTTGCAGCGGCTGATGTTGTGGCTCTGCACACGGTCAAGACGTGGTGATGATGCTCAACCTTCGAGGCGCATGAGCGCGTCTACCCTTGAACATCAGCTGCAGGTGACGCCCCCTTGGGTTCCACAAGGCCTGCATGACTTGCAATGCTCACACCAAAAGTGTGACAGCGCTCGAAATGCGACATCGCCGCTGAGGCTCGTCCTGGCGAATGTTTAGGCTTTTCGGGGGGAGGGACGGGCGCTACAACGGCGTTCAAACGTTACCGAAAGGTTAGTCCATGATACCCCGCTATTCCCGCCCCGAAATGACCGCCATCTGGGCTCCAGAGAACCGCTTCAAGATCTGGCTCGAGGTCGAGATCTCTGTCCTCGAAGCCATGGCGGAGCTTGGCCTTGCGCCTGCCGAGGCTGCTGCGGCGGTACGGACCAAGTCGGACCAGAATTTGGAAAGGATCATCGATCCGCCACGCATCGACGCGATCGAAGAGGTGACTAGACATGATGTCATTGCCTTCTTGACGCATGTTGAGGAGGTCATTGGTGATGAGGCGCGCTTCTTGCATCTAGGCATGACCTCAAGTGATCTCCTCGATACGAGTTTCGCCCTTCAGCTTACCCAGGCGACGGATATCCTGCTGGCAGGGCTCGATAAGCTGCTGGCTGCGCTCAAAGCTCGCGCTTATGAGCACAAAGACACGCTCTGCATGGGGCGCTCTCACGGCATCCACGCTGAGCCCATTACGTTTGGTCTCAAGCTCGCTAGCTTCTACGCCGAATTTATGAGGAACAGGGAGCGATTGCTTATCGCGAGAAAGGAAGTGGCGACATGCGCGGTGTCGGGGGCCGTCGGCACCTTTGCTCATATCGAACCGTCAGTCGAAGCGCGGGTGGCCGAGCGCCTTGGACTCCAGCCTGAGCCGATTTCGACTCAAGTTATCCCTCGAGATCGCCACGCGATGTTCTTTTCAGTGCTCGGGGTGATTGCAAGCTCTATCGAACGTCTAGCCACTGAAATCCGGCATCTTCAGCGGACCGAAGTTGCGGAAGCGGCTGAAGCCTTCGGCCGGGGGCAAAAGGGCAGCTCTGCCATGCCTCATAAACGCAATCCCGTGCTGACAGAGAATCTCACAGGTCTTGCACGAATCGTGCGAGGTGCGGTGACCCCAGCTCTCGAAAATGTGGTGCTTTGGCACGAGCGTGACATCTCTCATTCTTCAGTGGAGCGCATGATCGGGCCAGATGCTACGGTGACGCTTGATTTCGCACTCAACCGGGCGGCAGGTGTAATTGAGCATCTGGACATTGATCCCGAGCGTATGATGAGCAATCTCGAAATGACCCAGGGCCTTGTGCATTCTCAGCAGGTTCTGTTGAAACTCACGGAGCTAGGGCTGGGCCGCCAGGAGGCTTATGTGATCGTTCAACGAAACGCCATGCGTGCCTGGCAGGAACAACGTCCGCTCTTGCCGCTATTGAAGGCAGATCCTGACGTTGCCGCGCATATGGGTGAAGAAGAACTCGCCCACCTTTTCGATCTTGCACACCATACCCGTCATGTGAATACAATCTTTGCGCGAATTTTTGGTGATTAATTCTCCCATTTAGTTTATATCTGTCGGCTGTTATCACGTATTGCTAGAGAGGATGACTGCCCATGCCCTTCAAGCGCTCGACACTGGCCGCCATCGCGACGTTCGCGCTTACAGCAACGTCATCGACGCTGGCGACGCCCAATCCGACAAGCGCGTTGTTGATCAAGGGCAATTTCGCTGGCAAGGATTTGCGTATTCTTGTTGATACCGACCAAGCGAAAGCTGATGTAACCATCGGCAACGATCGCCTCTGGGTCGATCTGACGAAGCACGAGGCGCATCGCGTCGCAGCGGATGGCACGATGACGGCGCAAACCTTGGCCGCCCAAGATGGAAGCCCGGCACCCGAAATCAAAGCATGGGGACCAGGTCCCAAGATTGCAGGACATGCCTCTGTTTACCACGTCATGACTCTGGGCGATGAAATCTGTGGCGAACTGCTGGTTAGCACATGGATGAAGCCGTTTGTCGACCCCGCAGTGCAGGCGCTTGCCATTCTTGAGCGCTTGGAAGATGACGTCGACCTAACGTCGACGGGTCTAGATGGCGCCTGCGGGGCCTTGCCGTTTTCAAGCTATGCCACGGCAGGGTGGCCGCTAATGGCTGGGAGTATTGACCAGCCGATCTTCACGACCGAAACCATCAGCTTCGATTATGAACCACGCAACGAGGAGCTGATTTGGTTGAATTGACGCTAAGCCATCTAGTTGGGCTGGCATCGCATGTTCGCTAGGATCATCTTGATCAAGCAACCGTCCGTTCCACCCGATCAATGGCGACAGCCCTCGGCTTGGGGCAGGTGGTTCAGGCTGACTTGACCTAAAACAGTCATATCAAGCTCGGACCCGAAAAACGAGAAAGGCGGCTCGAAAGCCGCCTTTCCGTGATGGGCCACGTGATAGCCCCGATCGTATGATCACGATATCAGCGCAGGCAGAAGAGGCTGCTCCACTGTCCGCGATGAGTACCAGAGCCACTCAACGTGGTGCCACAATCACTAGACATTGGATCACCTCCTTTCGCTTGTTTCATCCTGAATGAGATCATGCCGGTAAGCTGGCGCTCTTGGCAAGAGGGCAAATGGACTGATGGGACACGAAATTTATCCCGACAATGATTCGATCACTGGCTGAACGCGCGCCACTTCATGGCTTCGAAGTAGGTTGGCCTTTGCGAGGACGGCCAAGGTTGCAAAACAGGTCTCGGCCGAGCGCACTTCTTCCCTGAACATCGCGACGGGTGAGGCCAGTGTCACACAGACCGGCCAGCCCAGGACGCGAAACCGAAATGCCTGGAGCGTGCTCTCGATTTGATAGCGTACACGAGCAGGTCCGTCAGGGAGACGGTTGTAGAAGCCGAAACCAGGGTCCAGCCAAATCGCATGCACGCCGGCGCTGAGGGCAAGATCGAGCTGATCACGAAAATACTGCAGCTGTGCCGCAACCAATTCGTCGCGCGATGGCAGATCGACATCTTCGCGAGAATCTTTGCCGGCTGTGTAACATATGATGACACCAGCATGCTTCTTGGCGATAGCCCGATAGAAAGCCGAGTCGGCGGGCCGCCCGGTGAGATTGATCACTGCAGCGCCACGATCAAGGACAGCTTCTGCCGTGTCTTGGTGATAGGTTTCAACTGATACGGGAATGCTATCTTGGACGAGAGCGTCAAGCACTGGCATGAGCATGGACTGTTGCTCCGCTGCCCCGACCCGTCGAGCGACTGCGCCTGTCGATTCCGCGCCAACATCGATCAGCGAAGCTCCCTCGACAATCATGCGCCGAGCTCGATAGAGGGACTGTTCGACCGAGAGGCAGATACTCTCACGATAGGACGAATCCGGAGAAAGATTGATGACACCCATTTGGTAAACACGGTCCTCGAACGTCATGGCGGACGACGAAAGCGTGATGGGTTTCAGCTCCGCTGCGAGTGCATCGGCATGTCGCGACCAAAGGTCACGGAGGAATTCAGGTTGTATCAAAACAGTCATCCATTCTACGAGACGCAGCGTTTTTTGATCAGGTTGTCTATTGATCAACGCATGTCACAGCTCAGGAGATCACATGATGTGGCCCCCGGGAATTAACGTTCAGACACTGTCGCTAAAAGACGTGTGCGTCCAGATCCGCCTGGGCGCGTTTGATTACGAACGACAAGACCCTCAGACTGTTGAAGTCCATGTTGAGCTTTCCAGACGCTATGATGGCTATCAGGGTGAAGATCTCAGCGGTTGCATGAACTACGATCCCGTCTATCGGTACGTAACCGAGGACTGGCCAATGCGTGAGCATCTCGATCTGATCGAAGCTTGGGCCGAAGATCTCGTCAGGTTTTGCCTCCGCGACCCGATCGTCGAAGCTTGTCGCGTGCGGCTTCGGAAGGTTGACATCTTTCCCGGCACGGCATCTCCTGAGATCGAGCTCGTGCGGTATCGAGATCCGGTAAAGCCTTGAGGTTCAACCTGATATGAGCTGCGATCCCGTAGGGGCTGAGGCTATCGTTGCATTCGGCAGTAATCTTGGTGATCGCCGAGGCCTCATCGAGCAAGCCCTTAGCACAATAGAAGTTGAGATTGGTCCATGCCTTGGTCGGTCTCGGCTTATTGAGACCGAGGCCTGGATTCATCCAGATGACGATGCCGATTGGCATCCACCATTCCTGAATGGCGTCGGTGTTTTCAAGACAGAACTTGAACCTCGGACGGTACTTGAATCCCTTCTCGCAATCGAAAGTCGCCTTGGACGAGACCGAGGACCCGGCGCCAAACCCTGGCAGCCGAGGCCAATCGATTTAGATCTCATCGCAATCGATGATCTCGTTTTGGATGAGACAGACCTTATTCTACCGCATCCGAGAATGCAGGAACGTCGTTTCGTACTAGAGCCACTTGCCATCTTGAACCCGACTTGGCGTCACCCGATTCTACAAAAAACCGTACTCGAGATGCTGGAAGACTTAGACGATTAACGGGTGCTTGGCTCCTAGACGTCACTCATCTTGGAATCAGATCGCTGTTACCGATGCCGATCAATCTCTGGCCCGAGTCGGTGAAGAGCACCTGACCCGTTACATGGGATGCAGTAGCAAAATAACGGATCGCACCGACGATATCGTCGGCACCAAGACCGACCCCAAGCGGCATCATTGCTTGGCGTGATTCGAATTCGTCTTGGCTCTGGCCCCAACTCGGCAGCACTAGGCCAGGTGCGATACCATTCACACGAATGGCCGGCGCCAGTTCGAATGCCGCTAGGCGGGTTGCGCCTTCCAAGCCAATTTTGGCGGTGAAGTAACTAAAAAACTGTGGCGATGGTGTCGTAATCTGCTGATCGAGCATGTTCACGATTGACGCACCTTGGGGAATGCTAGGCTGCTGCGCGAAAGCCTGCATCATGAAGACTTGCGCGGCTAAGTTCACATTGATCAGCTTCTGCCAGCTCGCCATTGTCAGGGTCCTCAGCGTATCGCTGTCGTAGTAGCTAGCGCTGTTGATCAGGAGTGACAGACTGCCACTGAGCGTGAGAGCTTGTTGGACAATCGCTTTCGCTTTGGATGGATCACCGAGATCGCCTTCAACCAATATCGCCTTTCGCCCGAGGGCTTCGACATCGCCTCTGACCGCCTCTGTTTCTTGTCGCGACGTGTTGTAATGTAGCGCGACATCGTAACCATCTTCGGCAAGCGACAGCGCAATCGCTCGGCCGAGGCGCTTACCAGCACCCGTTACGAGTGCCGTTCTCGTTTGATTGTCTCTCTTGTCCATGATGTCTCCTACTCGCTTCTGCGTCTGGTGTCGCACACCCCAGGGCCGTTTGAACCATCGGCGTTCTCCGTGCCAAACGGGACGGTCGACGGCAGCAGCTGACTCGCTCTATAGTCCAGGGAAAATCGCATCGGTTTTCGATCTTGGGAACCGATATCCTTCGACCTCAATGAAGAATCTGATGGACGTTTCTGCACTCATCATCACGGCGCTTGGCCTTTGGGGTTATCTCGGCCTTGCCGTTGCGATCGCCTTTCTCGTCATCGGCATCGACCGGGTCGATCCGAATGCGCGCGGCGCCTATTTCTTTCGACCGTTGTTGATCCCGGGTATTGTCGTCCTTTGGCCTCTGGTGGTGTGGCGCTGGTATCGGCTCGAGCAAGGTATTGACCCCTGGCCGTTGCGATATCGAGCCCCCGTCCGCGCACACGGCGTCGTTGCGGTCGTCCTCGCCCTCTTGCTGCCAGCGATTTTTCTTGGCTCGCTCGCTCTTCGGCAGACCTGGCCCGAGAATGTTGAGCCTGTCGCCGTACAACCCGTCACCGGAGACCAGCGTTGAGTGCTCGCTATGTGCCGGTTCAGTGGAACCGTAACAAGTATTTTTACGATGCCGTCCTGACACTCGCCGTTGGCGCCTATCTATGGCTCTTCTTAAACATTGCCCCGACAATCTCTAATCATTCGGCGCCGGTTGACGGTGCGATTCACAATGCGCGTGCCTTTGGAACCTGCGCATTTTTGATGCTGACTGTTATCCTCTCGATCGGACCGCTGGCGCGGCTGGATGAGCGGCTGTTGCCGCTCCTATATAATCGACGCCACTTTGGTGTGATGACCTGCTTGGTCGCCCTTACGCATGCCGGTTTCGTCGTCGATTGGTACTTCAATTTTAGTCCGACGCCGAAATACCAGGCTGTGCTCGCCGCCAATACCAGCTATGGGCAACTTCTCGGTTTTCCGTTCGAGTCATTGGGCATGCTCGCACTTTTGTTTCTCATCATTCTTGCCGCGACGAGTCATGATTTTTGGCTAAGCTTTCTGACGCCGCGTATCTGGAAATGGTTGCATTACCTCATCTATCCCACCTATGCGCTCATCGTTGCCCATGTTGGCCTAGGCGTGCTGCAGGGGGCTGAGAACCAGCTGTTTAGTATCGTCGTCGGTATCTCGGTCACGCTTGTTGCCTTGCTCCACCTAGCCGCAGCTCTCATGGGACAAAAGCCTCCAGAAAGCCGTGTAGATCAAGGGGGCTGGGAGGCCATCGGTCACGTTGGCGAGATTGCAGACGGTCGCGCGAAAGTGGCAAGGCTCAGTAATGATGAGCGGGTCGCGGTGTTCCGTCACGAAGGGAAGCTTTCGGCCATCGCCTCAGTCTGTGCGCACCAGAACGGCCCTCTAGGTGAAGGACGGATCGTTTGGGGTTGCGTGACCTGTCCTTGGCATGGATTTCAATACCGAGTGACGGATGGTCGTGCGCCGGCGCCATTCACCGAGAAAGTGCCGACGTTCAATCTTAAGCTTAGCGGTGAAACTGTGCTGGTGCATAAGGAGCCCAACCCACCTGGAACTTATGTCGAGCCAGTTCTGATCGATGCTGTGGGAGCGGGGTCATGAGTGGAGATAAGGAAAAACCGTTTTTCATTGGCTTTGTCGACACGCCGAAGGAACTCCGGACTTTTCTTCTCACCGTTGCCATGATCCTGGTGATCGCCTTTGCCGGGCTGGCGCTCGCGATTGGCGTCACGCAAGACGAACCGGCGGAAGCGGGCTTCCGTTTCGATTGGGGACCACAGACCGTCACGGGTATCTTGGAAAATGACCCGTATCCAATCCTTCATGTCACAGAGGGCTCTGAGCGTGTCACAGCCGGAACAACCATCATGCTGAGTGGCGTCGGTAAAAACGGCGTTCAAAGCCGGAGTGCCGACTTAGAAGGGCAACTCGCTCAGGTTACTGGCATCATGTTGAAACGTGGAGCGCTCGACATGATGCAGGTTGGCGGGCGCGCAGATAGCCTCACCTCACGCGATGGGTCTCCTGAGCCGGTGGATGGTGTGTCACTCGGGACGTGGCGACTTGCCGGCGAAATCTGCGACGGCAAATGTCTGGCTGGTGCTATGCGACCTGGCCGCGGACTTGCCCACAAAGCCTGCGCCAATCTTTGCCTCGATGGCGGTGTTCCTCCGGTTTTTGTCGCCTCCGCACCGCTCGACGGCAACGAGTTCTTATTGATCGGCGGGGCCGATGGCGGCCCGATGTCAGATTCGCTGCAGGACCACGTCGGGACCTATGTGGAGATCGAAGGCGAGGTTGAACGCCGTGGTTCGCTGCTGGTGCTCAAGGCGGATCCGGACAGTCTGAAAGTCTTGCCATGAAACGCTTTGCCAGTCGAACTGTTGGTATCATGTTGGCAGTGGCGCTCGCGGTCATCATCGCCTACGCATCGCGTTTTTGGCCTTGGCCCGGGTTTTGGTCGGCCGAGGGTGCCTTCGGCGTCCCGTGGCTCCATCCCAATGGCGAATGGGTGAGACGATTCCTTCGCGGTACCATGTTCGCGCGCTTTGATGTGTTGGTTTGGGGAGCTCTTGCGTTTCTCCTGTTGTCGCTTGCCGAGACTCTGGGAAGCCGTTGGCAACGCCAGCCTGATCAGACGCCCGACGAGATCAGCGATTAAGCCGGACCTGCAAACCTAACCGTCCTGTTGTCATTTTGTCATCGGTCGTGGCACGCACGCTCGTCTCGCTAGATCGTTAACGCGCGTTTGTTGAGCAATCCTCCAACACGACGTATCAGGGTGGTGTCGGTGAGGGATCGGGACGACGCTGTTGTTGGCTCAGATGAACGGCGGTTGCCGTCAACGTTCCTGGACCGAGAATTCCCCAGAGGAGATGATAAACCGTGGCGAAACAGCGGAGAATCGAAAAATCTGTCAATCTCGCGCTGCAGGGAGGCGGCGCCCATGGTGCTTTTACTTGGGGGGTGCTCGACAAGCTCTTTGAGGACGATCGGATCTGGCTGCAGTCTATCAGTGGCACAAGTGCGGGAGCCATGAACGCCGTCGTCGCTGCACAAGGCATGTATGACGGCCAAGCCGAGGGTGCACGAGCGGCTTTGAAGCATTTCTGGCGACGGATCAGCGAGGCAGGTCTTGCAAGCCCGATCAAGCGTAGCCCCATCGACATGGCGACTGGTAACTGGAGCCTGGATACGTCGCCCGCCTATCTCTTCTTCGACATGATGAACGGCTTTGCTTCGCCCTATCAGACCAACCCATTCAACTACAATCCGATCCGCGGAATTCTTGAAGAAACAGTAGACTTCAAGAAGGTGAGTGCAGCTGGCGACGGCTTCACGATCTTTATCTCGGCAACCAATGTTGAAACCGGGCGGGTTCGTGTCTTCCACCGACAAGAGATTACCATCGACGTGGTGCTTGCCTCTGCCTGCCTGCCGTTCATGTTCCAAGCAATCGAGGTTGAAGGCCAACACTATTGGGACGGTGGTTATATGGGTAACCCGGTGTTGTCGCCCTTCAAAGACAATAGTCCCGTTGACGATCTCATGATCATTCAGATCAATCCGATCTTCCGCGATGGTGTGCCTACCGTCGCCCGCGAAATCATGAATCGTGTTAACGAGATCAGTTTCAATAGTTCGCTGCTACGTGAGCTCAGAGCCATTCGCGACATGAACCGGCTTATCGAATCTGGCGAGCTCTCTGGCAAGAAGCATCGGTTGACGCGCGTGCACATGATCGAAGACAGAAAGCACATGCGTCCGCTGGGCGCGTCGTCAAAGCTGAATACCGAATGGGCCTTTCTGGAACATCTCTTCGATATTGGCCGAAATGCGGCTTGCCGTTGGCTGGATCGACACTACGACGATCTCGGCGTCCGTTCGACACTGGATCTTGACGAATTGTTCGCAGATGGAGGCGTTTGAGTTTCAAAGAGTGCGATCAATTGCGCCACGCAGTGCGTAAGGTGATCGTGGAGCATCAGACGTCAAACAATGTTATGCCGACGTCGCCATGTCGGGACTCACGATGGGCGTGACGGCTTGGCGGAAGAACGCCGCGGATAGGACCCGAGAACGCCACGTCGGCGGAGCGGTCGTCGTCCTCACCCGGAGCGCATCGAGATCGACAGGCAAGCCGGGCGAGGCCTGCGCAGATAGCAGATGAGAGAGTGATGCCATGGTGGCTCGTAGCTCGATCACCGAGATGGCGGTGACGCCCTATGTCATGGAGGGTGTATCCGAAGAAACGCGAGCCGCAGTCGCGAAGCGCGGTCTCATCATAGCGCTCATCGCCTTTTTGACCCTCATTGATCTCTTTGGCTCTCAGGCGTTGCTGCCGGCCCTGGTCGATCACTATCGCGTCTCACCGGCAGCCATGGGCTTTGCGGTCAATGCCAGCACATTCGGCATGGCAATTTCAGGCATGCTCGTTGCTATCTTTGCAAGATCGATCAACCGGAGGCTCGGCATTTGGCTAAGCTTAGCGTTTCTCGCGATTCCGACCTTTTTGCTCGGTCTGACGACCGATCTGTTGACCTTCGCGCTGCTACGCGTTGCACAAGGTCTTTTTATGTCCGCGGCCTTTACCCTCACGCTAACCTATCTGGCTGAGGTCTGCACCATCACGGCGGCAAGGGGCGCGATGGCTGCCTATATCACGGGCAATGTCGCCTCGAACCTCTTTGGTCGGCTTTTAGCAACAGGCGTCGCCGATCACGTCGGTCTTGCTGAGAGTTTCTTTACGTTCTCTGCACTCAATCTCCTAGGAGCAATGATCGCCTTTCTCTATCTCGGTCGGACCGACAGCTCGCATGATCCTGCGGCACGAGAGACGGGCTCTATTTGGGCGGCATGGATCGATCACTTCGCTAATCCGAAGTTACGCGCCAGCTTCGCCATCGGCTTCATTATACTCTTCGCCTTCGTTGGCGTTTTCACGTATGTCAATTTTGTCCTCGCTGGAGAGCCTTTCAAGCTTCCTCAAGGTTCAATCGGTCTTGTCTATTTCGTTTTCGTGCCAGCGATACTGACGACACCGATTGCCGGCTTCGTCGCCCAAAGATTTGGCGTACAGATGACCTTTATGGGCTCGATAGGTGTCAGCCTGGTCGGTGTTTTTCTTCTCCTTGCTTCAAGCCTTTGGCTGCTGCTTCTAGGCTTGATGCTGATTGGGGCGGGGCTCTTCTTCGCGCAAGCAGCCGCAACAGCGTATGTGGGACAGGCGGCGGCTCACGATCACGCTGCGGCGAGTGGTCTTTATCTGACTAGCTATTACGTCGGTGGTCTCTTTGGAGCCTTTTTCCTCGGACAGATCTTCGTCACTGTTGGTTGGCCAGGGACTGTTGCTTGCCTTGCCGTGAGCCTTCTTGTCGCTATCTGGCTCGGGCGCAACCTTCATCGTTAGTCTTGTGAGCGAGGGCGTTTATCCTAATGGCGTCGGCGCATTTAGGCTTGGCGCATCGAGCCAGTGCGCACTAGGTTGCCCTAATGGATCGGCAGCGCTCTCCCATCAGAACGGTCCCTCCGGCTTCCGTCGCTGACGGCCAACGGGCAAAGCAAGTCGCTAGACAACCCGTTGCTACAGGTACTTGCGCGACCGAAAGCCAGTTGTTGGAGAAGCAGTTGTGAAGACGCCGAAGATTGCACTTGCCCTTGGCGGTGGTGGAGCCCGCGGCATTGCTCATATCCATGTGCTCGAAGTCCTTGATGAATTGGGTATCCAGCCTGTCGCGCTTGCTGGGACATCAATGGGCGCGGTCATCGCGGCAGGCTATGCCGCCGGCATGAGCGGGGCTGCGATCCGGGACTATGTGTTAGAGACCTTTCACCATCGTAAAGAACTCTTGGGAAAACTCTGGAAATTGCGGCCAGAGAGCCTGAAGACGTTTTTTTCGGATGGAGGCCTCAGGCTTGGCGACATCAACATAGAACGCGTGATGGAGATTTTCCTTCCGCCCGATCTGCCGAACGACTTTGACTCCCTCAAAATTCCCTTAGCGGTCGTGGCGACCGACTACTACGGCCAAAAGCAAGCGATCCTAACCCATGGGCGCCTTCGAAGTGCGATCGCGGCCTCAGCGGCGATACCAGCTCTTTTTCGCCCGGTCATTATCGATGATACAGTCCTCGTCGACGGGGGAATGACCAATCCCACGCCTCACGATATTCTCGTTGGCAGCGCCGACATCGTCATTGCCGTCGATGTCGTCGGTGGACCCGAAGGCACGCCCGGCGAGCGGCCAAGCCAGATGGACGTCCTTATCGGATCGATCCAGCTTCTTATGGGGACAATCGCGACCACCAAGCGCGAGATGACGCCATCCGACATTCTCATCGAACCGGCGGTTAGTCAGTTTCGAGCGCTGGATTTCCTCAAGACCGAAGCGATCCTCGAGGCGTCGGTGAAGACAAGAGACGACCTACGTTCGATCTTGACCCAGCGTCTCCCTCACTTGGCCGAGCGATAAACTCGTCCGAGAAGGTCTGAGACAGACCAACTATGGCCGGGATCGACTCGTGGACTCGTCAAGACCACAGCGAAGATTCTTTGGGAGTGGGTATCATCGGGCGCGGTGTCTGCCTCAAGGCCATCGTCGCCTTGGAGGAAGCTCGATCGTGTCATCGCAAGATGTTTCGCTTGGACCAGCCTACGTTAAGTGAGAACTCTCGATATAGAGAGCTGCTAGTGCAGCGCCGTGAGAAAACGGCTATGAGGCTTCAGGGTGTGGCGTTCGGCCAGCAGGCTTCGGGTGACGTCCTCGACGCCCGATTTTTTAGCGGCATCGATGGTGATTTGAGCGAAGATATCCCGTTGAGCATGACTACCACCGATAACCTGAAGGTGTCGGCGTACCGACAAGAGATCGTCAAGTCCGGTTGTTGATGTGCCGCGGTTTGTCTCAATGATGCCTCGGCAGAGCTTTCTCGTGATCTCGATCGGATAGTCCGGGCGTCTTGCTGGCTGATCCGAAAGGGCTTCAATGCCTTGCAGCAATTGATCTGCGGCATCGAAACGTTTTGCGCCAACAAGGGCTAGCAAGACATGCACATCGGTAAATGCCTGTGAATGGTCGCCAATTCTGGTCTCGGCAATGTCCGCCAGGGCCTGCCAGCGGTCACCAACATCGATCCCCAGCAGTTTCAGCCTATACAGCAGGGAGCTCGCATTCTGGATGTCGAGATAGAAGCCATTCGGATCCACTTGGATGGCATCGTCATAAAGCTCAAGGACTTGCTCATCATCGCCGAGCTCATAAGCATGCAGCGCTTTGTGCCACCAGAGATGATCCTTAAAAGGGTTGCGGTCATCCCAGGTTGAAAGGGGGTAGTCAAGCCAGCGGATGCCTTCATGATGGCGTTCATCGCCTTCAAGGACGTGAGCAACAGCGTGGACAGCCCAAAGATCGTCGGCGCAGTGCTCGACTGCTTGTCGCCCAAGGGCTTCAGCGCGATGGCGTTCGCCACATTCTTCAAGCCCGAAAGCGAGCATACCTAGAACGTTTCCGTAGCCAGGTACGGTTGTACTGTAGGCAGGCAGCACGCTTGCTGGCACATCACGCAGAAGATCGGCGCGTCCGAGCCAAAAGCTGTTGAAGTGGTGGAGTCGAAGGGCGAGAAGGTCGAGCGGCTCAGCAAGCAGGATCTGCTCCCACTGGTGACCAGCGTCACTCAGCCGGCCATCTATCCAGGCGCGGAGGGCTTGGATATGGCCGTATTCGCGCTCGCTCACGCCCTCGATGTTAGACTCCGCTTCGACGAGTGACTTCTTGGCGCCGGGAATGATGGCTTCCGATCCAATGAGCATCAAGAAATAGCCACGAAGACAGTGCGCAAAGGCGAAGGTCGGATCGGACTCAATTGCTGATTTGGCCGCCGGCATGGCCGTCAAACGGTATTCCAAATAATCCGAAATTGCGCGGTTGACGTGGTTTGCGGCATCCGGGCTTGACGTCGTCAAGACGAGCCCGCGTTGATCGTGCTGCACCGCCGTCAATTGCTCCTCCTCATGGCTCTCGACTTGCCATTAACAGGCCAAGCAGATGCCGATCAACGTTCTGCCATCCACAAAGATGTCACTCTCCCGGCACAGCTTGAGCGCCTGCTGGCATGCCTCGTAACGACGTGTCCGGCACCATGCCCGTAGGTTCCCTTTTTCTTTTCCAAGGCTGACTCTTATAGAATTGGCTGATCCAGGCAACAGCAATCAAAAGGGAGAATCCGATCACGTGAGCGCTTGTTAGCGTCAATGCTGTACGCCCTGTGTAGTCCAACAGCATGCCGGCGCTCCAAGCAGCGACCATCGAGAACATGAACACAGCAAGTGCCTGCTGACCAACGAGGACAATGGGTGCAGCCCAACGTTGTTCCAAAATGGCCTCCCGACCGTGCAATAAACAGATGAAGAGATAAGCGATCGCGAGCAGGTGAAGATAGCGTAGCAGACCGTATTCTGACTTACCCCATGCCCAGTCCCAGGTGAAATCCCGGATGGCCCAAATCCAGGGCACCTCGTAGTATCGGGAGAGCGGGATCAAAATAATCACAAAGGCAAGTGCCGTGATGATCAGCCAGCGCTGGGGGCTCGGTGGTTTCACCCAGCCGGCACCAAAGGCAAAACCGGTGAAGAAGGTGATCTGCCAAAGAAAGGGATTAAAGAACCAATCGCGGTCAGACCACCATTCCGCTGGCAGATCCAGCGGGACGGCCTTGCCAAGCGACCAAAGTGCAAACATGGCGACGAATACCGTGGTGACGCCGAATTGGCGGAGAAACATTACCGCGGGAATCATCAAGAGCAGCACCAGGTACATCGGTAGGATGTCGAGGTAGTTCGGCACATAGGTGACCGTCAACAGACCGATGATTCCTTGCATCGGATCTTCGAAGAACGGCGTGAGCGCAAGTTTGTCCAGATAGTTGGCCGTGCCGAGATACCATGTCCCGAGGATACAGGCTGCAGTCACCATCATGAACATGCCGATTTGTGCCCAATAGACTTGCCAGCACCGATGGCTGACGCGCAGGCATCCCACAAAGAAGCCGCGACGTTCGAACACACGGCCAAAGGCGAGTGCCGACGCAAATCCCGAGCAGAACACGAAGATTTCTGCGGCGTCAGAAGGGCCAAACTTTGCCGGTATGTATTGGCCCCAGGCATTGCTTGGGATATGCGCGATGAAGATGATGAACATCGACAAGCCGCGGGCAAAGTCTATTCGAAGATCGCGTACTGGACGCTTCGGAGGCAACGTGGACATTCAGCGTTCCCAGTGAAAAGCCAACGGTGGCGCGTGTTGAGGCCTGAGATAGGTTGCAGGCTCGACGCGTCAACGCACATGACAGCAAGGTCAGCAATCAAGTGGAACAAATCCCTCTATTCGACGATGTCGATTGGCGTCTGTTCACTTGATCGTGATTGTTGTTGTCACCAGTCGTCTCATCTACCGATTGGTGACATTCAAACTGATGGCAACATTTTACATGAGACGTCTAGGCTATCGACGGCGCTAGTGCAAGTCATGAACGAGACGATTGATGCTGCAAGCGCCTTCCTATGCGCACGATCATCAATCCTGTCATAGGTGTGTATGCCTAAAGCCTTCCTACCTCGGTGAAGACCTCCCAAGCATGCCGAACAAAACGGGCTTCAAATGAATGCCCACCAGAGAACAGGCAAAAATTCATCAGATGACCATCTGCATTGACGCTATTCTCGCATCGAAGCCCGTCGAATGTGTCGGCGGACGTTTCGCCGTGACCGCCAAAGCGACGGTACATGTCGATCACCTCGAAAACATTGCCTTGTGCCGTATCGGCGATCGGACGGCCCACGAGCGGCACGACCGGGTCGTCATCGCCGTGAATATGAATGACGCTCGCTGGCGGACTTGTGCAGGTTTCAGGTTCCGGCACCCAAAACGTACCGGCGATCGGCGCAAACGCAGCGAACGCTTCGCTTCGGTGGCAGATCAGGTTCCAGACCATCATGCCACCCGCCGAAAACCCGGTTGCCATGAGACGCTGAGGATCGATCGGGAAGCGCGTCGTTGCGTCTGCGATCAGGCGGTCGAAGTAGACAAGCTCATCAATCGCATCGTTCTCGTTCTGGGACGGTACGCCTGGAATCGACCAATCGTCGCCGAGCGTCTTTGCAGCAATGAGAGCGACACCTAGATTGGACGCCAGCTTGCTAAGACTTGCATTGCGCATCACACCTTCGGAAGTACCACGATAACCGTGCGCAAAGACAATCGCACCAACCTCGTTCTGGCCTTGATGCCCTTCCGGCATACGAATTCGATAAGACCGGTCATCGATCACGCAGTCCGTTTCTGGCCCACATGCTAACGCTGAGGCCGCGAAGACGGTCATAAGTGGCAAGACAGCGAAAAAGCGTAGCAAAGGTCTTATTCCTGTGAAGAAGGGTTGAAACCCCGGAGACGGAAAGCCGATTATGACGATAGTGGCCGAAGCATCATCGGTGACCAAGGGTTTGTGGGCAGCGTTGACAGGGACGTGAATAGAGAACGGGACGCTTAGTCCAGCTGGAAGCCTTTTGCGCGAATAAACGCCCCAAAGTCGGCCCGTTCTTCTAGATGATATTGACGCGCTTTATCCTCAGACCAGCAATACGCCTCCGACTTGCCAAAGATATCCTCTCGGCGCTGTTGCTGATACGGCTGTCGCTGCGCGCGACGGGCATCATAAGCCTCTACAGCATCACTCTCGTGGTCATCGCAAAAGCGATTCGTGTGAACCGTGGCCGAAAGGGGCAGGCGCATGCTCGGTTCCGAAGTCTTGGCCGGGTAGCCGACCGCTAAACCAGCGATCGGAAAAACGTGATTGGGAAGGTGTAAGAGTTCGCTGACCTCTGCGGAGCGATTACGAATGGCACTGATGGGGCATGTGCCGAGACCAGCGGCCTCGGCGGCAATGACAAAGGTCGCGAGGGCGATGCCAGCATCGACGCTTGCATTAAAGAACGCATCGAGATGATCATTTTCGAAGCTGTGACCACGCATCTCATGCAATCGGCGTTGCCGACGGTGATTTGCGCAAAAAATCACCAACATCGGCGCATTGGCCGTCCATGCCTGCGATGCCAAGCTCCTCTTCAGTGCTTCGAGCACGTTGTCATCCTGAACCAAGACGATGTCACGTTGCTGCAGGTCGCTCTTGGTTGGCGACGACAGGGCGAGCGCTGCGATCGTTCTCACGTCGTCGATAGATGGCATGCGGCCGTCGAACGCCCGACAGGACGCCCGTTTTGACAAAAGCTGCCACGTCGCAGGTGGCGCATCGAGACCTAGTGGTTCTTGAAGCGTCGATTGAGCGTCGGGTGAATCACCAAATCGATCGCTTTGTTCACAAAAGAAGGTTGTCCAAGCACTCATGTTTTGCGCTGCTCGGTTAGCTTTGGAAGGGGAGGGTCTTGTACCTCAGGACCTTGCGAAACTCAAAGTGATCCTATCAACGAATGCGGCATTGCTAGCTATGATTGACGTCGCCGATGCGCTGGGCCAGGCCACTTGAGACGAGATAGTCGAACGTTCGACCGTCGGCAGGGCTGGCGAGAAATGCCCTGAGATCAGACGGTGTGTCGATGTCGAGACCAAGGCCAGGCCGTCTGACAATCGTAGGTTCGACGCCAAGCTCCCTCGCTTTGGCACAGTGAGGAAAGAAACTATTCTCACCAAATCGGAATGGCAGAAGGTCCGGCGGCGAGCAAGCGATGGCGTTCGAACCACGTTCATCGTTCGACGGGGCGATGGTGATTGCGGGAGCCGCGCCATGCACGTGAAGCACGGCTGCGATATCGTCGGGTTGAAGGGCCGGAAGATCGCCGGGGACCTGAATGATGCCCCGAGCTCCTTCCTTCGCCAGCAAGTGAGCCCCGGACATGCTGGCCTGCGTATGTCCAGCGTTAGCCGGCTCGATAAGCACGCGCGCGCCATAGGACTTGGCTAGTCGCTGAGCGTGTAGGTCGCCAGTAACGACCAGGACGCCAGCGAGGGCTTGCGTCTGTATCAGAGTTTCCAGGACATCCTCAACCATGACCTGAAACAGCTTCTGGCGCTCGTCTGGGGCGAGGGCCGGAGCGAGGCGCTGTTTGGCATTTTCGATGTTCTTGACGGGCAAGACAGCCCAGACTCCATCCAAGCCTCTCAGTCCCTTAGCCTGCGGGAATCATCAACGCTTAGGCGGGGACCAGCTGGCTGTCGCGCAGGCTCAACGGGGCCGACTTCTAACCAGGGCTCGCAATACGGTTGGTGCATCTCGGTTCACAAGGTCCTATCAGTCAGGCTGAAGCCTACCTTCACACTGCGACGATCAACCCTGCATGATTGCCTCATCAAGAACAAGATAGATCAGCTTGATGGACGGTCGTCAGAACGAATGAAGAGGGGAACGACACCTCACCAACTCATTCCTATGTCCTAAGACTATGAAGAGAGGACCGCTTCAGTCTTCCGAAGTCTGTCGATACACCATCTGCTTTGTTGAGTAGCGTCGTGACCCCGATGAAGAGAACGGTCTATTGAGATCGAAGACCCAGCTGTTCTATCGGAGGCCTACGAGGCGTGCTATCCCTAGATGAGGCAAGCCAGCGACGAAAAGGTTCGACGATGAAAATCGGTGTTTTCTTCTTTTCAACGGCCTATGCGATGCCTATCGACGAGCTGGCTCGGGAGCTTGATGAACGCAGCTTTGAGTCGCTCTTCCTGCCAGAGCATACTCACATTCCGACCTGCCGCCGGTCACCTTGGGCAGGCGGTGATGAGCTACCACAGCACTATAAGAGTACGCTTGACCCCTTCGTGGCCTTGGCGACGGCGGCTGCGGTGACAAAGAATCTGCGTGTCGGCACCGGAATTTGCCTTCTCACACAACGCGATCCAATCGTCACTGCCAAAGAGGTTGCCACGCTCGATCTGGTCTCTGGGGGGCGGGTTGACTTCGGTATCGGCGCCGGTTGGAACGCCGAGGAGATGGAGAACCACGGCACTGTCTTCGAAGAGCGATTTAAAGTCATGGTGGACAGGGCAAAGGCGATGAAGGCGATTTGGACGGAAGAGGAACCGAGTTATCAAGGTCCTTTTGTCAAGTTTGACCCGATTTGGTCCTGGCCCAAACCTGTCCAGTCGCCTCATCCACCGATCCTGTTGGGTGGTGAAACCAAACATACACTTCGTCGTGTCGTCGACTTTTGTGATGGTTGGTTTCCTCGTCCTCGCGGATTTCAAGATCCTGAGGCTCGGATGGCGGAATTTCGTCGTGTCGCGGAAGAAGCCGGACGCGACTTCGGAACCCTGTCAACAACACTTTTTGGTGCCGAACCCAGTGATGCCTACGTCAAGACGTGCGAACAGGCCGGTGTTGATCGCGTTCTTTTCGCACTACCATCGGAAGGGCGCGAGAGCTTGCTGCCTCTTCTCGACGACCTGACACAGTTTATCTGAAGATTTTCGGAAGCTTTGGCTAAGCTACAGAGCGGCCCGTCATCTTGGGCTGCACGATGTTCCAAGCTACCGACATGCGGATCGATCCGGGATTTCGGCGAGCAAACTGGTGTCCAACAACGATTGCCGGGGTTTGTCGAAAGGCAACTCTACCAAGCTTAAGGTGATGTGGTGTTCGAAGGATTTAGCCACCAGGTAACGCCCACAGATATCAGGCCTGCGGTTACAATCGCCATACCGAGCCCTTCGCGAACGAGTTCGTTGTCCCAAATGACTTCTTTGGTCCACCAAGCCGCATTGGACGGCCAGAAATACACGGTGCCAACGACGGCGCCAATCAAGCAAAGCGCGAACAAGCCGCGCAAGGCACCATAGGTCGTCAACTTTCCGGGCATTAGCGCAGCAAAGCCACTCCAGATTGCCGCAAGTCCATAAATAATAAACCAAAAGACGAAGTCTGGATCGTTATACTGCACGATCGCGAATATTGCCAGGATCAAACAAAACAGGCTGTTAACGATACGCATGATTAAGACTCCGAGAGCGGCTGGACGGTTCTACGCTCCGAAGCTTATGATGATTATTGTGGCTAATGATGGCAAGTCAGAGGCCGGCCAAAAAAAGACTGTGTTTCGGCGCCAGAAAGAACGGAAGCGGTGCGGATGACGCAAAAGAAAACGCAGGGGGCGCTAGACCGACCCTTGGTCGTGCGGGAGAGACGGTGATGACGGTGGACATCAAGGCGGTTGAAGGCGATCACGCAGCGGCCGAGGGCAAAGTCAGCTGGCAGCGCTTTCAGGTTAGCTACGAGTTTCCTGTCCATTTCACGCGGTCGCTTTTCGATCCGCAGAATCCGGTCTTTGTTGAGACGCTTACGCGTCTAGAGCCGGATAAAAGGCATCGATGCCTCGTCTTCATTGACGACGGCGTTCTCACAAATCGTCCCGATTTGAAGCCGGCCGTCATCGACTACGCTAAACAATATGGCGATCAGATCGACCTGGTTTCCCCTCCCATACCTGTGCCGGGTGGTGAACGTATTAAGAATGAGCTGTTCTTTACTGAGGATATCCAACAGCGGCTTGTGGATCATCACATCGATCGACACTCCTTTGTCATTGTGATCGGCGGTGGCGCTGTTTTGGATGCGGTCGGTTTGGTTGCAGCCACGACGCATCGAGGCGTCCGTCTCATACGCGTGCCTACGACGGTGCTTTCTCAAAATGATAGCGGCGTTGGTGTGAAGAACGGCGTTAATCTCCAGGGCATCAAGAACTTTATCGGGACTTTCGCGCCGCCCTTCGCCGTCCTCAACGATCTAGACATGATCGATGACCTGCCGCCGCGCGAGAAAATCGCCGGTATGGCTGAAGCCGTAAAGGTGGCACTCATTCGGGACTCGGCGTTCTTCACATGGCTGGAACGGCATGCCGACAACCTCGTGACCTTTGCCCCAGAAGCGATGGCTCATATGATCCGACGCTGTGCTGAGCTGCATATGCATCAGATCGGCCATGGTGGCGATCCGTTCGAGACCGGCAGTGCTCGCCCGCTCGATTTTGGCCATTGGTCCGCCCATAAGTTGGAGAGTCTCACCCATCATCACCTGCGTCACGGCGAGGCCGTGGCCATCGGCATTGCTCTCGATGCTCGCTATTCTGTCATGGCTGGCCTATTGGCCGAAGGGCAGGACGTCAGGATTTGCTCGTTGCTGGAACATCTTGGTTTCAGGTTATGGCACCCAGCACTGGAGACGACGGCAAGTGACGGTATGGTTGCCGTCATCAAAGGCTTAAAGGAATTCCAAGAACATTTAGGTGGTGAGCTCACCATCACGCTGCTTGACGATATCGGTGTCGGTGTCGAGGTTCATGAGATGGACGAGCGGATGGTGTTGCAGGCAATCGCCTGGTTAAAGTCGCGGGCTGGTGCCTGATGCGTCTTCAAGGAGGTTCCCATCTCACTTACTGCACCAACATTCATTCAGGGGAGACCTGGGACGAAATCTTTTCACATCTGAAGAGCAATCTTCCAGCCATCAAAGCGGCAACCACAGTTGGCGATACGATGGGCGTCGGTCTTCGTCTCTCCGCGATAGCTGCTGAGGTGCTGGCGACACCGGCTCGACTAGAAGAGTTTCAGGCTTTTCTTGCAGATGGCGACTACAGTGTTTTCACCATCAACGGGTTTCCTTACGGGCCGTTCCATGGCCAGAGGGTAAAAGAACAAGTCTATCAACCCGATTGGTCATTTGAAGAGCGACTTACGTACAGTGACATGATGTCCGACGTGCTAGCTTCGTTGCTGCCGGATGGTATGGACGGCAGCATCAGTACGGTACCTGGGACCTTCAAGCCGCTGGCTTCAGACCCTGATCGAATTAAGCGGATCACAGCAAATCTGATCCGCCATGCTGCCAAGCTCGTCGAGCTCGAACGAACTACTGGAAAGACGATTGCGCTTGCGATCGAGCCGGAACCTTATTGCCTTCTTGAGACAGTTGAGGAGACGATTCTCTATTTCAAGGAACATCTCTTGTCTGCTGATGCGATCTCGCGACTCGTTGGATTGACTGGACTCTCCGAGTCTTCTGCCGAGTTGGCACTGCGGCGTCATTTGGGCGTTTGCTACGATGTTTGCCATGCCGCCGTTGAATATGAGGACCCGACAGATAGCATCGAGGCGCTGCGGCATGCTGGTATAGTGATACCAAAGCTACAGCTGTCATCCGCGCTGCGTATTCCTGAAGTGACCTCGCAACTGGCGACGACCCTCGCGCCATTTGACGAGCCCGTTTATCTGCATCAAGTGATCGAACGGCGGGGGGAGGAGCTCGTGCGTTATCTCGACCTTCCTGAAGCTCTTAATGCCCTCGACCAAGCGATCGGTAGCGAATGGCGTGTTCACTTCCATGTGCCCATCTTTTTGGACGAGCTGCAGCATTTTTCCACGACTCAGGACTTTCTAAAAGAGATCTTGGCGTTTCACGGACGATCGCCGATCTCCAATCATCTCGAAGTCGAAACCTACACGTGGGATGTGTTGCCAGATCGCTATCGTGGCGTTGAGGTTTCGACAGCCATCGCGCGGGAAATCAACTGGGTGCGGCAAGAACTCAGTTGAAGACGTGATCGAGTACCAACTGCTTGAAAGCGGTTGCGTCGATCGGGCCATCCGCTTCCAGCAAGTCGGGCTCGGATGTGATCACCAAGGGGCCGTGGTCAGAGGTGTCGGTTAGGCGCCCATGAGACCCCTTAACCAAATGCGTGTCCTTTAGCGAGATCACGTCCATAAGCGTGCGCATACCAAGCTTGCGCTTTGCCAATCGCCAGCCTGCCGCCAGTTTCGGATTCGCAATGGCCGGATCGAAGAAGAGTTCGACTGGATCGTAACCCGGCTTTCGGTGAATATCGACGGTCCTTGCAAAATCGGGAGCGACATCGTTATTCAGCCAATAGTAGTAGCTGAACCAACGATCCGGCTTCGAGATCGCCACCAACTCGCCGGAGCGAGGATGATCGAGACCAAAGGCACGTTTGCCCTCTTCGTCGAGCACTTGCTCAACGCCGTCTAATCCTTCGACAAGGTGTTTGACCTCACTGAGGCGCGACAGATCATTGACATAGATATGGGCGATTTGATGATCGGCGACCGCGAAGGCAGCGGATGCGCCTGCATCAAGAATTTCGCGGCCAAATTCTTCGGGACGCACGCGGATCAATCCTGCCTGACGGAGGGCGCGATTGATATGGACCGCGTCTGTGACGGGTGTGATGCCATATTCCGACACCACGATCACTCGGCGACCTTCGGTCTCTGCGGCCTCGATCAATTCACCACAACACGCATCGATCTCATGCAAGTCTTGCTGAAGACGAGGATGATCAAGATCGGGGCCAAGGCGTTGTAGGTTGTAGTCCAAATGCGGCAGGTAGGTCAGTGTTAGCGTCGGCCGTCTTGTCGACATGACATGGATCGTTGCCTTGGCAATCCAGTCAGATGACGAGATGTCTGCCATTGGCCCCCAAAAGGTGAAGAGGGGAAACTGACCGAACCTCGCGTCCAATTCATCATGCAGCGCCAGTGGCTCAGCGTAGTGATCTGGTATTTTCCGACCGTCCGCTGGGTACATTGGCCGCGGTGTCGCACTCCAATCAGCGGTCGCGTACATGTTGTACCACCAGAACATCTTAGCGCAGGTGAAGTCCGAGTCTTTCTTCTTACCAGCCTCCCAGATTTTCTCGCCAGAAACGAGACGGTTGGATTGACGCCAGAGCCACACTTCTGAGAGATCGCGGAAATACCACCCGTTTGCGACAGCGCCGTGGCCTGCGGGCATAAGGCCAGTGACGAGAGTCGATTGTGCCGTGCAGGTGACGGCTGGCGTTACAGTTCGCAGCGGCCTTAGAGAGCCTTGATCAGCGAGCTTTTTGAGATTCGGTGTATGCGCACCAACCAGAGCTGGTGAGAGACCGACGACGAGGATGACAAGAGTTGACTTCATCAGCGGATCAAACACGACCGAGAGGATCTTGCCAAGGAGTGGGGCTGGTAAAAAACGATGCTCTTTCGGTCGATCCCCATTGACCTCGGCACAAATGATCATACTCTGGATAAAAATACAGGACTGCCGCAATCGGTAGTCCGGGCAAGATCTTGCGCCACGATCGAGGGACAGGCCGAGATCTATACAAAGAGGGAGGTATCACGTGACAGGTAAGTTTACACTTGCATTCGCTGCTGCTGCGCTAATGGGCGGTACAATGCTGGCGGCACCCGCCAGTGCTGTTGATGTGCATCTTGAGGCCGTTGCTTCCGGTTTGACGGCGCCGCTGGGCATTGCTCAGCCCGCTGGCGACGAACGCATCTTCATCTATGAGCAGCCTGGCCTGGTCAAAATTCTCGAGAATGGCGAGCTTGTCGATGAACCGTTCATCGACATTCGCAATCGCATCGTCGATCTGATCCCAGACTTCGACGAGCGCGGCCTGCTCGGCATGGCGTTCCATCCCGACTATGCCAACAATGGCAAGTTCTACCTGGCCTACAGTGGCCATCTGGATCCGCAAGGCGATCTCGGCAAGCGTCTTTGGTGGTCACACACCAACACCGTTGCTGAGTTCACGGTGTCTAGCGATGATCCGAACAAGGCTGATCCTAATAGTGGACGAATCATCACGGCAATCGATTGGCCGCAATTCAACCACAATGGCCATTGGATCGGTTTTGGTCCTGACAACATGCTCTACATCTCGACGGGTGACGGCGGCTATGCCAATGACTGGGGCATCGGTCACAACGTGCTCGAGGGTAATGGTCAGGACAATACAACGTTGATGGGCAAGATCCTTCGGGTGAATGTCGATACAGATAATGGCGCTTCCTACAGCGTGCCTGAAGGCAATATGTTTGCGTCGGAAGAAGATGGCCTGCCGGAAATCTGGGCATCTGGCTTCCGCAATCCTTGGCGTTGCGGTTTCGACCAGGGCGGTGACAACGCACTGATTTGCGGTGACGTCCAGCAGAACTCTTTCGAGGAAATCACCTTGGTAGAGGCCGGCACTAACCATGGTTGGCGTGAGATGGAAGCCTCACATTGCTTTGACTTTGAGCAGCCCAACAATCATCCCGAGGACTGCGATACGTCAGGCTATGTCATGCCGATTATGGAGTACAACAACTGCAATGTGACCGACGACTGCAAAGGGCTCTCCGTGACCGGTGGCTATGTCTATCGCGGCGACCATGCAGATTGGGACGGCGTCTACTTCTTCGGTGACTGGTCCAAACAGTTCGCAGTTCGCGATGGGCAGCTCTTTGCCGGCATTAACAATGGCGGTGAGTGGACCATGGAAGATGTCAACGTAACGAACATGGACGGCTTCAACAGCTATGTCCTCGCCTTTGGTCAGGACAATGCTGGCGATGTCTATGTGATGGCGACTGACACTACAGGTCCGAACGGCGGTTTGGATACGATCTACAGGATCACGCCACCTCAGTAAGGACATCTAATCGACTGAATCCCTAGAGATTGTGGTCGAAGTCGAGCCTCCCTCTTGCCTGAGGGGGGCTCGATTGTCTTTTGTCCAACTAAATCAAACACTTGCATTTCTTTTACCACGTTTGCATCTTTTCCAGCTTCACAATCGCGGCTTTTGCCAACCTCTTCCGTTTGTATCCTTGGTCATAACGTTGAACGATATGAAGAGATTGACCGGTAGTGGCCGAAAGCTTTCTCGAGTGTTACGGAACAGATTTGACAAATGCTAAAGCTGCCTCCGGTCTCCCGACCTTGTTTGACAGCCAATTCTTTAAGATTTTCGGTCACATTGCTGAGGAATCCGTGTCCACCATCGGCAGTGAGCTCGATGACACAATCCGTTTCCTCATATCCGCAATTGCCGGATGAAGACAGCCGACTGGCTGAGCTTGATAGCTATCAGATACTCGATACGCCGGAGGAACAGGTCTTTAGCCGGATCACCGAGCTGGCCGGTCGGGTTTTCGAGGTTCCAATTGCTCTGGTTTCCCTCGTTGCAAAAGATCGGCAGTGGTTTAAGGCGAAGGTCGGTCTTACCGCCAGTGAAACGTCTCGCGACGTTTCGTTCTGCGCTCATGCCATCGAATCCGATGAGTTACTAGTGGTTCCCAGCGCTGTCGATGATCCACGATTTAAGAATAATTCTTTAGTGACGGGGGCTCCTGGTATCCGCTTCTACGCTGGCTCCCCATTGGTTACACCCAACGGTCACAGGCTGGGGACATTATGTGTGATCGACACGATAGCACGCCCTGAACTTCTGCCAGAGGAACAATGTACGCTCGACGATTTTGCTGCTCTCGTTATGGATCGATTGAACCTGAGGCGCGCTGAAATTGCTCAGAATAAGCTCGAGGTAGCCCTGGTTAACCGCAATCGGGAGCTCGACGCAGCGCTGCTTAAGGAGAAAGAACTAACAGGACTGCAAAGCCAATTTATCTCAATGGTCAATCATGAGTTTCGTACACCACTGTCCGTCATCGATGGAAATGCCCAAAGAGTCCTTCGCCGTTGTGAAAGCGTTTCGTCTGACCAATTGAAGAAGGGTATGGAAAAAACTCGGAGTTCGATTTTTCGACTAACTGGCCTTATTGAGAGCCTGTTGGACGCCGCCAGGGTCGAGTCCGGCGGTATTAAGTTTCAGCCGGAAGAATGTAGCCCAGCTCGCGAGATTTCCGAGCTTGCCGACACCTATCGGAAGCAAAACTCTTGCGATCGGATCAACGTCGATGTTGAGCGGCTTCCAGACTGTTTCCGCATGGATGTTGGGTTGATGCGCCAGGTCTTTTCAAACCTGATTTCGAACGCTCTCACTTACACAGGTGAAGCGACTCAGGTCTGGATCCAAGGCAAAGAGAGTGTTGAGGGTGGAATAGAAGTCACGGTTCGTGACGAAGGCCCTGGCATCCCGAAGGCGGAAGTCGGGCGTCTCTTCGAGCGTTTCTACAGGGCCAGCACGTCAACGGGAATTGCGGGCACCGGTATCGGCCTCTTTATGGCAGAAACGCTGGTGGGCCTCCACGGCGGCAAAATTGACGTGCTGAGTGACGAAAGCAAGGGCTCGGAGTTCACGGTGTTCTTGCCAATGCTTGGGGCAGCCTCAAGCTGAACTGCTTCATAAACCAAAATCAAATCGGCAACGGTGCCTAACAACCGTTAGTGGCAACTCCAGCCTCTAGCGCGCTCAATAGCCCTCGTTCAGCCTCCGAAACCGGTAATCAGCATCATCATTATGGATGCGGAGGATCGCTTGTTTTGAGCGGGTGGGGCGGTAGCCATTGCTCAGCGCCCGTAAGCTGCCATGAGCGCAACTGAAGAGATGTGCCAGGTCCGAACGCGAGACGGAGTTCTTGCGGGCCTATCGTTTGATTTTTAGGGAGCAAATTTCGTACACATTGGAACTGGCCGTGCTACCAGGATGCCGTCATGGAGTATGTGGAGTCTGGACCATATTGCGAAATAAAGAAGGCCGACGTGTCAACGGCGGCCTCAATTATACCATTCAGGTGACTAGGAGAATTCTATCATGAAAAAGAAGATAAATAAGATCCCTAGTCGTGATTGTCGTGCTCTGAAAGATCGGTCAACACTATATTAGTAAATGTCCGGCACGAAAGTTTGATCCTCCATCGGCGGCCGCACATAACCTACATCCTCTTGTCTTGGTGGCAGCTTGATGGGTTTCGGCGTTAGGTCCTCGTAGGGTATCATGCTGAGCAAGTGGCTGATGCAGTTCAGTCGTGCCCGCTTCTTAACATCAGCGTTGACCACGTACCATGGCGCCTGCTTGATGTCGGTATACATGAACATCTCGTCTTTCGCCTTAGAGTACATGAACCACTTTGAACGCGACTCCAAATCCATCGGACTTAGTTTCCAGCGCCTTGTCGGATCCGTTAGACGTTGTTGGAACCGCCGTTCCTGTTCCTCGTCACTTACTGAGAACCAATACTTGATCAGGATGATTCCGGATCGGATTAGCATGCGTTCGAATTCGGGACAGCTTCTCAAGAACTCGCGATATTCATCCTCAGTGCAAAAGCCCATGACACGCTCAACGCCGGCACGGTTGTACCAGCTGCGATCGAACAGGGCCATTTCGCCAGCCGCCGGCAGATGAGGTACGTAACGTTGGAAATACCATTGGGATCGTTCGCGCTCGGTCGGGGCCGACAAAGCTACGACACGGCAAATCCTGGGGCTCAGGCTCTGTGTAATCCGTTTGATGACACCACCTTTGCCGGCTGCATCACGGCCTTCGAAGACAACAACGACCTTCAACCCGCGCGCTTTAATCCATTCCTGTAGCTTGACCAGCTCGATTTGAAGATCTGCAAGTTTTCTCTCGTAGACTTCATTGCTGATCTTTTTAAGTTTCGCGGGTTTCGGCTCTGGCCAGTCAGATGACTGATCGCTTCGGATCGCAGTTGGCGCCTTTTTCTTCGATTTGTGGCCTGATCCGTTCACCTTGGTTCGGCGCTTCTCTTTTGCATTCATAGCATCGATCCCTGATAGGCTTCTGGAGAGTCTCACTTAATGATGATGGCGTCGTCTGGATGCAGAAAAAAGAGGTGGTTCGCAACGATAAGAGTTCATGGAGGACGCTTATGGCTGCTAAAGCACGCCCGCTGGCTGAATTGAACTCTCCACTGCAATCAACCTCATAGCGTTAATTGTCGGTATTGTGAGCGCAGTACCTGTCGTTCTGAAAACTGATCTATTGACGTTGGTCAGGTTCGGGTGAGGCGCCTGGCTGATTTGTTTACGAAGCGGCTCAGGCCCGAATTCTCCGCTGGAGGTGCCCGGTCGAACCCGAAGCCTGAGCCATTGATCATACGAGTCCTGCTGCCTTTGTGGATGATCAGCGAGTGACCAGGGCTATTTGGAAGATTGGTCTCGCATTCAACGACGGAACTCTTCCCGCTTCTCGGCTGCTATTAGGCCTTAGAGCTTCAAGATTCACCAAACATATCTAGGCAGACCGCTTACCTTCATCAGCTACTCCTCCAGGGATCAAGACTTTGCCGATCGCCTTCATGCCGATCTTCAAAATATTGGCGTCCGCTGCTGGTTTGCGCCGCATGACCTGCCCATCGGCAAGAAGATTCTCGTTGGTCTCGATGAGGCCATCCGCATGCGAGACAAGGTCGTGCTTATTTTTTCAAAGAATGCGATCACAAGCGATTGGGTTGAGGACGAGGTCAGCACGGCATTCGAGGAAGAGCGTCGGCGGACACAATCCATGCTGTTCCCAATCCGTTTGGATGACGCTGCGATGGAGGCAGGTGAGGCTTGCGCAAGCAAACTCCGCTTTCGAAACATTGGCGATTTCACCCGTTGGAAGGACCACGAAGCCTATAAGGAGACCTTTGATCGCGTTTTGCGTGATTTGGAGGTGGAGGGCTGAGTGCAAATCCGAACCGAATTCGGTTCTTTGACGGACCACCACATCGCCAAACAGACTACAGACTAGGTGCCAGGCTCAAGAAGATTGGGGGGGGCTGGCTCTCCTCGAAAACCGAGCAGCAAGCCGGGCAATTCTTATGTCCAGTCCAGAACGCTAAAGAGTGGATGTACTACAGATTGCAGTCGTTATTACGCTGCGTTTCACATCTCGGATCACAGCATCGAGACGAAAGCTGTCCAACATTTTTTGTGATAGAACTGTGATAATTGTGTGGGCATACTATCGCCTTGGGAACTCGGGCCCACAGCTGGATTGCCCAATCTGAACCGTGGGCCCGAGGCCTCGAACATCAAGACTGGTTATCAGAGCGATTTGCTTCGCAGTTTGTCAACTGCAAGTGCATAGTATTATCGAATTTTTCGGCAGTCTTCCCGAATAGTAAGCAATTTGTGATTACAGCATCTGCAACGGTAGGACGACCGGCTCGCCCGTGGGTGATAAGCGAACCGGCCTTCTCTCGGGAAGAGCTCAATCTCATAGCAGCAAAGAAGTGTTAACAAATCCTTTCCGGTGCACTCTAGTGCCAGTTCTGAGCCAAGTTTCCCTCCCAAGCTCTGTTCTTTGGCGTCATGATGATAGGGATCCTTTCTCGACTTCTCTCCGGCCCGGCAGTCCCCTCGAGCTGTCGGGCTTCTTTTGCGGCGAATAGCGTTTAGTGACGACCTTTCTCCTCGTGGTGGCTTTCACATCGCGTTCTCCGGCTCAGACCAGGCACCACCAATTTAATGTCGGACTGAGATCTGTCTGACGAGTTTCCGCTCCAGAAATGACCTAAATCAAAGCTGTTTGCGGCAGCTCCAGTCACAGTCTATCCGTCAGAGCCCTCAGATCCTCGACAAAGTTCTATCGACAATGTCGACTGGAGAGTCGAAATGCGCGGAATTCAGGCGGCCTAATTGCCATCGGCCTGTTTGCTTGCGGATGACGCAGCGAGATGACTTGCCGCTCAAGTCCAATGCACGTCGTCTGGCTTCCGTGCGCAAAGAAATAGATTGCTGACCAGGGGAGATTCATCGTGGCTAAAGCCCTTCTGATCATCACCGGCCTCGCTCTTCTTCTGGGCCTGGCTGTCTCCATAAAGGCATTCGCTGCCCCATATGGCGACAGCAGCACTGCTAATCTCCAAGTCCAGCACGAAGCCGAAGCAGATTTTTGATTTTGTACGCCATCTATGCGTGAAAGAGACTAGACAAATTCGCTCATAAGCATACAGTTTTCATGAGAACAAAATAAGAACATAGTGCTTGTGCAGTGAGTTTGTATGCTATGAAACCGTCCAGAACGCAGTTGAAGATGGCGCTTAATGGGCTCGGATGGGCAAGGCTTGATGAGAAGTTCCGGCGCGCCTTTGGCAACAAGTCCCTGGAACACGCTATGGCTGGTCTTGCCATCAAGCCTGGCGTTCTCGATCTCATGGTCGAGCAGCTTGAAGAACGCGGCGTCGAGTTTCGCGAAGATGGCTCGGTGAAGGTCCCGGAAAACTAGACGGTTATGCGAGGCGAAGACACTCTCGTCTTCGAGTATGAGCGCGATCAGGTCACCGTCGGCGATCTCCGCGAAGATGCTGTGGATGGCTCCTCCACCGGCATCGCAATGTGCCAAACGGCGGTGTCTTCAGCACCGCAAGAGAGGAGCCACGCATGAGAATGATTAGCACGATTGGCCTTGGTATAGCGAAGAACGTCTTTCAGATGCACGGCATCGACGGGCAAAGCAACATTATCAGTCGACGACAGTTCAGGCGTAGTCAAGTTTTGAAATACTTTGCCAAACTTCCGCCTTGTTTGTTCGCCAGGGCAATGCACTGATCAACGCGATCCGTTCCCGTCTCGCGGAGTTCGGGATTATTGCTGGTGTCGGACGTAACGGTGTCGACAAGCTCCTATCACTGGTTGCTGAGGGTAAAGACGAACGAGGCCCTTCTGACGAGAATGCGCTCGACAGCAGACATGCCAGGCGAATTATCGCCTTAAAGACTGCTTTGACCAGCAAAGCGGGCGAGGCTCGATTTGGAGCTAATTCACCTCTTTTTTCCCGGACTCGTCAAAAGGGCCGAACGGCTCCGCGGAGGAATTGAGACCCAAACAAGACATATGCTAAATGCAACATCTGCAGTGCTGTCCGGCGTTGGCCATCACATCGTCTTATCTCCGGGTATCCGATTTGATGAAGTTTGTGAATCCATTGCCGTTTGTGGCGGACATTGACCGGTCCAAGCGGTTCTATTCCGAAGTGCTTGGACTTCACGTGCTGGAAGATTACGGCGACTTCGTCAGGTTTGAAAACGGCTTCGCTCTGCATGATGCCGTGTCGCTTCATTTAACCATCTTCGGGAAAGTCCCGGATGACCATGCTCCCTATGGACGGCAAAATTTCGTTCTATACTTTGAAGTCGACGATATTGATGCCGCGTTCACCCGTATCTCCCGTCAGGTCGAACTCATCCACCCGTTAGAAACACAAGCTTGGGGCCAACGGGTGTTCAGGTTCCATGACCCGGATAAGCACATTATCGAGATCGGCGAGCCTCTACGTTGATCGCCTCTGTCGAGATCCTAAAAGCCGCTCGCACCCTTTGGAATTTTCATCATGTCTACGATGAACTGGTGCCTGCGGACGCGATTGTCGGGCTGGGCTCATATGATCTTCGCGTCGCTGAGCGATGCGCGGGCCTTTACAAGGCAGGCCTGTCGTCGCGGGTGATCTTCACGGGCGCGTCCGGTAACTGGACGAAGGGCCTATTCGACGACTCCGAAGCAACTACCTTCAGCCGACTTGCAATTAAATGCGGTGTGTCGGTAGAGGCCATCACTCTTGAAGAGGCTGCCACCAACATCGGCGAAAACTTAGCGAACGTCTCCTGTCTGATTCCGGAAGCGGAATCGATCATCCTGGTCACAAAACCTCACACTCAGCTTCGATGCAAGGCGACAGCGCAAAAGCAATGGCCAAGAGTTCGTGCGATGACGACCGCGCCCCTTACAACCTTCGAAGATCAACCGACGGCAGCTCAAAACGAACGAGGCCTCTTCTGCGAGATGGTCGGTGATCTCGAACGGATATTGACTTATCCGGCTCGTGGTTTTCAGGTGCGCGTTCACGTCCCAGATAGGGTTCTGTCAGCCTTTCACACGCTCAGAGCGGCTGGCTTCACAGATCATCTTCCTGGCCTCGCTTGGAAGTGTCGACACAACTTGTTGTGATGCTCAGATGCCGGTTTTTTCGTATTTCTGCCGCAGCGCCCGTCTGCGCTAGAGGCAAAAGGCGGCACATGGCTGAAGCTGGCCTTTCGTCTACTTTCGGGTGCAAAGCGGTGCGTCAAAGGCTGTCGGTGAAGAAGCCAGTCACGAGTCCCAAGATACCGACGGCTCACATCGCAAGAATTGTATGGGGATCTCGGATAGTGTCGGCTTCATGGCGAAACAGCTCGTCTTCGATGATCCCTTGCACGAATTGTCTTTCATCCGCTGATTTGGGATCGGACCGAATTCCGTCCAAGATGTTGCGTGTCGTCACTACGATCTCGGGGTCTTGGATTTCTGGAAGTTGTTCTATGGCGTTAGATCATTCATCCTATGACGAGAGCCGCGACGACTGCCAAGAAGGCTAGAGCAGGGCTGTTCGAAAACTCTGTTAATCGCCTTTCAAGGCGCGCGATCGAGCACAGCACGTGCTTTGTCGTGATTCATGTGACGTCTTCAGATTTGTAGGCTGAATTGGGCGCGATCGGCACCGATTTTTTTACCACTTCAAAACGTCGACCAAGGGTTTCTGCGGGTTTTGAAGGTCGATTTTTACCACTCTGCTGCGTGTCGTTGAGAGGTTAAGCCATTGAAAAGAAACGGGAAAAATTAATCCCGCTCTCCCTCTTGCCTGAGGGGGGCTCGATTGCGTTTAATGGAGTGAACAACAGAAGAACTTCTAAGGAGGCGTCTTTGCAAACCCCTTTGATCTTGGCCGTGACGGCGGCATTGGCGATCTTGCTCTCGGGTATAGCATCGAAGGCTGACGAGTCCGAGCTAACCGAAGCATTCATGACCAACGCTGAGCACATCGAACTCGGCCGGACGCTTTTCCAAAAGCGCTGTAAGTTTTGCCATGGCAAGGGTGCCTACCCTGGCAAGGCACCGAAGCTGAAGCCGAAGAAACTCACCACAGAGCAAGTCTATACACGCATCACATATGGCTTTCGCGCCATGCCAGGTTGGGAGCATGAGTTCGACGATCATGAGAGAATGGCGCTAACCGCCTATATCAAGAGCCCAGTCTTTTCAAACTAGAGGCTTAGCCTAGGCATACGAGCGCGTCTCTCGGTCATTGGAGGGGAGAGGCGTCATGATCCGTTCGACGGATTTCGTTGGCTGGTTTGTCGGATTGATTTTGGGCTTGTCAGCTTCGGTCTCTGTTGCAGAGAAGCCCGCGGACTCGTCGATCTATGGCGACGTCGAGCGCTTTGCGGAAGGCGATGCCCTGCAAGGTGCAAAACTCTACAAGCGCTATTGTCGTGGCTGCCACGGTGAAGACGGTAGGGGGGGCGCCCACACGTTCATGCCTCACATCGAGAACCTCACCAAAAAGGGTTACATCGAGTTCCTTCCTGACAGTTATCTCTACACCGCAATCGCTGACGGCGGCGAAGCAATTGGCAAGAGTTCCTATATGCCGGCCTGGAAGTCCAAGCTCAGTGATCGTGAGGTCAAGGACATTATTGCGCATATTCGAGCGATGCCGACTTTTTGAGCGATTTCCCGTGGACTGATCGGGAAAAGCATCAAAAAAACGAATAGTTACTATTAGCCATCAACAACTTGCGCGTTGCCTAAGGCTCCCCGACCATAGTCATTGGCGTAGTTCGCCAATCAAAAAGTCAGAAACTCAGGGAGCAACAGGTCGGCGCTGATGGCTGCCGACCAATATTGGGGAGGCGTCATGAGACCCACAACATGTTTGATTTTGTCGACGGGCGCATTGCTTGTCTCGACATCATTGGCATGGGCGGACATGCAAGGAACTGGAGAATCTGGCGGTTGGGAGAAGCGGATCGCTGTCAAGCCCGACCCAACTAAAGTCGTCGTTCCCGAAGGATATGAGGTGGGTATTTTTGCCGAAGGCCTAAGCGCGCCCTCGGCTGCAACAGTTGATGGGGAGGGTAATCTCTGGGTGGTGGTTTCGCCACCGCTTTTGGGGTCGCCAGAAGCCGAGGAATTCGAAGAGGCCCATATCAAGGTGTTCGGTCCCGATGGCTCATTGGTCCAAGAAATCGGCAAAGGCGTTTTCACGACCGTCATGAACGAGTTGTCCTATTGCCCCGAGAACGGGAAGATCTACGTCCCTGAATACGCTGAGAAAATTTGGGAGGTCGACGGTATCGATGGTGAGCCAAAGCTGATCATCAAGGATCTGTTCATTGGTGATCATCGCAACGGCGGTGTTACCTGCCGTGATGGCTATCTCTATTTCGCGCTGGGTTTTCCTAGCAACACCGGATTTGCTGATCCGGACAATCATGGTTGGACCGACATACCAGAAGATCCCTACTGGTTAATCCATGACACAGAAGGCTGGGGCAAGACCCCCCATGATCCACCCTGCCGCGACATAGAACATACTGGATTGAATGTTCGGTCTTCTGATGGTCGTTTGACCGGTGCTTATTTGCCTGTCGGCGTGCCAGCAGAACCCGGCATGATCATCCCCGGTAAGGTGCCTTGTGGTGGGTCGGTTATGCGTGTTGCGATCGATGATGCCGGAGAGGACGGGCTCTATGCCCATGAGAGCATGGAGGTCTATGCCATGGGCTTTCGCAACCAGTCTGGCGTCGAGTTCGGGCCTAAGGGTTCAAAATTCGAGAACGCGCTCGCGGTCAGTGATAATGGCGCCAATGATCTAGGCAACCGCAGGATCGCCAATGGTGCGGAAAAGCTATGGCTCGTAACTGAGATGGGTCAAGATGCCGGTTTCCCTGACAAAGAAGGGTTCCTCTTTGTCACTGGCAAGCGCTATGGCCATGAAACCTATAACGGCAGCGCGATTGATCGGCCTTATCCTAATCTCTACATCGGGGATGAGCCTTTTGTGCCGCAGAATTGGCCCTATCGCTTCCAACATCATGTGAGTGGTAATCGAGGCGTACCGTTGATTGTCGCCAACCCCAATCCAGATGGCTACATCAACCCTATCCTTGAATGGGATACCAACAACCCAATCGACGGAATCGCCTGGAGCGCGTCGAACTTCGGCGCGGATAATCATCTGTTTGGCGCAGTGTACGGAATCCTCGATACTGGCCCAGAGAGCCTCGTACCGACATGGCCTGCCATTTTACAGGTGGAGTTCTTGGAGCCCTCCGGCGTCAAGTGGTCCTATTTCGCACGCAACATTGAGATGGGACCAAACGCCTACCAAAAGGAAGCGAACCGTGGCGGCATCGAACGTCCAAACGATGTCGTGTTTTCGAACGATGGTAAGACGATGTACATCGTTGACTATGGTGAGGTCTACACGGACTTTGAAATGCCGTCGCCCTTTTACACTGTGCCCCATTCGGGGGTGATCTGGACCGTGACCTACAAAGGCTAAGGGGTTCAGCCTTGTTGCATTGCTGAGCGCCGGGGCCCGTTTGAGCTTCGGCGCTCTTGCTGCTGCCGTCTCGACAGAGTCACGGCAATTAAGGGACGCGTTGCATCTGACAGATGTTTTTGTGGAGAGGTGGCATTAAGTCGCCACTAAGATCTTTGAGAAATATCGTGTCAGTCTATGGGTCATTGTACTATAGAAACTGCAATAAAAAGTCCGATCTACAATATGTTTTCAAATCCTATTTTAGTCGTTTGTGAGGGTATCGAATTAAACAAAAAATTTTAGAAAAAATTGAAAAGCAAATAACAAATATTCATCAAAAATGACGATGTTTTCTTTTTAATTTTGATTAAAATTTTGCTTGCGAAATCAATAGCTGATGTTAAGCATCAGCTTCATCTTGCTTGTTATAAGTTTGGAGTTGCAATGACGTTGCTTCGTGGAAACGCTTGTCTTGCCGCTGCCCTAGGTAGCGTCGTTTTGGCCGCTTGTGCGCCGGAACAGCCGTCGACAGTCGCCTTTGCTGATGCGATCATCGAACCAGCAGCAGCACCGCCTTCCAACGAAATCCAAGAGGTTTCCAATACAACGCTCTTCCCGCCTGACCCGAAACCCGGACACTGCTATGCGCGGGTACTTCTTCCGGCGACGTACAATGTGCGCGAGGAAAAGGTGCTGATACGCCCGGCCGAGGTTAAGATCGAGGTCGAAGATGCCCGTTACGAATGGGTCGAAGAGGCGGTACTGGTGAAAGAGGCCACAACACGGGTCGAGACCGTACCGGCCGAATATGAAAGCGTAAATGAGAAAATTCTGGTCCGGCCTCAAGGCAAGAAACTCATTCACATTCCGGCCAAATATGAGCTGGTTCAAGAGCGTATTCTGGATAAACCTGCTCACACCGTTTGGAAGCGCGGTAGCGGTCCCATCGACAATGCACTGAAGACAACCTACGACGAGAGTACAGGTGAAGTAATGTGCTTGGTTGAAATACCGGCCACGTACAAAACCGTAGAGAAACGCGTTCTTGTTACGCCAGCATCTACTCAAGAAGTTAATACGCCTGCCGAATACAGGACGGTGAGCAAGAAACGATTAAAGACGCCTGCGCAGACGCGTAAAGTAACCACGCCGGCCGAATATGAGACGGTGCGCGTGCAAAAGTTGGTCCAAGCCGCGCAGGAACGAGAAATCAACGTTCCACCTCTCTATGAAACGGTGACGAAGCGGGTCAAGATTGCAGATGAGATGCTCGCGTGGCGCGAGGTGCTTTGCGATGTAAATATGACCCCAGACGTCATAAGCACGATCCAGGCAGCGCTCAGTCGGGCCGGCCACTATCGGGGCAACGTCGACGGCAAATTTGGGCCAATGACGATTCGGGCCGTGAATGATTACGCCAAGGCCAAGGATCTCCCTGTTGGGACGAACTATGTTGCTGCTGAGACGGCGAAAGCGCTGGGGGTTGAGAGCTAAGGCCCCCGACCTTCTAGGTATTTGCATGACCCGGAGCCTGTGGTCAGATGACTCGCTAGGCCGGAGCTAGAACCGGCCTAGCGTGTTTGATCATGGAGGCAAGATGGGCGTGGAAGAGAATGGCGTCGATGTAATTCCGTTGCCAACAGGCATCCGGTCACGCTTCGTCGATGGCATAAATGGCCTTCGGATGCACGTTCTAGAGGCCGGATTTGAAAGCAAAGGGCGGCCATTGCTGCTCTTGCTACACGGCTTTCCAGAGATCGCCTATAGCTGGCGAAGGGTCATGCTGCCGCTTGCCGAAGCAGGGTATTACGTGGTGGCGCCGGACCAGCGTGGCTATGGCTGGACTGAAGGTTGGGACGGCCGATTTGAGAGCGATCTTTCATCCTTCACGATGCTCTCGATCGTGCGCGATGCATTGGCGCTGGTCGATTCGCTTGGCTATTCCTCAGTGGCTTCGGTCATCGGTCATGATTTTGGATCGCCTGTTGCCGCCTATTGCGCCTTGTCACGGAATGATCTTTTCCGTTCCGTTGTCATGATGAGCGCACCTTTTGGCGGTCCGCCGCCATTCAAATATGAAAAGCCGATCCGCGACATCCACGCGGACCTCGCAGCGTTGGAACGACCGCGCAAACATTATCAGTGGTACTATTCCACGGCCGCCGCAAATGACGATATGTGGCTTTGCGATCAGGGGGTTCACGCGTTTCTTCGCGCCTACTTCCATTACAAGAGTGCTGATTGGACAGAGAATAAGCCCTTTAGGCTAAGGGAGTGGTCGGCGAGCGAACTCGCTAAGATGCCGACTTATTACATTATGGATCGCGATGCCACGATGGGTGAGACGGTCCGTTCATTTATGCCGTCAGCTGCGAAAATTGCAGCCTGTGAGTGGCTACGAGACGATGAACTCGCGGTCTATGCTACAGCTTATGAACGGACCGGCTTTCAGGGAGGGCTTCAATGGTACCGCTGCATGACAAATCCGATCACAGCAAGCGAGCTTAGTCTGTTCGCAGGTCGCAAAATCGACATTCCATCCTGCTTTATAGCAGGGAGCTGCGACTGGGGCGTCTACCAAAGACCTGGCGATGCTGAGAGGATGCAACAGGAGATTTGCACGCGCATGAGCGGCTTCCATCTTCTCGAAGGTGCAGGGCATTGGGTTCAGCAAGAACAGCCCGAAGCCGTGATCGAACACCTGCTGGCATTTCTTGCATCAAGCAACAATGATCGAAACGGCGTCGATTGACGCACTCGAGCTACGATGACGTCGGCGTACGCTTGGTCTCTTCGACATTGCGATCTTGTCTTGGCAAGACTGAAATTTCGAAAAGACGGTCATGCTGCAGAGCTGGAATGCTGCGCCTTGCCGCGTCCATCACGTCGAGATCGATGGTCGCGGTGATCACACCGGCGCTCTCTCCGCCATCTGCCAGGACCTCACCCCAAGGGCTGACGATCAGCGAGTGGCCATAGCGCTTGAGCTTGCCTTTCTGGTCACCGCATTGGCAGGGTGCCACCAAATAGGTAGCATTCTCAATCGCACGCGCGGCAACCAAGGTGTGCCAATGAGCTTCGCCGGTCTTCCGCGTGAACGCGGCCGGTGCAAAGAGAATGTCGGCACCGGCTTTGGCGAGAGTTCGGTAGAGCTGGGGAAAGCGAATATCATAACAGATCGTGAGGCCTAGGTGGCCAAAGGGTGTTTCGATCAATACGGCCTGTTCGCCTGGCCGAACGAGATCGCTTTCTCGATAGGACTCGCCTCCTTCTAGATCAACATCGAAAAGATGAATCTTGTCATAGCGCGCCATGATGTTGCCGGAGTCATCGATCAGGTAAGATCGGTTGTTGATCAACCCATCACTGCGCTTAATCGCAATGGACCCAATAAGCATCCAAATGGAGCGTTGGCGCGCCATGTCTTTTAACGCGAGAAGCCCCGCATGCTCGTATTCTTCCTCAGCGCCAACAACCAAACGTCCACGTCGACTGCCGTAGCAGGTTGCGTATTCCGGAAGGCATACGAGCTGAGCACCGGACCCGGTCGCCCGGTCGAGAAGTTTTTCGATTCGGCGAAGGTTGCGATCGGTATCCATGCCAGCACAATACTGAAGGCAGCCGATATGAAGAGTCCTCGCCATTGTCTCGCTCCCAGGGCGCTTGCCTTCACGCCCGATTGTTCATGAGCCTCAAGCCTATCGTCAGCCATCGCTCTGTTTCAAGTCTGCGATGAAGCCGAGATCGCGAGACAAAGTGCTGCGGCCCAAAACTGTACCGAAATAAACAACCCCCGGTAGCATTCAGTCATGTTTCGTTATGGTGCCGTTTTCGATCGACGATATCGAGACGTTTCTCCTTAAAATTCATGACGAATTCAGGTGTATGTTTCTGTTGTTTTCAACACTCATCACTAGAGATCCGTTCATTTTCTAGAAAAAATGCTTTTTAATCATAGTTTTAAAGAAAATTTGTATTTTTGAACTGATCAGGCTCTGCATCGTCTGTCCGTTTGTCATGGCAGTTGGTAGAGCGGTGTTGTGGGTGATCAAAAAACAAACTTACGGTAGATCTAATTTTCAATAAAATCATCTTGACGTATATTTTGTTCGAGATTACGAACTATCATAGGTTGTAGAAAGCTGAGGCCTCAAGGGACATACTTTTGAACATGATGCCATGTCATAGGCCATCTGATCGTCCTGTCGAAGACACCACGCTGGTGTGCTGGGAGCTTGTTCGACATGGCTGACTATCGTGCATTCCTTATGGAACATCTCGCCGCTTTGAAACGCTTTCGTTGGCAGGCGTTGGGCGTGGCTTGGCTGGTTTGTCTATTGGGTTGGCTTTTCTTGGCCTCGATGCCAGATCGCTATTCGTCGCGGGCCAGGCTTTACATTGATACTGAAACAGTTCTCGGCCCGCTCATGAAAGGCCTCGTTGTAGCGCCGGACGTCAACCGGCAGGTCGAGATGATGCGACGCACGCTGCTGTCGGTTCCCAATCTTGAAGAACTCATCCGTATGACCGGCCTTGATCATACTGTGGATAACGATCTCGAGCGTTCCCAGCTGATCGAGGATTTGGCACGCGACATCAAAATCGAGAACGAGAGCGCAACACTGTTCGAAATTAGTTATGCCCATCAGGATCCGCGTCTGGCACAGCGCGTGGTCGATTCCGTGGCGCAGATCTTTGTTGGACAGAATCTTGGCCATTCTCAGCGCGATGTCGAAGAGGCTCGCGATTTCATCGATCGGCAGATCGAAGATTACGAGGTGAAGCTGCGGCAGGCTGAAGTCGACATGGCGAAGTTCAGAAAGCAGCATTCCAGTGAACTGGGCAACGCCAGTCGCGGCCAGCATGCACTCGGTCCCCGGGAGGACGAGCTTCGACGGTTGCATGCTGAGATCGAAGCGGCAATTTGGCGGCGCGATCAACTCAAACTGCACCTGGGCTCAACGCCGAAGACAGTGAGGCCTGCTCTAGAGGTCTCATCAGAGGCGGGGCTTAAGGACGTGCAGCAAGAGATCGAGGCGCTAGCGCACAATCTGCAGGCAAAGCTCAAGGTGCACTCAGATGCACATCCCGAAGTGATCGCCCTACGCGGCATGGTGGAGAACGCACAACGGCAACTTGAGGTCGAGCAAGCGCGTGCCAATGCCGCCAAAGTCAGCGTTCCGAACCCGCAATACATCGTCCTGGCTGAAGAGCTTCAGCTGACTGAAGCAACGATCCAGGGACTAAGACAGCGCCTATCTCACGCGGAAAACAAAGATGCTTTACTGCCGGCCGATACAGTCTCGGCGCCCGAGGTCCAGGCGGAACTCACCCGTCTCAACCGCGATTACAATGTCCTGCTTGCTCAGTATGAACAGCTCGTGCAGCGGCGCGAATCAGCTCAAATCTCGCGCGATCTCGATCGTGGTCTAAGCCACATCGAATATCGCATCATTGATCCTCCCTCCATGCCCCTTCAGCCTATTGGCCCACCACGTGGTCTATTTCTGGCTGCCATTCTTGTCGTCGGTTTCGGCACAGGTCTCGCGTTTGCGATTGGCAGGCAATGTGTCAGCGGGAGTTTCCTGACGGTCGATCAACTCAAGCTTTCAATCGATCTGCCGGTTCTTGGCGGTGTCTCTGAAGCCATTCGTCCAGTGCAACCGCGTGGTGTTATGTCTGGATGGGGAGGCGTGGCGAGTGGATCGTTCGCTCTGGTCGCGGTCTTTGTCGCGCTTCTGTACTTCTCGGAGGCCGTTCCACCCGAAACCGGAGGCGGCGGTCTTGCAACGAGCCCTTACCGGGCGCCCCTCCAATGGATCTGGGCGAAACTCTAATGCTATTCTCCCGTGAAAAAGTCAGGCGGAAGACATCATCTTATGTGCACACGCCCTGGTCCGATCTTGGGGAAAGGGTTCGAGGAGAATTTTCGGAATACGACGATCGCGTCGCGCTTGATTTTGACCTTCTCGCCAAGATGGGGTTCATCACACCATCGACCCTGGATTTAGATTTCGCACGTGATTTTAGCATGGTGAAGCGTCGGCTATTTGGGCGCCTTAGCTTGTTCAAATCGGACAGGAGCGATGACCTCTTGACCGAGAAGGACTGCCCGATCGTTCTCATCACGTCGGGTAATCCTGGTGAAGGAAAGACGTTTAGCGCCGTCAATGTTTCCCTCAGTCTTGCCATTGAGGAACAACTAAGTGTGCTCTTGATTGACGGCGACCTTGCAAATCCCAGTGTGGCGTCAGTCCTCGGGTTTCCCTATCGAAAGCAGGGCTTGTTCGAATGTCTGACGGATCAAGTGACCGATCTTGATGAGACGTTGATTAAGTTTGAGCAGTTGCCCCTCACCGTCATGCCAGCAGGCGAAGCCACAAAATCACCTTCCAGCCTCCTTGGCGGTAAGGCTATGACAGCGTTTCTCAACCGCATCAAGGCGCTCAACTGCTACGACTTGATCGTCGTCGACGGTCCACCGCTTTTGGCAACCACCGAAGCGGCAGTGCTGGCACCTCATGCAGACGAGGTCGTGCTTGTCATCGGAGCAGGGGAGGCGACAGGTACGCAGCTCAATGCCTCGCTCGACATGTTGGACTTGAATGCGGAGAAGGTCAGTCTTTTGCTGAATCGTGCAGTGATCTCTGAACGACACACCGCTCACTATGGCTATGACTACGCTCGGCAATCCCGACCGGCTTAAGTCGTCGAGCCTTCTAACAACCGATGGACGTGTCTTCATCGGATTGTGAGCGAAAACCGATCGTACCATCGAGAACTGGATTGACCGAGCCCATCAGCTCGGTCAAACACGATCCCAGTCATACCGTCGTCATGCGTCGCTCAAATCTGTTCCGGTGACGGATGAGACACTCGCTCGAAAGAACAGAATGTCCCTTCGCTACGCCGTAATTGGCTCAGGCCTGATGGGCCAAGAGCATATTCGTTTCTTGAATCACATGGATGATGCCGAGGTCACCGCGGTCGCCGACCCGAATCCAGCCATGCGTGAGACCGCGGCAACACTCGCTGGCGCTGAAGCTTTTGCTGACCACCGTGCCCTTCTCGGTGCTGATCTTGCCGACGCCGTCATTATCGCTAGTCCCAACCATACTCATCACGATGTCCTGTTGGACGTCATGGCAACTGACCTTCCAGTCCTCATCGAAAAACCGCTTTGCGCGACCGTCGACGACGCACGCGCGATCGCCCGTCACGCGAACGACCGCAAAGCGCCTGTTTGGGTGGCAATGGAGTATCGCTATATGCCTGCCATCGCTCGTCTCATTGACGAGGTTCAAGATGGACGGATCGGCAAGCTCAAGATGCTATCAATCCGTGAGCACAGGTTTCCGTTTCTAGAGAAGGTCGGACATTGGAACCGATTCGCGAGAACATCCGGTGGTACGCTTGTCGAAAAATGCTGTCATTTTTTTGATCTGATGCGCTTGATCGTCCAAGCTGAACCAACGCGCATCTATGCGTCGGGAGCTCAGGACGTCAATCACCTCGACGAGCGGATTGACGGCGAGACGCCCGATATGATCGACAACGCTTATGTTATTGTCGACTTCGAGAACGGGGTGCGCTCGATGCTGGACCTTTGCATGTTCGCCGAAGCTAGCCGTGACCAGGAAGAGATCGCGGCAATCGGCGATCTCGGGAAAATCGAGTGTGGGATTCCTTCATCTTCGGTCATCATTGGAGAGCGTCAGAAGGTGGAGCGTATGGGGGTCGCACTACCGCTTCACCGGGAGACCGTGGAAGTCGATCCAGCCCTTCTGGATCTTGGCCATCACAATGGGGCAACCTTCTTCCAGCATGAGCGGTTCCGCCAGATGATCCTGGAAGGCGGGGAACCCGAGGTCAATGTCGAAGACGGGCTCCGCGCGGTGATCATGGGTGCTGCCGCTGAGCGCTCTTTGAGAGACCGCATGCCGATCGATCTCTAGCAAGACCTTGCCAAACCGGAGGGGTTTGACCGAGCATAACGCCCAGGCCCGGTGTGCAATGACAGGAGCCAAGCATGGTTGGTGAGGTTGAAGCGCGCGGTTTCGACGGCAAGATCGCCGTTATAACTGGCAGTACTCAAGGTATTGGCGAAGGTGTTGCAAGGTTGTTTGCGGCGCGTGGGGCAGAGGGACTTGTGATTTGCGGCCGCAGTGCTGATCAAGGTGCTGCCGTGGCAAAGGAGCTGTCGGACAGTGGCACCAAGACGATCTTCGTCGAGGCTGATCTTCGGAAGATGGATGAGGGTAGAGCGGTTGTCGACGAGGCCGAGAAAATCTTTGGCCGTCTTGACATCTTGGTGAACTGCGCCGCGGCGACTGATCGCGGCTCCATCGAGAGCACCACGGAAGATGTATGGGACAAGTTGTTCGATCTCAATGTGAAATCACAGTTTTTCATGAGCCAGCGTGCAATCGAGGTCATGCGACGACACAAAATCGAGGGCACAATCGTGAATATTGGAACGATTGTGGCACATGGTGGCCCTCCATTTTTGATCCCTTATTGCAGTTCCAAGGGCGCTCTGATGACGCTAACCCGATCGATTGCGAACGCCGTAAAGCGTGACCGCATCCGGGTGAATACGCTCAATATCGGCTGGACCAATACGCCGAGAGAGCACATCGTCCAAACGGAGGTTCACGCACGTCCAGAAAACTGGCTGGAGATTGCAGGTGAGGCGCAGCCTTTTGGGCGTCTCATTGAGATCGACGATGTCGCACGTGCCGTTGCTTTCATGGCATCAGCCGAGAGCGGCCTCCTCACGGGCGCGATTATCGACTTCGATCAGACGATAACGGGCACGCTGGAAGACAACCCAGGTATGTAGTTTGCATCTATCAGCATAGATATGATGCGGCGATCGGCCCTTTGCGATCGATTGGCTTCTGGGTAGATTGAGGTCAAGTTAGCCCGAACGAACAAACGGGAGGTGGGGATGTTCAAACGGAGATCAGTCGTGGCCTTGGCCGCGATCACCGCATTGTTGGCGATGTTGCCTGGGCGGCTTGAGGCCGCAGCCGAGAACATTGGCGTACTCCGATTGGGCGTCTTGGGCTTCGGCACGGTCAACTGGGAACTCGATGTGATTAAGACCAATGGCCTGGATGAGGAGCGTAGCTTCTCGCTGGCTGTGGAAGGCTATGCCGGCGGTCAGGCCACCAAAGTAGCGCTTCAAGGTGGTGCTGTTGACGGAATCGTGAGCGATTGGCTGTGGGTCTCCCGTCAGCGTTCTGAGGGAGAGAACTACGTCTTCATTCCCTATTCCCATACGGTCGGGGCACTGATGACGCCGCCTGATTCGGACATTGGCAGCCTTCAGGATCTCGCTGGCAAAAAGATTGGTGTTGCTGGAGGTGCGCTCGACAAGAGCTGGCTTCTTATTCAGGCAGTGGCCAAAGAGCGCCACGGCATGGACCTTGCCAGTGAAGTCGAAGCGGTTTTTGGTGCGCCGCCGCTCCTGAATGAAAAAATTGAGACAGGTGAGCTCGATGCCGTGCTCAATTTTTGGCATTTCTGCGCACGACTTGAAGCCAAAGGCTACAACCGTCTCCTCGGTATCAATGATGCCATCAAAGAGCTCGGGGTAGGCAGCGATGTGCCCCAACTCGGTTATGTATTCCCTGAAGACTTTGCCAACGAGAACCCAGAGCTGATCGAAGCCTTCGCTGACGCTTCTCGTGCCGCCAAAGGCCTCTTGCAGACCGACGAGGAATGGGAACGCATTCGCGAACTGACCAAAGCAAAGGACGATGCTACGCTAAGCGCCCTGAAGACTCGATTTCAAGAGGGCATCCCGCTGAGCTGGGGCGAAATCGAACGGACCGACGCGGGGTCACTCTATGAGCTGCTAGCCAAGCTTGGTGGAGAGGATCTCGTTGGTTCGTCCCCGACCTTGATGCCGGGCACGTTCTGGTCAAACGTCGTTTACTAGCCCTCGCGGTGTGTCCATCGACACCCAGGCCGACGCTCAAGACCGGCTAGTGCAGGTGAGCAAAAAGAGGAAGTTCGATTGGGTGGAGGCTGTGTTTTGGCCCGCCTTTTCGATCGCCCTTCTCCTCTTGATATGGCAACTGGGGGCGCTGATTGCGGATGATCCGCGTCGCCTGCCAACACCGTTTCAGGTGAGTAGCCAAATCGTAGCGGAGGTCGCGAAGGGTGATCTACCCTACCATCTCGGCATCACGCTTGCTCGTGTGATCGCAAGCTTTTTGGTAGCCATGACCATCGGGACAGCCATCGGTTTTGCGATGGGGCGCTTGCAACTCTTCGATCAGATTGGGCATCCCTGGCTGGTGTTCTTTCTCAATATGCCGGCGCTTGTCATTATCGTGCTATGCTACATTTGGATCGGTCTCATCGAGACAGCCGTCGTTGTTGCCGTCGCACTCAATAAGATTCCGAACGTCGTCGTCAATGTCCGTGAAGGGGCTCGTGCGCTCGATAAGAACCTCTTGGAAATGGCGGCTAGCTTTCGTATCGGGCGAAGAAAGACGTTGACGAAAGTGATTCTGCCCCAACTCTACCCCTATCTCGCGGCCGCTGCCCGTTCGGGTCTCAGTCTGATCTGGAAGATCGTTCTGGTAACGGAGCTTCTCGGCCGTTCTAACGGAATCGGGTTTAAAATCTTCGAATACTTTGCCAACTTCGATGTCGATAAGATCCTCGCCTACGCACTCGCTTTCACGATCGTCATCCTCGTGATCGAATGGACTCTCATGCTTCCTCTTGAACGCCATGTCACACGCTGGCGTCGACGTTAGCCGCGCTGTGTCACGATTTGCACTGCAAGCCAGGATTGCCAGCAAGCACTTCCCTGCTGTTGGCAGTGCGCCGCCGAAACATGTGATCCAGGATTTCAAGCTGGATGTTCGAGAAAACGGCTTTGTCGCGCTGTTTGGCCCGAGCGGCTGTGGCAAGACCACGATTCTCAACGTGATAGCAGGAATCGATCAGGATTTTACTGGTGAGATCTCGCGACAAGAGCTCGGTCGAATTGCCTATGTCTTCCAGGAACCGCGTCTCCTGCCATGGCTTACGGTGGAAGACAACCTGAAGCTTGTCCTTGATGATCAGACTGATGCCGACTCTTTGATTGACATTTGGTTGGAAGAGATGGGTTTGCTCGACGTTAGGAAAGTCTTCGCCAATCGTTTGTCGCTTGGCATGGCGCGACGTGTCGCGTTGGCGCGGGCCTTCATCATCCGCCCGAAACTTCTCTTGATGGACGAGCCATTCGTCTCTCTCGATGAGCCCACGGCGCAGCGTCTTCATTATCTCCTCCTCAGCACGCTGAGGGCCCATCCAGCGTCTGTCATTTTTGTCACCCACAGCCTGCGCGAAGCGATCACACTGGCGGATCAAATCGTATTCCTGTCCGCCGGTCCGACCCATGTCGAGCGCATCGCCGACGTGTCGCTAGACGATGAACAAAGGCGCGACGATCAAGCGATCGAGACCGTACGTCAACGATTGCTCAACACGGCCTAACGAACAGCACGAGCTGCGCCGTCGTTTCGGTTTGAACAATCGCACAGGTTGAGAATTCATCGTGATTCTCCTGCGTCAAGAAAACCAATGGTTTAGACCTTCCGGCCCGTATCAGCTTCGCCTATTGTATCGAAGTTGGACATTCATCCGCCAAGTGTAACAAGGCGTTTGGTGGAAACAGGTGGATCACGATGCGACATATCCTCGAACAGCTGGACAAAAGGCGCGAGCAAGCCAATTTGGGGGGCGGCGAAGCGAGAATAGAGCGCCAGCATGCACGGGGACGTCTGACCGCGCGTGAACGACTTGAGTTGCTGCTCGATCAGGGATCATTTGAAGAATATGACATGTTTGTTACCCATCGCTGCACCGAGTTCGGCATGGGCGAGCAGACGATCGCCGGTGATGGAGTTGTAACAGGGCAGGGGACCATTAACGGTCGCTTGGTTTATGTATTCAGCCAAGACTTCACGGTTTTTGGTGGCTCGCTTTCCGAGACTCATGCGGAAAAGATCTGCAAGATCATGGACATGGCCGTCAGGAACGGCGCACCTGTCATCGGCCTGAATGACTCGGGTGGCGCACGCATTCAAGAGGGGGTTGCCTCGCTTGCTGGATATGCCGACGTGTTCCTACGCAATGTCATGGCATCCGGCGTTGTGCCTCAGATCTCGGTCATTATGGGACCGTGTGCAGGCGGCGCTGTCTATTCTCCAGCCATGACCGACTTCATCTTCATGGTGAAGGATAGCTCTTATATGTTTGTGACGGGCCCTGAGGTGGTGAAAACGGTCACCAACGAAATCGTTACGCAAGAGGAACTCGGTGGCGCGACAACTCATACCACCAAGTCCTCCGTCGCCGACGGCGCCTTTGAGAACGACGTCGAGACATTGGTGCAGACCCGTCGTCTCTTTGATTTCTTGCCGCTTTCTAGTTCGGAAAAACCGCCGGTTCGCAAGTTTTTTGACGATCCTCATCGGGTCGAGAAGTCGTTAGACAGTCTGGTTCCTGATCATCCGAACAAGCCCTACGACATGGGAGAGCTGATTCGTAAGACCGCTGATGAGGGCGACTTCTTCGAACTGCAGTCGGAATTTGCAAAAAACATCATCACCGGATTTATGCGGATAGAAGGCTCGACGGTCGGCGTGGTCGCCAATCAGCCTATGGTGCTCGCCGGTTGCCTCGACATCGATAGCTCCCGAAAGGCGGCCCGTTTCGTTCGTTTCTGTGACGCCTTCAATATTCCAATCCTCACCTTTGTCGACGTGCCGGGCTTTATGCCAGGCACTGCACAGGAATATGGCGGCATCATCAAGCATGGCGCAAAACTGCTGTTTGCCTTTGCTGAGGCGACGGTCCCGAAGGTCACGGTGATTACTAGGAAGGCGTACGGAGGGGCTTATGACGTCATGAGCTCGAAGCATCTTCGTGGCGACATCAACTACGCTTGGCCGACTGCCGAAGTTGCTGTTATGGGGGCAAAAGGGGCGGTCGAGATCCTGTACCGCTCGGACCTTGGTGATCCAGATCGAATAGCACAGCACACGAAGGAGTATGAGGACCGTTTCGCCAACCCCTTCGTTGCGGCCGAAAAAGGGTTTATCGACGATGTGATCATGCCTCATATGACGCGAAAGCGTGTGGCGGCAGCGCTCGCCACGCTTCGCAACAAAAAAGTCGAAAATCCCAGCAAGAAACATGACAACATTCCGCTCTGACATAGAGGCGTTGGATTGAAGCTTTGGCTATGTTCAAGAAGATACTAATTGCGAATCGCGGTGAGATCGCTTGTCGGGTGATCAAGTCGGCTAAGAAAATGGGCATCCAAACAGTCGCCATTTATTCGGACGCCGACGTCGATGCAGTCCATGTTCGCATGGCTGATGAGGCCGTCCATATTGGCCCGCCCCCCGCTTCAGAGAGCTACATTGTCATCGACAAAATCATGGACGCCATCCGGCAAAGTGGTGCCGAGGCGGTCCATCCGGGGTACGGCTTTCTTTCAGAGAACCCCAATTTTGCCAAGGCGCTCGATGCTGAAGGAATTGTCTTCATCGGCCCACCCGTAGGCGCCATTGAGGCCATGGGTGACAAGATCACATCGAAGAAGATTGCTGCAGAAGCAGGCGTTTCGACCGTTCCGGGTTACATGGGCTTGGTGGCAGACGCAGACGAGGCAGCGCAGATTTCGCGGGAGATCGGCTATCCCGTCATGATCAAGGCATCCGCAGGTGGTGGCGGCAAAGGCATGCGCATTGCCCACAACGACGAGGAGGCCAAAGAAGGCTTCGAGCGTTCCAAGTCAGAAGCTGCCAATAGCTTCGGCGATGATCGTATCTTCATCGAGAAGTTCATTACGACGCCCCGTCATATTGAAATTCAAGTTCTCGGTGATCGTCATGGGCAAGTTGTGTACTTAAACGAGCGCGAATGTTCGATACAGCGGCGGAATCAGAAGGTTATTGAAGAAGCGCCATCGCCTTTTTTGGATGAAGCCACGCGGCGCGACATGGGTGAACAGTCCGTGGCGTTGGCCAAAGCCGTCGGCTACCATTCTGCCGGCACGGTGGAATTCATCGTCGATGCTGACCGCAACTTTTACTTTCTGGAGATGAACACCAGGTTGCAGGTCGAGCATCCTGTCACTGAGTTGATCACCGGCATCGACCTTGTCGAAGAGATGATCAACGTTGCCGCAGGTGACCCTCTTTCCATCGGTCAGGATGACGTGACAATCAATGGATGGGCCATCGAAAGCCGCATCTATGCGGAGGACCCCTTCCGAAACTTCCTGCCGTCAATTGGCAGACTGACCAGATACCAGCCACCTGCCGAAGGGCATGATGCTGAGGGTCGCATCATCCGCAACGACACCGGTGTGGAAGAGGGTGGTGAGATCTCGATGTTTTACGATCCAATGATCGCCAAGCTCTGCACGTGGGGACCGGATCGGCATGCTGCCATCGAAAAAATGCGAGACGCCCTCGATCGGTTCGAGATCGAGGGAATCGGTCACAATGTTCCGTTCTTGCAGGCCGTCATGGATCACTCGCGTTGGCAGTCAGGCGAGATCAGTACCGCTTTTATCGCAGAGGAGTATCCAGATGGGTTCGAGGGAGTCGTACTCGAACCGGGAAGCCGGGATCAAATCGCCGTCATCGCGGCTGCCATGCACCACATAGCGCAACATCGCGAGTCGGAGATTTCCGGAGCACTTCCCAATCATCGTCGCGCTATTCGTCAAGAGTGGATCGTCACGATCGACGGGGACGAAATTGCGCTCAAGCTTGACCCGACTGAGGAAGGGTTTGCCGCTTCGATTGACGGTCGCGCCATCTGGCATCTGACCTGTGACTGGTTGCCTGGTAAGCGCCTTTGCGAGGCGGTCGTCGATCAGGTGCCCATGGTACTTAAGGTGGAGCCGCGCGCTGAGGGGTGGCGCATTCGCTATCGTGGGGCTGATGTCGGTGTCGTTGTGCGGACACCGCGAGCCGCAGAGCTTGCCCGTTATATGATCGAGAAGCCGAAACCGGACCTGTCACGTCTCTTACTCTGTCCGATGCCGGGGATGGTAAGGCAGATCAATGTCTCCGTCGGTGATCGGGTAGAAGAGGGCCAACCGCTTGCGACGATCGAGGCGATGAAGATGGAAAATGTGCTGCGCGCTGAGCGTCAAGCGACGGTAAAATTGATCCCTGTCAATGAGGGCCAAAGTCTTGCCGTCGATGAAATTATCATGGAGTTCGAGTGAGGACGGTGATGTCTGATCCGAAAAGAGATCTAGAAGCGTGGCAGGAGCGGGCGACCAAGGAACTCAAGGGCCGCTCGCCGGAGGCGTTGACCTGGCAGACGCCTGAGGCCATCGCCGTCAAGCCGCTCTATACGGCTGCGGACCTCAAGGGCATCGACCATCTCAACAGCTTGCCCGGCGAGGCTCCCTATGTCCGTGGTCCGCGCTCCACCATGTATACAGGGCGGCCTTGGACAATCCGACAATATGCTGGCTTTTCAACAGCCGAAGAAAGCAACGCCTTTTATCGCAAGGCGCTGGCAGCCGGTCAGAAAGGACTATCGGTCGCCTTCGATCTCGCGACCCATCGCGGTTACGACTCGGATCATCCGCGTGTTGTTGGTGACGTCGGCAAGGCGGGCGTGGCCATTGACAGCGTCGAAGACATGAAGATCCTGTTTGACGGAATTCCTCTCGATGAGATGTCCGTCTCCATGACCATGAATGGTGCCGTCATCCCGGTCATGGCGAATTTCATTGTCGCTGGCCAAGAGCAAGGGGTGCCAACGGAGAAACTTTCAGGCACGATTCAAAACGACATTCTCAAAGAGTTCATGGTGCGTAACACCTATATCTATCCGCCAGAACCCTCGATGCGCATCGTCGCCGACATTATCGGCTACACCGCGGAACACATGCCCCGCTTTAACTCGATCTCGATCTCCGGCTATCATATGCAGGAGGCGGGCGCGACGTTGGTACAAGAGCTCGCCTTTACGCTTGCTGACGGCAAGGAATATGTAAAAGCGGCGCTCGCAAAGGGATTGGACGTGGATGCGTTTGCACCACGTCTTTCATTCTTTTTTTGCATTGGCATGAACTTTTTTATGGAGGCAGCGAAGCTTCGCGCCGCGCGGATCCTATGGTCACGCATCATGGACGAGTTCCAGCCGAAGAAACCGGAAAGCTCAATGCTTCGGACACATTGCCAAACGTCCGGCGTTTCGCTTCAGGAGCAGGATCCCTATAACAACATCGTGCGTACCGCTTACGAAGCTATGTCGGCAGCGCTGGGCGGCACCCAGTCGCTCCATACCAATAGCTTCGATGAGGCGATCGCGCTGCCAACCGAGTTTTCCGCCCGTATCGCCCGCAATACGCAGCTCATACTCCAGCATGAAACAGGCATCACGAATGTCGTTGATCCACTTGCTGGATCTTACTACGTCGAGGCATTGACTGATCAGCTTGTTCATGAGGCATGGGCGTTGATCGAGGAAGTGGATCGGCTTGGCGGCATGACCAAGGCCGTCGCCTCGGGGATGCCTAAGCTTCGGATCGAGGAGGCGGCGACGCGGAAGCAGGCACGCATAGATCGTGTCGAGGAGGTCATTGTTGGCGTCAACAAATACCGACTGGAGCAAGAGGACGATTTAAAGACCCTGGAAATCGACAACACTGCCGTTCGCGAGATGCAGATCGCTCGAATCGAGCGGACCCGTGCCGAACGTGACGAAAACGCTTGCCAACGTGCCTTGGAAGCCCTCACCAATATGGCCGAATCTGGTGGCGGCAATCTGCTGGCGGGCGCTGTCGACGCTGCCCGCGCCCGCGCCACTGTTGGTGAGATCGCCTCAGCGATGGAGAAAACCTTTGGCCGACACCGTGCAGAGGTTCAGGCGGTCTCCGGCGTGTTCGGCGCGATGTTTGACGAAGACGAGTCCTTCAGTGATATCAAGGGGCAGGTCGATCGGTTTGCAGAGGGTGAGGGGCGGCGTCCGCGTATTTTGGTCGCCAAGATGGGGCAGGACGGTCATGATCGCGGTTCGAAGGTGATCGCCACCGCCTTTGCTGATCTCGGCTTCGACGTCGATATCGGCCCCCTTTTCCAAACGCCGGAAGAAGTCGCTCGCCAGGCGATCGAGAATGATGTGCATGTTGTCGGTATCTCGTCGCAGGCAGCCGGTCATAAGACTCTCGCTCCACTCCTTGTCAAAGCGCTGAAAGATATGGACGGCGAGGATATCCTGGTGGTTTGTGGGGGCGTGATCCCGCGTCAAGACTATGATTTTTTGAAAGAGGCAGGCGTTGGCGCGATCTTCGGACCGGGGACCAATGTCTTGGAGGCTGTCAAATCGGTACTCGATCTGATCAGGGACCGCCGGCCTGCTGGCTAATGCGAAGAAAGCATGGGAAGCGACGATATGACAAGATATGCCGAGGTCTACAAATCCTGGCAGGATGATCCCGAGTCGTTCTGGATGAAACAGGCCGAGGCAATCGATTGGATCAAGCCACCGTCTAAGGCCCTCGATGACAGCAATCCCCCCTTTTATCGCTGGTTTCCTGACGCCGAATGCAACACGTGTTGGAATGCAGTTGATCGTCATGTCGAAGGCGGGCGTGGCGATCAGACAGCAATCATCTACGACAGCCCAGTCACAAACACGAAACGCAGCATCTCATATCGAGAGCTCAAAGAACTGACGGCCAAGCTTGCTGGTGCGCTAAAGGCACGAGGCATCAACAAAGGCGACCGTGTTATCATCTACATGCCGATGATTCCTGAGACCGTCGTTGCGATGTTGGCTTGCGCTCGCATCGGCGCCATTCACTCGGTCGTTTTTGGAGGATTTGCGGCCAATGAGCTGGCTGTACGCATCGACGATGCGAAGCCAAAAACGCTCATTGCGGCATCGTGCGGTATCGAGCCAGGGCGTGTCGTCGCCTATAAGCCGATGCTCGACGGCGCCATTGATCTGGCCGAGCACAAGCCTGACTTTACCATCATGTTCCAGCGAGACCAGGCACCTGCAGATCTGGTCGAAGGTCGTGACATCGAATGGCATGAGGCCCAACACGACGTGCAGCCCGCAGATTGTGTTGCCGTTGGGGGCGCTGATCCGCTCTACATCCTTTATACGTCGGGAACGACGGGGCAGCCGAAGGGTGTTGTGCGGCCGAATGCCGGTCATATGGTTGCGTTACATTGGACGATGGAGAACATTTACGACGTCGAGCCGGGGGACGTGTATTGGGCTGCCTCAGACGTCGGATGGGTGGTTGGCCATAGTTATATCGTTTATGCGCCGCTGCTTTATGGTTGCACGACCGTGGTGTTCGAGGGGAAGCCTGTCGGTACGCCAGACGCCGGGACATTCTGGCGTGTTATCAGTGAGCACAACGTCAAAGTGTTGTTCACGGCTCCAACGGCCTTTCGTGCGATCAAGCGGGAAGACTCGAGTGGAGAGTTCGTTAAGAAGTATGACCTTCGTCATTTCAAGACATTGTTCCTTGCAGGCGAGCGTGCCGATCCCGACACTATCGAGTGGGCGCAGGCGCAACTCGGCGTACCGGTGATCGATCACTGGTGGCAAACCGAGACGGGCTATTCGATTGCAGCGAACCCTGTTGGCATCGAACTCCTACCGGTCAAGCTCGGTTCACCTACGGTTGCGATGCCGGGTTATGACGTTCAGATCCTAGACGAGAGCGGCCATGAAGTTGCCGCAGGCGAACTGGGAGCCATCGCGATCAAGCTACCCCTGCCTCCCGGTACGCTGCCGACGCTATGGGGTGCGGATGAACGCTTCGTACGTTCTTATCTCGCTACGTTCCCAGGTTACTATGAGACCGGCGATGCCGGCATCAAAGACCAGGATGGGTACATCTCGATCATGGCGCGGACCGATGACGTTATCAACGTCGCGGGTCATCGCCTCTCGACCGGAGGCATGGAGGAAGTGCTAGCTGGACACCCGGACGTCGCAGAATGTGCTGTGATCGGCGTGACGGACCAATTAAAGGGCCAGTTGCCTGTTGGGTTTGTTTGCTTGAACACTGGATGCGACCGGGATCAAGGCGACATCAGATCCGAGCTTGTTCAACGAGTTCGCGATCAGATCGGCCCTGTCGCTGCCTTCAAACAAGTTGCGGTCGTCGATCGACTTCCTAAGACCCGTTCAGGCAAAATTCTTCGTGGTGTCATGGTGAAGATTGCCGATGGTGAAGCCTTCAAAGTGCCTGCCACGATTGACGATCCTGCTATCCTCGATGAGATCAAGGACGGCCTCCAGTCGCTGGGCTATGCACAAAATTGATAGAGGGTGGAACCGAATCGCCATCAGTGTGACCGCCTGCGTCAATCGTCCTCACCAAGTCTGGACGGCTGTTGACGGTGGGCTGGTCAGAGCTTGCTCTCGATCTTAGCCAGCTGCCTCTCTTGGCATCTCCCAGGCGACAAGCGGCGCAGGGCGGCCAACAGCGAAGCCTTGGACAAAATCGATCCCGATGCTTTGAAGTGTTTCTAATGCCTCGGTCGTCTCGACGCCTTCGGCGACGGTTTTGAGGTCAAGGCTCTTTGCAACCTGATGAACGGCCTCGACCATGGTCCGGCTATGTTTGTCACTCAAGATGTCGCGTGTGAACGAGCCGTCAATCTTCAAATAGTCGATTGGCAGTTGTTTTAAATAGTTGAAAGACGACAAGCCACTCCCAAAGTCGTCGAGAGCAAAGCGGCAACCGATTTGTTTGAGTTCGTCAATGAGACATTTGGTTTTGGAGAGGCAGCGGATCGCTGCTGTCTCTGTGATTTCAAAGCAAACATTCTGTGGATTGACCGGCGAGGAAAGAAGTAAGCCTTTTATAAACTCCACTGTATCGGCCTCGTTGAGGCTCAAACCTGATAGGTTGATGTTCACCTGATCATTCTGCCGCTCGGCTAGTTGCAGGAGACTCTGCCGAATAACCCAACGATCAATCTTGATCATCAGACCATAATGCTCGGCGGCAAAGATAAAATGACCCGGTTCCAGAAGGGTTCCGTCCATCAACACCATGCGCAGCAGGATTTCATACCGCTCACCACCATCACCCCGGTGGCAAAGAGGTGAGATAGGTTGTGCGAACAGGTCGAAGCGGTCCTCGTCTAGGGCCCAGCGAATGAGGCTCGCTTTCGACATCTCCTCCCGGCGCTGGCTCAGCTGGTGGTCATCGTCTTGATAGACTTGGACCCGGTTGCGTCCTTCGTCCTTTGCGGCATAACAAGCGAGATCAGCTTCTGCCATGATCCGGCCAAGATCAGAATCGGGTGTTGATTGAATCGATGTAACGCCAATGCTAGCACCGATTTCGAAGACACTATCGCCATCGAAGAAGCGATCATCGTTGAGTTCCATTAGAAGTCGCTTCGCCATATTGCGTGCGCGTCTAAGTGAACAGTCTCGCATCAACAATCCGAACTCGTCGCCGCCAAGACGTGCGAGAACGTCGCCTTTGCGTATCTTACTGGCAAGTAGCGTTGCCACCTGTTGTAGCAATCGATCGCCGGCAAGATGTCCTGCGGTATCATTGACAACCTTGAACTGATCGAGATCGATGAAACAAAACGTTGAGGGACGTCGGCCCTCTGCGTTGGCGCGAATAGCTTGCTCGAGATGTCGTTCGAACGATCGTCTATTCGGCAGGCCGGTCAAGGCATCGTGATTGGCTTGGTGTTCGAGCTGTCTTTCGAGGCCATAGGCGGCAGTAATATTCTTGGCAGCCCCGCGATAGCCAACAATAACGCCTGCAGCATTCTTGATGGGTCGGAAGGTGGTGCTGACGCGAAGTGTTCTTCCGTCTGCCGTCGGCAGATCGTGTTCGAATTCGACGGTTCGATCGATCCCTATCGATTGTTGCTCTTGCCAAAGCGCCAACCATGTTGGATCAGCCATGACATATTGGGAAAATGTCTCAAGCGAGGTTTTGCCCAAGATGTCCGGAATTCGCCAACCGGTAATGCTTTCAAAACTATCGGAGTAATAAGAAAACCGTCCTTCAGTGTCTTGTTCCCAGAACCAATCGGTTGCCAAGTCGGTAAAGTCTTTAAAGCGCGTTTGGCTATGGGCAAGCGCTTCCTCGATGCGTTTGCTTTCTGTGACATCGGTGACCATCAGTAAGATACCGCCATCGGCGGTTCGCCGGTTATGCACATGAAGCCAACGCCCGCCTTCGACACGAAAGTCACCGATATAGGACTCGGACCTGAAGCTCCTCAGCCTTTCCTCGATCCAGGCCTCCTCCCGCCCGACTGCGTCATGCATGGCCCTGGCTCTCACTCGGCCGCGAATGATCGCTTCGAATGAAACGCCCAGGCCGAAGTTCGGCGTTGATGGGGCGTGAATGCGCCCATAGGCCTCGTTATAGGCGGTCAACCGTTCGTGCTCATCAAAGAGAGCATAGCCATCGGCGAGATGTTCGATGGCGTCCTGAAACTGGCGTCTTGCCCGCTCAGCCGCGAGATGCTCGGTCATATCACGGCTTGTGGCGATCGCACCTGAGATTGTTGAATCGGCCTCACGAAAGGGGATCACTGAGGTTTCCCAATAGCGGCCTTCGCCATCAAGATTGGATCGCCAATATTCATGGCGGGACTCAATGCCAACTTCGATAGCCTGCGTAATCATTCTGTTCGGTTCAGAGCTGTATCGGCTCCAGCCAATCAGTTCCCCGATGTGTTTTCCAAGGACGTCATCCATCTCGCGCCCGTGAAAGTCGAGATGGCTTTGGTTGACCAACCTGACGTTTTGCTCTTTGTCGACGATGACAATGCGTTCACGGATCTGATCGATCGCAGATTTCGCCAATTGAAACTCTCGATGGCGTTTGGTTGCCTCGGTCACATCGCGCATCACCGCGATGGCTCCCACGATCTCACCGTTACTCTTTCGAAAAGGTTCCAGCTTCACATCCAAATACCGGAGGTCGCCAGCTGCATTCCGTTGTTCGCGTTCGGCTCGCACCCGGCCGCCGGCAAAGCAACGATCAAGATCTGCTTTTGACACTCTTTCGAATTGGTCTTTTCCGATGAGCTCCGAGATCGGTCGTCCGATGACATCATTTCTGGTTCGACCATAGGCATGAAGAACAGCTTCGTTCACAAATACAAATCGATAATCTAAGCCAATGATTGAGACACGATCGGCCACCTGTTCCAAGGCCGAGGAATAGGTGCGAAGTCGATCTCCTGTCGTTATGGCTTCGGTGACGTCACTCAAAATGAGAAGTGTGCCACCGTCGTTAGTCTTGATATGCCTCGTGCGGATCTTTCGGTCACCATAGGCAATGACAAGCGAGCGATTATCGGGCGCACGAAAGATCTCTAACCGCTTGGCGATCCAAGTTTCGGGTTGTGCGATGGCGTCCCCAATACTTCCATGGCGCACATGATCCCGCAGTAAGGTCTCGAACCGGTCACCCGACCGATAGCAGCCACTAACCTTCGGCACGTAGCTGGCATAGCGTTGATTCCAGAAGACAAGGCATTCATCGGCGTCATAGAGGGCATAGCCATCCGGCAATTGGTCGATGACATTGAGCAAACGCAATTCCGCATTCTGCAACGGTCGTTGGTCGGTCGATGGATAACGCACGGCTGAATCTGATCGGCTGCGTCTGCACTCGATGATACAGCGCGTTGCCGGTTGACCTTGCCAATGGACGGGCTGGACCTGGACATCGACCCAGGTAAAGCCGCCCTGTCGATGCAGGGCTCGGTAGGCATAGCGGTCTGGAGCATAGCGTCCGGCGCCACGCTCGATGGCATATGCCGTCATCCGTTCTCTGTCACTGGGATGGCGGAGGGGCACGATGCTTGGCATCGCCAAGATCTCCTCAGGCTTATAGCCGTGGATCGCCGCCCATTCATCGCTGACATAGAGAGGCTCTACATCACGATGTACGATGATACCGAACTTGGGGGCCTGAGGGACTGCGCGCTCGTGCTCACTTTCTTGAATTGATAACCCACGTTTCATAGCGTTCACTAAACCAACAGTTTGCATCATGTTCGAACTAAATACACAAAATATTTATATCAAATTTTGATGAAATGCCATCATAAAATGATTGACGTACATCAAAAAAGGGGAATAGGATTGCCAACCATGGCAAAGAATGAATTAAAAAGTGCAACATCAATTGATGTTGCCGACATGGCTGGTGTTAGCCTCGCGACGGTTGATCGTGTTCTGAATGGCCGCCGTGGCGTACGTCACGAGACGCGTGAACGCGTTAAAGACGCGATCGAGCGTTTGGGTTTTCGCCCCGACGCAAGTGCCGCTAACCTAGCAAAACGGCGGACCTACCGGTTTCTTTTTGTCCTGCCGAGCCGTCACAGCGGATTTGCCGAACATCTTGAACAGGCGGTTAAAGCGGCGCCGGCCGCCCTTGATACAGAACGCGTCGTGATTTCGATCAAAAAGGCTGAAATGATCGACCATGGCGCCTTACTTGCGACATTGCGCGAGATCGACCCAAGTGAGTGGGACGGGATCGCTGTCAAAGCGACGGACGCGCCGGGAATACGAGAAGCGCTCGACGATCTTGTCGACAACGGCGTTCCCGTCGTGACATTGGTGTCAGACGTTCCGTCGTCCAAGCGCCAGCGATATATTGGAATCGATAACACCGCTGCTGGCCGCGTCGCGGGCAATCTCATGGGTCGTTTTCTGCATCGCCTCGAAGGATCTGTCGGTCTGATCGCAGGCTCTTTGATGATCCGTGATCATGTCGAGCGGTGGGTTGGCTTCGAACAAGTCATTAAGGCCGATTTTCCTCATTTGCGGGTGTTGCCCGTCGCCGAATCGTCAGACAATTGTGACGTGGCTGGTCAGATCGTCGAGCGCATGTTGGACGAGCATCGAGACCTCATCGGCATTTATTCGATCAGCGCCGGCAATAAAGGCATTCTCGCGTCCCTTGAAAGGCTGAAGCCCCAGCCCCGTCCGACGCTGATTGTGCATGAGCTATCACCGCCGATCAGGCGAGCGTTGCTCGATGGGGCCATTGATGCCGTGATCAATCAAGATGTCGAGATGGAGGCGCATCGGGCCCTTCGATCCTTAATCGCTTTGTGCAAAAACGAGCCCGCTTTGGGGGGACATGACCGGGTCGGGATAGGAATTTTTCTGCGCGACAACCTGCCGTGAACTTGAATGCTAACCTTGCAGCCGGCCCATGTCGAACCATGCTGAGAACTGTCTCAGCGCTGCGTTCGACGATTTGATGGCGTTGCTTCCAGGCTGCTGCTAGCCTTCCTGAAGGGAGGGCAAGAGCCATGAGCGACGTGCTCAAAGGCGCCATTGATTGCGATGTTCATCCAAGCGTGCCGGGCCTCCAGGCGCTGGTTCCCTATCTCGACGATTATTGGCGAGACAGTGTCGACATCAGGGGCATGGAAGGCTTCGAAAGCCGGGCTTACCCACCCTTGCTATCGGCAAGTTCGAGGCCAGATTGGCGGCGCGGTGCTATTCGGGCAGCCGAGTCCGTCGAATTGTTGTGCGAAGATGTGCTTGACCGCTGGGCGCTCAGCGGCGCCATTTTGAATTGCCTCTATGGTGTGCAGCAGATCCACGACGAGCGGCTCGCTGCCGCCCTTTGTTCGGCTGTGAATAGCTGGTTGGTTGAGCAATGGTTGAACAAAGAGCCACGCCTTGCTGCGTCGATCGTGGTTCCACCTCAAAATCCAGCGTTGGCAGTTGAGGAAATTGAGCGACGTGCCGATGATCGGCGCTTTGTTCAGGTGTTGCTGCCGGCGATGCATGATCTGCCCTATGGGCGGCATTATTGGTGGCCGATCTACAGAGCAGCGGAGCGCCTTGGAATGCCGATTGGGCTGCATATCGGCAGCGCCTATCGAACAGCTGTCACAGCCGTCGGTTGGCCAAGCTATCATGTCGAAGACTACATCGATCAAACCCAAGGCATGCAAGCCCAGCTTGCAAGCCTCATTAGCCACGGCGTGTTCGTAGAGTTCCCTGAACTCAGGGTGGTGCTCATCGAGTCAGGCGTGTCCTGGCTCCCGGCATTTTGTTGGCGTTTTGGCAAGTTCTGGCGAGGCGTGCGCATCGAGATTCCGTGGGTCGATCGGGCGCCTATCGACATCGTGCGGGAGCATGTAAGGATGACGCTTCAGCCGCTCGATGCACCAGAAGATCCAGACATTCTCGAAAAGCTCTTTGAACAGCTCGGATCCGACGAGATGCTTCTATTCTCCTCCGACTATCCACATTGGCGCTTCGATGGCGACGAGGTTATCCCGAAAGACCTGCCGCCCCCGATTCTCAACGCTTCACTGCTCAAAAATCCTGGTGAAACCTACCCTCGTCTGGGAGGCGTGCGATGACTATGGATGGGTTGACGGCAACGATCACTGGTGAGGCATCCGATGGGCTGCGTCGTCAGCATGCGCGCCTGTCGGTGATCGACAGCGATATGCATCCAACCGTTCGTACGGTCGGTGAAATCAAGCCATTCCTGCCGGCAAGATGGTGGCGTTACTTGCAAAGCTATGGGCAACGGCCGAAACACGGATTTGCCGAAGGTGATCCTTATCCCAAAGCCGCCCCGCGGGCCGCGCGACGCGACGCCTGGGGTCCAAAAGGTGCGCAACCTGGAAGCGATCTCGATTTCATTCGAGAGCACTATTTGAACGCCTACAATATTGAATCCAGTATCATGGCACCTTTGCAGCCGACGGGGCAGTCTGACCGCAATCTCGATTTTGCTGCGGCGATGTCGTCGGCCGTGAACGATTGGCAGCGGGCTAAGTGGACCGAACCCGAGCCACGCTTCAAAGCCTCGATCGTGATCCCCTACGAGGACCCGCCAGCGGCTCTCTTAGAGATTGAGCGTTGCGCTCAAGATCCAGCCTTTGCCCAGATTCTCATGCTGGCTCGCACATTCGAACCGCTCGGCGCGCGCAAATATTGGCCGATTTTTGCAAAAGCTGCGGAGGTGGGCCTGCCAATCGGTGTCCATGTTTTTGGCTATAGCGGCTTCCCCGTTACCGGCGCGGGTTGGCCCTCATACTATGTCGAGGAAATGACAGGTCACGCAGGAGCTTGCCAGGCGGGCGTTGTCAGCCTGGCAATGCAGGGAGTCTTCGAGCGGATTCCTGGGCTCAAGATGATCATGATTGAGGGCGGCTTCGGCTGGCTCCCATCGCTCCTTTGGCGGCTCGATAAGCACTGGAACGACCATCGGGACGAAGTTCCACATGTCACACGGCCTCCATCGCAGACAATCAAACACCACTTTTGGGTAAGCACCCAACCGATGGAAGAGCCGGAGCGCTCACGCCATCTCTTGGATCTCATCTCCTGGATCGGCTTCGATCGTCTCCTGCTTGCAACCGATTATCCCCATTGGGACTTCGACGATCCCGCCTTCGCTCTCCCACGGTCATTGCCGCTCGATCGGCGACAGGCGATCGCGTCGGGTAACGCTCGCAAGGTCTATCGACTCTAATGAGCCGCTATGTCGTAGCCCGCAGCGATGAAATTCAGGCGGGGCAGCGCAAGCTGGTGACCGTGCGTGGCAAGCCTATCGTGATCTTCAACGTGAATGGCGACTACCTCGCGATCCTCGATCGCTGTCCGCATCAGGGAGGCAGTCTTTGTAAGGGAAAGCTCGTCGGTCTGGTCGAGTCCGATGGTCCCGGCCGTTACCGCTACAGTCGAAAGGGCGAGATCATTCGCTGTCCCTGGCATGGCTGGGAATTTGACCTGCGAACGGGCAAATCCTATTGCGATCCGGCGCGAACGTGGGTGAAAAGCTACAGCGCATCGATCGAAACAGGCTCAAAGCTTGTCCAAAGGCCGTTCGTCGCTGAGACGTTCAAGGTGATCGAGAAAGGCGAATACATCGTCGTTGAAGTGTGATGTCCCCTAGGCCAACTGTTGTATTCTGTCGGGCCGGAGGCGAGAAGGAGACTTGCGAATGAACAAGCAAGATCAAGAGTTTAGGAATCGCACGGCACTGGTTACAGGAGGATCACGGGGCATTGGTCGGGCCATTTGTCTTGCCCTCGCTGAGAAGGGGGCGAATGTCGCCCTCAACTATGTCCAGAACCGAGATGCTGCGGCAAAAGTGAAACATGACATCGAAGCGATGGGCAGCCGCTGCGGGATCTATCGCGCTGACGTCAGCGATCCGAAGGCTGTTGAGGCGATGGTGGCCGATGTTGCCGAGGAGATTGGGCCTGTCGAATTCCTGGTGACAGCAGCGGGGATTGCCCATCTCGGCGATCATACCGAGATCGATCTCGATCTTTGGCAGCAGATCATGAGGGTCAATGTTGACGGCACATTCTTGCCGGTCATGGCCGTGAAAGATGGGATGATCGAGCGCGGCTTTGGCCGCATTGTCTGCATCGCCTCGATTGCCGGACTAGCGCCTCGAGGACAAATGCTACCCTACAGCACGTCGAAAGCAGCCGTTATTGCCTTTGCGCGAAGTTGTGCTCAAGCCTTCGCGCCGGATGTTCGGGTCAATTGTCTGGCTCCAGGGTTGATCGACACCGATATGAGCGCCGCGATGGGCGCGCCTGCGCGTCACGCTATGCGCGAAGCGGCTTTCCTAAAGCGAACGGGGCGTCCCGAAGAGATGGCAAAAACCGTCCTCTATCTCCTCTCTGAGCAATCGAGCTTTATGACCGGTCAGACCCTGGTTGCCGACGGTGGACGGGTGACGTTGCCTTAAGCGCTTGAATGGTCAAGCCACGTGCTTGAACCGTAGATGCCTGGGACAGCGCTGATCATGTCACCGCTGTCAATCAACTTGGTCGAGCCATGCCACGACGGTAGGTAGTATGCGATCGACGATGACCTTTACACCAGCCGCGTTGGGGTGGATCTGATCGGGTTGGTTGAGCGATGGCTCGGCAGCGACGCCGTCCAAAAAGAATGGATAAAGAGGAATGGCATGACGATCCGAGAGGTCACGAAAAACTCTTGAAAAGGCATCCGTGTAGTCTTTGCCAAGGTTGGGCGGGGGCAACATGCCCGCCAGCAGAATGGAAATGTCACTCTCTTTTAGGCGCGTAATGATGGCGTCGAGATTATCCTCCATCTGCTCTGTCGGCAGGCCACGTAGGCCGTCATTGGCGCCGAGCTCGATGATGACATGCGTAGGCTGATCGGCAAGCATCCAATCGAGGCGAGCAAGCCCGCCAGCCGTTGTATCGCCGCTGACACCAGCATCCAGCACGTCACAGCTGTAGCCTTGGTCATCAAGTGCGTTTCCAAGCTGTGCTGGAAAGCCATCTTCGATCGCTATGCCGTAAGCTGCTGTGAGCGAATCGCCTAACACGCTGATCCGACACGCCTCGGCGGCCGTAGGCATTAGAGCCAAAGCACAAAGAAGTAGAGCCAGTGCCTGTGTTGGGAACTTGAGAAACCGATGTGGATAGACCATCTGTTGCAGCATGAACGTTGAACCTATTGCTCCATCAATGATTGCCCTTTTGGATGTCCACCTGACCCTGACCAGTGCAGCGGGTCCGGTCAAGATCCTTAGGGGCATTGACTTGTCTGTGGCGGCTGGCCGCTCGTTGAGTGTGATCGGCCCGTCAGGCTCTGGCAAATCAACCCTTCTTTCCGTGGTTGGCGGTATCGAAAGACCAACGAGCGGAGGTGTGACCGTCGATGGCCAAGACCTCAATGCCTTGAATGAAGATGACCTCGCTTCGTTTCGCGGACGAGAAATGGGCATCTTGTTCCAATCTTTCCACCTTATCCCGACGATGACGGCACTCGAGAATGTGGCCGTGCCGCTGGAACTCGCCGGCACCGACGACGCGTTCGATCGTGCAAGAGATGGGCTTGCAGCTGTACAGCTTGGCGCCCGTACTGATCATTATCCCGGACAGCTGTCTGGTGGTGAGCAGCAACGTGTTGCGCTGGCGCGAGCACTTGCTAACCGGCCAAAGTTACTGCTTGCCGATGAGCCAACAGGCAATCTCGATGAAGCGACGGGTGGCGATATCATCGATCTTATGTTCAGCATTCAGCGCGATCGTGAGATGACGCTCATGCTGATAACCCACGATGCGGGATTGGCAGCGCGTTGCGATCACCGCTATCGCATGGCCAATGGACGTCTGCGGTCGGTGGTTGATGGCAACGAGCCGTCGATGCATGAGGCAGGCGATCCGAGCACCCGCGAGCGCTCGGATGAGGTCGCATGATTCCAGACCTTAGCTTAGCCTGGCGTCTTGCCAGGCGAGAGCTCAGAAGCGGTTTCACGGGATCGCTGGTCTTTCTAGCTTGTTTGACCCTGGGCGTCGCAGCGATTGCTGCTGTTGGTGTGATCAATGCCGGCGTCATGGAGGGACTGGAAGAGGACTCAGCCGCCCTTCTCGGCGGTGACGTCAAGATCGAAAGCACGAATCGTCGATTGAGCGAGGAGACGGTGCGGATGTTGGCGCCGGTCGATGCTCGCCGATCTGATGTGGTGCGTACCAATGGCATGGCGCATGGGCGCGACGAACGTCGTGTCGTGGTCGGGCTTAAAGTCGTGGACGACGCCTATCCTCTTTATGGATCGGTGACGTTGGTCCCCAACGATCTGTCGATGTCTCAAGCGTTGGCGGAACGGGGCGCCGTTGTCGAACGCGGACTGCTGGCTAGGCTTGATGTACAGCTCGGTGACACGATTCGCATCGGTGATGCCGATTTTACTGTGCGTGCCGTCGTCGAAGGGGAACCCGACAGGATTGGCGGCTTCGTGAGCATTGGCCCTCGCGTTTTCATCCACCAACGTGACCTCGACGCGAGCGCCATCATCCAAGAAGGGTCGCTTGCGCGCTTCGACTATCGCTTTGCGCTGCCACCTGGCGTCGATGTCGAAGCCTGGGTCGCCGGGCTGAAGGCCCAGCATGCGGAAGCCAGTTTTCAAGTGAACGGGGTGCGAGACATTCAGCCTCGGGTTACGCGTATTGTCGATCGACTTGCCAGCTTTTTGACGATCGCGGGCCTGGCATCGCTGCTGATTGGCGGTGTTGGCGTGGCTCTCGCAATCCAAAATTACATGACTGGTAAGATCAGAAATATTGCGACCCTGAAATGTCTTGGCGCCAAGAGCAACACGATCTTTTGGATCTATCTCTTGCAGGTTTTAGCGTTGGCATCGATCGGTGTCGTTGCTGGCCTCATCATCGGACAAGCGCTGCCATTACTGGTGCGCGCGTTGACCGATGGCTTACTCCCCGTCCAAATTAGAACAGGCTTTTATCCAGTACCTCTCCTGATCGCTGCCGGTTGTGGCCTGGCGACGACGCTTGCCTTCGCAATCTGGCCCTTGGCTCGAGCAAAGGAAGTCTCCCCGGCGGGCATGTTCCGAGCCCTCTTGGCGCCTCCAGCACGTTGGCCGGAGCCCGTGATGCTGCTGCTTCTGTTCGTTTGTATCGCAGCCCTCGCTGGTTTTGCTGTGATGGGGGTCAGCGACAAACGCTTGGCCCTTATCTTTATCGCCGTTGCCTTGGCCGCCGCTATAATGCTGACAGGTGTTGCGAAGCTGATCCTTTTTGGAACGAAGCCACTTGCGCGTTATGGACGGACGCGCTTGCGCATGGCGCTCGCCAATCTTCACCGACCCGGCGCCCATGCCACCAGTGTCGTCGTTGCTCTCGGTGCCGGACTCACTGTGTTGACGCTCGTTGCTCTTCTCAATCAAAACATGCGAGCCGAACTCGATCAGAGTCTCTCGGATCGTGTACCTTCGGTGTTCTTCATCGATATTCAGCGCGACCAACTCGACGCATTTGACTCGATCGTCGACGAGCAGGTTGATGCGGACAATGTCCAACTCCTACCCACCATCCGCGGCCGTGTCGTCCGCATTAAGGACGTGCCCGCCAATCAATCCGGCATCAATCATTGGACGTTGCGACGCGACAGAGCGCTTAGCTACTCAGCGACCATACCTGAAGGGACCGAAATTGTTGAAGGGAGTTGGTGGCCATCGGACTATGATGGCCCGGCCCAGATTGCGATCGAAGATGATGTTGCGGAAGCCTATGACGTTTCGATTGGTGATCGTCTCGCCTTCAATGTCCTTGGCCGGGTCATCGAGGCAGAGATCGCCGTCGTCCGACGGGAAATCGATTGGAGCCAGGGACGCCTAGACGCTGCCTTCTTGTTCAGCCCGGGAACGCTTGAGGCTGCGCCACACGTTTATGCGGCTGCGGTTGATATTGGGCCTGATCAAGAGCCCATCTTGATGGACGCTGTCGCCAAAACGCTGCCCAATGTGACACCGGTGTCCATGCGCGAAGTTGCAGGCCGGATCAGGAACATTATGGACAAGGTGCGTCTAGCGATCTTGGCGGTTGCCGGAGTCACGTTGATTTCGGGGCTTCTTGTGCTTGCAGGTGCCGTAGCGGCGGCTCGACGCCGGCATCTTTATGAAGCAGCCGTGTTGAAGGTTTTAGGTGCAAGGCGTTCCGATCTCCTTCGACAATTCGCGATCGAATATCTTAGCCTTGGCATGGTGGCGGCGTTGGTTGGTGGCCTGCTCGGCCTGATAGGTGCTTATGTCGTCGTGACGATGGTCATGCAGCTTCCCTGGGTCTGGGCCCCCGGAACGATGGCTGCGATCCTCGGATTGGCGCTTGTTCTAACACTCATAGCGGGTTTCATTGGCACCTGGCGTGTACTTGGCCGATCAGCGGGCGCCGTGCTGCGCGTGCCCTAACCACGTCCACGTGTGTTTCTGTCCGGAGCGCCGTGCGCGACAGCTGTTCTTCGATCGGTCCTCGTCTTATAGTCGTGTTCTCACGGCAGGTGGCCAAAGAGCGGGAGGTAGCCGATGGTCGATGGCGAGATTTTGACCAGCGATGTCAAAGCACTCTTCCAAGCGTCGACCACAGCAACGGTTTGCACGCAGCTTTTCAAACGCGGCCTGCGAAATCAATTCATCCAAGGGGTCAATTTGGTCACCCCAAAAGCTGGCATGATGATCGGTGAGGCCTTTACGCTCCGCAATATTCCGGCGCGCGAGGACCTAGATGGACCTGGGATGTTCGATGGTAACACCCACCCTCAGCGTCGGGCGATTGAGGATTGCCCGCCCGGTGCAGTGCTCGCGATCGATTGTCGAAAGGACAGGCGCTCGGGCGCGCTAGGCGATATCTTGGTGACTCGGCTCGCCGATCGCGGCGTCGCCGGTGTTGTTACCGATGGAGGCATGCGAGACGTCGTACCCATGGCGGACTTCACGATTCCAGTCTATGCAGCCTGTCCGTCACCGCCAGCAAGCTTTCATGTCCATCATGCGGTCGATCTCCAGGTTCCGATCGCGTGCGGCGATGTCGCGATCTTTCCAGGTGACATCCTCATGGGGGATGGCGAAGGTGTCGTCGTCGTGCCTAGGCATCTCGCCGTTGACGTCGCACGTGACTCCGCGGAGCAAGAGCGTTTGGAGCACTGGGTTCTTCAAGAGATCAAAATGGGTCAATCGATCTTCGGCCTCTACCCACCGAATGATGACAACAAGAAACGCTATGAAGCCGAGCGGCACAAAGGCTGAGCAAGAGGATATCAACATGAAACTGCACTACGCGCTGCCATCTCCTTATGTGCGAAAGGTACGTGCCGTCGCTATTGAGCTTGGCCTGGATGATCAGATCGAGCTTGTGAATCGTGCGATGACGCCCGTTTCTCCAGATGCTGATCTCAATGCCGACAATCCTCTTGGCAAAATACCCTGTTTGGTCACAGATTCAGGCGTGGCACTTTACGATTCGCGGGTGATTTGTGCCTACCTCGACGATCTCGCAGGCGGTCATAAGATGATCCCGATGGAGGGCTCAGCCCGCTGGACGGCCCTGAAAAGGGAAGCTCTGGCTGACGGTATCCTGGATGCTGCAGTAGGAAGGCGCTACGAGACGTTCCTCCGTCCGGAAGAATTGCATTGGGACGCGTGGATCGACGGCCAGCGGCAGAAATTCATTCGTGGTCTCGATCAGTTCGAAGCCGAGGCCAGCAGTTTCGGCGACACCGTTGATATTGGCACCATCGCAGCAGCGGCAGCGTTGGGGTACATGGATTTTCGCTACGCCGACGAAAACTGGCGTGGCGGCAGGCCCAGTCTTGCCGCCTGGTTTGATGTCTTCTCCAAGCGGCCGTCGATAGCGACGACGGCTCCTGAGTAGGACGCGCTTGATCCCTCAGCCCCGACGATCGACGGGTCAGGCTGCAATGCCTTCGTCCAGATCGGTACCATGGGGATAGACTTCCTTTTTGGATGTCCAGCCATTGTTATCGCGTCCAACCCGGAATTGCCCAGCAAAGGCCGGGTGGATGCAAAACGTATCATCCTCACTGATGGCCATAGAGCCCGGTTGGGTGTATTCGAACTCCCCCTCATAATAGACTTTCGTCTCATTGACGACGATGCCGAAGATCCCAAGCTCCTTGAACATCTGAAGTGCTTCATAATAGTCAGCGACGATGCCCCGCCCATAGTTTCGGTAGAAGAGGCGAAACTCGGACATGGTGAAAGCATTGGTCATGTGGGGCAGCATGCTTTCGCACAGTTGGCCACCGGATGGATGAACCTGGCGATAGCTACTGATGACACCAGCGCAGATCGAGTTCGCCGCTGAGCGGACCCCTTTGACGATATCATCCTCGGTGATTTGAAATTGCTCTTCGTCTCGTAGGAGCGAATGACGGATGATCTGATTAAAAATGCCAATGATGTGCCGCGGCAGCAATTGGGTATGGCGCAGAATATAGGCGAAGCTATCTTCCTGCTTGCCCAGATTGTTGACGACCTGCTTTGGCATCAATCGTCGCCAGAAGTGAAAGACATCCTCACGGTCGGGGTTGTCTGGCAGACCATTGTCCCGGCGCATGCGGGGATGTCGGAGGCTGCTCAAATATTTGTCTAGTCGAAGCGCGCTCATTTTGAGAAGTTCCGACGCACTCCATTGCAGCATCAGCTTGCTTTCGAAATCCTTCTCGGGGTTGGCCGAAATCGTAGCCGTATAGTGGTGATAGAGTTCCGACGGAATACAGTAGCAGATATGAACTGGTGAATAGGCAAGGCGAAGTTGACTGATCAGGTGGAGCAAGCCGGCGGCGGCTGCGTCCATCCTAAAGTCGTCGATGGGAAACTGCTCGACCGAATCGATAAGGATAATGACCCGCTGCCGTTCCGTTTCGCAAAAGGCTTCAAACGCACCGATAGCCTCACCAACACCGATCTGGTTGATCAAGATGTCCTCGAGATCGTCGCCGGATTCGAAAGTCGCATTGGCGTTAACCTCTTGTGCTTTTGTGAGCAGCTGCCCCATGATGCCGCGAGGCGCGACTTGGCCCTCGATACCAATCCGCTCGAGGTAATCCTGCACAGCGAGGAGGTAAGGATTTCGGTTGATGGCCGGATCATATCGATAGGTCTTGCAGACTTGCGACATGGCGGACGTCATAAAGATAGCCTTCCAGAGCTTACTCACGTTCTCAACGAATGGCGCGTAGTCCTCATTGCTCTGATCCAAGACGGTCTCGATCGTCAGGCCAATCGTACGGAAGACCTGCGCTGACTCGATCTCGACCTTATGTTCATAGATGCCACTGAAACATCGGTGATAGAGAAAAGCAGTTTTGCCGGCGCCACGCCGCCCAACAATGACCCAAGGGCGGAGGTCGTCATTGCGTTGACTGAGAGTGGTCTGCGGATCGAACAAGAGATCATGAAGACGCCTGGCTTTGCCAAGTCCGCCAATCGGGGTTGCTATCGGGCCCAATGGTGAGTCGATGGTGAACATATCATCGATAAGTCTCAAATTATCATACATATGACACTCCTGGATGAACTATAAAAACATTGGTAGACAATATGCTGTTTTATTTCAACAAATTACATATCGCTCTATGGTTCAAAGAAAACAATGATATCTATCATTATAAATTTATCAGATTCGAGTGTTTTTTCTTATGGATTTACCGTGAGCGCGCTGGGGCTGGGTGGATTTTTTCTGTCGACACTTTGGGGTGGCAATTCTAAGACCAAAGCCACACGCCCTTTCGATCAAACGGCTATCCATAGTCCCCCTGGGCCAGCCAAACGACATCGCACCTTGTTGGCTGGTCTGGAGCATCTTGATGCCACTGATGTCTATGGGCTCTGATTCGTCCTTAGGGTCCAGCAGGGCAGGCGATTTTCGATCCTTAGTGACGCTGAGAGGATAGAGATCCTGATCGTCATGCTCTATCGAGGAGATAAGGGGTGGTTTAGATCGCGGAGAAAGCACCATGAAATCGGAGTATCGGGTTGTCGTGGTTGGCGGTGGTGTGGTGGGAGCATCGGTGCTTTATCACCTCGCCAAGTTCGGATGGACGGACGTTGCACTGATTGAGCGGTCGGTGCTCACAGCGGGATCCAGTTGGCATGCTGCTGGCGGCGTGCACGCACTAAATGCTGATCCGAATATGGCGGCTCTGCAGGCCTATACCATCGATCTGTTATCCGAGATTCAAGAGGAATCTGGTCAAGACATAGGCCTCCATATGACCGGTGGCATCTCGGTCGCGTCAGAACCTGCCCGTTGGGAATGGTTGCAATCGGCTTATCGTGTCTTCCAGACTATCGGTATCGAAGACTGTCATTTGATGACACCTGACGAAATCAGGGCGAAATGCCCAATCATGGACGTGAAAGGCGTGATCGGTGGTCTTTGGGCAGATCGCGAAGGCTACATCGATACCAATGGTGTCGTTCACGCCTACGCGCGTGCCGCCAGAATGCGTGGTGCCGAGGTGATCGAGCACAACAAAGTTGAAGAACTCCATCAAAGGTCTGACGGATCTTGGGATGTGGTCACCGAGAAGGGCACAATTCATGCCGAGCATGTGGTGAATGCCGGTGGTCTCTGGGCAAAGCAGGTCGGACGCATGGTCGGCCTCGATCTTCCTGTGTCGCCGCTCGAGCATCATTATCTCGTGACCGAGACGATCCCTGAGGTTGAGGCCATGGACTTTGAGGTTCCCATGACGGTCGATCTCGAAGGATTTTCCTATCTGCGCCAAGAAGGGCAGGGCGTCTTGCTCGGAATCTATGAGGTCACGCATCAACATTGGAACATGGACGGCGCGCCCTGGGACTATGGCTTCGAGCTCATTCAAGAAGATATCGATCGTATCGAGGATGAACTGGCGCTGTGCTTTGAACGGTATCCTTGTTTGCAGACGGCGGGTATCAAGCGTTGGGTCAATGGAGCTTTTACGTTTTCACCGGATGGCAATCCGCTCGTCGGGCCGGTTCCTGGTATGCGCAACTATTGGCTCGCCTGTGGCGTGATGGCGGGCTTCTTGCAGGGTGGAGGAGTCGGCAAGTCGCTGGCTGAGTGGATGATCCATGGCGAGGCCGAAGCAGATACCTGGCCCATGGATATTGCACGCTACGGCTCGTTTATGTCGAATCGTGAATACATCAAGCAAACGACCGGCCAGTTCTACTCGCGCCGGTTCGTTATGACCTATCCAAATGAGCAACTACCCGCAGGGCGTCCTCTGAGGAAGGCACCGGCTTACGATGCAATGGATGCTGCTGGGGCGATTTGGGGATGTAGTTGGGGCTTAGAGATTCCTTTGGTCTTTGCGCCCAAGGATTTTGAAGAAACGCCAACGCTAAGACGCTCCAACGCCTTTCCCATTGTCGCCGATGAGTGTCGCGCTGTGCGGGAGACGGTGGGCCTTTTAGACACCACAGGTTTTTCTCGATTTGAGCTTTCGGGGCCAAACGTGCGCGCTTGGCTGGACCGGCTAACCGCAGGGCAGTTGCCTGCGCCAGGTCGGGGACGTCTTGCGCCCATGCTTGGTGGGGATGGCCGCCTCAAGGGTGACCTTACCATCTTCAATTGGGACGACGGCACATGGTGGATCATGGGCTCCTACTACCTCCGTCAGTGGCACATGCGCTGGTTTCAGGATCATGTCGACACGGGTGTCGAGATCAGGGATATCTCGGATGCGACCGTTGGCTTCTCGCTTTCCGGACCCAAATCGCGCGAGGTGTTGGCGATGCTCACCCATCAGGATGTGAGCAATGAGGCTCTACCATTCCTGGGCTGCGCGACGCTCGATCTCGGCCTGATCCGCACCAAAGTTGGGCGGCTCTCGGTCGCTGGCGAACTCGGATATGAGATAAATTGCGCCGCCACTGAGCACATCACGCTTCGTAAGATGCTTCTTGAGGCTGGTGCAGCCAGCGACATGCGTGAATACGGCTACTACGCCTTGAATTCACTTCGCCTCGAAAAGAGCTTCGGTATTTGGAGCCGTGAGTTCACCCAAGGCTATACGCCAGGAATGACCGGCATGGATCGATGGATCGCCTGGGAAAAAGGTGACTTTATCGGACGTGAGGCTGCACGTGCGGAACGCGACAACGAGACGGCGCCGCAACGGTTGGTCACGCTGGAGATCGATGCTGAGGACTCTGATGCATCTGGATTTGAGCCCGTCTGGAAAGACGGTAAGCGGATCGGCTTCATCACATCCGGAGGATACGGGCACACCGTCCAAAGGAGTCTCGCGATGGCCCTTCTGGATCCTGCACTGGCTGAACCCGGCACTGAACTGACCACGCATATCGTTGGTGTCGAGCGTGGGGCGCGGGTGATTGAGCCTAGCCCCCATGACCCAAAGGGCCTTCGGATGCGAGCCTAGGCTGTTATGGCCCGCGAGCGCCGCCAGGGTGGCCGAAGAAGGGCGGGGCGTGCACGGGATGCAGTTCCCGCTGGACCCGAGCGCGCTGTCGATTATCGGGACCTACGAAACCCCTTCGAACCCGTCTGCGTCTATTCCGACGATCAAATCCACGAGATCCATCGGACCGCCCTTCGTGTACTTGAAGAACTCGGTGTTAAGATCTTACTCCCAGATGCGCTGCAGCTCTTGAAAGCTGGCGGTGTCGACGTCGATATGGCGTCGAGGATGGCGCGTTTTGATCGCGGTATCATCGAGCACGCCATAGCATCCGCGCCATCAATGATAGAGTTGCGTGGTGCAGACGACCAAACGTCAACAATGTGGGGCGGTCGTCATGTAACATGGTGCTCGGTCGGTGGAGCGCCGCATATTTCAGATCTGGATGAAGGAAAGCGTCCTGGCACGCTTGAAGCATCAGAAAACATCATTAGGCTTGGCGAGCACTTTGATGTCATCCATGTGCAAAGCCCCAATGTCGAACCGCAGGACGTAGCACCGGAGGTCCGCCACTACGCGACGATGCGTGCGCAGTTGACCTTGTCGCGAAAGCCGCCCTTCCTGTTTAGCCGCGGGGCCCCTCAGGTCCGTGATGGGTTTCGAATGATGCAAATCATGCGGGGTCTTTCTGAAGACGACTTCGCACAAACACCTTGTGTTTATACCGTCATCAATACGAACTCACCGCTGATCCTGGACATCCCAATGCTGCAGGGTCTGATCGACTTTGCCAAAGCCGGTCAGCCCTCGGTCATCACACCCTTCACCCTTGCGGGCGCCATGGCCCCCGTGACCGTCACGGGGGCCTTGGTCCAGCAACATGCAGAGTTCTTGGCGGCACTCGTGGTGACTCAGCTGAGCCGGCCGGGCGCACCGGTTGTCTATGGTGCCTTCACCTCAAATGTTGACATGAAATCAGGCGCGCCAGCATTCGGAACACCAGAAAATGTGCGCGCCGCATTTGCTAGCGGCCAGCTGGCACGGCTTGTCGATTTGCCTTGGCGTTCCTCGATGCCTTCTGTCTCCAATTGCGTCGACGCTCAATCGATTTATGAAAGCCAAATGGCGCTTTGGGGTGCCACGCTTGGCGGTGCCAATCTCGTCCTGCATGCTGCTGGCTGGATTGAGGGTGGGCTGACTGCGTCGCTTGAGAAATACATTATCGACATCGAGATGCTGCAACAAATGGCGGAGTTGATGCAGCCGGTTCGGTTCGATGAAGCCGAACTCGCCTTTGAGGCCATGAAAGAAGTGGGATCAGGTGGCCATTTTTTCGGCGCAACTCATACAATGGAGCGATACCGCTCTGCCTTTTACGCTCCTTTTGTTTCGGATTGGTCCAACTTCGGACAATGGACCGAGACCGGTGCCAAAACCGCCACTGAGCGTGCGAATGGCATTTGGAAGCAGATCCTACACGACTTCGAGCCGCCAATGACCGATCTGGCAATGATCGAGGAGTTGGATGCTTTTATTGCACGACGAACAGAGAGAGGCGGGGCACCGCCAGAAAGTTAGGGGACGGCCATGACCAGAGAAGCGGATGCCATTATTGTCGGGGCGGGCGTCATCGGTGCAGCGACGGCATTCGAGCTTGCCAAGCTTGGCTATAAGACGGTGACGGTCGATCGCAACCACGATGCTGGCACAGGCTCGACGGGAGGGTCCTGTGCGATCATCCGCGTGCACTACTCGACTCTCGAAGGCTCAGCGTTCGCCTATGAGGGATATTTCTATTGGCGAGACTGGGTGGATTATCTTGAGACACCTGATGATCAAGGGCTCGCTCGCTTTGTCGATTGCGGCTGTCTGGTGATGGCGACTGAAGCCAATGGCTATCTCGAAAAGCACAAGAGCTTTTGCCGTGAACTCGGTATTCCGTTCGAAGAGTGGGACGCGGCCCACATCGAAGAGCGTCTTCCCATTTATAGTCTGAACAGTTTCGCCCCGCCAAAGCTGATGGATGATCCAGCGTTCGGCGAAAGCAATGGCGGCCACGTCCGGTCCGGCGTTTTCTTTCCGACAGCAGGCTATGTTACCGACCCACAGCTCTCCGCCCATAACCTCATGCGCGCGGCAGAGGCCAAAGGCTCGATTTTTCGATTCAACGAGACGGTCGTCTCAATTTTGCGAGACGACAGTCGGGTCGTGGGTGTTGAGCTCGAAAGCGGCGAGCTTATTCGTGCTCCAGTGGTCATCAATGTTGCAGGACCTGCCTCTGCACGCATCAATGATATGGCAGGAGTCACTGGCGATATGACCATTACGACAAGGCCGCTCCGCCAAGAAGTCGCTCATGTGCCGTCACCGCCAGACTTTGACTTCGAGAAGCAAGGCATTGTTGTTTCAGACAGTGATATCGGTTGCTATATCCGCCCGGAGCACGGCAGTCATATCCTCATCGGCTCGGAGGATCCGCCATGTGACAAACATGATTGGGTCGACGATGAAGACTTCAATCGAAACTTTACAGACCAATGGACGGTGCAGGTCCATCGCTATGCTCAGCGCGTTCCGTCCCTCGGCATTCCCTCCAAAACGCGCGGCGTCGTCGAACTCTACGACGTGACTGAAGACTGGATCCCTATTTACGATAAATCCAGCCTTGCGGGATTCTATATGGCCTGTGGGACAAGCGGCAACCAATACAAGAATGCGCCGATCGCAGGAAAAATGATGGCTGCTTTGGTCGACTACTGCGAGTCAGGTCAAGATCACGATGTCAAACCGTTGCAATTCCATCTTCCTTATCTGGAGCGGAACATTGATGTCGGCTTTTATTCGCGAAAGCGCAAGATCAACAAGAACAGCAGCTTTTCTGTCCTGGGATGAAGGGTGTCCCTAATCCGCGTTTCTAAGAGCGGATCAGGTGAGATCGGATGCGACCACTGGCTTCAGGTCAAAACCAGCGACGGCAGCAATAGAAAACGGTGTTGAGGTGATCTTACGACCTTCGCCCCGCGCGGTCATTTTGGAGGATCTGATCTCATGCCCGCCGTCGTCTCTAGCAGCGGTACGCCGTCGACGACACGCAACGCGACATCGTTGGATTGAGCCGAATGACTGGTGATCTCCAACGGACTTAGCTCAGCCTTGCCGGAAGCTTCGTAAAGCCACGGAACCGTACCCGGCGGCTCCGCTCCACATTCTCCGTTATGACGTAGTCGGGATGGCGTTTGAGGAAATGGCCGATTGCGATTCGGCCTTCCATTCTTGCTAAGGTGAGACCAATACAAGTGTGGGGCCCAGCAGCAAAAGCGAGATGCCGATTGGGGTGCCGATCAGGCAGCAATTGGTCAGGGTGGTGGAACGTGGCGCGATCACGGTTGGCCGCACCGATACAGAGGTGTAAGTCTGCGCCTTTCGGTATGCGGACGCCGGAGATCTCGATACTCTCCGTCGTTAGACGGTTTCCGAACTGATTGGGACTTTCGAGCCGAAGAAACTCGTCGATGGCCGTGCTAATAAGGCGCGGCTCGGCGAGAAGGCGGTTGCGTACGTCTCGGTGTTGATCAAGCAACCAAAGCGCGTTGCCGATCAAGTTGGTGGTCGTCTCGTGGCCTGCATTCAGAATGAAAATGCAATTTTGCAGGAGCTCGACCTCTGAGAGGATACCGCCTTCGGCCTGAATTAATCGGGTCAAGACATCGGTTTCTGGATCCCCCGGATGCTGCGTCCGATCAGCGACGATGCACGCCAGAAACGCCTTGAACTCCTCAACCGCCCTATTGCCAGCTGCGAGTTGCTCTTCGCTAAGTTTGGGTTCGAGTGCACCAAGGATCGCGAGTGACCAATCCCTCAGAGGCCCTCGCTGCTGTCTTGGAATATCGAGCAGATTACCGATGACCTCAACCGGTATAGCCCCAGCAAAGGTTTCGATTAGGTCCACCTCTTCAGAATTCGCCGAAGCCTCCAAAAGCGAGTCAACTAACGCCGTCAGGTCGGGCTCCATTCTTGCCATCGCACGGGGCGTCATCGCGCCAGTCAAAGCTCGGCGAACGCGCGAATGCAGAGGAGGGTCATTGAAAACGAGCGAGGTCGTGTGATGCTCATAAAGCGGGGAGCTATCGCCATATTTTGGTGCGAAAACAGCCTTCTTATCGGAAATGAACCGTGTGGTGTCGCGGTAGATCATGTCCAGATCGGCATGGCGTGAAAGAAGAAATGAGCCATCAGGCTGCGGACAAATTGGCATGTTGTCCCGGAGCTCCGCGTAATGCGGATAGGGATTGTCGTAAAAGTTGTCAGGCAAAGCGGTAAGATCGAGCATCGTGATGGCCTGGCCGCCAATGTTGAGCCCATCTTAAAGGAACGTCTCGATCTTTGATACCAACGCAGCGCTGCCGTTAAGTTCGCCTGGTTGGACGACTGTCCGTGAAACAGTGGTCAATGCCCAGCTGACGTCGCAGGTGCCACGGCAGCAGCTTGCTCCTCCTCTGGATCGTTGCTCTCCTCCGTAGCAGCTTCACCATACATTTCGCCGGCTACCATCGTTGCGCGGGATGGCATGGCGACATAGCTTCCCTGTTCTTCGGCAGGCAATGCCGGGCGTTGGGTCATACGGTACAAGATAAAGAGCCCGATGATCGCGTGAACGGTCGCAAGCGCCCAGAAGAATCCCTCAGTTCCGAAGATGTCCATAGAGGCTGCAAGCATTGTCGGTCCGAGAAAGGCGCCAAAGCCACCAACCAGAACGAGCGTACCGCTTGCAGCGACCATTTGCTCGGTCTTCAGGTGATCGTTCGCGTAGGCCAGCGCCAACGAGTACATCGGTATCATCATGCCACCGAACAGGAAACTGGCGATCAGTAAGGCAACAAAGGAATGCGCGACCAAGTTCGCAATGAGGGCGATAATGGCGGCCAAAAGCGTTACCACGACGAGCACACGACGGCGGTCATACCGGTCGGAGAGCTGACCAATCGGCCATTGGAAAACAACCCCGCCCACAAAGATCATGATCATAAAGAGCGAGATTTCAGGCACTGAGAGCCCAGCGAGACCCGCATAGACAACCCCCATTGAGAAGGTGCCACCCTGCAGTATTCCGTTCATAAAGGCAGTCACGAAACCGGCGGGCGACGCTCGATAGACTTCCTTGACCCCCATTGGCGACGGCGCTTCCATGCCGGGGCCGCGGGTCGAGGAGAGCAGCATCGGTACGACTGCCAGTGACACCAAGACCGAAACCAACATGAAGAGGCCTGCCCGGCTTGGGTCGCCGACATTGAGAAGCACTTGCCCAAGCGCCATGCCGCCAAACGAAATGACCATGTAAACTGAGAGCAGTTGGCCGCGGGTCTCGTTCGTTGCCTGTTCGTTTAGCCAGCTCTCGGCAACTACATAGAGGCCGGCATAACAAAGACCGCTCACAAGGCGCATCACCCCCCAGGTCGCCGGATTGACGAACAGGGCGTGAAAGAGAATGGCAGTTGATGCGAGGGAAGCAAGAGCGCCAAACACACGGACATGGCCGACTCGGATGACCATTTTAGGCGTGAGGATCGAGCCCGCGAGAAAGCCGAAATAGAACGCTGACATCAACAGGCCGGTGACGGTTGTTGGAAAGGCCTCGATCGATGCACGAACGCCAAGTAATGACCCCTGAAGACCGTTGCCAATCATCAAAAGAGCCATTCCGAGGAGAAGAGCCCAGCTCGAGGAAACCGCAGCGATCATCATCGGCCTCTAAATGCGTCAGCAGGGAGCGTAACACCTCCTCGCTACGCTTTCGTCATGATAGGAGCAAGTTCAAGGCGCGACATTTCCTATCGCGTTTACGCCCTGCGATCGAGACCCAAATCCTCATGCCAAAGGATGGACCGTGAATCTTGATCTGCCGATCCACATTGACCATCGCGCATGCCGTGCCAATGCGATACAAATCGAACGCGCGACCGGTGTCGCTTAAGGGCGGAATGCCCGGGACGGAGACGTTGACGAAGACAGTCGAGACGCCATCTGGGAAAGGAGCAGGGGATGAAAATTTCCCGGTAGGCTCCTGGCTGCTGCCCGCCGCTCTGCGACCCCACGTGATGGCGTTTTACGACTTCGTGCGCGCGGCCGATGACATTGCGGATCATGCCGATCTTTCGAGCGACGAGAAGCTGTCTCGCCTCGAGATCTTTGAGCGTGCCTTGCTTGGTGATCAAACAGCACTCAGCGGTTTGCCAAAGGCGGACAGGCTTCGTAAGAGCCTTGCGGCGACAGGTGTGAGCGATCGCCATGCACGCGACCTGTTAAAGGCCTTCAGGCAGGATGTGACCAAGACACGTTATGATGATTGGCAGGACTTGTTAGCGTACTGCGCATTGTCAGCCTCGCCAGTTGGCAGATATCTTCTGGACCTCCATGGCGAGAGTCCAAAGCTTTATGAATGCTCCGATCCGCTTTGTAACGCACTGCAGGTGTTGAACCATTTGCAGGACTGTCGTGATGATTATCTGAATCTGAATCGCGTGTACCTGCCATTGGACCGTTTCCGGGCTGCAGGAATAGATGTCACAACACTCAACGATTCGGCGGCGAGCACGGCTATGCGGAGCGTTCTCGATCACGCCTTGGATGGTTGCGATGAATTGCTTGGTCGCTCGGCACCTCTTGCACACAACATGACCAGTCGACGGCTCGCAGCCGAGACAGCTGTAATTCAGAGCATCGCGGAGGCCCTGTCGAAAAGGCTACGAGCGCAAGACCCGCTGGCGTCCAGGGTTCAACTGTCAAAACCTCAGTCATTCCTAGCCGCAATGATTGGTGTGAGCCGTATTCGATGGTTAAGAAGGGGGAAATCAGCCGCCGCATCCGACCGGCGTGAGGATGTGACGCCATGAGTCGTGTCGAAGTCGTCGCGCCAGTGAATAGGGCTGGGGAGATTGATCCTAGGGCGCTGGACGCATCCAAGGAACATGTCAGGCGATTGGTGGAAGGTTCAGGCACATCGTTCTATTGGGGTATGCGTCTTCTACCACCTGCCAAGCGAGAAGCGATGTTCGCGGTTTACGCCTTTTGCCGCGAAGTCGATGACATCGCCGATGGTGACATGTCGTCAGAAGCAAAGCGCCGTGCACTCGACGATTGGCGCGAGGAGATCGAGGCTTTGTATCGGGGCCATCCGACTCGTCCCACATCGATCGCTCTACTCGGACCAGTATCGTCCTTCGATCTTCCCAAAGCAGAGTTTCACTTGATGATCGATGGCATGGCAATGGATGCGGATGAGGCCGCAGGGCCACCAGCCATGGCCGAACTTGAACGCTACTGCCGGGCGGTTGCTGGGACCGTTGGCCTCTTGTCGATGAGTGTCTTTGGTCAGCGCGGCCATGATCTTGATCGTGGAGGGCTCGCGCTTGCGGAAGCGCTTCAGCTCACCAATATCCTTCGCGATTTGCACGAGGACGCCGAGCGTGGTCGTCTCTATTTGCCAAAGGAGTTACTGCTGCAATATGGAATTCGGGACGGGGAGTCACGAAACGTCGTTCGCCATCCTGAGATCAAAGGCGTTTGCCGAGCCCTTGCAAGCCGAGCGTCGAAGGCCTTCCAACTCGCTGATCGGCTCCTTGCCAAGGGCGATCGCAAAAAGCTGCGACCAGCACTGATCATGATGCACATCTATCGCCGGGTGCTCGATAAGTTGATCGCAAGAGACTGGCGAGATGTCGAAACGCGTGTTCGTCTCAGCAAACTCGAGCGTTTGAGCATCGCGCTCCGTTATGCGTGGTTTTGAGCGCCGATGACAGTACATATCGTTGGAGCAGGGTTGGCAGGACTAGCCGCAGCTGTCCGTCTGGCGATCGCGGGCGAGCGTATCGCCCTCTATGAAGCAGCCCCCCAAGCTGGGGGGCGCTGTCGGTCCTACCACGACAGAACGCTCAACCGGGTGATTGACAATGGCAACCACCTCATGTTGAGCGGCAACCAAAGTCTATTCAGCTACCTCAAGTCGATTGGCTCCGAGACCAGCCTTGTTGGCCCCAAAGAGGCACAGTTCCCTTTTGTCGACTTGGAAACCGGTGATCGTTGGGTCGTGCGTATCGAGGGGGGGCGGTGGACCCAATGGTTCTGGGATCCGACGCGAAGCGTTCCGGGAGCGCGATTGGGCGCCCGGATGAAGGGATGGCTTCTGCCCTATGCATCCCGGAAAGCGACCGTTGCAAGCCGGCTTCGTCATACCGGCGATCTTTGGAAGCGGTTTTGGGAACCTATGGCGGTTGCCGTTTTGAACACCCCGCCAGGCAGAGCCTCTGCCCAGCTGCTTTGGTCAGCGATGCGTGAAACCGTCGTCAAAGGAAAAGCTACAAGTCGACCATTGATTGCCAGGGAGAGCCTCGCGGCCACGCTCGTCGATCCAGCGATTGCCTTTCTCGTTCAGCACCACGCTGACCTCTTCTTTGGCCAGCGTCTCCGTTTGGTTGACTTATCACACCGGGCCAATGCCCTGCATTTTGCAGGCCTCGAAGTGACCATGCAGCCGAGCGACCAAATCATCCTGGCATTGCCGCCCGGACAGACTGCAGAGCTACTTCCTGGTGTGTCCACTCCGAGTGGTGCCCATGCAATCGTGAATGCACATTTCGTGTTGCCAAAGCCAGTGAGCTCACACGCTCGAGCTACCCTTCTTGGCTTGGTCGGCGGTCACGCTCATTGGATTTTCATCCGAGGTGAAACCGCGAGTGTCACCGTTAGTGCTGCCGATTTGATGGCAGAAGAGACCGCAGAGACCATCGCGTCTCTTCTCTGGGCAGATGTCGCGAGGGCCCTCGAGCAGCCCATTGATCCGGTGCCACCCCATCGGGTCATTAAGGAAAAGCGCGCGACATTCTCGCAGACGCCAGAAGCGCTTGATCGGCGACCGTCAGTTCGTACTAAATGGGAAAATGTCTTTCTAGCTGGGGATTGGACTGACACGGGTCTTCCCGCCACCATCGAAGGCGCCATTCGTTCAGGGCACTGGGCTGCCGATGCTGTGCTTGGCGGCGAGGCGAAGAAGCGATCACGTCGACGATGAGTAGTGGGTTGCAGCCGACGATCGACCCCATCCCGGAGCTGATCCGAAAGATCGCTATTCCCGCTGGGACGGGGATGTTTTTCCACACGCTCTTCAATGTCGTCGATACCTGGTACGCTGGCCTAATTTCAACACAGGCACTCGCGGCGCTCGCCGTCTCGTTTCCGGTCTTCTTTATCATTGTCGCCCTGATTATCGGGATAGGTCATGGCGCCTCGGCGTTGATTGCCAACGCTATTGGTAACAAGGCCCCCGGCCATGCCTGCCGCCTTTGGGGGCAGGCCTTGATCTTGGCTCTCGCCGCCGGAGGTTTGGTTGCGCTTTATGGACTCTTTGCCGCTGAACCTCTGTTTCGATTGGCAGGCACGGAAGGAGAGACCCTAGCGCTTGCGCAAACCTACCTCCTACCCCTCCTTCTTTTTGCCTTTATCTTTCTTTTGAACGCTGCTTGCAGCGGTCTGCTTAGCGCTCAAGGCGACACCCACTCATTCAGAAACGCAACGGTCGCAGGGTGCTTCTTGAACGTTCTGCTGAACCCGTTGTTCATGTTCGGAATCGGCCCTGTGCCAGGGCTGGGCGTGCTGGGCATCGCATTGTCGACGATCGCGATCCAGTTTTTGCAGTTCGTCTATCTTTGGCACCGCTGCCGAAAGAGTGACCTCGGCCAACATTTCAGGATCGCAAGCCTCCGTCCTGACATCGAAGCCATGGTGTGGCTCTTAAAGCAGACCGTGCCCGTCACTGGACAGATGCTCACGACGGGTATCGGCCTTTTTGCCATCACCTATTTCATGGGACGCCATGGCGAAGCCGCCGTCGCCGCCTATGGCATCGCGCTTCGCATCGAGCAGATCGCCATGTTGCCCATGGTCGGCCTTAACACGGCAGCCATGACCCTCGTGGGACAGAACTATGGCGCCGACAAGACCGATCGTGTGACCAAGGCGGCATGGACGTCGTTAAATTACGGTGTGGTGCTGATGATTTTGGGCGCCCTTTTTGTATGGCCTTTTCGCGATCAACTCATGGCACTATTCACGGATGACGCCGAGGTGGTTCGTCTCGGTAGCGCTTATCTGAATGTCGCTGTTCTCATCTTCGCAGCCTATGCGCTCTTGATGATCGGGTCGGGAATTCTCCAAGGGATGAAGCGCCCGATCTTTACGCTCATTGTGGGCCTCTTCCGCCACATTCTTGGCCCGCTGGCCGTGCTCTGGTTGTTGGATCCTGTTCTCGGATTTGGTTTGCCCGGCATTTATTGGGGCATTTTTGTCGTTGCGTGGATCGGTGCATTGACCACTGTCCTTTACCTCCGCTATCGGCTCGGTGCAGCAAAGGATGTGGGTACTCTTGAGGCGGTACGGGTTGATCGAGTTTCAACAGGGAGAAGTCAATGAGCGTGGCGAATGCAATCAAAGCAGTGGTGACAGAGGGACATGGCGGTCCCGACGTAATGCGGATCGGCGAAGTGGCGATGCCGACGATCGGTGATGACGAAGTCCTATTGAAGATCGCTGCGACAGCGGTCAACCGCGCCGATACGCAACAGCGCAAAGGTAACTATCCGCCGCCACCCGGTGAGAGCGACGTCATGGGACTAGAAGCAGCCGGTGTCATCCAGGCTGTTGGAGCTGGCGTGGAAGGTTGGAAAATTGGCGACCGGGTCATGACGCTCTTGGGCGGCGGTGGCTATGCAACCCATGCTAAGGCAGCTGCAGGCACGTTGATGCCGATCCCGGACGGTTTCGATATGGTGCAAGCTGCCGCGATCCCAGAGGTTTTCCTGACGGCTTATCTCAATATCTTCCGAGAGGCGGGCCTGAAGCCGGACGAGACACTCTTGATGCATGGTGGCGCTTCCGGCGTAGGGACGGCGGCTATTCAGCTCGCCAAGGCGCTTGGCCCGTCGGAGGTGATTGTCACTGTTGGCAGTGAGCAGAAGGCGCAGGCATGCAAAGCACTCGGCGCAGATCACGCCATTCTCTATAAGCAGGAAGACTTTCCCGAGAAGGTCTTGGAAATCACTGCCAAGCGCGGCGTGAATGTGATCCTAGACCATATTGGTGGAGCCTACTTCGATAAAAACATGGCCTGCCTTGCGGTCTATGGCCGCCTTGTCATCATCGGTTTGATGGGAGGAGCAAAGTCTGAGATCAATATCGGAAGGATGATGGTTAAGCGGCAGCGGGTGATTGGCTCTGTCTTGAGGGCCCGGTCGGTTAGGGAAAAGACGGTGCTTACCGAGGCGTTCAAGACCGAAGCATTGGGCCGCTTCGCGACAGGTGAATTGAAACCAGTCATCCATGACGTTCTGACGCTTGATGATGTTGTAAAGGCCCATGAACTGATGGAGTCCAACGCCAATACTGGAAAGATCATCCTCAGCGTCGATCAGACCATCAGTTGAGTCGGCACATACATGACAGGAATGTCATCCATCGTCGGATTGTCATGTGCTTTGGCTATCCCTAACTAAAGAGCGGACAAACCCAGAGGATGGCGATGGACCCGCAAAAGCTTCTCGAACAGTTTCTTGGATCGAATGCTTCACAAACTGCTGGTAGCGCGGTGCAGAGTGCTAAGAACAGCTTGGCTGGCGGCGGTCTCGGCACTTTGGCCGCAGGTGGATTGTTGGGTGCGCTCATTGGCAACAAGAAATCGCGAAAGGCTATCGGGAAAATGGCGGGCGGTGTCGTCGGCTATGGTGGCGCCGCGGCGCTTGGGGCACTGGCCTATCGTGCTTACCAAAACTACCAATCTTCGCAGCCGAACCCGCAGGAGTCCGCTGGGAACACGCCTCCAAGGTTGGCGGCGCCGACCGAAGAGGCCATGTTCAATCCAAGTCATGCGCCTGCCAATGATGGGCGTCCCTTCGAGTTAGCGTTAGTGCTTGCGATGATCGCAGCTGCCAACGCCGACGGTCATATCGATGCGGACGAGCAGCGACAGATCTTCGATCAGGTCGGTAAGCTACCGCTTGATGCCGAAGACAAGGCCTTCGTTTTCGATGCATTGAGCAGTCCACCTAGTCTTCAAGACATCGCCAATCTTGCGAAGGGACCAGAGCAGGCTAGCGAGCTTTACTTAGTCTCGCGGCTCGCTATTGATCCCGATCATCCCATGGAACAAGCCTATCTTGAAGGGCTGGCAAGCCGATTGTCTCTCCCTGCCGAACTCGTGGCTCATCTTGAACAGCAGGTGACATCTGCCGAAGCTTAAGAGAGCACGTCGAAGCAGCGATGACCCAGTTGGCCGTCCGGCTGATCCGCGCTTGCGATGCGTGAAAAGGGGCGGACGCTTCATCGGACGACGGCCTTCGAGACTGATGCGGCAAGACGGGCGCAGACATCGATCGTTCGATGCCTGCTCAAGACAATTGGCGGCTACATGGTGAGACAGGCTGAAGGTCTTCTCTTGCCTTCCAGGAGTGGCGCGATCAACGTCGACCCTTACACCATACGAGCATCGACCACACTGGCGCGGTTTTCGCGCTGAATGTTGACCCCATTTAGGTTCGTCATGTCAGGGCCAGCGGGTGCAAGGAGGTATCAGCCGCCGAAAGCGATCTTCAGACGGATGACCAGCTGACCCAGGACGGCGCAGCGACGTCAACAGTTGGCGCAATGTAAGAAGTGGCACGATGACTGGCGCTTTAAGGTCGGGCGAGCACAACAAATGGCGAGGCGGTGGACATGCCCAAAAGTGATATTGAGATTGCTCGCGAAGCGACCATGATTCCGGTTGCGGACGTTGGTTCCAAGCTCGGCATACCCAGCAACCAACTCCTGCAGTACGGCCCCCACAAGGCCAAGCTCTCCATGGACTATGTAAAGTCGCTGCAGGATCGGCCGGACGGCAAGCTGATCTTGACGACGGCGGTCACACCGACTCCGGCTGGCGAGGGTAAGACCACGACGACCGTCGGACTGGGTGATGGCTTGAACCGGATTGGCAAGAAGGCCGCAATCTGCCTTCGCGAACCCTCGCTTGGCCCGTGCTTTGGGATGAAGGGAGGCGCTGCTGGCGGCGGCTACGCCCAAGTAGTGCCCATGGAGGACATCAACCTTCACTTCACCGGCGACTTCCACGCCATCGGTATCGCACATAATCTTCTGTCTGCTTTGATCGACAACCATATCTACTGGGGACATGAACCATCGATCGACAGCCGCCGCGTCTCATGGAAGCGCGTGGTCGATATGAACGATCGTGCACTTCGCCAGATCACCAACTCGTTGGGTGGCGTGGCTAATGGTTTTCCTCGGGAGGATGGTTTCGACATTGTCGTCGCCTCGGAGATCATGGCGATCTTTTGCCTTGCCACGGATCTTCACGATCTTGTTGAACGGCTCGGACGCATCGTGATCGGTCAGAACCGCAAACGCGAGCCGATCTACGCAAAGGACGTGAAAGGCCCTGGCCCGATGTCCGTCCTGCTTAAGGAAGCACTTGCCCCCAACTTGGTGCAAACGCTCGAGAACAACCCAGCTTTTGTTCATGGCGGCCCCTTCGCCAATATCGCCCATGGCTGCAACACCGTGATCGCAACGCAAACTGCGCTCAAGCTCGCCGACTATGTCGTCACGGAAGCGGGTTTCGGCGCGGATCTTGGTGCTGAGAAATTCTTCGACATCAAATGCCGAAAGGCAGGACTGAAGCCCGACGCCGCCGTGATCGTCGCCACCGTTCGCGCGCTTAAGATGCATGGAGGCATTGCCAAAGACGATCTCGGCACAGAGAACGTCGCAGCCGTTCAAGAGGGCTGCTCAAACCTGATCCGACACATCCAGAACGTCAAATCATTCGGTGTCCCGGTTACCGTCTCGATTAATCGCTTCATTACCGACACCGATGCCGAACTCATTGCGGTTAAGGCGGCGGCAGAGCGGGAAGGCGTGAAGGCATTCATCGCTACGCACTGGTCAGACGGGGGAGCTGGAACTGAAGAGCTCGCGCGCCATGTTGTGGCGCTTGCCGACAGCGGTGAGGCAGACTTCAAGCCTCTCTATCCCGATGACATGCCGCTTCGCGATAAAGTCGAGACGATCGTGAAGGCCATCTATGGCGGCAACGGCATTACTTGCGATAGCGCGGTTGAAAAGCGCTTTGCCGAGCTACAAAAGGACTATGGCCACTTCCCAGTCTGCATGGCCAAGACCCAGTACAGCTTCTCAACCGATCCAGACATGAAAGGTGCTCCATCGGGATTCACGGTGCCGATTCGTGAACTTCGTTTATCCGCAGGTGCTGAGTTTATCGTCGCTGTTACGGGTGCGATCATGACGATGCCAGGCTTACCGCGCACGCCATCAGCAAACAGTATATTCCTGAATGAAGAGGGACAGATCGAGGGCTTGTTCTAGGAGCTGCGGCAGAAAGCCTCTCAATGTCGGCGTTGACGCGATCACGTCAGAATAGCGCTAGCCGATCACCCCTATCGGCAAAGCCGGGACCACCTTTGGGTGGTCCCGATCGCCGACCGGCGCCAGCGACACAACCCATCAGCGGGCGAGTGACGTCATGACCGTGCGAATGGCAGAACGCATCACGGTTGTTTTGATCAGACTCTTTTGATCACCTTCATGGTGAAGAATGTCGAGGTCGCTAATTGCTGAGTGCCCGAGCGCGGAGTAGGCGCTGCGCCGTGCCATTCTAGATGGCGCTTTGACGCTAGCTTCCTCTTGTCGTCTGCGCTTGGCCATATCATGGTAGTGGCCAGCATCTCAAACGTGCAACCGCTTTATAGGTGCTCCGAAAGCGCTCCAGAGAACATCAGGCTTTGGCTTGACTGACCAAGGCGAGATCTGCTCAGTGGCATAGAGCAATGCATACGGATCTTGGCCGCGCGAGGCTTCGTTCTAAGTTGATAGTGACAAGAAGCGTTGGGCTCTAGGGCCATATAGGGAGAGCACTTGTGGTCGAACTTGATCATTACGAACTGATTGATGCGCGCGCGGACCTTGCTGCAGCGTTTCGATGGACGGCCAGGCTCGACATGCATGAAGGTGTTGCCAACCACTTCAGTTTGGCTGTGTCTGACGATGGCAGGCGATTCCTGATGAACCCAGACTCACGTCACTTCAGCAAGGTCAGGGCATCGGAGCTGCTTTTGCTGGACGCCGATGATCCAGACACGATGACCAGGCCAGGCGCGCCCGACCCCACAGCGTGGACCCTGCATGGCCGTATCCATACTAAGCTACCTCAGGCTCGTTGTGTCCTTCATGCCCATCCGAAATACGCGACGGTGCTCGCCTCGCTCGCCGACAGCACCATTTATCCGATCGATCAAACGACAGCACGATTCTTCGAACAGATAGCGCTGGATGACGGATATGGCGGCATGGCGCTCGGTGATGATGAGGGGGATCGCCTAGCTGCCAAGCTTGGCAATAAGTCAGTCCTGATGATGGGTAATCACGGCGTTATGGTCATCGGTGAAACGGTCGGCCGCGCGTTCGACAGTTTCTACTATCTTGAACGCGCAGCTCAGACACTCGTGACCGCTTACATGACGGGAAAGCCACTTCGGATCCTCTCGGATGAGGTCGCGCGGCATACAGCTGAGCAATGGGCAATCTATCCGGATGCCAGCGAAAAACATTTCGCCGAACTGAAGCGCATTTTGGACGACGAAGAGCCCGATTACCGTCGTTAGGTCATGTTGGCCGATGGGGGATGTGGCGGCAACTCGTCATTGGGCTCCCGGTCAAGAAGTTCTTGCGGTGTAGGCTCGAAGCTACCCTCGTGGCCGAGAAAGGATGCCACCCACCGATTGTTCTCTCTGCCTGCGAGGGCGCCCCTTTGCTGAGCGTCAAACACGGCGAGGGCACGTTGACTATCAACATCCTGGCCTTCTTTGAGCCGCAAGGTGCAACCGTCACTGCTCGCGCAAAGCTCTTTGAGCAAATGCGGCGGAACGGGATCTCCCTCTGGACCGAATGCCATCAGAACGCCATCCTGAACAGACAGCTGGATCGAGGTTGATAGAGTCTCTTGGGTGACGCTGGCGCTTGTTTGTTGGACGGTTTGACGAGTTGGTTTCTGCCTCTCGGGTACTGACAATGTAGGCTCCTCTCTTCCAATCGCCGCCGACTGATGTCAGCGGTCACAGTCGATGATTGGAGCTTAGGCAAGCGAAGGTTAACTTTTTCTTTCGCCGAGGAGGTCCGCTAAGGGACCGAAGCTACACCCTGATGTCTGGGAGCTGGCGCGTCTCGGCCCGGTATACCTTGTCGCTTTGAGATGCTCATCCCGTGACTACGAAGGACTTCCGTGACGAGGCCTGCGTGGCTTGTCGGAAAGTCGGGCCGAGAGACGAGCCAGTAATCGCCGAACTGATAAAGCACACGAAGGTCAGTCGCGCCAAATGCCTCGAAGCCTCCATTACCCTGGCTCAGGCTTTGGATGTCATCATTGTCGAGCAAGATAAGTTGGATCTGATTGCTGGTGAGAAGGCTTGCGAGCCGCCAAGCATGGGGAGCCCTTGCAACGCGTGCACGGCTCTCCGGCAATTCTGAGACCAGCAGTGCCGCGATTTTCTTGCCAAGCTCATAGGTTGGCGGCTCTGCTTTATTCGCACCAATCAGGAGATGTTTACGACGATAAACTTGCCACTGCTTATAAGGCGTGTGCCCACTGGTCAGCAGCCAAGCACCCAGGGCTGTCCCAAATCTTAGCATGTGCCGCCGGTGCAGTCGGTTCAACGTTCTAGGCCCCGCGTGCATGAAAGATGTAGCCGAGGAAGTTCAAGAGCACCTGGGCGGCGAGGAAGCTTGTGACGCCAGCGGGATCGTAGGCTGGGGCCACCTCGACAAGATCAATGCCGACGACTTCGTGCTTCTTTACCAGACCCTGTAGGATCTCCATGACATCATAATACAAGAATCCGCCATGGGAGGGTGTCCCCGTGCCAGGGGCGATCGAGGGGTCAAAGCCATCAATGTCGATCGTGACGTAACAGCGCGCACCGTCTGGTATCGACGCAAGCACGGAGCTAGCGCCAAGCCGCCTCACTTGGCGAACAGAAAGGATCGTCGAGCCCTGGGATCGGGCATCTGCATAACCTTCTTTGGCAGTCGAGGAAACGTTTCTGATGCCAAGCTGGGTGAAGCCGGACACATGGTCCATTTCGGCAGCGCGGCGCATGGGATTACCATGGCCGTAACGGACACCATGGCGTTCATCGACGAAATCAAGATGGGCGTCGATTTGCACGATATGGATCGGTCCCATTCCAGCGAAGGCTGCGATATTCGGGGCCGTAATAGAGTGATCGCCTCCTAAGATGACGGGGAGTGTATCTTGAGCAAGGAGTGTGCGGACGGCAGCTTCCGTATTGGCATGGCTGGCAGCCGTATCTGTATGGATTACATCGACGTCACCAGCGTCGACAATCGTTACAGCATCGAGCGGCAAATAGACGACATCATCCTCGTGATCATACGCACCGGCATGACCGAATGAGAACAGTGTTGACGCTTCGCGAATTGCGCGTGGGCCAAAGCGTGCTCCTGAACGATATTGCGTGCCCATGTCAAACGGTACACCGAGCACCGCGACGTCGGCATCGATCGCAGACCAATCCGACACCGGAGGGCGCTTTCCAAAGGTGCAGTGGCCGACAAAAGGGAGGTCGAGGCGGCCTCTGTCGTAACCGTGGCCAGTCATGTTAGACCGCCTCCAATCCTGCTGCTTGTCGATCACTGATCAATCGTCGAACACTTCCAAGTCTAGGATAGCCGACACCGTGTAATTCGGCACATCGACGACCTGCCCAATGACAAGGTCGACGGCAACGCTGGAGAGAATGTAGGCCTGTTCCTTGGACAACCCATGTTCGCGCTCGATGTAGTCAATCATGTCGATCAAAGCATTTCTCGCTGCGAGCGTAAGGTCTTCGTTTAGGTTCTCCAGATCCGTCAGCTTGTCACCACCGAGATATTCGTGCTGGGCCGGAATCACGCCCTTCTCCTTAAGCGGGTAGCCGACCGTCGCATGGAAGTCCTCAGGTGCAATGTCTTTGAGCTGGTCGCGTCCGTGATATTGGGGAGACGTGATATGAGCCCCTTCACCTTTAAGGACCTCTGTTACCAGCGTGACCTTCGCCCCCATCTCAATTGCTGTGCCGGACACCTCGCCATCGCCTTGGGCATAGTGCACATCGCCAACGAAGAGGCCGCAGCCATCGACAAAACAAGGGAGCAGCAGTGTCGTGCCGACCTGCATCTGCTGCACGTCCATGTTTCCGCCATTCTCGCGCGGCGGGATCGTCCGTAGACACTTGTCGGCGCTTGAACCTTGAGGGCCGCAAACATCAGCAGGTAGAGCCCCGGTTGGTTCGGGCGGCAGTGCAATGCCGCCTGCCTCAGCAAGCGCACCTTCCCGTGCAAGCCACTTGTCTACCTCTTCCTCGCCCGGAAGTACGCCCACCGATCCCATAAAGGCAGCCATAGGAATGCGCACGCCTGGCATTTGGTCTGATGTCGCGGCCTGGCGATCCAGTTTCCAATTCACCAAAAACGGTTCGGTGAAGACATCACGAAGAAAGCCGAATCCTGGGACAATAACGGTGTAGCCATACTGATCCGGCTCAATGTCGACCAACGTTACGGCAAGGACGTCACCACGTTCGGCACCTTCGATTGCGACCGGGCCGGTCATCGGGTGAACAAGGTTGAGGTCGAGGGCCGCGAGATCGTCGGCGACGGAGTCAAGCGCGAGATCACTATCGAGGGCGTCTCGAGTATGGAAGATGATGTGATCTCCTGCTGCCGCGGTGGCTGAAGCAGGAATGGCGGGATGGAAGCGATTGAAGCAGTTCGGATCGTCAGCGCAGTGGGCGCCACCCTTTGTGATTTCTACCCTGTTTTGCCAGGTTACGTCGGTTGTGTCTGCCGTCGCCGAGCTTGCGCCAGCTGAGATGATAGTGATTGCAGATGCAAGCGCACCCATCCTTTGAGTCATCATGGCCTATTCCTATTGTTTTTTTGCGATGCCGACGTTGCCTTTCGAGTCCTTGTTTAGACTAGCAACAGAATGCGGCCGTTGGCTATGCCGCACGCATATCGTGCGAGATGGCGACGCGTTGCGCGCCCAACGATCTGTAAAGGGTGTCTCCGGTATAAACCGTAAACCATGTGACCAGAACGGACCAAGGTGCCCGACTTGAGACATAGGTGACATTTCGTTCCGGAGACATGGGTAACACCTTTAGCTTTTTAGCTGGAGGTGTCGATGCCTTGGAAGGACAGCTCC
>JANQPX010000064.1 GCA_028285265.1 Geminicoccaceae bacterium
CGGAGCTGTCCTTCCAAGGCATCGACACCTCCAGCTAAAAAGCTAAAGGTGTTACCCATGTCTCCGGAACGAAATGTCACCTATGTCTCAAGTCGGGCAGATTACCCATCTCTAATCCCGCTAACAGCTTGAATGGTAACGCCATTTTCGGGGTTCGAAGTCTTGTTTCCCGCCACCAGGCTACTTTGCTGGAGCTCAGTCAACGCCTGCTTTCCTCAAGGACCAAAGCCGCCATGCGATAGAAACCGTGGGCCATCTTGGTAAACGGTGTCAGCAGGAAGAAGGCGAGAACCGCACCGAGATGGAGGGCGAGCAGGGTTGGCATGAGGACTGTCGCTCCAAGCCAGTAGAGCACCAAGCCGCTCACGGCCAGGAAGAACAGCAGGAGGATGAATGCCATCTCGCCGCCAAAGGCGTTAGCGTCTCCCAAGCCACGCTTGTCGTCTTCGGAGTTGGGCGATGGTCGTTGTTGACACCTGCGTATTCGTCGCGAGCATGCTGAGAAGCAGAGCTGGCGAATTCACAGACGATCAGCTCATCCAGTCCCTGGAACCAACAGCTCGTTAGAGCGAACTCCAATCGTTTGTGATCGGAATTCGTTCTATCTCTTTGATTGTCCGCATTCTGATCGGAAGAAACGCTAGTTGATGAAGAAATTGACGGGACCTGTAAGCAGTGAGGGCGGGATTGTTTCCTTCATCGCCGGCAGGCCTGCGAATACGGGCCCGCCTTTTAAGACGAAGTCCGTGAGTACGGGGGCGATGACCTGGGCTCCTGCCTCATGGGCAATGAGCATGCCGGCGAGCGCGTCCCAGCAGTTCAGGTGCTGTTCGTAATAAAATTGAGCAACACCTTCGGCGACCTGTGCGAGGCCGATGGCCGCCGAGCCAAGTCGGCGATAGTCGATGCCGGCGTCGGAGAGCTTGCGGATTAGGTTGAGGTGATCCTCTAACGGCGTGCGTCGAGAGACGCCTAGAATGGCAAGGGCCTGGCTCAGGTCAGGGGGCTCGGCAATGCCGATCGGCACATCATTGCGGAAAGCTCCGGCGCGGTACTGGGCATGGTATAAGGCGTCATTGGGTGGATCGTAGATGACACCGAGGCGAACGACACGATCACGAACATAGGCGATCGAGATACCCCAACAGGGCAGTCCCCGCATGAAGTTCGCGGTTCCATCGATGGGATCGACGACCCAGTAGCCAGCAGCACCAACGGCGCGTCCGGTTTCTTCACCGACGAACCCGTCATCGGGAAACTGTTGTTGCAGCGCCGATCTGATCTTGAGTTCGAGCTCTTTGTCCGCCTCGGTGACAAAGTCCTGCGGATTTTTCATGTCAATTCGCAGGCTGGCTCGATTGGCTGCATAATCAAGCGCCAATCGCCCAGCTTCACGCGCAGCCGTCATCGCGGCATCTAGGCGCTCATCCAACGCCGATCCCTCAGGTGGCGAGGCCTTGGTCATGACGTGGTGTCACGCTGCACCAGCTCGACCGGCACCACCTCGACCCGCGCATCGGCATCGGGGTTGTTGATGCGATCGATCAGGAGGGAGACGGCGGCGCTGGCCAGCTGATCCACCGGCTGGCTGATCGTTGTCAGCCTGGCGAAGCTCCACCCAGATTGCGGAATGTCGTCATAGCCGATCAGCTGCAGATCCTTTGGTACAGTGAGGGCGTACTCGGTGACCAGCGCGTCGAGAAAGCCGAGCGCCATGTAATCCGTCGGGCAAAAGACGCCTGTGTTTCGACGTCGGCGCTCGATGAAACGTGCTGCCGTCGACTGGCCGCCCTCATAGGTCTGCAGGTCACCGTCGAACATCGTGACTTCAAGCCCGGCATCATCAGCTCCGTCGCGAAAGCCACGGATTCGGGACTCGATCGAATAAGACCGGCGCGAGGGCCTCAGGGCAACTAGGTCCTTGCATCCGGCGTCGATCAAGGCTTCCGCAGCCAGCCGGCCGCCGCGCAGATTGTCGACGGAGACGCGGTCGACAAAAGCGTTATCAACCTCCTTGTTGACCAGGACCAGAGGCGTTCCATTGCGGACACATTCGGCGCAGATCTCGGTGGGTGGTGCATCAGATGTTACGACCACGCCCGATAGGCTGTAGTGCAGCAGCAGGTGGACGATTTCGGCCGTGCTGAAGTTCTCGTCGCTCGGGAACAGGAGTGGCCGGTAGCCATTCGCCACCAATTCCCTAGCGAGGGAATCGATCTGGGCGGCGCGAAACGGATTGTCGAGATCGGCGACGATCAGGCCGACCAGGTCGGACCGCCTGTTCGACAGGCCCTTGGCCAGATGGTTGACGCGATAGCCGAGCGCGTCGGCCGCCCGGATCACCTTCGCGCGCGTGGCCTTGGAGATGCTAGCCCCCGGCGTGAACGCGCGCGAGACAGCCGATCGGGAGACGCCCGCCTGCCTGGCGACGTCATAGGATGTCGCGCGCCGCTGCATCTGTGGGTCGTTGGTCACGTGGCGATACTCGTGACGTCGTCGACCACCTGTTTGAAGAGATCAGGACGATCGAGGTTCAGATAGTCCGGCTGCAGCAGGCTTAACTCAGTCAGCCGCGCGAGATCGTGGGTCTGGTCATAGATCATTGTCTTGATGCCATGCTCACGACAGCGCGTCATTTCGGTCAAGTCATCCTGTTTGGGATCGAACTCGATAATCTCGGGTGCGGTGTCCGCGATGGCCGCTTCGAGGGAGGCGAAATCGCAGCGCCTCGCCATCAAGCGAGCATCCGGCCCGAGTCGGCGCAGACGACGCATGACGTCAGGCATCTCCGAACCGAAGAAGCATTGCTCCAGCATGCCCTCTGTTCTCACCTCCTCCAGGACGTCCGCCGGCTCCGCCACCTTCAGCTCGATATAGAGCCCCCGGCTATAGGTCCGCGCAAGCATCAGCATCTCGGCCAGGGTTGGGATCGTCTCGCCGGTGAAATTCAGCTCGAACCAGGAACCGGCGTCCAGAGCGCGCAGGTCTTGGAGCGTCATCTCGGCGACGTAGCCGGATCCATCGGTAGTTCGGTTTACGATGTCATCATGAATGACCACCAGCATACCATCGGCTGTCGTGCGCACGTCGATCTCGACATAGTCGAAGCCCTGACCGAAGCAAATGCGCGCGGCGGCGAGCGTATTTTCAGGTGCTACATGGTTGGCGCCTCGATGGCAGACCAAGGCGATGGGATGGGCATCCGAAGGGCGGTAGGGTTTGATGGTCTCGGGCCGGTTGCTGCAGATCCCGAAGATTGGCATGGCGGCGAGTGCATCGAGCACGGACCGACGCTCCTCATGCCAGGTGATGATCGGCAGATCGCGCTCAGCCGCTTCCTGCAGCAGCTTTTCCGTAATCAGTGTTTGCGGTTGGTCCGCGGCTTCGAGCCAGCAGAGATGGATGATGTCGGCGTCACTCTCCCCAGCTGCGCGAAACGGATCGGCGCCGGCTCGAACCAGGATCGACAAGGGATAGGCGCAGCCAGCCTGGCGAAGCTCGGAGATGACGGCGCCGTCGAAGGATCCGATCACCGCCCGATCGAAGCCGCGCGCCAGAAGCTGCTGCCAAACCAGCGGTCCTGCCTTCTTCGCCTTGATCTCGATATAGAGCCCGGCGTTCAGCTCGGTCGCCAGATCGATCATGTGATCCAGCGTCAACAGGCGCCCGCCATTGTTAAGGCTGATAGCCTGAAGACCCTGCGAACTCAAAGCCGAAATGTTGGTCGCGACACCGGCCGTCACCAGGAGGTCGTCGTCATGGCTGATGATGCAAACCCCATCGGCGCTCAGCTGAACATCGATCTCCCACATGTCAGCGCCCAAGGCCGCAGCCTTTCGAAACGCTGCCTCGGTATTGTCCAGCGCATAGGCTGAAGCACCGCGATGGGCGATCGCGATAGGCGCTCTTTGGAAACGCGAGGACGGCAAACCGAGCCGCTCGTAAAGGCCGGCAACACCAATCAAAGCCGAGCGCCCGTCTCGTCGAACAGGAGCGCTCGATCCATGTCGATCCCCCATCGCACCTCATCGCCCAGAGTTGCCTTGCTGGTCGATGTCTGGATCGAGCGCAGCACGCTGCCATTCGCCAAGGTGACTTCGTAGAGGATTTCGCGTCCCTGGGACTCGATGAAGGTCACTTTGCCCGGCAATGTTGCCCCAGCATCGGGCTGGAAAAATTCAGGGCGGATACCGAGCTTCATCGGCTTGCCGATAGCAGCGCCATTCCAGCTCGGCGGAGCATCAAGCGCGATCTCGGTATCGGCGATGGCGAAGCGTCCGTCGACCACCTGGCCATGGAGAAAGGCGATCGGCGGATTGCCGAGGAACCCTGCAACGAAGTCGGATGCCGGGTTCGCGTACATCTCCATCGGTTCGGCGACCTGAACGATCCTGCCCTCATTCATAATCGCGATCCGATCGCACATGCTCATCGCCTCGACCTGATCATGGGTGACCAGGACGGCGGTGATACCGGTCTCCTGCTGGATGCGGCGGATCTCCGAGCGCATCTCGAGGCGCAGCCTGGCGTCCAGATTGGCGAGCGGCTCATCGAGCAGCAGCACATCGGGCTCGCGAACCAGCGCTCGCGCCAAGGCAACCCGCTGCTGCTGGCCGCCGGAGAGCTGGGCTGGCCTGCGGTCGAGCAGCTGCTCGATATGGACGAGCGCCGCCATGTCCTCGACCTTGCGCTTGATTTCGGCAGCGCTCTCCTTTCGAATCATCAGCGGGAAGGCGATGTTGTCGAAGACCGTCATATGCGGATAGAGGGCGTAGGACTGGAAGACCACGCCGACATTTCGCTGCTGGGAGGGCACATTGCTGACATCGCGTTCGCCAAAGAGAATGCGGCCGCCATTTACCCGATGGATGCCGCAGATGGCAAAAAGCGTGGTCGACTTGCCACAGCCGCTTGGTCCGAGCAACGCCATCATCTCAGCGTCCCGGATGTCGAGATCCATCTGATCGATGACCGTGAGCGGGCCGAAAGTCTTGGTGAACTGATCGAGCTGGATGCGCATCAGCCTTTGGTCCCCCCGCCATAGATGCTCATGAGTTTTTTCTGGAAGAAGAAGAACAGAATGATCACAGGAAGCACGTAGAACACGCCCACCGACTTGAAGAGCGCCATGTCGAAATTGTTGTCGTCGAAGATCAGTGCGGCGAGATAGACCGAGAGCACCTGCACCTTGTTATCGGGGGCCAGGACCTGGGGGAGGATGAACTCCGACCATCCCGCCAGAAAGGAGAAGATGCCGAGGGCGACGATGGCGGGACGGACCTGCGGCAACACCAGCTTTCGCCAGACGGTGAAGCGGCTTGCCCCATCCTGGATGCCCGCCATCTCAATCTCCCAGGGCACGGTGTCGTAAAAGCCCTTCATGATCCAGATGCCCAAGGGCAATTCGAGCGAGGCCTTCACCAGGATGACGCCGATCAGCGTGTTGTAGAGCCCAACCATCTGCAGGATCAGAAAGATCGCGATGATTAGAGTGATCGTGGGAAAGGCATGCAGCACCATGACCCCAGCGAGAAAGAAGGCGCGGAACGGCACGTTCAGGCGGGAAAGCGCGTAGCCCGCGGTCGAGGAGACGGTGAGAACGATCAGGGTCGTGGAGCCTGCGAAGACGAAGGTGTTGAAGGTGGCGAGCCAGATCGACGGGCGGCCCGGCAAGGTGCTCCAGAGAAAGCGCCAGTGTTCGCCCGTGAACTCGTTTGGGATCATTGAGCCCGGCGGTGCGTTGGTGACCGTGTCGACGAAGAGAAAGGTGTACATCAGCACCAGTGGCACGGTCAGGAGCCCCAGCACCAGGATGATCGGCCAGCTTCGGTAGTTCTCTGTCGCCATTGTCAGTCCTCGATCCGTGGAGGTGCGACGAGGGATTTGAAATCGAACAGCCGGAGATAGAGGAGCGATAAAACGACGCCGATGACCACAAGCACCAGGGCCAGAGCCGCGCCATAGCCATATTCGAGATTGCCGGCGTAGTTGTTGAGTGCGGTCATATAGGCATCCAGCGCCCAGACCCTGGTGGCGCCGCCCGGCCCGCCCTCCGTCGCCAGAAAAATATACTCGAACGAGGTGAGCAAAGAGAGCGTTTGATAGCAGGTGATAAAGAGAATCGGCCAGCGCAGCTGGGGGAGAATGATGTGGCGGATCTGTTGCCAGCGGCTGGCGCCGTCGACTTCGCTTGCGTGAAACAGCGTGACCGGGATCGCCTTGATCGCGGATGAGAAGATCAGCATGCCCATCGACGCGCCGACGAACCCATTGATCAGGACAACGAAGACCCAGGCATTGATCGGCGCGTTCAGCATCCAGTTACGAGGCGCAAAGCCCATGGGCTCCAGAAGGGCGGAGAGGAAGCCCGTGTCCCAAACAAGCCATTTCCAGAGCAGCACGTAGAGGACAGGCGGCGAAATGCGCGGCAGCAGCCACATGGCCCGAAAGAACCCGGCCGGACGCTCCGGCATGTAGTGGGTCGAAATCGCGAGGACCAGGGCGAAGCCGGTGTTGAACAGGACAAGCGTGGTGAAGACGTAGATCAGCGTGTTGACGAAGGTCCGGCGCGTATCCGGGAGCGAGAACATGCGCCTGAAATTGTCGGTGGTCCACGTCCAGCCGGTATAGGTCGCATGGGTCACCGCTTCTTGCTGGGCGGCATTCAACTCATGGCCGAGATCGGCGACCGCGTCGAAGAGTTGGTCCGTCGTCTCGAAGCGCGCATTGACAATCGATCGTTCAAAGGCGCCGGCGATCTTCTTGATCGCACGCGTGCCGCGCGGGCGGTTGTCGAGATCCTTGATGGTCCGTTCGACGTCGCGGCGATTACCGAAGTTTTGGTCCAGATGTTTCGATCTCAGTTCGTTGATAAGGGCTTTGTCGGTATCGTCCGCCGCCAGCGCTTCGAGCCCGCGCTCGTCGATGGTGTAGATCTTTTCTGCGAGCGCATCAGCGAGATCCGCTTCGCCATAGCGCTCCTTCAAGACGCGCATCGACGACGACGTGATCTGATAAGCACCGCCGGTGATCCCGGTCGCCGTGCCCATATTGGTGAAGCCGAAGACGCCGGTCAGGATCACCGGGGTGACGAAAAACAGGACGACAAAGATCAGCGCCGGCGCCAGCAGGACGAGGCCGAGCGTACGCGAGCTGTTCATCGACGGATGTCCATCGGATCGATGTTGCGGGATGGGGACAAGCCGGCCCTGGCCTGCCCCCGTCCGTGCTGGCTAGCGGATGGTGATGTTGTCGCCAAGCGTCGCGGTCAGCTCCGCCTCGACGTCCTTGACCGCTTCAGCCACCGACTTCTGACCGGTCCAGGAGGCTTCGAGCCCGCCCCACATGATCTCCCAATACTGGCCAAAGTTCACGTTATTGGGCATGGCGGACGCCTCCGGCAGCAGCCGCTCGGTCGCCTCGCGCGCCCAGCGGTCACCGGCATAGAGATCCACAGAAGACTGCGCCTTGGAAATACCGAGATGCGCTGATTTGATCGCGTGCAGGGTGTTGATGCGCGGCTCGGATGCGATGGTGATCAGCTCGGCGGCGACGGCGATCGCATCGTCGTCATCCTGCTTGGTGACCAGATAGACCAGCGGATGGGTGATGGTGTTCGCATCGCCATCGCCGTCGCCTGCCGGGATCAGCGAAAATTGAATGTTGCCGAAGAAGTCATCGAGGCCTTCCTTGGTGGTGTAGCGCGCATAGTGCCAGGTGCCGCCATGCCAGAGACCAGCCTTGCCGTTGGCGACCTCATTGTACCATTGGTCCCAGGGCGTGCCGATGTGGTTCTTCCTGGTCACACCTGCGTCGACCGCATCGACGAAGAACTGATAGAATTTCTCCATCGCCGCCCGGTCGAACACCAGCTTGCTGTCTTCCTCGATCACGCCGCCGAAGGACAGGTAGAACTGCCAATAGTCCGGGCCGTTGGAAACGCGCGGATAGAAGCCGTAGCCCGCCTCGACCAGGCCGGCATCCTGCATCTTCTTGGCGTCTTCGATGACATTTTGCAGCGTATATTCGCCCGACTGCACCTTGCCCGGAAGCGCATCGATGTCCGCATCCGAATAGCCGATGCCACGCATATGCTCCTTCCAGAAAAAGAAGGGACGCGACTCGGCGTCCTGCGGCAGGCCGTAGACGATGCCCTCGAAGGACGAGATCTCGATCAGATTGTCGTAGATGTCGTTCACCGGCCAGGCGTCGAGGTCGATATAATCCTCGATCGGCACGATCAAACCTGACTGCGCCCACGGTCCGATGTCCTCATGGCCTGTTACGACGATGTTCGGCGCGTCGCCGGACTCGGCAGACAGGGTCACGCCCTGCTTGAACTCCTCCCAGCCGTCATAGGACTTGCCCTCGACGGTGATGTTCAGCTCCTCGCCGCGAATCGCCGCTTCCTGCTCGAGAAGGTCGGCCGCGATCTTGATCGCATCGATCCGATAGTGATCCTGCGGCCCGCTGCCGCCGGCCCAGACCGTGATGTTCACGTCCTGGGCGAGAGCGCCGCCGGCCCCGACAAACCCTGCCATGAGCAGAGCGATCGATGTTGTTTGTAGATAGTGCTTAACGTTCAGCATCCCCGTTTCCCCTCTTCCGAATCGGCGTGTTGGCTATCATCGATGGTCTTTTTTGCACGCGCGTGCAACAATTCTATGACAACGACGGATACAGTCAATCTCCGGCAGGTTCGCGTTTCTTCATGGAAGGATTGCCACGGTTCGCATGGCCCCACCTAAAGGGAGGTATCGAAAAGTCATGCCGCTTCTGACGACGACGATCGGCGCTTATCCCAAGCCGTCTGAAGCGCCGGTGCCGATGTGGACCGGCATGGGCGAGGAGCGACGGTCCGCCCCAACCCAAGTCTATGATAGGTTTGTCGTTGATCAGTCCGACGAAACCAAGGCGATGCTGGACCGCATGACGATCGGTGCTGTAGCCGATCAGGTGGCTTGCGGGATCGACATACCCACCGACGGAGAAATTCGCCGCGAGCACTATGTCTACTACCATTGCCGCCATATCGACGGGATCGACTTCACCCATCTCTCCAAGAAAGTCATGCGTGACGGCTCGTGGACGGCGAGCGTGCCGACGGTGCGTGCTGAACTCCGTGCCGGCACGCCTTTCCTGGCCGACGATTGGCGCATTGCCCAGTCGGCGACGGACCGCGACGTCAAGATCACGGTGCCAGGCCCGCTAACGATCAGCGATACGATCGCCAATGACTACTATGCGGATCGCGCGGACCTGGCACGCGCGCTGGCGGATGCGATCAATGTCGAAATCCGTCGCCTCGCCGCCGCCGGTTGCAAGTGGATCCAGATCGACGAACCACTCTTTGCAAGGCAGGTTGAGGCCGCACGCGATTTTGGCGTTGAGTGTCTTGAGCGCTGCTTTTCAGGCTGTCCCGAGCCAGTCAATCGCGCAGTGCACATTTGCTGCGGCTACCCAGCCCGACTCGATGATCCCGATCCCGCCAAGGCCGATCCGGACTCCTATTTCGATTTGGCCGATGCGCTCGACAACGCTGCGATTGACGCCGTCTCGATCGAGGATGCCCACCGGCAGAATGACCTTGCCTTGCTGGAGAAATTTCAGCGGACGACCGTGATCCTCGGATTGGTGAACATTGCGAGCAGTCACGTCGAAGCGGTGGATGAGCTCAGCCTTCGCATCCGGGATGCGCTCGGCCATATCACCCACGAACGATTGATGCTTGCGCCCGACTGCGGCCTTGCGCTCCTCCCCCGCGACCTCGCCGTCGCCAAGCTGCGCAATCTATCCAGGGCGGCTCAGAACTCTTAGAGCCGGGGCTTCACGATCTGGCAGCTTCAGATACCTCACACGATCAGAGTGTATAGGTCACGAAGATGAGGCATCGCTTTGCGCTCAAGTGACCCTTGGATTTTCGACACACAAAATGAGGCCAATGTCTGTCGGCTTTGTTCGTTCAGCCCTTGGGAAGGTATCGATAGACTAGGTCTTCTGAATCCTGTTTCGGAGCTGAATGATCGATGGAGCCACTTAGTCGCTCCGCAACGGCAATAGACCGGATGTTGCGAGGATCAATGTAGCTTACAAGAGTGCTCACCTTGAGCTTGTTGAAAGCCCAATCAAGAAAAGCTCGCGCAGCTTCGGTTACATATCCATTGCCTTCGTATTCTTCATAGACCTGCCATCCCAACTCGCGCTCTGGGAAGAGCGGACCAGCGTTGATGTCCACGATTCCAACGCATTCGCCCGTTGCCTGCAGCTCGATGGATAATCCTCCGTGACCATAGAGCAGCCACAGCGCTACTTCGTGACAGAAAATCCCCCAAGCCTCTCGAACGTCATAAGGTCCTCCCATCCCTTCTGAGCGTGATGAGGCTAAGAACTCTGCGAACTTGTCGAAGTCATCGCACACGATCGGGCGGAGCGTTAAGCGTTCGGTCGCAAGTGTAGGTGCTTCGTTCTGCATTGGGCCGATCTGCTGCATCTTCGAACCATCCCTAAGAGCCATCGGTCTCCTTGCTATATGACAAGTACTAGAGGTCCCTAAAAGGACTATGCCTATAGCATTCGCAGGCCATCGCAAGTGACTCCTTCAGGTCTCAAAGCTTCCGCCTCTTAGTGCCTGCAACCGTTGTGCAACGGCCGCCTCACCGGGAATCGCTGCAAGGGTTGGCTCTTCGGCGCGAACCAGCCACCATTGAGTGATTGGCGGAGGCCACTTCATTCCGCAGCCAGGGCCCCTTTCCCAACGGATGTGCAATAATGACTTTGCGCTCCTCCAACGCCCATTTGCGCCCTGGTTCGAGCCACTCGCAACGTCCCATTTTACCTCTAGTCTTCCGAAAAAAGAGTCTTGTGCTGCCAATCGATTGAAAACAAAGGACCTTGCCCCCCATCACGCCTGTCTGAGACGGTCGGGGAAATTCGGACAAGATGATTTGAGACGAGCTCGCCGCACGGCAATCATCTATGCGTAGCCCCCTATGGCTTTGAGATGTACTATCTGAACGTTAGGGTCGACCCTCTCCGCAAATGGCGCTTCGTTGCAGCGCCCGAAGTCGAATGGATTTTGGAGAGAGACAGCTGACCGCTTAGTCCAGGACGAAATGTCAAACCCAAGCCTGGGCGAGATCTGTCCGCGTCGACGCAATGAGGCTATCGGTGATTGTGAAGGTTGGTGTCGAAGCATGCTGGAAGATGATGCCCAACCTGCTGCGACGCTGATCCGCGGACATCGTCTATGACGCCTTTGAGGTGGGTGTTCCAACCGTCCAATAAATTAACAGCGTGTTCGAACTTTCTCCGTCGAGGCGCGCCACTTCACACCGTGCCGCCCAGCGAGCCTTCCAGTTCGGCGAGCTCCTGACCACCGGCCATCATGTCCTGCAGTTCTTCGGGCGTGATCTTGCCGCGTTCGGCCGTTCCCAAGGTCTTGCCGCGATTCAGGACGGTGAAGCGATCGCCGACTGCAAGAGCATGACGGACATTATGGGTGATGAAGACGACTGCAATGCCTGATTTTCTGACCTTATCGACCGTGGCCAGCACGTTGGAGGTCTGACGCACGCCGAGCGCTGAGGTCGGCTCATCAAGGATGAGGACCTTGGCACCGAAATGGACCGCGCGGGAGATCGCGACGGTCTGTCGCTCGCCGCCAGAGAGTGTACCAACCGCCTGGTCCGGGCCCCGAAGATTGATGCCCATCTTCTTCATTTCTTCCATCGTGACCCGGTCGGCATAGTCATGGTCATAGAACGACATGCCGAGGATCTTCTTGGTCGGCTCGTTGCCCATGAAGAAGTTTCTTGCGACCGACATCAGGGGGATCATGGCGAGATCCTGATAGACAGTGGCGATGCCGGCCGAGATGGCATCGCGCGGATCATCAAAGCTGAGCGGTTTGTCCTCGAAATAGATCTTGCCCTTGGTCGGCTTGTGCACGCCGGACATGGTCTTGATGAAGGTCGACTTGCCGGCGCCATTGTCACCGAGGAGGCAGTGGCACTCACCGCCATAGACATCAAGGGAGACACCGGCAAGTGCTATGACCGTACCGAAATGCTTCTCGATGTCGATCATGCGGATGATGGGTTTTTCGGATCGGCCGGCCATCTCAGCGCTCCCCGGTGATCATGCGGCGGATATAGGTGTTCAGGATCACGGCCATCAGCAGGATGAGACCGAGGAACACACGGAAGAGCGAGCTTTCGACGCCTGCGAAGAACAACCCCTGCTGGACCACGCCGAAGATCAAGGCGCCCAAGGCGGCGCCGATCACCGAGCCATAGCCACCAGTGAGAAGGGCGCCGCCGATGACCACCGCGATGATCGCCTCGAACTCTTTCAGGAGACCTCGATCAGCGCCGGCCGAGCCGAATTCCATGACCTGGCAGGTGGCGAAGACCGTCGCGCAAAAAGCGGTGAACATGAACATCAGGATCTTCACCCTGTTCACCGGCACGCCGACGTACCGCGCGGCCTGGGCGTCACCGCCAGTCGCGTAGATCCAATTGCCGAATGTGGTGCGGGTCAGCAGCACATGCCCGAAAATGATGAGGAGGATGGCCCAGACGATGAGCATCGGCACGCCATCGACCAGTGGCTGTCCGGCGCGGTTGCCCTGAGCAAAGGTGGCAATGAGGCCCACGTCGCCCATCCATTGGAAAAAGCCGGTCAGGATCTTGCCGCCGAATATCGGGGCGAGCCAGTCGCCCTCAGCCGCGTCTTTGATGCCGCCAATAATGGTTTTGCGTTCGATCAGCTGCGGTAGAAAAATCGTGAAGCCGCGCAGGATAAAGAGAAAGGCGAGCGTGACGATGAAGCTCGGGAGGCCAGTCCGGATCACGATGAAGCCATTCAGAGCACCGATGGCGATACAAAGGACGAAGGTTAGAACGATCGACAGCCAAACGGGCCAGCCAAGGGTGACCGTGAAGATCGCGATCATCATGCCGGCAAAACCGATCATGGAGCCGACTGAGAGGTCGAATTCGCCAGCGATCATTAGGAGGCAGGCGCCGACGGCAATGACCATGAATTGCGCCGACACGATCGACCAGTTCATGATGCCCTGACTGTTGAACATGCCGCTGTCGAACGCGAACAGGAAAAAGAAGACGAAGACCAGCACCGTACCGCAAATGCCGCCCAACTCAGGGCGGATCAGGGCTTTGCGGATGAAGGACATCTCCTTGATACGTTCATCGGCGGTCGTGCCGGATGTTGTCGTCGCCATCTTTATGGACCTCCCTGCTAAGAGCCCGTTTCAGATATTATCGAGCGATTTCATAGCCTTGTCCATGAGCGAATGCGAGGAGCTTGGTGTGGCGCACCGCAAGCGCAGACGCCAAGGATCCAAACATCCCACTGGACTATCAAAAGAGTCGTCTTGCAGCCGGTTCAGGCTTGGTCATGAGGCATCGACCGATAGCTGCATCGCCCTTCACCTTCTTCCTCCCCTAGTCTCGACCGCAAGTCGATGAAATCATTCGATCATCTCTAAAATGAGCTCTCACGTCCCTTTTCTGGTCGGCTCTAGAAAGAAAGGGCCGGTGTTCGCTCCATCGAGACGAACACCGGTTCTTCGTCAGGCGTTACGCCATGCGGAAACCTTAACGGTATTCGCCGGCGAATTCTTCGACCTTCTCCAGTCCGTCGGCGGTCACGAAGCCGGGGCCGGAGTTGATGTTGTTGCCGGGGAGAACGCCATAGCGGTCCCAATTGGCGAGGATCACGACCGGGAGATAGGCCTGCAGGAAGGGCTGCTGATCGATACCCCACTGGATCGTGCCGTCCTTGATCCCCTTCACGATCTCGGTGCCGAGGTCGAAGGTGCCGAAATAGATCTCGCCGGCCATGCCGTTTTCCTGGAGCGCTGCGATGGTCGGATCGGCAGAAACCGGGCCGAGGGTCAGGATACCGTCGGTGTCAGGATTGGCCGAGAGATAGGCGAGCACCTTGTTCTTGATTTCGGCGGGGTCCGTGCCGCTGTCCATCATGGCGTCGCCGAGATCGATGCCGAGGCCATCGGCAAAACCGCGGCAGCGCTCGCCGACGGTCGGCTGCTGGATGGCGTGGTTGACGCAGAGAAACTTGGTAACACCATCATCCTTGGCGCGCTGGCCTGCGGCAACACCAGCCTCATATTCCGGCTGGCCGACATACATGAGGGCGCCAACCTCGCGCGCCTGCTCGGCGGTGCCGGTGTTCATGATGATGACGTCGATGCCCTGATCGGTTGCTGCCGTAATCGGGCCTTTCAGCACGTCGAAATCGGCGAGGGTGGTGATGATGCCGTCCGGCTGGGAGGCAGCGGCCTGCTCGATGATACGCGCCATGTCGGCGATATCGCCCGTCGGCGGGTTGCGATATTCGACCTCGACACCGACCTGCTCGCCTGCAAGCGCGATGCCGTTCTTGATGGTGTTCCACCAGCTATCGCTATCCGGAGCATGGCTGACGAGGACGTATTTTTCTCCTTCGGCTGATGCGACGCCCGGCAGCAACGCTGTCGCGGCAACACCGGCTGCGAGCATGAGGGTCTTCACGGAAAATGTCATCGAAGTCTCCCAGATTGGTCGTTCATCATTCTTGGCGAGGACGGAGCGCTCATTCGCTCTCCTGCGCAATAAAGAAGCATAGCTCAGTCTTTTTTGCAACCGGTTGCAAATCTGCTCTTGCCGCGCGATAACATGAAGGGCAGGGGTAATGGGAGGTCGTGATTGCGGTTCTTGGAAAGAATCCGATGTCCGTGACGCTACGAGAGGTGGCGGAGCGTGCCGGTGTATCGCGTTCGGCCGTTTCGCGAACGTTCACGGAAGGGGCTTCCGTGTCCGAAAAAACGCGGCGGAAGGTCGAGGCGGCGGCGGCGGAGCTTGGCTACAGCCCGAATGCCCTGGCTTCGAGCCTGACCACCGGCCGGACCAAGATGATCGGCCTGATCTCCAACAATTTTCACAATCCGGTTTTCCTGCAGGTCTTCGATCTTTTCACCCGTGGGCTGCAAAACCGAGGGCTCCGCCCGCTCCTGGTAAACCTCACGGATGAGACCGACCCTGAAGGCTCGGTTCGAATGCTCCAACAATACTCAGTGGATGGCGTGATCGTTGCTTCCTCGACCCTGCCGGTAACCTTTGCGCGCGCCTTTCGAGATGCCGGCATGCCGGTGGTGCATTCCTTCGGCCGCCCTGCCGCCTCGCCTAATGTCCACGTTGTCGGCATCGACAACGTCGCCTGCGGGCGGCTTGCTATCCAGGCGCTGATAGAGCGGGGTTATAGCCGAATCGCCTTTTTGGGCGGGCCAGAAAGCGCAACATCGACGCAGGACCGTTTGAGCGGCTTCCTAAGCGAGATGGCCAAGCAAAGCGATGTGGAGGCGAGCTTTAGCTTCGCCTCGGCCTATGCCTTCGAGGCAGGGCGCGTTGAGATGACAAGACTCCTGGCCGAGGGGCCGCCAGCGGAAGCGTATTTCTGCGGCGACGATGTCCTGTCGATCGGCGCGCTTTCTGCCGTCCAATCCCATGGATTGCGGGTGCCTGAAGATATCGGGCTCATGGGGCTGAACGATATGGAGATGGCCGGCTGGCAGAACATTAACCTCACCACGATCCGCCAGCCGATCGGTGAGATCATCGAAGCCTCGATCGACCTGATCGCGGCCATGCTCGTCGATCCCGGACAGGAGCCAAAGGCACGACTCTTCCCATGCGCGTTGGTCGAGAGAGGGACGCTCAGACCGGTTTCTGACTAAGTTGTACGGTGCGGTCTACGATGATCCTCATCGAACCTGCAGCGGCCCTCTCTGCCCAACCACACTTATTGGGCTAGACGGAGCCGGTCCACGTCCCCGTCCAACTCCCCGGTCATGGGATGGGCGGAAAGCAGCACCGCCGATCGGCTCCAGATCAAGCTCGGAAAGCGCATCCTTTTGCGCCGTCGGATCCTCCGGCATGTAGCCGATGGGGCCGAGGCCGATGCTCCGCTGGCCAGCCTCGGCGTTTTCCTTGAGCACGCTGCGCCAGTCCGGATGTCTCGGATCTTCAGCGAGTTCGACACCAGAAGAGCAAGGCGCATTGCCAATCTGAATGGTCGTATCCTCTCTCCGAAATAGCCGACTGATCAAAAGTCGCTGACGGTTTGCCAGGACCTAGTGCGATCCGATTCGCGTATCGCTGCAACTGTGCGGGCGACCTCCAGGCCCTCCTCGAAGGTCGGCCAGACGTTCTTGCCGGTCTCGATCGCGGTCAAGAAATCCTTGGCTTCGATGATGATCTGATCTTGATAGCCGGTGCCATGCCCTGCTCCCTGGCAAAAGGCCAGATAGTCCGGATGCTCCGGTCCTGTAAGGATTTTTCGGAAACCGCGCTGACTTTCAGGACCCTCCATCAGATAGAGAAACACAGCGTTCTGGTCTTCCTGATCGAAGCGGATGGCGCCCTTGGTGCCGTTGATCTCGTAGGCGTAGCCCATCTTTCGTCCACTCGCGACGCGACTGAAGTAGAGATGGCCCATGGTGCCGCGTTCGAAACGGCACATCAGATGCGCCTGATCATCATTGGAAGCATCGCCGCACTTCGCATGCACGGTCTCGAGTTCGGCATTCAGCTCCTTGATCGGCCCCATTAGGGCCCGTGCAGCGTTAATCATGTGTGGGGCGAGATCACCCATACAGCCATTGGCCTCCCCTGCATTGCGCCAGGTCGGCGCAGCACCCGGATCGGCATCGAAATCCTCGGTATGTTCCCCGCGAAACCAGGTAACATCTCCGATCACACCATTCTCGATCAGTTTTCGCGCGAATTGAGAAGCGGGGGTGCGGATGTAATTGAAGCCGATCATGTTGATGGAGCCTGAAGCCCTGGCCGCGGCGACCATGGCTTTAGCGTCATCCAGCGATGCACCGAGCGGCTTTTCGCAAAGAACCGGTTTTTTGGACGCAAAGGCAGCTTCGGCGATGAGACGATGGGTCGTTTGCGGGGATGCGATGACAACGGCCTCGACCGCGGGATCAGCGACCAGTTCCTGCCAGTTCTTGGCGGCCCGGCGATAGCCGAATTTCTCGGCGAGACGCTGTCCCGACTCTGGCGTTGAGCCAGCGACCATCTCCAGCCTCGGGCGAAGCCCTGTTTCGAAGGTGGCGCCTACGGCCGCCATGGCCACGGCGTGCGCCTTCCCCATGTAGCCGCCACCGACAATACCGATCCCGATTTCCTTAGCCAAGTAAACCTCCCCTTCGGCCGCTGCGATGCGACAAATGATTTGCAACCGGTTGCAAAATGGGTATCTTCATTTGGGCGACGTGGTCAATCGAAAACCGATGGGGTCGCGCAATTTCTCGACAGGGAGGTAAGCTTGAGCATAGCAAGTGGCGAGATAAGGCTTACGACGGCGCAGGCGATCGTCCGCTATTTGGCCGCTCAATTCATCGAGATCGACGGCGAACGCCAGCGCCTCTGTGGTGGCGGCTTCGGTATCTTTGGCCATGGCAACGTCCCCTGCCTCGGTGAATCGCTCTATGATCACCGAGACGTGCTACCGCTTTATCGCGGTCAGAACGAGCAGAGCATGGGCTTCGCGGCGGCTGGTTACGCCAAATATCATCTTCGCCGGCGCTTCATGTTCTGTACGGCCTCCGCCGGCCCCGGCACAGCCAATCTCTACACGTCAGCGGCTCTCGCCCACGCCAATCGCCTGCCGATGTTATTGCTCTGCGGCGATGCCTACACCACGCGGCTGCCTGACCCGGTGCTCCAGCAGCTCGAGCATTTCGGCAATCCCGCCTATGGCCTGAACGACGGCTTCCAGGCCGTCAGCCGCTATTGGGACCGCATCACTCATCCCGCGCAGGTCATCCAGTCCCTGCCCGCCGCCATCGCCACCATGCTCGATCCCGCAGATTGCGGCCCTGCATTTTTAGGGCTGCCCCAGGATGTCCAGGGCTGGGCCTACGACTACCCAACCGAGTTGTTTGAAGAAAAGACCCACCATATCCGCCGGCAATCCCCCGACAGCAACGAGGTCGCCGCCGCTGCGGCGTTACTGAAGACGTCACAACGTCCGATGATCATTGCTGGCGGGGGTATTCAGTATTCGGGGGCTGTCGCTGACCTTACAAGTTTTGCTGAGGCCCATCGCATCCCAGTTGTCGAGACCATCGCCGGGCGCGCCAATCTGGTGGCCGATCATCCGCTCAATGTCGGACCGATCGGCGTCACCGGCTCGGACAGCGCGAATGCCATTGCCGAAAGGGCCGACGTCATTCTCGCGATCGGCACGCGGCTTCAGGACTTCACCACAGGCTCATGGACAGCCTTCGCCAAGGACGCATGCCTGGTCTCGCTGAACGCTGCTCGCCATGATGCTGGCAAGCACCGCTCACTTCCCGTTGTCGGCGACGCCAAGCTCGGGATCGAGGCGTTGGGAGCCTGCCTTCAGGACTACCAGGCGCCGGCTGACTGGGCAGAGAACGCGAAGCGCGAAAGAAAAAGTTGGGACGATTACGTCGCCGACAACGTCCGGACTGATACCAACCGCCCCAATTCCTACGCTCAGGCCATCGGCGTGGTGAACACGCTATGCGACCCGAAGGACCGAGTGGTTGCCGCGGCCGGCGGTCTGCCAGCCGAGGTCACCGCGAATTGGCGAACGCTGGATATTGGCACGGTCGATGTGGAGTTCGGTTTTTCCTGCATGGGCTACGAGATCGCGGGTGGCTGGGGGGCCAGGATCGCCCAGAGCGAGAAGGAGCCGGATCAGGACACGATCGTCTTTTGTGGCGATGGCTCCTATCTCTTGATGAATTCGGACATTTACTCCTCGGTGCTCACGCAGAAAAAGCTGATCATCCTGGTGCTCGACAACGGCGGTTTCGCTGTCATCAACAAGCTGCAGAACGGCACCGGCAATGAGAGTTTCAACTGCCTGTTCTCCGACTGCCCGACCGTGCCCGAGGCATTCGCCGTCGACTTCGAGGCGCATGCGCGCGCCATGGGGGCGAACGCCGAGGCGGTCGCCAATCCTGCGGAACTCGCCGACGCCTTCAAGCGGGCGAAGGCCAGTGACAAGACGTCCGTAATCGTCATGAACGTTGATGCCTATGAAGGCTGGACCACCCGGGGGCATGCTTGGTGGGAGGTAGGCACGCCGGCAGTCTCCGAGCATGAAAAGGTGCGCGAAGCGCATCGAGACTGGGAAGCCGGTCGTGACCGTCAGCGGAAGGGGGTCTGATGGCCGCAGCAGAGCTCTTCTGTAACCGATCCAACACGTTTTTGGTCATCGGCAGGGCAGGCATGGATTTCATGCCGACAGAGCAGGGCGTTCGTGCCGAAGACTGTGAACTGTTCGCAGCCGGGCTCGGCGGGTCGTCGGCTAACATCTCAGCTGGCTTGGTCAAGCAGGGCTGCGGTGCAGCCATTGTGACGCCCGTCTCCGATGATCTGGTTGGCCGTTTTTGCATCAAGCAGCTTGAGCGCTACGGTGTTGACACCCGTTTCGTCACTAAGGTTGGTGGCGAATTTCGGAACTCGCTCGCGGTTTATGACCTTCAGGAAACCGTTATCTATCGGAATGGTGCCGCCGATTTTCAGCTGTTGGAAGACGACATCGCGAAGCCGGATTACGACGCCTATGCAGGGCTGATCACTACGGGCACGGTGCTCGCCGCCGAGCCGTCTCGTTCGTCGGCGTTTGCGGCATTCGATAAAGCCAGAGACGCCCGTCTTCCACTGATCTTCGATGTCGATTATCGGCCTTACTCCTGGACGTCGGCGGAGGAAGCGTCCGACGTCTATTCCCTTGCCGCCGCCTATTGCGATGTGATCATTGGCAATGATGACGAATTCGGTTTCATGGCAGGGAATCGCGATCAAGGCCTGGATAAGGCGAAATCTCTCGTGGCGGATGGAGCGACGATCGTCGTCTACAAAATGGGCGAGAAGGGCTCGATTACCTTGACCAAGGATGACGAGTTCAGGACAGGCATTTACCCGGTCGAAGCCCTAAAGCCTAATGGTGCTGGCGACGCCTTCATGGCTGGACTGATGGCTTCTCTAGTCCAGGGTCTGGACCTCCCAGAGGCCGTCGATCGCGGCTCGGCTGCTGCCGCCATCACCGTTTCCGGAGTCGGCTGCGCTCAGGCCATGCCGACCACATCGGAACTTGATCGATTCCTGGCCGAACGATCGGCCTGATCCCCAACATGCGAGGAGCTCTCTTTTGCATATCGCGCCCTATGACAACCAGAACAAACCGATCGTCGACGTCGATGACGGCACCGTGCCGCTCAATTATTTCAACATTGTCAAACTGACCAGGGGGCAGAGCTTTACTTATCAGGTGCCGGGTTACGAGACCTGCATCGTCCCCGCGACCGGCAGTGTCGACGTCAATGTCGAGAGCATGCGTTTCGAAAATCTCGGCGGCCGCGGCGTCGATGTCTGGGACGGCGAACCCGAAGGCGTCTATGTGCCCACAGGCGCCAACGCCGAGATGGTGTGTGTCTCCGACAAGACCGAAGTCTTTGTCGCTGGCGCCAAGTATGACGAGGTGCTGGAGCCGTTCGACGTGCGTTCTGATGGGCTCGATCTCGTCCAATATGGCTCGGACGACACCAAGACTCACCGCAAAATCAAGCACATTCTCGGCCAGAAACAGGCGGGGAAGGTGGGTCGCCTCCTGGTCTCCGAACTTTTCACCGTGGGCGCCGGCGGCTGGTCCGGCTTTCCCAGTCATAAGCATGACACCGATCGCCTGCCGGATGAGACCCGTCACGACGAGACCTACAATTTTCGCTTCCGGCCCAACCATGGCTCCGGCGTGCAGATGCTGCAGCGAGAGGATGGCAAATCGGGTGACGCCTATCACATCGTCGACGGCTCCACGATCTGCCTCGACAACGGCTATCACCCCTGCTGCGCGTTGCCGGGCTACGAAATGTACTACTTCACCATTCTCGGCGGCCTATCGCAGCGCTCACTGGTGCAGTTTTTCCAGCCGAGTCATGCCTACCAGATCGAGACGATTCCAGGCATCAAAGATATGATCGCCAAGTTCAAATGAGGGCTACACTGGCCCAGGTTCTGCAGCCCGCCCTCGCGGAGGGCTATGCGGTGCCGGGCTTGGTCTGTCTAGGCTGGGAGGACATGCGCGCCTATGTCGCCGCCGCCGAGGCCGAACGCGCGCCGGTCATTCTGCAAGCAGGTCCCGGATGCCGCAAGCACACGCCCCTTCCAGTGTTGGCATCGATGTTTGGCCATCTTGCCGATGAGGCCTCCGTTCCGGTCGTCATGCATCTCGATCACGGCTACACGCTCGATGAATGCCGGCAAGCGATCGACCTTGGCTTCACCTCGGTGATGTTCGACGGATCAATGAAACCGCTCCAGCAGAACATCGACGAAACCGCTGAGATTACGGCGCTGGCCCATGGGGCAGGCATCTCCTCTGAGGGTGAGATAGGGTTCGTCGGTTATGCCGATGGCGACGACTCGGCTGGCACCCAACCCGATGAGGCAGCACGGTTCGCAAGCGGCACCAGCGTCGACGCGATGGCGATCTCGATCGGCAATGTGCATCTGCAGCAGGATCATGGCAGTGGTCTCGATGAAACGGCCCTTCGGGCGATCGAGGACATCACCGACATCCCACTGGTCATCCACGGCGGCTCGGGCGTGCCCGTGGATCAGCGAAAGCGTCTGTCGGCAGGTTCAGCGATCTGTAAATTCAACATCGGCACCGAATTGCGCCAAGTCTTCGGCCGCTCAGTCCGCGCGTCGCTGGAAGAGCATCCCGATCTTTTCGACCGTATCGCGATCCTGAGGCCATCGGAGCCTGAGATCGAGGCGACGGCACGCGCCATCTTCCAAGCGCTGGGCGCAGCGGGAAGATCACCAGTCTAAGCTCTGTCGAACTTTGAACTGAATTCTTTGTGACAAGGGGCTGTTCTGCATTGATATTGTGAAGTTTTCGTGCAGGGGCTGCGTTTCCAGGAGGTCTATTCTGGCCGCATGATTTACGGTTTATACCGGTGACATCCTTTATAGGTTGTCGGGTATGAAGGGGTTCGACGCGTCCTTCCTTCGTCAGTCATCGAAAGGATCGGCCAGACATTCGTGAGCTTGCTCAAGCAAATGACGAACGAGAACGCTCACCCCATTGGACTCTGTCGAGACGAGCCTAACTCGATGCTGTCATAAACTGGGATGACAGGGGGACAAAACCACAACCACTGTCATGCAAAATCAGCGAAATTATTCAAAATAGATTTCGGCAATGGATGATGACAGGCAATAGTCGAGCAAGTAAAGAAGCTAAAATTGACTGAATGCTACGGAAAATTCCATGCCTTGAGGCCACACATTGAAGACAGGGTTTGTCTCAAAACACTAGGTTGCAAAGACCGCCTCAAACGTCTCTTGCAATGCGCTATCGAGCGTCGCCATTGTCGCATCTGCCCCAAGTTGTTTGATTGAAGTTACCCCGTGCTGACTGATGCCGCAGGGGACGATCGATTCGAAGTGTTGAAGGTCAGGGGCGAGGTTGATGGAAAGGCCATGATAGGTAATCCAACGCCTGACGCGGACACCGATGGCGGCGATTTTATCTTCTCGGCCATCCCCATGGGCCACCCAAATGCCAACACGGCCGTCCCGCCGCTCACCGTCGATGCCAAACGCCTTCAAGGTCAAAATGATCCATTCTTCGAGTTGCCAAATATAGCGTCTCAGATCTTGGCCACGCTTTCTCAAGTCGAGCATCACATAAGCGATGCGTTGGCCGGGGCCGTGATAGGTATACTGGCCACCGCGACCGGCATGGAAAACGGGAAAGCGTTCGGGATCGATGAGATCCTCAGTCCTCGCACTTGTTCCTGATGTGATGAGCGGCGGATGTTCGAGGAACCAAATCAGCTCACCAGCACTGCCTTTGTGGATGGCTTCGACGCGTTTCTCCATAAAATCCAGTGCCTCAGGGTAGGGGATCAGTTCATCACTTATCCGCCAATCCGGCAAAGATTGAGGCAAGTTGGCACTGGATTGCGTTGATCCACTTGTAAGGGGAGGCGTCATTTGCTATGTGCCCTTGATCGGTCGCCTGTTAAGGCATGCCGAGTGTGCGGTCGTGGCGGAACTGGTAGACGCGCAGCGTTGAGGTCGCTGTCCCAGAAATGGGGTGGAAGTTCGAGTCTTCTCGACCGCACCATCTTTTCTCTCGCAATCATCGAGTTCACTGGGTTGAACACATACCGTCTTTGCACGAGGTGACGGGTGCTTTCAATCGCTCTGGATATTCCGCTGGTGTGGACTATCCACATGTCTATAGTGGGGCTTCGCAACAACGATTTGAATGGGTGATGCCATGGCAGACCAGCTTGGCGAGGATGCGCTCGACTATCATCGACGGCCTGTGCCGGGCAAGCTTTCCGTCGTGGCCACGAAGCCGCTCGCGACGCAGCGCGATCTTGCACTTGCCTATTCGCCGGGTGTAGCGACCGCATCGTCGGTCATTGCTGAGCGCCCAGCAGAAGCGGCCAATCTCACCGCGAGAGGCAATCTAGTTGGTGTGGTCACCAACGGCACGGCGGTGTTGGGCTTGGGCTCGATTGGTCCTTTGGGGGCTAAGCCCGTCATGGAAGGCAAGGCTGTCCTCTTCAAGAAGTTTGCGGGCATTGATGCTTTTGACATTGAGTTGGATGAGACCGATGTCGACAAGCTTGTGGACATCATCGCAGCCATGGAGCCCACCTTCGGTGCCATCAATCTCGAAGACATCAAGGCACCTGAGTGTTTCGAGTTGGAACGGCGTCTTCGGGAACGTATGCGCATTCCCGTTTTCCACGATGATCAACATGGAACCGCGATCATTGTCGCCGCTGCCATCCTGAACGGCTTGGAATTGCTCGGAAAGGAATTGGCAACGGTATCTTTGGTGGCGTCCGGTGCAGGAGCTGCCTCGCTTGCCTGTCTTGATCATCTGATCGCGTTGGGGCTTCGCCCTCAGAACATCACGGTGGTCGACATTGAAGGGGTGGTCTACGAGGGGCGTGAAGCCCTGATGGATCCTTACAAGGAGCGGTTCGCGCGGGTAACCGACGAACGCACGCTTGCGGAGGCGGTCGTCGGTCGTGATGTTTTCTTGGGACTGTCGGCACCAAGGATTCTGACGAAGGGCATGGTCAAAACCATGGCGAGCAAGCCTTTGATCCTGGCCCTTGCCAATCCCGTGTCCGAGATAAGTCCGGAAGATGCCCGTGAAGCGGCCCCGGATGCGATCATTGCAACCGGGCGCAGCGACTATCCGAACCAAGTCAATAATGTCATCTGCTTTCCTTTCATTTTCCGCGGGGCTTTGGATGTCGGGGCGACGACGATCAATCGCGACATGATGATCGCCTGCACCAATGCGATTGCCGATCTGGCGAAAACCGCAGCGCCCGAAACAGTGGCTGCTGCGTATGGTCTCTCCAATCTCAATTTTGGCCCTGAGTGCATCATCCCGAAGCCGTTCGATCCAAGACTGGCTGTCGAACTGCCCGCCGCTGTCGCGGAAGCAGCGATGGAGAGTGGCGTTGCTGCGCGACCGATCATTCATATGAAGACCTACCGCGAGCAGCTCTCGCAGTTCGTTTTTCGATCAGGTTTCATCATGAAGCCGATTTTCGAGCGCGCGCGCGAGCGGCCTATGCGCGTTGTGTTTGGCGACGGGGAAGAGTTTCGTGTCTTGCGAGCCGTCCAGGCTCTTGTGCAGGACGGCATGGTGAAGCCTATTTTGATTGGACGGCCCGACGTCATCAAAACGCGGATCGAGCGGCTGGGGCTCCAATTGGACTTGGAGCGGGATGTCGAGCTCTGCAATCCGCAAAGCGATCCGCGCTATAATGATTACGTCGCTCATTATCGTGAGCGACGCGGACGGCGTGGCGTCACGCCAGTAGCGGCGCGCGAGATCATCAGAACGCGCTCGACCGCGATCGCTGCCGTTATGGTCGATCGTGGGGAAGCGGATGCGATGATCGTCGGGCCGACCGGGCGCTTCGTGAATCACCTCAATGAAATCAAAGGCGTATTGGGCCTGCGTTTTGACATGCATGACATGTCGACGCTGCATCTCGTCATCCTTGAAAACCGTCCGCTTTTCTTTGCTGACACCTATGTCACCTATGATCCAAGTGCGGAGGAGTTAGCCGAGACCACGGTTCGCGCTGCCGACATGGTGAAGTGGTTCGGCATCCAGCCCCGGGTCGCCTTGCTTGCCCATTCGAACTTTGGCTCACGCGAAAGCCCGACGGCCAATAAGATGCGGGAGGTTTTGACATTGGTGCGCGACCGAGCGCCTGAGCTTGAGGTCGATGGGGAGATGCACGCCGACACGGCGCTCTCCGCCAGCATCCGCGAGACAATTCTTCCGGACTCGACGTTGAAGGGCGATGCCAATCTCCTGGTCATGCCGGATTTGGATGCAGCGAATATCGCGTTCAATCTCATCAAGGCGGCTACCGATTCAGTCTCGGTCGGTCCCATCCTTATGGGACCAGCCAAGCCTGCCCACATCGTCACCCCCTCGGTGACTGCACGCGGCATCATTAATCTTGCTGCTGTTGCTGCCGTCGAAGCGCAGGCCTTTAGCGCTTAGGGGTTCAAGCGCCGGTGACTGACAACACCAGCTACGAGCAACATGCATCGCCCGAAGTGATCCCAGGCCTGACCGATGAGCTCATCTGGGCCATCCGGGCAGCCTTGGACGTTGGTGCGACGACGGAAGCGGCGGCACTTGCGTCGACCTTGCATGTCGCGGATCAGGCGGATCTCCTGGAGCAGCTCGGCAAGGAACAACGAGCGGCACTCGTTCTCGAGATCCGAAGCGAGCTTGATCCGCAGCTCTTGACCCATCTCGATGGTGTCGTTCGCGGTGAGGTTCTCGAGCAGCTTAGTCCGGAGGAAATCGGGGCAGCGATTGCGGAGCTTGAGACCGACGATGCGATCGATCTGCTCGAGGATTTAGAGAAGCCGAAGCGGAAAGCCCTGATCAAGGCGTTGCCGGTGCCCGATCGCGTCGCGATCGAACAAGGGCTGACCTATCCGGAAGACAGCGCTGGCCGGTTGATGCAGCGCCAGCTCGTGGTAGCACCGGCCTTTTGGACCGTTGGCCAAACCATCGACTATCTTCGCGCTGATGGCGACTTGCCCGATGAGTTCTACGATATCTACATCGTCGATCCGAAATTCCGACCCGTTGGATCCATCCCGCTGTCGCGTATTCTCAGAAGCAAGCGCAAAGTGCATCTGAACGAACTGGTCATGAAGGAGCTGCATACCGTTCCTGTGGATATGGACCAGGAAGATGTCAGTTTCCGCTTTTCCCAATATGACCTGATCTCGATGCCGGTTGTGGATTCAGATGGCCGCCTACTCGGCGTCATTACCATTGACGATGTGGTCGAGGTGATCGAGGAGGAGGCGGAAGAGGACATCTTGAGGCTAGGCGGTGTTAGTGAAACCGACATTTTCGCCTCCCCAATCAAAACGAGCGTCAGACGATTTCCCTGGCTCCTGATCAACCTCGCCACAGCTGTTCTCGCTTCGATCGTCATTGCGCAATTTGAAGGCGCGATTAGTCAGGTGGTTGCCCTCGCCGTGCTCATGCCAATTGTTGCCTCCATGGGCGGGAATGCCGGAACGCAGACATTGACCGTCGTGGTGCGGGCCCTTGCCGTTCGAGAGGTGACGGCAGCGAACGCATTTCGGGTTCTCTTAAAGGAAACGCTAGCGGGCAGTATCAATGGCCTCTTGTTCATGGCGGCCGGTCTCGCGGTTGCCTTTCTTTGGTATGGCGATCCCTTGCTTGGTCTGCTCTTCGGCATCGCCATGGTGACGACGCTGGTCGCTGGCGTTCTGGCCGGTGTGTGTATCCCGCTTCTCTTGGATAAGCTTGGTTTTGATCCCGCTGTGTCCTCTGGTGTCTTCTTGACGACGGTGACCGACGTCGTTGGTTTTTTCAGTTTTCTCGGTCTTGCGGCTTATTACCTGCTCTAAATCCAATCGTCCGTAAGATGGCCTGCGCCCTTGGTCCAAGGGCAGCTGCTGTGCCCGCACGCATTGACGGCATGGTGTTGGGGATCTGATGGAATCAGAGGTCCCTATCGCTTGCCGCAAAAACGTCACACTTAGATTTTAATTATCCTTTTGGTTGATATTTCGTTAACCAATCACCGATAAGCTGCCTAATGCGTTTAGGAGCTCGGCGAGGGCGAGCGTCACGGTGATCAAAGCTCGAGTTCTCGGCGTTGATTGCCATCGAGGAGTTTGGCGATGAGTGGCATGGGGCCGCGATCTGATGAAGAGCATAGGCAGGTCGTCTTCTTTACCGAGGAGGAGACCGGCCTTCGCGGCGTTTTGGTTCTGGATGACAATCGGCTTGGCCCCTGCGTCGGCGCCTGTCGCAGCCGCCCCTATGTCGACAAGGAACGAGCCACTGCGGACGCGATCCGCCAGGGCATGACGACGACGGCTAAAGCCTTGCTTGCAGGACTACCGGTCGGCGGTGGCTGTATGGCGTTACTGAGTGACTCGTCCATCGGCATTCGGGCGGCGTCACCCATGCCTGCTATTGGCCGTATCGTGGACAAGCACGCCGGTCGCTATCTGCTGTTGCCCGATTTTCAAGGCGATCTGCATGACATGAATGAGGCAGCTGGTTACACCAGGCATGTGCTTGGTCAGAGCGGCCAGCACGAGATCGATTCGGTTGAGGCCACGGCGCTTGGGCTTCGTATTGGGATCGAAGCGGCGGTACATCAGCAGCTCGGCCGTGACCACTTGATGGGCCTGCGCATCGGAATCATGGGGTTAGGCAGTGTCGGCTTTCGCCTCGCTGAGTTGCTTCGCCAGGAAGGGGCTCGTCTGACCGTTGCAGATCGTGATCCGATGCGAACGGAACGGGCGGTTCGAGCGCTGGGAATCAACTGCGTGGCGACCGAAGAGATTATTCACCTTGATATGGACGTCTTCGTGCCCACCGCCGCCAAGGACACGATAGATGAGGGCGTTCTCTCGCATCTTCGTTGCAAGGTGCTCGCAGGGGCGGTGGATGATCCACTTAGAACACCCACTCTCGGGGCGAAACTTCACGATCGTGGCATTCTCTACGCGCCGGATGTCGTGATCAATGCAGGTGGTTTGATCAGCCTGGCCCGCCCCCTATCGGCGCTCGAGATGAAAACCCTGCCGGTGCTTGACGACATCAAAGCGATCGGCCCTCGTATGGCGGCGATCGCCAAGCGCTCAGCGCAGGAAAATCTGCCGACGACGGAGATCGTGACCTCCATGGTTGAAGATGCACGAGCAGCGCGAGTCGGATCTGGAACAGCAGAAATGTTGGCGAGCTGACACGCGCTGCCGGTCCGCTCGAGCTCAAAACTTTGAAATCTCGACCTCGAGATCCGTGATAAATTCCAAAAGCGCCGGCACGCCTTTTTCGGTCTGCTCAATACCGCGTTTGATCGCCGATATAATGTCATCAGGCTCGGTCACCCGTTCGCCATAACCGCCAAAAGCCCGTGCCATAGCGGCGTAGTCTCCCGAGATGTCGGTCGATCGGTAGCGCTCGGTCGAAACCGGCATGACCTTGAGCTCGATCGCCATGGAGAAGTTGTTGAACAGGATTGAGAGAATGGGGATCTTTTCCCGAACGGCCGTTTCGAAATCCATGCCGGTAAAGCCGATCGCCGCATCGCCCCAGACATTAATGCAGAGCTTATCCGGGTGGGCGAGCTTAGCACCCATTGCTAGGCCTAGACCGTAGCCGAGCTGGGTCGTCTTGCCCCAGCCAATATAGGATAGCGGTTCGGTTGATTGCCAAAAAGGTGTGATCTGGTCCCGAGGGCTGCCGGCGTCATGGGTGATGATGACGTTGTCGAGGTCGACGGTTTGCCAGAGATCATGGATCACCCGGTAGGGGGTCAGCGGCTTTTGATCGGATTGCAGCTTCTTGCGCCACTGGTCGAGCCAGGGTTTTCGGATCTCGTCAATCGCAGCGCCGACGACCTCGATCTTTCGATCAGTGCCTTTGACCATCGGTTCAATCGCTGTGTTCAGCGCCGATAGAATGAGTTTGGCATCGCCGAGGAGCGCGTCGTCCGCTTCGACATTTTTGTTGAGATCCAAGGGGTCCAAGGTGGCGTGGATGAGGTGCTTACCCCTGGGGATGGTCACGCCAAAGCTTGTGGATGTGAAACTACAGCCGATACCGAAGATCAGGTCCGCTTCATGTAGCAAGTGATGCAGCGCCTTGGGCATCGCCACGCCTCCCGCCCCGAGTGCAAGCGGGTGATTTTCGGGAAAGGCACTTTTGCCGGCGAGGCTGGTGCAGACCGGTGCCGCCAGAAGCTCGGCAAGGTGCTTAAGCTCATCCCAAGCCTTAGCGTAATGGATGCCTTGCCCTGCATAGATCACTGGGCGGGCCGCGCTGACCAGGCGTTTGGCCACACCGTCGATCGCATCGGGATCGGGACCCATGCGGTGGCTCTGGACGGGCTTGTAGTCGAGATCGCCTGGCAGGTCTTCGGCGAAGAGGTCCATGGGAATTTCGACGAGGACCGGCCCGCCGCGCCCATGGCGAAGCTGTGTAAAGGCACGGCGCATGATATCCGGGATGTCGACAGCTTTCGTGATGGGTTCCGCCGACTTGGTTATATGCTTCGTGTTGAGCACCGCATTGAAATTGGGCTGCACATGCGCGAGGTGCCTAGCATAGCCCATCGGCATCACCAAAATCGGCACGGACTCGCCGTAGGCCTGGGCGATGCCGCCAAACGCATTCTCGGCGCCAGGTCCGTGCTGCATCACGAACACGCCGACCTTGTCGCCAGAAGAGAGGCGGGAATAAGCATCTGCCATATGCAGGCCGATTCGTTCTTGGCGACAGATGATCGGTCGAATGCCGATTTTGGCCGCCTCTTCCAGGAGATGATTGACGGGATAGCCGAACATCATCTCGACACCTTCGTCTTTCAGAATCCGGACGATCGCCTCCCCGGCCTTCATGGCGGACCCCTCCCTTTGATCTCGTTTCGTTTATGGAACGCCTTTCGTGGAAATTTGTCGAGTCATGGACCATGCCTGATTGCCTCGTCGCCTCGTCATCTGGCATGGTCTCGATTATGCAAGCAGCGCATTTTGTCCCGACCGACCTTGCCTCAAGCATTCGGCATGCTGAGAGCTATCCCTATGCGCGGCCGGCCTGTTCCTATCTTTTCGATGGGGGACGGATGCTTCCTTTGCCGGACGATGCCCATCGAGACCGGTTGCCGATTATTGCCTCCGGATCGAACGCCGCACCAGCGCGTCTTTTTGCGAAGTTCGGAAGCGACCATCGAATCCCGGTGACACGGGCGGTTCTGCAAGGCTTCGCTGTGGTCTTTGCCGGCCACTTCACCTCCTATGGTGCCATTCCAGCAACGCTTTGCCCCCACCCCCAGATTGCGACCGAGGTCTGGATCACCTGGCTGACCCCAGAACAGTTGACGATCATGCATCAAAGCGAAGGGGTGATTGGCTGCCGCGAGGCGCATCAGCGCTACGATTTTGTGGACCTTGAAGGCATCGAGCTGACCCTTGATCAGCACGCGCCCGTCAACCGCGCCGGCGCCTATTTGTCGAGGCGCATGTTGGCTCCGGAGGGCGATCCCATTCGGTTTGCCGAGGTCGCAACAAGCGACGGAGTATTGGAAGCCCGATCCCACAATGCAGCCCTAAAGCTCGTTGCAAGGCTACTTCAGCCGACAGTCCATTATCACATGTTTATGCGTCAGGTCTTGAGCACGGTTGGTGCTCGTCAGGCGTTGTTCGAGAAGCTGACGCCCTATACGCTAGACCGTTCGGACTTGCTGACGCCATCGATCGTGGACGCGACATCAGCCACTTGATCAATGGCGCCGGCCTTAGGAGCTTTCAGACATGCATTACCCCAGCGGCAAAACTCACCTCTATGCCATCCTTGCGCATCCTGTTGCCCATGTGCGCGCCTCGGAGTTTTATGGGCCAATTATCCAGGCGGAGAAGCGGGATGCCTTTTTGGTACCCTTGCATGTCTTGCCTGAGAATCTCGCGCAAACGATACCTGTGTTGCAGAAGATAGGGAACTTAAAGGGCGTGATTCTCACCATCCCTCATAAAGAGGCGATGGCCGAACTCTGTCATGACATGGGTCCGGCCGGCCAACTGGCCGATGCGGTGAACACCGTCAGATTCGAGGCGGATGGCCGCTTAGTGGGTGATCATTTCGACGGGGTCGGCTTTGTCAATGCAGCGCGCGCCCATGGTATTGAACCGAGGGGCTCCAGAGTCCTGATGCTTGGCGCTGGAGGAGCGGCTCGCGCGATCGCTTTCTCGCTTGCCGATGAAGGGGCGGCGGCCATCACCATTTCAAACCGAACCGAAAGCCGAGCGCGCGATCTTGCCGCCATTGTTCAAGCCGTCTTCGAGGATGTTGAGGTGAAGGCGGGACCTGCTGATGCAACCGGTCATGACCTCATCGTGAACTGCACATCGCTCGGGCTCAAACCGAACGATCCTATGCCTCTTGATCCCGCGACGCTGACATCGGACATGCGCTTTTTCGATATCATCGCACCTCGTGACACGGAGATCATGGAGAAAGCACGGGATATCGGACTTGCGAAGGTCGTCGGTGGCCGACCGATGGTCGAGCATCAGGTGGTCGCGCAGCTGAATTTTCTAGGGGCGCCGAGGATGGAGACTTAGCGTTTCTTCTAGAAAAAGAACGAGCGATCCTTGAACATCCCTCAGGCATAGATCGCCACCTGGTGCTACCCGGACGGACAAGACGGCATCAAGCGTTTGTGGGACCCGTCACCAGTATAGGGCAGGGCGGGCTACCCTAGATGCTCATGTCACCTGTCGCGGACGTCGTGCAGGGCTGAAGCGCGTCGACCTCAAGAGATCCAGTAGATGGGTCGGCACGTCGTGGCGTCGCCCCTCCTGCAGGATCTGAGCAGACAACGATACAGTGGCCCTGAATCCCATCGCTAGGACGCGTCAGGACATTCGTCGCGTCAGGCCAGGATCCGATATGCAAGGGTTCGAGCGATGCCGGCCGGGGTTGGCATGACCTCAACCTTGGCGTCTTCCAGCGCTGCTTTCTTGCTGGCATAGCTGCCGCGGTCGCCGAGAACGATCGCGCCAGCATGCCCCATTTTCTTACCGGGTGGGGAGGCGCTCCCGGCGATGAAGGCGGCGATCGGTTTTGTCATACCGGCGGCATATTCGGCGGCATCCTCTTCCATGGTCCCACCGATCTCGCCGACAAGAGCAATCGCCTCGGTGCGTTCGTCCTGATCCAAGAGGCGAAGCGCATCGGCCGTTGTGGTCCCGATGATGGGATCGCCGCCGATGCCGACAAAAGCGGAAATACCGAGACCGGCCTGAACAAGGTTCAAGCAGACGAGCGTGCCGAGCGAGCCCGAACGCGACACCACGCCGACATTACCAGGCTTGAAGACACGTTCGTTGAAGGCCGGCATGAAACCGGCGAAACATTCGCCTGGCGTAACAGCGCCTGCCGTGTTCGGCCCCAGCACCTGAGCACCGGCATCGTCGGCTGCGGCGAGGACATACATGGTGTCCTGCACCGGCACATGTTCCGTCAGCACCACCAGCTTCTTGATCCCGGCTTCGATTGCGTCGAGCGCGGCGGCTTTGACACCCATTGGTGGGATGAAAAGGATCGAGACGTCGATCTTGTCATCCATATCTCGAAGGCTTTCGGCCGCATCGACAGCGCATCCCCAGACCGGCAGATCGAGATGGGTTTCGCCGGCTTTCTTTGGGTTGACGCCGCCGATCACGACGGTGCCATAGTCACGCATTTGCTGGGCCCAGAAGGTCCCCTGCTTGCCGGTGATACCTTGGATCAGCACGCGCTCATTCCTGCGGACGATCATTTCGCGGCCTCCACGGCGGCTTGAACGGCGTCGTCCATCAGATCGAACGGCTCGATGCCGAGCCGCTCGCGCACCATCGCGATGGCTTCGTCTTCTCCGGTGCCATGGATTGAGAAGACCACGGGTAAATCCGGTTTCAGCTCGTTCCAGGCTTCGAGAAGACCGCCGGTCATGACGTCGGTGCGGGCGAATGCGCCACAGAAATTCACCAAGAGACTTTTGACCTTTGGATTGGCGAGGACGATCTCCAGAGCCGGTTTGCCCTTGGTGTAGGCGTCGCCGCCGATTTCAAGGAAATTCGCAGGCGCACCGCCATAGTGGCGAATGGCATCCATGGTGGTCATGGTGAGACCGGCGCCATTGGCGAGCACGCCGACCTCGCCGTCGAGCTCAATGTATTTGAGGCCATGCTCTTTGGCGCGCGCTTCGAGCTTGGTGAGCTTATCCGGCACGCCGTTCGCGGCCAGTTCCGGCCGACGGGCGAGGCCACTGTCGTCGACGGTAAGCTTGCAATCGAGCGCGATCAAGTCGCCCTTTTTTGTCAACACTAAAGGGTTGATCTCAATCAGTTCGGCGTCCGTGACCCGATAGGCATCGAAGAGCTTCAAGAAAAACTCGACCAGAGCGCCTTTCTCGTCGTCAAGACCCAGGACGCCAAAGATTTGCTCCAACAGCTCATCATCGACGCCTTCGCGCATATCGACGGGTAGATGCGCCATCTTGTCCGGGTGGTTGGCCGTGATCTCCTCGACATCCATACCGCCTTCGGTGGAGAACAGCAGGATGGGCCCCTTGGTTTCCTGGTGATTGAGGACGGCGGCGTAGTATTCCTTGGCGATGTCGACGGCGGATTCTACTAGCACCTTTTCGACGACATGTTCGCCGATGGTCATGCCAAGGATGGAGCGTGCCGCCTCCTCGACCTGTCCTGGCGACGAGGCTTGCTTGATACCGCCCGCCTTACCGCGCTTGCCCGTAGGCACTTGCGCTTTGACCACGGCAGGGCCGATCTCGGCGGCAGCATTTCTTGCTTCTTCTGGTGTGTGGCAAAGCCGGCTTAGTGGCACGGCAATACCAGCTTCCGCAAGCAGGGGCTTGGCGGCGTGTTCCTCGAAATTCATAGACCGTACTTTTCCCAGTACTTGCCGAACAGGTCCTCTTCGGATGGTTTGTCTTCATCCACCGAAGTGACGAGATGGGTGATGTTAATGAAGTGGCGGTAGTTCAAGTTCTCGCTGATGGAGTTTCCACCCCAGCTACCGCAGCCCATGGAGAGTGTGAACGGGAGGCCGGTATCGAAACCGCCACCGTTCGCAAAGGTATGGGCTTGGTTCACGAGAACGCGCACCACGTCCATGTCCTCAGCGAGCTCTCGTGCGCGTTCCACCAGATTGGTGTGCAGCCCAAGCGAGTGCCCCTTGCCCTGGAATTCGAGAATGTCATGGGCGATCGACTTCGCCTGGGCAAAGTCGGAAGCGCGATAGATCGTCAAGACCAACGAAAGCTTTTCGCCGGACAGTGGGGATGCTGGGCCGATTCCGGTTTCTTCTACCATAAAGAAGCGAGCACTGGACGCATTGCTTGGCAGATCGAAGACGTCGGCGAGGACAGATGCGTCTTTGGCAATGACCTTTCGGTTCAGTTTGCCGTCGATCCAAAGCCGCTCGACCACGCGCTGCCCCTCTGCTGGCGAGGTCATGTAGCCGCCCGCGGCCTGGAGGGCTCCGATCGCGTCATCGAAGACCTCGTCGACGATGATCACGCTATTCTCGGACGAACAGCTGGTGGCATTGTCGAAGATCTTGGAGGCGGTGATCTTTTGCGCCGCCGCGGTCAAATCTGCTGTCTCATCGATGATAACGGGCACGTTGCCTGCTCCGACACCAATAGCGGGTGTGCCACTGGAGTAGGCTTGGCGAACATTGTTCTGTGAGCCCGTACAGACGATCAGATCCGCTTCCTTCATCAGAACCTTGGTGCGTTCTCGATCGACGGGCGCCGGAACAATTTGCACGAGGTCTAAGGGAGCCCCGACTTTGGCAAGCTCTGTCCGCATGCCCTCGACGGTGGCGACAGTCGCCGCATAGCCAGCGGGAGAGGGGGCAATAATCACGGCATTGCCGCCTTTGAGCGCCATCATCGCTTTATTGACCGGCGTTGCCGACGGATTGGTCGACGGCGTAATCGCAGCGACGACGCCAATCGGTTTCGCATATTTGACCAAGCCCAACTCCGGCAGATCTTCGATGACGCCGGTCGTTTTGACACGCATCAGATCGCGGAGGGTGCCAAAGGTCTTCCGTTGGTTTTTGATGACCTTGTCGTCAGCATTGCCAAGGCCGGTACTTTCGACGGCGAGTTCGGCCAAGCGTCGTGCATTTTCTGGCTTGTAAATGGACCAGGCAAGCGAGGTTACCGCATCATCGATTGCGTCCTGATTGGTATTGTCGAACGCCATCATGGCCGCTCGAGCCCGGTTGATCAGACCGGCGATCACAGCTTCAGGGCTTTCTTGGTTCACCGCCGTTTCGGGCTTGGTCATCTCGCCTCTTCCTTTTCCGACTCACTCGGCACGTCAGACTTGAGCTGCCTGACTGCTGCTGCGATGTTCCACATCAATGTGAGGATAGCTGCCGTCAAGAGCAAGGCGGCGATGGGACGACCGAATAATGCTAAGGGGTCATAGTTCAAAAGCTGCATCGACTTGGTAAAGCTGCTCTCGCCGAGCGACCCAAGAATAAGCCCCATGACGATGCCAGCAACAGAGTAGCCGGAGCGTCTGAGCAAAAAGCCGACGATGCCGGCGATATACATCACCCAAATATCGACGGTCAGATTGCGCAAGGCATAGGCGCCGATGGTGGCGATCAGCAGAATCGCCGGTGCCAGCAGGTGAAAGGGGATGCGCAGGAGGTGGACGACTGTCTTGGTTTGGATATAGCCAAGGCCGAGGATCGCGATATTCGCGAAGAACATGGCAGCGAACACCACCCAGACCAACTCTTTCGAGGTGATGAACACCAAGGGGCCAGGCTCCATGCCATGAATCTGGAAAACGCCCATCATCATCGCGGTCAATGCACCGCCGGGGAGGCCAAGGGCTAAGAGCGGTATCATGGCAGCGCCAGTTGCTGAGTTGTTTGCCGTCTCCGATGCAACAACACCGCCAAGTTCGCCCTTACCGAATTTCCCCTTCGGTGACCAACGAACGGCTTCATTATAGCTCAAAAAGGCTGCAAGGACGGCGCCAATACCGGGAAGGATACCAGCAAAGAAGCCGATCACCATGGAGCGTAGGACGGTAAACTTGAGCCGCCAGAACTCGAAGAAGCTCGGTAAGCTCAGGCGCACGCGTGCAGCGCCTGGATTTTCCGTGAGGCTTTTGGCCCCTTGGGTAAACACTTCGGCGACGGCAAACAGGCCGAGCACCACCGGAATGAAGTGGATGCCGGCGAGCAAGTAATAGGTGCCAAAATTGTACCGGGCAATGCCGTCTGCCGGGTCGGTGCCGATGGTGGCGATCAAAAGGCCGAGCGAGACGGACAGGAGGCCTTTCCAGAGATCGGCAGCACCGACCGAGGCGGAGACCGCAAGACCAAAACAAATGAGCGCGAAGATCTCCGGCGGACCGAAGGCACGAACGGCCCAGCCCGCTATCGTTGGTGTCGCGGTCATCATCAAGACCGCTGAGCAAATACCCCCGAACGCGGAGCAGATCACAGCGGCGCCAATCGCTTTGGCGGCCTCGCCATTTTTGGTCATGGGGTAGCCATCGAACGCCGTTGGCGCGTTTTCTGGCGACCCCGGTATATTGAACAGGATGGCCGTGATCGCGCCGCCGAATACGCCGGCGCAGTAGATCACTGAATAGAGCATAATGGCATGGGTCGGGTTCATGGCGGCGGTGAAGGGCAGAATCACCGCACCCAGCGTCAGCATGTTGATGCCGGGAATCGCTCCAAAAAGCATGCCGCCCAAAAGGCCGCCCGCGAATATCATCAGCGCTGTCGGATCCGAGAAAAGCGCTGAAGCACCAAGCCAGAAGTCAGCCATGTTCGTTGATTGTCCAGCCGTCATGGCTCATCGGATCGTCACCAAAAGCCAGTTATTGACGTCATAGAAGCCGGGCCAATTGCCGACCGGTAGTGCTACGTAGAATAACTTCGCGAAAATCAGAAAAACCAGGGCGGTAATGATGGCTGTTGTAAGGACGACAACATACCAACGACGTTCACCGACATAGAGCAGAAAGACAATTAGGAAAACAGGTGTGGTCAGGTAGAACCCGGTCCTCGGAAGCAGCCATGCATAGATCAGCGGTATGACAAAGAGGCCAACAGAACCGATAAGACCTTTGCTGCTTTCCGAAGTGTCGCGTTGGGCCGTCTGTCGCTCTTCACGAAGCCGAATCGCGGCATGGATCACCGCCGTGATGGCCATCAAAAGAATAACAGCACGTGGCCAGCTCGCGGCACCCCATTGATAGGTGCCGAGTTCGTCCGAGAATTGGAAACTCAGGCCGAAAGCGACGAGGGCAAGGGCAAGCCAAAAAGCGAGCTCAAGCCAGGTGCCGATATGGTGGGATCGTTCCATCTTGACGCTGACGGGGCGATCGCTTCTACGACCGCCCCAACGAACGTCCGCCAAGTCTTGGCCAGGATCTTAGTCGATCAGGCCAATTTCTTTGTAAACGGCCGTGTAGGTATCGGCAGCCCCTGCGATAAGCTCTCTTGAGCCCGCCGTGTCCCGATAGCTGTCAATGAGAGTCATGAACTTGCTCTCATTGAACTTCTGGAACTCGGCAGAATCGAAGCCTTGCTTACAGGCAGCTTCGAGGAAGCGCTTGCGGTCCTCAGCGACATCGGGGTGGACATAGAAGCCGCGGAAACGGAGCAGTGCTTCGAAGTCGGCGCCTGCTTCGACATGGGTCGGTACATCGGCGAACGCGCTCGGACGCTCCGGGTAAATCGAGAGGATCGGCACCATCTGCTCGGCATCGAGGAAGTTACGAACATCGCCCGGCTGCTCAAACAAAGCATCCACCTGACCGCCGATAAGGGCTGCATAGCGTTCAGCGGGCTTGTCGAAGGCAATCTGGTTGGTCTCAAAGCCGAGGGCCTGTTCGATCTTCAGCATATTCACCCGTTCCATCGAGCCGACATTGCCGACATTGGCAACGGAGAGCTGATTGTCTTTGGCATAGGCGACGAAGCTGTCCCAATCGCTGAACCGCTCATCGTCGGGGCGGATATAGATCTGGGAGAAGGTGATTTGTGCCATGCAGAGCGGCTCCCAATCGTTACCGGGATGTTCTGCAAGCTTGCCGGAAACATGGTTGGTCACGGCGTCGTCGATCGATTCGAGGAGCGTGTAACCATCGGCCGGCGCGGTCATGAAGTCTGGCACCGCCGCCATCCCGCCGCCACCAGGCTTGTTCACCACCTGGATGGGCTGACCGAGGACAGGCTCCATCGACGCGGCCATGGCGCGGGAGAGCTGATCTGAACCGCCGCCGGCGCCGTAGGGTACGATCATGGTGAGCGGGCGCTCGGGAAAGTCGGCGGGCTTGTCCTGAGCGATCGCTGTGGCCGAGACCGTCATGGCCACCGCCATGGCGACAGCTGAAGGCATGTTGAGCATTGGGGATATCCTCCTTGATTTTTCGGAATGCCGGCGCATCCAACGACGTGTCAGGTGGTGGCGCGTCCGAATTCTGCAAGCAACTTCGCGCAGTTAAAGAAAAGGTGCAAGGACTGCTAGTCCCATTGACCTCGAAAGCTGACAATACCAAATCTCGAGAGTCGAAACTGATCGAGAGCCAAGAAACCAACAGGTCGAAAGGACAGGGTTATGGCGAAGGCGACCTTCGGAGCCGGTTGTTTTTGGGGCGTGGAAGCCGCGTTTCGTAGAATTCCCGGTGTTATCGCGACCACGGTCGGCTACGCCGGTGGGGCCACCGACCAACCGACCTATGAGATGGTGTGCACGGGTCGAACAGGTCATGCCGAAGTTGTCGAGGTTGAATTCGATCCGGCCAAGGTCGGCTATGATCAGTTGCTTGATGTGTTTTGGGCCAATCATGATCCGACACAGCTCAACCGCCAGGGGCCTGATATCGGCACTCAATATCGCTCGGCGATCTATTTCCACGATGCGGAGCAAGAGGAAGAGGCAAAGGCGTCACTTTCAAGGCTGGAAGCATCCCGCATCCATAAAAGTGCGATCGTCACCGAGATCACGCCGGCGTCGACCTTTTGGAAAGCGGAAGACTATCATCAGCAATATCTTGAAAAACGCGGCCTTGCGCAGTGTTTAATCCCCTGAAAGACGTGGTGTGAGAGCGTTGTCAGGGTCGTTCAAAGGATCTTGAAGAAATAGCAGTCAACGGCTTGCGGAGTGGGCCACTCTTGATTATAACGCTGTAGCTTCAGGTCGGTCGGGCACCTGACGGCTTTACGCGACCTGTGGAGTTTCCCCGGAGTTACTTGATGTCTAAGCTTAAGACGAAGCGCGCGGCGGCGAAGCGATTTCGTTTCACCGGAACCGGCAAGATTTTGCGAAACAAGGCCTATCACCGTCATCAGCTGACCCATAAGGCGAAGAAGGTGAAGGCTAATCAGCGTGGCACGGTTGTCGTGGCCGATGGCGATGCCAAGCTGATCAAGAAGATGCTGCCCTACGGCGGCTGACATGCGGACGCGCTTGGCGCGCACGATCAGACGATTGAAGGTATGAAACATGGCTAGGGTTAAACGAGGCGTAACGGCCAAAGCGCGTCACAAAAAAGTCGTCGCGCGTGCGAAGGGTTATCGTGGCCGCAGCAGCAATTGCTTCCGCCTGGCGACCAATCGCGTCGAGAAAGGTTTGCAATATGCGTACCGCGATCGACGTGTGAAGAAGCGGAATTTCCGCGCCCTTTGGATCCAGCGCATCAATGCGGCCGCGCGCGAACAGGGCTTGACCTATGGTCGCCTGATGCACGGGCTCAAGACCGCCGGCATCGAGATCGATCGGAAGATGCTTGCCGATATCGCGGTCAAAGACGCGTCTGCCTTTACCAGCTTGGCCCAGCAGGCCCAATCCGCCCTGGAAGGCTAAAGCGTCATCAGATCCGGGGTTGGGAAGGGGCCAAAAGGCCCCTTTTTTGCTGGTTTTTGAGATTGTGGTTCGAGCAACAGTGTAAGCGACGAGAAGTCCGATGGCGGAGATGGCGAGAGAGAGCGACGTGAGCGGCGGCGGGGTTGATATTGACCGCCTCGAAGGGGAAATCCTTGGGGCGATCGATGGCGTCAGTGCGATGGATGCGCTGGAGCAGATCAGGGTCGCTGAGCTCGGTAAGAAGGGCCGAATCACGGCGCTGACAAAGAGTTTGGGGGCGCTCGATCCCGAGGCGCGTCGGGAAGCTGGCCAGCGCTATAATGTGTTGAAGCAGGCCGTTGCTCACGCGATTGCAACAAAAAAGGAGACACTCGAGTCGGTTGCTCTCGACGCCCAGCTTCTCGATGAGACCGTGGACGTCACGCTACCGATCCGGCCAGAGATTATGGGCCGTCTCCACCCGGTCAGTCAGGTGACTGAAGAACTGATCGCGATTTTTGGCGAGATGGGCTTCCGTGTTGCCGAGGGGCCCGACGTGGAAGACGACTTTAACAATTTCTCAGCCCTAAACATTCCGCCGGAACATCCCGCCCGCCAGATGCAGGACACGTTCTATCTGCAGGCGGAGAAGAGCAACATGCCGCTCGTCCTCCGGACACACACGTCACCGGTGCAGATCCGAACCATGATGTCCGGTCCGCCGCCTTACCGGATCATCGCACCCGGCCGCACCTACCGTTGTGATTATGACCTGACCCACACGCCGATGTTCCATCAGGTCGAAGGGCTTTTGATCGACCGGCGTACCCATATGGGCCACCTCAAAGGGTGCCTCACCGATTTTGTTCGCACATTTTTTGAACGCGACGATATCCCTGTACGCTTCCGCCCTAGCTATTTTCCGTTCACCGAGCCGTCTGCCGAGATGGATATTGGCTGTAGGAGGACGGCCGACGAGCTAATCATCGGTGAAGGGGACGATTGGCTCGAAATCTTGGGCTGCGGCATGGTGCATCCGAATGTGCTGCGCGCCGTCGGGGTCGACCCCGAGGTTTGGCAGGGTTTCGCCTTCGGTATGGGCATTGATCGCATCGCCATGCTCAAATACGGCATTCCCGATCTTCGAACCTTCTTCGAGGGTGATCTTCGCTGGTCCGGTAATTACGGCTTTGGGGCCATTGACGTCCCCACGACCTATGGAGGGCTGTCCCGATGAAGTTCTCCCTGCCTTGGCTGAAGGATCATCTAGAAACCGATGCTACCGTCGACATGGTGGCGGACAAGCTGACCGCGCTCGGTCTGGAAGTGGATAGCGTTGAGCAAGGCGTCGACTTTTCGACGTTCACGATCGCGGAGATTGTCGGGCTTCGTCGCCACCCCAATGCCGAACGCCTCAATCTTTGCGAGGTCGACACCGGCAAAGAGAAGCTCGAGGTGGTCTGCGGCGCTCCCAATGTTCACCTCGGCCTCAAAGGGGTATTCGCACCAGTTGGCACGGTCATCCCTGAGAGCGGGGAAGTGCTAAAACGTGCCAAGATTCGCGGCGTTGAGAGCCAGGGCATGCTCTGTTCCGCGCGCGAACTTGGCCTTGGCGACGACCATGATGGCATCATCGAACTCCCTGCTGAAGCGCCTGTTGGACAGCCTGCCTCAGAGGTGCTGTCGGTCGAAGGCCCGGTGATCGATATCGACATCACGCCGAACAGGGGCGACTGCTTCGGTATCAGCGGTGTCGCGCGCGAGCTCGCGGCGGGAGGGCTTGGCACCCTCAAAAGCCGTGACTTTACGCCGGTATCGTCGACCTTCCAAACCGACCTCGGTATCGCCTTCGACTTCCCCGACGGTCAAGAGAATGCTTGCCCGCTCTTCGTCGCTCGCGTGTTTCGTGGCGTCAAAAATGGTCCGAGCCCTGCTTGGCTTCAGGCGCGGTTGACCGCTATCGGCCTTCGTCCCATTTCCGCCCTGGTCGATATCACCAATTACGTCACATTCGACCTCGGCCGTCCTCTCCATGTGTTCGACAAGAACAAGGTGCAGGGCGACCTGCTGACCCTTCGATTTGCGAAGGCTGGTGAGACGCTGGAAGCGTTGGACGGTAAAACCTACGAGCTCGATGACCAAATGACGGTCATCGCCGATGCATCGGGTCCCGAAGCGCTCGGTGGCATTATGGGTGGCGAGCCGACGGGCTGTACCGAGGAGACCACGGACGTCGTTTTGGAAATCGCTCTCTTCGATTCCATTCGTACGGCGAAGACTGGACGCAAGCTCGGCATTGAGAGCGATGCGCGGACCCGCTTCGAGCGTGGACTTGATCCAGCGATGGTGATCGCCGGCGCCGAATATGCGACCAAGCTGATCCTCGAGCTTTGCGGCGGCGAGGCAAGCCAGCTGGTGGTTGCCGGCAACGTGCCCGGTCTCCGCGCTCCGTTTTCGTTCCGCTTAAGTCAGCTGGAGCGTCTCGCCGGCATTACCCTCGACGTTGAGACGATCGAGGAGCATCTCCAGGCGCTTGGTTTTCAGGTCGAGGTCGTGAGTGAGGAGACCATTCAGGTCGTGCCGCCGACGTGGCGCCATGATGTCAGCATGGAGGCTGATATCGTTGAAGAACTGGCGCGACTTCAGGGCTATGAACGCATTCCACCGATGCCTGTGCGGCGTACGACGGCGGTGAGCGAGCCGATCCTTGCTCCTGAACAACGCATGCGTTCGATTGCACGGCGCACCCTTGCAGCCCGGGGCATTTCTGAAGCAGCGACCTGGTCTTTCATCGAGCCCGCCATGGCCGAAGCCTTCGGTAAGGGCGACATTCGGTTACGTAATCCGATCAATTCAGAACTCTCTGCGCTACGCCCAAGTGTTCTGCCGAACCTTTTGCAGGCAGCGGGACGCAATCGCAGCCGAGGTATTGAGAGTGTCGCCCTTTTTGAGAGCGGCCCCCGCTTTCTTGGCGATCAACCTGGCGAGCAGGAAGTCACGATCGGTGGTGTCCGTGTTGGCCCGAACCACGGGCGTCATTGGGCCGAACAGCCGCGTGACGTCGATGTGTTTGATGCCCGTGCGGACGCGCTTGCTGTGCTCCATGCCTGCAAAGTTAACCCAGAGGGCGTTCGCGTCGTCCCCGAGGGCCCTTCGCACTTTCACCCGGGCCGAAAGGGTCGGTTGATGTTGGGGCCGAAGACGGTGCTTGCTGAATTTGGCGAGATTCACCCCGGTATCTTGCGAAAACTTGACCTGGACACGCGAGCAGTCGGGTTCGAAGTCTTCCTTGATCGTTTGCCCAAGCCCAAACGGAAAAAGTCGTGCGCGCGTCCGGCGCTTAAGGTTTCGAACTTCCCGCCTGTCGATCGGGATTTTGCGTTTGTCGTTGATCAAAGCGTGCCGGCGGAGACCCTCATGAATGCGGTACGTGGTGCCGAGCGCTCGCTGATTCAGGACGTCTCACTGTTCGACGTTTATCAAGGCAAGGGCTTGGATGATGACAAGAAATCGCTTGCGATCGCGGTACGATTGCAATCGATGGACCATACGCTTTCGGAGAATGAGATCGAGGCCGCCGTCAAGAAGATCACGACAGCCGCCACCAAGGCTACCGGTGCCCAGCTTCGCGCTTAGTCGTCGAGGTGACGACGTCGCGCGGCGCATGAGACCAACGTTGCATCGCCCGTTGCCTTCCGAGCCGGCGTTGCCAAGGCTATAAACCTAAGGCGCTTTGCCCCATTTTTCGGATTGTCATGACCAGCCTCGAAAAAATCCGTAACTTCTCGATCATCGCCCATATCGATCACGGCAAGTCGACTCTCGCTGACCGCATTATCGAACATTGCGGTGGCCTAGAAGCGCGCGAAATGTCGAAGCAGGTCTTGGACAATATGGAGCTGGAGCAAGAGCGCGGGATCACCATCAAGGCGCAGACGGTTCGCTTAACCTACAAGGCCAAAAATGGTGAAACCTACCAGCTCAATCTTGTCGACACGCCAGGCCATGTCGACTTTTCCTACGAGGTGAGCCGAAGCCTTCGCGCTTGCGAGGGGTCGCTGTTGCTCGTTGATTCGACCCAAGGCGTTGAAGCGCAAACCTTGGCGAATGCCTATCAGGCGATCGACGCTGATCATGAAATCCTGCCTGTCCTGAACAAGATTGATCTTCCCGCTTCAGAGCCTGAGCGCATCAAGGCGCAGATTGAGGAGATTATCGGTCTCGAAGCCGAAGATGCTCTCGCCGTGTCCGCCAAGACCGGTGAAGGGGTTGATGATGTCTTGGAATCGATCGTTTCAGACCTGCCGCCGCCAAGCGGCGACTCGACGGCGCCACTGAAAGCCTTGGTGGTCGATAGCTGGTATGATGCTTATCTCGGCGTGGTCACCCTGATCCGTGTCAAAGATGGCCAGCTCGGCAAAGGCCAGAAGATCCGCATGATGGGAACGGGTGCGGTCCACCTTGTCGATCGTGTCGGGGTGTTCACACCAAAAGCGCAACCTGTCGATGCTCTCAAGCCAGGCGAAATCGGGTTTATCACGGCGAGCATCAAGGACATCGCGGATGCTCGGGTCGGCGATACCATTACCGATGACCGCAAGCCGGCAGACGAGCCGCTATCCGGGTTTCGTCCGAGCCAGCCAGTTGTATTTTGCGGCATGTTTCCGACGGACGCTGCACAATTCGAAGATCTTCGAGAAGCGCTTGGTCGCCTTCGTCTCAATGACGCCAGCTTCGAATTTGAAACGGAACATTCAGGCGCTCTCGGCTTTGGCTTTCGTTGTGGCTTTCTGGGGCTTCTCCACCTTGAGATTATCCAAGAGCGCCTCTCCCGCGAGTTCGATCTCGATCTGGTCATCACCGCGCCGAGCGTGGTCTACAAGCTCGAAAAGACCGATGGTACGCGGCTTGAGCTACACAACCCTGCTGACATGCCTGATCCTACCCAGATCAAGCAGCTCGAAGAGCCTTGGATCAAGGCCACCATCCTCGTGCCCGACGATCATTTGGGGGCGGTCCTCTCGCTCTGCACGGAGAAGCGAGGCCAACAAATCGAGCTCACTTATGTCGGCTCGCGCGCCATGCTTGTGTACCGCCTGCCGCTCAATGAGGTGGTTTACGACTTCTATGACCGCTTGAAGTCGATGAGCCGCGGTTATGCCAGCTTCGACTATCAGCTCGATGGCTATGATCCTGCCGACTTGGTCAAGCTCTCGATCCTGATCAATGGTGATCCTGTCGACAGTCTTGCTCTGGTAGTGCACAAGACCATGGCCGAATCGAGAGGCCGTGCACTTTGTCAACGTCTGAAGGAATTGATCCCGCGGCAGATGTATCAGGTCGCGCTCCAAGCCGCGATCGGCGGCAAGATCATTGCGCGCGAGACGGTGAAGGCCTTCAGGAAAGATGTTACCGCAAAATGCTATGGCGGTGACGTCTCGAGAAAGCGCAAGCTCCTGGAAAAGCAGAAAGCTGGTAAAAAACGCATGCGTCAGATCGGCAAGATCGAAATCCCGCAGGAAGCTTTCCTAGCCGCACTCAAGATGGACAATAGCTGACGGGCGTCGCTTATCTCGACCAAGTGCGAGAACGCGAACGACACCCGTTGTCATTGTGCTGACTTCCGTTTACATTCCGCGCGCTGGAGGGATGGCCGAGCGGTTTAAGGCGCACGCCTGGAAAGCGTGTTGGGGTCCTGCCCCTCACGGGTTCGAATCCCGTTCCCTCCGCCAGGCCTTTTCGACGTGACCCGTCTCAGGCGAATTTGAGCCACCGCTAAAACTCCTTAAAAAAGCTTTTCTTTAAAAAATCTGCCCTGGCGAGTCTGCGAAATTCGCCCAAATTTCTCTCGCCACCACTCTATTTCTCTCTGCCCTAGCCCCGATTCCGGAGCAGGACGTGTTTTATTGGAAAATAACGGGTTACGATAGCCTGGCCGGTTCGGCGTTTCTACAAATCTTTGGGAGAGCGAAGGGAACTGGGATCGACCAGAAACACCGGAATGCTCAGATGGGCGGCGAGCTGCCGCATGAGAATGATTTGGATTGGATGGCCCATCCGCCGGTCTCACACTACTGTCCGCGTGATCCTCAGTCTACTCCGTGTCGGCGTCGACAATTTCGGGGCCACTGTGCAATCAGCAAAGCGCTAATCCTCGAAACGTTCCTGGCGCACGATTGCAGGCATCTCGATCTTACCGTGCCCACGGCGCGGATCAGGGACCGGCTGCCCGGAAAATCCGACGGCATGAGTCTGGACGTCGCTGCGGCTGGGGAGGCTGGTCCCGGAGACACGCTCCGAAATCCACCTTGTGATCTGTGGTGCGGCGACGCTAGTGCCATCCAGCGCGTCGGTCGAGCCGCTCCGTGTTCCCGCGGCGAGAAGCCCGCGATGCATCGCCGAGTCGTCGCTCACTGCCATGGCATCGGGGCCGCCGCGCGCAGCGTTCGTCGGACCGCCGGCGGAGTAGGGGCTCGGTCGATCCTCCTTCCTCATGTAGCCGCCAACTACGACCATCTCGCCATCAGTCGTGGCGAGGCCGCTAATCGTTCCTTCGCGGCGGATGTCGCAGGCAGGGTCGTCGATTTCGATCGGCCGGCCGTACTCGTCGTAGCGCTGGTAGCACTCGTGGTCGAAATAGGACTGGCGGCCGCGGATCGGGAAGCCGAGCGGCGGGCCGTCGCGCTGAATCCAGGCGTGGACTTTCTCGCCGTCGGGCAGCGCCTGTTTCGTGAGCGCTACGGTCCAGCGACCTGAAGGTGCTATGGCGTCATCGTGAGGCGCCAGCCTTTCTGTCGGCGCAATCTTGATCCCAAAGACGCTGCGGCCGGAGCTCACATCCACATCGTGCTCGACGATGCAAAACTCCTCCTCCATCGGAGTGGGCGAGGGTGGGAGAGTCTGCCGAGCGTCTCCCTCGCCGACCAAAGCTGTCGACTGCCCGCCGGGTGACGTGACCGTCAATGCGAGACGGCTCGACGAACCCGAGCCCGAAGGCATCCAGACTTCCATGAAACTCCAGGTCTTGCCGTCTGGCTGGATCTGCCATCGCAGCTCCTTTGTCGTCGTGCCATCGTCGAAATCGACGATGGCGTGGGTGCGGGAAAGATGGCTGTTGCCGGAGGGGACGACCACGCGAAGAGGCACGCCTTCCGTCATCATCCGGTCGGCGATGCGATGCTCGATGGCATTCTCGGATATCGAACTGCCATCATGGGCACCGAGGTGATGACCGTAGCTGAAATTGATTACGACGGGAATCGGGCCTGTGCCGCGCTCGGCGGCGATTAGATGGGCTCGGTAGAGAATGTAGTAGACGGCAGCATCGAGATAGGGCTCCAGGTTCGTTCCCGACGTGTCGGCCGTCGAGTCAGTCGGCAGCTGGACGGCGACGATGGGACGGTCCACTGCAAGCACTCTCTCACCCGCATCGCGATAATCTAGGCCACAGGCTGCGTCCATGATATGCGCGCCGTGGGAAAGGCGCTTGGCGACCGATTTCGGTGTATCGTTGCCGAAGTTGACGGCCCCGAGGTCCCGGTAGAACGAATCCTCGTCGATGAGGCCGCCATGAGTCGCACTGGCCATGGCGGCGTCGATCTTGCTGCGTGTGAATTCGCGTCCCTGCAGCCCGACACCATCGTTGAACTTACGATCCTGCAACCAGACAGCTTCTATACGCGTTCTTGCCTCGTCTTTCCAGAACCGCTCATGTCCGAAGGCGATGCCGTCGTCAATAATGCCGATGACGACGACGCCGTCGCTCGGCGGGTTGCCGGTCAGATCGGGCCAGACGGACGGCGTTGGCACCACCAGCTGATTCTCCTGCAGGATGCGCGACGACAGAGGATCGGCTGAAGGCGGTGTTCCCATCCTGACGGCCGAAATGACACTTCGAAGGCGTGCGCCGAAATCGCGCTCGAGAAACTCTCTGAAGAAATCTTCACGGACGAAAGCCGTCAGATAGAGCTTGTCTTTTACGCCGTCTCCTTCTCGCAGATAGAGAGACGGAACGACGACGGAAGCCAGCCAGGTATTCCTAAAATCGTCGACGTCGATGAGCGGTGTTCCATTGGCGTCCTCGCCTTGCGCGAAGGCCAGGGCGCTGATCCCCTTCAATTCCAGGAGAACGGTAAACCATTCCTGCTGTGCCGGGTCTGGAAAGAAGTCCCGTCTTCCGGCGCCGAGCGCCCAGGAGGTGTAGATGTCCTGGCCGGGGAACGTGAACTCTCGGTCAGGGCCATTATCACTCGGCCCGTTGGTCCCAGGGTATTTTTTGTCGGGCATCAGTCCGATCCAAATCAAAAAAATGATAAAGCAATGCCAGAGCCTATCGAGCATCGACGTCGCTCGCCTCAGGAACCGATCAGCGCCACTCTGCGAGCGCTTGACGCCAGATCCAATTAAGGGCAGCGGAACGTCCGTCGGGGCCGAGCGTCTGATTGGTCGGACCGGTCACATAGGGCTGGATGTCTGTCTGAATGAACGTGCCGACGTCAAACAGGTCATGCCAGACATGATCAATTGGATCGGAGATCGAAGTCATCTGATCACCTTCGAAGGCCCAGGACGCGTAGCCGGTATCGTGAGTGCATCGTGCGACGAGATACTGTCCGAGTGTCAGGCCGAGCAAGGCGCCAGCGATGCTATCGACAGGGAAGTGCACGCCCGCGATTGTCCGGTTCACGGCGATGCGGGATGCGAGGCGCATGAGCTGTACCACCCAGCCGTCATTGGCGAATTGAGGGGCGGGTATGGTTCCTCCTGACCCGTCATCGACCACGACCCGTCTTAGAAGCGCCGAGAGGACGTAGGCGGCGATCGCCGATTCGGTCGCGTGGCCGCTCGGCAGGGTGCCATGCAGCGGTGCGGGGATAAGCGGCTGAATCTGCGACGAATATTCGTGGGGACGCCGGCAGGCAAGCCCCGCCTTGACCTGCATGACAACGAAGTAGGCGAGCCCGAGTGCGGCATTGAGCAGCTCCAGCGTTCTGGGCGTGCGCGACGGATCGAGAAAGGCGACCGAGCTGATGAAAGGATAGGGCTCTCCCAGCTGGGCCAGGATCTCAGGCCCCCGATCACCGCGCAGATCGGCGTAGCCGGCGACCAGATTGAGCTGCTGACCGCTGAGCACGGACTCGCGTGGTCGGGTTACCTTCACAAGCGGCTGCAAGCTGCAGGAAGCCGAGCTGATCTGGAGATGCTGAACGATGACCTGTCGCGATTCCGGATCATCGGCGACCAATTCTTCGGTGCTGAAATTCAACCGCGAGATCAGGTCGGATTGGAAGAGCGCCGCCCGCTCTGCCGGGCCCCAGATTTCCAGCGTCACATCGGGATTGGTGGGGAGCGGAACAGGCACTTCGCTGCCCGGATTTTGCCAGCTGCCGACGATGCCGTCCCGATTTGTCAGGAGCGCGTCCGCAGGGTAGGGGCCGGGAGCCGACGCCTGTCCAGATCCACCCCAGCCACTCCAACCGCTCCAACCGCTCGAACCACTCCAACCGCTCCAACCGCTCCAACCACTCCAACCGCTCCAACCACTCAATACGCTCATGACGATCCGCCCCTCTAAAATACAGTTCGAATTTTACTATTTAGGAATTCCCAGTTTCCGCAAGACGTTAGCGAAGTGTTTTCCCATTTTGCTTGTTGCACCCGGCGATCGTTGGGACCACTTGCTCACCGTAAGCGTCGGCTCCAGGATCAGCAGCTCCTCGGCCGTCCTGCGTGCATCATCGTATAGACCGAGCTGCCATTGTGTGACCGCTTTCACACGAATCGTCGATGTATGCGCTTTGTTGGCTCGCAGTGACTTCTCTGCGAGTAGCAGCGCATCCTCGAAGTTGTTGGCAGACAGACACGCCGTCGCGGCGAGGCTGTCGTAGTAATAGCGATGTAAGTCGAGCGGCGAGAGGCTTAACGCGCGATCGGTCTCTTCGACCGCCAGCCCTCCCTGATCGGTGAAGGCATGGAGTGCACCCTTGTGAAGACGTGCGAGGGGGTCGTTGGGATTAGCCTCTACCGCCTTTCGATAGCTCTCGGCGGCGATGTCGAGCTCTTTCGTGAAGTGAGTACGCACCAGCCCATCGATGGAAAGCGCAAGGGAGCTCTCGGGATCGGCATCGAGCGCGCGCTTGGAGCAGTCGAGGGCCTGAGCGGCATCGCGATCGGGGTCATCCGTCCAGCCCTGCTGCCATCGGAGCACATGCCACTGCGCGAGCCAGGCCCTCGGCACAGATTGTTGCGATGCCCGGTCGATCAGAGCCTCAAGAAGATCATGTGCATGCTGAAAGTCTTTGAGGGACATGCGGTGCATGAGCGCGACCGCACCCATCAGCAGGGAATAACTCTCCAGAGTCGGCAGGCTCTGCAGCGTGCTACGTTTGACCTCACGCGAGACGATAGCCAGTCTTGCGTCCCTGGTCAGCCTGCCGATGATCTCGCTGTCGCCGATGATGATGCTGTCGGTCTTGCCCTCCATGCGCTCCGACCAGATGATGCCGGACGATTTCGACTCAGCAAGCTCAGCGTCGAGGCGGATGCGGTCGCCGTCGACGCGATAGGTGCCAGAGAGCACATAGTTGGCGTTCAGATGGTCACGCACCTCGTCGAGCGAGACGAGCCGATGGCTAAAGGCCGTGGTGCTCAGGCGGGAGATGACGTTGAGGTCGGGCGAGCGTGAGAAGTCGCGGATCAGTTCTTCGGCCAGGATGTCGCCCAGGATGTTGTGCTCCTTGCCAACGCCACGACCGGTAAATGGGATCACCGCGAGGGTCGGAAAGAGGTTGACCGGCACCGCCGGCAGGCGCGGCGGCGCGGCGAGACCCGGAGGGCGGATGCGATAAGCGCGCACGGGATCCTTCACGTGCTTCAGAAAGCACTCGCCGAGATCCTCGACATCCGCGTCCAGATCCGGCGTGATCTGCTCGCGCACCGCGGCGGAGACAACGATGTCGCCAGGGCCGGCCAGAGCGGCCAAGCGCGCGGCGAGGTTGACGCCGTGACCGAAGACATCGTGCTCGTTGACGATAACGTCGCTTTCCTCGATACCAATGCGCAGCAGCATCAGCTTTTCCGGAGGCTGGCCCTAATTGTCTTGGGCGCTCGCCTGCTGGATAG
>JANQPX010000076.1 GCA_028285265.1 Geminicoccaceae bacterium
CAGGGCAACCATCCCCCTGTCGGCTCGGGCCAGCAAGTACAAGTCTTCACCAACGCCAACCGCCTGTATCGTGGAGTAGTTGCTGAAATCGGCCCAGCCCAAGGCGTCTGACCATTCCGGATCATTTATTGCAGCAGGCGACCACCGATCATTGGGACGATCGTAACGCAGAGTGATCATGCCCCTGTCGGCCCGGGCCAGCAAATACAAGTCTTCACCAACACCAACTGCCTGTATCGTGGAGTAGTTGCTGAAATCGGCCCAGCCCAAGGCGTCCGACCACTCAGGATCGTTAGTTGCAACCGGTGTCCAAGGGGGTTGCTGGGTGCCGATTTGGGAGCGTCTGCCATCTAGAGCCGCTTCCATGCGTGCAACTTGTCCTCCCGTAAACATGACCATGCAGCGATCATCGACATAGTCCATAAAATTCATGAAAAGATCGCCGTTTGGACCATTGCCACATGTGACATTCGGGAAAGTCGGACAACCAAAATTGGAGCCACCTTGGTTGGGTGTATCTTCGACGTTATCACTGCCGCCACAGCCCGTACCGTCGTCACCCCAAATGTGCCTAAGGTTCAACCAATGTCCAATCTCATGGGTTGCCGTGCGACCCTTGTCGAATGGAGCTGACGCAGTTCCTAAAGTGCCAAAAGCGTCGTGTACAATGACAACGCCATCCGTATCAGCTGGTCCGCCAGGGAACTGTCCATATCCAAGAATTGGATCGCCGTTTGCCCTAAGCAACTCAGGAACGACCCAAACGTTCAAGTAGTCATCTCTTGGCCAAGGAGCAATTCCATCAGGTGCAGATTTGGCGTCTTCAAGATCTGATCGGAATTGTAATCGAGAGGTATTGGTGCGCGTGATGCCGGTGGTAGGCTGACCACTTGGATCACGACTTGCTAGCCGAAAGCGAATTCGCGCGTCGCCAATCAGATCGCTAAAAACACCGGGGACATTCCCGATGTCGTTGTTAGTCGCCCTAAAGTCGCGATTAAGTACATCTATTTGACTATTAACCTGCGAATCTGAAATATTATGCTCGTTGCTATTCCACAATACGTGCACAACGACATCGATCACCGTAATGCCTATCCGTGCTGTGAGCGTGCGATCACGCCGACGAGTTGCAAGCTCGAGATTGCGCTGGCGAGCAGCATATTCCGAATCAGTCTGAAGCAACCTATGATGTACTTCGTGTGCTGCGCAGTTGCGTTGTCTTGCCATGAAGATTCTCTCCAAATCTTATCAATCTTCGTGTGAAATGATTAGTTTGTCGTCCTCTTCCAATCGAATTTTGTACAGTTGGGCTTTACATTCCTGTTCGATCTGGAGCACGCCCTTATTACTGAGGCTCCAGCGCATAGGCGAGGAGGCCCCTCGATCATCGGCTCCTGGGCCACCTATGCGGCCCGAACCATCCGCCGCAAAAGAAAACCAATCCCGTCCCCTGGACCTAGGAAAACTCCAGCCTTCCCGTCGATAGACCTGCTCAGAAGCAGTATCCTCTTCAAATGAATGCAGCCAGCGACCGTATAATGCTGAAGTACTGATTCCCTGAGCGAATGCTGTCATGCTGAAAATCCAACACATGATCACCGCAACGACAGAGGCGTTGTATCTGCTTCGCTGGGTCCAAATTGGAAACATGGTAGTCATGAGGCGATATGCTGGTTCAGAAAACGATCTGACGTCAGATCGCTTTCCCTTATGATAACGTAGGTAATAAAGAGTTATGCCAGTTTAATATGTGAAGTACTTCACACCCCCTTTAACGCAAGGCAAATTTTCTGGTGACCAGATAGATTGTGAATTAGGAATTCAGCCTCTTAGGCAGGTTTTGGCACTTCCTGGTCATGCGGCTTCAGGCAGACATGCGCTCAAGAGCGGTCCTTTCGGGGGCAGGACCGGCCTCAGAGGCAGCTCTCGAGCCGACAGCGGACATTGGGCAGGCTGCGTTAGGGTCAAACTTTGAACTTCGCCATAAGCTCAGATTCCACTTGCGGGAGAAAAGGGCTCAGAGCCGACATTCAGGAGAACCGGGCATCTGCAATTCATGATCGTCAATCACCATCGACCAAGCGTTCCAGATGCCAGATCTTCGCAACGATTTTCCAGCCGTCTTCGCCTTTCACGAAATTCAGATAGTCGACAAAGACGTTGCGATGGGCGCGTAGACGGATCTTAACGACCGCGCTTATTGGTGATAGCCAATCGATCAGCAAGATCTCGTCTTCTCTTTCCTGTCCCTTGCTCGCAGGCGAAGTTCTGCCTCCAACATCGTCGCTGAAGCTCGCGATCGGCTCAACAATCAGCTTCCCTTCATCGGCATCAAAAAGGCTCGACGACTCGTGAAAGGCACTGTTGAGTTTTTCCGTGTCGCAATAATAGAGGCTGTCGAAATAGACCTGTACGGCTTCGAGAAGTTCGGTCTGGGCCTGCATGGTGTTTTCTCCGCTTGTGTTATGGCATGATTTCAACAAACATGGAGAAAGCGCCACATCGAATACTGACATAATTCGAGGAAAAAATGTCGAAAATCGATGTCCCGGGAAGAATGGACAGACCGCCCAAGGTGTCCGCGCTTGTTTATGACGGCCTGTGCACGTTCGAATTCGGCATCTGTGCGGAGGTCTTTGGTCTGGAACGTCCGGAGCTGGGCGGCTCACTGTATGACTTCAAATCTGTATCATTGGAACGTCGATCCATGCGGGCAGCCGGCGGTCTGAAGGTCATGACCACAGGCACGAAGCATGATCTGGAAACAGCGGATGTTGTGATTGTTCCGGGATGGCGCGGCAAAGACAGCGTCGTTCCCGACGACTTGTGCCGTTCCATCCGCAGGGCGCAGGCTGCGGGCGCGATACTGCTCTCCATCTGTTCTGGCATCTACGTACTTGCCGCCGCCGGCGTTCTTTCGAATAGGCGTGCAACGACCCACTGGCGCTATGTGGACGACCTGAAATCGAAGTATCCGGACGTGCTAATCGAGCCGAATGCGCTATATGTGGACGTCGGTGATGTCATTACGTCCGCAGGTAGCACCGCAGGATTGGATGCATGCCTCCATGTCGTGCGTCGTGATTACGGTGCCAAAGTTACGAACATGGTAGCCCGTCGACTGGTCATGCACGCATACAGACAGGGCGGACAGGCCCAGTTTATCGAACAGCCACCTCCCAAGGCCACCGGTGCCAGCAGGCTCTCCGCTCTTATGGATGAAATGCGGTCCAAGCTGACGGAACCGCATACCATTTCGAGCATGGCCACCTCCATCGGCATGTCCCCGAGGACATTTCAGCGTCAGTTTTCGGCGACCGTTGGCATTCCCGCGATGCAGTGGTTGACAAGGGAGCGCGTCATGCATTCCTGCATTCTGCTGGAAACGACAAGCATGGATATCGATTCTGTCGCCCAATCGGTCGGCCTAGCAAGCGCCGAAGCATTTCGGTATCATTTTCGTCAGACCTTAGCTCTCAGCCCCACCGAATACAGGAAACGATTCTCCGACGCGCATATTTAGCAGACATTCTTCAATGACGAGATCTTGGTGCCGACCAACTTACAACGTCTGAATCGGCGGCTTTCGTGCTCGAATTTGCTCCTCAACCCTCAACGGTCGCGTCCATAGATGACACGTCCTGCGCACCAGGCTCCCGGCAGAAAACGGCCAGAAAGCCGACGGTTCGAGCGATTCCTGGCCGGCGTGTCCGCTCACCAACGCATTGCGCTCACTACGATGCGGGGTGCCAAGGCTCACTCCTGACCCATTTTAGCTGCAAGCTGTTCCGTAATGTCGAAATCCGCGGACGCCTCCGGCAAAACGCCTGCGAAGGCACACCCATTTACTCGAAAAGGTGGAATGCATTCTTCAGCTATTGATTGCCAACAGTCTAAATTAATTTCGAAACCAAACGTTTGCTGGACATTGTCTATTAGTGACGTGATTCTCCTTCGATCCATGTGTTGGAATTACCCCGAGTAGACTTGGCGTGACCCGATCGTTTTCGAGTCACGCCAAACTTAGTGTCTGTAGGTCTGTTGAGAGACTACGGAAGCAATCCGGCGAAATCTAGAAAATGCTGCATTTGCACACGACGCCCAAATTCGCTGGTTTCTTTGGCTCCGATATCGACCTTGGCGATCAGATCCAGGCCGTTGCCTGTGCTTTCTCGGTAGTGATCGATTAAGCCGATGATGACTTCACCGACAATCGTCCCGCCGACAGGTCCGAGAATGTTGCCAAACTCTTTTGTTTCTCCGGCAACCTGCTTGAGGCCATAGCCAGATCTTTGCTTCGGGTTGGCTCCTTCTTCGCCGTTACCATTCTTTTCAACAGCAAGATTATCGATCCATGCCGTCTGAACGTGGCTAGCTTCTTGGAGGATGTAGTACCAAAGCGGCGTTTCCTCGATGACAAGATTGGACTTAACTACATCATCGGCAGGAATGCTCTCCTCACCCATACGCTTGGCCAATTGCTGACCTGATGGAAGTCGATAGATTCGGCCTCGATTCAGATTCCTTGCCGCTAACGAACCAAGATCGTCGCTTGGCACGACGCCAAACTTGTCGAGGTTGAATAGGTGATCTGGCAGTTTGGTATCAATGCGCCTTGCCTTTTGCGGTTCTATCAGGCTGCCATCAATACTGAAGAAGTAACGCCAATCGATCACATTCTGTTCTTCGATCGGCCGAAAACCTCTTAATCCACCTGTTGCATCATTAAAGAGGTCAACATCCAATCGTGCCTGGTTGAGCGTGTAGCTTTGACGGACCTGGCTGTGGCCAAATCGATAGGCTGCCACAGAGAATTCGATTGGCATGAAGGGCCGTCGGATCGTAGTGTTTTGGTTATTATAGAAACCGTCCTTGAAATAGAAACGGCGCCCTTCTTCTGCGATTCTTTTCGTGAGCTGAACACCGATGACTTGCGGCAGGAAGTCCTCAATGAGCAATCTGTGATAGTAGTGAATGACGTGATCACGCGCCTCTTCGAAGATCTCCCTCTTTTGCGTTGGTGTTAAACTGACTTCGGTCAGGCGATGTTCGCGCAGCAACTCATCGACCATGGCGTTGTGAAACGCGATAAAGGCTGCTTGAAGTTGGCTGACGATGACATTCTCATCGTTTCGCGGATCGCCAATTAGCGCGACGTCGTTGAACCGCGCTAAATCATGACGCCCACTGTTTCCGATCGGATCGCCGACCGCCAGTTTCGGAAGATCGTACAAATAGGGGCTGGCTTCTGGGCCAGCGCCGTATACGCAATCCAAATCCAAATTTATCGTTCGCTGATTGTCGACCTGCTCTGGCAAAGCCGGCTGATCCAGCTGCGTCGTAACGTCAAGCGTGATATCATGATCAATGAACTGGCCAAAGAACGTCACGCCAGCGGGTGCAATACCCTCGCCTCCCGACTGACCACCTTCTTCCATCGGTCCGCCGTCACGTCCCAGTCGCCTGAGGTCGTAAATGGGGCTGGGGTGCGGCTGAAGCCCCTTCGAATTGCCGTCGAATGGTTGATTGAGTGCAAAAAGACGACCAAAACGCCCTTCGATCTGTCCCGATTGATCGCTCAGCGGCAAAATACTGCTCGCCTCGAGCTCAGGCGTAAAAGCAGGCGCTCCATGGCCGTACTGCTGTGAATTTGCTGGACTTACCAAGTACACAGACAACAACAACGATTTGGTAATCAAAGAGATTGCATTAAATCTCATCAACTTTCTCCCTTGGGCTAGTTTGTGCCAACTAGTACACGGTTCAGCTTTGGCGCCTGTGAAATGCTTCACAACCGAAGGCCTTTTTCCTTCCCGCCAGCAATCTCGGTACTCCAAGAAGCGATTTCGCATAGTCTGGGTCGTCCAATACCGAGACAACAACGCTGCGGTCGCGAAAAGGGGTGCTTGTTCAAGAATGAGTTCTAGGTTTCTTAGCGTGCTCTTGGAGGCGCCAGCCAATCCCCGGTTGCGGTTGTTGGCTTTCTCACGCGCCACCCAAGCTAATGCCGAGACGAGAAGATTCGTAAGTCCGATGATGTTGAACATCGGAACTAAGCAACGTGAGAATTGACGGACCCTAAAGGACCTAATGGCCGCTTTAGACAACCCGGAAGCCAGCAATCCGTGTGGCTTTCTGCCAGAGTGGCTGCTTGGTCGCGCATAGCGGCCGGTTGGCTGGGAGCTCTCGTTTCGCGAGTTGACCCATTAGCAGTCCCAAGCCTTGCGGCTGCTTCTGGTGCGACATAGCTAGTGATCTGGTACAATTGAGAAGCCCGACGGGCTCGCCACATCGATTCAGGGACGGCAGCCACGCCCATTCGGGCGGTGAGAGACAAGATCGAGCAAGGAGCTCGCGCTGTAGCAAAATGGGAGACTATGAATGACGTGCATGGTTCTGGTTGAGGTCAAGGCCAAGGTTGGCACGGGTGGCGACCTGGTCGGATTGTTTGAAGAGATACTTCCCGATACACGTGCTTTTGAAGGCTGCATGAGTGTAGACGTCTACCGGAACCAGGACGATCAGGACATTGTCGTGCTGGTCGAGCAGTGGCAGACGAGGGCGCACTATGAGAAGTACTTCGCCTGGCGGGAGGAAACGGGAGCGGTGGCGCAACTCGTCGAACGGTTAGACGGTCCGCCGAGCCTAAGATATTTCGATCCGACCGATGCCTAAGCGTCGGCCGCAATACTCTTTCCGTCGGCCCAGCCCATATGTCGTTCTGCTGTCTTAGCCGCTTTGCAGCGCATTCTCAGCGCTACCGAACGAGGCGGTTCCTACCGGTGTTGAACCCGTCGATCGTCGCTATATATCAGCGATCGTCAAGCAGACGATGCCTGATATCAAATTATGCGTTAGAGCGATAGTCTAACGCCAATTCGAAGCCAAAGCACAAATTGCCTGGCCAAAAGGTCGTTCAGGGCTGCCGAAAAGGAGCACACTGTTAGTGATTGAAGATAAGTGCACGATCTCATTTAGCGGCATCCTATTAAATGCGCTCGATCAACCTAGACAACAATAAAACCGATGGGGTTGAAATTGTCGTACACAAAAATGATTGCCCTAGCGATCTTTTGTTTATCTGAAGCGAGCGCCAAAGCCATCGTGATTCGTCATGATACTAATGACCAAGAGTATTTAGAACTCGGAGAGAAATACTCTTCATCAGTAGCCTATCTGGGAGGCTGTGCGGCCACACTAATTGACGATAGCTGGCTGCTAACAGCGGCGCATTGTGTAAAAGGAGATGAAGATACCATTTACTCGGTGCAACATCTCGGCAACCCGTATCGTGTTGAAAATATAGTGAGCCATCCAGAATTTGGCGCTGAGAATAATCATGATTTTGATATTGCTTTGATCCAGCTAAAAGAGCCAATAAAAGATGGCAGACCTGTAAATCTATACCACTTGCAAAACGAAGTAGGCAAGTTGGTCATCTTCGTAGGTAGAGGCACCTACGGAAATGGACAAGATGGGCTAATCCAAGACGACGGAAAGCAACGTGGCGCCACCAACACGGTTATCAGCGCTTCGGAGCAGTTTATAGATTTCACGTTCGATGCACCTCCTAACGCAACAATCACAGAAGGTATTAGTGGTCGCGGAGACAGTGGCGGGCCAGCGTTTATCTTCTCAGATTCGGAGCTTTATGTAGCCGGAGTTAGCTCTCACCAGAACGGCAATGGGAATGACGAGGGAACTTATGGTGTTGCGGAATACTATACCAGGGTCTCTACCCATATCTCCTGGCTTCAGACCGTCATTGATAACGCTCAACCTCCTGTTTCTTTGCCTAAACACGCCATCATTGAAGCGATAAAATTTGAAAATGCGCATCAACTTAGAGAATCCATTAACGAGGACATCTTAGAAGATGATGAAGTTATGAATGAGGCATTTTATCAATCTATCATCCTAAACCGAATAGAAATGGCTGAGTATTTGATTTCACAAGGCGCAGATATTTCATCCATTATGATCAATGTTGATTCAATATTTGAACATGCGTTGCGGCATGGAAATATCTCTTATTTCGATATGTTGCTGAAGAAAACCAGCAAAAATAAATTGATACACAAAAAACAAAGTACCGTTTTGCCTCAGTTGGTGGATCAATTTGGCAATGATCCAGATATTATAGAGCGCGTCGGAATTTTGTTGGATCAAGGAGCAAATATCGATGCGCAAATTCGGGGTGGCGAATCAGCGATCATTTTGGCTGGGTGGCATACGAACAACTTGAAACTCATAGGTTACCTGATTGAACGCGGAGCTGATGTGGACATGCAAAACATCAATGGTGATAACCCACTAATAGACGCTGCATATCTCGGAAAAAACGAGATACTTGAATACTTGCTTGATAACGGCGCTGATGTCCATGTAAAAAACAACGATGGTTATTCAGCTCTAGATATGGCGATAAAGAAAGAGAACGAAGCGGCCATACAGATGTTGATTTCTCATGGGAAAAACAGATAAAAGCATCGAAATAGGTTAATATTTTCTCACATTTAATACATCTGTTATGCTGAGGTGGGCATCGATCTATTTTCAGCCGACGATTTTGCCAAACCTTTGACACGTAGAGGATGTCGGGGGTCGAGCGGATTTGACGATGTGATCCTTCTCATGCAGGAAAATCAACGGAGACAACTCCTGAAGATTTTGTCTCACATGCTCAACCGAAAATGCGCGTGCGCCTCAAATGAGGGATTGCATGCACTTTCCTCGGCCATAAAGCGGTACGAACTAGCGCGATCAGAAACGTCTTAAACTGGCGCATCTCTTCCGTTGAGCTTATGGCACCTAACGGGCGCTAAGCAGCAGCTGCAGCCCCCCTCACGACAATTGATCCACCGTGTCCATGATGGCGATGCTCACGCCCGGTTTCGGAGGTTGAGCGGACACAAAAGGCGGAGCTGGAGCGTCAATTTTTGCCCAGTCTAGCCACTCCCATGGCCAAGGCGACGCCAGATCGTCTGCCCGAGCTCATGGATGTGCCCATAATTGCGAGCGCTGCGGTCGCCATGGCGACAACTTCCTTTTTCAGATCAAAGTTCTAGAGCCCAATCCTGGCCGATAAGATCCTTGCCGAAGGAACGGTGGTGCTCCTCTTGGATCAGCGTGAATCCTGCTGCGTTATAGATCCGCCCTGCGGAAACGAGAACGTCGTTGGTCCAGAGCGTCAGGGTTTTGTAGCCCTTGCCCCGTGCGAACTGAATGCACTCGTCGACAAGGCGCCTGCCGATCCCGAGGCCACGAGCGGACGGCTCGACGTAGAGCAGTCGTAGCTTCGCGACCTCTTCGGATTTCCTGACCAAAAACACCGACCCAACGATCTCGCCCAAGCGTTCGGCAATCCATGCGCGTTCGTATCGCGAATCGAATTGCTTGATGAAGGTGCTCATGATTTCGGCAATCAAAGCTTCGTAGGTTTCATCCCATCCATACTCCTGGTGATACAAGACAGCCTGACGGTGCGTGATCCACCCCATATCACCAGGCTGATGCATGCGGAGGATGTAGGGAACCTTGTCGTCAGGAAGGCCGCCGAGCAGCTGCTGTATCGTTCGCATGGCCTTCACCAGCTTTTCCCGATCACCGGCGACCAGGCGATCGAGCAGGGCGGCAACCTCATCTTGGGAGGCTTGATTGAGCGGGCTGAAGGCCTCTCGTCCAAGTGTGGTCAGGCCCAATACCGACTGTCGCGCGTCATCCGTAGACGGCCGTCGGGTCAGGAAGCCTCGACCCTCGAGTTTTTTCAGCAGTCGGCTTAGATATCCGGCGTCAAGGCCAAGATCCCGTCCGAGTCCAGCCGCGGTGAGCCCATCGCTGTGCGCCAATTCGTAGAGGACCCGGACCTCGGTCAGGGAAAACTCGCTCTTGAGCAGGCCTTCCTCTAGAAGTCCGATCTGCCGCGTGTAGAAACGATTGAATCCCCTGACGGCGTCGACCTGGTTGTTGGATGATGACGGTACGTCTGGCATGAGCGGACTCCCTTTCCGCTCTTAGTCAACTAATTCTTTGACTGAGTCAAGTTATCTTTCTCCTGCGTCGACACAATTGTCGTGACCTGTTCGTCGTAAGGCATTGCAATCGACTGCGAACGACTGGTTCTGGCATTTTGCGAACAAAGGCTTCCGTCAGAAATGAGCCCGATAGCCGTCATTCCGCGCCATTTTTTGGCAGAGCGACGGCTTGGTGGCGCGTTGAAGGTAGTTCGCGAAGGGCGCTATATTTCAAAGACTATGGATGTCTTTTGTCCGAACGACGACATCGAACTAGGACAGTGAGAACGGAGTTTTGCCGGAACGCCTTCGCGAACAGGCACTTGACCGCCTAGGTCAAGCAGAACGCAACGGTCTGCGCCTTGCTATCCGTTGCCGTACGGCGGCTACGGGTGCCGGGCTGGTCTGGTACATAGGGGCTGCCTTAGTGTCTCCGGACTTTGAAGCGCGGGCACTGAGTATTGCGACGCTTCTACTTTTCACCACGTTCGGGGTCATGCATCTTGCCATCATCGGCACGCAGTTCGACCGATGGTGGATGAAATACGCGATCTACGCTGCCGATATCGCGGGCGTCTGCGCCCTTTTTGTGCTGATCCCAGTCAGCCCATCCGGCGAGGTCCCACAGATCGTCGCGTTTCGCGCCTATGGCATCTACTACCTATTTCCGCTCATCGCCATGGCTTGCTTGTCTTTATCTTGGCGCTTGGTGATATGGGCGGGATGTATTGCCGTCTTAGGATGGTGGATAGCGTTCCTTTGGATCGTCGCTGACATGAACCAGGTTTACTCCTGGGGCGACATTCCGCTCCAGGCCACGCGCGAAGACTACGAGACGATCTTTCTCTCAATGAACTTTATCGGCGTGGGAAACCGTATCGAGGAAACCGGCCTGCTCTTTGCCGGTGCCTTGACTCTGGCCCTGGCGGTTTATCGGGCACGGAGAGTTTTTTTTGCTCAGATCGCCGCCGAGGTGCACGAGGAACGGGAGCGGCAGGCTCGGCAACGGGTGACGGACTTGCTAGGTCGCTACTTGCCGGAAGCGATCGCTAGCAAGCTCATCGAGGAGCCCGACGCGCTCGCGCCGCAGGTGCGATATGGTTCCGCTCTCGTTCTTGATATCGCTGATTTTACGCGCTTTGCGGCCGCTAGACATCCACATGATGTCATTGCCTCGCTTGATGCCTTCTTAGCCGACTCAAGCGACATCGTGAGTGAACAAAAGGGAATCGTGATCACCTTCACAGGCGATGGCCTTCTAGCAACATTCAATACACCGATTGAAATCGAGCGCCCGGAAACGATGGCAGTCAGAGCGGCGCTGGAGCTTCTGAGCCTGGCCCGTCTCAGCGGATTCAATATTCGAATCGGTATTGCATCCGGGAAGATTGTTTCCGGCAATATCGGCTCCTCCCGACGCCAAGCCTTCACCGTTTATGGCGACACGGTCAATCTTGCTTCGCGGCTAGAAAATGAAGGCAAGCGACTCGGCGCACGACTCCTCATTGATCCGTCGACCAAGGAAGCACTCTCGTCAGAATTCACCCCCGTCTCGCTCGGTCGACATACGCTACGAGGCTTTTCTGGAGACAGGGAGGTGTTTGCAGTTGAAGCAGGGGACCAATGCAGCAAACCTTCGGGAAACAGCTGATATCGGCTATTCCGGTGGCGTCCAGCATTGGCACATCTCTTCTGTTGAGCATATTCAGCTAGCGGGCGCTAAGCAGCATCTACCATCCTACCCTCTGACGACAAGCGGTCCTCTGTATCCATGATGATAATGTCGATGGCCGGTTTCGGGGGCGAAGCGGTCGCTGTGGAAGATGCCCTAGGTACAGGAGTTGGCACGACCTTGCCACAACAGCAAAGCAACAAGGGGGACGAAAAGAGCAGGAAGCGGACCTTCACTGACCTTGACCCTTCTACGAAGCTCTCGCCGACGACTAGCTAGTCGAGTAGCCCATAAGCCGCTACCCTCGAGTGAACTCACGTATCAGTTCGTTTGCTTCCGGTCTGGAAGCCTGATGTCGATAACGGAGGGCCACCACCTCGCGTGTAACCGTAATGCCTTCGATTGGTAAGGACACAAGATCAAGGCTGGCTGGGATCGCCGTTGTTGGAAGGATCACGGCCCCAGACCCCTGTCGTGCCAGTTCAAGCAGCCAGTCGACGCGATTAGATCGGTAGGCTGCATAAAGTACATGCCCATGGTCGGCGCACATACCATGAAGCGTGTCACGCATCTCGCAGTTTGGTCTGTCGAGGAGGTCGGTCTGGGCGAGCGCCTCCAGGGGCACAGCGCATTTTTCGCTAAATGGATGGTCCTTCGCAACGACAACCCTGTAGTCTTCTCGATAGAGCTTGTCTATGCGATAAAGCTCGGGGGTGACCTGCTCGGCGGTGACAACGATATCAAAATCGCCATCCCGGAGCCCGGCCAGCAAATCGTCAGCTGCCTCAACAATCAGCTCGATCTCCGCTTGTGGAAGGCGTACTCGAAACCTTTCCACTGCCTCTGATACCTTGTGGTTCCCAATCGTTTCACCAACGCCGATGCTGATCGGGACTCGCTCCAGCCTCGTGTGCCGTACCGCATCGGCCTTTGCTTCACGAGCCTCCAATTGAACCCTCTCCAGCCTTGGAAACAGCAGCTTTCCAAGCGACGTCAGCCGACACCCCGCTCGATCCCTGATGAACAGCGCGCCGCCCATTTCCTCCTCCAACTTCTTGATGGCGATAGTCAATGAGGGCTGCGAGACATTCGAGGCACTTGCAGCGTGCGTGAAATTGCGATGCTCACAAACCGCTAGGAAGTAGCGAACTTGGTTCATCTCCATTGACGTCTCCCAATGTCCCGTTACCTACAGCTTTGCTGGATATAGGGTCTATAGTCAAATTCTATCGAAAAATAGAATCCTGGAATTGGAGTTGCGACTGGCTGCTGTGAGACAAAGGCGTATCGAAAATTACAACCGATGCAACGCAACTCAGGAGACGATCATGAAAACCCAAGTCCTTCAGATGCTCACCGCGCTGAGTTTGATTTCAACTACGGTAACCGCAAGCGCAATGGAAAATATCATGAAAGACTACACCGCAAGCTATATCGAGATGCCGGCCGCCGCAGGCCAAGCAGAGGCCTTCGCAGAATTCCTAACAAGCGCTGCGCCGCTCGTGAAAGAGACCGAGCCTGGCACCGAGCTTTGGTTCGCATTGCAGGGGCCTGAAGACACGCTGGCCATCTTTGACATCTTCGTCGATGAGACCGCAAGGAACGCGCACTTCTCTGGTGTCGTAGCGGGCGCACTGAATGAAAATGCTGATACATTGGTCGCAGGCGGTTGGGACGTCGGTGTTATCGCCAATATCAGCAATTCCACCGTCCTATCGGCAAAAGCACCTGTCGATCTCTATGCCGCAACAACCGCCACCTACATCAAGCTCGAAGCCGCGCCTGGCCAAAGCGAGCAACTGGCTACGATGCTCACCGCAGCTGGTGACATCGTCGCCGAAACCGAACCAGGAACCTTGTTCTGGGTGGCGCTCCAAATCGACAAGAACAACTTCGCTATCTACGATATCTTCGCTGATAATTCGGGCCGCCAAGCACACTTCACCGGCAAGGTTGCCGGACTATTGAAAGAGCAGTCGTCGGTTATTGTCGCTGGAGGCTGGGAAGACGGTGTCGTTGCGAATGTGAAGAATTTCGACATCCTTGCGATCAAGTAATCTGATCAACAAAAGACCGCGCCCGACGTTGGTGACGTCGGGCGTTCTCCTGTTTCGATAACTGGATTGCGTGCTCTGACATGGACCATCAATACCGATACTCCAAGGCAGGTCGGATGATGTCCGGATTATCAGCATTCCCGCCTCAAGACTTGAATGCGCTTATGCTTTTTTGGTACGAGGTCGCCCCCAGCGTTGTGGCAGCAATACTCCGTTAAGCGGACGGTTCGGTCGTGGATTGCCCGAATCAGCAGCTAACGAGCGCATAGCGGTCACTGCGAAGAGCGGGTGAGATTCCGGTCGTGACCGAATCGGCCACAAACTTCCTGCTTCACGTTCTTTGTTAACGCGTCATTAGAGTTCGAGGGCTAGGCTGAATGCTCGTTGTCATACAGGGAGCAGATGTTGGCGCGCCGCTACGATCTTATGGGCGAACCCAAGCCGCCAGTATTTGGTCGAAAATCCGTCTCCGATCAGAAGAACGAGAGGCGCAAAAGGAAAAACCTTTCGCCGGCCAAGATTCTCAAAGGGCTTTTCATACTCCTGGCGTTCGAAGCTGCCGTTGCGTTCTTCATCTATGGGTCCGGCTTCCATAGCTTCAGCACACCGACCGACACCCTCGCGCGTCCCGGCATCAGAACCAACATGTGCCACAAGGTATTCGCCTTCATTCCCGATAGCTGGCAGACGACCAAGGCTTGTCAGCTCTCGAACGCAGCGCCGTTTCTTGTCATGCCTGGCTTCATCTTACTACTTCTCGGTCGTCGCTTGATGCAAAGAGCCAGATGACGGTTGTTGGTGACAGCCCATTTTCCTCGTCGAACTGACGTAAGATCTCAACCACGGTTCAGCCGTGCGAGGGGCGTCTAGCACGAACCACCATCGCGACAGGATTGGGCCGGTTACCGACCGCACCGAGCAAACTCATATCTTAGCGTCCAGTTTCGAGGGCATTCTCCACACTACGTGGCGGAGCCCTCGATCAATATATTGGCCCCGAGCAGATCTTTTGCCCGCTCTATAAACTCTATTCGTGATCTTTCATTTCGGTGACGATCGTAATCGATATCGGGCCCGTTGAGAAACTGCCGACATTGAATGCCTGGTGGTCGATTTCCGTCGTTGCCGAGAAGGCGACCCACTGCCCCTTGTAATAGTCGAGCATGGCTCCAACCGGATGCTCGCCGCGATGGGTCATCGTTGTTTCCAGTGTTACCGGCTTGGTCACCCCGTGAATTGTAAGATCACCCGTGACGTTGGCAGTCGTGTCGCCAGTCCGCTCAACTGCGGTGCTGACGAACGTAATCTCTGGATAGGTTTCGACTTCGAGGAAGTCTGCAGTCTTGAGGTGCTTGTCGAGCGCCTCGAAGCCAGTCGACACGCTGGCCGCATCGATCGTTACGCTGATACTTGATTGTTCGACATTGTCAGGATCAAGGACCAACGTGCCCGTCGCCTTGGTGAACTCTCCGGTTTGCATGGAAACGCCAGCGTGACTCCAGCCGAAGCGAACCTCGGTGTGTCCCTGGTCCGTGTAGTAGGTTTCAGCAGCCAAAGCTGGCATTGCGAGCGCAGCCAATATCACTGGCGCCGTTAATCTTGCCGGATTCATTAGAAGAAATCTCCTTTGCCTTTTCAGCCCATCCTGGGCAGGTTGCCCCTGGTCGAGACCATGCACTCAATGCAATACGAGGCACCAAAATAGATGAAAATGCATCTATCTGGCCAGCATGTATTTTCGCATCCCGCCAGGAACTCCTGACCTCACGGAAAAGTTACGGCATGTATCCAACGAAAAACGAGACGGCGCTTTGGGTTGCGCTCAACCAGGCACAACGATCGATCTATCAAGCCATGGATTCGGCACTTAAAGCCAGCGGGCTGCCTCCTCTTCGATGGTACGACGTTCTTTGGGCAATGGAGCGCGCCCAGAGCCAAGGCGTTCGCCCATTTGAGTTGGAAAAGGAGCTCATTTTCGAGCAATCCAATTTCTCGCGCTTGCTGCGTCGCATGATAGATGCGGGTCTTGTCGAAGAGGCCCAATATGAAAATGACCGACGCGGTAAACTCCTTAGGATTACGTCGAAAGGATGTGATGTAAGGCGACAAATGTGGTGTATCTATGGCCCGCTGATTCATAAGCATATGGGCTACATGGCAAGCCAGTTCGACCATGGCGATACAGCGGCAGCACTGAGATCACTGTTTGATCAAGAGACCGAAGCTTGAACACTTTCCGAACAGCTCAGATTTTGTCCAAGTAACAAGAGCGGCTGTTCTTGACGCGAGGTTGGCCCCAGCGTCATGGCAGAAATGTGCCGTGAAGCGGACCTTTCGGTCACGGATTGCCCGAAACAGCAGCTAACGAGCATGTAACAGTCATTTAGAGGAGTGGTCTAGATACCGGTCGTGACCCTGAGCCTACTCTGAGCGCCGTTGTACGCTCGGGTTCTAGTAAGGTAGCCGAGCCCCTCAGAGGGTCGTTATCGGAACCGGTGAAAGGACACCATGATGGCCGCTTATGTTCCCTGTGAGCTGCATGCGATACTCAAAGGTTGGGTTGCGCCTGAGGTGTCGGTGCCATTCGAACTCGAACCATTGCTCCCGCCAGAATCGTTGGGCAGTAACGCACTATCCGTTCAGTCGCCAGACGGCCTGGTTTGAGCCGTCGGTGCCAGGCTCGTGACCGAGCCTTTCGGAACGTTAAGGCTGTGTTGCACTTGGCCTTTGTGATCGAGCACTTCGAGGAGGATGTCATTCGTGCCATCGGGAACGGGCAGAACCACCAAGCTGGTCTGATCCGATCCCAAGCCTTGCTGCGGCAGATGGAAGGCATGAGCCTCTGCGACGGACAAAACCAGACCTTCGGCGAAACCGTCATCCGGCATGCGTACGGCGATTTGCGGATGTTCGCTGGCATTGATATAGCCCTGAACAGGGCCATCCATGTTGATCCAAAAAATGTCCTTGCGGCCATCGCCATTCACGTCGGCAAGCAAAGGCGTATCGCCGAAGTTCGAATTCTCCAGCCCTGAACCGGTGTAAAATCTAGCGGTTCCCTCAGGATCACCGAGCAAGATTTTGCCTGGCAGCTTCAGCAACTTGTGCACCGGCCATTTCACGTAGTTTTGCGCCACCAGTAGGTCTTGCGCGCCATCCCCATTGATGTCATCAAACACCCCACCCCATGCGAAACCAAAACCAGTGACACCGGCCTCTTGGGTTACATCCGTTAGTTTCATCGCCCCATCGTTGCGTAGGATCAGCCATTCCAACTCCATAGGTTGGTCGTCCCGCAAATCGCCACCGACGAGAAAACCGGGAACGGAATTGCCGGCATTGCTGAAGAAAAGATCAATATCGCGGTCGCCATCGATATCGCCTAAGCCCACCCCCATCCAAAAGCCATATCCCGTCGGCAGGTCGATGGGTACGAAATCCTGCCCACCCTGGTTGTGCAGGATCTCCACTTCTCCGGTGTTCTGCGCCAACAAGATCTCCGGATAGCGATCGCCATCCAAATCTGCGATGGCGGAAACGAAGGTGTTCTGCAGACCGCTCAGAGCGTCATTCGATCGCGTTTCAAATTCGTTATTGCCATCATTGATCAACATCACATTGCCCTTGGCATGGGCAGGATCATTGTAGACGGCGGTGCGGAAGTTGGGGGCATCCACAAACATGCTGAGATAAAGATCGATATCACCGTCCAAATCGACATCCGCCGCATTGACGGCCAGAGGCGTGCTGTCGGCGTCGGCGGTGAACGCGACCGGCTCCTTGACGAAGCTGCCGTCGGTATTGCGCCAGTAGATCAGGCCATCTTCGCCGGTGGTCAGAAGATCGACCGCGCCATCGCGGTCGAGGTCGATCGAAAGAGCCCCGTGGATGGCCATCCCAGGGTCGATACCCCAATCCTCCGCAATGTCGACCAGCTCCCCTTGTTGCCAGTTCAAAAGTGCACTTGCCTGGTCCGCACCGCCACCGACGAACACTTCGTCATCGCCGTCGCCATCGACATCGATAGCCGCGGCCCCGACCAGCGGATGACTGCTCTCGCTCTGCCAACGATGTTCGAAGGGGACCTCGATCGATTGAAATTCCGGTGCGGCAATCCGCTCCGGCGGTGGATTGGAACCCTCATAACCCAAGATCCCGCAACCCGTCAGAGCAACTGCCGGCAGGATCGCCACCAGAACGTTCGTGTTGTTCATGAAAGAGCTCCAAAACTTGACGGCGTTGTTGAAGGATCCCTGGAAAAGCCGAGCTTTTCCTAATTGAGGTCGCTCACTCAACCTTCATGGCACCGGCCGAAGTCTTAGCGGATCATGAGGATTGATGGTACCCTCAACGAAATGTCCGCTTCATGGCACATTCTGCGCATTAACCCTCCTACAGAAAGCAGCTTGAAATCCGACGGTTCGAGCAATTTCTCGCCGTGGTGTCCACTTACCGTCGCATAGTTCTCATTACGAAGCAGGGCGCCAAGGCCCACTCCTGACCCAACTTCGCCATAAGCTCCGAACGCGTTTGCGACCGAAACGAGTGATTAGCGGACCATCCAACAGGACGAATCGCTATCGCTATGTTTTTTCTATCAATGATGCGTTCGGGACAGCCTAATGTAGGGCGCATTCGGCGCAACCAAGCATTTGCTTAATTGGCCGCATACCGACACATCATCATTTCCACGGTGCTGTCTATGATCTGCGCCATGTCGGCTTCGCTGACGACCGGTGCGCCAAAAACTACCGGCCAGAAAGCCTTGGCTTTTAACAGGCCCAGAAATTCATCGGCCGCGTCCTCGGGGTTGTCCACGGTCAACTGTCCATCGTCGGTGGCGTCACGCAACATGTCGACAAAAATCGACTTCAGCTCCATCTTGCCTTGCGTCTCACCCGCAAGCTCAGGACTACGCAAGACCTCGCTGATGACGAGGCGGCTAGTGGCCATGACAGTAGGGTCGGTCAGAACACGCCCTTTCGCCTTGGCCAAGAGGGTAAGCTGTGAACGCACGTCCTTGCCCTTCTGGTAGCGCACGTTCATATCGGCGCTTACACGCTCCCATAGTTGAACAACGATGGCCTGGAAGAGCTTCTCCTTACTCTCGAAATACCTATAGACCGTACGCTTTGACACGCAGGCTCGGGCCGAGACGCGGTCCATATTGGCGGCTGCAAAGCCGTTTTCCTGAAACTCGGCCACGGCAGCATCGATGATCTGATCTTTTTTGGATACTGCGGGATTTAGGAGCTCGCTCATGGTCCATGCATAGGGCGTCGATACCAGCTGCGTCAATCCGCCAGGGAAACGCAAGAGTTTACTTTGGAAGGTGATTCGCCTTAGGATAAACTCACGAGTTTACACCTCGCAAGGCGGAATCTTATCTGGAGTCACAAGATGGCATTCAAGCTCAATCTGAACGGAGTCGAACATACTGTCGATGCCGAACCCGGAACGCCCCTCTTGTGGGTCATCCGAGACGAACTCAAGCTGACCGGCACCAAGTTCGGCTGCGGCGTCGCCTCATGCGGCGCTTGCACCGTGCACATGAACGGCGAGCCTGTGCGCTCTTGCCAGACCTATATCGAGGATGTCGAAGGTGCGGAGATCGCCACGATCGAGAAGATCGGTGACAACAAGGTCGGTGCTGCTGTGCAGCAGGCTTGGGTTGAGCTGGACGTGGTGCAGTGCGGCTATTGCCAGTCCGGCCAGATCATGTCGGCTGTTGGCCTGCTGACCGAGAATCCCAAGCCCAGCGTCGAAGAGATTCACGACTACATGGACGGCAACGCCTGTCGCTGCGCTACCTACCAACGAATTCGCGCCGGCATCCAGCGTGCATCCGAGATTCTGGAGGCCTGATCAATGACAATGCAAACATCCCGCCGCGGGTTCCTCATAAGCACCACTGCAGCTGCCGCTGTCCTGGTCGTTGGTGTCCGCGCCGATGGCGTGCTTGCTGCCGGCGATGCCGAGGCAATGCTGAACCCATTCGTCAAGATCACGGGCGATGGCCAAGTGGTCGCGATCATCAAGCACTTTGAAAAAGGCCAAGGACCGGCTACCGGTCTGTCCACGCTGATTGCCGAGGAGCTCGGAGTCACGATGGACCAGATCGGCTATGAGTTCGCCCCATCGAACCCGGAGCTTTATGCCAACCTGGCCTTTGGTACATTCCAGGGCACTGGCGGATCGACGGCCATGGCTAACTCGTTCATGCAGTACCGCACCGCAGGCGCTGCGGCACGCGAAATGCTGATCGCAGCAGCAGCCGAGGAATGGGACGTCGATTTGGCGTCACTCGACATCGTCGACGGCATGGTCACGAGCACTGACCGATCTGCTCCCTTGGGCGACTTCGTCGCTTTGGCCTCAAGCATGGATGCCCCGGCCGAGCCCAAGCTCAAGGATCCGAGCGCCTGGAAGCTGATCGGTAATCCCAGCGTCAAACGGGTCGACAGCGCTATCAAGGGCAATGGTCAGGCCGTCTATGCCATGGACATCCACCTGCCCAACCAGATGGTGGTAATGATCGCCCGCCCGCCCCAGCGCGGTGGTGTCGTCGCCGGCATCGACGACAGTGGGGCCGCGTCGGTCAAGGGGTTCATTCAAGCACTGCCCCTGCCCAACAAGGCTGGCGTCGCCGTTTATGCCGAGAGTACTTGGGCTGCCATGGAGGCGCGTGATGCGATCGAGGTCACCTGGGACAACTCGGCCGCCGAGACCCGCAGCTCCGAGGCCATTCGGGACGAGATCTTCGCTGCTCTGAATGCCGAACCGACCTACAATGTCAATAAAGCGGATCCCGCTGCGGTGGGCGCGGCCATCGATGGTGCCGTCAAGGTAGTCGAGAAGACCATGTACTTCCCGCTTTTGGCCCATGCGCCGATGGAGCCGCTGACCTGCACGATCGAGGCTACTGCCGACGGCGGTGTCCTGCTGCACGACGGCGCCCAGTTCCCCACCGGGCCGCATGGCGCCATGGCAGAGATCTTCCAACTGCCCATGGAGAAGATCCAGATCAAGACTTATTTGGCAGGTGGCTCATTCGGACGGCGGGTGACTCCAACAGCGGATTACCAGGTCGAAGCCGCGCTAGCCTTCGTGATGACCGATCGGACACGTCCGGTAAAGCTCGTCTGGTCGCGCGAGGACGACATTCGCGGTGGCTTTTACCGCCCTGCCTTTGGCCACAGGGTACGCGTGGGTCTCGATGATGCCGGCAACATCGTTGGCTGGGACCATCGAGTTGCCGGGCAGTCGATCATGAAGGGCACGGCATTTGAGTCGTTCTCGGTCCGTGACGGCGTCGACCACAGTTCGATCGAAGGAACGTCGGACAGCCCGTACCAGATCCCAGGTATGTTCGTCGGACTGACGGACACGCCAAAGGCAACCGATACGCTTTGGTGGCGCTCGGTCGGGCATACCCACACCGCCTATGCCATGGAGGTCATGATGGACATGGCGGCGGAGGCCGCCGGCCGTGACCCGCTGGAGTTCCGGCTGGCCCACCTTAAAGGTGATGGTGCGGATCAGGTGAGGAAGGCGGCTGTTCTCAGTCTGGCGGCCGAGAAGGCGGGCTGGGGCAACGCCCCTGCGGGCCGGAGTCAGGGCATCGCGGCGCACAAGTCGTTTGGATCTTGGGTCGCCGAGGTGGTCGAAATCTCCGGCGATGCCATCAACGGTGTGAAGGTCGAGAAGGTCACCTGCGCCGTCGACTGCGGCATTCCGGTAAACCCGGACGTCATCAAGGCCCAAGTGGAAGGCGGTGTCGGCTATGGCCTAGGCCATGCGATGCGTGACGAGATCACGCTTGACGGCGGCGCGGTGGTTCAGTCGAACTTTCCCGACTACGAACCCCTGCGCATCTCGGATATCGGCGCTATCGACGTGCACATCATCCCGTCGACCGAAGCCCCGACAGGTATCGGTGAGCCTGGCGTGCCTCCGGCAGCCCCCGCACTGGCCAATGCCATTGCACGGGCCGGGCACAGCGTTGCGCTACTGCCGATGGTGAATGACGGCGTCATCTTCGCTTGAATTGCATCGCGCCGCCGGAGGTGTCTCTGGCGGCGCGACCACTTCTCACGGATCAAGCCAACCGTTGACTCCAGAGGAGCGATACCGAAACCCTTCGACGGACGTGCGCTTCGGCCATCAATTTCATGTATCCTGTATCTGTAGACTGAAGTCCGCAAGCGCAACGAATGGCTGCTTCTTCAGCAATCCTGTCTCCACATTTTCGCTTCGACTTCCTCGGCGGTCTTCTCGCGCCAACTTGTCCTGTCAGCGTCAACCAACTTCCGAGCGGCACGTGCTGGCGCAATCGCTGCGATTAGTACCGCAATGGCGGCGCAAATCGCAGTTACAATAGCGGCCCACGACGACGTCTGAAGAAAGAGCTGATTTTCCACTATCGCTCCTTAGCGGGGCAGTAAAAAGATCCAATGATAGAGACCGGCAAATAGTAGGTGAAGCAGAGCTTACAATCCCTCAGATCGTCAAAAGGCGTCGCTGGCCGGATTATCGTCTGGTGCTCATCCAGACGATAGACGCGGGGCTTTACAAGCTGAGCGTCTCCTTGTCGCACACACGACTGGTGCGGCAGGACTTGGCTTGTGGCCAGAATCGGTGGGATAGACGCCGCTATGCATGACGCCCAGAGCTTAGCAAGGCTAACCTCCGGTCTAGGTTGTTAGAGCCCATCCAGGCAGCAGCGGCCTTCCGGGTTCTCGAAAAGAGAAAATTCTTATCTCACAAGAACTCCAAGAGCGAGCACAGAGAAAAAGCCACTACGCACAGACTATTTCGAAGCGAAAACCCCTGACGATTTTCAATCAAATCCATCCTTGAACAAGTTTCCATTGTAGATAGTCTTGTCTTCCAAATGGGACACTTCGATATTTGGAGCATTCATTTATGGGCAGTCCGTCGGAAAGTGCCGGCTCAAATGGGCCGAGCGATTCACGCGACAGCGGCAGCGACGACAACAGGCCGGATCGGGAGAGCTTTAGTCGGGCCGTGGAGGACAACTCCCAAAGACCGGACCGGGCACCGGCTTCGACGCCTGAATCCTCGATGGCTCCTGACGACAACGAGGATGACAATCTTCCTGACAACGACAACAGCCCATCGTCAGAAACGTCAGGTACCAGCACGCCGAGCACCCCTGATGCAACAGATCCAGATGCTTCGGAACCGGAGGAAAAAGAGGACGATCGCAGCTTCTTTGATCGCGCCGGCGACTTCTTTGGCGGCCTTGCGCGCGACGTCCAGGATTTCGCCCGGGAGAACCCCAGGGTCGACAGCTACAGCAACCCGGTCGGCCTGGTCGACGCCGACGGCATCCAGCGCGGCGAAGTCGCAAGCCGCGTCCGGTCCTCCGGCACCAGCTCCGAAGACCTCGCCGAAAAACTCGGTTTTTCCTCACCCCAGGAGATGGCGGCGGCGCAAAATACGGATTTTATCGACAACAAGTATCAGCAGGAGTTGGCGCGAAGAGCGATCGAAGCTGCGGCGGTGCTGGATGAGCGCTATGGCCAACATCCAGAAATCTTAAAGGGCTTAGGGCCGGTATTCGCGAACCAGCCACCACTGGAAGATCTCGCCATTGTCGAAGCTATGCGCAGTCTACCACCGGATAAAGTTGCTGAAGCGATCGCGCAAGCCAAAGGGCAACTACCTGATATTCCGGCCGATGTTTGGGAGAAGACGGAAGCCGTTATGAAGGGAGCCCTGGATGGATCAGTAAGCATGCTGGGTCTCGCAGCAGCAATCGCCCAAACGGACAGCCCTCTACCTGGTCCCGCGGATTTGGTTGCCGTAGCGACAGTGATTGCAGGAGGTATTGCGGGTGGCGTCGATGCATACCAAGCTTACGATGATAGCCGAACCGCTGAGTTTGGCAGTTTGGTTGCAGAGTATGGATACTCGTTTAGCAATCCCGATAAGCTATCGAGACAAATGCAAAAGAGAGGATGGACAGAGCAGGAAATTATTGAAGCATTGCAAACAGAAGGCATCGCAGCCTCTGGGAAAAAAGGCGATGCTACGCGATATGAGCATCCAACAAATGGAAAGTCTATCGTTGTTGACAATGTGACCAACGAGATTTTTCACGTTGGAAAGAAGGGATATGAATATGACCGCTGATAGTTCGATTTATGTCATGCTCGTTAACGAGGGTATTGATGTCTGGCGGCCAGTTGATGCTGACAAAATTGATGACAACGTCTTTCGCATTCGTGAGCAACCTTACGATCGCGATGACGAGAAATGGGAGTTCGAGCCGGGCGCTGTTGTAGAATGCCGACCATCTACGAAAGGTGGTAAAGAAGTCCTGGTGGCTTACCGACTGTTTTCGAGTGACTAGTCGTTCGTCAGGCAACCAAACACGATACATACAATATGTTGGGTGAGGCCGCCGGGACGGTACTGTCAAAGGAACCACCTTGAGGTGACTTTCGCGACTCCAGTGGCCGGAATTGATGCTGTGGATGGCTCCTCTCGTGTATGGATACTTCCATGCCCAAGACCGATGTCGAAGTTGAACTGGCGGTACGTTCCAGTGAAACCTCATCTAGCAGGCCGACGCAAACTCTCTTAAGACCGAACCCGCATTGACGTCTGTTCGTGCGCCGTTTCGCATGGACAGTTGGCCGTTCACTAGTACATGGGCAATACCTGACGCATAGCGACGGGGGTTTTTGGCAGTAGCGTTGTTAGCGATATTGGCTTGGTCGAAGACGCAAATGTCGGCCCGCGCACCGACTTCGAGCTTTCCCCGATCTTTCAGGCCCAGTCGGGTCGCAGGGATCGACGTGAGTTTGGCAATGCCTTGTGCAAGACTCAGCGCTTTTTGGTCCCGGACATAATACTGCAGGAACCGCGCCGCCCAGCCATAGCCGGATAGCGAGCCAATATGGTCTTTCAGGATGCCTTCATTCGCGATGGCCACCGTATCCGAGATCACCGCGCATTCGGGTTGTTCCAGGCAAAGCTCGACATCCGAGTTCCGGAATGACTTTGACGACCACATGCAGGCCATAAGACTGTCACCCTCTTCCAGCAGTATATCCAGCACCGCATCATAGGGGTGACACTTTCGCATGCGCCCGATCTCGGCAAAATCGGCACCGACGATATCCTTGTTCACGGTCGCGTTCAAAAGCACGATATCCGACCATTTCTCGGCCCTCACGATCAGCCACATGGGCTGGGGGTTGGCCTTGATTTTTTCGCGGGATTCGGGATCCGAAAGCCGCGCACGCACATCCTCGACAGACCCCGCCTGCGCCCATTTAGGCAAAATCGCCGCCATCAATGTGTGGTTCCAATCATGCGGAATCACATCGAAAGCAACATCCACGCCGTATCTCCGTGCCAGATCGATCATCTCCAGCGTGTGATCCATGGCATAATCAGGCGCACCGAACTTCGGCTGAATGTGGCTGATCTGAAGCCTGGCACCCGAGCGGCGCGCGGTGGCCAGCGCCTCCGAGAAGCCAAGGTCGTAGTGGGTATCGCGGTTGCGCACATGGGTGGCGTAGAGTCGCTTATATTTTGCGGCGACCTCGCACATGGGAACTAGATGTTCGGGAGCCGCGAGAGATCCGGGGAAGTATTCCAGGCCAGTGGAGAACCCACCAGCACCCTCGTCCATGCATTGATCCACAAGGCGCGCCATCTCCGCCACGTCGTCGGGCTGACCGGGGTGGAGCTCATCGCCCAGGACGGCTCGGTGTACCGTGCCGTGACCGACAAAGGCCATGACATTGACGCCAAGTTCGGTCCGATCCAAAACGTCGAGATAGTCGCCAAAGCCCAGCCATGGCTCATGTTTCGCCTGAGCAGTGTACCAGGGCGCTACGCGGCTGATGTCGCCATGAGCGTTGACCGGGGCGCAGGAGACGCCGCATTGCCCGATAACCTCGGTCGTCACGCCCTGATGCACCTGGCTTTCCGCGCGTCCGTCCGCGATCAGAGTAAAGTCGGAATGGGTATGCATGTCGATGAAGCCGGGGGCAACGATCAGGCCAGAGACGTCGATCACGTCTGCCGCATTGGAAAGATCGATCTCGCCCGTGGGTTCGAGAGCGGCGATGTCCTGGCCGCGGATCGCAAGGTCGCTGACGACTCCATCGGCGCCGGTGCCGTCAAAAATCATGCCGCCTTTGAGGACCAGATCATAGGACATCACTTAGCCTCGCCATAAAACCAATCGGGTAAGAATGTCGTCAACTCGGGGAAGAAGATCAGGATCACCATGCCGACAATGTAGGCCAGAATGAAAGGCAGGACAGCGACGGATATGCGCTCGATCGAGATGCCGGATATGCGTGCAGCCACCGTCAGGTTCGCGCCCAAAGGCGGGGTCAGAAAGCCGATCTCACAGGTGATGACCGTAAAGATGCCGAACATCACCGGGTCGACTCCAAGTGAGGTAACCAGGGGGAGGAAGACAGCGGTGAAGAGCACGATTTGGGCGAGGCTCTCCATGAATGTGCCGATGAAGATGTAGAAGATGCCGATCATGAGCATGACCAGGAACACATTGGTCGTCAGCGAGGTGATCCCTTCCTGCACCGCTGTTGGAACGTCGTAGAAAGCAGTCAATTGACCGAAGGCCAGCGTCGGCGTCAGAAGGATCAGGATGCCGGTCAGAAGTGCTGTGAAGCGGAGCGCGTCGATCACCTTTTTGACGGTCAGCTCACGATAGACGAAGAGGCCGACAAAAAGCGCATAGAAGACGGCAACAGCCGCCGCCTCCGTCGGCGTGAAGGCCCCGCCATAAATACCGCCCAGGATCAGAACCGGCGCCCCGATGGACCATTTCCCGTCCCAGGCCGCATGCAGAAACGGCCCCCAGGAAAACGCTTCGCCATCCCCGCCATAGCCACGCTTCCGCGCGATGATGTAGGTGGTGATCATCAAGAGGATGGTCACTAGGACACCCGGGATCAACCCGGCGAGGAAAAGGCGCGGGATCGAGGTTTCCGAGACCAGCCCGTAGATGATCAGAAGGTTTGAAGGCGGAATGAGACTGCCGAGCGCGCCAGCACTTGCGGTGATCGCGGCGGCGAAAGGCACGTCATAGCCTTCGCGTTTCATCGCGGGAACAGTGACCGATCCAATGGCTGCTGTCGTGGCGGGACCAGAGCCCGAAAGGGCGGCGAAGAGCATGCACGCAAAGACTGTGACCAAGCCCATCGAGCCGCGATAGGCGCCGACAAGATTGGTTGCGATGGCGATCATGCGGTTCGCCATGCCGCCGACCTCCATTAAGCGTCCCGCAAGCACGAACATAGGGATGGTCAGCAGCGGAAAAGGCGTGAGGCTGCCGTAGCCGGTCTGCGCGAGCAGTGTGTAGGGAATGTCGATCAAGTAGAGCGCCAGCACCGTGGTCAGCCCCACTGACGCGAAAAGCGGAATGCCGATGAGGGTGAGCAGGACAAAGGCAACGGCCAGGACCAGGAGAGGGCTCATAAGCGGCGCTCTTGATCCTGCGTGGCCGCATCCCATTCCTCTTCAAGCATGCCCGGCAACCCGTTACGCCCGTCACGCCACCAATCGACATAGGTCTGCAGGAGCCGGATAAGCATCAGGGCATAGCCGATCACGAGGACGGTCTGAGGATAGAACTGATTGATCCCGAGGCTCGGGCTGGTTTCCGGGAAGCGCCAGAAGACGTGGAGGTAGTCCCAGCTGATCTTCAGCATGAAGAGACAAAAAAACGCCCAGAAGAGATCGGCGATGACGATAACGATTTTTCCGAAGCCTTGGGGCAAAGCCTGGACGGCAACCATGATGCGGATGTGAAAGCGTTCGCGCACACAAAGCGACGCGCCCATGTAGACCGCCCAGACCATGCACATGGCAGCCGTTTCTTCGGTCCAGTGGAGAGCAGCCTCAAACAGATAGCGCGCGACCACCTGTGCAAAGACCGCTACGGCGATGATCGCCAGACAGGTGCAGCAGATCAGCTCTTCGATATGCCGTTCAAGCCATTTCAATCCTGACATGGGCCCCCTTGTTGGCACACCCCCGTCGGTGCCTGGCCGATCCTGACGAGGGCGCCTTTTGCGGCGCCCTCGATGTTGTCGTAGCCGAAGCGCCGACTACTCGGCTGCAGCCTGGATAGCGTTCACGAGTTCGATGAACGCTTCACCGCGCTTTTCGGCAAACGCCTGCTGCACGCCCTGCGCCGCCTTGATGAAGTCTGCCCTGTCCGGATCAGTGCGGGCCATGCCGCCTTCCGTCACAAGCCACTCGCGAACCTCTTCCGTCTCGGTCGAGACCTGCTGGGCAAACTCAGCACCCGCCTCGGTCGCCGCAGCCAGAATCTGGCCACGCTGTACGTCGCTCAGCTTGCTCATGAATGTGTCTGAAGCAAAAAGCGGCGCGAAGGCCACGAAATGTTCGAGAATCACAAGATGAGGTTCAAACTCGAAGAACTTCATGTCACGGATGAACGACGTGCCATTGTCACCGCCGTCGACGGTTCCCGTCTGCAGTGCCGTGGGCGTTTCCGACCAGGCGAGCGGCACAGGGTTGGCGCCGAAGGCTTCGAACGTTGCGATCATCACCTCGTTCTTGGGTACGCGGACTTTCAGGCCTTCCATGTCGGCCATGGTGTTAACCGGCCTTACCGAGTTGTAGAAGTCGCGATAGAGCGCCGGTCCAAAAGCCAGGAGATGCACGCTCGTATCAGCCTGCAGCTGATCCTTCATCATCTGCCCGACCTCGCCATCCAGAACGCGGTCGAGATGTTCGGCGTTCTGGAAGATGTAGGGAAGAACGGTCACGTCCATCAGCGGCCAGTGGGGCGACACGTTATTGGCGGTGATGAAAAATCCATCCACGGTGCCGAGCTGCATGGCCTTGAACGCTTCATCTTCGCTGGAGATCTGGTTACAGCAGCGTAGCTTGACCTCGATCACACCGCCCGAATGTTCAGCCACCTTTTCCTGAAAGACCTTGCCGAAACGGCCATAGAGAGATTCCTCAGGCGCACCGAAGCCGACGTTCATGGTAATATCGGCCGCCCAGCTCGATGTTGCCGTCAGCGCCAGAGCCAAAACCGGTATCACCATTTGTTTCAGTGGGTTGAACATCATCCAGACCTCCTTGCGATTATTTACTTTGTTTTGCGACCGTCGCCCCGCAGATTTTAACACGGTACTCAAACTTTCTTGGTATAGAAAACCCATCTTTTAGCGTGATATTACCACATTTTCTGATGGAAGGCCTCGTCATCCGCCGGCCATGGTCCAAAGGTGATCGAAGCCGCCTTGAAGGCATTGAACTCTGCACGCAAACAAATCGGACGTTTGGACGCGACCATTAAGCGAGGCAATTTTGGAGGAGCGATTAACAGACCCCAGCCTCGCCCGAAAGGATGTCCGTTTTTTTTGCATTTCTGCCACCGCGCGCGCATTCGTTTGCATCCAAAAGTGGCACTTCTTTGAAGTACGGCACCTGGAAGTTAATCACTAGAAAGCGCCCCCTCATTGCCGATCCCCATCGGCGGCTCTTGACCCGAAAGAGCCTGAGTTTGGACGATCGGCAGACCCTGCATCGGTTTCTGGAAGAATCGCGATGGTTGCAGCATCTACATCGTCATTGAGATGCACGCCGTCGACAACTGGAGAGCCAGTCGGCTAATGACTAAGCTCTGAAGCGGCGTCGCCGATCTGATCGACATGCTGCCCAGTCCACCGATAATGGAGCCAGGGAAGACAGCTTCGATCAGCTCGTCGCGTTAATCCTGCCGAAGTCCAGCGTGTTCTCCTCTGGAGATGCGTCGATGTTGGCCACGTCCTCGCGTTTCAACAGCAGGATATAGGCAACGCAAGCGACATAAATACCGACCACGATCGCCCCGATCCACTGAATTTGGAGCCACTGGCTCCGGAACAGAAGTGTCAGCCCGAAGAGCACAGCGACGTTTGCAACGATGTACCAAATTTTGCCGAGGCGGGCCGGCGTCAGAGACAGGTTGTCCGAATAGAGGCGGATCAGGCTATCGAGCGAGTTGATCACGAAAGTGATGCCAACGATGATCATGGCGATGTTCAGAAGCCCGGTCGTGTCGATGCCATTGGTAAAGTAGAAGTAGAGAACCGAGAACCAAACCGCGAGCGGGATTGACGGAACGATCAGCAGAGCAAGCAGCAAGTGCTGGGTCTTGAGCCCTCCGACGAAGCGCGAGGTGAACTGCCCGATCATGATCGACCAGGCAAACCACCAGAACAGATAGAACTCATGGTAGTCATTGATCGGCGTGACGAATTTGTAAAGGTTGCCGAAGTAGCCTGACGCCAATTCGCCCAGGTTCGACGCCATGCCGCCTACGCCCATGCCGGCATACATCCACATAAAAACGATCAAGGCGACGAACAAAAAGGTCGAGCCGACGCTGAGAATGCGCACGAACTTGATGTCGGTGCTGGAGTACGCGGCCGCCAGGATCACGCAGAACACGATCACATAAAAGGTGGTCACAATAGTCTCGCCGTCGCCGATCTCGGGAATGTAGAATGGTAGGTAGATCAAGAACAGGCTGGCGGTGAACGCACAGGTGCCAACGATGACGATATTGTTGAGGATTTTTACGAACGGAATTTCGAAGAACCTCACGCGTGGCTCGACTACGCAGAAATAGAAGCTAGTCAGAAAATAGAAACTCCAGATCAGAAAGCCCCAGAACCCGAACTCGATGGCGAGCGGGTTGGTGAAGCCATATTCTGCTGCGTTCTCGGGATCAGCGTAGGTTGGGAACTCGCCGAGCGGGAACATGATCAGCCCAACGTCGAGCCCAGATGTGAACAGGATGGCAATGAAGGTGAAGAACGGTACCGGCGTCACACCGACCGCCTCCAAGTTCCACCACTTGATGACACAGAAGGTCACCAGTGCAAGCGCCATCACGATTCCAAAGGATATGATGACGGATAAGAGTGTTGCCATGCCCTGTCGTCCTCCATGACCATCCGCGATATACTTTGCCGACTCATGTCGTCGTCTTGTTAGTCAACCCTTGAATGCTGACGAACAGGGCCAAGCAAGATGATGATGCCATGACCTTGCAGCTCATAGGGCACTTGGCGGGATGTCTTCCGCAAGTTGAGCTTGGGCGACTGCCAAGGCTATGTCCATACCAGCCGCGCACTCAATGATGCATAAGCCTTGTCATCTCCAGCTTACATTGCCTAGACGGAGCAGCTACTGGCACCAAGCCAAAGTCCAGGCTTTGTTAGTTTCAGAGCGGATGGCTGTCCCTGTGCTTTACCCGGTCAGAAGCAATTTTGACTGTCCAGCCCAGTGGCAATCGGACACCGATCGAATTTCGCTCACGCATCGCAACTGTCTCGCGAACTCGATAGTTTCTCAGCATGGCGACCGGATATCGATGTGAAGCAGTTCACAGCAACCTCGGCATCCACCAACTACGCTATGCGTCCGAGAAAATGCTGAACTGTTAGGAGTGGCGTGTGACAAGCCGGGAGCGATCCGCCTCACGCTGAATTAGGAAGGAACCATTTGATGGCTCTCTACGCCTTTAACGGCACATGGAATGAAGATGAGGAGGAGGAAGGGAAGAATACCAACGTCATCAAATTCCTGGACGCCTACACCGAGGATCGCAAGTTCCAGCTGGACGGCGTGGGCACCCGTTTTGGGTTTATCGGCAAGCTCCTTGGCGGCGCGGTCGGCGCAGGAGGCCGAATCCGCATCCGGGCAGCGCTGAAGGCGCTTGAGAGAAACTTCGACGCCGGTGACCAGACGATCGACATCATCGGCTTTAGCCGCGGCGCCGCCCTCGCTCTTCATTTCGCTAACGAGATCGATCAAACGCTAGGCGGGACGGAAGTTCGTTTTCTCGGCCTTTGGGATGTGGTGGCTTCGTTCGGACTACCCGGCAATGATCTCAATATCGGCTGGGACCTAACGCTGCCCAACAACGTCACACGCTGCTACCACGCGATGGCCCTGGACGAGCGACGAGGCAATTTCGAGCCGACCCGCGTCGAGCTGCCGTGGGGCGGTCGGCCGGATGATGACCAGCTGGAAGAGGTCTGGTTCCGTGGCGTCCATTCCGATGTTGGTGGCGGAGCCAATATTGGGCTTTCGAGCATCGCTCTCTGCTGGATGCTACGTCGCGCTCTAGCGAGTGGCCTACCGATCGACCAGGCCGAGCTGGCGCGCTTTGAGGCACTGCGCGACCCGGATGCGCCGATCTCCAAGAATTTCGATCCCAAGCTGGATCCTCAGCGCAACGTTGAAGTCGACGACGTGGTACATGAGTCAGTAAAGCCGAGGGGGCGTGCGCACGGCAAGGAGCACAACGATCCCCCCGCCGGTTTGAAGGTCGCCGGCGATGCCGCTTAGACGCGGGTACGATCATGCCACGACATTGAAGGACATGAGGGAATGCCGGTAGGACTGCCAATGAACGGGTTAATTGGGATGACGTCATGACCTCGAGAAACATCGTCATCTGCTCAGACGGCACGGGCAACACCGCCTTGAAAGGGCGAGGCACCAACGTCTTCAAGCTCTATGAGGCCATTAATGTCGGCGATCACCAACAGATCGCAATCTACGATGACGGTGTGGGCACCGAAAGCCTTCGCCTGATCAAGGTGATCGGCGGCGCGTTCGGATACGGTCTGTCGCGCAATGTCCGTCAGCTCTATATGGAGATCTGTCGAGCTTACCGCCCTGGTGATCAACTCTTCATGTTCGGCTTTTCCCGCGGCGCTTTTACCGTGCGAACTCTGGCCGGACTTGTCGTGCAAAGCGGGATCATCGACCCGGATCACTGGACGACCGACGCCGAGCTAGAGACGCTGGTAGGGAAAGCCTATCGTGCACATCGCCAACAGTACCAAACTTGGCTGTCGAAGCGGCTCGGCTCGAACGAGAGACAAGCTGAGCGCGCGATTGAAGATTTTCGCGGCCAGTATGGGATCGATGGCAAGCCTGGCGAAGTACGTTTCCTTGGGGTGTGGGACACCGTCGACGCCGTCGGACTCCCATTCGATCATCTCGCCGACTTCATCAACGAAGCGTTCTATCGCTTCAAATTCCCCGACACGCGCCTGGACGAACATGTTCATAAAGCCTGTCAAGCCATCGCCATCGACGACGAACGTCACACCTTTCACCCTGTCATGTGGGATGAGTCCGATAACACCAACGGGCGGATCGAACAGGTCTGGTTTGCTGGCGCCCATTCCAATGTTGGCGGCGGCTACGAGAAGCAGGGCTTGTCGCTGGTTGCCTTAGATTGGATGATGCACAAGGCGGAGCAGGCCGGTCTCCGATTTATTGGATCGCTGCGTCAGGCTTATCACGACCGCCAGAACGTCGATGATAAGCTTTTCAACTCCAGACGCGGTCTCAATGTGTACTACCGGTACAAGCCTCGCGACATCGCTGAAATCTGCGGCGACAACGGTGCCCAGCCGAAGATTCATGTCAGCGCCGTACGTCGCCTCGCCAGAGCGATCGACGGCTATGCGCCCGGCCAACTCCCGGAAAACTTGACGATTGTGCCCACAGATTTGATGAAGCCAGGGCCTGGTGAAGATCGTAAGACGCTCGAGAAGGCGGAGGAAGTCATCACCAGCGCTATGCGCCATCATAGTGACGACCTCGCGACCGCGGAAAAGTGGATCCGGTATCGCCGCTTTACCCACTACGCCTTCTTGTCGATGTCGATACTGGTGTTCGTCTTTGCCTATGTCAGCAAAGATCCCGGCGCGACCTCGGCTTCCGCCTCAAAGCTTCAATATGGCGTCGAAGCGCTGGTGACCGCCGTCTTGCCAATGGGTGGCTGGCTGGCCACCCACATCGTGCAGCCGCTGTTCACGACGGTTGCGATTCTTGGCTTTGCCATCCTAGGCGTTGCCTTCTTTGTCTTTGGCAAAACCTGCCGTGACCGTCTCTCCGAAATCTATCAGCGACTTTGGCGGCCGACCTGGCGACGGGCGAAGGTCAATCTCAGTTCCATCACGACATCGCCAACCAAAGCCAAATAATCAGCCCCAACGGTCACGCTAAAAGCCCGGTCCATTCAAGAATTGCTACGAGGCATAGGTCGAGAGTGGCAGCAAGGGAGAGGACTTACTCCGTCAACGCAAAGCAAATATGCGAGTCACTCAACGCCGGGCCACGATCGATCTGACGCCGACTCATGCAGTACGTCGAGAGGACGTCGCCTTGTCACACTCGACCAGGCGCGTCCGGTGATAACAAGAGAACTAGGAATCTCCGAAATTCCGGTGCGTGTCTATGACACATTCGATCCAATTCCACCCGACATGTTATCCGATAGAACGAATAGAGTTGGACCTGACGGTCGGACTTGGAGCGTTACTTAGATCGGCGCCCGACTACGCGAGCGCCAGTTCTTGAAGTAAAGGTCTCTCCAGCGTCACCAACGCCGCCCGACACGAGGTGAGCAGACCGTACCTCTTGCTTGGATTAACATGGAGCTTCGTGAACATGGTGTCGAGCCTCCGACCTGGTCGGCGTTCATGTCACAGGACGGACGGTTTGAGATTGGCAATTGGTTTTATCTTCATAAGATAGAGACCGCAAAAGCAAACTATCAGCAGGTTAATACTTGTTTTCCCAATCGCATCGTCTTGTCGTTTGCAAGAGATGGAGGACCTGACGATATCGCTTGCTTCGTACTGTCCGACAATCAATCGAATGCTGCGATCACCAATATTCATGATGATGTACCGCCAAGAACTGAATTAGAAGAGCGCTACGAGCGCTTTGAAGATTGGGTCTTTGCGGTCGACACCAATAAAGCTGCTCTCGTAGACTGAAGATTGATGTACTATTCTGCTCTCCCAGCGAAACGCATCAGACGACTTTCGACACTGAGGACGCGAGACGCTCCAAGACAATGTCTGTCTGATCAACTGAACTTTGTGGCCAGTCTTACAGGCAAGCTGGAGCCGGGCTGAATTTAACGAAAGAGCTGAACAAAGACGCCCAAAAATACCTTGAATTAGCGTTAATTCTACGCGAATGTTACATTGATTGTTCAGAATTAACTTCTAAGAGCCTTCAATTGCGCCGCTTTTCGAATCTCAACAAGCCAGTTCGCACGGTGTCATCACCAGGTCATTGCACACTCGCCGATCGGTTTGAAATCGGAACAACGCTAACGGCGATCGGTCTTGCGTTGGCCCCCACCCTCCTGGTTCCCACTGCCAACCCGCATGCAGCAGGACTGGCCGTCGAGCATCATCCTTCAAAACAAAAGGTCCAACAGAAAACGGTTCTTCGGTTAGCCCATAATCAGAAGACCGCGCAATCCGAAGCGCGGGACGTCGCGTTTCGATATGGACGCCACAAGACTCTTGATCGCTTTGTCTTCGAGGCTTTGGAGCCTATCAACGTTGATGTTCAGAAGTCCGGAGGCGAGCTCATTATAACCCTCGATCAGGCGATCGAGATGACACTGCCACCGGAAAGTGCGCTGACGTATAAGAAGGATCAGATTCCACAGCTCATCTTCGATGTGCGGAAGGAGGATCACGGCCGTCGCTACAGGATCACGCTCGACCCTGAAAGTAGCCTTCTTGTGCATCGTTGGAACGACGGACGTCTTATCGTCCTCGACATCATGCAAGCGCCGCTCGACGACGAGGATGACCGTAAGGTTGAAGTCGATAGCGGGAACGACCTTTCAGACGACGAAGACGGCGATGACGAATACGATGATGATGACGACGAGATAGAGAACGACTTCTCGACGGTCGGTGAATTCGAACTGTTCCTCAGCGGGTCTTCGCAATTCGGTGTAGCGACAGCCGGAGGTGATCGACTGTCTGATGACGGTGGGGATCGGGGCTATGGTTTCTTCACCGACGTCGACGTCAATATCGATGCCATCACAACATTTGACAATGATGTCGAGGTGGGGGCCTCGATCACTCTGGAAGCTGAAGCCGATGTCAGCGAGGACACGGCGAATGCTGATGAGGTGTACATCTTTCTCGAAAATCGCTTTGGCCAGATGCAGCTCGGGCGGACGAGCGGCGCTGAGGATGACATGGCGCTTGGCGCCGATACCGTCGCGGCCGGCACGGGAGGCGTTGATGGAGACGCCGCCAATCTCGGCAATGTTCAGATCGAAACCAGTGGTGACGCCGCAAAGATCAGCTACTTCACGCCGCGCATCTCGGGTTTTCAAGCGGGTGTGAGCTATATCCCTGACACTGGCGATGACGAAAATGACAACGACGCCGGTTTCGATTTCGAGAACTATGTCGGTATGGGCCTGAACTATGTCGAGACTCACGGCGAGGTCGAAGTCAGCCTTGCGATCGTCGGGAGCTTCGCTGATAGCGAGTTTTCCAGCGCCGATGACCTCGGTGCCTACGGCGTAGGCGGCACGCTTGAATTTGAGATGCTAGAGCTCGGCGCGTCTTATGGTCGGTCCGCCTCAGACCTTTCCTTCGATTATGAGTTCGCCACCATTGGAGCCACCCTTGGCATCGGCGAAACGTCGGTTGGCATCGGCTACAACTTCGTCGATGAAAAGAGCAATGGTATCTCCCACATCTTCGTCCTGAGTGGCGATACACCAATCCTCCCCGGCGTCGATCTGCAAGGCGATGTCAGCTTTGACGATCCAGAAGATGACAGCGCTAATGTTGCGAGTGTCCTGGCTGTCGAGCTCGGCTTCTAACTTCAGCCACCCGCTCTCCATAATTCGGCGAAGGCGTCAAATATGTATCCTCGACGAGAAAATGGGCTGCCGTCGGAGGCGTCTCTGATGAATCTTATCAAAACTGTGAAGTGAACCACACGAAAGGATGATTTAAGCGTCTAGATTTATCCCGCAGGTCAATATGGGTCAAAGCAAATTACTGACGTTCATTGCAGCCGGTGATGAAGCAAACGAATAAACAAATCTCAATTTGAGGATGACGCCATGATCACAAGGGAAATTTTTCACGAACTCGAATCCAATGTTCAATCATATGCCCGGAGCTTTCCATGCCTCTTCGAAAAGGCATTGGGCGCTGAACTCTGGGACGCCGACGGCAGGCGTTATCTCGACTTTCTTGCTGGTGCCGGCTCTCTCAACTACGGACACAACAACCCTTTCTTAAAGCAGGCCCTACTTACTCACATCGAGCAGGATGGCATCACGCACAGTCTCGACTTTCACACTGCGGCCAAAGCGCGTTTCCTCGAAGCTCTGCGTGAGATCGTCTTCCAGCCACGAGGCCTCGACTACGTTGTTCAATTCACCGGACCAACTGGCACCAACGCCGTCGAGGCGGCACTAAAAATCGCGCGCAAGGTGAGTGGGCGCACCAACGTCATCTGTTTCACCAACGGCTTTCACGGTGTTTCAACCGGTGCTCTCGCAGCCACAGGCAACCGGCATCATCGCAATGTCTCCGGCGTGCCGCTCTACGGCACGACTGTAATGCCATATGACCGCTACCTCGGCGATGTCGACACCACCGACTTTCTCGATCGCATGCTTTCAGATGCCTCCAGCGGGGTCGATGAGCCAGCGGCAGTCCTTTTGGAGATCGTCCAGGGCGAAGGCGGTCTAAACGCGGCGAGCGATGCCTGGCTGAACAAGCTGCAAGCGCTTTGTCGCGAACGTGGTATCCTTTTGATCGTCGATGACATTCAAGCGGGTTGCGGGCGAACCGGTAGCTTCTTCAGTTTCGAGAGCGCTGGTCTCAAACCCGACATCGTCACGCTCTCGAAGTCACTATCAGGTTACGGCCTGCCGTTTGCGATCTGTTTGATCAATCGCGCGCTCGATCAATGGGAACCTGGCGAGCACAACGGAACGTTCAGAGGCAATAACCACGCCTTCGTCACCGCGACCGCGGCTTTGGAACACTATTGGCGCACGCCTGATTTCGCCCAAGATATTCAAAGAAAGGGCGAGCACCTTGCCATACGTCTGAAGGCGATGGTCAAACGGTTCCTGCCACATCTTCTTGAAGTTCGTGGTCGTGGCATGATGCGCGGCTTGCGTTTCGCCGATCCGAAGCGAGCTGCCGCCGTGACCGCAAAAGCATTCGGACAAGGCCTTATTATCGAGCGCTCCGGCCCTGAAGACGAAATCATCAAGTTTCTGATGCCACTTACCATCAGTAATGCAGAGCTGGATGAAGGCCTGGATATTCTCGAGGACGCACTCGTCGATGAATTCGATCAGAATATCGAGCGGCTTTCGAGACCTCCACTACGAGAACTCGTGACTGCAGCCAACATCGGAGGCTGAAGTGACGGTTCATAGCGCGCCGCCGGTTGCCGGCGGCGCGGTGGATGGCCTTGCGAATGAGGCCATTCGCCCCAGCAGGCCGTCGCCCGACGGCAGTACGTCAGCAGAGGGTCAACCGCGCTGGCTCGTCCTCAAGCATGCACAAGGCCGCATGGTCATCTTTCGCGGTTGGCCGGAGAAAAGCCTGCGGCTGGCCTTCGAAAAACTGTCGATGAGCATCGGCTTGGCACTCAGTGCCGAAGAGTTTGCTATGGTGCCATCGCTGCAGGGCTGCAGCCATCTCTTCATCGGTACTGATCATCAAAAACGAACGGCTTTCGCGGCAGCCCTTCGCGATCTTGAACGGGCTGGCTGGTCAGTCGACCCGGAGGCCACCTGGCCGGTGATCGAGGGCAGTTATCAACCCCCTGTAGAACCTGAAGATCAAAAGAGCCGTCAGGGGAACCGCTATCCCGAACAGGACGTCCATCAAGAACATCCAGCATTTGAGCGGGCGGAGACCTGAATGAACGCGAATATTCTTTTGTGCCCCGATGTCGACAACACCATTCGTGCGTCCGACGACAGTCGTCTCGAACAGCTGTTCGAACAGCGTTGCGATCGGTCACCTGATGACAAGTTAGCGGTGATCACCGAAGAGACGACCCTCACCTTTCGCGAACTGGACGATCGCGCCAACCAGGCCGCACGTTACTTACTCGACCTGGGATACAAGAGTGGCGATCGCTTAGGTGTTCTCTTCGACAAGTCGATCCATGGCTATATCGGCCTTCTCGCCGTGCTTAAGATCGGTGCCGCCTACGTGCCGCTGGACGCTAGTTTTCCCGCCGATCGCGTCGCATTCATCCTCGAAGACGCAGGCATCCGCGCCATCGTTTCTGTAGCGCGCTTTCGCGATAAGCTAGCCGCGTTCAGCGTCGATAGCGTCCTCTTGGACGAGGCAGACGAAGCCATTCAGGCAAAACCGACCACGCGGCTCACGGATGATGAGAAGACAGGTGAAGCCGATCCGCTTTTCTATATCATCTACACGTCAGGTACGACCGGAAAGCCCAAGGGCGTTGCCATCGATCACGCAGGCATCTGCAACTTCGTCCTAGTCGCAGGCGAAGTCTACGGTATCGGCGAAGAGGACCGTGCCTATCAGGGCATGACGCTCGCCTTCGACTTCCATGTCGAAGATCTCTGGGTCCCGCTGATCGCCGGTGCGACTCTGATTTCGGGCAAGTCCGGGACCAGTCTCTTCGGCGCCGACCTGCACGCTTTCCTCAAGGAAAAGCGCATCACTGTCTTTCCCTGTGTGCCCACACTCTGGGCGACGATTGAAGAAGACCTTCCTGATGTTCGGGTCATTCTTCTGTCCGGCGAAGACGTGCCCCATCACTTGGTCGTGCGCTGGCACCGTGAAGGCCGGCGCATTCTGAATGCCTACGGGCCGACCGAATGCTCAGTCAGCTCAACTCTTCGCGTGCTCGAGCCCTCCAGCCCCGTCACCATCGGCAAGCCCCTGCCTACCTACATCGCCGTCATCCTCGACGAGCATGAGGATAAGCTTGCACCCGAAGGCGAGATCGGTGAAATCGGAATCGCCGGTGTGGCGCTTGCCCGTGGTTACCTCAATCGCGAAGAACTGACCTCGAAGAAATTCATCACGGACTTTCTCGATCTGCCCAACAACCCATCGCGACGGATCTATCGTACCGGCGACTATGGCAGCATCCGCGAAGACGGAGAACTCGACTTCCACGGGCGCATCGATACACAGATCAAAATTCGCGGCTATCGGGTCGAGCTCGGCGAGATTGAGGCCGTCTTGATGCAGTCCGACAATATCGCCCAGACCGTGGTCAATCCTTACGAGGCCGAGCCCGGTGCCCTGGAATTGGTGGCCTACTACACACGAAAGCCCGGTGCGCCCGAGATTTCGCGAAGTGAGGTCACGCGAAGCCTTAGAGCGCATCTGCCGCCCTACATGGTTCCCGGCTATCTCGAGGAAATCGAGGCCATCCCAATGACGGCCAATAACAAGGCCGATCGAAAGGCGCTGCCGGCGCCGAAAGGGCCTAGGCTCGCCGTGGTCACCTCCAACTTCGTACCGCCATCGACCGAAACCGAGCGCGTGCTTGCTGAGACACTTGCCGATACCCTTCAGAGCGAACGTGTCTCGATCGAAGACAATTTCTTTGTCGATCTCGGCGCGCATTCGCTGCTCATGGCTCGTTTTGGCGCAGCTATTCGAGAAAAGCTCAACCTGACAGCGGTGTCCATGCAGGACATCTATATGAACCCGACGGTCGCACAGCTCGCCGCTCATCTTGACGAGCTCCCGAGCGAGGCGATCGACGAGGAGGCGGTGCAGGCACGCCGTGAAGCCCTCCATATCCCCTCGAACCTCGCCTATTACGGCTGCGGATTTCTGCAGTTCGCCTGGGCTTCCGCATGGGGGCTTCTTGGTCTTTGGATCTTCATCGAAGGCATCCTCTGGACCTATGACGCCATGCCTGATCTCGCGGCAACCTATGGCCGGATCATGGTTTTTGGCCTCAGCCTCACGGCCATCTTCAGCATCTTCCCGTTGCTAGTGAAGTGGCTGGTGATCGGCCGCTGGAAGCCGGAAGTCATTCCCATCTGGAGCCTTCGTTACTTCAAGTTTTGGGCAGTGAGAACGATCCTCGGCTCAGCACCGCTCGCCTATCTCGGCGACCCCTTCTACAACATCTATCTCCGTTTGCTCGGTGCCAAAGTCGGCAAGAACGCCGTGATCCACGCCAAGGGCGTGCCAGTCTGCACCGATCTCTTCTCCATCGGTGACGACTCGATCCTTCGAAAAGACTCGATGGCCCGCGGCTACAAAGCAAAGAACAACTACATCTATACCGGATCTGTCGAGATCGGCGCCAACTGCTTTGTTGGCGAACATGGGGTTCTCGACATCAATACGGTGATGGAGGACGACACCCAGCTTGGCCACGCATCCTCATTGCATGAAGGCCAAAGGGTGCCGAAGGGCAAACATTATCACGGCTGCCGCGCGGTCGAGACCAAGGCCGATTACTGCCCGGTTGAGCCGATGCACTGCTCCACGCTCCGCCGCTGGCTCTACCCGCTGATACCCTTCAGCCTGTTCTTTGGTCTCGGGCCCATACCATTGATGATCGTCTACTTCTTCTTCCCGATCATCTGGGAACTCATGGGCGGCCCGAACTTCCCTTACGATGCGCCAGGTGCGGACATCCAATGGTGGGCGACCTTCTTGTTACCAGTCTCCTTCGCCATCGTTTTCGTCTCCGTCATCCTCGGTCTCATTAGCATCGCCATCTTCCCAAGGCTGTTCAATTACTTCCTGGAGGAGGGCAAGACCTACGTTCTCTACGGCGTCCATTACTTCATCCACGGTATCGTCAAAGCCGGCAGCAACTCGGTCTTCTATAATCGTTTGTTCGGTGACAGCTCGGCCATTCCCCACTATGGGCGGTGGATCGGCTATCGCATGAACAAGATCATTCAGACCGGCTCCAATTTCGGCATGGATCAACGCCACGAGAACCCGTTTCTCTGCGATTTCGGCAGCGGCACCATGGTCTCGGGCGGCCTCAAGATGATCAACGAGGTCATGTCGAACAATTCGTTCCGCCTCGGCAAGGTCGCGACCGGCAAGAATAGCTATCTCGGCAATTATCTGCATATCCCGACCGGCGCGCGTATCGGCGAGAACGTGCTCCTTGCCACCAAATGCTTGGTGCCGATCGATGGTCCGATCCGGGAAAATGTCGGCCTGCTCGGCTCGCCACCCTTTGAGATCCCACGGGCGACCGATCGGGATCTGAAAATGGCCGAGATGGACGAAGAAACCAAGAAGCGTCAGCTCAAGCTCAAGAACCGCTACAACTTCCTGAGCGTCATGATGTTCCTGATCAACAATGCCTTTTTGGTGTTCGCGCTGACGCTGCCTTCGGTACTTTCGCTTCTCTACTATCCGCGTTACGGCATGATGTCTTTCATCGTCGCCGGCACCCTTGCCGGAATCTTCGGCATCTTCTGGCTTTGGTTCGTCGAGCGCGCCATCCTGGGCTTCCGTCGACTGTCGCCCAAAGTCGTCTCGATGCTCGGCGATCCGTACTTCTGGTTCCATGAGCGCTATTGGAAGCTGAACGGCCTTTGGATGGTTGCGCCTGCCTTCGCCGGCACGCCGATGAAGAACTTCTTCTCCTGGTTGCAGGGTGTGAAGATCGGCAAGAAGGTGTTCGATGATGGCGCCGACTTCGACGAAGACACGCTGATCGAGATCGGCGACTACACCAACATCAACGCCGAATGTGTGATCCAACCCCACTCGCTTGAAGAGGGCGTGTTCAAGTCGGACTACGTCAAGGTCGGCAAAGGCTGCACGCTCGGGGTCGCCTCCAACCTGCATTACGGCGTGACGCTTGGTGACTATGTCGAGATCGCTCCGGACAGCTTTGTGATGAAGGGCGAAATCGTGCCGTCCGACAGCACATGGTCCGGCAATCCGGCAAAGGCGGTCCGCGTCGAGCCCGCACGCATCGAAGCACCCGTAGATAAGCCTATGCCGCTCAAGCAAGCGCAAACAGCCTAACCGGCCATGACCAACCCATTGGTTTGGGCTGCCTTCAAGAAAAGGGCACCGCTTTCAACGACATGCGGACTCTTTTCGGACGACGAGGCAGCCCACTTTGATCTGCATTTAGTGATCACGGAAGGAATTCATCATGCGCGTTCTCCTGCGATCGATTCGCGATAGGGCTGCCGACAACGCCAATACCGTCAGGGCTGATGAGCCCCTCGCCTTTCACCGTCGTCTCCCAGGCTATTGGCCTACACCACTTATCGAAGCGCCTGATCTGGCGAAGAGCCTCGGCGTCGGGCAGGTTTTGGTCAAGAACGAAACATCACGGTTCGACCTGCCGTCCTTTAAGGTTCTTGGGGCATCTTGGGCAACCTATGCCGCGCTTGTGGAGACGCTAGGCCCCTTGCCTGATGGCCCGATTGCCTTTGCGGATCTGAGACACTGGGTCTCCCCCGTTCGCCCGCTTACCCTCATCGCCGCGACGGACGGAAATCATGGTCGCGCGGTTGCCCGCGTGGCACGGTGGCTCGGTGTGGATGCCAGGATCTATTTGCCGAACTTCGTCGAGCCTGCCCGTCAGCAAGCCATCGAAAGCGAAGGTGCCGAGGTCGTGGTGGTCGATGGGTTATATGATGCCTCGGTTGATGCCGCCCTGGACGCATCGAACCATCCTGGAACTCTCCTGATCAGTGACACCGCACGTACATCGTTCGATCCCATACCGAAGCTTGTGACCCAAGGGTATGGGACAATCTTCGCCGAGGTCGACCAGCAACTCGCCGCGAGTGGTGATCGCATGATCGACACCGTAGCGATCCAAGCGGGCGTCGGTGGTCTCTCTGCCGCCTGCACCAGCTGGGCGCGGTCGCCTCGACATCGTAGACCGACACAAGTCGCCGTGGTGGAGCCTGAGACTGCGGCCTGCGTGATGACCGCGCTTGCCGCAGGCGAGCCAGCGGCCATTGCAGCCGATGAAGTCTCGGCGATGAACGTCCTGCAATGCGGTACGATCTCGCTCACGGCTTTCGAAACGCTGCGAGAAGGCGTGAGCTGTTGCCTTGCCGTCGAGGATGAATGGGCCTCGACTGCCGCTTCCGGTCTCAAGGAAGCTGGTGTCGCCACTGGTCTCAGCGGCGCCGCCGGCCTCGCGGGATTCCTGGGTGCGCTCTCCAGTCCGATGGCGGCTGCAGTGCGTAGCCACCTCGGACTCACACCGGACGCGCAAGTTCTAGTGGTCGCGACTGAAGCCCCAGTCGTCTCCAAACGCGATTTGAAGGCCAGGCCGGTCGTGCTGGCAGTCACCGAGCGAGAGGCCGAACTCGTCTAAGCACGCCTTGAACACAAGACAACGATGACCGACGAAAGTCGGTATGGTCTTTTTGTTGAGCATGGATGCGTCGCTCTAATTACGGATGGCTCGTCGATCCAGGGGCTAATCTAAAGCCGCTCGTCTCGCCATGAACAAACGGAACGGCGTCAGGAACTGGTTCATCGAGAGAGCACGACCGAACACGTCGAGGGCCAATGCATGCGGCCCACGATTTATCGGCATAGACTGACCCTTGCTTGATTCGGGTCGAGACCGGAGTCGGCGAACCATCGGAATAAGTGCGTGAGAACCGCTTCGTCGCTCGGTGGGTGATTGTCTGGCTTGGTCACGCCCATCCGAATGTGTGTCTGCCTGCATATTCAAGAGTGACCGAAACGTCGCGATGAAGAGGTATAGCTGCGCCGATATCGAAAACAGATAACTGCTTCGTGTTTCACCCATGTCTGCCTTGGCGGTCCTGTGGATCAACATGTTGAATAACGGTACCGCCTTAGAGCACGAGAATGCGCCTGAGTGCTGGCTCCGACGGCCTTGCCATGTCGGCTTCGGAGGTGTTGTTCCCCTAAGCCTCGATGCTCCTTCATGCCAACGGCCACCACGGTGGCTGTCTGTTTATGCACGTCCATCACGAGAAAGAGGGCAATATTCGACATGGTTCGACTCCCTCCGTGTTTGAGGATAGGCATTCATCGGCGCAACCCTCGTTCCGATCTAAACCACTTATTCGACGCATCAGGACCGACCGCTGCAGCTGGCTCATCGCGCCCGAGCCAACATCTGGTCTAAGCAGCGCAATGCCAGTCGGAATCTGGCTATGATCGATTTCGACCTGTCACGCTCGAACTCAGACTTGTTGGTCCCACATCTGACCCTTCTGTCGAACCTCGTTGATGATGATCTCCTTCCGCGGCTCAAACCAATTGTCAAAACGTAGCTGTGCCTGCAAGCGTTTGGTGCCAGAACGAACCTCGTTGATCGGAATCGGCGGCGACAGCATGTTGTCGATCCCCCACATATCCTTCCCGGTCATGACGCCTGGGCCAAGGATTGTCGGAATGTCCGGCTCCTCACGCAGCGCTTTGATAACCAAATCGGGATCGAAAGAGCTAGCAAGCTGTACGCCGTAGGCCCAAACGCGCAGCAAGATGACGTGATCCCAGTCGATGCCGGTAATCGGCCGTTTCAAGTCGTCCGGAGCGCCAGGACCAAATCGTCTCATCCATTCGTCCAGAAAGCTTGCCTGAAATGACGGCTCCCCCCACCAGGGGTCGTCAAACAGCGGAAAACTATCAACGGCCCCTTCCAGATAACTTTCCGAGACGTTCTCCAAAATCGAATCGGTCTCAAGATAGTTGGCTGATATCTCGCCAGTGAAACCTTGCTTCGAAAGCTGCTCTATGATGGCGGTCACGAAATCCGGATAGGATAGATTCAGACTGACCACATCCGGGTTTGTCTCGAGGATGTCAGCAACCGTGGGCGCAAAATCTATCGTGTCGATTGGATAGTGTTGGTCATAGACAACGTCCCAGCCGTCCGCCTTTGCTGATCCGACCTCCCAAGCCTGGCAGGCTCTTCCAATGGTGTCGTCTTGAGAACACACGGCCCAGCGAGAAAGGCCAGGATTGGTCATCTTATGATAAAACGGCCGCATCATGTCGATGCGGGGCGTCACGTCACCCCCGGCGATCAAATAGGGACGGTTCGGATGAATGTCAGTCGCGATCAGACTGCCATAGATGACTTTCTTCTCTGTCAGGTAAGGGTGCGTTGCTCTAGCCGGCATGCCTCCAATAGCGGATATGAACCGCACATCTTTTTGCTCGACCATGGCTTTCGCACCATTGAGCGCTTTGTCGCCTAGGCCTTGGTCGTCATAGGCATACATGCCAATCTTATGGCGCCTGCCACCAACCAGCAGCCCGCCCTGGCTGTTGATCTCGTCAATAAAGATCTTATTGCCGGTAAGACCTGGTCGTCCCCAGCCGGCATCCGGTCCCGACAATGCCGCCAGAAAGCCAACATTGACAACCTCACCCTCCGGTTCGTTACCGGTCGGCGGCAAGATTCCAGTGGCCAATGCCTGTCTCATGGAGGGAATCATAGCTGCCGCCGCAACTGGCAACGCGCTCGTTATCTTAAACAGTGTTCGACGATCCACGTCGTCTTCCTCCTGGTTTTTTGGTTACGGCTTGAGACGTCATCGCCATCACGTCATCGTTGAACCCGATCCCGCAAAGCCGAGCGCACCTACTGCTCCCAGCCCAAGAACTCTTCAAGAATGACCTCTCCATCACCTCGCGGCTGCGTTGCCTCGCCCGAATCTTCAGCATTCTCGAGAACATTGGCGGCACTGGACGGTCGTTCTTCGCTGCTCGCTGCGATCTCCAAAGATCTCGCCGCGATCCATCTGTCAGCGGGTGCAAATCTATCCCAACCCGGCACGTCAGCGTAAATGTTGACGTCACGCCACTTGCCATGCCGAGAACTCTCGCGCATTTCCTCGAAGCTGGAGAAAAAGGTGTCGATGAAATTCACGACATTCCCGTAGCGTGTCGTTCCTGGGCGAAGGTTGTAAACGGCAAGTAGAACAGGAACGGCAACTGTCGGAACTTCCTGCTGTTCAGAGATCATCTGAGGGTAGTCGGCGGCCGTGAAACTTGATGGTAAATAGTCGAGCATCAGTGCATCGAATGGGATTGGCACCAAGTGAAGTCGACTATCGCGCGTCACGTCGGAGAAGATCGGAGCAGGCTTGCCTGACAGATAAGCCATCGCATCGATGTCGCCGCGCTTTAGCTTGTCGAGCGCATCGAACTCATCAAATCTGGTGATTTCAACATCAACGCCATGCGCTTCGAAAACAGCGCCAGCCGTAATATCGACGCTCGACGACTCAGGGCCGAAATTCACCCTTTTGCCCACCAGATCGTCCAACGTCGAGATCGACTGATCCGCGACGATATGCAACTCATCATTATGCAGTTTAGCGATGTATCGTATCTGACTCTGTGCATTGGGATAACGTGATGGATCAGTAGCGTATTGAAGAACATCCGATTGAACGATGCTGAAATCGACACCGCGCAAGAAGAGAACGTCGAGAATATTCTGCAGTCCGCTGTGCCCCACAATCGGCAGGACTCGAAGAGATTGACCGTCATCCAGCACCGCTGCCATATCAGCCGCCATGCGTGCGGAGGAACTACCGATGCTATCCGTGACAATCGTTACGGTGCCGTTGTTCACGCGCTCTTTGGTTGTCAGATTCTGGGAACCGTTTGCGCCAGCGTCTTGCGTCTCCAGACTTTCGGCTGCAGCAGTCTTTGTTATGACGTGAGGCAACCCAAGACAAACGGCCCAAATACAAAACAAGACTAGCTTCAAGCTGTTCATCAGGATGTTTCTCTCCGGAAGTTGATGAGCGATATGCGGTCGCCTCGCTCAGACGAGATCGATGTGCTGCCTATTCAAGCGATGACGGGCGCATGTCCTGCGACACAACGGAAACGTTACATCACTCTTTGAGTAATCCCGGTGTTCCCCTTAAAGCTGGCGGGCTCTTCCAGCTCTCGGACAAACTGCTCCGACAACTCACCCGATGACAGTTGCTTCTCCAACAACTGTAAGCGCTTAATCGCTTCCACGTTGCCGTGATTGGCGGCGAGGCCATACCACTTGCGGGCCAATTCCGGATTGGGCGGTATGGAGGCAAGACGTTGCGCCGCAAGGATCGGGTCGTAGAGTTTGCCAAGCTCTAGAGATATGCTGGAGATATCGACACCAGAGCTATACGACGTGATGTGCTTTTCGACGTGCTCGAAAATCAGCTGAGCGCCGGACAAATCGCCCCCATCCATCATTTGTCGACCACGTGTCACCAGCGCGTTCAATTGTTGCGTCGACAGCTTCGGCACGGAGGTCTGACCATGATCCGGGACTGTGTCGCTTGGACTTGAGTCCTGCTCTACTGTTTCGTTTGGGATCGTCGTCTGATCGAGATCGGGGGTCGCAATTGCGGTCAGAATGCTCGGTTCGATATTGGCGTCCGAAGACCCCTTCAACGTTAAATCGACACGTTCAGTCACCTCAGGCTCAACTTTTCCGGAAGCCGTGTACAGCGTCATCTCAAGTTCGAATGTTCCAGCAATTCCTTCAGGTGCTGTGAGCATCACCCCACGGATTGATCGAGCTTCCAATTGCCATTGCCCATCATTGAGCGGCCGGCCGGCGGAAAAAACGACTCCGTCTGGCAATCCTCTCACTAGGATTGTCAGCTTTCGGGCAAGCTCGGGGGGGGATATCTCGATACTTGTCGGAATGCGATGACCGGCTCTACCGATAATGTCCTCAACAGTTAGAGCCTTCAGCGCGGCAGGCTCAGAAGTCACCTCGACAAAAGGAATGATCTCAACCAACTCATCGAGTTCTCGTTCTCCAACCTCGTCGGCAAGAGCGGACGAAGTAAAATCACGGACATTCGACGCTTTCGTGAGGCTTCCATTGTAAGCCCAGTCAAATAGACCCATCGAAAAAACGGCGGTCAAAATGATACTCTTCGGCAAGAAGGTCATTTTCATCATCACTGGACACCGATTATTTTCACGAGTTCGATGCTGAAGTCATTCTAGACTGATCGATCCGATGGATTGCTAGAGTGCCCCAACACCAAGACCATCTTTCGTTGTCTAACTGCTAGAGCAAACTGAAGTTGAATTCGGCGTTTCTGAAATCGCAATTTCGAATCTGCCAAATTCTTCGAGGTTTCATGGCTCGCACCAAAAATTCCTCTATATTATCGTATGTTTAGCAGCAAGAGAAAATCCAGAATTTATAATGAATTTGATCAACAAGAGTTTTTGGGCAACAGATATTTCAAAAGTGCGGACAGCTTTGATTATTTATGCGATACCTTTTCGTATATTATTCTCCTTAAGCGTTATGAGTTCTTCCCGTTATTAGAGGATGTCCTTAAAGCTGAGCGTCGAAGCCCTGCTTATGTTCGGTTAGCAATCCCCACTAACACCGCTAGCGACGACAACGCATTTCTCACATTCAGGTCGACTCCAGGAGTAGCGCGGTGGCTTGGGCCTTGTCAGGCATCAACCCGTTTCCTCTCGACGCTCATCAATCTAGGACGTGCAGATATCTCCCCTGGCACGGCCTTAGCCAAAACGCGGCAGGGTCGACATCCGCATCGTCACTATCGACACCGCGTTGTCGGTCTACCTGAAGGGTGACCTGGCTTGCATAATGACGTTGGTACAGAGCAAGATGAGGGGCCTCGCTGAGGTTGCGAAGGTCTATGGTATTCTCGCGCAAGAAGTATTGTTGGTTGTGGGGAAACAAAACGACGTCTGTCTATTTTTTGCTGTCAAAGATCTACAGAGTAGAATGCGCCGCTCGCTCGAACAATTTATCGATTACGCCTTCCGCATGATCCCAATTCCAGCTGCCGTTGGCGACCATCAGCACGCCCACGTCATCTTCCGGAACAACATACATGATGGAGGTGGTTCCAGGATCGAAGCCGGAGTGGCCGAACAGTCCTTCTCTTGAACCGACATTGTCGTAGTACCAGAGCAAACCCTGACCATCGGCGACGTCAGGATAGGGTACGTTGCGCATCGCCGCGACGGCATCGCGCGAGAGGATGCGTTTACCGTCCAGTTCGCCGAACTGCATGACCATGATCATGAAGCGCGCAAGTTGTGTGGGTGAGGTTCGCAAAAGGCCGTCCGGATAGGTTGGAAATCCGAAATGGCCTTCCGGACTGAAGCCCGACACATGATCCCCCGAATAAGGCATGGCGACCTTGTCAAGATTCAATTCCGAAAGGCGCCATGCGGTCTCGGTCATGCCCATCGGATCAAAGATACGCTCCCGGCTGTATTGATCGAACGGCTGATCGGCGACCACCTCGACAAGGTGGCCGAGGACACCAACCCCGATGTTCGAATAGGCATAGATTTCGCCTGGACATTCTCTCGTGAAGTTGTTCTCTACGTCGTAGTAGGCACCGCCCAGCGTAAGATAATCCTTCAAGAAGACGCCAAGGACGATTGGTGAATCACCTTCCACATACAGGTCCCGATATACGCCTTGGTACTCATCTTCCTTTATCGATGAGGTGTGCGTCAAAAGCTGCGCGACGGTGATCGGTTCATCGGGACAAGTCGGGTTGCGGACTGGAAAGGGGAAATAGTCGTTGACGTCATCATCCAGTTCAATGACGCCATTGTCGACCAGTTGCATGACCGCAGTAGCGGTCACCGTTTTCGAAACCGACGCCCAAGCGAAGATCGTATCAGGATTGACCGGACGGTTCTCCTCGATATTCGCTATGCCGCCTGAGGCCGTGCAGAGGATCTTGCCATTCTTTACAACAACTGCCGAGAGGCCAGATACGCCAAGAGGTTTGAGCTGGTCCTCGACATCGAGTCCGCAGGTGAGATCGTCGCGCGAGACCGCGAGTGCAGTGCCAACAATCACGACCATTAGGAAAAGAGCCATGGACGCGGCAGTCAGGTCAAAACGTGCTTTGAAAATCGACATGGAGAAATCCTATTCTATAGCTGCTTCTTGCAGGCGCGTTATGGCGATATCTGCAAGACCCCCATGGACATTGTCGTAACGATCGACGAGCCCCCTTTGGCCGCCTTCGCCACCTCGACCTTTCTCGCCGCAACCTTGCTACTCGCTTTTTCAGAGGCGGCGCCTATTGCGCTATCACTGACTATCATCACCATCTTCAACACCGCCGGTTCTTCCGTCAATTGCCGTTGGGACGCACCGCTGAACGCTTCAGCGGCCTCGAACGTGCGCAGATCTTGTTTCGACGCTACAGGGTCTGGTCGCTGCTCACTTAAAGGGGCCTGATCATCGGCGATCCTCCGACCGTCGCCGCAGCAGTCATACGCACGCCGATGGTCGTCTTCCCGTCACGGGTCGCGCTCACCAAGACTCCGCGCTACCCCATTATCAATTGGCTCCTGTCCTGACCAACGCACCAACTGCGAGCCGATCACAATAGCTTTACATCATGCCTTCAATGCGGCCCTGGGGCCGGTCACAGAGGCCTCGACTATCATGCCGAGGAACGTCGGAGGCCAAGCTTACTGACAATATGGCGCGTGCATAACCAATCAGATCCTCGTCCAGTGTTGACTGGAGAGCCCTGCGAGCGTCACGCTGTGCCTGTCGAACGTTACTTAGACTGCTTCGGCGCCGCGATTACGCCAGGACCAGCCGTGGTTGCCATCAAATGCGGCTTCGAGCATGCCGTCATGGCCTTTGACACCGCGGTCTTTCTGGTAGCTGATCTCGTTGCCTCCTCCATCTCCATGGAGGTCATAACTGACCAATCCGTCCTCGACACTCCAGGAAAACTCTACCAGAGCACCTGCAGTTACGACCAGATTGATCTCAACGCCTTGACCGGGTTCGACGGTAAAGGAGAGTTCTTCGAAGGATGCATGACTGAAGTGCGCAAATGCAGGACTGACAGAGATTGCTGCAAAAATCTGGCTGACCATGATGGAACGGTTCGTCATGATGGCGAAGGCTTAGGACTTCGTCAGGGATCGTAAACTCCGGCAAATCAGCACGCTTTTAGAGCAGGCCGATCCCTTTAAGGGCCGGGAATACCGTCAGCTTTGCGGACTGGGCGGCGCTTTCTGGGATTGCTTGAACAGCTTTTTCGCAACGTTTTCGGCGCGATTCCAGTTCCAGCTGCCGTTGGCAACCAGGAGCACGCCAACGCCGTCTTTCGGGTCAAAGAACATCATGGAACTGGTGCCTGGATCCGATCCGGAGTGGCCAAGTAGCTGTTTTCGTGACCCAATCGAGTCTTCGTACCAGATCAGGCCCTGCCCTTCGGTGGCGCGGGGAAAGTGCGTACGCCGCATGGCTTCGGCCGACTGCAGGGAGAGGAAGCGCTTGCCATCCAACTCGCCGAATTGGGTGAACATAATGAGAAAACGGGCCAGTTCCGATGGCGAGGCGCGTAACAGGCCGTCGGGGTAGGTCGGAAAGCCGATATGTCCCTTGGGCTTGAAGCCAGACGAGCCGCTTCGTTCATAAGGCATTGCGATCGAGGCCGGATTGATGTCGGCAAGCCGCCAGGCAGCATTCGTCATGCCGAGCGGCTGGAAAAGGCGTTCTTCGCTGAACCGTTCAAAGGGTTTTTCAGCTGCAACTTCAACCAGATAGCCGAGCAATCCCGCGCCGATATTCGAGTAAGCGTAGCTCTTGCCGGGGCACTTCTTCTTGAAGTTCTTTTTGCTGTAGTAGGTGCCCGAAGGTGTCAGATAGTCTCGTAGGAAGTCACCGAGTGCCAACGGCGAATCGCCCTTGACGTAGAGATCGGCATAGACGCCCTGATACTCGTCTTCACGGATGGAGGAGGTGTGGCTGAGGAGTTGAAGGACGGTGATCGGTTCGTCGGGACAGTGGGGATTGCGGATGGGAAAGGGAAGATGATCGTTGATGTCGTCATCGAGCTTGATCATGCCATCATCAACAAGCAGCATGACCGCTGTGGCGGTCACCGTCTTTGATACCGAGGCCCAGGCAAACAGCGTGTCAGATGTAACCGACCGCTGCTGCTCGATATCGGCCATACCCGCCACCAAAGTGCACACAACCCGGCCATCCTTGGTGACCGCTGCCGACAGTCCAGGGATGCCCAGCTTTTCACGCTGCTTTTCGGCGTTCATGCCGCAGGTCTCACTGAAAGGGCCGCGACCATGAGCAGTCGTTTCCGTATGTGTCCAAAAGACCAGAACGAGAAGCGATGCGAGCGCTCCTGACAGCGCCATCCATACAATCCGCGCTTTCGACAACAACAGCAATGCCTTTCTTGGCTAATCGCCGATCCATGCACTTTCGGCAGAAATGTGTCCGAAAGCCATGCGCCAATCGAGCTCCTGCATTCGAAGACTTATTGAATGGCGATGCGAGAACCAACGATGAGGGAGCTCCCTCACACTTTTAGCCCCTATAGAATTCTCTTCAAGCCTCGATCAGCTGCAAACTCGATTTCTGAGCGGTCATCGATCAGCTCGACTCGATCGCTTGCCCTTGCGCGGTTGCGATGACCCGACGGCGGATGACGGTTCGTAGCGCCGGATCATCTCCTTGGCGAGATCGGCCTCGGGAACGAGTTCGCTTGCTGCGAGCCACAACCCAGAGATTTCTCCACTCTTTTTGCGCTTGCAACGCACAGGTTCACCGAAGCTCCCATAGCCGCCGGACATCGCGAAACGGCCTTCAGTTCGACTACTCGCCTCGATCTCGCTCGCTTTCAGAAACGGCAACCACATGGCTGGGTTGGCGACCATGACCCTATCGCCCATCGGTACGAGATCAACAGCCCCGCCTAGCGACCACCACCGTCCCGTCCAATCCTTCACCTGACGGGAGGGGGCGCCATGTCGGGCAAAGGTCTGGAAGATGTGCGTCGCGCCGTCGAGCCAAGGACCAGCCCATCCATCCGCGGCATTGGTCAATACTGAGATTGTCAAATCCTGATCCGGGAGTGTCCTCGTATTGGAAATGTAGCCTTGCAGTCCGCCCGAATGCCCGAACCAATCCCAGCCATCCTTCGTCCCGCTGATCGTCCCAAGTCCATAATAGCGCTCGAGAGCCGCATGGGGATCGCGCCACTGTCGCCGCACCATCTCGCGACGACTTGCCTTCGACAAGATGCTCTTCTTGGCGTTCGGCGATAGCTGAGCAAAAAAACGGGCCAAGTCGGCCGCCGTACTGACAAACCCACCGGCTGGTGCAATTGCGTTTGTACTGAAGTCGCCAGGTATCGTGAGGCGCCGACCGAGAACAAACCTCCCCGTATGGCCACGCATGAAGGGAATGCCCTTGCCTATGGGCATGTCAAACTCTGTCTCCTCGAGCCCAGCCTTGTCGACGACTTCTCGTTTGATCCAATTAGCGTAGGCCTCGTCGGTGGTCGCCTCGATCACCATGCCCAAAAGACCATAACCGAGATTTGAATACTTAAATCTTGTGTTGGCCTCAATCACGGGGGCGTTCTCAAGCTCGGCAAGCACTTCGTCTCGATTGAGGAAAGGCCGCCGATCCGCGAACTGACCATCGTCGCCACCATCGCGGCTGAGGCCCGCACTGTGGGACAACAACTGCGCAATTGTCGAACGCCCGACCTCGGGATTGAGATTAGGAACAAATTTACTGACCTGATCGTCTAGGCTTAGTCTTCCCTGTTCTCGAAGCCGCAAAATGCCAGCTGCCGTGAAGCTCTTAGAATGCGATGCGACTCTGAAGCGATGGCGCGGCGTGAGCGGCTCGCCCGTGGCTAAGTCGGCATTGCCAAAAGCTTGCTCAAGGACCACGTTACGTCGATGAGCCACGGCTATCACACAGCCTGGCTGTTCCGAAACGCGCATTTGGAAAGAGATCCATTCTGGAATGTACGCCAGCGCGCGTTTCAACCAACTCTGCATCGGCGTAACCTCCAATATGTCGGTAGGCGGTCCATCGCACTCAACGCCTCATGCGCTTGCTTTGAGATGTAACGACTCGATCCCGCCAAGACTCATCATCGGTTACCCCATGCAATTCGCGCAAGACAGTCTTTCGCCAATCATGGTTGCCCTCGCCTGAGACCAAGAGCTCAAAAACGACGTCCGTCGGCCGTGTTGCTGCATATTCTAACGCGACGGTACGTCATGATCGTTCGCACTCTTTCCGAGAATTCGGTCGATCAACCCCCACGCCAACGCTTCATCAGCCGTCATGAAGCAATCCCGATCGAGGGTGGCCTCGACCTCCTCGTAACGACGGGCACAATGCTCCGCATAAAGTCTCGTCAAACGCCGTTTGGTCTTTTGCGCTTCATTGGCCTGAATAAGAATATCAGAGGCTTGGCCTTGGAAGCCCCCGATCGGCTGATGAACATGCAAACTCGCGTTCGGCAGCGCCGCACGTTCACCGGGCTCGCCCGCCATGAGAAGGAAGGAACCCATCGAACGGGCCGTCCCCAAACACAAGGTGTGCACCGGCGCCTTGATGTGCTGCATGGTGTCGTACATGGCAAGGCCACTCGTCACGACTCCACCCGGCGAATTGATATAGAGATGGATCGGCTTGGTCGGGTTTTCAGCCTCCAGAAAGAGCAACTGCGCACAGACAAGTGCCGATATGGCATCATTGACTTCACCATTCAGAAACACGATCCGCTCGCGCAAAAGACGCGAGTAGATATCGAACGACCGTTCTCCCAGATTTGACTGTTCGACAACCATGGGGACGAGTTGCATCGTGTCGCGCATCGGGCGAACTCCGTAGCTTTCGATTTTTGCAGGCGAGGGCGCTGAGGCCGAAGCGCTATGCAGCGCGCATCAGGATCGGCCCATTGCTGTTGGCAGCCGGTCCTAGGTCTCTCGTCAAACCGACATCTGTCAGTTGATGGATGATAACAAAATGCGTGCCACCTTGGGTTCCAGGTTCAATCCGAAACGTGACCACACTCTCCAGAAATGGCGGTTCTTCATCCCGCATTCGATAGCTGATCTCCCTGCCCGGGACCGAGGACACCGGTTCAGGATCAGCAAGGGCACCATCCGGCAACCATCTTTGGCGAAACTCGGCTTCGCGCACGGCTCGCCAAACCTTCTCGGGCGGCGCTTCAAACTCGAACTCAAACACGAGTTGCTCCGTTTGGTCTTTCGCTTTCGTCCCGCTCATTCATCCATGTCCTTCAACACATCGTTCAGATCGCTCGCACGCGCAGGCCAATAGAGACGATACTTCGAGAGCCATCGGGCGATGTGCATCAGCCCTTCCGGATCGACCTCGTAGTTGACAAAACGCCCATCTCGTTGCTCGCGCACCAGTCCTGCTGTCCGCAACACCGACAGGTGCTGTGACATAGCGGGCTGGCTGATCTCCATACCCTGACGAAGGGAACTGGCGTTCATGCTGCCGGTTGCCAACTTCTCGAAGATGGCGCGACGGGTTGGATCAGCAAGCGCCTTGAAGATGGTGTTTCCAATCATGCCAACACATAAGCACATACTTATCTGTTGGGCAAGTTCGATATTAGCCTGAGCTTGGTCGGCTCTCTGCAACCGATGCTGGGATCAACGAACCAGCGGGCTTCACCGACGCAGTCAACACTCGGTCTCTCCAAGACGATCCATCACCACCAACATGGGCACGAAAGGAACTTGGGCGAAGGATGTCATGGACCGCCTCATTTCCGTGCCATGATCTCACCGTCAACGCCGCCCAACAACGCCATCGAGCGCTCGATCGATCCTCGCGCTCACCTCGGGCGGAAGACATCGTGTCGCCTGGAGCGACCCTTGGCGCCTGCCGCGATTGCGCCGCCGATGAGATGGATACCGCCGGCAAGAGCAGCAGCTCCTAGCCCATGACGTGGGATCGGCATGGGCGCGACAGGCTCCCAGTTGTCGGCCAATGGATCATAGGCCCAAGCCTCTTTGTAAACACCCGAGCCTTTATCAAAGAACTCGCCACCGAAGGCGTAGAGCTTATTGTTGAAGGCAGCGGCGGCAAGACCACCCTGCGCCTGCGGCATCGGCGCACGTGTCGACCATAAATCAGCCCTTGGATCATAGACCTCGTGAACGTCCACATTGCGGATCGCACCGACCACACTCTGGCGACCACCGACGATGTGAAGTTTGTCGTCAAGAATTGCCCCAGCGGCGCTATTGCGAGCCGTCGGTGCCGGTCGGCCAGAACGCCATTGATGGGTCGTCGGATCGAACAGCAAAGTGTCGTGCACGTCGGCATGATCACCATAGGCTCGGTTACGTTGGCTGCGGGGCATGCGTCCGCCAACGATCACTACGTGCTCATCCAGATAGGCCCCAACGAATTCGGCGCGTGGCATCGGCAAGCCGGGACCGGGCATCCAAGCCTTGGAGGCACGATCCAATAGAAAGACCGTCTTTTGCATCTGCCAGAAACCATCGCTATTGGCGGCAAATCCACCTATCGCCAAGACCTGATCAGGCCGCGCAACCAGACCGGGATGGTGAAGCGCTATGGGCAAATCTGGCCCATCTGCCCAAATCCGCTCGCTTTCCTGATAGATGATCGTCCGAGCCGAAGCTCCAATGCCGTACTGCGGATCGTCAATGATGCCACCAGCCAAAACAATCTGATCTCCAAGAGCAACGGGATAGATCTCCTGGACGGGGAACGGCAATGGCGTGGCAACGGACCAAGGATCATCGGCCACCCCTTTGCGGGCGAGGCCAATCGATACGACGGCGCCAAGACACGAGATGATCAAGCTGCGTCTTGTTGAAACAGATGGCGCCTCCGGTCGGTTCATTGGAAGAATCCCCCCATCGATCTCACCATCGCGACTGAGCCGTCAATTGGATGCTACGGCACTACCTGGCAGACAGTGTTCGTCCTCGACGTCATCGTCGATCATCTCTGACAAACGCCAAGAACAGCGCAGGACCCGGCTTTGACGTCAATTCCTGATCGACGAGAAAACGTCCAAAGACCCTATGATAGACTTGGTATGCGCTCCTCTCGGTTTTCGAAGCCTGCTAACCTGTTAACGAGGTGCCAATGTAGGCTTCACCGATCCAGGGGAGATCACCGTGCCACGCCCGAAAATCGCCATCGCCGGATTTCAACACGAGACGAACACATTTGCACCTCTACCGACGACGTATGATTTGTTCAAGGAGGGGGGTGCATGGCCAGCCATGCAACAAGGTGATGCGCTGATCGATAGGCTCATTGATCTCAATATGCCTATGAGCGGTTTTTTGCGGGAGGCCCAAGACGTCGACCTCATGCCGATCCTTTGGACCTTTGCCGAGCCAGGTGGTTATGTCAGCGATCAGGCCTTCGAAACGATAAGCGGTATGATCACCGATGCCATCGCTGGCGCCGATGATGTGGACGGTATTTTTTTGGAATTACACGGCGCGATGGTGACCGAATCCCATGAGGACGGCGAAGCCGAACTGTTACGCCGTATTCGTAGCGTCACCGGCAAGGATTTACCCATTGCCGTCAGCCTAGACCTGCATGGCAATCTGTCACCGGCCTTCGCCAAACTTGCCTCATCAACCACGATCTATCGCACCTATCCCCATGTTGATGCGGCCGATACTGGAGCACGCGCTTACCGCCTGCTGCGAGAGGAACTGGAAAGGGGTGTACCGTTCGCTCATGCATGGCGTCAGCTCAACTTTTTGATTCCTCTCCAAGCCCAATCAACCCGGCGAGAACCTGGCGCTCGGCTCTATGCCATGTTGGCCGAGCTGGAGCGAGATGCCGTCCGCTCGGTGGATTTCGCGTTCGGCTTTCCGCCTGCGGATATCGAGCATTGCGGCTGCTCGGTTTTCGCCTATGGGACCAAGCAGGCTGCGGTCGATGCTGCTTGCGAAACGATGTTGGCGGAACTTCATGCAGCAGAAGGAGCCTTCCACAATCCACTTCTAGAAGCAGACGAGGCCGTTTCTCAGGCCATGGGGCTTGCCGCTGGAGCGTCGCGTCCCATCATGATCGCCGACGTTCAGGACAATCCGGGCGCTGGTGCAACAGGAGAGACTACGGGCCTGCTTGCTGCCCTCGTGCGGGGCGGAGCAAAGCGTGCCGTCATTAGCATGGTCTGGGATCCAGAGACCGCCGAGCAAGCGCATGCCACCGGCGTCGGTGGGACCTTCGAAGCTGCAATCGGTGGCAGGTTCTCAGCATTCAGTCCCGGCCCCTATAAAGCGCAAGTCCGTGTGCTCGCCGTTTCGAACGGCAAGTTTGCCTTTACCGGACCAATGTTCGGTGGTGGCGAAGCCGACCTTGGACCGATGGCCGCCTTGCATATCGAAAATGGGGCATGCGATGTCACCGTCATCGTTGGGTCAAGGCGCACCCAAACCGCCGACCAAGCCATTTTGGCTCATCTCGGCATTAACCCCGCCACACAAGCCATCATTGCCGTAAAAAGTACGATCCATTTTCTCGCCGACTTTGAGCCGATCGCCGAGCGCGTTCTGTTTGCTGAAAGCCCAGGCGCCAATGCCTGCCAGCTTGAACGCATTCCTTATGAGCGCCTTCGCAATGGCCTGCGTCTTGGCCCGTTTGGTCAGGCGTTCCAGCGCACCGGTCATGACATGCCATAATGCATGAGGCACAGCTGACATGATGCAAGCAGCCGAAGGCATGTGAGCCCTTTTGTTTGACCTAGCGCTGCCTCTTGCAACGAGCAGCAGCCCTTCCCGAGGCGTCGGATGATGGGTGTCAGCGCTTGAGAAAGCCAGTCATTCGCGGCCGCCGTCTTGTACAGGCGCCTTTTGGGTTTACCTCTGGACCATGAACATGCCAGCCATCATCGGTCCGATCTTGTTGGCGCGCGGCAGCGATCAAAATCAGATGACGCTTAGCGCCATCATCCTTGCAGAACCCGGTCGCTCGATCCAACTGCGTCCCATGGGGGACCATGCGATCGAGCCCATCGAGCTCGACGCCACCTTGGAACGTGTCGCCTGGCGTTATGACTTCACGTTGCCTACTAGCGGTGATGCGTTTTACCTGGTCGATGACCGTCATATTCCGGTCATCGCCGGTGTCTCCGACAGACGCCGCATCGCTTATGTCTCATGCAATGGTCAAGAACATGCGGATGACGAGCGGCCTCTTGGGGACCGCAATACCATGTGGCGGCAGCTCGCTGACGAGCATGGCAAATCGCCATTCAGCCTTATGTTGCACGGCGGCGATCAGCTCTACGCTGATGACGTGCTCAAAGCCCACCCCACGCTCAAGGCCTGGGCCGAGAGCGACATCGAAGAAAAGAGCGCATACCGTTTCACCGAAGAGGTCAAAGCGGCGGCCGAGCAGTATCTGTTTCGGCGCTATGTCAACCTGTATGCGCAAGCCGACATCGCCAAGCTGCTGGCGCAGATCCCATCGATCATGATGTGGGATGATCATGACATTATCGATGGCTGGGGCAGCCATGCCTTAGCAATTCTGAACAGCGACGTCGGCAAGGGCCTCTTTGAGGTCTGCAGACGCATGTTCATGCTGTTTCAATTTGGCGGAAGCGATAACCATTTGCCGCCCTATAACAAACAGGAAGATGGTGCGGTTGGCAGCCTCAGCTTTTCCGTTTCGTTTCCCGACTTCGATCTAATCGTTCCCGATTTACGCTCAGAGCGCCGACCCGACCGAGTTCTCGGACCGACGGGATGGGCTATCACCGAGCGCGCGCTCTCCAGGCAGCCACCGGGACAGCGTCGATTTCTCATGTCGAGTGTGCCGTTGCTTGGCCCAAGACTGAGTTGGATCGAAAGCTTCATCGGTTTGGTGCCTAAGCTCCGTCGCTATGAAGATGACCTGAGAGACCAATGGCAAAGTCGAGCCCACCGAGATGAATGGCGGCGCATGCTGACGCTTCTCGATCGGACAACGCCGAATGACTGCGCTTTGACCGTGCTGTCCGGTGAAATCCACCTCGCCACCCAAGCCCAGATGCCCATGGCCTCTGGCGGCACCATGCACCAACTGGTCGCCTCAGGCATTGCCCATCCGCCACCCCCAGCATTCTATGCGCGCGCGCTTGGTTGGTTGGCAGCACTCGGTGAAGACCCCCTTCCCAGGCGTCCCATCAAACTCAAACCACTGCCGGAAAAAAACCATATCTACGTCGCTGAGCGTAACTTCCTGGTGCTCGAGCGACACAGCAACGACTGGAGCGCTTATTGGATGTTGGAGGACAGCGGCCGCACGCCGACACTTAAGATCTAACCATCAATCAAGGCTCGGCTAGGGCGGTTTATGTTCAGCATGAATGTTTGAAACAATGCCAAGATCCAAGACCGCTGCATTCGTAATACCGGACCCGAAACAATCCTATTGGACTTCATGAGCCGCATGCGCTAGCCCAAAGTCCAGCAGTCTTTGCAAGAAGCCTAAAGGTTTCGAACACGCACGTACAACAGCCCAGATCATCGGTGAGCCGATAAGGCTGAGCCTGACTTCAAAGGAGACAAAGTGGGCGGATTTTTTGACCTCGCAATCGACAACCTTGGCTCGCCGCTCATCCTGTCCTTCGTCCTCGGCATTACCGCCGCCCTAGCCCGCTCCGATCTTTCGTTCCCAGAAGCCGTAGCCAAGGCACTTTCGATCTATCTCTTGTTTGCCATCGGGTTCAAAGGCGGCGTGAGCATTGCTCCCTACGGCCTCGACGCGACCCTATTTGCCGTCCTTATCGCAGGTGTCGTGCTATCCGCCGTGGTTCCTTTTCTCGCCTTCGGCCTCTTGTCCGTGATGACCAGGTTGGACCGCATCAACGCCGCTGCCGTCGCCGCCCATTATGGGTCGATCTCAATCGTTACCTTTGTTGCCGCGACCTCGGTCCTGCAGTCACGTGGTATCGCCTCCGAGGGCTATATGGTCGCCGTCGCCGCGGCGATGGAGGCCCCTGCTATTCTCTCAGCCCTTTGGTTGCTTAGCCGCAATGAAGGTTCACGAATGGATGGCGGACTTTGGCGCGAGATTCTCTTAAACGGCTCGATCGTGCTCCTCATCGGCTCATTTGTAATCGGTATCCTGACCGGCGAAGAGGGCATGCGTGAGATTGATCCCTTTATTGGAGCACCCTTTAAGGGCGTTCTCTGCCTTTTCCTTTTGGACATGGGACTCATCGCAGGTCGCGGCATTAGAAATAGCGGCGGCGTCCTCACACCGGGCCTCTTCGCCTTTGGTCTCATCATGCCGATCATCGGTGCCGCACTCGGACTCCTCGCCGGCATGATGATTGGCCTGTCACTTGGTGGCCTGTTCCTCCTAGCCGTCCTTGCCGCATCCGCCTCCTACATCGCCGTTCCAGCAGCGATGCGTGTTGCCGTCCCCGAAGCGGATCCGGGCATCTATCTCACCCTCTCACTGGCGATTACCTTTCCTTTTAATCTCACCCTCGGTCTGCCCCTTTATCTCGTGGGTGCATCGATCATCGGCGGAGGCCTCCCATGAAGCTGCACGATGCCAAACGCGTCGCCATCATCATCGAAGCGCCCATGCAAGAACGCCTGACCAACGCCATGGATCAGGCCGGCATCACCGGCTATTCCGTGCTTCCAGTGCTCGCCGGCTCGGGCCAATCCGGCAAATGGTCGGCTGACGATACGATCGGCAAAGCCGGCGGTCTCGTCCAAGTCATTTGCATCGTTCGCCCCGAAGCTATCGATCAACTCATTGAGCATGCCTTCCCGCTCGTCGAACGCCACATCGGCATCATTACCATTGCTGACTGCAAGGTCCTCCGCCCCGAGCGTTTCTAGAGATGCGGAGCTTTCTGCTTCACATCGGGTATCCCAAGTCATACGACTTGTAGGCCTCATGTGCCGAGGCTCAGCGGATTGAGGACGTGTCGCGAGCAAACGAAGGCTTGCCCAAGGAACGACCTTGGATACGAATTGATGCGTCGAGGCATGTCAATTGAAAGCTGACATTCATCTTGCATTCATCAAATGAAATGTACCTTATTTCCATCGATAGACCGTCAATAACGCGACCATAAAACAAAAAAAGGCGACAATATTTAATGCTGCCTTGCTGATTTTGAGCGTTTCCAGGTCATCTGACGTCGTCTCGAAGAATTTTATCACACCGAAAGCAATTGTTGCTTTTGCCGTAAGGATAGTTGTGTATTTTATCGCCGTTCTAGCGACAAGGAATTGGAAATGGCATGTCTTTGAACTCGATAACAAATCATTGCCAGGAGAAACGCCCAATGCTTGAAAAACTTCATGCAATAACAACTTCAAAGTGCCAATGATTCGTTTGTTATTGACAACCGCACGCCTTCCTACAAGTTGGCTCGCATTTTTGTTCTCTTTGGGATTGTTTTTGGCTTTTCATAGTTGGTTTCAACCGACACTGGCTATGACAATGGCAGCCGGTCTTTTAAGCTTGGTGCTGATGCTGATCTGGCCGATATTCCCGATCAGATCCGGCCACTTAGCGCTTCGTTTGGGACCACTGACAGCAGAGGCAACCGCCGCTCGTAGCCAAAAGATGGCAAGACTAAGCACCGATTTGGCGAAGGTCGAAGCGCATCAGGGCCTGGCTCAGCTTGAGCTTCTGGATCAGAAGCTCGCCAGCTTGATGGAGATCCTAAAGCGACGCCTGAATGCCGGTGAGCTGACCCAACTCCGTTATCTCGACGCTGCCGAGCAAGTCTATTTGTCCGCGATCGACAATCTCCATGAGATCTATATCGCCTTGACAAGCGTCGGCACGATCGATCGCGAACGAATTGACCAGCGCCTTAGCGAGCTGCGCGCCTTGGGAAGCCAGGCAGCTCCTGCCATCGCGCAAATCGATGCATTGAGCCAAAGCCGATCCATGCTGGAAAAGCAAACGGCGAGGGTCGAAACACTCTTTGCCCAAAACGAACAGGCTATGACGGCGCTCGATCATGCGGCAACGGCCCTCGCAGACGCGCGAATCAGCAAGGGGGCGGCCAGTGTCGATATCGATCATGCCCTTAGAGAACTCGAAATCTTGGCAAAGCGAGCCGGAAGCTATGTCCCAAGCAGTCACCGCAGCATTTGAGGAACCTCGTCCATGAGTGACACGATTTCAGTCGAAGCATCTGCCGACCGCGCGCTGACGAAGCCGCTGCGTCTCGATATTGAGGAGGTTCGAAAAGATCTGGGTCTGATCGACTCTGCAAAACTCGAGGCAAGCTCGGACGTCGACACCGAGCTTGCAGAGCGGGCGAGAACCTATGCGGAGCAGCTAGCCTCACTCAATCCTGAGGATGTCAAGACGCAAGACGATGCCAAAGCCGCCGTTGAGGCCATGGGACGCGAGCTCCAAAGCCAAGCTGCCCATCGAAGCCGCATGCTCAAGCAGGCCATAAGCGCTCTCGGTGAGCAGGGCGCGGATGGAGGGCCCGTTGCCAACGCGCTGATCGATCTGAAGATTGAGGTAGAGAAGCTCGATCCACAGCGGTTTGACTTCTCGGCGGGCTGGTTCACCCGTCTCTTGGGCCGCATCCCTGGCGTGGGCACACCACTCAAACGATATTTCAGTCGGTTTGAGAGCGCGCAAACTGTCCTCGACTCGCTGGTGAAGTCGCTCGAACAAGGACGCGATCAGCTGGAGCGCGACACCTTCACGCTCCAGGAGGACCAGCGCGCCATGCGTGAGCTCACGCAGAAACTGGAAAAACAGATCAAGCTCGCGCAACTCGTTGATAAAGGTCTTCAGTATAAGTTGAGCCGTGACATTGCAGCCGATGATCCAAGAAAGGCTTTCATCGAAGAAGAGCTTTTGTTCCCCTTGAGGCAACGGGTCATGGACCTGCAGCAACAGCTTGCCGTCAATCAACAAGGCGTACTCGCGACTGGATTGGTGATGCGCAACAACCAGGAGCTGGTACGCGGTGTCAATCGCTCCTTGGATGTCACCGTCGGCGCCCTCAATGTTGCGGTAACAACAGCGCTTGCCCTCGCCAATCAAAAAATCGTCCTGGACAAAGTGAGTGCTATCAATCGCACCACATCGGATCTCATCCGCGGCACGGCTGAACGACTGCGTTCACAAGGCGCTGCAATTCAAACGCAAGCGGCCAGCACCATGATCGATATGGAAGCTCTTAAGCAAGCGTTTGGCGACATTCACGCGGCCCTTGATGAGATCGCCACATATCGGCAGGACGCCTTGCCAATGATGGCATCAATGATCCTGGAATTCGACCAACTCGCAGCGGACGCAGAATCAGATATTCGCAAGGCTGAGGCTGGCGACCGATTGCGGCCGACACTCAGTCTCGAAGCCTAATTTGATGGGCAATTTGGAAGAGGAAACACGTCGATGAATAGAATCAGCGCTTCGCTCCGTTGGGTTCTCGGCCTTGTCGTCATAGGCTTCGTCGCATTCCAGTTCGGACCAGAAATCACCTTTTTGGGAAATCAAACAAAATTTGGTCGAGAACAAGCGTTCAACGAATTGGATGATCTCGTCCGCGACATCCGCCCCATCGACGCACCCGTGGACTGGCGTGCCAAAGTCGACATCACAGGCAAGACAACGAGCATTGAGGACACACTGCCGGACATCGATCAATTTGAACTCGTGGTCAATCCACCTACCAACGCGAACGATGTCGTCGCAGAAATCTTCGTCTCGACAGAGAAGTCGGGCATTGGTGACGATGGATGGATGGTTGACGTTGCCAGGGCCTTCAATGCCGAAAACACCGTCATCAGCAATGGTAAAGTCGGCAAAGTCCAAATCCGTAAAATCCCGTCAGGAACCGGTTATCAGTTCATTGCATCTGGCAAGCACCAACCCGATGCGTTCTCACCATCGAATCACCTCTGGATCCGCATGGCCGAAGCCAAGGGCACTACCATGGTGCCGGTGCGAGAGAAACTCGTCGATAATGTCGCGGGCATCGTCATGAAAGAGGAGGTGGCGTCCAAGCATCGCGAGACCTACGGCGACCTCGACATGAAAAGCTTGGTGGATGCCGTCATTCAGGGCAGCCTCTCCATGGGTTACACGAATCCATTTGCCAGCAGTACCGGTCTGAACTTCCTCGTCACCGTACTCCAGACATTCGCTGATGGTGACGATGCGAAGCTCCTGTCGCCAGAAGTGGTCAGTGCCTTCGAGGGCTTTCAACGAGGGGTGCCGTTCGTGGCATTGACCACACTCCAAATGCGTGAGTCGGTTGATCAAGGTGGCTCACTCGACGCGTTTGTCATGGAGTATCAGACGTTCGCGAATGATCAGAGTTTGCAGTCTGGTTACGAATTCATCCCCTTTGGAACGGCCCACAGCAATCCGCTCTACGCCGTCGGTCAGCCAACAGCCGAAACGCAAGAGGTCCTCGACGCCCTCGCTCAAATGGCCGAAGGGGACACATTCGCTGCTCTCGCCAAAGATAAAGGCTTTGATCCACCGTTCGGCGATGCATCAACGCATGCCCTGCCGCCAGGTCGCCTGATGGTGGAAGCGCAGCAAATCTGGCAAGACAAGAAACACGCGGGACGGCCAATTGCTGCGGTCTTCATCTGCGATGTCAGTGGCTCAATGGATGGCAGTCGGATCAAGGGTGTACGTGATGCGCTCATGCAAGGTGCCGACTTCATTGACCCGGAGCATTCGATCGGTGTCGTCAGCTTCGCTGATGATGTTCGCGTCCTGTTGCCGATCAAGCCTTTCGATTTGAACCAAAAAGCCTCCTTCCTCGCTGCGGCGCAAAGTCTGAGCGTCGGCGGACAGACCGCCATGTATGACGGCATTGCTGTCGCTCTGGACATGTTGGCGGAGGAGATCAAGAACCGCCCGGAGGTCAAGCCAATGTTGTTCGTGCTGAGTGATGGCGAGACAAACCAGGGCCTGCGCTTTGACAATTTCAAGCGTGTCGTCGAAGCAATCGGCGTTCCAGTCTACACCATCGGCTATGAGGCCGACTTGGACGAGCTAAGGCGCCTATCATCCCTGGTCGAAGCGGCAAGTATGAGCGCTGATCAAGACGACATCGCCTACAAGATTGGCACCCTATTGAACGCGGAGATGTAGCCGAATTGAAACCTTTTCTTCATTGGCTCGCGGTTGCGGCAATCTCCTTCGGATCGCTTGGCTTTGGCTATCACACGTATCTCGAAGCCAATCCTTTCCGCGTTGCGGTGATCGTGGATAGCTCTCATCCCATGCAGCCCCGGTGGGGAAAGGTCTTAGCTCGCCTCGATGATCTCGACGATCGGCGCTATACAGCGTTCAGTCTCTTTAGCGAAAAGAAGAAAGTGCATGGTTGGCGATCAACCTTAAGGCCAGGCGACCTTGTTCCCTATGCGCCCCGCGACTTTAGCAAGCTCTCGACAATGTCTGAGATTGACCAAGCAGAGGAGGTCATCTTTCTGACCAATGCTAGCGAAGACGACATCGATGCCTACGACGACTGGACGATCCTGCGTGTTGATTAGACGGCTTTTTTGGCCTCGGAGCCCTCGACGCGCCCAACCCGACGAAGACGACAACTATTCGGCAGTGACCCAGCCCCCAAGCAATGGTGCAGGCTAAAGTGAATGTTTTCTCGGCCCCAGATCAGATCCGACCAAGCGTACTCAGTTGCGTCCGCCATGTGCTCTTGAGCTGACACCCCCCGCGGACGGGACCCGTCGGTCCGTCGCTGACGCAAAAAACCGACAAAGCATTGACGTCTGGCTCGTACCAATCCCGAAGCGCAGCTAACAAATGGCGAGGAGCTCAGCTGCTCCAAAACGAACCTCTGCGTTTCCCAAATCGGCACCTATGAAGAAAGCCTGGGGCGCGACGGAGATGCGTTAGAAGCTAAAGATTTCACCTATGTTTTCGATAATCGCGACGAGGAGCAACACCCCGCAGATCACCAAGGCGAGCCACCAAAGAAACTGGAAAACGATTGCCGTTGCGCCAAGACTGACCCCATAGACCGGATATCGCCAATTTTCACGTAAGACAGCCGAAATCAGCGATAGAGAGACAGCGACAAGTCCGAGTAGCGGAGCAATTATCGCGAGATAGCTCCACACAGATGCGGCGCGAATCTCCCGTTCCGGTGCTGGCAGGCCCAAGAGAGTCCGCCAAGCAGAACGCTTGATCTCCCCAGCGATCTCGCCAATCTGCGTGGCCGCTGACGGTCGAGACTCAAAGGTGGGCCCAACGAGCTCAGCGAAGACAAGCATGAGCGCGAGCGCGCCGATCAGTACCGACCAACAGCCCCATGTTCGCAATGGGTGTATCGAATCATGAACCGATATCTCAGACTGCTGCTCCATAGACCCTTGTCCGATCGGTAAAGCCCCAAGGATTATAAAGAGCAAATCTCAAGAAATTCCTTAAAGGCCTCTTGGAAGAGCCAAGGCCATACGATCGCGACTATTTTATTGAACCACTGATCTTCACAATGAGTTCACGTCAGGTTTCAGCCGCCGCTGTCAAAAGAGCATGCTATGCCCACTTCCAAAAGTCTTCAGTAGAACGTATTCGACGAGGATAAGTGAACGTAGGTTTTTGAGCTGAGAGCCGAAGCATGACACAGTCCGACTAGGCATCGACGATTCGATTGAATGCTATAACGTTGCGGTACGAGGGTGCCGCAGGGATGGCCCAGCGGCCATTTCATGACATCTCAATGACGTCGGTTGAGATCAAGCAGCTCTTTGAAAAAAACCGTGGACGAAAAGGTCACGCGCGGCGTGAAGCGGTGAACCGGGCTGCAGCATAAGGAGAGCTCGCCTCTCATCACCGAATGAGAGAATAGGCTCCTAGAACACCAGGAGAACAAGAAAGACCCACCAGGAGACTGTCATGACCGGTGCCATCGCTGCGAGGGTGAGCAAGCACCCGTCTTTGACCATCCGCTTGTTCAATTCACTAACCATCGTTGAGCTGTCGTCAAGTTAAATGGATACGTCCGTCCGAAAACACGGATGACATAGGAACGTAAAATAACCTGGACCCCAGCCATGGTCGGGGCATCGCCTGGGTCCAGGTTTTGATCGCCATGTACACAACACGCAGACCATGCACTTTCTTTTGACCTGAGCGAAAAAAAGAGTCTGTTTGTCGAATTTTCAGAAGTTTCGTTCTTCGCGGATCACAGAGTTGAGCGGAGACGCCGACGATCCGGCGCGACCGACGAATATCTAGCGCCGGCCGTCATCGTTCGGTTCAACTGCAACGACGTCCGCCTTAGCGCGTCCGCATCCTCGCCCACCAGTCCTTCGGTTTGGAGCGAGCCGGCGTACCCCGGCGCTCCACCCACCAAAGAGCGAGATGGCGAAAACGGCTTGTCGCAAGCCTACGAAAGAGGCGATCCGCGAAACTTTGGTAACGCCGATTGAAGGGGCAGACCCGCATGCAAATGGCACAATCAGTTTTGAGTTTGGCCCAATATGAAAAGCATTTCTCGCAATCGGCCGACCACTTCTTCACGCCAGCAATGGTGGAACGGTTCCGCGGCTCGCTCTCTCCCTCTCCAAACGGAAGAGCTTTCGGCGGACAGGCTTCAGCACAGCGGGTGCATAGCTCGCAATATTGCTTGATGCCCAAAGGCTTCGGCACATCGGAACGCAATGGCAGGCTGGTAAAGATCTTGGAGAAGCGAACACGTGGCCCGAACTCCGGCGTAATCACCATCTGATTGCGACCATATTCTCCAAGTCCCGCTTTGATCGCATAGGGGATCACGAGAGCAGTGTCGTTCATCGAGGCGATCGCCTCGTAGCCGAGATTGCGGATATAGGTGGCGAGTTGAATGGCGATGGCGGCCTCATGCGAGTATTCAAGACCCGTTGATGCCCCGGCCAATGCAGAGGGATAGGTGTCGACAAGATCAGCATCCATGGCATGCCCCATGACAATGACACTGGTTATGCCCTCTGGCAGGTCATTTGATCTCGGCGTCATGTCACGCGTGTCGACCGCGGCCGAATAATGCCAGCGGAGATCAAGCGTCGTGATACCGACCAGGTCAGCGCCAAAGAGCCTCGCGAGCCTCTTGATCTCAGCGGCCTCGGCCGCTGGATCATCGACCGTCACCTTTTCTGTCGCAACCTGCGTGTCATTCTCGATCGAGGCCTGAAAACCTTCACGCCGACCAGCCGCAACACCGCGATTAGAGATGATATCGGAGATAGCCCAGGCCGCATTCCTGAGCGCAAAGTCCTTTTGACTGAACCCCTCACCCCTGCGCGGGGCAAACCCCATGCGGTACGAGTCGAAAAAGCTGTCCGTATCCTCGCTGCGAACCGTCTCATCCCAAAAGGCACGCGTGAACATGTCGTTCATCTGGTTGAACGGTTCAAACGAGTCTGTCACCTGAATGCCGAGCATATGATCGCTCTCAGCAAATCGGGCGTTGAGATGGTCAATCTCATCCCTTGATAGACTGGCATGTGACGGTCGATTTGATGGCCAGGACATAAGTTCATATCCCTTGCTTTCATCAGCAGAAATCGCTCTGAGGATTGCACCGGACCCACGCGTCAGCGCACCATCAACGGGCCCGAAGAACCACGGGCTTGGTCCGCACTCTTGCAGCAGACCAAGCCGTGCTTATCGCCGGCGATTCAATTGCCAGCGGTCATCAGCGCATCGACCTCCTCAAGCGAGATATAGCTATCCTCTTGCGTGCCCGACTCGGTGAAACTCCAGACCACGGCCGGCGCTGACACATCGCCATTGGCATCGAAACGCACATTGCCGGTAGCCCCTTGATACATGACCGTGCCCCCGTCAGCCAAAACGTCACGCGCCTCGGTGAAACCGGCTGCGTCGGCCGTGACTGGCGTACCATTGGCATCAGTCACACGTGCGACAGCCGCCGCGATATCGGCCCCCTTGGCATCATCCCCTGCCGCTTCCATGGCAAGCAACGCGATCATGGTGGCATCATAGCTGTTGGCGAGACCCGGTCCGTTCGGCTCGGAGTCAAAACGCTCTTTGTAGCGCTCGACAAAAGCGTCGGCGGAATCAACCCGTGGCGAGGCTGTGTCGGTGCCTGCGGTATCGCCGAGATACTCAAGTCCTACGCCTTCTCGAAACTCATCAGACTTCAATGAGTTGGCAAGGATCATGTTCTGCGTTCCACCGAGCGAAAGCCACTCACGAACGACCGACGTGCCCTCCGTTGGGTAAAGGGCGAGATAGACGGCCTCCGGATCACCGGCCAGCGCTTCGGTTACCTCAGCGCGATAGGACGGCTGCGCATCGTTGATCGCGATCGATCCCGTCACATCGATGCCCATCGCCGTAAGATCCTTTGCAATCAGCTTGCCGATATCCTGCCCCCAATCGTCGTTTTTGTAGATCACGGCGACAGATTTGTAGCCCTTGTCCTTAGCGATCTTGGCGCCAACGATCGCCTGAACACCGGATGTGGCAAAGGTACGGAACCAAAGTCCCTTCGTCTTGCCCTCCTCCGCAAGCGTTGTGAACGCTCCTGAGGACGAGCAGCATGAGAATTGCGCAACACCCGCTGGCACCGTCACTGAGGTTAAAATGGGCAACGATACGCCACTCGAGACCGCACCGAGAAGAACCTGAACGCCGTCAAGATCGACAAGCGCCTTTGCTGCATCCACACCGACTTTGGGATCAGCCTGGCTGTCGCGCAACACCGCCTCAATGTTGCAGCCCCGCACACCACCGGCCTCGTTGACCTGATCGACGGCAAACTGCGCCGTCTCTGCAATCGGCTTTCCCCAATCGACCGATGTCGGCAGCACCACGCCAACTTTCGTGGTGCAATCTGCTGCCATCGCGCTCTCGCCAAGGCCGAGGATCCCAACCAACAGCCCCATGGCCGTAAGGCTTCCTTGATACGCTCCGAAGCTCGACATTTTCACACTCCTTCTTTCTTGTTTTGCAATCCGGGATATCCCGATTGCGACACCACCAACCGTTCCGGAAACAATCCCTCGGGCCGCCACAGCAACATGCCGACGATGACACCCCCTATCAGAACATACTGGATCGAACCGGTGTAGACCTGCAGATCGACCGGTGCAAAACGCGACAAGATCCAGCCACTCGCCGTCCAAGCACCCCAGACCAGAAAGGCACCCATCACTGCCCCACGATTATTGCCTGCCCCGCCCACAATGAGCATCGCCCAAATCTGAAACGTCAATGTCGGTAACACGTCCTGCGGGCTGATGAACGCATAGAATGTCGCGTAGAGCCCACCCGAGACGCCCATGATGACGGATCCCGTGATGAACGCGATCAGGCGCAAACGCGCCGGACTCTTCCCGAGCGAGCGCGATGCGTCCTCATCCTCCCGGATTGCCCGAAGGACACGTCCAAACGGTGAGCGAACGAGACGCTGAAGAAACCCATAAACGGCAACCAGGATGACGAGAACGAAACAGAGAAAGGCAATGTTGTAGGCGAAGCCGCTGCTAAGCCATTGCTCCAGCGGCCTTTCGAAACCGCGAAATCCCTTAGCACCGCCAGAAAGACCCTCAGCATTGCGCATGATGTTCTCGAAGGTCACGGCAATACCGAAGGTTGCGATCGCGAGATAATCGTGTCGGAGACGAAGCGTCAGCAGGCCGACGACCCAAGCGAGAAGTCCAGCGGCTATCGCACCACCAGCAAGGGCCAGTGGATAAGCAAGACCGAAGCCACCGAGATGATCCGGCTGCGGGGTGCCACCGAGGATCAGCGTTCCGTAGGCGCCGGCGCCAAAGAAGGCGACGACACCCCCATTGAAAAGGCCCGTATTGCCCCATTGTAAATTGAGACCGAGAACAGCAATGGCGAGGATGGACGCAACCGACGTGAAGAAGACCGCGTAGGAGAGCACACCCATCATGGCCGTGACTCGCCAAAAAGACCGTGCGGTCTCAAGAGAAGGACGGCCAAGATCATCATGAAGGGCACAGACGGGCTGTAGCCTGACGGTAAGATGACCAGCGCGACATTGGCCGCAATGCCCACGATAAAACCACCGAGAACGGCGCCATAGACACTGCCAATGCCACCGACAATTGTCGCGGCAAAGACCGGTAAGACGAGATCACGGCCGATCATCGGGCCAATCTGATTGGTGAGCCCATAAAAAACGCCGGCGATCGCAGCAAGACCTCCGCCAACCAGCCAGACCAGGGCGATCATACGGCTTAGCCGAATGCCGTTAATCTGAGCCAATGTCGGGTTTTCAGCCACGGCACGAAAGGCGTAGCCAAGCGTCGTGCGCGACAGAATGAGATGCAGGATCACCATGATCACAAGCGCAGCGATCAGCGTAAAAACTTGATCTGGCTTCACCAGCAGCATGGGATCACGGCTGATGACAACCGCAAATACAATATCTTTCGAATAATGCTGGGTCCCTAAGCCGAAGATCAGGCCGATCACATTGCGAATGATCATCGCGACGCCAAATGACGCGAAAACCATCGATAACTCTGAACCCTTGGCACGCACCCGTCGAAAAACCATACGATCGATCAGAAATGCGGAACATGCGGTCACAATCAGGGCGAACACCATGGACAACGCCAGGGCCCAAGTCATCGAAAGCGGTGCCAGCTTTGTGGCTAGCGGCGGCATGATCGCGGAAAAAACGGCATCAAAGACGAGCGCAGAATAGGCGCCGATCGACAAGAGCTCCGCATGGCTGAAATTCGCAAAGCGCAGCACGTGCATCACCATGGTCAAACCGACCGCACCAAGCGATAGAACCGAACCGACCAAGACACCGTCAGCTAAGTGCTGGATCACGACACGTTCATCCGCGTCGCGCCGAGATAGATCTTGGCCAAGATCGGGTCGGCCAAGAGGTCGGCAGCAGGTCCATCAACTTGATTTCGGCCTTCGGCAAGAACATAGCAGTGGTCGGCAAGCCGAAGCGCCTGTTTGACGTTTTGTTCGACGAGTAGAATGGTGACGCCCTGCTCGGTCAGGGAACGCGCGCATTCGAGAACTTCCTGGGCAGCCTTGGGCGACAAGCCAGCCGAGGGCTCATCCATTAAGATGATGGAAGGACGTGTGGCAAGCGCCAGGGCAACCCCAAGAAACTGGCGCTGGCCGCCCGACAGGCCCCCAGCTTTCGCGTCTTGCTTATCTCGTAACACGGGAAACAAGGTGTTCAGTTCGTCAAGTCGCGTTGCCGCCTCCGAGCCCGCGTTTCGAAGAGCAAGATCGAGATTTTGCCGCACCGTCAGCGTGCGGAAGATATTGTCCATCTGCGGCACATAAGCGATGCCCTGCTTGACCATAAGATCGGGTCGGAGGTGCGAGATATCCTCGCCATGATGGAGAATTTGCCCTTCCGTCAGCGGCACAAGCCCGGCGATGGCTTTGATCAATGTGGACTTACCCGCACCATTTGGACCGACAATCACGGTGACGGACATGCACTGCACGGCGATGTTAACGTCCTTTAGGATCGGCAGATCAGGAACGTAACCCGCGGTGACGCGTTGAGCCTGAAGGGCGATCTCAGGCATCCATCGTCACCCCGAGATAAGCATCGAGAAGCGTCGGATCTTGCTGCGCGTTGGCCGCCGTCCCTTCGAACACGATGCGCCCTTCGGCCATCGCGATCACCGGATCGCAATGGCGCATCACGAAGTCCATGTTGTGTTCGATGATGACGAAGGTCTTCCCATCTCGATTGAGGGCTTCGATTTTCTCAATCAGTACTTCCGTCAGCGCCGGCGCAACGCCTGCCGTCGGTTCGTCGAGCAAAATCACGGAAGGGTCGCCCATCAAAACGCGGGCGAGCTCCATGAGCTTCATCTGCCCGCCGGAAATCTTGCCCGCGGGATGGTCGGCAAGCGGCGCCAAGGTCGTGAAGTCCAAGACGTCCATCGCCCGGTCACGATTCCTTGCTTCCTCGTCGCGTACGCGCATGCGGTGGAGGAAGGGGCCAAGGATGGTCTCGCCCGATTGCGCAAGGGGCACCATCATCAAGTTTTCCAGGACCGTCATCCGGGCGAAGGGACGCGGGATCTGAAACGTGCGAGCAACACCCATCGAGAACAGTCGATCGGGCGCTAACCCCGTGACATCAACGCCATTCAAGAACACCTGTCCGGCCGTCGGCGAAAGTACGCCGGTCAACAAGTTGAAGATGGTCGATTTGCCAGCGCCGTTTGGACCGATCAGCCCTGTCATCGATCCTCGATGGATGTTCAACGAAACGTCATCAACGGCACGAAAGTCGCGAAAGTCCCGGGTCAGACCAGCCGTCGAGAGAATGATCTCAGTCACGTGGCGCCCCGAGACGCTGATCATCGGGCCGCGTGTTCAGATTATATTTCATAATCCGCCCGTGACGCCCTGACCGGTCACGCTCTAATCCGTAAACGGGTCCGACAGGGCCTTTGGCAGCGTCGATAACACCCCCGATCCGTGCCCAATCATCATCATCAAGTTTGAAGCCGAAGACGTCCAGCGTTTGGGGCAGATGACGGGCGTAGCGTGCACCAATAATCGCAGCAGCGACCGATGGCTGATCGAGCACCCAGCGCGTGGCGACAGCACTCAAGGATACGCCATGCCGGTCGCCAACCGCTTTCAGTGTCGACAGCAATGTTTGAAAATGGTCCCAAGTTCCGAATTCATCGATGATCAGGCGGTACTTCACCAAGGAGCGGTTCTGGAATGCAAAACCTGGATCGGGCTTACCGAGCCAGCTCGCCGTCAGAAACCCGCCTGCCAGAGTCCCATAGCAAAGCAGCTGCATGTTCCGACGCCCTGCCCAATCCGCCAAGCCGTGAACCGGTCGCCGGTCGAGGATGGAGTACTGGACCTGAGCGCTGCAGATGTCGAAACCGGCCTCTACAAAGGTTTCGATCTCATCACTGTCCCAATTGTTCACACCGAGATGGGCAACCTTACCCTTCTCCTGACATCGTTTCAAAACCTCCAACGATCCGACCGCGTTGCCGATCCCCAGATCCCACCAATAGAATTGAACGAGATGCAAGCGCTCGATCCTTAAGCGCGCTAGCGATCGATCGATGATCGCCTCGACCTCATCCGCACGCAAATCGTCAAGGCGCCCCAAATCGGGCACGAGCTTTGTGTGAACGCGGATTTGATCGGCAACCACATCCCCGCGCCGCTGACGGACATCAGTGATGAAGTCGCCGATCATCTCCTCGACACCGACGTAAATGTCAGCACAGTCGAAGGTCGTGATCCCGGCGTCGAGGAACGCTTCCATGTCGCGGACGGCTGCACCGCGATCAACCTCACCATGGTCGCCCGCCAGCTGCCATCCGCCTTTGATCACCCGCGAAATCTGATGATCCGGCCGGAGATGTGTCGTCTCAACCATCGTCATTCCTGATCGTCTCGTTGCCAATAGGGCACGCTGCGGGCCTCCGGCAGGCCCGTTGTCTCCGCATGACTGAAGCGACGTTTGCCTTGTCGTGTGACACGAAAGCGACCGCCGCAATGAGGGTCGGGACAAGCAATCTCAGCGTCAGTCGACATCCAGTCGTTCGTCGCTGTGTCCCGCTGCTTGGCCGGCAAAAGGGGCAAGAGCGCGGCAAGCGCATACATCGACACGCGCTGTCCTGCCTCAAAAACAAGCGTCTCACCCTCAACCCTGAAGCTCTCGCCCTCGATGTGACGGCATACCGCTGGCCGATCACCAATGACGGTCTCAACCTTCAGATCATAGAGCCAAAAGTCCTTGTCTTCTCCCGGCATGTTTGTCCCCGCTGGACCGGTTCCAATGCTTGCTGTTATCTGTGATATTTGATCGTATGTATGTGATACTTCACCTGTCAACCTGCCTCTTTGGTGCGCAAGAAGGCAGGCCAGCACCAAGCCAGAGATGACGATGAACGGTCCGAAAATCGCCAAGATCGATCAGTCGAAACTTCGCGAAAATGTCTATGAATCGCTGCGTGATGCCTTCACACGCGGCGAATTTGCGCCTGGTGACAGAGTCAATTTACGGGGACTCGCCGATCAGCTCGGCACATCAATGACTCCAGTGCGTGAAGCTGTCCGACGCCTTGTCGCTGAAGGCGCGCTCATCGATACGCCCAGCCGCACCCTGATGGTGCCTCCCTTCGACGCCCGGCGCATGCAGGACCTGAAGAAAGCGCGCCTTGCCCTTGAGGTGATCGTTCTGGATCAGGCGATGGACCGTATGGATGATGAAGCGCTGACCGAGATGGAAGCCATCTTGTCCGCGCCGAAGCGGCCCGATCGGACGTCGCCAGATCTGCAGCAGAACTACGATTTTCACTTCTGCCTCTACCGGCGGAGCCAGTCAGAAGTCCTTCTTCCGCTCATCGAAGCTCTCTGGCTGCAATATGGTGCCTATCTGAATCTCATCATTCATGACCAAAAAGCATCGCGGATGGATGAACACAAACATCACCATGAGATCGTCAAAGCGTTGCGCGACGACGACCGACGGGCAGCGAAAGCAGCCCTAACCCGAGATATCGAGCGCAGCTTCCGCGTGATCATCCCGGTTAATGCTCTTGGGGTAACCCGATGACGACCCTCACGCCCACTAGACCTGAACGTTGCAAGCTCGGCGCCAATCTCGAAATCAGCCGCGTACTGACCGGCTTATGGCAAGTCGCCGATATCGAAAGAACAGGTGGTGCGATTGACCCGGACAAAGGAGCTGATGCGCTCCAGGCCTACGTCGAGGCCGGCTTTACAACATTCGACATGGCCGATCACTACGGTTCATCTGAAATCATCGCAGGCAAACTGTTGTCCCGATCTCAGCGGAATGAGGACCACCCCCTCGCCTTTACCAAGTGGTGCCCGGAACCCGGGCCAATGACGGCCGATGTGGTCCGGGCCGGCGTGCAACAGCGCCTTGAGCGCCTTGGCGTCGACCGAATTGATCTTCTGCAGTTCCACTGGTGGAGCTACGAGCATCCGGAGTGGCTCGAAGCCTTGCACGAACTCACAAAGCTTCGTGACGACGGGCTGATCCGTGAGATCGGCGTAACCAATTTTGATGCAGCCCATCTCCATCTCGCCTTGGCGGATGGAATCCCTCTTCTCACCAATCAGGTCTCGTTTTCCTTGCTTGACCGACGCGCGGCTGGAGCACTGACCAAGCTTTGCAGCCGTTCGTCCGTTCATCTGGTCGCCTACGGTACGCTTGGTGGCGGGTTTCTCTCGGAGCGTTGGCTCGGGCAGCCTGAGCCGGACTCCATAGGCGACTGGTCGAAGATGAAATACAAACGCTTCATCGACACAACAGGTGGCTGGGCGCCCTATCAGGGACTGCTCAGGGCCACGGCTGAGATTGCACAGAAGCATGGAGTGTCCATCGCGAATGTCGCGGCACGCTGGGTGCTTGAACAAACAAGCGTTGCCGGCATTATCATCGGTGCAAGATTGAATGAGAGCGAGCATATCAGCGACAATGCAAAGCTTTTTTCCTTTGCCCTCGACGCTGAGGATCAGGCGCGTCTCGATCAAGCATTCGCGTCCATGCAGGCGGTGCCCGGCGATTGCGGTGACGAGTATCGAAAGCCGCCATTTCTGACGGCGTCAGGCGATCTCAGTCACCACCTTAGCGCCGTGCCAAAAGTCTATGACACCGAGGATACGCCCCACCGCCCCGGAGCGACGCGCATGACAACCGGGTCGGACTGGGAAGAGATCGCGGGCTATTGCCGCGCTCAGAGGGTCGGTGATCGCCTCTTTGTATCAGGCACGACGGCCACCTCCGGCACCAGTCGCGCTGTGGCCAAGATGGACGCTGGCGCGCAAACCACCTATATCCTCGACAAAATCCAAGCCAGCCTCAGCGCGCTCGGCGGCTCGGCCGAACATGTCGTGAGGACACGGATTTTCTTAACAGACGCCAATGACGTCATGGCCGTATCCGAGGCCCACAATCGCGTCTTCGCGACGATTAGGCCCGTCAATACACTCGTCGTGGTGGCGGAGCTCATCGGCGATCACAAGGTCGAAATCGAAGCCGAGGCAATGTTAGCCTAAGCGCTGCCCCTTCCACTTGGCAAGCCTGCCTCGCTCTTGGGACACGTGACCATGGTGACCGCCAACCATGCCCAGGGCGACATGGAAGCCTCCTTAAAACAGCTTCCGCTGTTGGCACTTTTCTTGCTGACTTTGATGGAGGCTAACTAGCGAAGTCGAGCCTGGATTTCTGGCAAGGATGCGCATTCTCGTCGTAGACGACAGTGAGGAACGTGGACAGGCGGTGAAGGAAGCGCTTGACGGCACCGATTGCATCGTTGTCGGGCAGGTCCATTCCAGCGCGGCGCTGCGTGACGTCTTGAAGCGCCAGGATGTCGACGTGGTCATTGCCAGCATGTCGAGCCCCGATCGTGACACGCTCGAGAGCTTTCGCAGCAGCGCCGATGAGAACCCTCGCGCCGTGGTGATGTTCGTCGACGAGGACGGCGCCGATATGGCAAGCGAGGCCGTACGCGCCGGTGTATCGGCTTACATTGTCGACGGGTTTTCCTCAAAGCGTGTGCGCTCGGTGCTTGAGGTGGCCATCCTGCGCTTTCAGGAATTTCAGCGGCTCAAGGGCGAGCTCGAGAAAAGCAAAGCCGCCCTCGCCGATCGCAAGCTCATCGATCGTGCCAAGGGCATTCTGATGGAACAGCGAGGCCTGAGCGAGCCGGATGCTTATGCCCTCCTACGTAAGACCGCGATGGCGCAAAACCAAAAGATCGTCGACGTCGCTAGAAGCGTGCTCTCCGTGACCGAGTTGTTAAGAACCTAAGGCTTTCTTGGCACGGTGCTTGCAAGATTGTCAGTGAGGCCAATGGCGGCCTCGCCATTCGGATCGGAGAGGTTCCGAATCTGCGGATAACGGCGTCCGAGGTGCACAAGGTTTGTGCGCGCGGGCGCTATTTTTTTGGCAGGAGGGCATGAGCAAAGACAACCATCTCACACTTGGGGTGATGCCACTCACTGATGCTGCCCCCCTGATTGTTGCCAAGGAAAAGGGGTTCTTCGACGCCGAGAATTTGGTCGTCACCCTCGAACGCGAGGCCGCTTGGGCAACGATCCGGGACAAAGTGATGTTCCGCGCATTCGACGGCGCTCAGATGCTCGCACCCATGCCGCTTGCGATGAGCTTCGGCGTGGGACACAAGCCGCGTGCGACGATCGCACCAATCGTCCTCAGTCTGAACGGCAATGGCATTACCGTGAGCCTCTCCTTGCTGCAGGAGATCAAAAACGCCGCACCGGAAAGCCTGACCAAACGACCTGTCCATGCCGAAGGCCTCGCCAAGGTGATTGCCGAGCGCAAAGCCAGGGGCAAGCGACAGCTCGTCTTTGGCGTGGTGTTTCCCTACTCCACCCACTATGTGCAGCTACGCGCCTGGCTGACGGAGGCTGGCCTTGCTCCAGATGATGATCTGCAAATCGTGGTTGTGCCGCCTGCGCAAATGGCTGATGAGCTCGACGCCGGTCGCTTGGATGGCTACTGCGTTGGTGAGCCCTGGAATCAGCTCGCCGTGCGTCGCGGCGTTGGGCATATGTTGATCACCAGCCAGGAGTTTTGGACGAACCGGGCCGAGAAAGTGCTCGGCGTCAACCAAAGCTTCGTCGAGGATCGGCCAGACATCCTGCAAGGTCTGCTACGCGCCCTCATCCGCGCCGGGAAATGGCTGGACCGGAGCGACAATCGCCTTGAAGCCGCGCGTCTCTTGGTGGAAGGCGGGTGGGTCGATGATGCGCCGATTGACGTGGTCGGCCTCTCGCTGATGGGCGTGATTACCCAAGGCCTCGAGAAGCCGCCTCAGAGAATACCCGACATGCATGTCTTTTACGATAACGGTGCCAATGACCCTTCCCTTGATCACGCCAACATCTACGCGAACGCGATGGTCGAGGCAGGACAGCTGGCATCCTTGCCAACGCAGGATGAGCTCGCCGCAGTGTTTCGTTCGGATCTCTATCGTCAAGCGGCAAAAGCTGTCGGCGACCTCGCGCCATCAGGGGGTGATGCAGCCTTTCTAAGCAAACCGTCCAACGAGACGTCACCAGCAAACCTCAAGGAATCAGACGCGATCTAGCTTCATATGATGCGTTGCACAATATTTGATCATTGCATGATTTTATTTTAATCATTAATTGTTATTCAATAATCTCGACATCTTACAAATAATAGAAAAATTGGATTGACAGTATTTTCTCCCGATGATTTAGTGAGTTGAGATATTGCATCGCAGCATAGACGTAGCTGCGTTCGGACCCACCGACGGGTCCATCCGAAGCGAAGCCGCTTCAACTGCCGAGACCAAAGGCCTCGGTGTGTTGATGCGGCTTTTTTTGTTGTCCAACGGCGATCGGTCTAGCCCGTCGTCGAGGCGGTCAGGAGAGAAGACATGGGCGTTTTTTCGTGGCATCGAAACGGCAGAAGACGGACGGCTCTCGCCGGTCTCGCGGTGTTGGGTGTCCTCAGTGCGTCAAGTGGCATGGCCACGGCGGAGATGCTCGACGTTGAAAAGGACGAGCTGACCTTCGGCTTCATCAAGCTCACCGATATGGCGCCACTCGCGGTCGCCTATGAGAAAGGGTACTTCGAGGACGAAGGTCTGTTTGTCACCCTCGAACCGCAAGCCAACTGGAAGGTCCTGCTCGATCGCGTCATCGATGGTGAATTGGACGGCGCCCATATGCTCGCGGGCCAGCCGCTTGCGGCGACGATCGGCTTCGGCACCAAAGCCCACGTCATCACACCCTTTTCCATGGACCTCAATGGTAATGGCATCACCGTTGCTAATCAGATCTGGGAGAGAATGAAAGAACACGTGCCCTTGGGCGATGATGGCAAGCCTGTCCACCCGATCAAGGCCGACTACCTGAAGCCGGTGGTCGATGAGATCATTGCAGAAGGCAAGCCCTTCAATATGGGGATGGTTTTCCCCGTCTCGACCCACAATTACGAGCTTCGCTATTGGCTCGCCGCCGGCGATATTCACCCCGGCTTCTATTCGCCAAGCGACATCTCAGGCCAGATCCAGGCAGAAGCGCTGCTTTCGGTCACGCCACCACCACAGATGCCCGCCACCCTCGAGGCCGGCACAATCTATGGGTACTGCGTCGGCGAGCCCTGGAACCAGCAAGCGGTCTTCAAGGGCATCGGTGTACCGGTGATTACCGACTACGAAATCTGGAAGAACAACCCGGAAAAGGTCTTCGGCATCACCGCGGCCCTCGCCGAGGAGAACCCCAATACCACGCTTGCGCTCACCAAGGCCCTGATCCGTGCTGCTATGTGGCTTGACGAGAACGACAACGCCAATCGCATGGAAGCCGTGGAGATGTTGGCGTTGCCGGAATATGTCGGAGCCGATGCCGAGGTTATCGCCAACTCAATGACCGGCACGTTCGAGTATGAAAAAGGCGATGTGCGCGAGGTCCCGGACTTCAACGTCTTCTTCCGCTACTTCGCGACCTACCCCTACTACTCCGATGCTGTCTGGTATCTCTCTCAGATGCGGCGTTGGGGCCAAATTGCCGAATACAAGGACGACGCCTGGTACGACGAAATCGCCAAGGAGGTCTACAAGCCTGAAATCTACCTTCAAGCCGCGCGCATGCTGGTGGACGAGGGCCTCGCCAATGAGGCGGACTTCCCATGGGACACCGATGGCTATCGTGATCCCCAGACCGAGTTCATCGATGGCTACACCTTCGATGGACGGAAACCCAACGAATACCTCGAACAGTTTCCAATTGGCCTGAAAGGCAAAGAGACCGTCGAGGGCTCCGAAGTGGTCACATCAGGCTGAACCGCCATGACCGAAGGCCAGGGCATGCCCTCGAGGCAAGAGGGCGGCCCCGGCCTCGGCCGCAAGCGACCACGCATTGATCGATACATCTAGCGTCAAGGATGGCTCACCATGTCGACCAATCTCTCTGCTGCTGATCATGCGCCTGAGGTGCAGGCACCGGTGAGCCGCCGGTTCAGCCTGCCGGACTTCCCAACTGTCGCCCGTTTCCTAACCGTCATCGGCTTCGGCTGGCTGGTGCCGATCATGAAGATGGCTGCAGGCGAGGACCCCAAGGCGCATCTGAACGACCTCTGGCGTCAGCTCGGTGTGCCCATATTGGCCATCCTGACGTTCCTGTTTGCCTGGGCTCAGCTCGCTCCGACGGTACAGACCAGCCTGGGCGCGGTTCCGGGACCGGCGCAGGTCTGGGAACAGGTCGAAGTCCTCGCCGCCGACCACGTTCGCCAACGGGACAAGGCCGATGCCTTCTATGAGCGACAAGAGGAGCGGAACGCCAAGCTCGAAGCGGACGGCAAAGCAGATAAGATCAAGTGGCGGGACTATACCGGCAAACCCACCTATGTCGATCAGATCATCACCAGCTTGAAAACCGTCTTCACGGGCTTTGTCTTGGCAAGCCTGATCGCCATTCCCATCGGCATCCTTTGCGGCCTTTCGCCGATCATGAACGCTGCGTTCAACCCCCTAATTCAGATTTTCAAGCCGGTCTCGCCGCTCGCTTGGCTGCCGATCGTGACCATGGTGGTCAGTGCTGTCTACACAACGTCGGATCCTTGGTTCGATAAGAGCTTTTTGAACTCAGCCTTCACCGTGATGCTCTGCTCACTCTGGCCAGCCCTGATCAACACCACGCTCGGCGTCGCATCGATCGACAAGGATCTCCTGAATGTCGGCAAGGTGCTGCAGCTCGACTGGAAGACGCGCGTCACGAAGTTGGTCTTGCCATCAGCCCTACCGCTGATCTTCACCGGGCTTCGCTTGTCACTTGGCGTTGGCTGGATGGTGCTGATTGCGGCGGAAATGCTCGCCCAAAATCCCGGTCTCGGCAAGTTCGTCTGGGATGAGTTTCAGAACGGCAGCTCCGATAGCCTCGCCCGCATCATGGTGGCGGTACTGACCATCGGCATCATCGGCTTTCTCCTGGATCGCCTGATGTTCACCCTGCAAAGCCTTCTCACCCACAGCGAGTCGTAGCACCACGGGAAAGACGTCGACGGAGCGAAGACATGGCAACGCTTGAACTCAAGAATATCGTCAAAAGCTATGGCGATGGCAAAGGGCGTACCGAGGTTCTGGATGGAATCGACCTCTCGATCCAAGACCGCGAGTTCGTCGCCATCGTCGGCTTCTCAGGCTCGGGCAAGACAACACTCATCAACACCATCGCCGGCCTCGTCGAGCCCGACCGAGGTGAGGTGCTGGTCGACGGTAAGCCCGTCAAGGACGCTGGCCCTGATCGAGGGCTTGTCTTTCAAAGCTATTCGCTGATGCCCTGGCTCACGGTTTACGGCAATGTGGCGCTCGCCGTAGACGCCGTCTTCAAGTCCAACAGCAAGGCCGAGAAAGACGCACGGATCCGCCGTTATGTAGACATGGTGGGCCTTACGCCGGCCATCGACCGAAAGCCTGCCGCCCTCTCTGGCGGCATGCGCCAGCGAGTCGCGGTCGCACGAGCGTTGGCCATGAGTCCGGAAATCTTGCTTCTCGATGAACCACTCTCAGCTCTCGACGCGCTTACAAGGGCGAAGCTGCAAAATGAGATCGAACAAATCTGGCGACAGGAAAAAAAGACCGTCGTTATGATCACCAACGACGTCGATGAAGCGATCCTGCTCGCCGATCGCATTATCCCGTTGAAACCCGGACCCAAGGCTAAGCTCGGGCCGGAGTTTGTCGTCGATCTGCCGCGGCCGCGCGACCGAACCGCCATGAACCACAATGAGCGGTTCAAGACGCTTAGGAACGACATCACACGCTATCTGGTCGATGTCAGCCATGAGCGAGATCTCATCCAGTCGGAGGGGCCGGCCCTACCCGAGGTGACCCCAGTTCTGCCATTGGCACTCCGAAAGGCGATGTCATCGAAGATGGTCCACGGTGATAATCGCTATCTTGAATTCGCCAAGCTGAAGAAAGTCTATCCAACGCCAAAAGGACCACTCACGGTCTGCGAAGACATCGACCTGATCATGAAGAAGGGCGAATTTGTCTCCCTGATCGGGCATTCCGGATGCGGCAAGTCGACGGTGCTGTCAATGACCGCCGGTCTGAATGAAATTACAGACGGTGGCATCGTCTTGGATGGTTCCGAGGTCAGCATGGCCGGACCGGACAAAGGCGTTGTCTTTCAAGCCCCCTCGCTCTTCCCCTGGCTCACCGCTGCAGAGAATGTGAGCCTCGGCGTCGAGCGGGTCTATCCCCATGCGACCCAAAAGGAACGAAACGACATCGTCGGCTATTATCTGACGCGGGTCGGCCTTGGCGATGCCCTGCACAAAAAAGCAGCCGATCTCTCTAACGGCATGAAACAACGGGTCGGCATTGCTCGTGCCTTCGCCTTGTCGCCGAAACTTCTCCTGCTCGACGAGCCCTTCGGCATGCTCGACAGTCTGACCCGCTGGGACCTCCAAGAAGTCCTGATGGAGGTCTGGAGCCGAACCCGAGTGACGGCGATCTGCGTCACCCACGATGTCGACGAAGCCATCTTGCTCGCCGACCGTGTTGTCATGATGACCAACGGACCACATGCACGCATCGGCAAGATCATGGAGGTGAACTTGCCCCGTCCGCGCACGCGCACTGAGCTCTTGGAACATCCGGACTACTACCGCTATCGCGAGGAACTGCTGACGTTCCTCGAAGAATACGAGCATGGTGGTGCCGTGCGCACTGGCGAGGACAAAAAACCATCCGAGCCGAAGAAAGCGGCCTGACCCGATGGAGCGGTTGGTTATCGTCGGAGGCGGCATGGCGGCTGCGCGATTGGTCAATCGCCTGTCCGAGCTTGCTCCCGATCACTACCAAGTCACGCTCATCGGCGCCGAGCCATCGCTGCCCTATGACCGCGTGCAACTCTCATCCGTGCTCGCCGGCGAACGGTCGCAAAGCGACCTCAACCTGGTTGAACCTAAGGCCTGCAAGCGCATCGTTTTCTTTCAAGGACAACGGGTCATATCGATCAGCCGAGCGACCCAACGGGTCATGCTCGCGGATTGCAGCACGATCGCCTACGACAAACTGGTCCTTGCCACCGGCTCTACGCCAATCCGCCTGCCCTTGCCAGGTGCCAATCTCGAGGCTGTCGCCACCTTCCGTGATGTCGCCGATGTCGAGAGGCTCAGCCGCATTCAAGGGCGCGTGGTGGTGATTGGCGGCGGACTTCTAGGCCTTGAAGCCGCGCATGGCCTCGCCAAACGCGGTCTCGACGTCACGGTGGTTCACTTGATGCCCTGGCTGATGGAGCGCCAGCTCGATTGTGAGGCAGGTGATCAGCTCCGCCACGAGCTGGAACGACGGGGCGTGACCACTCTCCTCAATGCCCATAGCGAAGCGATCCTCGGCACCCAGCACGTCGAGGGCCTAAAGCTGAAATCCGGCGACGTCATCCCCTGCGATCACGTCATCATGGCCGTTGGCATTAAATCGGAAACAGAACTTGGCACTACAGCCGGCCTGAATGTTGGGCGTGGTCTTCACGTGAACGACCAGCTCATGACATCCGACGGCAAGATCTTCGCCATCGGTGAATGTGCCGAACATCGAGGGGTCACCTACGGCCTCGTTGGGCCCGCAAACGAGCAGGCCGACATCCTTGCCGCTCATCTAACAGGAGACGAACGGGCCTCCTATCAGGGCTCCGCCGTCTTCACATCGCTTAAAGTCTCCGGTGTTCAGCTCTTTTCCGCCGGGGACTTCTCCGATGACGCCGAGGGGGACCGGATCACCTTCCGCGACCCTGATCGCGGCATCTATAAAAAGCTCATCATAAGAGACGACCGTCTCGTCGGCGCCGTGCTGCTCGGTGATGCCGGAGACGGGGCTTGGTACGCATCCCTCATTCGGAACCAGGTACCGATCGAACCGATCCGCGATCGTCTCATGTTCGGGCGCGCATTTATTGAGGATCTTGAGGACGTCGATACGCTTCAGAGTGCGGCTTGAGGACGACGGCATGACCGATAACCAACCGTTCACGCCAGAGCAAAAAGAATATCTGGAAGGCTTCATGACAGGTGCCAACAAGGCGCGCGAAGCCTTGGGCATGCCCCCCTTGGCGACACTCGCCAACGGCCAGATCGGCACAGCATCTTCAGGCAGTGACGATACCGCCTCTCCGGATGCCGTCCACCGCAAGGCGCAGGATCGCTTTCTCGCTGCCGGGAAGAAGCTGACGGCAGAAGAAAAGGCCAAGCGCGACGGTCATCCCTTCGACATGTGGGACGAGATCGTCGCTAGGGCTAAAGCCGGAGAATTTCCCAAGGGCACCGATGTCTTCAAGTACAAGTATTACGGCCTGTTCTTCACAGGCCCCAACCAAAAGGCCTTCATGTCCCGCTTGAAGCTGCCCAACGGGATGCTGAACGCCTGGCAGTTTCGCGGGCTTGCCGACCTCGCAGAACGCTACGGCGGTGGTTACGCCCATGTGACCACCCGCGCCAATCTGCAGATCCGAGAGATCGGGGCGAGCGACTCCGTCAATTATCTTGAAGGCCTCTTTGCGCTCGGCATCACGTCAAAGGGCTCTGGCGCCGACAATATCCGCAATATCACCGGCTCGCCCACCGCAGGCATCGACGCCCAGGAACTGATTGATACGCGACCGTTGGCACGAGAAATCCAGCATTACATTCTCAACCAACGTGACTTCTTTGGACTTCCCAGAAAATTCAATATCGCCTTCGACGGGGGCGGCAGGATCGGGGTCCTTGAAGAGAGTAACGACATCGGCTTTACAGCCTTTCGTGTCGGCGAGGGGAAGGTCGTGCCGCCCGGCGTTTACTTCAGGCTCGCTCTCGGCGGCATCACCGGCCATCAGGACATCGCCCAGGATGCCGGCGTCGTCCTTCGCCCAGAGGAATGCACGCCGGTCGCCGCCGCCATCATCCGTGTTTTCATCGATGAGGGCGATCGCACGGATCGCACCAAAGCACGCATGAAATACGTCCTCGACCGCTGGGGACACGACAAGTATCTCGAAGAAACCGAGAAGGTGCTGGGCTACCAGCTCCCGCGCCTGCCTCTGGAAGATGGCGCCCACCGCGGCGGCATCGATCGTATGGGGCACATCGGCGTTCACGAGCAAATCGACAACGATCGCTTCTACATGGGTTTGGCCCTGCCGGTCGGTCGTCTCACGCCGGAGCAAATGCGCGGTATCGCGCACCTGGCGCAACGCTATGGCGACGGCGATATTCGATTGACCGTCTGGCAAAATCTGATCATCTCAGGGATTGCAGGCAACGACATCGACGTCGTCAAAGAACACATCGAAAAGATGGGCCTTGCCTGGTCGGCAAGCAATTTGCGCGCAGGCATGGTCGCCTGCACCGGTGCTTTCGGCTGCCGTTTTGCACTCGCCCATACCAAGGAAAACGCGGCTAGAATTATCGATCACTTGGATGATCGCCTCACCCTCGACCAGCCGATCAATATCCATATCACCGGGTGCCATCATAGCTGCGCGCAACACTATATCGGTGATATCGGCCTGCTATCGACCAAGGTCGATCTTGGCGGGGAGGATGACGAAGACGGCGACGAAGTCGAAGGCTTCCACATTGTGGTCGGCGGCGGCTGGGGAGAAAAAGCAGCGATCGGCCGCGAGCTCTATGAAAGCATCACCGCCGAGTGCACGCCTGCCGTCATCGAACGCATGCTGAGCGTCTATCTGGAACGGCGCGAACCTGACGAGACCTTTGCCGACTTTGCCAATCGCCACGAGCTTACCGACCTCAAACAACTTTTCGCGATCGAGGTCTGAACCGATGTCGATCCTACCGCCCCAACTTCCCGATAACGCGCCCTTTAGCGGAGCGCAGCGAGCCTGGCTCAACGGATATCTCGCTGGCCTAGCATCAATCGACATCAGCCAGTCAGCCGGTGCCACCAACGCTGCCATCGCCGACGTGACGGTCGCCGCTGAGGATGAGGACTTTCCTTGGCACGACCCAGCGATCGAGCTGGACGAGCGCATGGACCTTGCTGCGGGTCGCCCCCTGCCTCGCCGAATGATGGCGGCCATGGGCCAACTCGACTGCGGGCAATGCAGCTATGACTGCCGGACCTACGCCGAGGCTATCGCGGATGGTAGCGAGCCCAAACTCAATCGGTGCGTACCCGGCGGCAAGGCCACGCTGCGCACGCTCAAAAAGCTGACGGCTGAAGTTTCAAGCGACGCTGTCACAGTGTCCGCGCCAACCGTCGACCCTCGTCCGGCGAGTGTGCTCGCTCATTTTCAAGCGGCGAAACGGCTCCATCCTGAAGGCGCCAAGAAGGACACGCGACATGTGGTGATCGATCTGACGGGGACCGGGCTCAACTATGAACCGGGCGACAGCCTCGGGGTCTTGCCCACCAACGATCCAGCTCTTGTCGACAAGATTATAGCTACGCTCGATGCCGATCCCACCTCAGAGGTCGGCGACGGTAATGGGCATAGTCGATCGTTACGCTCGGCTCTCCTCGAAGACGTGGATCTTCGTTCGCCAACCGACGCTACATTTAAGCTTTTGGCGGATGTGGCCACCGACCAAAGTCATGCCTTGAAACTCTCGTTGATGGCGGACGACGAGGATCCGGACGGCGATCTTGATGACCTCGATCTTCTTGATGTACTTGAGCGATTTCCGTCGACGACGCCCGATCCTAAGGCCTTCGTCGAAAGCCTGGATGAGCTGCAGCCGCGCCTCTATTCAATCAGCTCCTCGCCACGCGCGCACCCAGATGAAGTTCATCTCACTGTTGGCGTGACCCGCGAGACCAAACGTGAACGCCTGCGCAACGGCGTGGCCTCTACCTACCTGGCCGATCGTATCGAAAGCGGGACACCCATCAAGGTCTTCCGCCAACCCGCGCACGGTTTTGCGTTACCGGTCGATCACAAAAAGCCGGTCATCATGATCGGACCCGGCACCGGCATAGCACCGTTTCGTGCCTTTCTGGAGGAACGCCGAGCGACAGGCGCCGAAGGCTCAAATTGGCTCTTCTTCGGTAACCCGCACGGAGAGACGGATTATCTCTATCGAGACGAATTGGAGAGCTTCGTCCAAGACGGCCTCTTAACCCGGCTTGATACGGCTTTCTCTCGAGACCAGGCCGAGAAAATCTATGTGCAGCATCGCATCCGCGAGCATGGCAAGGACATCTGGCGTTGGCTCGAAGATGGCGCGCATGTCTATGTTTGCGGCGACGCCAAGCGCATGGCTACCGATGTCGACCAAGCCCTCCAGGAAGTGATCTGTGATCATAGCGGTCGGGACGGCAAACCCTTCCTGGCTGAACTCGCCAAATCCGGTCGCTACCAGCGGGACGTCTACTGATGGCCGCCGGTGGCAACAAGATGGACGCCACATTAAGGCCGGGCGAAACGGCAACAGTCAAAACAACATGTCCCTATTGCGGCGTCGGCTGTGGCATCCTTGCCAGCCTTGGACCTGGCGGTAGCGTCACCATCAAAGGTGATCCCGATCATCCCGCAAATTTTGGCAGGCTGTGTTCCAAAGGATCCGCGCTCGCCGAGACTCTTGGTATGGAGGGCCGGTTGCTCCATCCCGAAGTCTCGGGCCGCCGGACGACCTGGGATGACGCGCTCGACCTCGTCACCAAACGCTTTCAGGAGGCCATCGACGATCACGGATCCGACAGTGTCGCTTTTTATGTGTCCGGGCAAATCCTGACGGAAGACTACTACATCGCCAACAAGCTAATGAAGGGTTTCATCGGCTCCGGCAATATCGACACCAATTCCCGCCTCTGCATGGCATCCGCCGTCGCCGCCCATAAGCGCGCGTTCGGTACCGACACCGTCCCTTGCGACTACACCGACCTTGAAGAGGCGGAGCTCGTTCTGATCGTCGGCTCGAACCTCGCTTGGTGCCACCCGGTCATCTACCAACGCTTACTCGCAGCGAAGTCAGCAAACCCGTCGATGCAGGTCGTGGTCATCGATCCGAGGCGGACCGCGACAACCGAGATCGCCGATCTCCACCTGCCGATCCTGCCAGGCCGCGACGGGTTTCTCTTCTCCTGGCTGCTCGCTGAGCTGGACCGTAAAGGCTGCAAGGATACGACCTTCATCGACCAGCACACCGACGGTTTCGACGATGCGATCGCCGCAGCTCGATGCTATGCCGAAAACATCGATAGCATGGCCGATGAAACCGGGTTGGAGCCGGCCCAACTGATCCAGCTACGCGATATGATCATGGCGAGTGAGCGCATGGTCACCCTTTTCTCGCAGGGCATCAACCAGTCGACATCAGGGACGGATAAAGGCAATGCCATCATCAACCTGCACCTGCTGACCGGCCGCATCGGTAAGCCGGGCATGGGTCCGTTCTCCATCACCGGTCAGCCCAACGCCATGGGCGGACGTGAAGTCGGCGGCCTCGCCAACCAGCTCGCAGCCCATGTCGACTTCGGCGATGTTTCTCGAGAAGCGCTCGTGCATGCCTTCTGGAGCTCTAAGAAGCCGGCGATGGGCCCCGGGCTCAAAGCGGTGGACCTCTTCGAGGCTGTACGTGCCGGCAAGATCAAGGCGCTGTTGATTATGGCAACCAACCCACTGGTTAGCCTACCGGATGTCGACGGGATCAAGAGTGACTGGCCGGATGATGTGTTTGTCGTTGTTGTGGACTGCATCCGTGACACAGCGACATCGGCGATCGCCGATGTCCTGATGCCGGCAGCGGCCTGGGCAGAAAAGGACGGGACCGTCACCAATTCAGAACGACGTGTCTCCCGCCAACGCAGCTTCCTGCCGACACCCGATGAGGCACGCCCGGATTGGTGGATCCTTGCCGAACTCGGCAAGCGCCTTGGTCATCGAGCAGCCTTTGCTTTCGAGACCCCGGCTGAGATATTCCGAGAATATGCAGGCCTGGTGCGTGCCGTCGATCGCGATCTCGACTATGGCGACCCGGCCGACCTTTCCGATGGGGCGTATGACGCCTGGGAACCCGCAGCCTGGCCATTGAACGCGAAAGATCGCCTGTTTGCCGATGGAACCTTTTTCACCGACAACGGCAAGGCACGCTTTATCGCCATCGAACCGCGGTCACCAAAGGCCGTCCCGGACTGGCGCTATCCGTTCGTGCTCAACACTGGCCGGTATCGTGACCATTGGCATACGCTCACACGCACAGCGCGCTCGGCGACCCTATCGAGGCACCGCGCCGAACCAACAGCTGACATCAATCCCGAGGATGCAGACACCCTCGGTCTCGAAGACAACGACCTCGTCCGGCTCACAAGCCCGAGTGGCCAAGTTATGATGCCGATCGCCCTGGATGGCAGCATCCCTGTCGGTCAGGTGTTTGCACCCATGCATTGGAATGGTGCCTACAATAAGACGGCCGAGATTAACCGCCTTGTTGCCCCCGCGACCGATCCCGTTTCCGGTCAGCCTGAATCCAAAGCTGCCGTGCTCCGGATTGAGCCAGTTTCCTTTCGCCACCGAGGTTTTGCGCTGACTCGGGCCGATATGGGCTTTACCGACTGCGTCTATGCCAATCGCAGCCGAATCAAAGGCGGTTGGCTGCATCGCCTGGCTATCGATGCCGAGGTCCAGGACTGGCAAAGCTGGTTGGCATCGAGACTAGACGCCTTCAATGGCGATCGACACTGGCTTAGCTTCGCCGATGAGGCCAAGGGACAGTACCGTGTCGCGGTCCTCGAGAACGGCGAGCTGCAAGCGGTCCTGTTCATCGGTAAGGGACCAACCGCCGATTGGCTGTCCGAGCAGTTCGGAACGCTCGAGCTCGACGATCACACCAGAAAGGCCCTTCTTCTTGGCGCAGCACCAGGCGCGGATCCCGGTCCATTGGTCTGCGCTTGTTTCGGTGTCGGACAAAAGATCATCGCCAAAGCGATCGATGACCATGGCCTTTGCTCAACCGATCTCGTGGGCGCAGCACTCAAGGCTGGCACCAATTGCGGATCCTGCCTACCGGAACTGCGTCGCCTGATTAAATCCGCAGCCATCTGCCAGAACCGCGCCGCCTGCCAGCCCGCGACACCGCCGGCGCTCTCGGAAACCGACGTGATCGACGTGGAGGCGTAATGGATTACTTCCCGATCTTCATGAACCTTCAAGGACGGACAGCACTGGTGGTTGGCGGCACCGAAGCGGCCGCACAGAAGGCGCGCTTGCTTCTTCGTGCCGGCGCCCGGCTACGACTGGTTACTGAAGATATCGGGCCTGAGATGCAGGTCTTGCTCAGCGAACCTCTGGTCGCGCTTCGACGGCGACAGCTCGATGCCAACGATCTGGAGAATGTCCAGATCGTTATTGCGGCAAGCGACGTTGATGAGGAGAACCGGCGCGCCGCTAGCTTCGCTGGCGCCAGAAACCTTCCTTACAATGTCGTTGATCAGCCCGCGCGTTGCAGCTTTATCATGCCAGCCTTTGTCGATCGTTCGCCGATCATGGTCGCCGTTTCCTCGGGCGGCGCCTCCCCGGTCCTGGCACGGCTCGTGCGTTCCAAGATCGAAGCGCTGCTACCGCAGAAACTAGGAGCGTTTGCCGCCCTGGCTCAGGCGTTTCGCCAGCAGGTCATGCGCCGCATCGCCCCCCTGCGTCGCCGACGTTTTTGGGAGGATGCGCTCGAAGGACCAGCGGCCGATCGGGCGTTTGCGGACGACCTAGAGGGCGCTGCCGATCTTCTGCAACAACAGATCAATAGCGAGACCTGCCGAGCGGCTCATCCTTGCCGCAAGAGCTGCCGACATCCCAAACACTGCCTTGGACGCCGTCGTGGCGCCGTCTGGTTGGTCGGTGCCGGGCCTGGCGATCCCGATCTGTTGACCAATAGAGCGCTCCGCTTCATGCAGCGCTGCGACGTCGTTCTGTATGATCGCCTTGTGCCCGCGGCAATTCTTGATCGGGTTCGACGTGATGCCGAACTCATTCCCGTCGGCAAAGCACCAGGCAATCGAGGTTGGTCGCAAGAGGCCATCAATGCCCTCATGATCGAACGCGCCCGAACGGGCGATCGCGTGCTACGCCTCAAATGTGGCGATGCCTTGATCTTTGGTCGCGGCGGGGAGGAACAGGACGCTCTGACCAAGGCGGATATTCCCGTGACGATCGTTCCTGGCATCACAGCAGGCATCGCTGCGGCGAGCGAGATCGGCATGGCCCTTACCGATCGTCGATCAGCCAAACAGTGTCTGATTACCAATGGCAAGGCGCTTGCTCAGATGGACATTGGTGACCTCGCAGCCTTCCACCGGCAGCAAACAACTCTCGTGGTTTACATGGCGCGCCCTTGGCTCGCGTCGATCAAGGATCGACTGCTCACCGCAGGCTTTTCGCCGGAGACGACAGCCGTTCTCGCCTCATCAATAAGCCGTCCCGACTCGAGGCAGATGATGAGTTCGATCAGCGAGATTAGCTTGGAGTCGATCGATGATGCACAGCCGGCCCTGTTGATCATCGGAAAGGCAGCATCGACCAACAAGCCTCAATCCATTGCATCGCGTGCAATGCTCAACGAGTTTGCTCCAATCACCTAGTCAAGCGCTAGGCTTCGATGCCACCCCAGATCGCTTCCGCGGTTTCAACGACCAGCTCCAGCTTCCGACGCTGATCGTCGGTTGTGATCGCGTTGCCTTCTTCCGTGGAAGCAAACCCGCACTGCGGCGCGATGCCGAGCTGATCGATGTCAGCATATTTTGATGCCTCTTCAAACTTCCTCTTGATCGAATCGATGTCTTCGAGGTCGCCTGTTTTGGTGGTGATGAAGCCCAGCATGACACGCTTCTTTCCCTTCGGCACCAAACGAAGTGGCTCCAGGCTGCCGGCTCTTTCCGTGTCATATTCCATGAAGAAGACATCGACACCGGTCTTGTTGAAAACGGCATCGGCCGCCGGGTCATAGGCTCCCTCGGCTGCATGAGTTGAGCGGAAATTGCCACGGCACATATGCATCGCGATGAGCATATCAGAAGGCCGATCCTTAATCGCCTCATGCATCATCCAGGCATAGCGATCGATCAAACGATCGGGGTCATGCCCTTCGCCCTCTTTGTCAGCACGATGCTTGGGATCACAGAGATAGGCGAAGAAAATATCGTCCATCTGCAAATAGCGACAGCCAGCATCATAAAAGGCCTGGACGGCTTTCCTGTACGTTGCGGCGATATCGGCAAAGAGCACGTCACTGTCTCCATATGCTGTCGGCGCTATATCGTTCCGTGCTGTGCGAAAGTGACAACAACTTGGGCCGGGAATGGAGATCTTCGGAACGACGCGGGTATGCGCGGCCACGAATCTGAAATGCTCAAGCATGGGGTGATTGTCGGGAAAGTCGAGCGTGCCGGTTATCGTTGGAAAAATCGGCCGGAGCTTGATCCCAGCGAACTGTACACCCTCGTCCCGCTCGACGAGATCGAAACCTGTCAGCATGCCTAAGAAATCATAATGCCAAAATGACCGACGCTGCTCGCCGTCGGTGACCGCTTTTAGGCCAACATCTTCCTGCATACGAATCAAATCGATGATCGCTCTATCCTCGACCGCACTCAGAGCATCTGCCGAGAGGGTCTTCTCCTCAAAACGCTGCTTTCGCGCCTTCGCCACACGTTCAAGGCGCAGTAAGCTACCGATATGGTCGGCTCTGAAAGGTGGATTTGGCATGGAGAGCCTCCACAATAGTTCGTTCGGGGATCAGCGTGTTGGTCAGCTGGGTCATGAAGATGTCCAAGCTAGAAAACTTGGTTCCAGGAGGGCTGCGAAGGGCGCACAGCGTTCGGCATGCTCGGGCTGATACCAGCCCGCTTCGTGCAGTAAGTTGATCGTACCGATCACCAAGCCGCCGGTCATCACCGGGACATTCAAGACCGATTCACAACCCAGGCTTGCAATGATTTTGTGATCAGGGAAAACCGACCGAATGTCATCGGCGCTGGATCCGATATAGGGCAAACCCTTCCCTAGAACGTGGTCGCCCCAACGCGAGAGGTCACCCAAAGGCTTCCGGCCCTTAACGGGGTAGGATCGGGGATTTGATGAATAGAGCCTCGCCGCTTCGTCAGCAGCACGATCGATGACCATCAACGTGAATAACTTGTGGCCAATGATCTCACCGAGATGATGGTCAAGCGCCGGATAAAGATTGGGCGCGCGTTGGATGGCGCGCAGACTGTCTGCATCGTTCATGAGGTCCTCAACGGCTTGGGGGGGCGCTCGGCGAGAAGGCCCTCGGGTCGGATCCGCATCACGACGATGAGGGCTGTGCCGATGATGATCTCGCGCAAGGCAGCTCCCTCAGCCCCAGACATGCCATGAAACAACGGTTCAATGAACCGGCTTCCTTCCAGAATGACCATGACCAAAAGAGCCCCAAGCACGGCGCCTGAGGTGTTCCCGGTCCCCCCCGCCGTCAGGGCAAGGAAAATGTAGATCGTCAAAAGCGGGCGGAAGATGTCTGGCGCGACATAGCTGGTGAAATGCGCGTAGGCCGCGCCGGCTAGGCCAAGCAGTCCTGCACCGATGGCAAAGGCCTGGACCTTATAGCGGCGCACAGGTTTACCCGCGACCGCAGCAGCGGTCTCGTCGTCGCGGATCGCCCGAAGAGCGCGGCCGTAAGGAGAACGCCGCAGCCGCTCGGTCATCAACCATGCCAAGGCCACACCGAAAAGCAGCAGCGCGCAAGACAGGGCGTTAAACTGCAAGGGCGTCAGGTCGCCTCGGAACGGACCAGGTACTCCGGAGATGCCGTCCGAGCCATTGGTCAGCCAGATTTCATTGGCAGCGATAAGGCGGATGACCTCGCCGAATCCGAGCGTAACGATGGCGAGGTAATCGCCGCGTAAGTTCAGCGTCAGTCGTGACAGCAACGCGCCTGCAAGCGCTGCGCTGGCGACAGCAATCACGACACCAAGCGCAATCGGAAGCCCAAGTGCCACCGTTGCCAACGCTGAGGCGTAGGCCCCAAGGGCAAAAAAACCGGCAAGCCCCAGATTGATCATGCCGGCCATGCCCCAGATCACGTTGAGGCCGAGCGCAAGAAGAGCGTAGACCCCGGCAAATGTGAGCGTGGCAAGAAGATAACTGAGCATCAATAGGCCCTCTCGCCAAGCAAGCCGCGCGGGCGGATCGCAAGGACCAAGACGATCGCTATGAACCCGACGGCGCTCTTATACGATGGCGACAGAACAAGAACTGATAGTTCCTCGCCGATGCCCACGACCATTGCTCCAAGGGCCGCCCCAGGGATACTGCCAAGCCCACCGACAACGGCCGCGGCAAAAATCGGTAAGATGAAACGGAACCCTGTCAGTGGATCGATCGAGGTCCCCAAGCCCAAGAGCATGCCGCCGGCCCCCACCAGGCCCATTGCCATGAAGACGGTCAGTCGTCCGACCCAAACCGGATCGATGCCCTTCAGTTCAGCGAGCGTGGGATTGTCGGCGACCGCACGCATCGCCTTCCCGATTCGTGTGAATTTCAGCGCTAGGAAAACCGCGGTCATGATGATCAACGCCAAGACCAGGTTCTGTATCTGTTGAGGGCCAACCCGCACACCGGCCAAGCGCCAGTCCCGCACCAGCGGTAGATCATATCCCCGAAGCTCGTTGCCAAAGCCGAACCGCACCATGTTCTCAAGGACTATCGTCAGCGCGATCGAAGCAATAGCCGCGGTCAATGCGCCATAGGGCCGTAGGGGCTTCAAGGCCACTTCGTCTGATACCAACCCGACCAATGCAGCCATAAAAAACGCCGCAATCAGCGCAGACGGCGCGGCCAACCCCAGCCAAACATTGGCCACGTACCCTGCGAAGGCCCCGATCGTGGCAAGGCTGGCGACAGAGAAGTTTGGAAAGCGCAGCACGGCGTAAATCGCATTGAAGCCGATGGCCGGGATCGCCAAGAGCGTGCCGCTGATGATGCCGTTCACCAACAGCTGTGGAAGGAGATCCATGCGACTGTGCTCGCCCTCATCAACGGGCCGCCCCACCTACGGGACGGCCCTAACAGGTGCCTGAGGTTTTAGGCGCGCTTATGCTCTGAGGCTGTCCCGCCAGAGACTTGCTTGAAGACAAACTGGGTTCCAGTGATGTCACCGATCTCGTCAAAGTCGCACGGACCGGAAGCACCGGTGTAGTTGATCCCGCCGTCAAGGGCCGCTAATCCATCAACCGCACTTTCGACAACCTGACCCTCACCTTGACTGATGCTGCGGATGTTGGCGCGGATCGTGTCTCCGGTTGTATCGCCGCCCGCGGCCATCGCAAGGATTGCAAGGCTTGCATGGTCATAGGTCTGCGCCGAATACGGATCCACGTCATCGACACCTAAGATCGCCTTGACGTTCGCATAGGCCCCGCTGTCGACAGCAGGCGCCCCTTCCCACGTATAAACGCCTTCCGTGACCTCAGGGGGAAGTGCCTCAAGGACCGTCTTATTCACGGCATAAGCCGGCGCGATAATTTTACCCTCATAGCCCGCCTGCCAGATATCGCGTAGCAAAACGGTGCTGTCGGCAGCATAGCCGCCAAGCATGATAAAGTTCGGGCTGGCCCGTAGGATCTGATCGACTTCAGAACGGTAGGTGGACTTGTCGGCCTCATAAATGAGGTTCTCCATTCCACTTCCATTTGCAGCCGCGATCTCCTCAAGAATGGCAATCGACGAAGCCGCAAACGGCGTCTGTGGGCCTATCCACGCCATCTGGTCAGTTCCTTCTTCGATCATAAAGTCGCCGGCGACCCGGATCTGCAGCTTGGAATTGGGTTGTGTGCGGCAAATGAAGCCTTGGTGAGGCAATTCCGTAATGCTGTCGGCGCCCGAAACGCAGAGCAACATTGTTTTGCTCTCCCAGGCCAACGGTGCAACAGCGGTGGTGACCGACGAGGCCCAGGTGCCCATGATGGCTGATACGCCATCAACGTCGATCAGCTTCCGTGCTGCCCGCACCGCTGCTTCTGGCGATGTCTGCGTATCCTCCGAGACCAGTTCGATCTGACGCCCAAGAACGCCGCCAGCGTCGTTCACTTGTTCGATGACACCCGCAATCGCATCGCGCATAGAGGGACCATAGGTGCCGCCGACGCCGGTTAGCGGCGTCAGCGATCCCAACTTAATGGCTTCGGACTGTGCCTTGAGCAGTTTTGGAACGGCAAATGTGGCTGCAGTCGTTCCTAGGAAAAGGCGTCGGTTCAATCGATTCATTGTTGGATCCTTTCTGTTGCTTGATTCGGTTTGATTATTCTTTATCCACCTAGGAAAGTTCTGCGGATCTCGGGATCTGCAGCCAAGTCGACGCCGGAGCCTGAAGCATGATTGCGTCCTGCTGACAGGATGTAGGCACGGTCGCAAAGGTCAAGCGCATCCATCGCGTTCTGCTCGACAAGGACCACACAAACCGACTGCGCCGCGATCTCTTTGATCGTGGTAAAGAGCTCAGCTGCGGCAATCGGAGACAGTCCGGCCGAGGGTTCGTCGAGCAACAGCAGACGCGGCGAGACCATCATCGCAATCGCCATCGCGAGGATCTGACGCTGTCCGCCAGACAGCGTGCGTGCAGCCTCGCTCCGTTTCTCCGCCAAGATAGGAAATCGCTCGAACATCTCGGATGCTCTCGCAGCAGCATCGGGTGCAATATACCCACCCATCTCCAGATTTTCGCGAACCGTCATTGTCGCAAAGATATTGTTTTCTTGGGGAACGTAGGCCACGCCCTTTTCCGCGATCTGACGCGGGCGAAGGCCCATCAACGTCTCACCCTCAAGGGTGATCACCCCGTCAAGTGTTGGCAAAAGTCCGGTGACCCCCTTGAGAAAGGTCGATTTGCCAGCACCATTCGGTCCGAGAATGGCGACGATTTCGCCGGCATCTGCGGTGACGGAGACTCCCTTTAGGATCTGATCCGAAACGCTATAGCCACCCACCACTTGGTGTGCCTGCAAGGTCATGTCCGCTGCCCGAGATAGGCGTCTTGAACGCGATCATCGGCGACGATCTCATCGAAGGTACCCTCGGTCAGGCGCACGCCGGCCGCCATGACGATCACGGGATCACAGAGTTGGGCCACAATGTCCATATCGTGCTCGACGATGAGAAAGGTCAGCCCCCTATCCCGCAAGGCTAAGATGCGCTCGGCGATGTCAGCGGCCAGGGCCGGATTGACCCCTGCCACCGGCTCATCAAGGAGAATGAGCTTCGGCTGGCCCATCAACGCACGCCCGATTTCTAGAAGCTTCTTTTGACCACCAGACAGGTCGGACGACATGTTGTCGAGAACCTGAGTAAGGTTGAGCTGGGCGGCCACATCCTCCGCACGATTGACCAACTCCCGCTCCCGGCTCCGCCAACGAGACGGCGAAAAGAGCGCCGTCATAACGTCTTCTCCTTCCTGTGCGTCGCCATGCAGCAACAACGTTTCCAGGACGGTGAGCCTCGGAAATCCTCGGGCTATCTGAAATGTCCGTACGAGGCCCCGCCGACTGATCTGCTCTGGCCGCCAATGGGTGATGTCCGTTCCATCAAAGCGTATCTCGCCGGACTCAGCCGGGATGACACCTGATAGCGCATTGAAGACGGTGGTCTTACCGGCACCGTTCGGACCGATCAGGCCCGTGATGGTACCTGAGCGCACATGCAGGTCGGCGCCATTGAGCGCGCGCACGCCGTAAAAGCTGCGCTGAAGATTCTTCGCACTGAGCATCACCTCAGGCATGTGCTCTCCCCGTAGCGCTTAAGTAAACTTAGCGCCTTCAGTTTTCACTTTTCAACCGACCAACCGGTCGGCACCCTGGTACAGTTGCATTTCTATCTTTTTCGATGGCTTTAGGCGGCCTTGGCCTGATGATCGCCTCTCCATCGTGATCAAAGCCAGCCAAACGTCGCGCTCACTTTTGGTTTGAGAAGTCGTTTGGCGAAGAGGTGCCGGATCCCGGGCGTTGTGAGCAGATCAGCCAGCGCAAACGTCATGCGGCTTCGGCGTTTTGAAGCGCTTCGATCGCTTTGCTGAAAGCTAAGGCGGCGTTGATCCGCTGCGAGTTTGGTAAGAAAGGCTGTGGCAGCCATGACCAAGAACATATGGCGATGCCAGCCATGCCAGGATCTGGCCTCGCAGTAATCGAGGCCAAAGGTGCAACCAAATTCACGTCGTCGACATCGCTGTCCGTCAGCTTGGCAGCACCGCACCTCCTTCCAGAAAGACATGCGCTGCATCCATGTCGAGCCTCAGGTGAATGGCATCGCCGCGCCGGGCGCCCGTTTGGCCTGGATGATGGACAGTCAGGGCTTGGCCACTGGGAAGCTGGCAGTAGAGATAGCTGTCGCTGCCAAGCTGCTCGACGCTGGTAGCGGTAGCCGGGATTGTGCCTTCTGCCTTGTCAGTCAGGCGCACATGCTCGGGACGGATGCCAAGGGCGAGGGCAGTGCCAATTGGCTTGGACTCGATCGGTTTCCGCAGCAGCACCGGGGAAATCCCATCAATGTTGACGGCATCGGTCGCAGAAAGCACCGCATCGAGAAAATTCATGCGCGGGCTCCCGATAAAGCCGGCGACAAAGCGATTAGCGGGTTTGTTGTAGAGATCGAGGGGGGCACCGATCTGTTCGATGATGCCATCTCGTAGAACCACGATCTTGTCGGCCATGGTCATCGCTTCGGTTTGATCGTGGGTGACGTAAATCATGGTATTGCCAATCCGCGCGTGTAGGTCGGCAAGCTCGACCCGCATCTGTACGCGTAGCTCGGCGTCCAGGTTGGAAAGCGGCTCATCGAACAGGAAAATTTTGGGCTCGCGCACGACCGCGCGGCCAATGGCAACACGCTGACGTTGCCCACCGGAAAGCTGGCCCGGCCGCCTCATCAAGAGCGGTTCGATTTGCAGCATGCGCGCTGCCTCGGCCACTCTTGTTTCGATCTCTGCGCGCGGCGTCTTGATGTTTTCGAGGCCGAAGGAAAGGTTTTGTCGAACGGTCATATGCGGATAAAGGGCGTAGGACTGGAACACCATGGCGAGACCGCGACCGGCAGCACTTGTTTCATTCACGCGATCGCCGTCGATCCTGATTTCGCCTTCGGTGATCTCTTCCAAACCGGCGATCATGCGCAAAAGCGTAGACTTGCCGCAGCCGGAGGGGCCAACAAAGACGCAGAACTCGCCATCCTCGATGCGCAGGTCGACGCCATGGATGACCTGAACGGCTTCATAGCGCTTGACAATTTTTTCCAGCTCTAATGTCGCCATCGTCGATTCCTAACGGCTCCTCATCTTCGCGGCCAGCGTCGGCTCGGCCCGCTGCAGGCGAAGGGGCGGTAATCCCTTCAGGATTTGCTCGATGTCATCAGCCATCCACTCGGCAATTCGCTTGTAGGAATCCGGAATCCCGCCCGCCCGGTGCGAAGAGAACACGAGGTGTTCAGCCTCACGTATGGGGTCCGTGGGTGGAACCGGCTCCTCGGGATAGACATCGACAGCCAAGCGAAACGCTTGGGCTTCAGCGCGTTCGAGCAGGGCCGGAAAATCAACGATCTCGGCGCGGCTACCGAGAATCACGCAGGCGTCCTTCTTGATCCGATCGAGCTTGTCGGCATCGAGAAAACCCTCATTGTCGGTGCTGACGCCGGCGAGCAGGAACAGGTACTGGCTCTCGTTCAGGGCGTGATCGAGTGAAGAAGGTATGACGCCCTCGGCTTCCAGGTAGCGTTCATGCAGCCAGGGATCGTAGACGCGGATCGTGGGTCTAAAGGGGCGAAGCAGCGGGACGAGGGAACGGCCGAGATTGCCGTAGCCGATCAGCCCGACCTCGGCGTCGAACAGCGACACCGCGTCTCGATTGCCGGCGAGGCTGTAGGCTTCCTTGCCAGCGCGAAAAAGCCCATCCGCCTTGGTGATGCCGCGACCGATATCGATCGCAGCACCCAGGCACCACTCCGCCACCGCCGGTCCCATGCAAGGCGCTACGGTCAGCACGTAGATGCCCTTTGCCTGCAGATACTCATAGTCGATGAAGGGTTCCCAGTTGGCCTTCACATTGATGACGGCCTTCAAGCGTTCCGCCCGATCGATCCGCTCCCGATCCAGATGCGTCTGCCCGATGATGATGTCGGTCTTGGGAAGCAGCCGCTCCACATCCTCATCGGGCATGCGGCCTGGCTCCCAGTAACAAACCAGCTCCGCGACAGCGTCGAGCCTGGCCCGGCTCGGGCCGGTAAAGATCATCTCCTCCACGCGGGGGGAAGGATCGACAAGGATCTGAGCTTTCCCAGTCATTTGATTCCCGTGTTGGCGATGCCTGATGTGATGTAACGCTGGAGGAATGCGAACACCAAGGTGATGGGGAGAAGGGTGAGGACGGTCATGGCGAGGAGATTATGCCAGCGGGTGTTGAGGTCGCCCTGGAAGGAATTGAGGGCGAGCTGGAGGGTGAACTGCTCGCTTTCGGAGAGCACGATCAGTGGCCAGAGAAAATCGTTCCAGCGCCACATGATCGCGAAGATGGCGAGCACGGCAAGGGCAGGAGCGCTGAGCGGAAGAATGATCCGCCAATAGATCTTCCACTCGCTCGCATGGTCCATGCGCGCCGCGTCGATCAGCTCGTCGGGGATGGTCAGCATGTATTGGCGAAGCAGAAAGACGCCGGTGGGCGTAGCGGCGCCCGGCAGGATCACGCCCCAGGGCGAGTTCAACATGCCGAGCTTGGCGACCACAAGATAGGCAGGCACGAGCACGATGGTGACGGGAATCATGAGCGTGGCGATGATGATCACCAGCACTGTCATCCGGCCTCGAAAGCGATATTTGGAGAGCGCGAAGGCCGCCATAGAGTTGAACAGCAGCATGATAACGGTGGCCATCGCGGTAATGAAGACGCTGTTCCAGAAATAGCGCATGAAGCTGAATTTTTCGAAGAGATCCGTGTAGTTGGACCAGGCGAACGTCATCTCCCGGACCGGACGCCGATCAGCGATACCTAAGTCTATTCGTTCGCCCGGATCAGCTGGGTCCACCATCTGTGCTTGGATGCCGATCCGCCGGATCTGGGCCAGCCGCTTGCCCGCATGTTCGCCCGCCGTGATTTCGAAGAGCGGCAGGGGATTGTCATAGCCGTCGACCTCGACACTGACTTGACCGTAGGGAAGGAAGGATGGTGGGAATTCCAGCAGCTGCGCTTCGGATTTGAAGGAAGACAGTGTCACCCAGATGACCGGACCGAACATCAAGAAGACGCCGAGCAGCAGATAGCCGTAGCAAAGCCAATCGGTCCAATCCGGGCCATTTCGCCCGCGTGTGCGTGTTAGAAATGTCAACGCTGTCGACGTTCGACTAGCCATCGACGCTCTTCCGGTTGAGCCAGAGTTGGGCGAGGGTCAGGAGCAGGAGCACGATCGCGAGCATCAGCGATGCGGCGGCGGCGATGCCAAAGAGCTGCGGCTGCACGGAGAAGCCTGTCTCGTAGATATATTGAACGATCAGGAGCGTTGCCGAGCCTGGGCCGCCGCCTGTCAGCACGAAGATCTCGTCGAAGCTCTGCACACCCTTGATCAGCGCCAGCACCAGGACGACCAACATGTTTGGCATCAAGAGCGGAAGGGTGATGCGGTAGAAGGTGCGCCAGGCATTGGCCGAGTCCATTTCGGCGGCCTCATAGACGTCTTTCGGGATCGCCTGCAGGCCCGCGAGCAGGATGAGCGTATAGAAGCCCATATGCGCCCAGATGCTAACGAAGATCACCCAGAAGAACGCCCAGTCAGCACTCAAGAGCCAGATGATCGGATCAAGCCCGAGGCTGGTCAGCCAGCCATTCAAAATGCCTTCCCGTTGCAAAATCCATTTCCAGATCAGTGCTACGACGACCGGCGAAAGAAGGACGGGGTAGAAGAAAACGCTTCGGAAAAAACCGCGCGCCCTGATCTCGGCATTCAGCACGAGGGCAGTGATCAACGAAAACAAAATCATGAAACCGACCTGCAGCGTCACGAACAGGCCGGTATTGAAGACCGCCTTCCAGAAGAGGTCCTTGTTGCAGCTATTGGGGTTCAGATAGTCGTCGCAGGTCAGCAACTCCTTGAAGTTGTCGGCGCCGACATAAACCCGCTCCTCCGGCAGAATTTTTACACCACCGGTAGTGGCGTAGTAAAAGTTCAAAATAATCGGGAGAAAGGTGAACAGGCCAAAAATCAGGAGGTTGGGGGCGAGGAACAGCCAGGCGATCTTGCTGAGACCGAGCCGCCTTTGCGCCCAGAGCATGGGCCGCTCGAAGAGACCCATGAAGGCCGCAAACAGCGGTGTGAAGACACCGCTTAAGAGGCTGCTCATCGTCCCCGAACCTTGGCTACTTCGCCGCTTCGGCGACCGCCTCCTCAACATCAGCGCTGATCCTGGCGAGCGCGTCTTCGACTGAAAGCTCGCCGACGATCGCCTGGGTGACACGGTTGACCGTGGCGTTGAACATCGCGCGGTTTCCGGGATAGCCCTGATAGGCAAAGGCGACCGGTGACAGTTTCGACACCTGCTGAGCCCAACCACCGAGTGCTGCAGCCGCCTGCTCGGAAACATCTGGGTAGTCGAGACCGCTCGCTGCCAGACCCGCATGCGCCGGAACGTTCTTCGTGCGAGAAATCAGCTCGGCATGATTGTCCTCCCGGGCGAACCAGTCCATGACCTTGGCGACGGCCTCGGGGTGATCGGTCTGGTTAAAGCCGACCATGCCGGCACCGCCGGGCATGCCGGTGCAGCCGCCCGCGCCGCAGGGGCTGCCGACCACCTGCCAATCAAACGCGTCGCCGATGGCGTCGTCGAAGCGGCCGACCTGCCAACTACCGGAGAAGTAGTAGACGAGCTGACCGTTCACGAATTCCTGGGCTGCGTCCTGATAGCTCGCACCGCCCTGGCCGCCCCAGACGTCGATCGCCATGGTGCCGTCCTGGTTCCAGCCGACAAATTTTTCGATCATCGCCGAAAAACCATCGTCGACCAGCGCGGGCATGCCATCGTCGCCAAAGATTTGGGCACCCATCGAGATAGCGGGACCGGCGATGCGGTGACCGGAGCGGTCCATGGCCATGGGGAAAGGCGTCTGCGTGGCCTCGGCGACCTGCTTCGCTGCCGCCGCCCAGGCGTCCCAGTCGGCATCGTCACCTGGCACGTCAACGCCAGCCTGATCGAACAGCGTCTTGTTGATATAGGGGCCAGTGATGGTGAGTTGGGTCATCATGCCGTAGATGCCGGCATCATCGGCACCCTTCCGGTACCATCTGAGGGTCTCGCCGAAATTGTCTTCCCAATAGGCAGCGTCCACATGGGGCGAGATGTCGAGATAGTATTCGCTGAGCCCGCCAAGATCGGTAACGCGCGCGAGATCCGGGCCTTCGCCGGCGGCAAGCTGCACGGGCAGGGTCTCCAGGATCGCCTGATAGGGCACCTTGTCGACGATCACCTTGATGTCGGGGTTTTCCGCCTCGAAGCGGGCGAGAATATCCTGGCTGACCTCGCATTCATTGCCGTCGCCGTAGCACATGAAGCGAAGCTCTTGGGCTTCAGCCGTGCCTGCAGCGAGTAGGGCCAAGGAAAAGCTTGATGACAGCATGGTCGTACGCAGCGATGTCATGGTGGTTTTCTCCCCATTGTTGGGGTCGCCGCCTTGACGACGACCGTGCCTCCTCCATTCATGAAAAACACGAAGCAGTGGAAGTAGGCAAGAAGGAAGAAGGCGTATCCGATCAGATCCAAGTCGCCCTCCCGCCTTCAACTCTCTAGGCCAACGTACTCCGTTCAATAGGAAGGGCCACGGACTGGCCAAGACAGTCTGCGCGGCTGCCGAGGTCGTCCACTACGCCGCGTCTCCCACATTCCCCTGGAAAAAAACGCAGCATGATCATTAAACGGCCGATCTGGGTGAGTGGCATGGCGGCGAAAGTTGGATTTTGACTGCTGCATTGTTGACTGTATCTTCAGATTGGATGGCGGCTTTTTGGTTTTTGCTTCCGCGGACGCAACAAGGGCTTGTGGCAAAACTGGGTCGTGCGTCACGAGCGTCGTCGGTGCAAACGTCGACGCGCAACTCTACGAGAGATAAGGGTAGGCCCCTCAAGGTCTGCAGTCAGGTGCGGGCCTCAAACCACTGCAAGCTCCTTTCGTTAAGAGCATTGGTGGTGAGGGCATTACTAGCGAAACGCCACTCAACGGAACACCGGGACCCGACCCATGACCGACATTCTGATTAAAGCCGCACGGATAATCGATGGATCCACGGATCGAGCACAGGATGCCGTCGACATCAGGTTGGCCGACGGGTTGGTTCAAGAATTGGGGCCAACATTGGCACCAGGTGCCGAGACCATGGTGATCGATGCGGCTGATCATGTCGTCATGCCGGGACTGGTTGATGCCCACGTCCACGTGAATGCGCTTGAAGTGAACCTTAAGGTCAACGGCCAACTTCCCGATCCGATCGTGACCATCGGCGCGATGAACATGATGCATCGGATGTTGATGCGCGGCTTCACGACCGTGCGTGACCTAGGCGGTGCGACCGGCGCGTTTCGGCAGGCGATGGATGCTGCTCCCATTCCCTTGCCGAGATTGAACATTTGCGGCAAAGCCCTCTCGCAGACCGGCGGTCATACCGACCAACGAGGACCTTTGGATCGATCGCCGACGGATGGGTACCAAGATAGGCTCGGCACGATGGGTGTGATCTGCGACGGCGTCGGCGAGGTCCGTCAGGCAGCACGTGAGCAATTCCGAACGGGCGCGGACTTTTTGAAGATCATGGCCAATGGCGGCGTGTCATCTCCCTCCGATCCGATCCATTTCCTGGGCTTTTCTCGTGAAGAACTGCTGGCCATGGTTGAGGAAGCGAACAATGTTGGTTCCTATGCTGCTGCTCATCTCTACACCGATGACGCTATCCGCCGGGCTGTCGAGTGCGGCGTGCGGTCTCTCGAACACTGCAACCTGATTACAGCCGAGACGGCCCGTTTGGCGGCAGCAGCGGGATGCATCGCTTGCCCAACCCTCATCACATACGAAAAACTGATGTCCGAGGGGCCAAGCCTTGGCCTACCGCAAGCGTCGATTGCCAAGGTCGACGACGTGCGGCTGAAAGGTCTCGAATCGCTCTCCATCATGCAAGAAGCTGGACTGCCCATGGCCTATGGCAGCGACCTCTTGGGTGGGATGCAGCCCCACCAATCCGGCGAATTCGAGATCCGCGCGCAAGTCCTACCAATACCGACAGTCATCTCGTCCGCAACGCACGTGGCCGCACAGCTTTTGAACATGGAGGGAGCCATCGGTACCCTGGCACCAGGAGCCTTTGCCGATGTGCTTCTGGTGAGGCGTGACCCTCTGGATGATGTCTCCATTCTGTCCGGACAAGGAGAAGGTCTTGCCGCCATCGTCAAGGCCGGCAACATTGTCAAAATGGATATGAGAACCCAGTGATCGCGTCGAGAATGGCGAGTTCAAAGCCTTGGCAAGTCACGTCTTGACGGTTGTCGGAAAAGCAAAGGCAAAGAGCGACGCCGGGATCATCATCAGCAAATGTGGCTAGATCATCAACGATCGGGCTTTCCCTCGAGATCGCAGGGATCGGCACAAGCAAGACACAGACCTGTACGGCGACAGGTCGGCGGTGCGGGCGAGGCCTTCGTCATCTGCCACCGGCTTCGCTTAGGACGGTCTCTACAACATCGCTTTGTCGCAAAGACCTGGATTGAGAGTTCTTAGAATGCGTTATCTCAGGATCTGCACCACCTGCCTCCTTACGTGTCTGGCTGCTTGTAGTGATGTACCGGACGATGAGTATTACCGGCCTTCAGGTGCACGCCTTTTCGACTATGCGAGTAGCTCAAACTTCCAGGCCTATCGCGATTTTGAGACGGATAAACTGCGTCGGCACCGCGTGTACTTTGATCCTGCCGCCCGTGACGATGAGTTGGCTCGTGTCGCGCCCTTTGAGTTAAAGCGACCAAATACGTGCGACGAACCACCCACCAAAGGTATCCTGCTCGTTCATGGACTATTGGATACAGCGTTCGCCCTCCGCGACATCGGCGAAGCGTTGGCGAGTGATTGTGTTTTGGTGCGTGCCATCATCCTGCCAGGACATGGCACGCGCCCTGCCGATCTCATCGGTATTGATCGCACAGCTTGGATCGACGCCGTGGCGTTTGGGCAGCGAAGCCTCTCTGAGATCGTCGACGAAGTGTACATCATCGGCTATTCGCTAGGGGGTACACTCGCGGCTAACGCCGCTGCGGACAATCCAGACATCGCTGGAATCGTCCTGCTCGCACCAGCCTTGCAGGTGGCCTATCCTTGGCTGGCTTGGCAGTCAGTCTGGCTTCGCTACGTTCGCGATTGGATCGATATCGATCCGCATTCAATCCCTGTACGTTACCAATCCATGCCCACCAACGCGATCGCCGAGACGGTACTGCTGGCAAGCGAAACGCGCGATCAACTCGAGGCTGGCTTGAGAGTCCCCACGCTCAGTTTCCTCAGCTCGACAGATCTGGCGATCAATGTCGAGGATGTACTGCTCGAGCTTTCTCGTCTCAACGCCACGAGTGGGAACTCGATCGTTATCTATGGCGATACTGATCTGCCGGTGCCAATGGGAGCCCAGATACACCCCGTATTCGATCGCTCATCGAAGATCCTGAACCACGCGCATGTAGCCTTACCGTTTGCGCCCGACAACGCTGTCTTCGGTAAAGGCGGCAGTCACAAAGAATGCGGGCAAAATATCGGCCTTATCGACAAGGAGGACGCTGAGCATTGCATGCGCAATCCCGAGAACTGGAAAGGCGAACTCGGAAGCACCGACTCCCGAGAGTTTCTCCCGCTCCAGCGCCTGACCTATAACCCGCATTTCGACGGGATGATCGATGACATCCGTGCCTTTTTGTCGATTGATTGACCGACAGCTAGTCATGATCAGACCCGTGCACCAAGACGTCGTTTGGCCCCACGTCGCCGCTTAGTCGCCGCCTGCCCGCTTATTGCCATCGAGCCCTGCCGCCTCTCGTACAGCTTCATGTATCTGCTAGCCGCAACGACAAGCGCTGTATACGCGTGACGTGCACCCTGTTAGTGTCAAATAGGGTACAGGTTGGAACAGGTATGAGGGAGAACCTGTGACATCGCCAATCGGCATCGCGAAGTCGGAAATGGTCGCTCAGACTTTGGAGCGAGAGATACGCCAAGGGCACCTCGGGCACGGGGACCAGCTCGATAGCGAAGGCGGCTTGATGCGCCGATTTTCCGTCAGTCGAAACACCGTGCGTCGCGGATTGGCGCGTCTCGCGCGTCAAGGGCTCATTACGAAGCGCACCGGCATCGGCTCCTTCGTGACCTATGACGGCACAACGATCGACAGCAATCTCGGTTGGACCGTTGCGCTGTCCTATGGCAACGCTGCGGTGACCACGCAGACGCTGTCGCTAGAACGCCGTGTGTCGGTCAAGCTGGAACAGCAGATGAAGGAGGGATCGGACTATCTCTGCATCGACCGACTGCGATTTTGCGAGTCGACCGGGTGCGGGATTTCACTTGAACGCAGCCGTTTGCCTTGGCGTGATCCGTTTGAGGCAGTGCTGGGCGAAGGGTTAAACAAAGGCTCGCTGAGTCGAACATTGGAAGACTTAGGCCTCACCGCTGCGAGTGGACAGGAGGAGGCCAGCGTCATCCCTGCTCTCTCAGGACCAGATGCAGCGATCATGAAACGCCCGAGTGGTACGCCTATGCTCAGGCTCGAGAGAACCACACGCTGCCTTGATGGCAGCATGCTCGAATATGTCGAGAGCATCCTCGACCCTGCGCGCTTTGGTCTTCGGATCGATTTTTGATGACGATCCCAGAACACATGACAGATCGGGCGACCGCGGCGCTAGCGGGACTTGCCATTGGCGACGCGCTCGGCATGCCATCGCAAGCGATGACAAGATCCGAGATCACGAACGCTTATGGCCGGATTACGGACTTCGTCGCACCGATCACCGACCATCCCATTTCTCACGGTCTCCCTGCAGCGTCAGTGACTGATGATACCGAGCAAACATTGCTCTTGGCCAAGCTTCTCATCCGGTCAAACGGACGGATCGATGATCATGCCTGGGCGCGTGCCCTGATGGACTGGGAAACGGATGTGCGCCAACGCGGACTACGCGATCTACTAGGCCCCTCCACCAAGAAAGCCCTGGATGCGTTACTCAAGGGCGTACCGGTCACAGCAACCGGTTGTCATGGGACAACAAATGGCGCCGCCATGCGGATCACGCCCGTCGCGATCGCCCTCCCCTCTGACGATGCTGAAGCGCTCGTCGCCGGCGTGGAGAAAGCGTGCCGGATCACCCACAATACCCGTGAGGCGATTGCCGCGGCAGCCGCAGTTGCGATGGTCGTCAGTCGTGGCATCGACGGCGCGGATTTCGAAACCACCCTGCCAGACGCACTCGCCTCCGCACGACTTGGAGGCGCATGCGGTGCCATGACCGGTGAAGCTGATATGGCCGGCCGAATCGAGGCAGCCCTTGCCGTTGCGAACCGAAACTTTGAAGACCAATTGGCCAAGACGATCGGCACATCGGTCGCTAGCCACGAATCCGTCGCGACAGCCTTCGGGGTCGTCCGGCTCGCCAAAGGCGATCCATGGCAAGCGGCAGAGATCGCCGCCAATATCGGGGATGATACAGACACCATCGGCGCCATCGCCTGCGCGATGGCAGGAGCCTGTAGCGGCTTAAATGCGTTTCCTAATGGCAAGATCGACCATGTCGTCAAAACGAACCGTCTCGATCTCGATCCCCTAATTCGCGGCCTCCTTAGCATTCGCGAAGGGCGATCTGATGGAGCCGCACGATGACCGGCCGCTTGATCCAGGTTTCCGGCATCATCGTCGATCACATCTACAAAGTCGAGAAGGTACCGGCACCTGGCACTGAGGCGATAGTCCATGGCGCAACGCTCGAGGCTGGCGGTGGATTCAATGCCATGGCGGCGGCTCGACGGTGCGGGATCGATGTCGGCTATGCCGGCAGCCTCGGCAACGGGCCCTTTGCCGACATCGCTGAAATGGCGTTGGAGGCAGAAGGCATCGCCGTTCTGCAACCCAGCAAAAAGAACAGCGATCAGGGCTGCTGCACCGTCCTGATCGACCGACATGGTGAGCGCAGTTTCATCGCAGCAGAGGGCGCTGATGGGCATCTGGAGCCCAGCGATCTCGACGCCATCCAACACCGCGACGACGACTGGTTTTTGTTGTCTGGCTACGCGCTCGGCTATCCCGGCAGCTGTTCGACATTGACAGCCTGGCTCGAAAGGGCTCCGCCCAACTTCCGATTTGTCTTTGATCCCTGTCCACTGGTGGCACAGATTCCTGGCAGAAGCCGCCAAGTGGCGCTCAATGCGGCGATGTGGATAACGGCAAACCTCGCCGAAGCCGAGTTCCTAACCGGACTTGGCAGTCCCAAGCCAGCAGTTGAAGCGCTTGCCACCAATCGCCCGAAAGACGGCGGGGCCATTTTGCGGGATGGCGCCAATGGATGTTATCTCGCCACGCCCGACCATTCCGCCATGCATCTTCCAGGTTTTCCCGTTCAGTCCGTCGACACGAATGGAGCCGGTGATACCCATGCCGGATCCTTCATCGCCATGTTAGCGCGTGGAGACGATCCCGCTTCGGCTGCGACCATCGCCAATGTGTGCGCAGCCCTCTCGACAACCCAAGAAGGCGCATCGACGGCTCCCAGTCTAGAAGAGGCCCAAGCGGCCATGGCTGAGAGTCGTAAACGCACAAACTCTGACACGAACAGTTTCACATCAAGGAGGCAACCATGAAGAAACTGCTTTTAACCTCGCTGCTCGCGCTCACGGCAACGGGTGCACAGGCGGACGAAATCCGCGTCCTCAACTGGCAGGGCTACGGCACCGATCTCGACTGGGCGATTACGGCCTTCACCGAAGAAACGGGCCATACCGTTGTTCACGAATACTTCACTTCAGAGCAAGAGATGCTGACCAAGCTTCGGACGAACCCCGGCGCTTATGACGTGGTGCTCATCAACGCTGCCTATACCGCGCAGGCCAAGGAGGAGGGGCTGATCGCGCCGATCGACGCTTCCAAGATCTCGAATTTTGGCGATCTCGACCCAGCACTCTCGAGCAATGAGGATCTGAACCCGGGAGGCGAACTTCATGGGGTGCCCTGGACGTGGGGGCTGACATCGATCGCCGTCAATACCAATGACTTTTCAGAGATGCCGACCTCACTCTCCATCCTTTGGGACCCAGCATGGCAAGGTCGGGTGTCAATCCGTGACGACGGCCTCGAGGCCGTTCAGTTCGCTGCGATGGCGACTGGGCAAAACCTGAACGACATTACCGACCTCGATGCCGTCAAGGCGAAACTCGAAGAATTGCTTCCGCAGATCACGACGTTTTGGAGCTCCGAGAACGACTGGAACCAGTTCATGTCGGCAGGCGATTTCGCGGTCGCGACCTATTGGTCCGGCTCGGCCTCACGCTCGATCTCGAAGGGCTTGCCGATTGCTTTTGTTGTGCCTGAAGAGGGCGCACTCGGCTGGCTGGATGGTCTGTCCATTCCAACGAGTTCCGAACATCAGGACGCAGCCCACGCTTTTATCGACTGGATGGTCGATCCGGACTTCTATGTGAAGTGGGATGCCGAAGGTGCGCCCGCGACGTCGAACATGCAGGCCGCGGCAGCCCTGCCGGAAACCAGCTTCAATCGCCGTGTCCTCGGCGATCCGGCAACGGTGGCCAAGGTCCAGTTCATGCGGCCTGTCTCGGACGAAAACCGGGAAGCCTATCTGAAACTCTGGCAGGATCTGAAGGCCGTTCAGTAATCCCGTCATAACTGGGAATGAATGATGGCGGGTTTGATCGCTCAGCAAGACCGTGCGCGCGCCGCCCTGCTTCTTTCCCCGGCCTATCTGTGGCTGACAGTGGCAGTCTTTCTGCCACTGTCAGCGATGGCCTATTTTAGTTTTCTATCCGACATCCCATTCGGCGATCGGGAATGGCATGTCACGCTTGACAATTATCGGGCGTTTATTGAGACCGGAACCTACGCCACCCTTCTTTGGAAATCGATCAAGCTTGGCGCGACGGTCACGCTGCTTTCGGTGATCATCGGCTTTCCTTGTGCCTTTGTTCTAGCCAAAGTGATTAAGGGACGCTCCCGCGAGGCGTTGTTCTTACTTGTGATCCTACCATTCTGGTCAAACTCGCTTGTCAGGATCTTCTCCTGGGCGATCGTCCTGCGCGGCAATGGTGTGCTTGATGCCACCGCCAATGCGATCCTCCCGTTTGATGTGCGACTGAATCTGATGTTCAGCACGACCGCCATCGTTATCGGGCTGGTGCATTCCTACCTGCCCTACATCATCTTGACCTCTTACCTTGCACTCCAGGCTATCGATGACAGCCTGATTGAAGCAGCGAGGTCGCTTGGCGCTAAACGGCGAACGATCCTTTGGCGGTTGATTCTCCCTCTTGCTGCACCCGGTATCATCGCCGGTGCCGTCTTGGTCTTCGTTCCCGTCGTCGGGTCATTCATGGAGCCGCGTCTTCTTGGCGGTCGGTTCGGCACCTATTATGGCACCGTGATTGAGGACCAGTTCGTTGCCGTGTTCAATTGGCCGCTCGGCGCAGCTCTCTCCTTCATCCTGCTGACCGTCGTCCTTCTGATTCTGGCGATCTCCAGCCCGATCTTGAGGAGAACACAGGCATGAGCAACCGCTTCCTCAATGGCCTCGGGCGGTTCTATTTGGGGCTCGTCCTGTTTTTTCTTTATGCGCCGATCCTGGTCATGGCCGCTATGTCCCTCAATGCCTCAGAGTTTTACCAGCTACCGTTCACCTTCTCGACCGAATGGTACAGCCGCCTTTGGTCGAATGACGAAATCCTAACGGCGGCCTGGCGTTCAGTCTGGATTGCCATCGTCGTGACCGCCATCGCCACCAGCCTGGGGACCGCCGCCGCCATCGCGCTGTTCCGATACGAATTTCCAGGCAAAAAGATACTCCAAGTGCTCTTGTTCCCACCGATTGCCATCCCTTGGCTGATTACCGGAACGGCGATGCTGATTTTCTTCTTTGGCGTCGGCATCGGGCGAGGATCGCCTGCCGTTGTCGTCGGCCACGTGGCGCTCGCCCTGCCCTATGTCATCGTCGTCGTAACCGCAAGGCTCGCCACCTTTGATCGAGCCCTTGAGGAGGCAGCACGGTCGCTCGGGGCCTCGCCCTGGCGTGTCACCCGCTCGGTAACACTGCCCTGGATCGCGCCGGGCATCATCGCTGGTGGGCTCTTGGCATTTGCCGTCAGTTTCGATCAGTTCGTGGTCTCCTACTTCCTCTCAGAACCCGGTGACAGCACGCTTCCGGTTCTCATCTATACGGCCATCCGCAAAGGCTTCACGCCCGAGATCAACGCGATCTCGACCATCATTATCGTCATATCCATGGGTATGATGATCTTAGCCGCGCGCTTCTCGAATTTCGGAGGAGAACGGTGATGAATCATCGGGATGATCCAGTGGGCACCCTACCTAAGAAACCCAACCAAACGGCCGACTTCCACTTTGATCACCATGCCGAGGCATTTGTGCATGGCCACAAAGACATCAACGACGAAATCAGGCAGCAATGCCCCGTTGGAAAAACCGACGCACATGGTGGTTTTTGGGTCCTGTCCGGACATGCCGAAGTCACTGAAGCCGCGCGGGACGATGTGCGGTTCTCTTCCGAAATCAGTCTGCTTATACCGCCCAGCAAGATCGGACGTCTTTTGCCATTACAAGCCGATCCGCCGCGTCTTCAGATCTATCGTTTGGCCCTCATGCCCTTCTTTAAACCAAAAGCGGTGGCCACCATGACCCCCGCCATCGAAGCTGATACAAAAACGGCGATCGACGCGATGCTCCATCGCGGCCGTGGTGAAATTGTGAATGATCTGGGCTTGCCGGTGCCGGGGCGAACGACGATGCGTGTGCTTGGTCTCGCTCCAGATCGTTGGGAAGAGTTCGGCCGTCCGATCAACCAGGTGACCTTCGCCCATCCGGGCTCAACGACATATGCCAATGCAGAACAACAAATCCGCGCTTTCGACCAAAAGATCACTGAAGAAATCGACCAGCGTCTCGCGACACCGCGCGAGGATGGGATCAGCAGACTAATTGCCTTTCGTCACAATGATGTACGCTTTACTCGTGATGAGCTGATCGCGCTGGTCCGCATGATCATCTTCGGTGGGCTCGACACCGTGACAGGAGCTATCGGCAATATCGTCGCGATACTGGCGACACGGCAGGACCTGCAAGACCGCCTGCGACAAACGCCCGATCTACTGCCAAGCGCCATAGAAGAGTTTCTCCGGTTTGAAGCACCAATCCAAGGCTTTGCACGCAAAGCGACCTGTTCCTTCTCCATGGGCGGCCGCACGATCTCGAAAGGGGATCGGGTTTGGCTGAATTGGGGAGCTGCCAATCATGATCCATCTGAGTTTGATGAGCCTGCCTTGATCTCTCTCAATCGCCGCCCGAACCGGCATCTCACCTTCGGCATCGGCGGTCATGTCTGCAGCGGCGCACGTCTCGCGAGAGCTGAAATCCGAATCATGCTGGAGACCCTGCTCAGCGCCACCTCAAGATTCGACTTGACCGGCGAGGGTATCGTCTACCCCCGAACCATTGGGCAGCTTCTTGGTAAGAAAGCCGTGCATATCCGCATGACACCGACGAAGGACAGCGCTGATGGCTGAGGTTCGCGTCGAACATCTCGACAAGGCCTATGGGGCCGACAAAGCCCTGGATGATGTGACGCTTTCCTTTCCTGATGGCGGCTTCTTTGGATTGTTGGGCCCGTCTGGAAGCGGCAAGACGACACTACTTCGTGCCATCGCCGGCTTTGTGATCCCCGATCGCGGACAGGTGTTCGTCGATGACCAACCCGTCGAAAACGTGCCCGTCGAAAAGCGGGAAATCGGCATGGTTTTCCAGAGCTATGCACTGTTTCCCAATATGACGGTCGCGGACAACGTCGGCTTTGGTTTATCCGTGAGGAAGGTCAGCTCTGCAGAACAGCGAAAACGCGTCGATGCCGCTCTAGATCTGGTTCAGCTGGGTGACTTTGCCAAACGAAAGCCACATCAGCTCTCTGGTGGCCAACGCCAACGTGTGGCCATGGCACGCGCAATCGTAACCCAGCCGAGAGTCCTCTTGCTCGACGAGCCACTCTCAGCACTCGATAAGGCGCTTCGCGTCGACATGCAGATCGAGCTCAAGCGTATTCAGCGTGAAGTCGGCATCACAACGATTTTCGTCACCCACGATCAAGAAGAAGCCCTGACGCTCTCTGATCAGATCGGCGTTCTCAAAGACGGACAACTCGTTCGCCATGGCCCTCCACGTGAGGTCTATAACGATCCCCGCGACGCCTTTACGGCGAAGTTTCTTGGTGATGCCAATCTGATTGCCGGCACGCCGGAAGAAAATGGGCTTAGGCTGGTCGACGGCGCCTTAATTGCCGGCGTCAAGCAAAGCATGGTCGCCGTTCGGCCAGAGAACATCCGCATCACTGTATCGGAACCCAATACACCGAACCGCTTGCGTGCAGAACTCCGTCAACGGATCTTCGGCGGCGCGATCGGAACCTGCATTCTCGATTGGCAGGGCACTGCCATCAAAGCTGTCGCCCGGGACATCGAATTCTCGGAGTTGTCAGACACCGGTCTTGTATGGATCTCTTGGCCAACGGATTGCACGATCGAACTTCAATGAACGAGCGCAGTCGATTCGATCAAAAAACGGACAGACGGAATGTGTGTGGTGTGCGAAACTTAACTAAAACTCAGACTCTAAGCTCAGTCGGCAGAGCAGCTGACTCTTAAATAGCTACAGCTCACGATAACAGATTTTTATGTATAAGATCAGAGACATGTAGTCTTCAGCCATGGTGTCTTATGAAATTTGGAAACATAGCGCAGAGATTACACGCAACTGCCCTGGGGCAGCCGGAGTAACACAATGGGGGATTAGCCCACCGGCAAGAACTATTGACTGGCCTGGTCGAACGTCTACCGCCCTTGCGCCGTCATAGGGACTGGCGCGAATGGCTGAGAGAGGTTCGGCATACCGATCTGGATATGCAACCAGGGTAGCACCAACTCCTGGTGGCGAATTGTCGTGCAACAGCGTAATGACAGCAACATCGCATTCATCGACATCGCGGTGAAGGCCAAGGAAATCAAGATCTCGCGCGTAAAAGTTATAGCTGCCGCGGGTCCCGCTTCGACTGATGCGCGCGCCACAAAGCTGTGATAGCGCATCGAGCAGGTTTGCATCGGCATAGAAAGCATCTTGCACAGACCCACCTCCAGCAGTCAGCAAGCTACGACTTGGGGTGCCTCCTCGGATCTCTTCAGTGTCGTCGATCGGACATTCTTGTATCTCCGCAGCGCTATACTGGATCTCAGCCTCAGCACGAAGTGCCTCGAACCATCCGTGGGCAGGGAAACCATCCCAAATGATACATCCACCGGCTGCACTTAAGAGCCTTGAGGCTGCTAATGAGTGAGAGAGCGTGTTGGCGGCTTCTCGTCTCATCTACGGGTCCAATCCACTCAAATCACCATCGCCGCGATCGTCAAGCGTAGAGGGAGGCTCGAAGACAATTGTAACAAGGATGGATGCTATAGCGTCGGGAACCGCATCGAGAGGCAGTTCCCGGCTTCGCTCGCCATTATCAACCTCAACCCAAACACCACTAGCGTCATTCACCAATTTGACGCCAAAGTACTGTTCAAATTTGTTTTTCGACCCCTCGATAGAAAACGAAGCGCCACCAAATGGACCGACATTGAACCCGGCACTGCGAAAGGCCGATTGCGTAAGTTTCACCTCGGCCGACGAAGGCAGGTATCTTGCGACGTTCCTAGCTGTGATCTCATCGAAGCCACCGGGAGCTATGCCGGACGCAGGTTGAAGCACGACAAGCGCCACGATGAGTGCTATTTCGGGGTCCATCATTGACTACAGCCCAAAATCATCGCCTTCGCTTTCGATAATCATTTGCTCTAGATTCTCTAGATCTTCGGCGCTTAGCCCTTGAGCATCGCTGAAACCAGGACCAGGGCCCGGACCGAACGGCAATACTGGATCTACCGGGCCAAACGGGATAGTGGGCGCGAAAGGCTGCAGCGGCGTTACAGGAAATATAGGGTGGGCGGGTCGGACTGGAAAGACCGGCTGAAGTGGTTGGACCGGTGGTCGGAACGGGAAAAACGGAATAGTCGGTCGGATGGGCTGGACTGGGAAGACCTGACATCTCAGCTTTGCAATCAGGACTGCACGCGCGGCATCGATCAGACCGTTACCTGTTGCCGTATCAGGACCAATGGCAGCAGTTTGTCCCATACTATTAGTTCCCGAAGTAACATCGCGTGACGTGCGCATCAAAATGCCTTTGACTTCCGCTGGCGTTAGTCGCGGGCATGCTTGCAGAATCAGCGCTGCTGCGCCTGCCACCTGAGGAGCAGCTGCCGAAGTTCCACTGAATGCCGCCCAGCCATCGTTATCGGGAGTTTCGTCACCTGGTGGATGGGAGCCACCTGCCCGGCCCCGATCGATGTCACAGCCTTCCGGTACTGGCAGCATGATGTAAGATGCACCAGGGTCCATGCCAACCAGTCCGGACACATCTGGTACTCGTCGACCCGCATAAATATTACTGTTGAAGCCAGCCGCGTAGCTCGATGCTTGAAGCGATCCATCTCGCTCCATAAAGACACCACCCACAGAGATCACGTCCGGGTGTTGCCCTGGGAAGCCAAACTTGAGCCCATTTCCTGCGGAAAACACCGTGACGATCCCACTGGCCACTGCAGCGGCCACTGAAGTCGCCAGTGCCTGCTCAGCCGCGCTCAGTGGGCCGTTGCGGACATTGAATCCCCAGCTGTTGGTAATAATACGTGGATTGAGTGCGGCTGCGGCGTTGAATGCTCCAGTCGCGTTGACAAGAACGGTATTGAGATTCCCAGAAAGTGTCGCCTTGACAGGAAGTAGCTCACAATCGGGAGCGACCGAAAAGACATTCGCTGACTCGCCGGTTCCATGCCCCGATTCGTCGCTAGCCGCATTCGACGCCCCTGGGCCCAATACCGCGCTTGCTGATCTGTAACCTCTGGCAACGAAATAGGGATGCCGAAACCAACCGCTGTCGACCATGGCTACCTTTATCCCCCTACCAGTCGTCCCTGCTCTGTGTGCCTTTTCGGCGTTGCAGCCAAGCGAGACATCAGAGGGAACATCTAGGTGCCAATAGTCGACTGGCGGTGGCAGCGAAGCGGCAGCATCAAAGTACCTTGGCTCCTCCAAGGCAACACCTTCTAGCACTTCTTCAAATCGTGTGCCCGCAGTCGGGATGAGGCCATCAATTTCGCTATCGGCGCAATCGATGAACGTTGCCTTATCTTCCCTCCCTCTTTCCTTGATAGTATTCTTTTCTTCAAGGACAAGTTTGGCTGAGAATGCCGTCTCATAAGTCTCCCGCGATCCACAGATATTGATCATAAAAGAAGTTGTTTGAAGGACTTCGAACCCCGCATCCTGAAGTAGATATACCGCACGTTCGATCAAATGAGGGTCAGATGTAAATCGTCCCACCGAGTTTACATCGATAACTTCGGTGGCATCAAACATCGACAACTGTCCACTGGAATGAGGCGATGCCGTCGCATAAATCTGCCTTGGAAATTTTAGAGATGCGCTCGTAGGTTTTTTCGCAGTCTTCTTACTTGCCGATGTTCGCTTCTTTCGGGTCGATTTAGCTTTTGGCATCGTCAATACCTCGCTCAGTTCTCGGGCACGGCGTTCGGGGTTACCGAGTGCATCCATGCCGCTATGCGCCCGGCATTCTGTGAAAAGTAGTGGCACACGATCCAGTTAGGCCGCTGCCGCGATTGTTCGATAAATTCGCCATTCTGTATGACATCGCTGCGTGCAAAGTCGCTGTATGTGCCGTTAGAAAGTCCACCTACTGCAAGCCAGGCCGCAACTTGCTCCGAAATCCATCGGTTGCTCGAAGGGAATCGTAGTGCTGAACGAGCTTCTGACTCCGTAACAATCTGAGCCCACTCGGAACGTAGCAAATCGACACCAGGCCCTTCGCCAAAAGCTTGCTCAGCCGCAGCAGGTGGATTCCCGGCCATCCATAAGACGAATCGCCAAACATACGTAAGAAAATCGGGTAGTCGTGCATGGAGTTCGTGCCATCGACGATTGTTAAAAAGCATGACGCCCAGGTTAAATGGCGGCGGCATGCCGATACCTTCAGACCGCGATATTGCAGCCAGCATGTCTTCGTCTAGGTACTCTGCATCATAACCGTAGTGGCTACGCTTACAGGTTGGTTCCTCTCGAGCATAGATGTCTGCTGCATGGTAGCGATCAAATAGAAAGTCCACATTACTTGCAAATATTGTATCGCAGTCGAGAAGTAAGGCTCGCCCAGCTCCAATACTCCCGATTGCTGCAAAATTCATGAACTTGTGCAGCACCGGATAGTGGCGAAGGATTCTCCAGCCCTTGGGTAGGAATGTGGACAGCCAAACGTCATACGAGCCTTGGTCGCGAATCATTAATCCATAACGATACGCAATTTTGTTTAGGACAGCGGAATGATGGGCAGGTGGGAGGTAAGAGAAAACGATGACTGGTATATCAGAATTATAGGAGCGTAGGCTTGCTACACTAGTCTCAAGTTGCCGCAAAAGGTCGGATCCACCATGTCCCACGGGAAAGAATAGCGAATAGCAGACAATCCGGCTCAGATTGTCGTATCGGCAGCAATCGCTTTTGACGGATCCCATAAGAAAATCCGCTCCTATTCAATTACATTGGATCGGCTGTGCATTTTGAATCTCTCATTTACTTAATTTGAACTATAAGAAACGAAAGGTGCCAAGATTTGGTGCGGTTGTGGTTGTTGGACGTAAGTGCTGCTGGAGCGCCAGGTGGATTGAACTCTAATGACCGTTGCCACGTGACCGGTACCAATGTGGGCCGCTGTACCAAACCAAAACCTCTGATAGGAGAGGCTCGAGGAGCAGAGAACTCGAGCCATGGCATGGCGAAGCGGAAATTCGTTGCTTTGGTCTCACACCCAATCTCTATTTTTTCCTGATTCCCCCCTGATAGCATCTATATCAGTTCAGCGGATGTAGGATTGTGAAGTAGTTCACACCAATTCTGGAAAGTTCAATGAGGTCTGCAAAAGGCCAAGGACGCGAAGACGCAGCACACATTGCCGAGGACGAGCGCCTGTGTCAGGAAGTTTGGATTCCTATTCAAGAGATAAGGCTAACTTATTGACAAAATTGGGCTAAAAACGAACCAAGAACTTGAATAGCGTATTGAAATAGAAAGATAAGCCGAAATCTCTTAATCAGCGGGTCCAAGGTTCGAGTCCTTGTGCGCCCACCACTTCACAAAGTGTCCAGCCCGGACACATAGGTAACAGAACGTTCCTAAGACATAGGTGACAACCTCGAGCCGAACGGGTTGTCGATTGTTTGCAGGGTTTTCTGTTC
>JANQPX010000003.1 GCA_028285265.1 Geminicoccaceae bacterium
GAGCTGTCCTTCCAAGGCATCGACACCTCCAGCTAAAAAGCTAAAGGTGTTACCCATGTCTCCGGAACGAAATGTCACCTATGTCTCAAGTCGGGCACACAGCCGCCAACAAGGCGGCTTCTTGCGTTACAGGTAAGCTCAGACGGCTCAGCCAAGACCCCGAATGAAATCGCCTGCATCCATCGTTCGAGGATCCCAACGGGGGGTCTTATCGCTCAAGGGCTGCAAAATATCCCTACCTTTAGAACACCGACCGTCGGGAACAAGGCGGTAGACACCATCACGGTCGATTAGGCGACGAATTCGATTCTTCTCGAATTCGTCAGGCTTGCCTTCACTTGCCAGCCCGTCGAATTCGTCGTCCACCTTAAAATCAATACCGGCAGCCTCAGCGTGGCCGCGAAGAATGCGGAGATCGGCGAGGGTCTTCTCGCGTTCGCCGACAGGACCGCCGCGTCGGTCTTCCTGAACCTTTTGCAATGCGGTGACGACCCAACGATTAACGCCAATTTCCCCAAGAAGCTTCGGCATGCCATCCAACTGGGCGCGACGTTTAGGGAGTAAAACCGACGTCACAACCAGCTCGGTGTTCTCCGTCAAGCAAGCAGCCGCTCGCCGAAGGCCCTCCAGGGTTGTAGCAAAAGCGCCCCGCTTCCGCCGTTGTCTATCATGCGCTTCTGCTTCGGCCGCATCTAAACTTACAGAGAGTCTTGCTGGAGAAAGTATGCGCAGATCATCTAGCCAATCAGTAAGATAGGTACCATTAGTCACGATTGAAGTAGGGATTTCGAGCCATTTGCCGGTTGCGAGAATTACGCGAGTGTAGGGAAAAGTGTCGGGCAGGAGAGGCTCATAACCCTGGACGCATACGCTTGCAACAGGTCGTGAAGAAATAACTTGCCGAACGAATCGGCCATAATCGCCAGCCCACAAAGTATCTGGTAAATTGTTTTCGCCGCGCTGATCAATAAAGCAGTACGGGCAAGCCAAATTACATCCGCCAAATGCTGGGATGACGAAGGTCAGGATTGTCCCATCACTATCCCACACATAAGAAGGAAGAGCAGCTTCAACAGCCATATTGCAATTGACCTCCCATTGGTATACCAGAAAGGATGCCAAACCAAATATTGCTTTGCAACAAATTTCTTTCGTCTAATTCTTAGTATCGAAATTCCTCTTTTGTTTCCAATAGGTTCGGAATGATTATGCCAACTGGGTGTCTCTTTGAAATGTAATAAGCAGAATGATCCTAAGCAATAAGTTTTTCTAATGAAATGATCGAAATTTCTTTACTTTCAAAGTCTTGTATTAAGTCTCCATTTCCCAGTGTTATTCTTTCTACATGAGCCAAGTGGAGTTTTTCTAAGAGGCCGGTAAGTTCGTCCGGAGTTTTTGGCAGGAAAGTGCAGAGAGCCCCATCGTGCCCGTTTTGGGCGGTTGATGACATAAAATGCCCATGGCAGTCGTATCCACGGCCGCTATCAGAAGGGAAAGCTGTAATGGTCTTGTAGGTTTCGGCATCAAATTCTTTGTACATATGAGTTATCATCTGGTGTGACTCGCTGCCATTCTTGACGATGGCGACTGACGCATGAGCAGCAAGCGTATTAAATAAACCTCTTGCACGGTTTTTCGTCTCTAGAATGACATGTCTCAACTGTTCTCCATCGGAAACGAGCCACTTTACTTCGAAGCTAGGAACAAACGGGCCTCTCTTTCCGATTAAACTGTTAAAAAGTTGAATGAAGCGAGTTGCTCCCTTATCGATGTCAGTAGACTGATAAATAATCGTGTCTTGTATCTGAACTACACTTAGATCACGGTTGTGTTCGAAGTGCTTCGCTATTATTTCAATGCTCGGTTTCTGAAGATTCTCTGAAATCTCTTCTGGAGAAAAATTCCCGTTTTGGAATGCATGCTTTGGGGCAGAGTCACTTTTTGCCATAAGAACCTACTTTGCTTAATCTTGGTGCACTTCACTTAGAAAACCATTGAAGTTGTCAGCAGAACTGACCTCTTCCATCATTCCAGCTTGGGCTGAAGCTCGAGCCGGCGGTATTTGCCAACGCTTTGAAATGCATGGAGATCCGCGGGCTGCAAAGGGCGTCATTACGAAACTCTTTCGTTCAATGAGTCCTGCCGCTGATCTACCAATGTGTGAGCAAGATTCAGGAACTCTGCGAGGCGGAGGACGGCGAAATGCTGACTACGCAGAGCGGCGAGAGCTTCCCTGGGCTTTACACTGCCTGCACGCTCATCATAAGCCCGGCCCAATCGATCAAAGGCTGCTTGTACTGCCATCCTATGAGCATCGGACCACCGAGAACCGGGTTCAGGGAGTGTAATGCAACGAACGGACGCTTCCCTGGGGTCTTCAGGAGGCGGAACAACTTCAGCATGAAAGAGATATCGAAGGTTGCGGCGAATGTCGATCTCACTGTCCGCGGCAACTAATTGATCTAGCGGCCAGTCGTCCAACTTCAGGTGAACTGAGATGGTTGGGATCTCCCAGAGCTCTCTCTGGCTCCGGCCGAACGCTTCACTTCCCTCCGACTCGATCCAACGTCCCGGAATCGATTCGAGAAAGAGGCGATCAGACTGAAACCACATAAGATCAGGGGGAACGCTCGGTAGTTTAATCTTTGCTTCACCATAAACGCGATCGATCTCTTGAAACCTTAAAGAGCCGACGATAACGCAGGCGTTTTCCAGTAGCCATGCATAAAACTCTTCTCGACCAGACCGCTCAATCAATGCGATGGCACGAAACTGTGCGATCAAAAAGTAGAAATTGTAGATGGCCGCTCGAGCATTCTCCTTGTCACTACGAAGGCCAAAATCGATGATCCAGACCAGCGCACGCTGGCGCCCATCACTAACATCGGTCTTATAAAGTCGTTCTATGAGATCGTGAAATGCCGTCATCGCTGCGGCTGGGTTGGGCCCAATGACAGCACGTGCTCGACCAACGATTATTAGCACATCAGATTGAGCAAATAGGTTAGGGATCGCGTCGCGTGACGGAGTTGTCACTTGAAGGGCTGAGGAAGCAGCTTGGAATGACTCTTGGTCATTGGCTCTTATGCCGCCTGTCTTCTTGCCTCGGTCAGGAAGCAGTATTGCCTCTTCATCCTCCGGGAACAGATCTACAAGAAATTGTCTAGCGGTATCATCGAGTTCGCCTGACGGCTCATAGGGCTCGTATTTACCTTCTGCCTCATCGTAGGTCCAATATGACAAAAAGAGTTTCAGAAGGTTTAACGCGTCTGAGAACTGCAACCACGTTTTGCCGGCGAGTTTTGTCTCCAGGGAAAGGACCTGATCTTTCTTCCCCAGCCATTCCTTAATCTGCCTTACGGAGTGTCGGCGCTTTCCTCGCTCCGAGCCTCCGCGCTTGACCCAGCCATCATAGAGAGAGCGGAATGCTGCGCCCGGATCGCTACTGATATCTGTCGCTTGCTCTTCCCCTTCGTCCAATTCACGCAACAGCGCTGCGAAACCCGGCGGGGCTCCACCTTGCTCGGCCTGATCGTTGGCCGTCATTGCGTGACCAGACATAGGAATCACTTTAATCCTTCGAATCGTCTCATAATTACAATCATAAGACGACTAAGCTCTTTCTCAAGATAGCCGGCGAGAATGTTCATGATCAACGATAAATTCTTCGAAGATCTTGACGTCGGCGCAAATTCATTTCTGTTCGAAGGCATTGATGAGTGGTTGTTGGAAAAATGTCACTATAATTTCGATTCAAAATAAATGTTTGAATTTATCTAATAAAAATTAATGTAATTATTATTCGAAGTATCTGCTATATGAGAAAATAGATTATTAGCATATCATGGGGTGCAGTTAGATTCGACGAAGGTTCGTTTGCCAGCTCCAGGGGGAACGAGATGCCAGTCGAGCTTTTCATCTCCTTTGTCGACCCAAGTCAGCTATTTACCTCAGTTGTGGTAGCGATGGGTTCGGTCATTGTCAGGCAGTATCTATCCGTGATTCTGGGATTTCTTGCAGATGTCCTGGTGCTGTTCGCTCTGTTGGCCATCTTCCTTTTCTCGATCTTTATTCTTGGCTCGATGTAATCGGCACACAACCAAATCGCAGCGCCTTTCGGAACGCCACTCACATTACTGCGCCGAAGTGCTGCGTTAAGCCTTTGGCCGTTAGCTACTTCCATGACTCGAAGACGTTATTTACACACCGGCGCTATTGAACGAGATCGGCTTTCGCGAGTGGGTGGCTATCGCGTTCTTCAAGAAAGATCGTGAACACATCGGTGTATGGTCGGTGAAAATGAGATGATCCTTCACCAACTTCGCCACTTGCAGGCTGTGCCTATAGAGCTGGCGATCGATGATGAGTTGGCCATCATGTTGCTACAGGAACGTACAACGTGTGATTTGCCCTGGAATCTCTTCGCATATACATCTGCGGCTCCCGGATGGCATTATCGTCCTAGTTCCTGATAGTCGTTTCAGCGCGGGCGTGGACATTCTGCAGGAACTTCAGAAGAAAGTGCCCTTTTGGACTGCGGACAAAACAAACATGAGTAGGATTTTCAACTTCATGCGAACGCCGATCGGCTCGAAAGCCGATCTGTATGCCGCATGATGCTAACGTAGCGAAGCACCATATTTGGCATTGGCAGAAATGCCATAACGCGATGGAAAAGTAGTCTTACACTTCGCCGAATGTTGTTTTACTTAGATCCCTTCGCTCCCGAGTTAGCGGTCTTGATTATCCTCCCTTCATATTCTCCGGAGTCCGCTGGGCAATAGTTATCAAAAATCAACAGCTACGGGGGGAATGCATCTTCCGGCTGATAGCTCGCAAAGCTGCGAAGCGTTTGGGCATTACAGTCGTTTTGCCAGTTTGATCCCGGTAGCACCGCCGATACACAGCGATAGCTTTCCCGATAAGACCTGGTTTGCTCGTTTTCTTCGATAGCAATAGCAACAATGCCGGCAATAAGGCCTTGCTGTCGCTCAATCAGCCGAATCGCCCCGTCGACGGTGCCGCCAGTCTCGACCCATTGATCGACGATCAATACGCGAGTCCCCGGTGCGAAAGCGGGAAGGCGCATCTCCATCTCTTGCGTCCTACCAGAATAGTTGGTGAACGAGACACTATCGGTATCAACACAAAGCTTGCCCGCTTTCCGGATTGGCAGAAACCCAACGCCTAGACTTGTCGCAAGTGCTGCTCCAAGAACGAAACCCATCGAGTCCAGTCCAGCAACGACATCGCACTGGACACCGGCAAGGTCGGTCTTCAAGTCATCCAGCAGATCATGAAACGCCTCGCCGTTGATGTAGATCGAGGTAGGGTCCAACCAGGCAAACTTGTCACCTTTTGTATTGGGCGCCATGAGCTTCAAGTACCAACGGTCGTCACGAGGACCTTTATCACGCTTACTATCCATCGGTTTGGCCTCCTCCCATTTCGCGCGTGACCGTTAGGAGGCGACGGAGCCGCTGTCGATCAATATTGTAAAAGTCACCTACGATATTGATGCCTGTGGCCACCAGGAAACAGTCGACATCGTGATAGACCTTGGCGTTGTCAGGTGTAACGCCGGAGGCGAGTGCCAACGGATGGTCACCCATAGCGGTGCGGAAGGTCGAGATCTTGCTGGTCTCGGCCTCATGCCCTGTAGCCACGCCGGACGTGGTTACAACGTCCATATGCTCTCGGGCAATTTCAGCCGATCGTCCGTAGTCTTCAGGAGCAACATCTCTCTGTTTCTTAAAGGCAGTGCCGCCAAAATAGAGACCGTTCCAGCCTGACTGTTCACGTGCCTTCGTGATGCTCTTTGCTTCTTCCTGATCATCGAAAGGCTTGCGTTCATCGATGCGCGCATCATCGGCCCAGTAGGCATCGATGGGGCAATCGTCTCGCGTCAGTTTTCCCAGCACGGGAAAGGCATCCTTGCCGGTCACGGCAAGAAAATTCAGGCCCAGCCAAAGAAAGGGAAATTTTTCGCGTGTGGTACGGATGATGGGAAGAAAAGGCTCAACACCGAAGTCGTGATTGATCAGAAAAACGCCTTGAGCGCCTTCACCAATCGCGATCTCGATATTGCGCGCCACCTGATCCTCGTCGACCACATGGATCACAGGTGTGACGGCGGGACCTGTCGTCTTGAAGGCTTTGTGAAAATCGTCTCGGTTCATCATGCCAACGACGTTACGTGATGAGGTGTCATTTTAGAAATTTATAGTCGTTATAAGATGATTAGTCCTGTTAATGTCAGCTGATGCAACCGATCGATTTACCGACCACGCTTCTTCGCACGTTGATCACCATCGTTGATCTCGGTGGCTACACGCGCGCAGCAGAAGCGTTGGGCCGAACACAGCCGGCGGTCAGCTTACAGATCAAGCGGTTGGAAGCCCTTTTGGGCAAGAAGCTGATTGAGCCTGCCGGACGGGATATTCGATTGACGGAGGCAGGTGAAGTACTCGTCCGCTTCGCTCGCCAGATGCTGCAATTGAATGACGAGGCCGTTGCCTCGTTCGTTAAACCGTCGGCAACGGGTATGCTGCGCGTCGGCCTGCCAACCGACTATGCCGTCGCCTTCTTGCAAGAAGCGATTGCTGATTTCGGGCGCCAGCATGCTGATGTGACGTTGGAAGTGCATTGTGATCTGTCCCATCAGTTGACGACCCTTTTGCAGCGCGACGCGCTCGATATCGTTGTGGGGCTCTTAACGACGGAACGCAGTCTTCATCTCGTGAAATCCTGGGAAGATCGACCGATCTGGGCTGCGGCAACATCCTATGCTGTCGATCCCAAGGCGCCGCTATCCCTCGTTGCTCATCCCGAGGGCTGTGAGTATCGAAATCGCATGCTGAGAACTCTTGCGGGCGATCAGCGGTCCTGGCGCATAGCCCTGACCAGCCCAGATATCAGCGGTCTGCAACAAGCTGTGGCTGCTGGACTTGGCATTACCGCGCTCACCGAAAAGACCCTAACATCCGATATGCGCGTTCTCGACAAGCAGGATGGTTTGCCGCCCCTCGAGATGATCCAGATCGGCCTCTTCTACAAACATGTGCGTTTGACGGATGCCGGCTTGCTTTTGTCTAATCTTCTGATCGAGCGTCTTGATCAAGCCGCAATGATTCGATCCGGCAAAGGTGATCCTTCGACGTGACGCGTTGGTCAATTGTCGTTGTGCTACGCCAATGATCATGGGCTTCCGTGGGCGCATCGCTCGATAACACATGGTTATGCACTCATTAGAATGATAAATTTCAACAATGCAGGCCTTGTTTCTACGCTAGATCGCGGAACAATAGCGCGTGGACGGTATGGTTCTTGCACGGTTTCAGCCCGTAGAACGATCCCATTCGCGTCGGCGATGTTGTGTTTTGGCGGACTTGTCGATGGTTTCAACGAAGAGCGCCTCGAGCGGAAAGGTCAATCGATGACGGAAGAGACGACAACCAAAGCGATCCTCAAATCAACAAGGCGTGGCGCTATCAAAATGGGGGCTGCGGCTGGTCTAGCAGCACCATTCATTAGCCGAGCCTGGGCCCAGACCACAGAAATCAATATGCTCGCCTGGTATGGCCATGGCGAGCCCGATGTGGTCGGTGAGTTCGAAGCCGAGCATAACGTCAAGTTCAATCCAAAATACTATGCCGGTGGCGACAATATGCTGGCGCTTATCGCCCAGTCACCGCCCGGTACCTATGACGTCATCCTGTCCGATGCCGAGTTTGTTCAGCAGCTGAATGTCGCCGGCTACATCGAGAATCTCGATCCGAGCGACTATAACTTCGACGACATGCTCTATGAGGATTTCACCAAGTTTCCCGGTCATTGGGATGGTGACACGCTGCACTCGATGATGGTGCGCTTTGGCCATCTCGGCGTCTCCTACAACACGACGGCCATCTCCGCCGAGGAGGCGAAGAGCTACAAATGTTTCTGGAAGCCTGAGGTCGCCGGCAAGGTCGGTCACTTTGACTGGCATCTGCCGAGTCTCGGCATGATGAGCCTCTATAATGGTAATGGTGCTGCGCTATGGGATCTCGATGACGATCAGTGGGCCAAAGTGCAAGAGACCACGATGAGCCTTCGTCCGCAGGTCGGCGGCTATTTCGACTACGGTGGCACCTTCAACTCACTGAAGAACGGCGAGATGCTCGCGATGTGCGGCATTGGCGATTGGATCACCGGTGTTCTCGAGAAGGATGGCGCGCCAGTCGCTTCCGTGGTGCCTGACGAAGGCGGCATTCAGTGGACCGAGAGCTATTGCATCGGCAAGGGCTCTGAAAAGGCGGATATCGTCAAGAAGTTCATTCAATATATGCTGTCGCCCGAAGGCCAGGTGAAATCCGCACGGATGGCGGCGTATCCTGCCTTTTGCATCACCAAAGCGGGCCGAGCGGCGTTGAATGAGGCTGACCCTGCTGAGGCCGAACGCACCGGCCAGGTCGATGGCGCTGCCAACGATCCGATCACGCTGGTTAAGGATGGGCGCATCCACTACCGGAACATCCCGGTGCAGCAAAGCCTGGAAGACTGGAATGACTTCTGGTCGGAATATAAGAACGCCTGACGCCGAGATCGGGCCCATGGCACGATTGGGGGTATACGACGTCGTGCGCATACCCCCGTGCTATGGCCGATTGATCAATTGGAATCTGCAATTTCGCGCCGATGCCTAGCGAGACCTCCAAGCCCTCATCCAGCCTTGACCTGTTTGCGCTGACATGGCGTTTGCCGATCATCGTCTGGCAGCTTTTGTTTTTCGTCGGACCCCTTCTGTTCATGATCGCGATGTCGTTCTTCTTGGTGAAGAACTACCGCATGGTCGAGGCGTTCGAGACCGTCAATTGGGTCAAGATGCTGGGGCGGGGCTATTTCTGGGACAGTTACGTCTTAACCCTGGGCCTCGCTCTTCTCTCCACGATCGTTGCCACCGTCGTCGCCTTTCCAGCCGCCTTTGCCCTTGCGTTCAAGGTCTCGGAACAGGTCCGGCGTTGGGCAATCTTTCTTTTGATCATCCCCTTCTTCACCAGTTACCTCGTCCGTATCTTCTCCTGGTACGTGATCTTGGCAGAGGCGGGCGTCATCAACGCTGTTCTCGGCGAACTCGGTCTCGGCCCCTTTACCATGCTCAACACCAAGTTCGGCACCATCGTCGGCTATTTGACCCTGACCCTGCCATTGGTGGTCATCTTGCAGACGGTCTCGCTTGCCAATATTGATCCGCGCTTGGTTCAGGCCGCGCAAAATCTGGGCTGCTCACCCGTTCGGACGATCTATGCGGTGATTATTCCCGCTGCCAAAACCGGACTGATCATCGCGGCCCTTTTTTGCTTCATCCTGTCATTTGGTGATTTCGTCAGCCCCTATTATCTCGGTGGTTCCAAACCTCCGACCTTGCCTATCCTGATTATCGATACGACCAAATCCGGTCAGCAGTGGCCACGCGCTGCGGTCGTCGCCGTGATCATGATGGTGACGCTTCTGTCCATTGCCTTTGCCGCGATTACGTTCGCCTACCGAAAGCGAGCGAGCCGATGATGGGCAGGAAGGTCAGCAACGGGCTTCTCTACGCCTATGTCTTTGCGATCTTTCTCTTTATCTTTGCCCCGATCGTCTTCAGCGTCATTTTCTCCTTCAACTCAGATCGCTTTCCGACGATCCCACTCGGTTCCTTCACGCTTCATTGGTATGACAAGATCTGGAGCGATGCCGATATCTGGAAGGCCGCGCGCACCAGCCTTATCGTTTCTTTTTGCACGTCGATTCTCGCGACCACCCTCGGCTTTGCCACCGCCTATTCTGACTACCGTTACAATTTTCGCTTCAAGAGCGCTTATCTCGTTCTCGTTCTTCTGCCGCCAACCATCCCTCTGATTATTATGGCGCTTGCCATGCTGGCTTGGCTGTCGAAGATCGGCGCGTCCGGCCAGGTCTGGTCGATCATCATTGCGCACACCGTGCTCACCGCACCCTTTGCCATGGCGATCATTCGCCTCCGGCTCCATCAGATCGACGCCGATCTCGAAGCGGCTGCTTGGAACTTAGGGGCTAATCGTTGGCGGGCGTTACGGGAGATCATCCTTCCCTTCTGCAGGCCTGCGATCATTTCTGCGGCCTGCCTATCGGCTGCGATTTCGTTCGACGAGTTCGCTGTCGCTTGGTTCGTGTCCGGGCTGAACAAGACCATTCCGGTGGTCATCCTCGAGATCGTAACGGGCAATATCGACCCGCAAGTCAATGCCATTGGCAGCTTTGTCTTCATCACCTCGATGACGCTCGTCGTGCTCGCCCAAATCTTCTTCTTCCGCCGTCAAAACAGGAGTTTTTGATCCTTGGGCGACCCTCTTGTCATCTTTAGCGACGTCACCAAGCGTTTCGATCAGTTCGTCGCGGTTCGGGAGATGAATCTCACAATCGATCCAGGCGAGTTTATCGCGATCATGGGGCCATCCGGCTGCGGTAAAACGACGACGCTCCGTATGTTGGCTGGATTGGAACAGCCCTCCGAAGGGGTGATCCGCATCGATGGCGAGGTCATGAACGAGGTTCCCCCGCATGAACGGGACACGCCCTTGGTCTGGCAGTCGCTGGCGTTATTTCCGTTTTTGAATGCCCGTGAAAATGTCGAATTTGGGCTCAAGATGCGCGGTGTCGATGCTGCCAGTCGACGACGGCGGGCACTGGAGTGGCTGGATCGTCTCGGCATTGCTGATTTTGCCGAGCGCAATGTCGAGAACCTATCCGGCGGTCAGCGGCAGCGTGTTGCGTTGGCGCGTTCGCTCGTTACGGAGCCGCGGATCCTCCTCTTGGACGAGCCCCTTTCTGCGCTGGATGCCCATTTGGTGATCCGCATGCAATCCATGCTGACCCGTCTGCAACGGGAACTCGGCATCACCTTCGTTTACGTCACTCATTCGCAATCGGAGGCTTTTGCCATGGCTGACCGGGTCGTGGTGATGTCGGATGGCAACATTGCTCAGGTCGGCAAACCTCGCGACATCTATCGCGCACCGACGAGCCAGTTCGTGGCGGAGTTCGTCGGCTGCAACAACATCATCAGAGGCAATATTGCCGAGATCGAGAGTGGCCGTGCCGGGGTGGCGTCACCCCTGGGACAGTTCACCTTATCGCTCGACGGCAATGACGATCTCAAACAAGGCGACGAGGTTGTCTTCACCATTGCTGCCGACCTCATTCAGATCAGCCGAGATGAGCCTCTATCCGACAACAGGTTGACCTGCACGCTGTTCGCCGAGGAGTTCATCGGCTCGGTCGTGACCCTCTTTTTCGAAACTGCTGATGGCTCAGAACTCAAAGCCCAGATCCAGGAACGTGAACTGGCGGTTCTTGATCCATCGATTAGCGATCAATTCCATCTGTCCTGGTTAACCGAAAGCGCACATCTTCTCCGGCAAGGTGATCGGTGATCATGATCAGCCACCTGATCGACGTTTAGCCTGTCTTGATGTGATCGTTTCCGGATCTCGCGAGGCCGTCACCGTCGCTTCGGTCAGCGCCGGCCTTTGGAAGTTCTTTCTGACAGGTCGTCTTGGCCCTTAGCATGGCGGCGAACCAGCTTGATGAACGCGTCTGATGCTGCTGAAAGGCGAGCGCCTCGAAAAGTAAGACTGATCCTTGCCGTCAGATTCGGTTGGGCCATAAGCGGGCGATAAACGACGCCTTCCAGCTGGAGCCGATGGAAGGTGGACGGCACGATGGTGACGCCGAGACCGGCAGCGACCAAGCTTAGCGTTGCGCCGACCCAGGGAGCCTCCTGCTCGGTTCTCGGGGCGAAGCCAGCGGCGTTGCAGGCCGCGATAATCGAATCATAGAGGCCCGCACCGGTCGAGCGCCGATAGAGGACGAATGCCTCATTGGCGAGCGCTTCAAGGGGCAACGGACCCTTTTCAGGCAGACCCAGGTGATGGCCCTCGGGCAGGGCTGCCAACATCGGCTCCTCAATGAGAGGGTTGACGGTGATGCCCCTGTCCTTGGGCACGGCGGTTCGAACAAAACCGACATCGAGCTCATCAGCGACCAGTGCCTCGATTTGTTCGGCTGACGCCATCTCGCGAAGCTCAAGGGACACATCTGGCGCTATCTCGCGATAGCGACGGATCACCTGCTGGACCAGGGGGTAAAACGTGGCCGAACTTGTCATGCCGACGATAATCCGACCGGTTTCGCCCCGTGCGACACGCTTGGCGCGTGTCAATGCACGATCGACATCCTGCAAGATCGCCTGAGCATCGTCGAAGAAGCTGTTGCCAACATCCGTCAACTCCACCCCCCAAGGCGTGCGCCGAAACAAACGGGCGCCGACCTCGTCTTCGAGCTGACGGATTTGTTTGCTGAGCGGCGGTTGATGCATGCCGAGACGAAGCGCTGCCCGCGTGATGTGCTTCTCATCAGCGACGGTGGCGAAGTAGCGGAGATGGCGAAGTTCCATTCATATCTCCAAGATATGAAGAATGTCATTTATATATATTGGAATTTATGCTGTGCGACGTCCATCTGCCAAGTGTTGTGCCGACACTTGATGATGGGAGATGGCTATGAGCAACGCTTTAGATCTTCGGTGGCTTACGACATTCACGATTCCAGCCGCTCACTTGGTATCGAGGCTCACGAAGCACATGAACGTCTATCGGCGCTATATCGTGGCAGGCTCTGAGATCGAGGCGCTGCTGTCGCTTACGGATCAACAACTGGCGGCGCGACATCTGACCCGAGACCGGGTTGGCCGAGCGGTCCTTGCCAAGCATGGGATCGCGCTTCCGGTAGATTGAGGTCATCGGTCGATCGCGTGGCGCGGCCCGGTCCTGATACAGGGGATGATCATCGGGTCATGGCGTCTTCTCGATGGCCATGCCAAAGACGTCCTATAGGCCGGGCGAGATGAACTCAATAGGCAGGAAAACGATGAGGAGGCCCAAGGCGGTCAGCGTCAGGCGCCAAGGGATCGGCTGTGTTCCAATGACACCCTTTGAGATGGCAATCAGGCCGACGCCGATTTTCGCGGTGGCGAGCATCGCTGCCTGCGGATCGTTGGCTAAACCGATGAGTGAGGGGTTGCTGATCATGCCGAGGGGAATGACATAGAGGCCGATGCCGAGTGCGATCGCATAGAGTGCCACTCTCAGCCAATTCTCGCCGACCATGCCTGCGGCGATGAACACAGCGCCGCACACCGGCGGCGTGATCGTACTCAGTAACGCGAACCAAAACACAAAGAGGTGCGCTTGAAGCGGTTCCAGACCGAGCTCGATCAAGGCTGGCCCCGCAACGGAAACGCAGATGACATAGGCTGCTGTGGTCGGGACCTCCATACCGAGCACCAGGCATGCCAGCGCCGTCAACAGGAGCGATGGCCAAAGTAATCCTGCCGAGCCCGATAGAATGAGGGACGTGATCTTGACACCAAGACCTGTGATCGAGAGCACGCCGATGATGATGGACGCGCAAAGGATGATTGCGCCGATCATCGAAACCTGGCGTCCGGCCGCCAGGCAAGCGGCCTCGATGCGCGTGAGCGTTCGATGGCGATCGAGCTCGAACTTGCCATTGATCAATAGCAGCAGAGCCGCGGCCATGATCGCCATCGCAGCGGCATATTGTGGCGTCAGGCCGCTGCCGAACATGCCCCAGATCAAGATCAGGAATGGGATGAGAAAAAACAGGGACGTGACGACGATGTTGCGGAGCGTTGGGATTTGATCCCTCGGCATGGCCGGTAAGTCATGGCGATTGGCGAAGCCGTTAATACCGATCCAGACCGCGAAGAAGTAGAGAAGCGCTGGTGGCAAGGCGGCTGCGATGATCTGGGTATAGGGTGTGCCCGTCAGCTCCACCATGACGAAGGCGCCGGCCCCCATCAGGGGCGGCATGATCTGCCCGCCGGAGGATGCGACCGCTTCAACAGCAGCGGCCAGGCGTTTCGGATAGCCGAGCTTGGTCATGGTTGGCAGCGTGATCGCGCCTGTCGATGCGACGTTCGCCGAGGCGGAGCCGGAGATCGAGCCAAAAAGGGCTGATGAGATCACCGAGACCTTGGCGGCACCCCCTTTCAGTGAACCGGCTGCGGCCATCGCCAGGTTCATGAACCCTTGCCCGGCCTCGCCGGCATTTAACACAGCGCCGAAGATGACGAACACGGCAACCACGTTGACTGAAACACCAGTCAGGCTTCCCCAAAGGCCTCCCTCGGCAATGGTGAGCGTTCCGAGAAAACTCTCGATCGGTGTGCCGGAATGACCGAACTCACCGGGAATCACGTGGCCCCAAAGACCATAGGCGAGGAAGAGCACGGCAATGCTGGGCAGAGGCCAACCAATCGCTCGGCGCGCGGCCTCTAAGACAACGACGAGAAGGCTGATGGCCAGCGCTATCTGAAAGCCACCCTCCAAAAAGCCGTATTGATCGGCAAGTTGGTCATGGTGGGCGGCGATCCAAACACACCCGACAACGCCGAGAACGGAGAGGGCGAAGCCCGAGAGGCGCTCAGGCCCCGTTTTCGCGGCGAGGATAAGAACCCAAGGCAATGCCAGCGCCATGTGCAACGGTCTCGCGACGAGATTGGGAACCAATCCCGAGAAAACCAGGCCGAGATGGAACAGGATGACGGTGAGCCCGAGGCCCGTCCAAATCCAACGGCTCATGCCAATCGACGACGACAGGCGCTGGCGCGATCAGTCCTTTGCAATGATCATCATCGCTGGGCATCAGTAAGGGGGATACCGGCTTCGTCATAATAGCGCGCGGCACCTGGGTGAATCTGGCCTTTGATGTTGCTCATTAACCCTTGATCAACACCGTTCCACCAGGCGGCTCCTTCACCCATGCTGGCCTTTTGCTCCCAATAGGTTTTGGTCAGTGCATAGGCGGTATCATCGCTCATGGCCGTGGTCGTATAGGCGACGACCGGCAAGGATGTGGTTTTGATAGCACCATCTTGCCCGGCATAGGTTTCAGCCGGAATGACGAGTTCGGTCCGTTTGGTCATCGCGATTTGGTCATCGCTCAACGACAGAACGGTCACACCGACGGAGGCGGCTGCTTCGATCACGTTGGGGGCAGGGTAGGAACCTGCGGTCACGAAGCCGTCGATCTGGCCATTCTTCAGGGCCGGCACGGCATTGGACAGCTCGACATCTGCAAGGTCCACCTTGCCGTCGAGACCAAAGAGTTCGAGATACTTAGCGCCTTCCTTCGCGCCGAAGGAGCCTTTGCCGATGAGAATCTTCTTGCCCTCGAGGCCGGCGAAGTCGGTAATACCGCTATCGTCACGGACGACAAAGTGCATGGTCAAAGAGGGGATGGGGAAGAGAGCTCGTATGTCGTTGAATTTCGGATCACCCTTACCCTCGAACATGGCCTTGCCGGCCTGGGCTAGGCCAACCAGGGCAGGCGGTGTGGTAAACACGTAGTCACCGCCACGCGCCCTGACCTCCATGACGTTCTGCACGGAGCCTTGGCTTTCCTCGACGGTGACGATGATGTCACCATCCGATCCCGCCTTCATCGCTTCCGCAATCTGCACGGCCATTTGATAATAGGACGATGTGGTCTTGGCTGACTTGTAGGTGACCCGCGTCTCAGCCGTGGCGGATGCAAGACTGCTGATCAATACACCTAAAGCAGCTAGGCCTGCGAAGATGGTCTTCGGCATCGTCGATCCCTTTTCTTGGTGCCTCCCATGGCCAATCGGCCGTGAACCGCAGGGGCCATCGATCCGATTGAGCGGCTTATCTTGGACGGCGCCTGCGGAAAAGGAAAGAAGCTGCGCTTAGAGCTCATCATGGGATACGCTCGGCAAGTCGCGTCTTGACGCGCTACGCAGCCCTGAGATTGCGCGTCACATCCAGCATCGTCCCCTCCCTTTGATCAGGGCATGATCCCTTCATGATGGGTCAGGCGTCCGGAACCCGGGGCCGAAAGCGACCAAACGCTGTGGTTCAGTCATTGTCGGCCCCTGTGGGTCACGGACAAGGCCTCAAGAGGCCGCTTGCGACGTTGGCAACCGCCTGGCTCAAGCCTCTGGGGGCTTCGCGAATCGCAAATGGCCATTCTTGATCCAGACGGTTGCACCGTCGGGTCCGGCCCGACTGTGCACGTCATAGCCGATCGGAACGCGCAGCCAGGAATGGCGATTGAACCGATCACCACCTTCCTCAAAACTGCCGTCGAGCACAAAGAGTTCCGCGCCACCGGTTGCGTCGACCGTTACATCGGCATGGGGTGCCCAATGCTCAAGCCGAACATCTTCTCGGGAGTCCAGGAAGAGCGGCGTGACGTTAACGCCAGGTCGAGCGGGATCCGATACGTGACCGATTTTGTTCATGTCGATGCGGATATGGGTGCGATCGTCTGGATCGAATTGCCATAGCTTGACCATGATGACGCAACCGGGTGCCGATCCAGGCGTATGCTCCGATTGGGGCGGGTTTCGGATATAGGAGCCAGCCGGGAAGTCACCATGCTCATCCTGGAAGACACCGTCGAGCACGATAAACTCCTCGCCACCCGTATGCACATGAGATGAGAAGTGGCTTCCGGGGTGATAACGGACGATCGTCGTGGCCCGGGCAACTTCGCCACCGATCCGATCCAGCATGCGACGGCTGACGCCAGCCATCGGCGACTCCTGCCAAGGCACCTCGTCGGCATGGACGACCACGCGTTGGGTGAAGTCTGCATTCAGTTCCATTGAACTCTCCGTCCGTCGATCGTCTCAGCTAAGCGGCAACCTGAGCGCTTGGTCGTGCCGATACCCGGGTGCGCCAGTCGCGAAGGCGCGAGCATGACTCCGGGATGTCGAGGTTCACGAAGTCCGCAAAGGCAAATCCGGCCATGGCGGTAATATCGGCGACGGTAAAGCGATCGCCGGCCATATAGGCTTGATGGCTTAGAACCTCGTCCATCCAATGTATTGTCGATATAGCCACATTTCTTTGCCGCTCACCCCAACCTTTGTTTTGATATTGCTCAATATCCGGACCAAGTCCCTCGGTCGCGTGATGAAAATAGGCAGCGACGGCATCCAAGAGTCCGGCTTCGATCTTGCGTTGCATCATGCCGATGACCCCGCGTTCTTTTGCATTCTTGCCCGTCAACTCAGCCTCTCCGGAGGCGTGGTCGAGATAATCAATGATCGCCGAACACTCAGAAATGACCACACCGTCGGCGAGTTCCAAGACAGGCACGGCACCCGATGGGTTCTTGGCTAAGAAGGCGGGTGTCTTGTGCTCGCCCTTGGGAACATCAACGTGCACGAACTCGGTCTCGTCGATCAAGCCCTTCTCGGCCAATGCGATCCGGACGCGGGCCGGATTGGGGAAACCTTTGAACTCGTAAATCTTCATGGCTGGCTCCTATCGGGGTGATTTCATGATCTACCTATCAATAGATAGATAAAAAATCTTGTCAATATCTATCTATTGATAGATATAAAGGGATATGAACGAGCAGACCTATTCAGCGAAGGCGATCGAAATCCTTGACGCGGCGGAGCGGCATATGCGCAGCGGCGGTTTTGATGCCGTGAGCTTCCGTGACCTGGCCAACGAAGTCGGTATCAAGAGCGCAAGTGTGCACTATCACTTTCCCCAGAAAGGCGATCTGGGCGAGGCCGTGGTCCGTCGCTATACCGAGCGTTTTCTGACGACGTTGGGGCCGGCGGACGATCCTTCCGAGGCTGTTGTCGATCGGATCAAGAGGCTCTGCGAGGCCTACAAGACGGCCGTTGTTACCGACGGGCTGGTTTGTCTCTGCTCGGTTCTCGGTGCCGAGTCACCTAAGCTGCCCCGTGCGGTCGCCGACGCTGTTGATGCCTTCTTCAAACGCGTCTTGGGTTGGACCGAAACGGCTCTTCAGGCCAATCCTGACGCGGCATCAACATGTTCGCTGAAAGCGTCTCATATCGTTGCCAGCCTGCAGGGCGCGATGATCCTGGCCTTGGTGACCAAACAGCCAGCCCTGTTCACCGAGACCGAAGTCAGCCTCATGGCCGAGATCGGTCGCTAAGTCCGAGGCCTCGGTCAATGGCGGTGTTGTCGCCAGGGAGGTAGGCGGACCCAACGCCTGTCGTTGAGACGACCGGCGCCGTTCCTGCCGCTAATTCTCTGCGGCGGCTTCTCCGGTCGCGTCCTTCTTTGCTGCGTGTTTTCTACGCAAAAACGACCAAGCCGTGACGAACAAGGCCGGCCGTATCAAGGCAATGGCACCAAGTGTCGCCGCCACGGCAGCCAGGCCACTGGCCACCAGCTGTGGGAGACCACCGAACATGATGCCAAACTCCTGATGCAGCCACCAGACGGCCACGCCCACCAACAGGATCAGGAGAAGATCACGGCCCACATCCGCAACATCGAGCCAGCCGCTTCTGCCGGTTTGCCGAAGGGACTGATAGGCGATCAGCCCATAGCCGGCGGCCGGCTGCAAGGCACGAATGATGGCGATGCCGAGGAGTGTCGTCGGCTGCAACAGGAATAAGGCGGAGAGCGCCAAAGTCGCTTCGAGAGCGTAGGCTTTAAACGCGATGTCCGATCGGCCAAGCGCGTTCAGGGCCACGTGATCCATCAGCCGTCGAAGCTGGATAATCATGCCGATGGCCAGGACCTGAACGGGTAAGCCCGCCGGTACCCAATCCTGACCCAGTAACACGTCAATGATCTCGGGACCGGTCACAGCGATCAGAATCATGCCTGGGAAGACGAAACTTGCCAACCAAGCGTTGGCTTCGCGGACCAACGAGCCCAGCTTGACCTTGTCATCCTGCACTTTGGAAAAGTGGGATAGCGACACATGGTAGAGTGCGTTGGTCACGGTTCGCTGAATGGCATCAACCAACCGGTCGGCCAACCCCCAATAGCCGGCGAGGGTGAGGTCGCCGATGCGCGCGACATAGATCAGCATGAGCCGCTGAGCGATCTGGATGACGAACTGGGTTGCAATAATCGAGATGGTAAAGCGCACCATCGGCCATAAGTCGTCCAGCACCAGCAAGAAGCGCGGCCGATAGGGGCTTTTGGCAAACAGGATGCTAAGCCCGATAATGGTTGTCAGCCATTGTTGGACCACCATGCTCCAAACGCCAAGGCCGCCAACGGCGCAGAGAACGCCTGCGAGCGCGCCGACAATCCGGGCGATCACGAATTGCACCGTGACCAGCCGAAAATCGAGTTCGCGCCGCCGTTCTGCCGTAAAGGTCGCGATGGCCGAGTCGGGGATCAGGATCAGCGCCATGACAACAAAAACCACGGCAAACCGGGGCTCTCGAAAGAAGTCCGCCAACGGCTCGGCAAGCAGAACGCAAACCAAGGTGACCACAGCGCTGAGCGCCAGGGTTGCTGTCCAAGCGGAATCGAACTGACGCCGTCCTATGCCGGGGTTTCTGACCAGGGCATCATGAAACAAGCTTCCCAGAATGACGCCAGGAATCTGCGTGATTCCAATGGCCAACGCACCCAGGCCGAATTCGCTGGCCCCGATGAGGCGGGCAATGCCAAGCATTGCGACGAAGGAAACCAGGACAGAAGAGACAGCTTCGAGCCCCGCCCAGCTCACATTCCGTAATGCTGTCCATGTCGATGTTTTAGCCATGAGGTCGAACAAGGCTCCTTGCCGAGCGGGAAGACAATGCTCTTCGATGCGAAGCGGGCGAGCTTGTCAAGATCGAATGGGGATTTGAAGAGCTGGAGCGTGCGGACAGCCCGTCGATCATCCTCGGCGGCTAGGCGGCTTTGCCAATGCCGGCTGCACCCATCTTGATGAAACGTTATGCATTTTAGGCGATCATCGAAAAGTGCCGGTTCCCCGCTTGCCAGCAAAAATACACTACCGCTATAGGTCAAACGCCTTGGGCTCTCACCTTTGGCTAAGCGTCTCTTGAAGGCGTACCGTTAAGATGTCTCAACAAGGTTAACGATGAACTGATGAAGATCGCCTGCGTACAGACGTTTCCGATTGACTATTGCATCGACTATGTCAACGCGATCGCGTCGGTCAATGACGTGACATTCCTTGCCGCTGAGCGCGCGATGCGGGATCATGTCGACTTTGTCGATCCATCGGTCGACACCGTTCTGTTGTCTTGGCCGCGTCATCGAAGCCCCGGTAATCTCAGTCTTATCTACAAGCTGAGGCAAGAAATTCTGACGCGCGCGCCGGATGTTGTTCATTTTCTTGGCGATGGCGTGTCTTGGCTTAGCATCATGCCGAGCTTGGTCGGACAACGGCCCGTCTTAATTACGGTCCATGACGTCCTGAAGCACCCCGGCGATACCAAGACGTTTGTGATCCCTTACTTTGCGAGCGATCTCTTCCAAAGCCAGGCCAGCCGTCTGGTCGTTCATGGTGAATCGATTAAGGATCAGCTGATCGAACGGACAAAGCGCCGGCCTGACGAATTGGATATCGTACCGCATCCAGCATTGGTTCGTTATGCCGAGATCGCGCGGCGTGCGGGCTTGCCCGAGCGCAGTGCTGAGGGTCCGTTCCGTCTCCTGTTTTTCGGTCGCGTTATGACCTACAAGGGCTTACCTTATCTCCTTGACGCCTTCGACAGTCTCAACGCTGGTGACCAGACCTATGCGCTCACAATTGCCGGACGAGGGCCTGGTTATGGCGAGGTCGAGCATCGGCTCGACCGGCCGGGAATCGAGCTTCATCGAGGCTTTGTTGAAGATGTCGATGTTGCCCGGATGTTCGTTCAGGCCGACTTGGTGGTGCTGCCCTATATTGAGGCGTCGCAGAGCGGCATTCTTGCCATGGCCGCAGCCTTTGGACGGGCTGTCTTGGTCACCGATGTCGGTGAATTGGGCGTGATCACCAAGCAGACGGGGATGGGCATGATCGTGCCGCCTGCTGACGGGGAGGCCCTTGCGAACGCGATCCGCACGATCCGCAATGATCCCGCGTTGAAGTCTCGACTGGAAGACAAGAGTGCCCATGCCGCCGAAACAGGGGCGTTGTCTCGCCGGGAAGTCGCCAACGCGGCGAATCAGGCCTATAGGAATGCGCTCGATACCTTTTGGTCAAAGCCGCAAGCCAGTGCGTCTTGACGATGTCCCCCCTAGGGCTGTTCCCCCTCGGACGGAGGGGCCGGAACAATGCACGTCAATCCTACGAGGAAGCCGATGCCGGAACTCATTATTGCTGAACATCACGAGCAAGTTTACTCGGTTTGGCAGGACCGTGGGATGCATGATTTGAAACTGGCACATGTCGACTTCCATTGCGACATGCGCGGTATTCTGATCGATCGGCGACAAGGACGTGCCTTTTTCACGTCGCACAGCGAGACGACCTACATCGACCGAGGAAACTTCCTGGCCCATGCCGTGATGAATGGCATCGTTACCGATTTACGCTGGGTTCATGATCAGCACGGCGGTCGCGGCTACGACAGTGGTCCCGTGGTCAGTTACGAGACCGACCTTTTGGCGCCGTACTATCGCCATGTGCATCGTCGTTCCGGCAGAAAAGACGTACTGCTGACGTTCCGAGAAAGCTTGCTTGATGATTGGGAGGGATTGCGACCAGGCGAACAGCTTGATCTGGATTGGGACGCCTTGGCCTCGATCGAATATGAGCCGCGCTTGAGGAAGTCGCTGGCTGCACAATTTCTCGAGCGAGACTTTGAGGTAACGCCCGACGTCACCTTCTTGGTGTATTCACCCGGATACTCGGATCCGGACCGTTCGTTCTTCGAGGACTTTGCTCAGCAATTGGCGGGGAAGTTCAACGCCGACATCACGCGACTACCGAAAACAGAACTGAATACCGAGGGAAAAAAATATCGTTCAGACGGTGGTTGGCTCAGGAAGTCCATCCCATCACCTCTGCGCACCATGAAGAAGAACTTGATGCAGCGCTGGCGTCATTTTGAGACCGGACGCGACATTGAGCACTTTAGGCAATCGCCCTAGTTCAAGTGGCCAACCAGGTCGCTGCTTCAGCCACGCGCGCACGTGCCTTGAAGCTAGCGCGCAGGCCTAAAGCCCATTCAGCTTCTCGAGGTTCGTTCGCCGTAGTTCGTCTTCGGTCATGCCGAGGTCGTAGGCTGGCGACAGGATCATTTCACAAGCTGTGATATCAATCTTAACGAACGCTGACATGTGTTGGAGATAATCGGCCCATTGCTGATCGAACGTCGCTTGCATGTGATCATCCGCATCGGCCTTTCTGATGATCGAGGCTGACCCTGTGACCCGAACGGCCTTTCTTAAGACGACGTCGATGAAACAAACTTCAATGGCGGGTCGTTTTCGAATGTTGGCCAGCGTCCCTGGGGAGCGGATGTTGCCGAAGGCGATGGCCGCGTCATCCAGAATAACAAAGGTTGCCTTTGGGGATACCGATGGCGCCCCATCGTCATTCACCGTCGCGACCATACCCGCTCGGTGGTTGTTGATGAGCGTTTTCATGTCGGCTGTGAGCATCGCGTTGTCTCCGCTGTCCCATCTGTTGGTGCTCAAACAGGCACATTATAGAGAATGAAGTCTGTCTTCGGCCCGTAGGTGTCATAGAGGCGTCGCGCCGGATAGTTAAATTCTTGGGTTAGCCATCGAACGCTTGGGACATCGCGATCCTTGGCAAAGGCGAGCACATGATCAATCAAGGCCCGTCCGGTGCCCGAGCCTCTGACCTTTGGATCGACATAGAGATCGCTGAGATAACAGACCATGCTGCCACCGAGAGACCGGTGCATCAGTTGGTATTGTGTGAAGCCGACGAGCTCACCACGGCCATCATCGGCGACCGCGCACCAGAACGCATTTGCAGGGTCGAAGATCCAGGCCCAAACCCGATCAAAACCGCCTTCGGGGATCGCGGTTTTGTAGAACTCGGCATAGGCCTGAAACATGCGTTCCCAGGGAACGCGATCGTCGTCCTGGAGGGGGCGAATGGTTGGCGTCATGTCGATCGCTCCGTGGCATAGGCTGATCAGGGAACCGTTCTTGTTACAGGATCATCATCATCAACGACAGGCTGCCGGCGGGCCCCGATCGGTGCGTGGTAGGAGGGTTAAGAGAATCGAGACTACGACCATCATAAGCGACACAAATTTCTGCCATGTCGCTTGATCGCCGAGCAGGAAGACGGCCGACCCCACGCCGACGATCGGCGCGGTGAGCGTTGAAATCGCTGCGGTTGTCGCAGGAAGTTTGCCGAGCGCGATCGTCCAAACCGCGTAGCAAACAACCATGGGACCGAGCACATGGTAAGCCACCGTCAGTAAGACCTGTGGCGATGGCCAACTCTGTGTCCACGGTGGCTCGAAGATCAACACAAGAGGCCAGCAGGCGAGGGTTGAGACCACGAAGAACCAGACAGTGAGGGCGAGAGGCGACAAGCTCCATTGACGAGATTTCAACGCGACATTGCCGAGCGCCCATGAGAGCGCTGCCAGCAGCATAATCGTCAGTCCCGTCGATCCGGACGTAAAGGTGACCTTTTCCTCTGAGATCAGAACAACGAGTGCAGCCATCCCGATGAGAAGGGCAGCCATGGTCGGCCAGGCGAGGCGCTCCTTTAGAAACACGACCGCAAGAACGGCTGTCAGGGCTGGCATCGTATAGGCGACAATGGCGGCTCTCGACGTTTCGGTCGCCAATTGACCGAAGGTGGTTAAGACATTGAAGCCGAAGACGAGCAGAAGGCCGGTGATGAGGATCGGCCATCGATCGTTACGTGATGGCCAGAGGGGATGACCACGAAGCTGAGCGATCAAGCCCAGCAACAACGCCGCTAAGGGAAAGGCTGTTGCGCGTATGGTCAAGGGTGGAATCTCGTTCAGCATCACCTTCACAGCGGGCCAGTTCAGTCCCCAAAGAACGCCGATGAACACGATCGACAGCACGGGTTTGAGGCTGCCCTGATTGTTCAATGAGGGGATCCTGCTGGCTCTTCTGCTGCCGTCATCACGGCTCGGAGGCCGAGTTTCTGTTGGCCATGCTCATCAAAGTTGGTTGGGTCCAGCCACGTTGAAAAAGCGCTCTCGATGGTTGGCCATTCCCGATCGAGAATGGAATACCAAGCGGTATCGCGGTTTCGGCCCTTGTAAATCGTGGCTTGACGAAAAATCCCCTCAAAGGAAAAGCCAAGCCGCTCTGCAGCGCGACGCGAGGGGGCATTGAGTGCGTCACATTTCCATTCATAGCGACGATAGCCGAGTTCCGAGAAAACACGCCGCATCATCAAGAACATCGCTTCAGTCGCTGCAGGTTGCTGTTGCAGACTTGGTGAAAAGTGAACATGGCCAACCTCGATGACACCCGTGCTGGGTTCGATGCGAAGGTAACTTGCGAGCCCGACCGCTTGTCCTGAAGCCTGGTCGACAATGGCGTGAAACAACGGATCACTGCCGAGGCAGGTCGTCGCCATCCAATCGAGAAAGGCGCCCTCGGTCGACATCGGGCCATAGGGCAAATAGGTCCAATTGCGATGGGATCTGTCGGCACAAAAGGCTGCAAAGAGCTGATGACCATGTTGTTCGACATTGATCGGCTCGACCCGGCAGAACCGACCGATCATGGGGGTGAGCGGTGGTGGTGACGCTGGTTGCCATTGTTCGAGCGGTTCGCCAATGGGCTGGTCAAGATCGTTCATCTGCATGGTCGTCGCACATCGCTTGTCGCCATCAAGGCTCTCAATCTAGCGCGACATTTGGCCTGGCCGACAGGGCCATTTTCTTCAAAACTAAGGTGCCACGTTTTGAGCCACTCCTGAGGTCATGTTCCGGTGCGTTTCGGGCACGATCAAGCGCCATCATGAGCCCTGGCTATCGGCCAACGCGCCGATGCCAGATCGTGGGGAACAAGGCTTTCCCAGCATCGCCGAGGTGGTTGATGTCATCCTTATCGACGTTGGCCCTCTAAGCCCATCTTGCTTTTGTGGCTCATCTGGGTGTTGGCTACAAGGAATGACGGTTGGCGTCGACGACTGACGCGCGAACGATAGGAAAGCCATCGATGAGTGTTCGCATTGCCGTGATCGGCGCCGGTATCATGGGCGCCGATCACGCCAGGATTATCGCAGACGATGTTCCGGGCAGTGTTTTGCAAGTGGTCTGCGATCTGTCGGCAGAACGCGCACGCGAGGTTGCTGAGATGACCGGGGCCTTGGATGTCGCCACCGATCCAAACGAGGTCATCCATCGTGCCGATGTCGATGCCGTCCTGATCGCGAGCCCGGATGACACCCATGCGCCTTTGACCCTCAGAGCGCTGGACCTTGGTAAGCCCGTGCTTTGCGAAAAGCCGCTCGCGCCTGGATCTGATGCCTGTTGGGACGTGATCAACAAGGAAATCCAGATCGGCCGCCAACTCGTCCATCTCGGTTTCATGCGCCGATTTGATCCTTCCTATGCCGCGATGAAACAAGCCGTTGATGATGGTGTGCTGGGCGTGCCCATTATGATGCACAACATGCACAGAAACGTGTCGGCTCCGCCGAGTTTCACGGGCGCGATGGCGATCACCAACTCCGCCCCTCACGAATTCGATATCGCGCGTTTTGTCCTCGGCACGGACTATGTTGCTGTCTCTGCCTTCCAACCCAAAGCTGTTGATAGCGCACGTGTGGGCGCGCCGGTGCTCATCATCCTCGAGACGACAGATGGTCAGCTCGTCAATATCGAAATCAACAACAACGCCGTCTATGGCTATGATGTCCGAGGCGAACTTGTCGGCGAAAAAGGCGCCGTCTCTTTGAACGCTGCTTCGCCAACGCGGCTTGATCTCGACCAGCAATCCGTGACGGCCTATGCGGCAGATTGGCGGCCACGTTTCGCCGAGGCCTATCGGTTGCAGGACAAAGCGTGGATACGGTCCATCGAGACGGATAAGCCGTCTGCGATCGCTGCCAATGCCTGGGATGGTTATTGTTCCTCACGGGTGGCTGAGGCAGGCGTACGGGCCCTTCTCGAAGGCCAAAAGGTCATGATCGACATGGCGGTGAAGCCAACGCTCTATGCCGTCGATTCCGGCGCCGAAAGGGAACCACATCCATGAAACTCGGGTTCGTTTCCGATAGTCTAGGCTCTATGAGCCTGGATGATCTTCTTGACTGCGCGACGCGCCTAGGCGTCGAAGGGATTGAGATCAATACCGGCGGCTGGTCGACAGCTCCTCACTTCGATCTGATCGCCATGCGGCAAAGTGCCGAGAGGCGACGACAGTTCCTCCGAATGTTTGAAGATCGCGGTCTCGACATCATCGCGCTCAATGCTAATGGCAACCCTCTTCACCCGACCGATGCGTCCCAGGCGGCATGCTTGAAAGACACGATCCGTATCGCCGGCGAGATGGGCATCAAAAAGGTCTGCACCATGTCCGGTCTGCCTGCCGGCAGCGCAGACGACAAGATGCCCAATTGGGTCGTCGCGTCCTGGCCACCAGAGACGCAGACGATTCTTCGCTATCAATGGGAAGAAAGGCTGCTTCCTTTCTGGTCGGATGTTGCCGATCTTGCCAAGGCGCATGGCGTCGATCAAATCGCGCTTGAGCTTCACGGCAATCAATGCGTCTACAATGTTCCCTCACTCTTGAAGCTTAGAAAGCACATTGGTCCGAGCCTCGGTGCCAATCTCGACCCGAGCCATCTCTTTTGGATGGGCGCCGATCCGCTGGCCGCGGCGGAAGCGTTGGGCGAAGCTGTCTTTCATGTCCACGCCAAGGACACGCTTTTAAATGCACCTATTCAGGCGACGACGTCGCTGCTTGAAAATGGCTCGCTGATGGACATCCCGGCACGTTCCTGGAGTTACATCACGCTGGGCTTCGGCCATGGCGAGGAATGGTGGCGACAATTCTGCTACCGCCTGACCATGGCCGGCTATGACGGCTGGTTGTCCATCGAGCATGAGGATGTCTTGCTCAATGCACGCGAAGGCTTAGAGAAATCCATAGCTCTGTTGCGAGGCATAATGCCGACGGCACCCGCTGACTATGTGCCCCAGGCGGTTTGATGGCTGTCGGGGAGAAGGCGGCCATGAGCAAGACGTGCCGCCAATCAGCCGCAGGAGGACGAGGTTCATGCGGTGTTTGATGATGTCGACGCTTCAGCTAGTGTCGCGCGACCTTGGCATGGCCGTTGTCGCTCAAGCACTGGGGACGAGCACTGGCGGAGGTCGTTGCGGTCTGTCGGACAGGCGGCATCCAAGGGTGAGTGGGACGCATTGGGCGCCCATCTGGTGACAGACGATCCGCCTTTTGCGGGGTCGAATTGAGGTGTGAAAGACATGAGCGTGAACGTCGGAATTTCGCCGATTGCTTGGCAGAACGATGATCTGCCGGATATCACCGCTGACTTCACCATGGAGCAGGCGCTCAAGGAAGCGCGTGAGATCGGCTATAGCGGGGTCGAGCGAGGCCAGCGTATGCCGCATGATACCGAAGGGCTTCGTCGCTATCTCGACGCCAATGGTCTGGTGCTATGTGGTGGCTGGTGTTCTGGCAATCTTTTGGTCAATGACGTTGAGACGGAGCGAGCTGCGATCCGTCAACAAGTCGAGCAATTTGTCGCCTTAAAGGCCCCCTGCATCGTTTATGCCGAATGTTCAAACACGGTCCAGGGTGACCAGGGCATCGCGGTGAATGCCCGCCCCAGGCTCGAACGCGACGACGTTCGCGCCTATGGGCGAAAGCTCAGCGAAATTGCCAAGTGGACGGCGGATCAAGGCATGGTCCTGTCCTATCATCACCACATGGGGTCGATCATCGAGGCCGAAGCCGACATCGATGCGCTAATGGAAAGCTCGTCGCCTGAAGTGACGCTTTGCTTCGACACCGGACATCTCCTCTTTGGTGGTGGCGATGTCATGGCAACGATGAACCGTTGGACGGAGCGGCTGCATCATGTGCACTTCAAAGACATTCGGCCCGACATCGTGCAGGACGTTCGGCACAATAACAGGAGCTTTCTTGATGCGGTGATTGCTGGAGCCTTTACCGTGCCCGGGGACGGCTGCATTGACTTTCAAGCGGTGACCGATGTGCTGAAGGCGATGGATTATCGGGGCTGGATTGTGGTTGAGGCTGAGCAAGACCCCGCCAAGGCACCGCCTTTCGAGTATTCGAAGAAGGGCTATGACCATATCGTTGAGGTTTGTGGCAAGGCGGGCCTGGCCATTGAACGCAACTAGGGCATCGTGATGGCTGATTTGTTGAGGAAACCTTTTGGTCAGCACGGCAAAGTGCATGATCTCACGCCGGACGTGGCGGGCTGGCGTTATGTCGGCTTCGGCCTCTATCGGTTACGCGCTGGTGACCGTGCTGCTGAGGCGACCGGTGATCGCGAAGTCATGATCGTCTTGATCGAGGGGCGGGCCCATCTGAACGGAGCCGGCCAGGATTGGGGTGTTCTCGGAGAGCGGATGGATGTTTTTGAGAAGACCGCACCCCACTGTCTTTATCTTCCCAATGAGACAACCTGGCAGGCAGAGGCTGTGACCGATTGCGTTCTCGCGATTTGCTCGGCGCCAGGGCATGGAGGCCACGGCGCGCGGCGGATCGGGCCCGACGGCATCACGCTTACCGAGCGCGGCAAGGGCACGAACACGCGCTATATCAATAATATCGCGATGGAAGATGAGGACGTTTGCGACTCGCTATTGGTCACTGAAGTCTTCACACCCGCCGGCCACTGGTCATCCTATCCCAGCCATCGCCATGATGAGGACGATTATCCCCGAATTACCTATTTGGAAGAGACCTATTACCACCGGCTCAATCCAGCGAATGGCTTCGGAATTCAGCGTGTCTACACCGATGACGGCAGGCTTGATGAGACCATGGCGGTCGCCGATGGAGATGTGGTTCTCGTACCCCGCGGCCACCATCCCTGTGGCGCCCCTTATGGCTACGAGATGTACTATTTGAATGTCATGGCAGGGCCGCTTCGAAAATGGCGCTTTGTGCCGTCGCCCGACGTCGCCTGGATCATGGAACGGGACGCTTGAACGACGTCGACAGTTCATCTCGGACGGTTGCGATCGGATCAGGGACAACAAGGTCCGGGGTGTTTCGTTGTTCATGCAAGTCGAGGACGACCCTAGGCCTTGGCGTCATCGACCGCTTGTCGTGATCGCAACGATCGTGGCCAAGGCACGGAATCCATGATCGTGACCCTGCTCGATAAGGATGAGGGGGCTCGACTTTCAGGCTTTTCGATACGCGCTGGCCCACCGGATAGGATCGGGCGCTTCGAGCGATGGAATGATGTCTTGTGTGTCGGGACCCTGAGGTAGGAGGGGCTTACGATCGACCGTCGCTATCGCGGGTTCTTATCAGAGACCAGATCACTGGCCCGCCGCCTGAACATCATCCCATGGCTCCAAAGAGGCGAGTAATTCGCCTCTCAGCAGGGCGCCTTCAATAGCAAAGCGGAACCGGTAATCCCGAACGGCTGCCGTTGGCAAGACATCCATGATGTGATCGGAGACGTTTCGAAGGGATCGTGCCTCATCAGTCCTCTCGCAGAGGATGACCGTTGGATGGATCTTACTACCGTCTGGGAAGAGCTTGAGCGCGATACTCGGCCAGTCATCGGCATGCTCGAGATGGACGATCGTGAGATCCACATGGCCGGGTTCGACGCGGCCGTTAGCATCATCGAACGTTGGGATCGATCGAAGGCAGGCACGAAGCAAATGGAGGGAGCTTTTGATCTGCGCGACGAGCCCTTGGTCACCGGACACAATATCGATGCGCAGCGGGGTTCTCAGGCCAGCCGTCTTGCGAATGTTGGCGGCGCCTTTGGGCCTAAACGGCGTTGGCGCATCATAGAGTTCCATCGGTTTCGCCTTGAACGGAGAGTGCTGATCATGGTGTTACGACAATGATCTAAAAAAATCAACTATTAGTTGATAATTTCGATAGTTTTCTGACTCTTTGGAGCAAACTTTGTTGCGTTTGACCCGAGATTTCGGATCGGGGCGTTCTCATGAACGTCGATCGTCATGACGAGATCGACGAAGGAATCGCAAGATGCTCCGAGGATGGCCGCCACCTCATGTGAGCAGGCAAGCAAGAGCCAATGGCGTCATCAAAGCCGACATCCGGTCGCCAGGCGAGGTTTGAGACCCACGATGACGGCTCTGGCACCGACGACATGACGCGCCCGGAGCCGGGACGTCCAGTCAGTGTGCGGCGTGCGCCTTCGCGTCGCTCGTCAGGTCGCCGTCGACCATGGCTGAGGTCGACTAGATGTGCAGGGGTAAGCCGTGCGCTGCGAGTGCAGCTTCCTTCACCGCTTCTTCCAACGTCGGATGGGCATGACATGTCCGTGCCAAGTCTTCTGACGAGGCACCGAACTCGATGGCCAGGGCTGCTTCCGCAATCATGGTTCCGGCATCTTCGCCAATGATATGCACACCGAGCAGGCGGTCTGTCTCTGCATCGGCGAGAACCTTGACAAAGCCATCGATGTTGCCGGTAGCCCGAGCTCGTGAATTGGCCGAGAAAGGAAACTTGCCAACATTATAGCTGATCTGCGCCTGTTTAAGGTCATCCTCCGTGCTACCGACCGATGCGACCTCTGGCGCGGTATAAATGACGGCAGGAATGGCTTCGTAATTGATATGTGGTCGCTGCCCAGCAATGCGTTCAGCGAGGAAAACGCCTTCATCCTCTGCTTTATGGGCGAGCATGGGGCCGGCAATCACGTCGCCAATGGCATAGATGCCATCAATCGACGTGGCGAGGTTGGCGTCCACTTCGATACGGCCGTGATTATCCGTTTTCAGGCCCACCGTTTCGAGACCGAGGTCTTCGGTATAGGGACGACGACCTATTGCCACGAGGACGACATCAGCCTTCATCGTTTCAGGATCGCCGCCTTCAGCAGGCTCGGTTGCCACCACCAGCCGATCGCCTGAACTGTCGACACTGGTCACCTTCGTGCCCAACATGAACCCGAGACCTTGGCGCGACAGCAGCCGTTGAAACTGCTTGGCCACTTCGGAGTCCATACCCGGCGTGATCCGATCCAGGAATTCAACAACCGTGACTTTAGCCCCGAGCCGACGCCAGACGGTGCCGAGTTCGAGGCCAATATAACCGGCGCCGACCACAACAAGGTGCCCGGGCACGGAATCGAGAGCCAGGGCCCCCGTGGAAGATACAATTCGCTTTTCGTCGACCTCAATGCCTGGCAGCGGCACGACATCTGAGCCGGTGGCGATGATGATATTCTTGGTCGTTAAATCGCGATTGGTGCCATCATTACCCTCGACATGGACGGCACCAGGCCCCGTGATGCGGCCATGCCCGTAGATCGAGGTCACTTTGTTCTTACGGAAAAGGAATTCGATGCCTTGCGTCAGTTCCTTAACCACTTTGCTCTTGTGATCGAGCATGGCATCAAGATCGAGTTCGACCGAGCCCAGCTTGATCCCGTGAGCATTCATGCCATTCATCGCCTCGGCATATAGCTCAGACGAATGCAGCAAGGCTTTGGAGGGAATACATCCGATATTGAGGCAGGTGCCGCCTAAGGTCTCGCGTCGCTCAACGCATGCTGTTTTCAGCCCGAGCTGGGCAGCTCGTATGGCCGCAACATAACCGCCAGGGCCGCTGCCGATGACAACGACATCATAGTCTTCATTCATTCAACAATCCGCCCTCATGCCATGACGCCCTGACGCTAGACCAAACGGTTCAACCTTCAAGCGTAATTTCAGTCAATTGTGTCTCATCAACCCCAAGCTCCGTCGATCCTGAGTCCTAAACCTCGAGAAGCAGACGCTCGGGATCTTCGATGATTTCCTTAATGCGTACCAGAAAAGTAACAGCTTCCCTACCGTCGACAAGGCGATGATCATAGCTCAGTGCCAAGTACATCATCGGACGAATAACCACCTCGCCGTCAACAGCGACTGGGCGCTCTTGGATTTTGTGCATGCCAAGAATGCCAACCTGGGGTGGATTAAGAATGGGCGAACTCATCAGTGAGCCATACACGCCGCCATTCGAAATCGTGAACGTGCCGCCGATCAAGTCTTCCATCGAGAGCTTGCCGTCTCGCGCTTTGCTGCCGAGCTGATTGATCGACTTTTCACAATCGGCAAAACTCAACTGGTCGGCCCCGCGTAAGATCGGAACCACCAGACCGCTTGGTGTGCCCACGGCAACACCGATATCGAAGTTATGCTTGTAAACGATTTCGTCGCCGTCGATCTCGGCATTGAGAGCTGGAATCTCGCGAAGCGCACCGATCGTGGCTTTCACGAAGAACGACATGAAGCCTAACTTGACACCATGCTTCTTTTCAAACGTGTCCCGATAGCGCTTACGAAGAGCAATCACATTGCTCATGTCGGCTTCGTTATACGTGGTCAAGATCGCCGCTGTGTTCTGCGCCTCTTTCAAACGCTCGGCAATACGCCGGCGCAGCCTCGTCATCTTGACCCGCTCTTCACCGCTCGACGGACGAGCGGCCGGGGCAGGGGTCTTCCCTTCCGTTCCGCGGGCGTCGCGCTTTTCTGATGAGGGGGAAGGGCTTGCGGGTGGCGCAACAGGAGCTGCTTGCTCTGCCTTCGGTGCCGGACTGCTTGATCCTTCAGAAGACGATGCCGGCGCGGCAGCAGACGGCGCCTCTTTACGCGCGTCGATAGCGGCCAGAACATCGCCCTTCGTGATATTCCCCTTCGGACCACTCGGCACCAAGCTGGCAACATCAATATTGTTCTCGTCGACCAGCTTTTTGACGGCAGGCGTCATGGTGCCGTGCGCGTCGCTAGCGCCTGTCGGTGCCGGCGACGTTGTCGGCGCTGAGGCCGCTTTTGCTGGGGCGCTGCCCTTGTTGCTATCGGCACTAGGCGCGCCCTTGTCATCGATCGCGCCCAGCAAGGCGCCAACCTCGACTTCGCCGCCCTGCTCCACAACAATCTCAGCCAGCGTTCCGCTCGCAGGCGCATTGTATTCGAGCGTCACCTTGTCGGTTTCCAGCTCCACCAATGGCTCATCTTCGACAACAGATTCACCAATCTGCTTGAACCATTTGGCGACGGTCGCTTCTGTTACCGATTCACCAAGGCTTGGTACACGAATTTCAACGCTCATGATTTCCTCAGCCTGCAGGGCGTGGCGTTCCGACCGCCGCGCCAAAAAAACGTCTATAGGGTCAGCGCATCATTGATAAGCTTGGTCTGCTCCTTGACGTGCTGATCATGGGATCCGGTTGCTGGAGATGGGGCGGCTTTCCGTCCAGCGAAGATCGGCCGCTTTTGATTGAAGCCGAGCTCATTGTAGACAGCCTCAAGCTTCGGCGCGACAAAGCTCCACGCTCCCATATTGCGCGGTTCTTCCTGGCACCAAATCAGTGACACCGAACTGTTATACCGCATGAGTTCTTCGGAAAGCACCTCACTTGGGAAGGGGGCAAGTTGCTCCAACCGGACCAACGCGACCGTCTCATCCAATCCTTTTTCGGCGCGTGCGTCCTGAAGATCATAAAAGACCTTGCCGGAACACAGGATGACGCGCTCGATCTTCTCGTCAGCCCGCGATGGCTCACGCTCATACATGACGCGGTGGAAACTGCTGCCCTCTGCCATTTCGGAAAACTGCGAGGTACAACGCTTGTGACGCAGAAGCGATTTCGGCGTCATGACGATGAGTGGTTTCCGGAAGTCGCGTTTGAGCTGGCGCCGGAGCCCGTGAAAGTACGAGGCTGGCGTTGACGGATACAGCACCTGAAGATTGTCGTCGGCATACAGCTGGAGAAAGCGTTCAAGACGTGCCGAGCTGTGTTCTGGCCCTTGGCCTTCATAGCCGTGAGGAAGCAGGCAAACGAGGCCGGACATACGTAGCCACTTCGCCTCGCCAGCTGCAATGAACTGATCAAAGTAGACTTGAGCGCCATTGCAGAAGTCGCCGAATTGCGCTTCCCAGAGTACGAGCGAGTTGGGATCTGCGAGCGAATACCCATACTCGAAACCCAGCACCCCTTCTTCTGAAAGGAAACTATCGACAACTTCGAAGATCGCTTGATCCGACTTGATCTTGGTCAGCGGGATATGGCGTTCCTCTGTTTCCTGATCATAGAGGACCGCATGGCGTTGCGAGAACGTACCACGACCGCAGTCCTGACCGCTCAGGCGGACGGGATGGCCTTCGACGAGAAGACTGCCAAAGGCGAGATGTTCGGCTGTAGCCCAGTCGATGTTCTCGCCAGCCTCAATGTTCTTTCGACGTTGTCCGATGATTCGTTCGAGTTTTCGGTGAATATGGTGATCGTCAGGAACCGTGGTGATCGACATCCCGATATCGCGAAGGATATCAGCACTGACGGCGGTCGTTCCACGCTCGTAGTCGCTCGGTGCTTTGCTCAGCCCCTTCCAAGCGCCCTCTAACCAATCGGCACTATTCATCTTATAGCCGGCCGACGCATCGAACGCTTCGTTCAGTTGGTCTTGGAAGGCTTTATGAATGGCGTTGGCTTCGTCTTCGCTGATCACTTTTTCGTCGATGAGGCGCTGGCTATAGATTTGCCGCGCTGTTGGGTGTTGGGCGATACGACGATACATCAACGGTTGCGTGAAGCTGGGCTCATCAGCCTCATTGTGACCATGGCGGCGATAGCACCAAAGGTCGATCACGACGTCTTTCTTAAACTTCTGTCGGAATTCCGAGGCCAATAAGGCAACATGCACGACGGCTTCGGGATCATCGCCATTGACGTGAAAAATCGGCGCTTGGACCGATCGTGCGACATCTGAAGGATAGGGCGATGAGCGCGCATAGGCCGGACTTGTGGTGAAGCCGATCTGATTGTTGACGATGACGTGGATGGTGCCACCCGTGCGAAATCCTCGCAACTCCGACATCTCAAAGCCTTCGTGAACCACGCCTTGACCAGCGAAGGCGGCATCACCATGCAAAAGCAGGCCCATCACCTTGGACCGGTCTGAGTCGTCCTTTTGAGTCTGCTTGGCGCGCACCTTGCCAAGAACGACCGGGTTCACCGCCTCCAGATGGGACGGGTTCGCAGTGAGACTCAAATGCATCTTCAGATGCCCGGGAAGTTCGCGGTCTGACGATGTGCCGAGATGATACTTCACATCGCCGGATCCGAGGACATCATCGGTGACAGTGCCACCTTGAAACTCGGCGAAGATCGCTGTGTAAGGCTTGCCCATGACGTTGGCGAGAACATTCAGGCGGCCACGATGGGGCATGCCGATGACCATGTCATCGACACCCAGTTCTGCCGACTTTCTGATGATCGCTTCGAGCGCTGGAACCGTGCTCTCGCCACCATCAAGTCCAAAGCGCTTCGTGCCGGGAAATTTGATATTCAAGAAGCGCTCAAACCCTTCCGCCGCGGTCAGCGACTGCAGGATCTCCTTTTTGCCCTCGGTCGTCGGTTTCAGGAGATTGTAGGATCCTTCCATCACCGCCTGAATCCAGGCTTTTTGATCCTGCTCTTGAATATGCATAAACTCGACGCCGATCTTGGCGCTGTAGGTCTGGCGGAGAATGTCGACGATCTGACGGAGTGTCGCCTTTTCCAGGCCCAAGACATTGTCGAGAAAGAACTCGCGATCCCAATCATTCTCACCGAAGCCGTAGTTCGCCGGATCCAATTCCGGGTGAGCTTCGTTGCGACTGAGATTGAGCGGGTCGAGATCGGCAAGCAAATGGCCGCGCACGCGAAATGCACGGATCAGCATGACGATGCGCAGATGGTCGAGAATGAGCCGTTTGCTGCGTTCCCCATCCAGATCAATGACATCGGAGGGCGTCAGCCCGGACGGAGCAGACAGTGTTGACGCAGGACGTGGTTCAAGGGCCGCCTTGCTCTTCTGGAAGAGCATTTTGGTTTCGGCGCCAAGTTCGTCGAAATAGACGCGCCAACTAGCATCGATCGCCGAGGGATCCTCGAGGTAGCGACTATAGAGGTCCTCAATGAACCCCCCATTTCCGCCGTAAAGAAAAGCGCTTTCTTCAATTTCCAGACGTGTCGCCATCGATCAACACTACATCAGAGGTGGACGAGCCCAGCGTTATGCCTACTCTAAACAGCCTTACCTAAATAGAAATAGTTAACATTTTACTATCCGCCCATCGCTTCCAGCATTGTTTTGCCGAGCGCAGCCGGACTGTCAGCGACGTGGATATTGGCATCGCGCATGGCCGCCATCTTTTCCTCGGCACCGCCTTTGCCGCCTGCAATGATGGCACCGGCATGTCCCATGCGGCGGCCAGGCGGGGCCGTACGTCCGGCAATGAAGCCCACCACCGGTTTTTTGGTGCCTGTCGATTTCAAGAAGGCTGCGCCGTCCTCTTCTGCCGTTCCGCCGATCTCGCCAATCATGACGATGCCCTCAGTCTCGGGGTCTTCAACGAACATCTGGAGGCAATCGACGAAGTTCGTACCGTTGACGGGGTCGCCACCAATGCCAATGCAGGTGGTCTGACCAAGCCCGGTTGCGGTGGTTTGTGCAACGGCCTCATAGGTCAGTGTTCCTGACCGGGACACGATCCCAATTTTGCCGCGCTGATGGATATGCCCAGGCATGATCCCGATTTTGCAGCCATCAGGGGTAATGACCCCTGGGCAGTTAGGCCCGATGAGCCGCGATGATGAGCCCGTCAGCACGCGCTTGACCTTGACCATATCAAGGACAGGGATGCCCTCAGTGATGCAGACGATCAAGGGGACATGTGCGTCGATGGCTTCGAGGATAGCATCGGCGGCAAACGCGGCCGGGACATAGATGACCGACGCATCGGCTCCCGTCTCTTTGACAGCATCGGCAACGGTGTCGAAGACCGGCAGGCCAAGATGTGTCGTTCCGCCTTTACCCGGCGTGACACCGCCCACCATCTTCGTCCCGTAAGCGATCGCCTGCTCGGAATGAAATGTCCCCTGCGCGCCGGTGAAGCCTTGGCAGATGACCTTAGTGTCCTTATCGATCAAAACCGACATCAGGCAGCCTTCTTTACAGCGTTGACGATTTTCTCAGCGGCATCGGCAAGATCGCTTGCCGCCGTGATGGCAAGACCCGAGTCATTGAGGATCTGCTTGCCAAGTTCAACATTGGTGCCTTCCAGTCGAACGACGAGTGGAACGCCCACATTCACCTCACGTGCGGCAGCGACGACGCCTTCAGCGATCACGTCACAACGCATGATGCCGCCAAAGATGTTGACGAGCACGCCTTCGACCTTGGGATCCGATAGAAGAAGCTTAAACGCAGCCGTCACCCGCTCCTTGGTAGCACCGCCGCCGACATCGAGAAAATTGGCTGGTGAACTTCCATAGAGCTTGATGATGTCCATCGTTGCCATGGCAAGGCCGGCACCGTTGACCATGCAGCCAATGCTACCGTCGAGCTTGATGTAGTTGAGATCGTGCCGGCTTGCCTCGATCTCATGGGGATCCTCTTCATCAAGATCTCGAAGCTCAGCAATGCGAGGTTGGCGATAGAGCGCATTGCTATCGAAGTTCATCTTGGCATCGAGCGCCACCAGATCGCCATCGCCGGTGACAACGAGCGGGTTGATCTCGACCAAGGAGACATCGCGTTCGATCACGGCGCGATAAAGGCCGCTCATGAAAGCGACCGCCTTGTTGACTTGCTTACCTTCGAGGCCAAGGCTGAACGCGATCTGCCGACCATGAAACGACTGAAAGCCAATCGCGGGATCAATACTGACCATGGTGATTTTTTCGGGCGTCTTCGCGGCAACCTCTTCGATGTCCATGCCGCCCTCAGTCGAGGCCATGAACGTCACCTGCGAACTTTCGCGGTCGATCACCATGCCGAGATAGAGCTCACGGGCAATGTCACAGCCATCCTCGACGAAAAGGCGTCGCACTTCTTTGCCCTCGGGCCCGGTTTGGTGGGTAACCAGGGTCATCCCGAGCATGTCTTCGGCGACCTGGCGGACTTCTTCGACGGATTTCGCCAACTTGACGCCGCCGCCTTTGCCACGGCCGCCTGCATGGATTTGCGCCTTGACCACCCAGACCGGTCCGCCGAGTTTCTTCGCAGCCGCTTCGGCCTCTTCGGGGGTGTAGGCGACTTGGCCGCGTAGGACGCTGACGCCATACTCCTTTAAGAGCGCTTTGGCCTGATACTCATGAATATTCATCGATCCCCCTATTTTCCGGGATAATCTGGCGTGACCGCACGCTGACGTTCCATGACAACGACATCCAGCGGCGATGCATCAGAGTTGGACAGCGGCACACAGGCTTTCAACAGCTTTCACCGAATCGTCGAACGCCGCTCGTTCAGATGGATCAAGGTCGATCTCAACGATGCGCTCGACACCGCCCGCGCCAATGACCGTCGGCACACCGACATAAAAGCCGGAGACACCATATTGGCCATCGAGATGGGCAGCGCAGGGGAGGACACGTTTTTGATCGAGGAGATAGGCTTCTGCCATCTGAATGGCCGATGCCGCGGGAGCATAGAATGCTGACCCCGTTTTCAGAAGTTTGACAATTTCGGCGCCACCGTCTCGTGTACGCTGAACGATGGCGTCGAGCCGCTCCTGACTTGTCCATCCCATTTTGACCAAGTCGGGCAGGGGAATGCCGGCCACCGTCGAATAACGTGTGAGGGGCACCATCGTGTCGCCATGCCCGCCGAGCACAAAGGCTGTCACATCTTCGACGGACACATTGAACTCGTCGGCGAGGAAATAACGGAAGCGTGCTGAATCGAGAACACCCGCCATGCCCACCACCTTGGCGGGTGGCAGGCCACTCGCCTTCTGCATCGCCCAAACCATGGCATCGAGCGGATTGGTAATGACGATGACAAAGGCGTCGGGGCAATGCTGCTGAATATTGGTGGCGACGGTTTTGATCACGCCGGCATTGGTCGCGATCAGATCATCACGACTCATCCCCGGCTTACGAGGAATGCCGGCCGTAACGATAACGACATCAGCGTCAGCAAGCGCTTCGCCATAATCGTTCGTTCCGCCAACCTTCGCGTTAAACCCTTCGACCGGTGATGATTCCACCAGGTCCAACGCCTTACCAGCTGGCATATCGTCAACGATGTCGAACAGGACGACATCGCCCAGCTGTTTTTGACCGGCCAGGAGAGCAAGCGTGCCACCAATCTGACCTGCGCCGATGAGGGCAATCTTTTTTCGCGCCATGATAGGAAACTGTCGCCTTTGTTGCGGTATGAGAGGGTGGATCGACAAGCCAGCTGGTTGTAGCCGACAGCCTGCGCCTTCGCAAGCAGAAGACATAGGATAGGACGCTCGGGGGCGCATGGCCCCCGATTGTTCCGAGACATTTTCTCGCTAAGTGATGACCGTGCCGTTGCTCGCCGCTTCTTCGACGGTGGTGACACCGACCGGATCAACCAGGGTGACATAAGGTATGAACGCCGCTTCGCTTCCGGAGCCATCGACATCCACACTGACTTCAATATTGTTGCCAACCTGCTCGAAACGAATGAAGTCCTCGACACTTCCGGACCCGTCATCATTGCCGAGAAGGTCGCTGAAATTCAGCACATCGCCCTCACTTGCATTGAAACCTTCGATACGATCGCCCCGTTCGGTAATGGAGAAATAGCGGTGCTCATCTGCGCCATCGCCGCCATTGATAACGTCAGCCCCGGGGCCGCCAATCAAAACGTCGTTACCACCGTCACCGAAGAGGAAGTCATCGCCTAAGCCGCCGTCGAGGATGTCATTGCCGCTATCACCGAACAGGCTGTCATTACCACCGCGGCCAGCAATGGCGTTGTCGACGCCATTGGTGCCAGCAAGAGTGTCGTCACCCTCCGTGCCGATATCGGCAGTCAGGTCTGTGGGGGTTATGGTGACGACTTCGGTGTTGCTGGGATTGCCAGCCTCGTCGACGACCTGAATGCTGACCTCTCGTTCGGCATCACCGTTGCCGAAGCCAAACTGGAGCCCGCGAAGAGCCTCCTGATAGTCCTCAATGGAGGCGGTTCCCTCGAGAAGCAGACGACCATTGCTGCCATCTTCAACCAACGTGATTCCCGTACCGTCGAGGGACGAAGTGAGCGACAGGGTGTCGCCTGACGAAGCACCATCCGCGACTTCGATCACAGCGCGGATCAAATTCGTATCGTCGGCGTCGTCAATCGTCGCATCGAGCGCAATGTCGACATTGATGAAGGGAAGGCTGGGGACAGTGCCGGGAATCGGTAGGACGTCGATCACCGTGTCGTTGAAGTCGTTGTCCCCATGGCCGAGTTCAACGTCCTCAAACGCGATGCTGATGCCGGCGCCGTCATCGGCAAGCCCTGAAATCGCTTGGGCCTTGCCGTTCGGGTTGAGATGGTTGGTATTGCCGTCGGTCAGATCCGCATCGACGGCATGATAGACGTTGATGTCAACGGGTTGGTCATTGGCGATGAAGGTCGGTGGCTCCGAATCGAACACCGTCGCGATATCACCATCGTCATTTTGGAAGGCCAGGACCTCGTCCCCCTGGAACTGATCATCGCGGCCGCCATCGACAACGAGAAAGACACCAAACTTGGCGCCTGGCTCCAGCTGTTGATCGGGATAGAGTTCGCTCAACAACACTTGATCCCCCTTGCTGAGGGGGCCGCCGCCGGGGCGAATGAAAGCGTGGGATTGATTCCCGTTTTCGTCGATGATCGGGTCGGCATGCTCGACCGCAAGAAAGACGATTTTCGGGTCGAGCATCTCCCCATTTTCGCCGATCAGATAGACACCAACACTGTTTTGGAAGAGGGCGATTTCGTCCCTGAAGATGATCGCTGCGTCGCCGCCATCACCAATCACCAGGTTCCGACCGTCGACGCCATTGATTCTCGATGCGGCAACGTCGCGCGCTTCGGCGAGGTCGGGCAGAGCCGGTGCGTTGACGAAGTTGGTGGTACTCGATGTGACTTCGCCAATCTCGACCGAGATCGAGGCGTTGATGCTGACGGTGGGCGGCTGATTGGTTGGCTCTCCTGGATCAACCGGATCGACCGGATCATCTGGATCTTCTGGAATAACCGGCTCGGCAGCATTGATATCATCGCCGGCCGGCGACAGCTGTGAGTCGAGCGGGCTGTCGAGGATGATCTCTGGCGTGCTGAACGCGAGCGCGGTTGGTGCTTGCGGCCCGATGGCATCTGGACCTTCACCGATCGACCCAGCGTCATAGGGTGAGAAGCCGGCGCCACCGCCATGGGCCTCGCCCCCGGCCGCTGGTTGGAGCAACAACGCTTCATCCGACAGGGCGACCTCAGCGATTTGAACCGACGATCCGACTTCATCGGCATTGAGCGCCTGCGCCAGCAACCGTTCACCCGCCACGGGAAGACTGCCATCGATCGACAATGTCACCGGCGTAGGGTCCGCCGATGCCGCGACAAAGCCCTCGAGGAAAATCATGCGGCCGTCGCCCGAAATCATCAAAAGGCCGCCATCGACATTGAGAAACTTGGCTTGAATAAAGCTCGGGTCTTGCACCACGATTTGCTGACCGGCCACGGCCGTGACCTGGACCCGCTGGCCGGGTTCCGGTGGGTCGACCACCACTTGGCCACCGTGAAGGCGTGCGATATCCAGGGCCATGCCGTCGACACATGTCCGCGCAACACCGGCAAGCTCGATGGGGCCTGCATTGGCGAGCACCGGTTCAGCAAGCACACCGCCTTCAGGATTGACGAACACATGCGCTTTGGCGTCGCTGGTTTCGCCATTCGCATCTTGGACGACATAGCGGATTTCCTGGTGCCCTGGCTGGTCCGGGGCGAAGGTGATCGTGCCATCTTGAGCGATCTCGGCCTGTCCGCTGGCTGGCTGCGACACCGCGAGAATTTCAAGATCTTGCGTTTGTCCACCCTGATCATTCTGCAAAACCGGCAGACGAAGGACCGTCTGCTGATCGGTGACCGCGCAATCATTAGCGGCTGCGAGAAACGCATTCCCTTGAGACTCGGTTCCCGGAGTCGTCACGCCGGTACCCTGCTCTTGCTGTTCGGATTGTGCGTGGACGCCCGGAAAATCAGTTCGCTCACTTCCTTCATTGGCGGCAAGCGAATTCTCAAGGTTTCTCGCCATAAAAGACTCCTTTGGGTGAACGTGAGGATATCCCCGACGGTTCCCTCAAAATTTCTTTTACGCGAGCTTTGTTACCTAAATTTTAATTTACGTCGTTTATCAGAACAATTCATACGCACGCTGTTATGAAGTATCATAGTACGCATAAAGGATGATCATGGATCAGCTGGCCTCATGATTCGAAAAACCATGCGGGTAGGCGAGGTTCGCACCTCGATTAAGTTAGAACAGGAATTCTGGACTTACTTAAAAGAGGTCGCAGACGGTCGCACCATTCGGTTGTCGCGCTTGGTCAATGACATTGCCGATGCGACGCCGGAACGCACCAATCTCGCGTCGACGTTAAGAACGTTCGCGTTAATTCACGCTCAACTCAGAGCACAGAGCCTGGACCAAGATCTGGAAAAGCTGAAGCTTGCGGGCAACAGCGCTGATCTAACCCGTGTGCTTGATGCCTGCCCGATGCCGTGTCTCTTGCTGTCGAACGAACGTGAGGTCAGGCGTGTGAACCATGCCTTCGTTGCCTGGTTGAACATCGATCCTCAGGCCATGCTGGGACAAAGGCTGGACAACCTGATGATCTTGCGTGGTCCGGGTATGAACACCATGTGGCAGCGCATTTTCGAGCAGGGTTCGCGCGAAGAGCGCTTCAACGCGACCTATGTGTCCCCGGGCCGGGTGCGTACGTCGCAAGCGACCGCGATTGGGCTCGCGCGCAACGATGAAACCAAGCAGCAGCTGGCCTGCATGGTGATTTTCGAAACCTTGTCAGGTCGGGACTCCGCTTAATCGAATCGGACTGTCTGACCGAAGGACATCGATTTGTTCCTCTGGTGAACCCTTGGGTTCGCGCTTATGACTGTTACGCCAACAGTCTGGAGGGGATCGATGAAGGCCATACGGTTTGGCGTAATCAGTACGGCGAAGATTGGGCTCGAACGAGTCATTCCGGCAATGCAGAACAGCGATGGTGTTCGGATCGACGCCATCGCCTCGCGTCATCTTGACCGAGCCAAGGAGGCTGCGGCACGGTTTGGCATCGAGAAAGCCTATGGCAGCTATGACGAGCTGTTCGCCGATCCAGAGATCGAGGCGGTCTACAACCCACTGCCGAATCACCTTCACGTGCCGGTCTCAATCCAGGCCGCTAAGGCCGGCAAACATGTGCTTTGCGAAAAACCGATCGCGTTGGACGCTGCAGAGGCGCAACGCTTGGTTCAGGCGCGCGACGCGACAGGGGGCGTCATCGCCGAAGCTTTTATGGTGCGTCATCATCCCCAATGGCACCATGTGCGGCAGCTGATTCAAAGCGGACGTATCGGTCAACTTCGCGCCATCCAAGCTGTGTTCAGCTACATGAACCGGGATCCTGAGAATGTTCGCAACAAAGCCGACATCGGCGGTGGCGGGATTTATGATATCGGTTGCTATCCCATCGTGACGTCGCGGTTTTTGTTCGAAAGTGAGCCGGTCCGCGCCCTTGCCTTGATTGAGCGCGATCCTGATTTCCAAACAGATCGTCTCGCCTCGGCGACCCTGCATTTTCCTGAAGGCCAGGCCCAGTTCATCTGCTCGACCCAGCTTGTGCCACAGCAGCGATGTCAGATCTTCGGCACCGAAGGGCGAATCGAGCTTGACCTTCCCTTTACGCCCTTGGAAAGCGAAACATCGCGGATCGTGATCGACAATGGCAACCATCGTGGTTTTGGCGGGGCTGACGAGATCACCTTCGATGATGTTAACCAATACACCCTACAAGGCGAGCATTTTGCGCGAGTCATTCGAGGCGAGGCCACGCTTGACTTTCCACTCGAGGATGCCGTCAACAATATGGCCGTCATCGACGCGCTTTACCGATCAGGAGAGAGTGGCGGTTGGGAAAACATCCGGATTTGACTGAGATGAAGGCTGCCGACGTGTTATCGCCCGGGCTGCCGAACGACATCGCCGCCCGTTATGGCACACCTGATCTTGCCCTCGAGATCAAGGCGCTCGCCAAAACCTATGCCGGTAAGAAGAAGCAGGAGCCGAAGGAAGCACTCAAAGGCATCGATCTCAATATCCGTCGTGGCTCGATCTTTGGCCTTCTCGGACCGAATGGTGCTGGGAAGTCAACGATGATCAACATTCTCGCCGGCCTCGTGGTCAAGACATCCGGTTCGGCGCGCATCTGGGGGTTCGATATCGATGTCAATCCGAGACGAGCAAGACGATCCATCGGCGTTGTGCCCCAAGAACTGAATCTTGATGCGTTCTTTACGCCGCGCGAGACGCTCGACATTCAAGCTGGGCTTTACGGTGTGCCCAAGAACGAGCGCCGCGTGATGGATGTGCTTGAGGCGGTTGGTCTTGCCGATAAGGCGGACGCTTATGCGCGAAGCCTATCCGGCGGCATGCGGCGACGGCTGCTGGTTGCCAAGGCGTTGATCCACCAACCACCCGTCGTAATCCTCGATGAACCAACGGCTGGAGTTGATGTCGATTTGAGGCGCACCCTTTGGGCACATATGCGTGCGTTGAATGAACGAGGCGTGACGGTCGTGCTGACGACTCATTATCTCGAAGAAGCCGAGGAGATGTGCGACGAGATTGCCATTATTGACCAAGGCCGCCTTGTCGCCTGCGGCGAGACGAAGAGTCTCGTGCAGAAACTGGATGAGAAAACGCTCAGGGTGACCATGATCGATCCAGTCGAAAGCCTACCAGAACCACTTCGGCAACGCGGTGCCGTCTTGGTTGGGCCGCATCATCTGGAGATTCATTATCGTCCGAGCCAGGCATTGGTCGGTGACCTCTTGGATGTCATCAGCAAGAGTGGCCTGAAAATTCGTGATCTCGCAACGATTGAAGCCGATTTGGAAGAACTCTTCTTGCGGCTGACCGGCAGCGACAGCACGGAAGATATGCAAAGCCGCAATCCCGAGGCTTCCGCTCGCAATGATGGTCCTTAGGCAATGTGATTCTGCCTGCTGTTCAGCGATGATAAGCCAACGCCACGGTGCAGGCTTCGCCTGAGCGCGGTCATCGAGTGGGCAGTCGCGCAGCTCCGGCGCTTTGGAAAGAGCTGCGATGCGTTGCCGTCGAGCTGACTTGCTACAAGAGCGTTGCAGGATCGACTTGGACCCAGCGCTCGTCGATACGACAGGCTGTTCGTCTCGCAGGCACTCCCGGGACATCGGTCTGGCTGATTTCAAAGTCCCGACAATAGACGTCGCCATTTTTGAATGTGCCAAGAGGCCGAAGCAAGAAGCTACGTCCAGAAGGCGCTTCCCACGAGAAGCTTTCCTTGCTGGTTAGGGCACTCAGCACGTGCTGCACAACAAAGTCTGGCACATCATCTGGATCGTCGATGGCGGTGCAGGCGGAGAGCGTGAGGCCTACGACCAGGAGGGTGGTCTTAGGCGAGATAGCAGCCCTCCTCATTTCCAACCATTGGCAATGAGATCAGCTTCCTCTTCGGTCGATAGGTAGTCGTAGAACCGGCTGTTGTCTTCGCTGTCATTATCGCCGCCACGGTCCTTGCCGCCGCCACGATCATCACCATCATCGCCGTCGTCGTCATCGCCGTCGTCGTCATCGCCGTCGTCGTCATCGCCGTCGTCGTCGTCATCGCCGTCGTCATCGCCGTCGTCGTCGTCATCGCCGTCGTCGTCATCGCCGTCGTCATCGCCGTCGTCGTCATCGCCGTTGTCGTCATCGCCGTCGTCGTCGTCGTCATCGCCGCCGTCGTCGTCGTCATCGCCGTCGTCGTCATCGCCGTCGTCGTCGTCATCTTCGTTGTCATCATCGTCAGCGATGGACTGTTTGATGCCGAAACGAACGTTGTCGTCAGCCGTCCAGTGCAACCCGAATGGAGCCGCGCTAATGAGAAGCGCTAGGGCGGAGCAACCGAGAAGCTGCCTGGTTTTTTCATCCATGGGAGTTCCCTCGTAGATTGAAACTCATCTGCCAGGACAACACGCCAAACATTTATGTTCATTCCTTAGCAAACAAAATTCCTCTCGTCGTTCCTTGAAAAAATGAAACCAATAATCCCGCGTGTTATTTATAAGGCTGGCAGAGTCGAAGGATAAAGCGCTTGGCATGACCGAACTGGATGCCCCAAATCCGGATCAAGCGACCAAGCGGGCTTTGGTGCATTTTCTGCCGAAGCTTCGCCGCTTCTGTCTTGCGCTTACGGCAACCCCCGCAGATGCCGACGATCTCTGCCAGTCGACCCTCGAGCGCGCGATCGGACGCCTGGAGCAATGGACGCCGGGCACGCGCCTGGATAGCTGGCTCTACCGCATGGCTCAGAACCTGCACAAAAATGCCGTCCGTGACCATGCCAATCGGCTTCGTCTTCTAGAAGAGCACGCCTATGAGGTAAGCGGATGTCAAGATTTGACGTCCAGCGATGAAACCGGCGAGCTGCGTCAGCATGTCCTCGCCCTTCCCAAGGAGCAGCGCGAAGTGCTGATCCTCATCAGTGTCGAAGGTTATTCCTATAAGGAATGTGCGAACCTGCTTGGTCTTCCACCAAGCACGGTGACCAACCGCTTGTTTCAAGCCCGTATGCGGCTACGTAAGGCGATGGAGCCTGACATCGACGACGATGGAGCCCTGCAGATAAGGACGTCATCCCCATGACTGCCATCACTCCCGAACTCCTTATGCGCTATGCTGATGGCGAGGTGACCCTGCCTGAGCGCCAGTTCGTCGAGAAGCACTTGCCGGCCGATCAAGAGGCTCAAGAGCTCCTTGCAGTTTTTGTTGCCCAGCGTGGTCGTGTGGCCGCAGCATTTTCAGATGTCGATGACGCCCCAAGCCTCACGCGCTTTGAACAAGCGATTGATCGGGCTTTCGAACAGCGTCGCCACCGGGAGCGCCAATCCGAACGTCACCGCTGGGTGCTACCTCTGGCGGCTTCCTTTTTAATGATGCTTGCCGGTGGGGTCTTTGCTGTTTTCTATGCTGAGCAGCGCATTCAAACCGAGACCGCCCGTTTGCTCGCCGAGCGCGCCCTTCAAGACGCCCAAATTCGTGAGCTTGCGCTTCAAACCCGCGTTGAAGCACTCGAGCGCATTGTCTCCGGTAGCAGCCTGACGTGGACCAACGATGTGACCGGTGCCACAGGCACAATCACGCCGCTTCGCACCTATCGCGGGCCGGGCGGCCAATGGTGCCGGGAATATCGGGAAACCACCCATAAAGGCGCAACGGAACAGGACCACTTCAGTATCGCTTGTCGTACGCCTGATGGCCATTGGCGTGGCCATGGAATCGACTCGGATCCGCGGGGACTTTGACCATCTGATGTCGACACCAGATTTTTTGATCTTTTGGTCACATGCCAATCGGTCAGCGACCGATCATTGATTTCGCTTCTTTGTTGAAAGCTATTGATTCTGAAATACTGCAGGTTAAGTGGCAAAAACCACAGAAACTGAGCTAAAATCTGCTAATATTGTCAGAGGCTGAGTTGATTTGGTGTGTCGTAATGATCGAATCGCTAATGCTGCAAAGTTCAATCTGGATTCATCTGGCATCAATTCTTTATGTTCTTGGTTTTTGGGTTCGTGATCAATTAAATCTCCGATTTTTTGTGTTGGTAGGAACTGTTTTTTACATAATTTATTATTACTATGCGGCTGAGCGTCCGCTATGGAGTGCCATTATTTGGTCGTCAGTCCTTGGGATCGTTAATCTCTATGTGACGATACAGCTCGCTCTCGAACGAACGACCTTTCGCATGAATCGAGATGAGCGGCTTCTTTATGGAGCCTTCTCAACGATGACTCCTGGTGAGTTTCGAAAGCTTGCGGAGATTGCGATTTGGCATGAAGCCGGAACGCGGGCACAGCTCACCAAAGAGAATGAACCCAACCAAAGCCTTTTCTATATCGTTAAGGGTCAGGTGACCGTACAGAAGCGCGGGCTGCGTTTCGCGATGGCAGCCGGAACCTTTGTCGGTGAAGTCTCGTTTCTGCTCAAATCCAATGCGACCGCGACAGTTCAGGCTGACGAGCAGACGCGTTACATCGAATGGCGGCATGAGGATCTTGTCGAGATCGAAAGCCGCCACCAAGGGATCCGTATTGCCCTTCGTGAAATGTTAAATGCTGACCTTGCGGCTAAAGTCGCCGACGGTAATGGCGGGTCTTGCTCATGCTCGATTGTAAACCGGGGTTGCCAAGGCAACAGCCTGAACCTTCTCGGCACTGAAGCCGTTTGCTATGGCCCCGATCGATAACGAATGTGCACCTCATCGCACGACCATCTGGGCGCAAGTCGACCTCCTGACCACCAATCCTGTCGGGACTGTCGCCGCCAACCTCCGGTCAGTTCGCAGCAGCTTTCACCTCTAAGCGGCGGCGATGCAGGATCGGCTCCGTATAGCCATTCGGCTGAGCCAATCCTTCGAACACCAGGTCGCAAGCAGCTGTGAAAGCGATGCTTGCCTCAAAGTCGGCGGCCATCGGCTGATAGACTGGATCATGCTCGTTCTGCTGGTCGACGACAGCGGCCATACGCTTCATCGTTGCCATCACCTGTTCTTTGCTGCAGACGCCGTGGCGCAACCAGTTCGCGATGTGCTGGCTCGAGATGCGGAGCGTCGCACGGTCTTCCATAAGCCCGACATCGTTGATGTCGGGGACCTTGGAGCACCCGACACCCTGGTCGATCCAGCGGACCACATATCCAAGGATTCCCTGAGCGTTGTTATCCAACTCTGCCTGGATCGCTTCAGGCTCCCAATTCGGCCGTTCAGCTAGGGGAACGGAGAGAATGGCGTCGAGGCTGGCGCGTTCTCGCGCTTTAAGAGCATCTTGCTGGGCTTTGACATATACCTGATGATAGTGGAGCGCATGTAGCGTTGCCGCTGTTGGCGACGGGACCCAGGCCGTATTGGCGCCGGCTTGGGGATGGGCAATCTTAGCCTTCAGCATATCCGCCATCTTATCCGGCATTGCCCACATGCCTTTGCCGATTTGGGCACGTCCCTGGAGGCCACATTCAAGGCCGATATCGACGTTCCAATCTTCATAGGCGCCAATCCAGGCGGCTGCCTTCATATCGCCTTTCCGGATCATCGGGCCCGCGAGCATGGCGGTGTGGATCTCATCGCCTGTCCGATCGAGAAATCCTGTATTGATGAAGGCGACACGATCGCTGGCGGCACGGATACATTCTTTAAGGTTGATCGTCGTGCGGCGCTCCTCGTCCATAATTCCCATTTTGAGTGTTGCTCGCGTCATGCCGAGCGCATCCTCAATCCGTGCGAACAGTTGAGAGGTGAAGGCGACTTCTGCAGGGCCGTGCATTTTGGGTTTTACGATATAGACGGACCCAGCGGGGCTGTTTCTGTAAGCGCCTTTGCCGCCGAGATCGTGAAGCGCAATCAACGAGGTGACCATGCCGTCCAACAGGCCCTCAAAGACAGGTTCGCCTTGCCACCTCGCCGCCTCGATGGTCATGAGGTGTCCGACATTTCGAACCAGCATACGAGCGCGCCCTGGAAGGGTAAGCGCCGTGCCTCTGGGCATCATATAGGTTCGATCGGCAGCGAGGCGCCGCTCGACGGTCTTGCCGCCCTTTTCCAGGGTCGCAACGAGGTCGCCTTTCATAAGGCCGAGCCAATTGCGATAGGCAGCAACTTTGTCCTCAGCGTCGACAGTGGCAACCGAGTCTTCACAGTCCACAATCGTGGTCAGGGCGGCTTCGATCACGATGTCGGCTATGTCTGCTGGATCATCTTTGCCGATCGGATGGGTGCCGTCGATAACGATTTCGACATGCAGGCCATGATTGAGAAGCAGCACGGCGTCGGGTCGATCCGGGTTGCCGCGATAGCCAGCGAGCTTATCGGCCTCCTTCAAGGTTCCTTTGCGGCCATCCTTTTGCGTGACGACGAGACGGCCACCATCGATCGAATAGCCCGTCGCTTCCAGATGTGATGCTCCCGCCAGGGGAAAGGTGTCATCTAGGAATTGTCGGCCACGCTCCACCACCACGGCGCCACGCAGGGGATCATAGCCGCCGGTGGGCGTGTCGGGCAGAAGAGCATCCGTGCCGTAAAGCGCATCATAGAGGCTGCCCCAGCGCGCATTGGCGGCATTCAGCGCATAGCGCGCATTGGTGACCGGCACCACCAATTGCGGGCCGGCGACATCTGAAAACTCAGGATCAACATTGGCGGTGGACGCTTCGAACGGCTCGCCCTCGGGCACGAGATAACCGATTTCTTTTAAGAAATCTTTGTATTTCACTGGGTCGAAATGGTCGCCCCTATGCGTCTCGTGCCAAGCATCGATCATGGCCTGGAGATCATCGCGCCTCGCAAGAAGTTCGCGATTCTGCGGTGTTAGGTCGTTGAGGATATCGGCAAAGGCAGACCAAAATCTGTCGGGCTCGATGCCTGTTCCCGGGATCGCCTCATCGTTCACGAAGTCATAAAGCGTCTTGTCGACCTGAAGCTGGCCGATCTCAACCCACTCACTCATGCAGCATTGCCTCGTCTCGTTACCGCTCTCATTCTTGCAGAGAACTCTTAGCGTTTTGATACCATGCCATAATTTTGTGCCGTTCGCCGGCCTCCATGAGGGTCACGTTAGCAGGCGGCATGGCGTTGGTCACGCCGGCCTGAAGGTAGATTTGCTCAGCGGCGCGGGCAATGTCGGCTGAGGTCTCCAACACGAGGCCCTTCGGCGGCCAATGAAGCCCTTCCCATACGGGGTCACGGGCGTGGCACATCGAGCAGCGGCCGAGCACGATCTCTTCAATCGCCGCTTGTTGCTCTGCCTTGGAGATCTTTGAAAATGCCGCCACATCGGGCTCGCTCGATGTTGGAAGGCGGGCCGTTGAGAGGCCCATAATCGCAATGAAGAGCAGGGCTGTGACCGCCCATGTCCAGCTCGGATTGCTGGTGCCTGCGTGGCGCTCGTTGAACCAGTGGCGGATCGTTACACCCATGAGGAACACCAGCGACGCAATGACCCAATTGTACTCCGTAGCGAAGGCGAGGGGGTAATGGTTTGAGAGCATTAAAAACAGAACAGGGAGTGTGAGGTAGTTGTTGTGGGTCGAGCGCAGTTTGGCAATGCGGCCATAGTCTGGGTCCGGGGTGCGGCCGGCCTTTAAGTCAGCAACGACGACTTTTTGATTCGGAATGATAATAAAGAAGACATTTGCCGACATGATCGTGGCCGTGAAGGCGCCGAGGTGGAGGAGAGCAGCGCGGCCTGTGAAGATCTGATCATATCCCCAGGCCATCACGACAAGAAGGATAAAGAGCAGCAGCATGAGCGCCGTGGGGCGATAGCCGAGTTTGCTCTTGCAGAGGCGATCATAGATCAACCATCCCAGCGTGAGCGAGGTCGCCGAGATCACAATGGCCTGCCAGGTCGCGAGGTCAGCCTTGGACGGATCGATCAGCAACAGTTCGGCGCCCGCCCAGTAAACGATGGCGAGAAGGGCCGCACCGGAGAGCCAGGTGCTGTAAGCCTCCCATTTGAACCACGTCAAATGTTCAGGCATCGCCGCGGGGGCGACCATATACTTTCGAATGTGGTAAAAGCCGCCGCCATGGACTTGCCACTCTTCACCTTTGACCCCGTCGGGCATGTTCTCGGCTTCCCGCAAGCCAAGATCGAGCGCGATAAAATAAAATGACGAGCCAATCCAAGCGATGCCGGTGATGACGTGGATCCAGCGCACCGCAAAGTCGAGCCAGGCCCACATGGCAGCAAGGTCGTACATGTTGAACTCCTGTCAGCGCTGGCTGTGACCAAGATCATCGGCATACCGCGAAGCGAGGCGATGATGCGTCGTCCATGTTGCCGTCATGACGTTACGAGCCGCGATATGTGGAGTAACCGAACGGCGAGAGCAACAGAGGGACATGGTAATGCGTGTTGTCGGTCATGGTGAAGCGTATCGGGATGACGTCGAGAAAGTGAGGTTCCGGTAGACTCCCGGCGTGGTTCAGATAATCCCCGGCATGAAACACCAGTTCGTAGACGCCGGTTTCGAAGCGATCTTCGGAGAGGATCGGCCGATCGGTTCGACCGTCGTCATTGGTGGTGAGCGTTTCCAACAGTTGCCGACCATCATCTCGAAGCCGAAAAAGCTCAATCCTGAGCTTAGCTGCAGGGCGACCATTTGCGGTGTCCAGCACATGGGTCGTGAGCCAGCCTGCCATCTTGCCTGTCCTCAAAGCCTTGATTATCGATCATGATCCAAAAGGCAGTTTATCGCCATCTGCGGTTGGCGGCGAGCATGACGCCATATGACAAATGTTCACTGTCGTCGCAGCTTTCAGTAAAGGCTGAGTGCCTGAACTCACGGCACGAGACCTTGGATCCGTGTCGCGGCGCCATCACGATCGTTTTGGGGGGGCGGGGTTCGTCTGATCCTGGACTTGTGTCGGTTGGTGCGCGGTCGTCCCGCCAGAGATGGACCCGTGCGGCGGCTGATGCATGACGAGAAATCTTTGTACATTCGACCATCGTTTTGCTTAATCATATCTCATGATGAGCGATGATCCCCAACGATACCCACGTGATCTCCACGGTTATGGTTCCCATCCACCCGACGCCCAATGGCCGGGAGATGCCAAGATCGCCGTTCAGATCGTTCTGAACTACGAAGAGGGCGGCGAGAATTGCCTGCTTCACGGAGATCCGGCATCCGAAGCGTTTTTGTCGGAGACTGTCGGTGCCCAACCTTGGCCTGGGCAACGTCATTGGAACATGGAGACGATTTACGAGTATGGCGCGCGCGCCGGCTTTTGGCGCCTACACCGTCTGTTCACCGAGATGAGCCTGCCGATCACAGTCTATGGGGTGGCGACAGCCTTGGCACGTGGTCCAGCGCAGGTCGACGCGATGCTGGATGCCGATTGGGAGATTGCGAGCCACGGGCTGAAGTGGATCGAGTATAAGGACTTTTCCCTCGAGGAAGAACGAGCGCATATGACCGAAGCGGTCCGATTGCATCGCGAGGTGACGGGCACGAGGCCGCTTGGTTGGTATACCGGACGCTGCTCGATCAATACCGTTGACATGGTCGCTGAGGAGGGGGGCTTCGTCTATTGTGCCGACAGCTATGCGGATGATCTTCCCTATTGGCGACCCTCGGCAAGCGGAACCGATCAGCTCATTGTCCCCTATACGCTCGATGCCAATGATATGCGCTTTGCGACGCCGCAAGGGTTTAATAGTGGCGATCAGTTTTTTGCGTATTTGAAAGACAGCTTCGATGCCCTTTATGCTGAAGGCATGGCCGGTGCTGCCAAAATGATGTCCGTTGGGTTGCACTGTCGCCTGGTCGGCCGTCCCGGGAGGGTACAAGCGCTCCGGCGCTTTCTCGACTATGCACGATCCCATGACGGGGTTTGGTTTGCGCGCCGGATCGACATTGCACGTCACTGGCATGATCGTCACCCGCCTCGCCGCGAGACGCTGAGGCCCTCCACCATGGATCGAGCAACGTTCGTGAAGACCTTCGGTGGCATGTTTGAACATGCGTCTTGGATTGCTGAGGGTGCCTATGATCTTGAGCTTGGTCCGGCGCACGACAGCGCTGCAGGCCTCAGTAACGCGTTGGTGCGCATCTTCAGAAGCGCGGATCAGCAGCAGCGTCTACAGGTTCTCAAGGCCCATCCTGACCTCGCCGGCAAACTGGCCGCCGCCAAGAGGCTGACACCTGAGTCGGCAGCCGAGCAGGCGAGCGCAGGTCTCGACGCTCTCACCGAAGAAGAGCATGAGACCTTTACCCGCCTCAATTCGGCTTATGTCGTGAAGTTCGGATTTCCGTTCATCATTGCCGTTCGTGACCATGACAAAGCGGGTATTCTCCAAGCTTTTGAGCGCCGCATTTCGAGCGATGCCGAGAGCGAATTCGACGAGGCGTGTCGCCAAGTGGAGCGAATTGCAGGCTTTCGGGTTGGCGACTTACTCGCTTAACGCCGGAGCGTCATGGAGAGGTTGTCGAACCTTGATCGCCCCAGCTGTTTGCCGCTATGCCGAGCGCTCACGCGCGAGCTTTGGCCGGATGTTGCCGTCATTGGCGGGCGTTTCGATGCGAGGTTTGGGCTCGTCGGCTTGACGGGTTTCGAGCGCGTCGGCTGTCTCCAAAACGATGTCTTTGATATCCTGCGGCGACAGGCCTGGATGTTGTTCGAGGAGGAGTGCCAGCCTTGCTGCGGCAAGCGGTGCCGCGGCCAGGTCGATATCGCACCATGCGAAACCCTGGTCGCCGTCCAGTTCCATGGATAGGGGCGCAGCGAGAACCGAGCCAGGTTGAACAGGGTGCGTGCAACCGATGAGATCGAGGCCGCCACGGACCGATTTTGCGGCATCCCAGGAAAGGTCTGGGGCCTGCTTTTCGGGATAGAGACCGTTTACACCAGGACCACCCATGACCGGTCGAGTTGGGCGCCCTCGCGACGTAGGGGTGATCGCGACGACATCGGGGTGACAGGCCGGAAAACTTTTCCATGCTTTGGGGGCTAGGGCGCTGACGATGACGCCACGCGCGACGGCATAGGCGATGACGTTGTCCAGGATCTTGAGATACCGATAGAGATTGGGGTCGGTATGCCGAAGGTCGTTGCCTCCGTCTTGGTGGGCGTCATAGCCCCAACTATTGATCAAAAGATTGGGATTGGGCGTTGAATCAATCGCAATCAGGAGATCGCCTACCGGATCCAGGAGGCCTTTGATCGGACGAAGCTTGAGATCAGGGGCAGCGCTAAAGAGGCAGGCGGCTTCGCCCGTGCTTTGTCCGTGATCATCCCGTTGAGGGTGCTGTTGACCAGGCCCAAGCAGTGTTGGCAAGACTCGGTAGTCGCGATCGGAGAAGAAACGGTGTCGGAAGTGACCTGTGCCGATCTGCGCGACGACAACATGTTGGCCAGTAACCACCGGCGCATGAGCGCCATCGGCCCAGGTGGCCATCGCAATTTCGTCCGGAAGTGACCAAACGGCGCAATCATTGGCGACGACATCCCGAAGCGACATGCCTGCATCATCGATTAAACGAGGTGGCCTCGCGATAGCGAGATCACCTGCAAATCCTTGAAAGATCGCAGGCAAAGTCTGAAGGCGATGGGCGTCTTCCGGTTTGATGTCGAAACCGTCGACTTGGTATCCACGACCGCCAGGAAAAATCCGTCGTATGGGACGAACGCCAAAGACCCGCTCAAAGTCTTCGGGCGTGCCAGCAAAGGAAATCGCGATGGCATGAAAGTTGAGAATCTCGAAGCCTTCTGCCGCCAAGACTTGGGTGACAAAGCGCGCTTGGCTGGGCAGGCTCTTGACCCGTCCCGTGCGGGTTGGCCCATCTGACGTTCGGGCGCCGACAGTCTCCCGACCATCCGAAGATCGGGGAGAAATAACCGCAATCACCCGTTCGCCTCTAAGCGCCATGCTCTACTCCTGCCATTCGAATGTTGTCTTACCCGCCGGCCACCACAGCCCGATCAGGAGATGCTTTGTTATATCGAAAAGAGTTATATTGCTACGTTGAATTCTATTTTTAGTTGAGTTAGCTTTTGCATCGTTCAGCCAAGAATAGCCGGTCAAAAGCACGTTAAAAACGCGCTGATTTGTGCATCTTTTTGGCGCAACGGTGATCGTCGCCTCGATGGATTGGGCGTGTCGATCACGCGATGATCACAATCCGGTCAAAGCGCTGAACCGACCGTCCGCTATGCGCTAGCATGGGTGTCTTGGCCCGTATGGTCTTGTTCGTTGACGGACTGGCTGTTCGCAGCCTGTTGACCTTCTCGTTCATCCGGATGAGCGTATCATGTCCCAAGAGCGCCAAGACCGGCATTCAGCCGCCAAGGCGCGCGCAACAAACGTTTGATCGCTAGCCTAGCCAAGAGGAACGCTATGGATGTGAGTTCGTCGACGAGAACCGAGAGCTTGCGTCCGATCCAGTGGCCAGTGGTGGTTGTGGGCTTCGTTCTGATTGGAGTCGGTAGTGTCGCCCTAGGCGTTGAAAGTTGGCGGTTTGGCGTCCTCTTTGTCATTGGCGCGCTTTTGGGGGTGAGCTTATACCATGCGTCGTTCGGCTTCACCGCGGCTTACCGCAATGCCATTTCGAAAGGCGATATTTCAGGCATCATTGCCCAGCTCTTGATGATTGGGTTTGCGATGCTGTTGTTTGCGCCCTTTCTCGCGCCTGGCAGTACGTTTGGTCAGTCATTCGGTGGCACGGTTGCCCCGGTCAGCCTCCGGGTCGCAGTCGGCAGTTTTCTTTTCGGCTTGGGCATGCAACTCGGCGGCGGCTGTGGATCTGGGACACTTTTCACGGTCGGTGGCGGCAGCACGCGCATGGTTGTGACTCTTTTAGCGTTTTGCGCCGGATCGTTTATCGGCAGCTTGGACATCGATCGTTGGCTTGAGGGACCGAGTTTGGGCGGAATCTCTCTGGTTAGGGAATTTGGTGCACTTCAGGCCGTGCTCATTCAAGCCGGCATATTGGCCCTCGTTTGGTGGGGATTTCGTCGCTGGGCGGGCGATAGACCGCAACGACCGATTTGGGGTGACGGTCTGACATGGCGCCAACTGGTTCGCGGGCCCTGGCCTCTCCTGTTTGGTGGCGCGCTCTTGGCGCTCTTGAATTGGGCAACGTTAATGATCGCCGGTCATCCCTGGTCGGTAACGTCGGCCTTTGCACTTTGGGGAGCCAAAGCTTGGGCGATGACCGGTTGGGATCCGGCCAGTTCGACATATTGGGCCGGCGCCTTTCGTCAGGCCGCGATCGAACGCAGTGTCTTTCAGCATCAGATATCGATCATGAACATCGGTATCATTCTGGGCGCATTAACGTCGGCGGGTCTTGCCGGTCGCTATGCGCCGATGTTGAAAATCCCGTTTCGCTCACTCGCCGCTGCTGTCATCGGCGGTCTTCTCATGGGTTATGGGGCACGACTCGCCTTTGGATGCAACATCGGAGCCTTTTTCTCCGGGACCGCGTCCTTCAGTCTTCATGCTTGGCTTTGGATCGTTTTCGCGTTCGCCGGCACTTGGATCGGCGTGAAACTTCGACCTTGGTTCGGCTTCTCCGACTAGCCACCGACGCGATTGCCGTCGAACTGACAGGGCTCTTCAAAGGCTGGGGATCCCCCGATGATTCACCGACCATTAAGGTCAAGAGATTGGCACAAGCATAAGCCTCTCCTTTAACGCATTCTTAAGTCAATGCTCCTAGAGTTTGCAAAGGAATATCAATGGAGCCGGCTTGATGTCGCTTCGTCCGAATCACCGGGGCCGGGTTCGGCCGATGGAGATCACACTGGCTTCTGGCGTCACCATCTCATGGCATCGTGAAGGTTTCATCATCGCACCATGAGATCCCATCGAACCTCAAGTCCAAAGCGCCCTCATTTCAAGCCATCTAGGAGACCACTATGGCTAAAGTATTGATCGTTGAAGACGAGCGAGATCTTAGCGAACTCATTATGGATGAAGTTGAAAGCATGGGCCACGAGGTCTATGTCGCTAACAATGGCGAAGAGGCTCTGCACTTCTGCGCGACAAGGAAACTTGATCTCATTTTATCAGATATCAATATGCCGAAGCTCAACGGTTACCAGTTCCGTCGGGAACTTACGAATAAGCACCCGCATCTCGCGAAACTGCCCTTCATCTTCGTATCGGCTTACTCCGAAGAATCCGACATCGCTGACGGGTTGATCACCGGTGCCGATCACTATGTGACGAAGCCGATTGATTTTGACGCGCTTCGCGGCCTGATCACGGACGTGACCTGACCGTTATCGAAACTCGCTGGCGCTAGTGCGCCGGACCACCTGTTCGCCGATTCCCCCCTTTTGCGCCTAGAGCCTAGAGTTGACTCGGTAGGACGCGATCGGGGGGCCTGTGGCCATCGGCGAAGGTTTTGATATTAATGACGACCTTTTCGCCCATGTCGAGGCGCCCTTCAATCGTGGCACTCGACATGTGAGGCAGCAGGACGACGTTGTCGAGTTCGCGAAGTTTGGGGTTGATCGCCGGCTCGTGTTCAAACACATCGAGGCCGGCCCCAGCGATCTCTTTTGCGCGGAGCATTCGCGTAAGGGCTGCCTCGTCAATCACCTCGCCACGGGATGTGTTAACGATGATCGACTGCGGTCGCAGTAGCTTCAATCGTCTTGCGGATAAGAGGTGGAAGGTCGCCGGTGTATGGGGACAGTTGACGCTGATGATGTCCATTCGGGCAATCATCTGGTCGAGGCTTTCCCAGTAGGTCGCCTCAAGCTCGTTCTCGATGCTTTCATGGACGCGACGTCGATTGTGGTAGTGGATCGAAAGACCGAAGCCGCGCGATCGTCGCGCCACGGCCGTGCCAATCCTTCCCATTCCCAAGATCCCGAGGCGCTTTCCCGTGATGCGGTGCCCTAGCATGCCTGTCGGACTCCAGCCATCCCATTCGCCGGAGCGAGCGAGTCGCTCGCCCTCGGCAAGGCGGCGCGACACGCCAAGAATAAGCGCCATCGTCATGTCGGCCGTGTCATCGGTAAGCACGCCTGGCGTATTGGTTACCGTGACACCGCGCGCATACGCAGCCTCAATGTCGATATGGTCAACACCTGTCCCATAATTGGCGATAAGCTTGAGGGAAGGGCCGGCATGCGCGAGCACGCTCGCGTCGATCCGATCGGTTAGCGTCGGTACCAAGACCTCTGCCGTTTTGACCGCCTCGATCAATTCGGCCTTGGACATCGGGTTATCGCTGTCATTCAAGCGCGTATTAAACAGCTCCATCATGCGAGTCTCGATGGACTCCGGTAACTTACGCGTGACGATGACGAGGGGCCTATTCCGTGCCAAGGTTCTTTCTCCAGGGCAAGCATCGGTTCCGTTCGCTGGCCTTTTGATATCGAGAGAGTCCATCGTTGGCAGCGTTCGGATTTTGCTCTAGCAGAACTTGCGATAGATCAAAAGCCAAAGCACATTCATTGCATGGCGTCTTGTCTCGCAATATCTGTGACACACCGGTCTGTCGAGGTATTGTCAAGCCGGCATCAATCCAGGCAGAGCAACCCACAGCTTTTGGGTGTTTCATGAAAAACCATAAAATGCATATAGCGCCACATGAATCAAAAACTGAACGCGTAACGGCCATCGCGGGCTGGGTGGCAACATTCAAGACATCGTCTATGTCTGGGCTGTCGGTTGGGCGCTCTCTCATGAGGGCCATGCTTTTGTTGTTGCCCTGTCTTGTTGCCACAGCTCCCGCCGCCGCCCAACAAGAGCTCACAATCGGTCGCAGCACGGGCCTGCCAGTGCCTCGTTTCGTATCGGTTGATTCGAGCCAGAGCGAGGTCAATGTTCGTTTTGGGCCAGGTCAGCAATACCCCATCAATTGGGTGTTCACGCGACCCGGCGTACCGCTCGAAATTGTTGCCGAGTTTGATAACTGGCGGAAGATTAAAGATTTCGAAGGTGCCGAGGGTTGGATTTCGTCACGGCTGCTCTCGGGACGCCGAACAATCATGATTCAAGGAACGCTTCGCGACATCCGCAGGCGTGCCGACAATCGCGCCCGGGTGTTGATGCGGGCCGAACCTGGTGTTATCGGCGATCTCCTCGAGTGCCAGGCGAGCTGGTGTCGCGTCCAGATCGAAGGCCAGCGCGGATGGTTGCAGCGTGACGACTTTTGGGGAACGCTACCAGGCGAACTCTATCCTTGATCGCGTGCGCTGCCATGGGAGCGAAGCGTTCTGTTTGGCAGCTGGTCGTTCACGATCGTCATCGCCGGGCAGGATGCAGGGGAACGAGCTCATGACCGTCGAAGTCCGCGCCGACCTCGCGCATTACCGTGAACGGCCGGTTAAGCACCGGATCGGGCTAATCGCTCTGGCGACCGACCATACGAGCGAACGCGATATGCAAGCGATCGCGCCAGCCGATGACGTCGGTATTTACGTCAGCCGTGTCGCCAATCGCAATCCGACCAACAAGGAGAACTTGCTGGCCATGCAGCCGCGACTTGCTGAGGCGGCCTCGCTCATCTTGAGTGGTGAAGCGTTAGACGTCGTGGCCTATGCCTGCACATCGGCTTCTGTGATGATTGGCGATGAAACGGTCAAACGATCGATCCATGAGGCCAAGCCTGATGTACCGGTGGTGACGCCAACGACGGCAGCTTTCGCGGCGTTTGCTCATCTCAATGTTCGTCGGGTGAGCTTGCTGACGCCCTATATCGAACCGGTGACCTCCGCCATGCGAGACTACTTCGAGGCGCATGGCCTTGATGTGGTCAATGCGGTTTGCCTCGGCATCGAAGACGACCGCATGATGGCAAAACTAACGCTGGAAGCCGTTGTGGATGCCGCCCTTGCCACCATGAAACCGACGGCCGAAGCTCTGTTTGTTTCCTGTACGGCTGTGCCTGCCGTCAGCGTTGTGCAAGCGATCGAGGACCGACTCAAAAAACCGGTGGTAACGAGCAATCAGGCGATGGCTTGGCAGAGCCTTCGCCTGGCAGGTTGTCATCGATCAATCAAGGGCTTCGGCAAGCTGCTGAGCTAATGGGCGGTCATCGCCCTTTAGAACCGGTTCGTCATACATCGCCATGCTTGATGATCCAGAGAGATCGTTCCTAACGAATGGACAACCCGTGCGATGCTCTCATCGGGTCTCAGGTCTTCAACTCGGCATGCCCACGGAACAAGTCCAAGGCTTGAGGATTGGCCAGCGCTTCGACGTTCTTGACATCACGCCCATGAATGATTTCCCGTACGGCAAGTTCAACGATCTTGCCGCTCATGGTGCGCGGTATGTCGGCGATCTGAATGACTTTCGCAGGGACATGCCGAGGGGTAGCATTGGTGCGAATTTGAGTCTTGATACGCCGAATGAGGGCGTCGTCGAGGGTCACGTCGTCACGTAAACGCACGAACAAAACCACCCGGACGTCACCCTCCCATTCCTGGCCAACAGCGATGCTTTCGAGGACCTCCTCGATCTGCTCCACTTGCCGATAGATCTCGGCTGTACCGATGCGGACTCCGCCGGGATTGAGAACAGCATCGGAGCGACCGTAGATGACAAATCCGCCATGCTCGGTTTTCTCTGTCATGTCGCCATGGGTCCAGACGCCGGGAAAGCGTTCGAAATAGGCTCCTCGATAGCGTGATCCGTCCGGGTCGTTCCAAAAGCTTACAGGCATGGAGGGAAAGGGCTTGGTGCAGACGAGTTCGCCGCGCTCGCCGACAACTGACTTGCCGTCGTCATTCCATGTCTCAACCGCCATGCCAAGGCCGGCCGTCTGGATCTCGCCACGCCATACCGGACCAACGGGGTTCCCGAGAACGAAGCAGGAGACGATATCGGTTCCGCCCGAAATCGAGGCGAGATGGAGGTCTTGCTTAATGTGTTCGTAGACGAAGTCGAAGCTCTCGGCGACCAGCGGCGAGCCCGTGGAGAGTAACGCGCGCAGCCTCGTTAAGTCATGGGTCGTTGCTGGCGACAAAGCAGCTTTTTTCACCGCATCAATGAACTTGGCAGACGTGCCGAAGTGGCTGACTTGATCCTCCTGGAGAATGTCAAAAAGCGTGTTGCCATTGGGGTGGAAGGGCGAACCATCATAGGTCACGACCGTCGCACCAAGACTAAGCGCGCTCACTTGCCAGTTCCACATCATCCAGCCGCAAGTCGTGAAGTAGAAGAGCTTGTCCTTCCGCTTGAGGTCTGTATGCAGCATCAGCTCCTTGATGTGCTGCAACAGCGTGCCGCCGGCACTGTGAACGATCGCCTTCGGCACGCCGGTTGTACCCGACGAATAGAGAATGAAGGCGGGGTGGTCGAACGGCAGTTGTTCAAAGCTGACATGGTCGGCGGAGTTGTTCGTGTAGTCCTGATAGAGAACGGCGTTGTTGAGGGCGTCCGGTTTCGCATGTGCATCGAGAAACGGCACCATCACGACGCGTTCCAGCGTCGGCAGTTCCGATATCAGTTCTCGGACTTTTGGGCAGATATCCTGCGGTTTGCCATTATAGCGATAGCCATCGACCGTGATCAGGACTTTGGCATTGATTTGTCCGAAGCGGTCGAGCAGACCTTGCTTGCCAAAATCGGGCGAGCAGGATGACCAGATGGCGCCGACCGAGGTCGCGGCCAGCATGGCGACGATGGTCTCAATCGTATGCGGCATAACAGCCGCAACCCGATCTCCAACACCGACCCCGTCAGCTCGAAGCGCTGAGGCAAGTTTTGCGACGGCCTTATTGAGATCGGCATAACTGATTTCGCGGCGCTGACGGTCCTCGGTCCAGGCGACGATGGCGGGATGATCGTCGTGGTAGCGAAGCATGTTTTCGGCGAAGTTCAACCGAGCCCCATCGAACCATTTGGCGCCAGGCATGGCTTCAGGGTTCGTGAGCACCGCCTGCCAGGGGCGGCTGGCCTTCAGCCCGGCAAAACGCCAGAGCGACGCCCAGAAGTCCGCTGGCCGGTCAACTGACCAGTCGCGAAGTGTGTCAAAGCATTGGGGAGCGTTGTCCCCACCATCGGCCAAAAAGTGCATGAACGCCGTCAAATTAGCGTGGTCAATGCGTTCCTGGGAAGGCTGCCAAAGTGGGTCCGTCATGGTCTCCCTCGTGAGCTCGCTCTCAATCACCCTCATAGTCCAAGGGGACTGAGACGCTGGCAAGGGTGTTCTAGCCGATCATGGTAAAGATAGCGTTAATGGCATGCGATATACCGGTGGTCGCTCGACGACATCGAAGGCATACTGGACACGACACGCCCGCATCAGTTCGAGGGTTTCCGAATGAGCATTATAGCATTCGGGGTTGAAGCGTTCGCAGCACTCTTCGAGCCATTGCGGCGTCTTTTCATCAAATCGTCATCGACCTTGTCGTTACTGAAACGATCGACGTCCACCGCGCCACATATCGGCGAACTCAGCATGGAAACCGCCATGATCAATGTGAACACATTCGCTTTGAGCCTTGGATTCCTTCTCGGTACGACCTCCATCATCAGCGCAGCAAGCGCGCAATCCATTCCCGAAATTCAGGGGCCTGGCCACCTCTCAGGATTTGTCGATGAGACCGTGACCACGACAGGCGTGGTCACAGCCGTTGGCGGCAATGGCTTCTATGTCCAGGATCCCGAAGGTGACGGCGACGACAATACATCCGACGGCCTTTTCGTCTTTACCAACGAAGCGCCCATCGTGTCGGTTGGTGACGACATCTCGCTCACGGGCAGTGTCAGCGAATTTATTCCGGGTGGTGCATCGACTGGCAACCTCTCGATCACGCAAATCACGGCCTTCAACAATGCAGGGATCACCGTCCTTTCCAGCGGCAGCGGCCTGCCGAGTCCTGTCATGATCGGGCAGGGTGGGCGCGTGCCTCCTTCGGTCGATGTGATTAGCGATGATGAGACCGATCCGGCCATCAATCTGCAAGAGGTGCCAGGAAGCCCTTTCGATCCTGACCAAGATGGCATCGATTTCTACGAGAGCCTCGAGGGCATGCTGGTGACGATCGACGATCCGACGGCTGTCTCGGCGACCCGGACATTCAATGCGTTCAGCAGTGAAGTTTTCACCACGCCGAACAACTTTGTAAACCCACGCAATGCGCGCACCGAGCGTGGCGGAATTCTGCTCCAGCCCGATCCCGACAATCGCGGCGATCAAAACCCCGAGCGCGTCCAGATTCAATTTGATGGCACCATTTTTCCCGGACCCGTCCCGTCGATCACCGTTGGTGACCGGCTCAGTGACGTGACCGGTGTTGTGGGCTACAGCTTTGGTAATTTTGAGGTGAATGCGATTGAGACGTTTGAGGTGATGGCAAGTAACCTTGACGAGGAGACGTCAAGGCTTCGTGGCGGCAGGGATCGTGTGACCGTCGCCAGTTACAATGTGTTGAACCTGAGCCCCGATGCCTCAGACGCCAATCAGCGCGAGACGGTTGGCCGGCATATTGCTGAGAACCTGGGCAGCCCGGATATCGTTGCGCTTCAGGAGATCCAAGACAATAGCGGCGAGATCGACGATGGGGTGACGGATGCCACGGAGACACTCGAAGCGCTGGTGGCGGCCATCGAGTCCGCCGGAGGCCCGCGTTACGAGTTCTTCGATGTCGCGCCAGCTGATGGGGCATCAGGTGGCGTACCCGGCGGTAATATCAGAAATGCATTTCTCTATAATGCTGACCGGGTCGATCTGATCGAATTCATATCGCTAACGGAGCGTGTGCTCTCGGATGTTGGCGTGAGTAACCCGACGGCTTTTGATGGCACGCGCGATCCGCTTGCAGCGATCTTCAGCTTCAATGGCGCAGACCTTTTGGTCATTAACAATCACTTGACGTCGCGATTCGGTTCGACGCCGGTGTTCGGCGGGCCGCAGCCTTTCGTTCAAGCCGGCGAGGCTGAACGGGAAGCGCAAGTCGGTGCGTTGAACGAGGTCGTTGATCAGGTTTTGGCGGTGGAAGAACACGCCAACATCGTTGTCCTCGGCGATCTCAACACCTTCCAGTTCACCAACGATCTCGAAGACATTCTGCCTGGAGCCGACAACGTCTTGGTCAATCTGGTACCTCCAGTCGGGGCAACGCAAGGCATCGACCGCAATAACATCTACAGCTTCATTTTCGAGGGGAATTCTCAAGTTCTGGATCATGTCTTTGTGACCCAACGCCTAAGCCATGGCGCGAAGCTCGACGTGGTTCATGTCAATGTCGACTTCCCGCGAGTCGACGACACGGTGGGCAGCGATCACGAACCCCTCATCGCGCTCCTTCGACTGCCGCCAAATCATGATCGCGACAGGAAAAGCGATGTCTCCTTTACGCTTTCCGGTCTTTGACATGCCATTAGTGGCAACAGACGGGGCACCGCGTTGAGTAAGGTCCAGCGGGCGCCAGCGATGGAACAGACTTAGGTCGAGAAACCTCGCGGTTGATGCGTAGGGCCCGATCTATTCTTTCGCGCGGCGCTCGAGCACCGTTTCCTCGCGAACCGTGATCGAGAGTTGGCGTTCCGCAAGCCTACGCTCAGAGTCAGCGACCTGAATGGTGACCACATGTTCGCCGGCAGGGATCGCTGCATTAGGAGCCTTGATGCCGTCTTGGGACGCGTAGTCGATAATGTCCTCGGTAATGTCGATCTCGAAGACGCCGGCCACCGTTGTGCTGACCACGGTGACTTTCAGAGTCGACAGGTCGATTGTCGCTCCTTCTTTCGGCGCGAAGGCAATATCGATGCCGATTGGCGAGGTGTAGATCCCGCCATTTTCGGGTGTGACGAGCTTGATTGATGGTCCGTCGACGGCCAGCTTAACCTGTTGAACGGCGGACTCGATCGCAGCACCCTTTGCAGCAACGCCTGCGGCGTTTGCTGGTGTGTCCGACAGGCTTGCAGCGACGATCAGGGATGAGAGGATCGCGGATGTCTTGTTCAAAGCGGTCTCCTACGTGATATCAGCGCCTCGAGCCGTTCCCCGGCAGAGCTGCACGCGCCTGGCTTGTTAACGAAATAAGCTGTGAATTGAGGCAGCGAAGATCAAGCAATTTATGCTGCAAGTGCGAAAATCCTGAGCAATGTTGCCTGCATGCACTCTTCCAAGCCCCCTTTCCCGAACTCCGCAGCTGCGCTATAGAACAGGTTGATCGCGCGCGTAGCTCAGCTGGATAGAGCGCTTGCCTCCGGAGCAAGAGGTCAGAGGTTCGAATCCTCTCGTGCGCACCAATCTTTTCATGTCCAGCCCGGACACATAGGTAACAGAACGTTCCTAAGACATAGGTGACAACCTCGAGCCGAACGGGTTGTCGATTGTTTGCAG
>JANQPX010000062.1 GCA_028285265.1 Geminicoccaceae bacterium
TGAGATGGTCGAAGCCCTCTAGCATCCCGGACAACAGGATCGCCTCGCGGTTGCAGTCCGAGAGGGCCTCCTTCACGTTCATTTCCTTGGTCTCAGGCATGCTTGTGCTCCAGTTGCATTATGAAATATATGCTGATAGCACTTATTTAGTGTTTGCAGTACATGCTGTCAATACACAAAAAGTGCTGGCAGCACATAACTGGGCAAGAGCAGTGACACCAGAGCAGTTTAAGATGGCAAAGGCGGCCCTCGGGCTGAGCAACCCCGAAGTGGCTGAGCTTACCGGCCTTCATAGGAACACCCTGAACAAGATAGATTCCGGTGGCGGAAAGGCATCCACCCTTCAACACATCCGCTTGCTCTTCGAGGCACGCGGCATCCAGTTCCTGGAAAGCGGCGACGTGGCTAAGGGCGATGGTGTGGCGCTGAAGGGCGAGTAGACGCCGCAAGGCTTGGCTAGTGGTTTAGACTTGCCTAGCCTCAATCCATGGGTCAGGTCACTTCTCTCTTTGCTCGGAAAGTCGTTGCGGTAGCTGGCGATGCCATTGATGCGCGCGCGGTCCTGGCATCCGTTGGCGTAGATGTGGACGAGCCATGGGACGCCAAGCACATGCTCGATGAAGATGCCTACTACGGCATGATCGAACTGATAGCCGAACAGATGGACATAACGCATTTGCCGTTGATCGTTGGCGAGGCGATGCGACCTGACGAATATGGCGCGCTCGGTTTAGCTTGGAAAGCGGCGCCCAATCTCCTTGGCTCGTTCTCTCGCGTGGTGCGATACTGGCGTCTCTGGACCAGTGTCACGCGGTACGAGTTGCAAGAGACCGCTCGGGGAATGCTTTATGTCCAGCATCGGAAAGGCATTCGGCGGCTAGGAATGCGCATCTCGATCGAGGCAACTTTGGCAAGTAGCGTGTCTCTCAGTCGGCAGGTTTCGCCTAGGCCGTTTGCACCGATCGAAGTCTATTTCCAGCATTCGGCGCCCAGAACGATCGAACATCACAAAGCTTACTTTGGCTGTCCCGTTCATTTCGGTGCGGACACGGACGCAATACTTCTGTCCAGTAGCTCACTTTTCGAGCCGAATATCCTCGGCGACGAGGGGATTACACAGTTTCTTGTTTCGCATCTCGATAAGGAACTGGCGCAGATTGACGACATGCCCGCATTGGCTGCACAGACCAAAGGCGAGATCGCACGCGCGCTTAGCGAGGGCCTGCCAAAGATGGGGGACATCGCACGCCGAATGGGTCTGAGCGCTCGGTCCTTTCACCGTCGTCTTGCCGAACAGGGACTAAGTTTTCAGACCCTGACCGAGGAGACGCGTCGCGAGATCGCCGTTAGTATGCTCCGAGAAAGTCGCTTTGCTCTTTCGGAGATTGCCTTCCTCACTGGGTATTCCGAGCAAAGCGCTTTCAACCGCGCGTTCAAAAGATGGATGGGTGTGACACCCGCGGCATATCGGAAGGCGCTCGAATAACGCCCATTTGGCAGACGCTGTCAAAAAACTGGCCTCCAGGGTCAATCCGAACGATCTGCTAGATCCTACCTTGCCGTTGCAGACGAAACACATCGGCTTAAGGAGAGAGAGAATGACCGCACTCATCGTTGCACGCTTCGACGTAAAGAATGGTGAGAAGATGAACGCCTATGCCAGCGAGGCAGGCCCCACGGTTCTGGCGCACGGCGGCGAGTTTGTCGCCATGGGCGAGAAAGTCAGCGCGCTTGTTGGGACCGACGAAAAACAGTCGGTCGCGATGGTTCGTTTCCCGGATGTCGAAACGGCCAAGAGATGGTTTGCCTCGCCTGAATACACGGCTTGCAAGCCTCTTCGCGAAGAAGCGGCAGATATGCAGTTCACACTCTACGAGACAGAGTAACAGACCAGAAATCTGAGACCAAAACAGGTGGCGTTGGACATTCCGGCGCCGCCTTTCGTTTTGCGTATGGATGAAGAAAAAAACGGGTTGGCCGCGGATGTCAAAACCGTGGCTATTGCGGTCAATACCAGAGCCCGTCCGTCTCTCTAAACCTTGGTTATCAACCAGACCCAAGGAGACAGAACATGACTGACCAACCCATCCTCGTCATCGGCGCCACCGGCAAGACCGGCTCTCGCGTTGTCAGCAAACTCGAAGCAAAAGGCGTCGCCGTCCGGCGCGGTGCTCGGCGGTCCGAGACCCCCTTTGATTGGGAAGACTCGGCGACCTGGGGGCCCGCACTGAGCGGCATTCCAAAGGCCTACGTCACCTATTTCCCCGATCTCGCATTCCCCGGCGCAGTCGAGAAACTGGAGGCCTTCACCAAGGTCGCCGTCGAAAACGGGCTCCAGCACATCGTTCTGCTTTCCGGCCGCGGAGAGCATTTTGCCAGCATGGGCGAAGACATCGTCCGCAATTCTGGCTTGCCCTTCACTATCGTCCGGGCGGCGTGGTTTGCGCAGAACTTCAGCGAAGGCTATCTGCGTGATCCGATTCTGGGTGGCGTTCTGCCGATGCCCGGCGGCGACATGCCCGAGCCGATCGTCGACATTGACGATATCGCGGATGTCGTGGTCGCAGCCCTGACCGAAGAGGGTCACATCGGCGAGCGTTACGAGGTCACCGGCCCGCGCCTGATGACATTCGCAGAAATGGCCGAGGTGTTGTCGACGACGCTGGGGCGCCACATCCAGCATATCCCGATCACGTTTGACGACTTTCACGCCAATGTTGCGGCCTCCGGCGGTGACTTCGTGGCCGACGTCTTCACACAGATCGCACAGGAGACGCTGGATGGCCGCAACGCGTACACGAGCGACGGGGTCGAGCGTGCCCTGGGACGCAAACCGCGCGACTTCGCGGAGTTCGCCAAGACCGCCATGGCCGCGGGCGCCTGGTCTGCCGCCGCCTAATCCTCACACCACGCGGCAGGAGGCATGGCTGTCATGCCGCATGACATCTCAATCGGGAGTTCCCAAAATGTCGACCGCTTTCTTCCTTCTCATGCAATTCGCAATTCTTGCCTACGCCCTCGTCGGCGGCGTTTTCCTCGCCTTCTCCGACTTTATCATGCGCTCTCTCGCACTGACGGGTGGACATGGCGGTGTCGAGGCCATGCAGGTCATCAACCGCGAGGTGTTTCGCTGGGTTTTCATGGCGCTGTTCCTCGGCATGGCAGCCGTTTCGGTGATTGTTGCGGGCTATGGTGCCTTCGTCATCTCAGGCCCTGCGGGAACGCTGATCATGACAGCCGGGCTAGTCTATCTCATCGGCACTTTCGGCGTCACCGTCTTGTTCAATGTCCCCATGAACGAGGCCCTAGCGGGTATGGAAATGTCATCGGGCACTACCCGTGACTACTGGCTCCAGACCTACGTCCCTAGATGGACGTTCTGGAACTCAGTGCGGACCTTCGCCAGTGCCGCTTCCGCCGCGCTGCTGCTGTTCGGACTTCTCTGGATGACCCAGAGCCAGTCGCAGGCAATGTAGGTCGGCTTTGAGAAGGGCGGTGGGTCACACTCACGCGCCGCCCTTCATCTCCGCAATAGTCTCTCCGACGGCATCGAGGCACGCAAGCGATGAACATCCTTGAAAAGGTGAATATCCTCATTCTGTTGGTCACGATTTCCTACATCATGGCGCTCAGCAACTTGCTCTCCAACATCGATGACATTGGGCTGCAGGTGAGATGGCTGATTACGTTTTTCACAAGCGTCGGTCTTTTCCGGTTACTGATCCTGCTGGTCTACTGGCTGATCCATCGCTCCGACGCTTTGCTTGCACTCTATCACCGCGGCAAGTTCGTAAAGGGCCTCTGGACTTACAGCTACGAGGCAAACGGCAAGCGTCACTTGGGTATTTGGCGGATTTCTCAGGACGTCGCGTCGCTAGCGATCACGGGGTACGGGGTGGATGAGGACGGCAAGATGGACTCACACTTTCGCAGCATCAGCCAACCCTTTGAGCATCAAGGCGTGGACGAGATCATGTTCGCCAGAACCGACATAGCGAGCGGAGATGAGCATTATTCCAAATCGACGCTCTACATCGATCCGCTCAGCCGCCGCTCATGGCTGTCTGGACCCACCGATATCAGAGCCCAGTCCGTTCTCTATGGATACGACGAAGAAGGCGTACGACATGCGGAGCTTGTCTTGAAACGCGCAGAGAAAGGCAGAAGCGAACGCGAGATCGTGGAAGGCCTCAGAACCGAAGCCCAAGAGATCAACCTTGAAGCACGGGAAGGCGTTTATGAGCGTTGAAGCCATGATGGCGAAACGGTTGCGATGCAGATCACTGGCGCCTATGGCGGAGTCCGCAGGCCGGTCGTTCGCTGCATCGCAGAACTCAGGCGAAATGGGCTCGGAGCAGACGTTCGCTGCGCTGGCAGACACCTCGCAGGCACTGAATGGCCGCTATGCGGACAAAGCAGCCGTAAGAAACCACTTGGTGAACGTCCGCAACGGCGGACCAGGCTCAAACAAGTTTGTGGGCTGCTAGTGGGCCGAGGGATTGATCAGCGCATTGGCCAAGGCGGCTTCAAGAGCAGGCACCAGATCGGTGCTATCGTCCACAACGCCCACGTCACTGTTGATTTGGAATGCAATGGTGAGGTTTTGGTCCGCATAGTGTCTGAGGCTTGAGACGTAGCCAGGAATCCAACCGCCGTGGCCGTACACTGGTCCGTGTGGAGTCTCCTGATAGATCGCAACCCCGGCGCCATAGAACACACCGGGGGCGTCTGGATGGACAGCCACCCCGTCCAGCAAGGCGCCCAAATAGCCCGTGTCCATGGCAGTCCCTGAGAACAGCGCGTGTCCCCACAAAGCGAGGTCCGTTGAGGTGGAGGCATATCCACCCCCGGTCCATTCGATGATTGGGTTCCACGCGAGCATGCCGCTTTCATTCATAGTGCGCGGAGTGAGACCAAATGGATTGTCTTCAACTGTGTAGCCGACGGCGATACCTTCGAGTGTGGTCGTGTTCGATGGGACCGTAGTGGTGAGGCCCATGGGAACAACAAGACGCTCTGCGGCAAGCTCGAACACACTTGTGTCCGTCACCGCCTCCAAGACCAAGCCAAGTAAAATGTAGCCCGTATCCGAGTAGCTCCACGCCGTCCCCGCCTCAAAGAGCGGGGGCTCGTCCAACACAAACGACACTAATTCCGCTGGTTTGAACGGGTCCACCCGACCCATTGCGATCAAGTCAGTCGCAACTCCATCCATGTGGACATGGTCTGGCAGCCCCGATGAATGAGTGAGGAGGTGACCGACCGTTATCTCGTCCGCGTTCGGGACTCGATCAAACCAGGGCTCGTCTCCGAGGTATTCCGACACCAAGTCGGATCGACTGATCAACCCATCTGCCTCAAGTGAAAGGACGAGAGCGCCCCAGATGGTTTTGCCGATACTGGCAGCCAGCATCCGGGTTTCAGGTGTCATCGGGATACCTGCTTCGATATCCGAGTGGCCCACGGCAAAACTTCGAACGTCTCCGTTAGAAGCGACATAGGCGACTGTCACGCCCGGGAAACCGTAGGCTTCATGAAAGGCTTCCAGCAGTGCCTGCACGTCGGCGTCTGGGACGGACGGGTCCGCACTCGTGGCTTGGCCCATCAACAAGAGGGCTGCAGAGAGGGCAGCAATTGCGCGAAAGGACGTCGTCATCGGCCTGATCTCCCGTCCCCGGGAATGACCTCGGTCGTGGTGACGTTCCGCGACAGCATTGTCTCACGGTTCCACCAGACAACAACACACGCCACTGCGAGCAGAATCCACGTGTCGTAGGGCTGAGCGTCCGGCCAAATCGGAAGGATCAACTGCCAGTGGAACACCATCGGCCAAAGCAGGCTGCCCCGCCCGGAGTTGAAGATGGGTGTCACAAGGACTGCCAGCGTGATGTTCCCGAGCAGAAATGGGAAGAAGTTCCACCCTGCGAATACCGTGCCGGACAGGAAGAACGCCGGAAGGTGCCAGACCCCCCAGATCGTCCCGATGATCATGCCCGCCCAAAGAGGTGCCATGTGGCGTTGAAGGATGGGTTGCGCGACCCCTCGCCAGCCAAACTCTTCAATCGGACCCAAGAAGAGCATCATGAAGGTAATACTGATCATTGCGCCAACACCTTCGGGAGGAATGGGAGCGATAAGCGGGCCCGATTTGAGAGACGACCCGATCATGAAGACCACGGGGATGCCGATCAGGATGAAAGCCACCCAGAGCGAAGACAGCCGCCACATGAAGAGCCGGGATAGAAAGGCTTTGAGGCCAGCGACGCCGCCAAAGTAGAGTACAAGCACAAAAGCCGAAATCGCTGGTGCCCACGTAGCGAGGAAGAAGAACGGGTGCGATCCGCTGATCTCCCCGAAGGTCGATGACGACCAGTTGGGCGCCACAATGTACATGCCGATGACGCCCCAAGTGATGGAAAACGTCAGAAGAAAGAAACCAATGAGAGCATAGGATGGGACCGAGAAGGCACGGGTTGGTGCGGCAATATCTGCCATGGGAAGATCCCCCAATTGTTGAGATGCGTGTCCCTGCTCATACCTCTACTCCACAGCCCGAATGGGGTTCATGAAGTCAAAGCTTCCCGGCGTAGCGCCGAGTGCTTTTTCTAGGATTGTCTGTGTCACCAAGCGTCGTGTACGGAGTTCAGCGTCGCTGAACCCGAACATGTCCCCGTCAGTCAGGAACTGGGCGCCGGTGAAAAGAAACTGGATGGTCTCCAACGGCCTCTCGACCTCGAAGACGCCCTCGCCGATCCCTTGCTCTACGATCCGTGCAAGAATTGGTGAGAGTTGAAGAATGGTCTGAATGTTGGTGAGTTCGTGCAGTTCCCTGTTTTCAGGAAGATGCAACATCTCAGCCACTTCTAGGCTGTCGTCTTCGCCGATGTGACTGTTGCCGAGGAGCGCCTCCATCTTCTGCATCGCAGTGAGCGATGGCTGATCTGCAATGCCTTTCGCCATCTCAACGATCTGGCTGAGCGTCTTGTCGACGATAGCTTCGAGAATGTCCGGTTTCGACTTGAAGTAGTAATAGAACGTCCCCTTCGCGACGCCGATCTCGCGAATGATCATCTCCACGGAACACTTGGCGTAGCCATGCTGCCGAAACAGCCGGTCCGCTGTCTCGACGATCTCCGCGCGTCGTTCTTCCGGGGCTTTGACGATCCTTGCCAAGGCGAGTCTCCGTTCCCGATCTATTGTATTGACTGACCGTCAGTCAGTCAAGTCTGCGAACAGGGAGACTTAAATGAGCTGAGCCAATTACGGTCATTCATATCCCCTGCAGGATTTGGTCAAAGTGGGCTCAAAGCGGACCTTCGCCGCGCCCACGAGCAGCAGCTCGAACGTTCGCCATGCAGACCAACTAGCCGTGTGTCGAGCGATAGGCGTCCGCGACTATCTGGGCTCCCTCGTGCTGCATCATGGCCGTGGCAAGCCCGATCGCGATCTCGGTATGCGTGTGTTCGGTGGCGGGGCCAAACTCATTCATGACTATGACCTTGGCGATGTGCAGGTAGGCCTCTGCTCGGGCCCGCGACAAATCC
>JANQPX010000072.1 GCA_028285265.1 Geminicoccaceae bacterium
AGTCGGATCTGTCTTGCCGACAACCACAACCTCATCAACCTCATCGGCGTTACGAAGAATGTCCTCGATCTCCGCGGGGTAAATACGCTCGCTTCCAGACTTGATGAGATCGTCCGCTCTCGCCTCGATTTGAAGATTGGCGTCGTTATCCAGCCTACCGATATCGCCCGTTCGAAACCAATCGCCGTCGAAGGCATCGTCATCAGCCGACGGATTGCGCCAGTAGCCCGTCATGACCTGAGGTCCACGGATTTGAATGTGTCCAGGGATATCAGGCCCAACGACCACGCCATCATCGTCGACAAGTCGGATTTCGCCATGTCTTGCAACTTTGCCGGCCGAACCAATCGTTCGAAAAGCATCTTCTCGACGTTGATAGACAGCAATTGGCGCTGTTTCTGTTGTTCCATAAACCTGGGTTATCGGGATACCGCGATGGTGAAAGGCTTGAATCAGGGTCGAGGGTACGACCGAGGAGCCGGTCGTTATCTGGCGTAGGCTGCTTAAGTCAACGCTTTCAAAGTCGGGATGATCGATCAGCGCCTTCATCATCGTCGGAACAAGAATAGTGTGGGTTGATTTCGTCCTTGCAATCAGCTGAAGAGCACTATCGGGATCAAATCGTGCTTCCAAACAGACTTCGGCACCTACAGCTAACGCCGGCAGCGTTTGAATATTGAGACCGCCGACGTGAAACATTGGCAGCATAGTAAGAATACGGTCCTCACGGCCGAGCGTATGCATGTCAACACTGTTGACGGCATTCCAATAGAGCGCGCTTTGAGTCAAGACAGCACCTTTGGCAATACCTGTGGTGCCTGATGTGTAAACAATCAATACTGGCTGATCGGCTTCATCAATTGGGTTGAGTTGCGCTCTTTCACCAAGCAGGTCAATGAGGGGACACCAGCCACGTCTTTCAAAACCCAGCGCTATTTTCCTAGGAAGCACCGTCGATTTGGACAATGCGTCCACCTTGTCCGCAAATGGCTCCTGCACCAGCATTGCCATTGGCGTGCAGTCCGCGAGGATGGCCTCATGCTCCGGTAACGCCAGGCGCCAATTGAGAGGGATGACGATGCCACCGAGCTGTGCCGCTGCGAACAGGAGGGTCAAGAAATCCGGATGGTTGTGCCCCAAGTAAGCGATCCGATCACCAACCCCAATGCCAATATGGTCCTTTAGGCCTTGGGCAAGCCGATCGATCCGATCGGCAAAGTCAGCGTAGGATATCGCCTCCCCCTCAAAGACGATCGCGGTAGGATTGCCAAGGCACTCAGCTCGCCGATGAATCCAGGTCGCGATCGGCCAAGAAAGAGTTTCCTCCTTCAACGTCATCAGTGGATGACCAAGGATCTTAAGAAATCACTGAGGACGCTATTGAAAAACTCAGGCCGTTCCAGGTGAACAAGATGGCCGCTGCCCGTGACGACCTCCAATCGAGCGTTTGAAAGGGCTTCGGCCATGTGGCGCATTACCCTAGGCGGCACCACGGGGTCCTTCTCACCAGCGATGAGAAGGGTAGGCACGTCTATGCCGGCCACCGATTGTGCAAGGTCGAAGGTCGCTAGGCATCGGATTGCATCTCGATAGCCCGCTTCCGGCACTGCGGCCATCGCCGCGACCGCTTGCTTTATGACATTTGGATCCGGTTCATCGCCAACAAGGTCTTGAACCAACATTGGCGCTAACTCCGCCATTGAAGCGCCGCGATCGAGTGGGCCGAGTCGCTGCTCAATAAAGCTGTCCTGCCAAGACTTATCAGGCTTGCCGTTGTTTCGCTTGCCGAATGCGGAACTTGTCGCGACGAGGGTCAAGGAACGAAGACGATCGGGACGAGCAAGCGCAAACGCTTGCGCGATCATGCCACCAAGCGAATGGCCAACCAGATGTGCGCGCTCGATTGAAAGACGGTCAAAGAGGGCTGACACGGCGTCGACCAACGAAGGAAACGTCATCGTTTCTAATGGGGCGGTGTCGCCATAGCCGGGCATATCCCAGGCAATCGCTCGAAATTCGCCTGAAAAGCTGTCGAGCTGCAGTCGCCAAGATTCGGCATCACCGCCGATACCGTGGAGGAAGACAATTGGCTCGCCTTCGTCACCAGCAATTTGGAAAGCAATCCATGTGCTCAAGCGTTCAATTCCTTTTTCCACAGGATTGAGACCCACCGTTCATCGAACCGTCAGCAGTCACGTGCTTGCTTTCCTTCCGAATGCCTGTCTTGTGAGGGTTTCATCGAAACTTCACTCATTGCCAAACCTGCCAAAATCAAAGCAAGCGCAGCCAAGGCCGTCCAGCGCGGTTCCTCACCCAAGAGCAAAATTCCGACAAAGACCGCCCAAAGTGGGATGAGATAGTTGATAAAAGCGACAAAGCTCGGCCCTGCGAGGGTGATGAGTTGCAAGAAGACCACCGGAGCCACAGCACTTGCGAGGATGGCTAGCGCTAAAGCCGCGAGCAAACCGCTCATTGAAGCATTGAAGGTTTGTGTTGGCAGATCCCAGAGGCCAAACGGCATCATGATGAATGCGCCAACAACCATCGTTCCAGCAGCCGCAACGATTGGGTTAGCTGGCGGCCGATGACGTGCGATGATGGCGTTGGCGGCGTAGCAAAACGCGGCAAAAAGCGTCGCAAACTCCCACCAGATTGTGGTGCCTTCGCCTCTGAGCTCTAGGAGTGCCTCTGGCCCAATCAAGATAACAATACCAACAAATCCAAGACAAAATCCGGCAAGTTTTCCGCCACTCAGAGTCTCGCCCGGTACGAAAACATGAGCAAGCAGCAACGTTGTCAACGGCATAATTGACATCAAAATACCCGCAAGCCCGCTATCGATCTCTTGTTGGGCTGCCGAGATCAGCCAAAACGGGAGGCAATTGCCGGCTATCGCCATGGCTAGACAGAAACCCCAAAATTTTCCTGTCATCGGAAACCGCTGTCCTTGAACAACGACGACCAAAGTCAAAAGAGCGGCCGCTATCATCATCCGGCCGGTGACCAACTCAAACGGTCGGAAGGACTCGATCGCGAATTCGGTGATGCCAAATGCACTGCCCCAAAGAGCTACAATTGTGAGCAGCAAGATCCAATGGCCTATCGGGCGCACGCTCATGCGTGCCGAGCCGAAGAGCCGGAGGGGTCAGTGCACGATAAAAAAGCAAAAGAAGGACTGATCATTGAACCCTGAGATTCTTAAGAAGCACTAACGGAGCCGTCAACGTCGACCAAGAAAAACTCCGAGCTGATTCATGGGATGGAAACTGTCATCATGCTATAGTCGTGCGCGTGCACGACGCGCAACCTGCGTTTTGGAGACGAAATCTTGAGCGACGCAACCGTTCTGCTGACGCTAGACGATGGCATTGCCACCGTCACCTTAAACCGTCCCGACCGGCTAAACGCTTTGACCGAAGCCATGCATGCCGAGCTAGCCCAGGTGCTTGATCGTATAGAACTCGACCGAGCAATTCGCGCCGTCATGCTGACGGGGGCTGGACGCGGCTTCTGCTCAGGACAAGATCTCAATGACGGCGCAACGTTGGAACGTGCGGATCTCGGCGATACGCTTGAGCGTTTCTACAATCCCTTGATCCGTCGGCTCAAGACATTGGAGCGTCCGGTCATTGCTGCAGTCAACGGCGTTGCTGCAGGTGCTGGCGCCAACCTTGCTCTTGCCTGCGATATCGTCATTGCCGCCGAATCCGCGGTATTCGTTCAGGCTTTTATCAAAATTGGGCTCATTCCCGATGTCGGTGGCACCTTCGTCTTGCCCCGTCTCGTTGGCCAAGCACGAGCCATGGGTCTCGCGATGCTTGGCGAAGAGATCACAGGCAAGCAGGCAGCTGAATGGGGCATGATTTGGCGTGCGGTCGACGACGATAGGGTCATGGATGAAGCCACAACCGTTGCCAGGCAACTCGCCTCACAACCCACCGTCGCTCTGGGCTTGATCAAACGTGCGATTCAGGCATCAGCAACCAATGATCTGCACCAACAGCTCGAACTCGAACGGGATTTACAACGACAAGCTGGCAAGACGGAAGACTTCGCAGAGGGTGTTAATGCCTTCCTTGACCGACGTCCACCGATATTCAAGGGTCGCTAGTGGTTGACCATGGTCCCTTTGATATCCCCTTTCACCGAATGGCGATCATCCCGTGACTGAGGTAGACGAGCAAAGGCTCGCTGATGACGTCAAAAGGGTTATGTACCAGCGGGATCAAGCCACCAAAGCGCTCGGTATAACCATCAAGGCGATGGGCCCTGGCTATGCCATCCTTCGCATGGTAATCCGTGATGATATGCTCAATGGCCATGCAACTTGCCATGGCGGATTAATCTTCACGCTCGCCGACAGCGCGTTTGCCTTTGCCTGCAATGCCTGTAATCGCGTTACCGTTGCACTGGGTGCGCAGATCACCTTCGTCAATCCAGCGACACTCGGCGATGTCCTGGTCGCAGAAGCGAGAGAAAAGAGCAGATCACGGCGAACCGGCGTCTACGATGTCGAGGTTGGCACCGAAGATGGCCGAACGATAGCGTTCTTTCGCGGCAACGCTTATGAAACAAAAGGTACGGTTATCAAGGAGGATTGATGACCTATACCATCCATTGAAACGAGCCGCAGGCAGCATTTATGGTCGGAGCAAAAGCTTGTCTCCCTGCCTTTCAAAGCCGCTAAGGCGATCAAGCACGTTCATTCCCAATAGTGAGATATCCAGGCCATCTCTGTGGACCGTGGCGGCAATATCCTCCAGGTGGATCGAGCCGATCGACATGGAATCGACCATCACGTAAGCGACATACGTTCGGCCATTTGCGGTATTGACCGGTCGATCAAAGCTCAAAGCGTTAAGATCGTAACCGACACGTTCGGCATCCTGCGGTGCCAACGCCAGCGTGGTCGCTCCTGTATCGACCAATAGACGGACCTGCGTACCATTGATGTGCGCATCAGCCTGGAAATGTCCGTCGCTTGCCGCGCGAAGCTCGACATTGCCTCCCTCGGTTACGATGGGCATGGCCGGTAGGAGCTCACCGCCGATGCGTGCGCCAATCCTCATCAGATCGTCGCGAAAGCTATAACCCAACACCAAAATCAAAGCGATCGCGATCCAGGCAAGAGCGTGCTTGAAGGCGGCATGAGCTCGGCCGCGGTAACCAATAACGAGACTGCTGCCGAGGAGGACCAGCCAGAGGATATTGTGGGTCAGGCTGATTTGACGATCTTCATTGCCCAAAACGCCCGGGAATAGGCCGCTCAAGATAACGACCAAGCCAAGCAATACGACACCAACAACGACGGCCCAAATCACGGCATCACCTCCTTGGGCTTAACATGGTTCTCTTATGACTCACCAATAGCTGGCGATCCTGTGACGCGTTTTGAATGCTATATGAGCAATTTTGAGCCGGAATCGACATGCACGTTTAGGCTTCATCGCAGAAGGAAATTCTCCAATTTATCGGGCATAGGGTCAAAGCTTTCCTAATAGCGCATCGGCCCATTGAAGCCGCTGTGGAGCAACGCCAGCTGCAAATGAGCGCACGACTATGAGGACCGATCGATGCAGCTCATCATATCCACGACTCGATGGCTTCTGGGGCTCGGCGTCATTATTGCCGCCTTCGTAATCTTCCTTGGAAGTCCGCTTTTTGCAGCCGATATCAAGCCGCTTGTGAGCGTCGATTGGCTGAAGGGTAATGCCGAACGGCAAGATCTGGTCATCCTTGATATTCGGAACAAAATCGACGGCGGCTCCGCCGAATCCTTCACCAGGGGCCATATCCCAGGTTCCGTCCACAGCGATTACCTTCAAGGAGGTTGGCGCACCGAAGTGGATGGGGTCATCGCGCAGGCACCAAGCGGTGCCCAGCTGGAGGCCCTGATCGGTAATCTCGGGATCGACAACGACACAACCGTCGTGGTGGTACCCGCCGGGGTCAATGCGTCGGACTTTGGGAGCGCCGCTCGGGTCTACTGGACGTTTAAGTATGCAGGACACGATACTGTCGCGATCCTTGATGGCGGCTATCGCGCCTGGACAGCAGATCCAAGCAATCCAATCGAGACTGGGCCCTCCGCCCCACTTGCAACCATCTTTGAAGCCAATTTGAGACCGGAGATGCGCGTCAATGGCGCATCCGTCCATGCCGCGCTCGACGATGGCGAAACGATGCTGCTCGATGGGCGCCCAGCCGAGCAATTCACGGGTAAGGCCAAGCACAATGCTGCCAAGGCGGCCGGTCATATCCCTGGGGCTGTACATTTTGATCAGGCGCAGACCTTCGATGCAACGTCAGGCAGGCTGCTCGATCTTGCCAAGCTCAAAGGCCTTCTGCCTGAGGGCCTGACCGAAGCGGAAGAGGTTGTTAGCTATTGCAACACCGGACACTGGGCTGCGGTCAATTGGTTCGTGCTCAGTGAAGTCGTCGGTCTGAGCACCATCAAACTCTACGATGGCTCAATGGTCGAATGGACACAAACTGCGACAAGACCCGTCGCACAATCCCCCAACTCTTAAGGCATTTGATGGCTCTTATGTCCTAGTGGGAGCCTGGCGTTCTGACGTCGTGGTTCGACGTTTGTCATCGCTCACTCTGTTTGTAATGCGCTGCTGATGGAACGCCGTCGATGCCAGAGGCAGGCAAAGGCGGCGGCTCCAAAAAGGGCACCGATTGCTAGCGGCCATCGAAGTCCGATCCACTCGGAAGCGACACCCATTACCAACGCGCCGATCGCGGGCCCGCTGCGAAAAACGAGGCCGAACAAGCTAAGAACCCGGCCACGAACCGCTTCGTCAACAGCAGTTTGCATCAATGTTTGTGTGCCAACTCCCGCAACCACCATGCCAAAGCCACCTGACGTGACGGCCAACACCGCAACCCAAAAGGTGGGGCTGAGTGCAAGACCAAGAGCGGAAAGCGCAATCAGCAGAGCCGCGAGCATTGCCGTGTTGGCAAGGCCATGCTGAGATCCTCGCTGCGCCAAAAAGAGCCCTGCTGCAATCGCGCCAAGACCAACTGCAGAGCTGAGCGTCGCAAGCCCGCCTGCTCCCCGTTCGAACACAGCGCCTGCAAAACCCGGCAAGAGTTCGACATAGGGTCTCGCCGTTACGGCCATCGTTGCATGGAGCGCCAATAGCGGTCCAATGCCCTTATGCCTTACGACATAACGCAGGCCCTCAGCGATCGCCTGGATCATCGGCGCAGGCTTCTGGCCAGAAGCGCGATGATCAATCGCCGGAAGATCCAATCGGCTAAGCGCAAAGAGAAAGCTGATAAAGCTGAAAGCATTCAAAAAGAAGACGAAGGCCGTCCCGATATTCAAGATCACCACGCCAGCAATGGCCGGCCCAATGAAACGAGCAAGATTGAAAACCAAGCTATTGATGGCGACAGCTGTTGGAAGATGATCTCGTGGCACAAGCGCGGGAACCAGCGCCAGCCTTGCAGGCTGATTGATTCCGATAATCGCTCCATTAAGGCCGATAATCAGAATCAAGAGTGGAACGGTGATGAGCCCGCCCGCCGTCAGCAAGGCCAAGGCGAACGAAAGCACCATATTCAAGCTTTGGCCGATGGTTAGCAGCAATCGGCGATCAAGGCGATCAGCCAATACTCCGCCGAACGGTCCAGTCATCAATGTGGTTGCGAGGTCGGCAAAGGCAACTATTCCCAAAACGGTACCGGAATGGCTGAGTTCCCAGGCAAGCCAGCCGACAGCCACCCTTTGCATCCATGACCCGACCAGTGAAAGACTGTTGCCAGCGACATAGATACCGTAATTGGGTTGCCCGAGCGTTTTCGGGATGTGACGAAGGCCTGTGAAAAGAGGCATAATTTTATATCGCCAGATGAGTCGTACTGCCGTCAAGCGAGCTCTGATGCTTGGCTGACAACCCGCAGGAGTTCCGTCAAATCTCAGTAAGGCAGGTTTGCTGATCCGCTATTCAGCGGGAAAGCAGAATAGAGGCGAGATCGACCTTGATGGGCGCCTGGCCAGATGGCCAAACGAGATATGGGTTCGACCGGAAGAGGACAATTTCTGTCGCGGCTCCGGCCATTTGAATGGTCTGCGCATCGCACTTTCAACCGTGCCCTAAGTGCGCCAAGTCACGTGCGATTTGCTTCACGCACGAACTCAGGATCGTCGCCGCGCTCTAAGCAAAGGCAGAAGAAAAACAAAACAGACGACCAAGAACAAAAAGAGAACCGGTCAACGCCGCAACGTCTCCACTTTTCCAAGCCGACAACGTAAAGCCGATGGCCGAAGCAATGAACAGAAGCCATCCGATGATCTCGCACACCGCTCTATCCACAATGAGTTCCTGGCCATGGACGATGTTCGACAGCGCTCCTATTCATCGTCACCAAAGAAAGGCTGGCTACCTCCTTCGAGCACGACAATTTTTCTATAGGGCAGTCGGAGCCTTGAGATGACCAAAGTGGGCGTCGTGGCAAAGGCGACCTCATAGCGTCCCTGCATCAAACCGGCAAAGCGTTCAACGCCTCGCCGAGAGAAGTAATGCATGGGTATAACGACCGATGGTGAGATTTGATTGATGACCTCGACCATCAGTTCCTGCGCCATCGTATACACACCGTCGATGGGGGCGAGGAGCACGTCAATCAAACCGAGTTCCTGAAGATGCTGATCAGTCAATGTGTGATGAAGATGCCCGAGATGGGCAATGCATAAGTCTGCAAGCTCGAACACAAAGATCGAATTGGAGTTATACCTTGTACCTCCATAGTCTCGGACATTTGTTGGAATGTTGCGGACCCGAATATCTTTAAAATCAAGATCATGCTCGGCAATGGTGCCAGACTCACCCCAACCCTTGAGAACGTGGGTGACACCAGGCTCGATCGTTTCTGAGTAATGGGTGCTATGCGCATTGTTCATCGTCACAATGTCAGGAGCAAAGGGCGCCCGATGCACACCGTTATAATCGGTCACGGCCGTAGCGCCTCCTGAACTCTCGATCAAAAAGCTGGAATGGCCGAGATAGCTGATCCGCACATCGCCCTCTTTTGGCAGAGCGACGGGAATAATCCTTGGATCAGCTTGCACCATCGGGAGACACTGCGCTAGGCCTGTGCTCACCCCTGCAACGATCGTGATACCCGCTATCAAGGCCTGAAGACAGTGCTTCAGAAAACGTCGACCGAACCTACCCATAGCCGTCATCTCCTGTGAACGGATGTGGCCCAATTGTCGGTTCTTCGCCGAGACCAGTCGTGCCGGTTCAACGACGACTGAACGCTTCTAAAAACCAGTCCCTAAAGGCATCCATGCGCCTGACGCCGTCAGTCTCTTCAGGATGCATGCCATGCACCAACCCCCATTTTAGGAATGGCTGCAAAAGCTCCGGATTTCCAGTGACGATATGAATTGGGACGTCTTGTGTCACCCCCTTCCCGATCACCAAAGGGACAGGCTGATGGTCACCGATTATGATCATGAGCGTTTTGTCGTTGACGTGCTTTGTAGCGTAGGAAGCTAGCATATCGAGCACATAGCGAATCGATTTACCGTATTGCTCACGCAAACGGTGGGGCTCGGTCCAGACCGCATACAGCGAGTCACCAGCGTCGGCCCAAGCTGAGAAGACCCTGCCATCGCCGATCAAATCCCAATCCTGAACGACCGGAGGGATATGGGTCCAAGGTGCGTGGCTACTGATCAGCGCGAACTCGGCGAAAACGGGACGACTGTCCTCTCTATATGAACGTTCGAAACGTTCGAAAGCCGCCATCGTGTATTGATCCGGCATTGTCGCCCAATTGTAGGGCCGACCACCATAACCCATGTCAGCAGCGGCATAAATCCGCTCAAAGCCAAAATGTGAACCCGCTGGCCAGGGCTTCGTGATCGCCGGCTTGATCGCAACGGTACGGTGACCGCGTTCACGGAAGGCTCGGGTCAAGGTCAGGCGATCAGCTGCAGAAAAAGCATCATGGTAGCGCTGATGCGGCAACCAAAGCCCGCTACTCAAGGTGCCGTGAGCGAGCCAGGATTGCCCCCCCATGATCGGCGAGGTCAGGTAAGAGGAAGCGCTGACGAGCCCCGCCGTTGCCAGCTTGGTCTCAAAGGCATCAAGCGATGGCCGACTAAAGCGCCGAAACCAATCCTGGTCGAGCACACTTCGGCCATAGGATTCAACGAACACCAACAGAACATCAATGTCACTGAGTTCGGCCAGCAATTGATGACGCGGATGATCAGCAAACCGATCAATTTCAGCCGTTGTTTTGAAGCGGTCGAGCGCTGCCTCCAGCTGTAGGCTCCGTTCGACTTGACTCCATACCGTCGTACTGGCCCTTGCATGGATCAAACGATCAAGGCTGGAAGCCACAACACTCGCTGGTAGCAGTTTACCACCGACGTAGCCGAGGATCAGCAGGCCGGCGACGATCCGAACGACCGCACCGTGCCGTCTTCCTGTGGTCACTTGCTGGATCGTCCGTATCGCCCCAAGAGCTAGGCTGTAAATCGCAAAGGCCAATAAGAGCTGCAGTATCATCAAAAACCAGCCTGTTGGTCCTTTGAAGGAACCGTTTTGTAGGTCCATGACATGGGTATAGATGCCAAGATCCTGGAACAGGACAAAGGGACGGCCAAGCACCATACGAAGGCCAAGATCCGTCAAGCAAAGCACCGTAAGAAGCAAGGTGATCAAGGCGACGATGTGACCAAACAAGAATGCCAGTGGACCACGGCGAAGAAACGGGAAAATAGCAATGGCCCAGGTTACAATTAGGATCTCGAAGGCGATCCCGTCGAGAACGCTCGCATTGACAGCGATTGAGGAAACGATGGGCAAAAAAAGCGCTGGCCAGCGGCCTGGAGCTGCTCCGGGATTCACATCGTCAAAGTCGACCGGCAGGTTCCAAAAGATGGAGAGGCAACAAAACGCCGCGAGAAGGAAGAGGGGCTTGATGGCATAGCGGAGCTTGTCTGATAGTCGCTGTGCATCGCTTCCCAATCGGGACGGCCGGGGAACCTCCCCTCCTAGGTCAACTTTCGATGCGTGCGTAGACATCGCCGGAGCTGAGGCCTCCTCGCTGATTCGAGAGCCAGTCCTGTATGCCTTCAGCGGTCTGCCAATGACTAAATTCCAATGACATGCTCTCTCCAAAGGAGACGTTGTATCGATATCGGCCAAGCACCTCGAGAAGATCGACCGCTTCGATAGCCACATCGATCACAGCCGGCAAGAATTCAATAGAAAGTGATTTGATCGGATGCGAGAGGCCTTTTAGGACCTCCGCTTCAAAACCCTCAACATCGATCTTGCAGAAGGCTGGTTCACCAAATGTCTTGATCAGCTGATCAAGTGTTGTGACCTCGACCTCGCTCGACGCCCGCCAGGTGACGCTGTCGAACCCGCCCCCTTCTACAACTTGAGCAATCCAGTCTCCGGAAAGCGTACTCACGGTCGGATTCGTTGGATCGGCCTGGAGTAAGGCTGATCCCACTTCTGCACCGATCGCCGTCTCAACAACCTTCACATCGTCCCGTCGCTTAAACAGCCAGCGGAGCCAGGCGGCCAGGTCGGCTTGTGGCTCGACAGCGACAACCTGCGCGCCAAGAGCCGTCCAGGCGCGCGTTCGATCACCGACATGTGCGCCGATATCGAACGCCAAATCACCGGGTTGAATAAACGATCCGTAGAGCCTCTTGAGCTTTTGAGATCGAGAACGGCCGCCATAGTAGATGGCAAGCGAACGGACTAAGCCATAGACACGCGGCCATTTGTCCGGTCCGGAGAAGATAGGAGCGAGCTCTGCTATGCTCATTGAGTCACATTCCGAGACTGAGGAAAACAATCATGCGCTATGCCTTGGGCAACGACCGAGTCGAAACCGACGGCGACGACTTCTGGATCGCCCCTACGGCGGTGGTCATAGGTAAGGTCAAACTCGCTCAAAAAACCAGTGTCTGGTGGCATGCCGTCCTACGTGGCGACAATGAACCCATCACCATCGGAGAAGGCACGAACATTCAAGACGGAACGTTGATCCACACGGATCCTGGTTTTCCCGTCCAGATCGGCAAGCGCGTCACTGTCGGCCATATGGCGATGATTCATGGGTGTTCCATAGGGGATGGCACGTTGATCGGCATTAATGCCGTGGTCCTGAACGGCGCCAAAGTCGGGAACAACTGCCTGATTGGCGCCAAAGCGTTGGTCACCGAGGGTATGGAGATTCCGGACAATTCGCTTGCTGTGGGAGCGCCGGCAAAGGTGATCCGCGAAGTCACGCCCGAAAATGTTGAGCGTATGCAGCAAGGCGTCGACGCCTATATCAGCCGCGCCCGTTTCTATAGCGAACATTTGCACGAGGACTGACGACGCGGCATCGATCTAGCGAGGCTGATAGACTGCCAGCGCTTCCGGCATCAGTTCTTGAAGCCGTGCGATTCGATTACCGGGCGAGGGATGGGTCGAGAGAAACTCCAATTGGCGGCCAGCGCCGGCCGCTTCCATGTTGCGCCATAGATCGACTGCCGAACGAGGATCGTACCCGGCTTCGGCCATATAAAGGAGGCCGATATGATCGGCCTCAGACTCCTGGACACGACTGTTCGGTAGCGTGAACAGATATTGGGAAGCCAAGACAGCGCCGATGGTAGTCAGCTGGTCACCACCCGTTGCGATGCCAGCTGCCGCCACACCACCTTGAGCCAAAATCCCCTGGGACATGCGTTCATTGCCGTGCCGGGCGATCGCATGGGCAACTTCATGGCCCATGACCGCAGCAAGCTGATCGTCGTTCTTCGCCACTTTGAAAAGGCCGGTATTGACACCGACCTTACCCCCCGGCAACGCAAAGGCATTAGGACTGTCGTTGTCAAAAAGGGTAAACTCCCAATCCCAATCGGGCTGGGGGCTAATCGCGGCTATGCGCTTACCAACCTCCTGCACACGTCGGTCAAGCGCCCTGTCATTGGAGCGCGGCATCTCCTGCTTCATCTGATTGTAAGCCTGAAGACCAAGCGCCTGCACTTGCTGATCGCCCACAAGGATAAGCTGGCTTCGACCGGTGATCGGCGCCGTGTCACACGCCGCCAATATCGCCAAGGCTGTGAAAGCTGAAGCAATCGGTTTGAAGCGTTTCATGATCGTCCATTCCGCTGATCAAATTATCAGGTGACGGGTTTAAGAGCCCGTTCTTGTACGTTGAAGTAACACATGCTCTGTCAAGATCAATCGGCAACCATCGCTGATCGGTGCCGGCCTACTCTATTGAAGCAGACCTAACATCGCGAGCCCTGTCGCTCGATGCCCAATGTGGGATAGAAAAGTCTTGGACCGACGGACAATTGTCGGCATGGTTTCGTACCTGTCGGGTGCGAGATAGGTTCTGAGAAAGTTTGCAAGCGATACAACGGCGGAGAGTTCTAGTTTGCTTGGCGTTTGCTATTATCCCGAACACTGGCCTGAAGAGCGGTGGTCGACCGACGCTTCAATGATGGCGGATCTCGGAATTCGCTTTGTGCGAATCGGCGAATTTGCTTGGAGTCGCCTCGAGCCTGCACGAGACCGCTTCGACTGGACGTGGCTTGACCATGCACTCGACACGCTGAACATGGCGGGTCTTCAAGTCATTCTCGGCACGCCGACAGCGACTCCACCAAAATGGTTAATCGATCAGCGCCCCGATATTCTCGCTTGGGACCAAAACGGCCAACCGCGTCGCTTCGGCTCACGTCGCCATTATTGCTTTACAAGCCCAGCATGGCGCGAAGAGACGGCTCGCATTTGTCTCATCATGGCCAAACGTTACGGTGATCATCCCGCAATTGTTGGTTGGCAGCTTGACAATGAATATGGCTGCCACGACACGGTCCTATCGTTTGCACCTCACTGCCGCTCGGCGTTCCAAAGCTGGCTCGAGCGGCGCTACGGCACGATCGATCGGCTGAATAAAAGCTGGGGTACAGTCTTTTGGGCGCAGGACTATCAGGACTTTGCCCAGATCGGTCTTCCGCATCAGACCGTCACCGAAGCCCATCCCGCTCATCGCATGGACTTTTGGCGTTTTTCGTCCGATCAGGTGATCAGCTACAACCGGATGCAAGCTGAGATCATTCGCCAACATTCACCTGAGCGTTTTATTAGCCATAACGCTATGGGTCTGTTCCATGACTTCGATCACCGTGCCCTTGCGGCCGATTTGGACGTGATCACCTGGGACAGCTACCCGCTGGGCTTCACTGACCAGCGCATGGGCCTTGATGAAGCGACGAGAGCGCGATTGGCGACGTCAGGACACCCTGACATCGCCGCATGGCATCATGATCTCTATCGCGGCACGTCGGAAGGTGGCCGGTTCTGGGTGATGGAGCAACAGCCTGGGCCCGTCAATTGGGCTGACCACAATCCGATACCTGCTCCCGGTATGGTCCGGCTATGGACGCTTGAAGCCCTTGCTCACGGCGCAGAGGTCGTGAGCTATTTCCGTTGGCGTCAAGCGCCGTTTGGTCAGGAGCAGATGCACGCTGGTCTCCTTCGGCCTGATGGCGTGCCGGCTCCCGTCGTTGATGAGATCAAACGCCTTCAACACGATCTCCGTAAGCTTGACCTCGGCGCCAAGACGTCGGCACCGGCGAACGTCGCCATCATCGCCGACGACGCGTCTCATTGGATTTACGGGATTCAACCTCAGGGCATGAATTTCGATCTGAAAGCACTGAACTTTGCGTTCTACAGTGCTTGTCGGCGCCTGGGCTTGAATGTCGATGTACTGCGCCCTGGCGCCGACCTCACTGGTTACGCTTTAGTCATCGTTCCCAGCCTGCCCCTGCTGCCGAAGGCACTGATCGACGCCTTGGCAGGTTACAAGGGAAAGGTTGTTGTCGGTCCACGGAGCGGCAGTAAAACGCGCGAGATGCAAACTCCGCCTGAATTAGCGCCGGGCAGCCTTCAGACCTGGCTTCCACTCAAGGTCATTCAAGTCGGGAGTCTGCCGCCCAGCGTCGATCGCAGTGTCGTGTGGCGCAACAAACGATATCGCCTTGCAATCTGGTATGAACACATCGAATCCGACCTCGAACCTGAAGGGCATTTTGACGACGGCAGTGGCGCAGTCTTCCATACCGGTCACTGGCATTATCTAGCCTTTTGGCCCGACGAGACCTTTTTGCTCGACTACCTCGAGTCGATATTCGAAGAGCTCGATATTGAGACGATGCGTCTGGCCGATTCGCTTCGACTTCGCCGATTGGGCGACCTGAACTTTGCTTTCAATAGCGGGCCCGAAGCGTTGAAAACCCCCGCACCGGATGGGGCCAACTTTCTTTTGGGTGGCGACGAGATCGAGCCGAGAGACGTTGCGATATGGAGAAACTAAGGCAGATCTATCGACCGAGGATGAGGTCGAGAAGGTGGCGGAGACTTTGACGGTCGGCAAAGGCTAGCTGGCCTAAAATTAATCTCACCCGTTGCTGCTCCACCGTGGCAAGAACCGGGGTAAAAACCGCTCCTCGTTCAAGACCAGCGGCTTCGGCAGCTTGTAACGGCAATTCGCCTGAACTTGCATCCGGACGGTTCTGAATCGTGACAGCCATAATCAAGACATTGCTTCGCTGCTGATTATACGTGCTTGAGCTTACGATCACGCCGGGGCGAGCCTCGGGTTCTTTCTGATCGGGGATCGCATAGGACGCGACGACGATGTCGCCGAAGGAAAAACCTAACCTGTTATCAAACCCGGCCATGCTTCTTGTCGTTGTTCCTCTTTGACCGTCATGCCGAAGGGGCAGCGCAGTGACCGCGCCAGCGAGCGCGGAACCATATCAGGTCGCCCTCGGCGCGCAATCAGGGACTCGCGCAGCTTCTAAAAAATTTTACAAGAATTGACCATGGATTGGTCTTTATCGGGCGTCGGCGGCAAGATGGTGACCGAGTGAAACGGAAAGGGCGAGAGCCAGACACATTGCCGCGCTGAGTGGTCTGAAGCCATGAGCCTCGCTCTCGATCACCTCAAAACTGACATCGGCAGATCGGGCAATCGGGCTCAAGGGCCCATCGGTGATACCAATCAATGGTGTTCCGTCATCTAGACATCGTTCGGCGATCCCAGCGACATCAGCCGCATAGGGTTGAAAGCTAATCGCAACGACCGCGTCATCAGGAAGAATGGCGCGCTTTTGCTGATCCAGCATGCCTCCAACACCGTCGAGTAGGCAGGCGGGGCGGCCCAGCTCGTTCAAGAGATAGGCCATGTAGCTGGCTACCGGAAAAGCACGTCGCTGCGCAATGACGTAGACCAACCTGGCTTTGCCGAGGATGGCAATGGCGGCGTTGAGGCGCTCAAGTGGCATTTCCTGCCTTAGTCGGTCCAGCCCCTCGATACCCGCTGCCGCGACGTCGTCCAGCATCATGGAGGGTAGAGGTTGACCTCCCGACCGCTGCTCTTCGGACAATCGCTTGATGCGATCGTCATAGGTCGGCGTTCGAGACACCAGCCGATCCCGGAACAAGCGCTGCATGCGTGTGAAACCATCAAATCCAAGGGCTTTGGCAAAGCGAATCAGGCTTGATGGCGGTACCTTTGCTCTCTCGGCGATGACGGCAATCGTTTCCAGCGCCATATCATCTGGATGGGCAAGGGCATATTCTGCAACCTGCTGTAGTCGTTTACTCAATGTTTCGTAACGCTCGGAAATCGCCTCTTTGAGCGTGTCATAGTCACTTGGTCGGCTGCCAGTGGCATGCCTGGCAATTCGATCGGTCGGTCGCGGCATAACGCTTCCTTTCGGCGTCGACCACGCCCTCCCCCCAATAGCGCTGACGATAGGCCGGTTCTAAAGTGATCACGAATGAATTCATGGCATTATCGATCGGAAAATGTCAAAAATCCATAGCGCTTCAACGACATACGGCCTTGAAGCAAGAGATGGGAGCAGCGCGCATTGGATCGGAAAACATTTCGCAACTGGGCACATCGCGCCGCGGACTGGTCGGCGGATTATCTTGAGCATGTCCATGAGAAACCCGTACGGGCGCAAACAAAGCCGGGCGAAATCGCTGCCAAACTACCTGCGACGCCGCCCGAATTCGGCGACGACATGGAGCAGATAATTCAGGATGTCGATCGACTCTTGATGCCCGGCATGACCCACTGGCAACATCCTCGATTTTTTGCCTATTTCCCCGCAAATTCAAGTCCGCCTTCGGTCATTGCCGAGTACTTAACTGCGACCATGGCTGCTCAGTGCATGCTTTGGCAGACATCGCCTGCCGCAACCGAGCTTGAGACACATGTACTCGCGTGGCTTCGTCAGATGATCGGATTGCCTGACGACTTTCAGGCCGTCATTCAGGACAGTGCCTCATCCGCTACGCTCGCGGCAATCCTGACGGCTCGCGAGCAAGCTCTCTCCTTTCGGGGTAATAATGACGGCCTTGCCGACCATCCAGCCGTCCGGGTCTACTGTTCGGCGCAAGCCCACTCCTCAATTGACAAAGCCATTTGGATTGCCGGCATCGGCCAGAAGAATTTGGTTAAGATCGAGACTTACCCAGATAACGGAATGAATGCTGCCGCCTTAGAGCACGCAATTGAAGCCGATCGTGCCAATGGAACCTATCCAGCAGCAGTCATCGCGACTGTTGGCAGCACCAGCATCGGTGCCATGGACGATCTCCGCACCATCGGCGAGGTCGCACAGCGTCAAGGGCTTTACTTCCACATCGATGCCGCCTGGGCAGGAAGCGCATTGATCTGTGAAGAATATCGCCATTTGATCGATGGTGTTGACCTGGCTGACAGCTTTGTCTTCAACCCGCATAAGTGGCTGCTGACGAACTTCGATTGCACCGCCCATTTCGTGAAAGACCCGAAGGCGCTCGTTCAAACGCTGGGCATTCAACCAGACTACCTCAAGACCCAAGGAGCGGCTGGCTACAACTACAGTGAGTGGTCCATCCCACTTGGACGCCGCTTTCGCGCGCTCAAGCTTTGGTTTGTTATCCGAAGCTACGGCGTAAGCGCTCTTCGCCAAATCATCCGAAACCACATTTCCATGGCCGAAAGTCTAGCGAGCTGGATCGATGCTCATCCTCACTTTGAGCTGACCACGAGACCATCGCTGTCACTCTTCACCTTTCGCTATGCGCCAAAAGGCGAAAGTGATTTGGATGAGCTTAATGCGAAACTTGTCCAGGCAATCAATGATGATGGTCGCATTTATCTTACGCAAACACGCTATCAAAACGATTACGTCATCCGATTCTCAGTTGGACAACTCTACACTGCAGATCGGGACATCGAGCTGGCTTGGAACGTCATCCAAGAACTCGCTGGAGCCATCACAGCGGCGCCATAGCCGTGCCAACAAAGCTCGTGACCAATCGGAAACGGCTTAGAGATCAGGGTGTTGAACGTGTCGTGTGATTCAGATTTGCCATCGCGGGCATCGACGTCGACGCAGGGCGAACGACGTCATAAGCTCCCCCTCTGAAAGTGACGCTGTATGGCGCCTAGAACATTCAATAGGACGGCCGCGTTAACATGGTCCCGCAAACAGTTCTGAGTCTTGATGCCTTGCCACCCATCGAACTCGGACGTTTGGTCTACTCGGTCTCGCCAGCAAGGCCTGAAAAGAGACTGCTGTTCACCAATTCGTCAGCAACGACGAACGCAAAGAGGCCGAACATCGTATACACGGAAATAGCGAGGCTGCCGATGGCGTAATCCATGGCCGCGCCGAGGCAAATAAGCATCGTCGTCAGCAAATAGAGGGACGTTTTGGCCAAAGAGATAGATCGGTCCAGATCGACTTGGTCTTGATCATGAGCCAATGTGTAGTTCAGCAGCAGTGCAATAAAGCAGCTGAGCATACCGGCGAAGATACCAAGAAACATGCTGTCGATCATGGGCTAACTCTACTCCTTAGGCGCCATGAGGTGGAACACACGTGCGATCCGCAATGTTTGACCATTGCTCTGGATCAAAGCCAATCGGCCAAGCGCCCTTCTAACACATATACAGCAGCCCCGTCGTATTATTCCTTCCTGAGAGCAAAATTCTCTACTTCAAGTTGTTCCTAACCGCCTATGCTGCGTCAATTCTAGCTTGTAGCCGGTGACTAGCAGCTTCGACATGGAACCACGATTGTAGCAGCCGGAAAATCATAATTGCCATGACTGGCACGCCCAGCAGCACGGCGAGTTCGGCTGAGTCCGAGCCAAAATGAGCGATCTTAGTGACACTCACCGCGACGAGAACCAACCCCACGGCCAATCCTCCGGCAGTCACCATCTTGAGCAAATCATGAAACAATCGCTGTGATGCCGTTTGTTTACGTCTCGGCGTACGAATAGAAGCCAACAACGCAACGACACCAAGAATAGCGGCACCAATCATTGAGGTACTTACGGCCAACATCGAACAAGCTCCTATTCAGGTTTCCAATGATGTTTAGCCTATAGATTGTTATTATTTTCGCTACATATTTTCTTATGGTTGAATCACTCTTCATCGAATTGTTGTAACGAAACCACGCAAATTGTCGGTAAAATAAGAACTCTATCCATGATAAAGCGTGGCCTAAAGCATTGCGAATGCTTCAAGTATGCTGATTGCTGCTCAGGTGACGGCTTCGATATAAACCTCGAGTTTACCGCCGCAAGCAAGCCCGACTTCCCAGGCTTGTTCGTTAGAAACCCCGAAATCAAGCAGCTTGGGCGGTGCACCGTCCATGACCTCGAGTGCTTCTCTTACGACCGCACCCTCAATACAGCCACCGGAAACAGATCCCACCATCTCGCCTTGGTCATTGACGCCGAGTTGGCTACCGACAGGACGCGGCGATGAACCCCAGGTGCTGACGACCGTCGCCACTGCAACCTTGTGGCCATTGGTTTGCCAGTTTGCGAGCTGCATCAGCACATCGTCGCTATTGGTGGTGAGCATATGTGGCCTCTCCACATGAATGAGATCAGCAGACTTAACATAGTGTGTGATAGGGCCTGCGTCATCTATCACAACGCGTCATGCAACAGTGACAAAGATGCCGGTGGTATTTTGAGCAAAATTGGTTTTTCTATCGTTGATTGCATATGCCAACAGAGGGACATGAAATGGCAGGCAAGGTGATTGTGATTGCGCAACAAAAAGGTGGTGCTGGCAAAACCACGCTCGCCATTCAGCTTGCCGTCGCCTGGCAGCAAATGGGAAAGCAGATCGCAATGATCGATGTCGACCCTCAGGGCAGCCTCACGGCTTGGCGGCATCTTCGTGACAGCTCCGTCGGCAAAGAGGAAGGTCCAGGGGTCGACACGCTTTCAGGATGGCGCCTGGGCAATCGGCTTTCTAAAACATCAAGCGACGCTGATATCGTGGTGGTCGACAGTCCGCCGCATGCCGAAACCGACGCGAAAGCAGCGGTGCGCGCTGCCGATTTGGTGCTCTTGCCCATCCAACCAACGATGCTTGACCTTTGGGCAACGACGGCAACGTTAGCGCTGGCTGAGGCGGAAAACACCAAAGCCCTCCTGGTATTGAACCGTGTTCCGCCGCGGAGTCTAACGGCAAACGCCGTTGCCACGGAGATTAAACGAAAAAAGTGGCCCGCCGCCCGCGCACGCCTTGGAAATCGGCAAGCATTTGCAGCGTCAATCAATGAAGGGAAAGGGGTCATCGAGACCGCGCGAAGCAGCATGGCCAGCAAGGAGGTCGAAGCGCTCGCACGGGAGGTTCTAAGAAAGTTGCGCTAGCTCCTCTCTTGATCCCTGAACGCCTTTTTTGGTCAAATTGGTGCCATCAACACTGTGCCGAGTAACGGGTGATGTGCGACGCTGGAGCCGTCAAACCTTGATTTCGCTGGTGTGGTCAGGCCCCTAGGTGCCTACCATCAGCGAAAGGACACGTTATCCGCACTGGCTGCGACGGCACAAGCTTGCAAAAGCGTCCGGTCACGGTTGATTGCGGGCCATGGCTTGAGCCATCTCACGCACGACACCGTCGGCACCGTTGGCTTTTAACTCCAGGGCCAGTTTCATAAGAAAGCCGAGCTTGCCGTCAGGAAAGCCATTGTCGACAAACCAGAACAAATACTCTTCTGGGAGTTCAATGAGGACACGTCCGTTAAACCGACCAAAAGGCATCTGCCAAGTAGCGAGTTTGAGCAGGTCATCCTGGGTAAAGCCAAGATCGGGCCCCTTGGGGCCGTCCATCTCCGAGTCCTCATCGGCCTTGATCATCGAACTGAGGCCCTATCGGTTGTTTCGTATTGACGCTCTAAGTGTCGCACGCCGAGGTCGTCAAATCCCGTCATATGCAATGTCCCGACCTTGCTTAAGCGGCGCAATCTTTCCCTGATCGCCCGAGAGGCGCTAACACTGCGTCAAGAAGACGGTCCAGTTTCTGGGAAAGAGAACGATTTGGCCAGCTCGGGATGGTCGCCCACCCTCTTCATTGGAACGCTTGCAGCGCGCTCCGCCTGCCTCGATCAATCCGCATCCATAGTAAGCTGTAGCACGTCACCTCAAGGTGTTGTCCTATGCCCGCCCCCCTGACACCGCTGCAAGGGTCGGGCCAGGCTGCGCCGTCGCGTTTAAGCCGTCAATCGCTTCAACCCAGCCGGATAGTTCGCGCGTCGTGATGTCGGCGAGCAAATCGATGTGCTCCTGCTCGGCGTTGAGGCACGGAATGTAAGCGAATTTTTCACCGCCGGCTTCTTCGAAGGCTTCGCGAATCTCCTCCTGGATTTCCTCAAGGGTCTCAACACAGTCAGCAGAGAAGCCCGGCGCTATGATGGCGATGTTCTTGTGGCCCTTCTTCGCTAAATCGGCGACGTGCTCGACGGTATAGGGACGAAGCCATTCTTCCTTGCCGAAAAGGGATTGAAAGGCAATTTGCAGCTGTTCTTCGGACCAGCCCAAGCTTTCGCGCAGCAAGCGCGCAGTCTTTTGGCATTGGCAGTGGTAGGGGTCACCTGCGAGAAGATATCGTTTGGGGACACCGTGAAATGAGCTCACCAAGACATCCGGCTGCCAGTCAAGCGAAGCAAGATGGCGACGAACCGAATTTGCGAGAGCTTCGATGTAGCCGGGATGTTCGTAGTAGGCTGGCACGGTGCGCACGGCAGGTTGCCAGCGGATCTTCATCAGAGCCCGAAATGCCTGGTCACAAGCTGTACCTGTGGTGGCAGCAGCGTATTGCGGGTAAAGCGGGAAGATTACGATACGCTGGCATCCCTGATCCTGAAGAGCCTTGATCTTGGAGGCCGTTGAAGGATTGCCATAACGCATACCGTAGTCAACGATGACGCCATCGCCAAAGCGTTCGTTTAACGTTTTGCCGAGCTTTTCCGATTGTTCACGGGTGATCGTGCGCAAGGGGCTCTCATCACGCTCTTCATCCCAGATGCTGCGATAGGCCTCGCCAGAAGAAAACGGGCGCTTGGTGAGAATGACGACATTCAACAGGATCTGCCAAAAGACCGGGTTAACCTCGATGACACGCTGATCGCTCAGGAATTCCTTGAGATATCGGCGCATGTCCCAATAGTTAGGGCTATCGGGAGTGCCAAGCGCGATTAAGAGCACGCCGACCTTCTCAGGCAGCACAGGCGGGTGGTCGGGTGGCAAAAGGGCCATCTATTCTCTCTCCTGGCTCAGCGGCGGCACGTCTTACCCGATTGATCTCGTTGTAACGGTTTGACCACAGGTTCGGATTAGTAGTTAGGCTCTGGTCCGGACCGGTTCAATCATTCCCTAAGCCGAGAATGGTAGCCGTTACGGCTTTGGCGCGCGGCACCAAGCTCTCGATATCGATGGCTTCGTCCGGTTGATGACCTCGTTCGCCGACCGGTCCAACAGCACAAAGTGTGGGGATGCCAAGCGCCGAAGTGAAGCCACTATCAGCGGCGCCGCCGCTGTAATCACCATCGACCGTGATGCCTAGGTTGGCTGAGGCCTCTTGATATTGTTGAAACAGCAACTGGTTGCCGGGGGTGAGTTCAAAGGGCAAAAACACGGTCGGTGGATCGAATTGGGCCGTCGTGCGATCAACGTCGATACGTTCGACAATCTCGCTCACCGCGGTCTCAATAGCTGCGAGATCAGCCGCGGACTTGTAACGGATATCGATCGAGCATTCGGCGGAAGGTGGGACGGTATTCATAGACTGCCCCCCACGGATGAGCCCAACATTCGCCGTGATGCCGGTCTCATAGTCAGTGAGTTGTTCTAAGGCTTCAACTTTCCGGCAAAGCGCTCGGATCGCGCTGGCACCATGTTGATGGGCAGCGCCGGAATGGGCGGCAATACCCTCAACCTTGATCGTCGAAAACCAAGCACCTTTGCGCCCGCGCACAATATTGCCACTGGGACGGCCGGGCTCGCTATTGAAGACATAAGCCGCACTGCGTGCCATGGCTTCGATGACGGGTCTCGAGCTAGGCGAGCCTATCTCTTCATCTGAGGTAAAAAGCACATTGATGGGATGTGCATTGGCGCCAGACCGATGAAACGCCTCTGCTACAAAGCAATTCATAACGAGGCCACTCTTCATATCGGCAATACCCGGACCATAGGCTTTGCCGGCTTCGACTCGAAACGGTCGCCTTGCTGCTTCACCTTTTGGGAACACCGTATCCCGATGTCCCATCAGCAAAATCGGCTTCGTATTCTCCTCTGTTTCAGCGGTTCTGACTTTGGCGATGAGGCAGTAGCCAGCATTCGGTCTTGGAATGATCTCCGTTTCGATGCCGCGCGTTTCAAGATGTGCTTTAATCGCATCGCCAACCGCATCCACACCCTCAAAATCGTAAGAGTTGGAATCAATATTGACGATCTGTTCCAGGAGTTCGAGCATCGGCTGTTGCTGTTGATCCAACCAGCCCAATACGTCCTTGTCGTCACTTGATGGCAGCATCAGTGTCGCTCCTCACGCCTCGATTGTCGCCCCGCCTGGAGCTAGCAGATGGCGGCGAGGAGGGATACACGAAATCGAAGGAAGCATCGTGCCTATCTGCTCGTCAATTTTCATGTCTCTCTGTCAAAAGGAAATCATGTGTCGGGACAATTCCGCAAAAGCTTAGCGCTTGGCGTCAACCAGCGCTTCTTTTACGGCTGGGTCATGGTCGTCGTTGCAATGGCTGGCTACTTCGCGAGCGGCCCAGGCCAGTCCCATATCTTCAGCGTCTTCATTCTGCCGCTTTCGAACGACCTCGGCCTTGATCAAACTGAGATCTCGCTTGCCTACGCCCTTGCAACCCTCGCGGCCGCCTTTGGCCTTCCTTATGTCGGGCGGATGATCGATCGCTACGGAATGCGCCGGATCGTGTTCATTGCAACCTCTCTTTTTGGCCTCGCAGCCATTGCCTTCGGGCAGGTCCAAGGCCTCATTATGCTCTGCCTCCTGTTCGGCGCGCTTCGGTTCTTGGGCCAAGGCACCTTGATGTTGAGTTCGGCCAATTTGGTCGCGCAGTGGTTCAATGCCAAAAGGGGCTTTGCCGCAAGCCTTATGGCGCTCGGCTTCTCAGCGAGCGTCGCCCTGCATCCTCCCTTGGCCCAATGGCTGATCGACCAGGTAGGCTGGCGTGATGCCTGGCTTTGGCTCGGAATCATGACCTGGGTGCTCTATCTGCCGTTGGTCTTTTTCCTCGTTCAAAATAAGCCGGAAGACATAGGCCTACTTCCTGATGGCGACGACATTGCCACACGCAGCAACATCTCAAACGCCGCAGATATAGGGCTCACGAGCACCGACGCATTACGGACGCCGGCCTTTTGGATCACGGCAATCTCGCTGGCAAGTTTTTCAATGTTGGTGACGGCACTTTTCTTTTATCAGGTCTCAATTTTCAGGACCCAAGGATTGAGTGAGCAGATCGCCGCTCGGATCTTCCCCATCTCCGCAGTGACGATGGTCTGCTGCATGCCGATCTTTGGCCGGATGCTGGATCGCTTCCCAACCAAGCCCCTCTTCGCGTCTGGCGTACTCCTGATGACGGCATCCATGATCGCTCTAACCTTGGTTCACGATCTGTCCACAGCAATCATTTATGCGGTGATTTTCGGTATGAACAATGCCGCCGTCCATGCTCTGCTCGGCTATGTCTGGCCGCGTTTTTTTGGCCGAAAGCACCTGGGATCAATCCAAGGCACCGCTACGACAATCATGGTCGTTGGTGCTTCCATCGGCCCTCTTCCCTTCGGCGCGGCCTATGACATGACGGGTAGCTACAGGATCGCCCTGTTGACACTGGCCCTTTTACCGGTGGTATGCGCCATTGCCGTCCTCTTCATGCGTCCCCCAGATCTTAGCAGGACGGCCTAAGCATCGCCTCACAAGTATCATGCGATTGCCGTCTCAGATTTGGAACCTTTAATCTTTTCAATCTTCAGGTTCCCGGTGGCCTCACCTACTCGACAACGCCACCCTTCGAGGACAGCAAAGAAGGTCGTAAGGCCTATGAGAACAAAGTCTCCTGGACGGCGGAACGTATCAAGCTTCTCGATGCAGAGATCATCGGCTTTCAGGAGCTTTGGGCGAGAGAAGCTTTGGTCGACGTATTCAATCAAGCCAATCTCGCTAACGACTACGATCTCATCGCGCGCGACGCGCCAGGCATGGGCCGGCCGCAAGTCGCGCTTGCGGTCCGTAAGAACAGGAAAGGGAAGTCCCAGATCCGGCCGGGCGCTGATTGGATCGCCAACTTCCCCGACAGTTTCCGCTTTGACAAGCTCCGCGAAACCGACGGTGCTGAAGAAGAAATCACCATGACCATCAACAATTTCTCCCGCCCCATTCTTCATGCTGTCGTCCAGTCAGAGGGTACACGGCCAAAGCCTCCCGCCGTTTCCGTCTACGTCGCGCATCTAAATCTAAGGGGCCCGCTCGGCTAAGCTTCGCGCATCCGCGCCCCGTCGCTCGTCAGGAGTACGCCAAGATCAGCAAATCCGCAGTCTCTCACATCCGTCGTGTCATGGAGGCGGGTGCACTCCGTGCGCTTCTTGACGGCGTGATGAAGTCGGAAGAAGACGACGACATCTCACCGACAGTTCTCCTCGGCCACCTCAATGACGACACGCTTGCTGTTACCGATGAACTCATCTCAGACCAGCCGACTTATCGCGTCATTGAGAAAAGTCGTGCTGGCCCAAGTTCTGACAAGGGCCTCTATTCCGTCGAACGCCTGCAGCAATATCGCTCTTCACGCCACGTTTACTACACGCATATCTACAAGCACAAACGCGAGATCCTTGACCACATTTTGGTCTCGGAGGAGTTTTATGATCATTCACGCAAGCGACAATGGTCTTTCCGCGAAATGGAAGTGTACAACGATCACCTGAATAGGGAATCCTTCGAACATGAAGGCGCAAATGATCATGGACTCGTCCGTGCCTATTTCGACTGGAACCCCATGCCAACGCAGATTGGCGACCACTCGTTAACGGCCTGAATTGCCTGGGATCGGACTGGCTAAGGTGTTTCGCTAGCGTTGATTAGATCGGCGGGTTATAGGAGCGATCGATCCACTGATCTCTTGTACCAGATTTGGATAATTGCCGATGGCCTCTCGCATGACAGCTCGACGCTTCGCCTTCGTTCTCGCGACCACAGCGTTTCTAACGGCTGGAAGCTGCGATGGTGGCAGCACGATCCAAGCCGTGCCTGATTGGGGTGGCGGCGACCGCTCACCTTATGTTCCAGAGGGCTATGAACTCGCCTTCAATGACGAATTTGATGGGCAAAGCGCTTATGCGCTGCACTTGCATGTCGGTGCAGATGACCCAGCGAAGAATGGGCAAGACAGGGCCAACTCGTCACGCATTTGGGAGACATATTTCGCTGGCTGGAACGTACGCCATCTAGAAGGGAATAACGATTTGGCGCTGAAGGCTGGGCCGGATTATCGGGGACTTGGTGGATTGAGCCTCTCGGAGCACGGCATTCACCTTCATGAGCTCACCGATGAGGGAACCATCAAACTCTATGCACGACCGACACCATCAGCCCTTCTAGAACAATTCGAGATGCCGTATCTGGGAGGCATGATTTCGGGCGAAAACCTCCATTCCCAGACCTACGGCTATTGGGAAATGAGGGTGCGCCTCAACAGCATCTCCGCCAGCCATCATTGGGCGTTCTGGCTGATACCTGACGATCACGCCTGGCCGCCCGAGATTGATATGCTGGAAGCGGTAGGGTCCAACCCAAGCAATCAATCTGACGCCGACTACTTCTTTTTCAACTCGATCCTAAGTGATCCCAACACGGACGAGATCACGAGGGTGACGCCGCCACGCGGCAAGGACGCCTGGTACACGGTAGGTTTTCTTTGGACCAAGACAGATATGCGTTGGTTCCTAGATGGTCAGGAGGTTCGCAGTCGTCCGGCCATGGGCGGCGATAAGGCCTTGTATTTCCTTGTATCTCCAGAAGTCGGTGGAAACTGGGTGGGCGCCCCTACCGCCAACACAGTATGGCCGACCGAGGCGGAAATTGATTATGTCAGGGTCTATCGCGAAGGTTAGATAGTGGGCTTTTCCAAAAGGGAAACACCCCATGGAACGAGGGAGCGCTCCCGGGGATTTAGCTCAACTTAGGGCTTCTGAAGCAAGCCGGTTCTTGATGGCATTACTGACGTGCCGTTATTCAATCGTCACCCTGTTATCAGCAAGCATTCTTGGAATCTTGGTGATGAGATCTCTTAATTCCTCACCTCTCTCCTGAGTCAGTTCCTCGCACAGTCCCTCGATCTGAGCCTGAACGGTCGGCAAGAATGAGTCCGACGGCGCCGTGTTATGGTTCGTTTGCACGCAGCCCATGCTCCATTGGCCAAAGATCCGATCAGGCAGAGCCCCCTGGTAAATGACACGGATATCCTTATGGCGGGAATCCCGGCCGATCTTATCAAGGAGTGTTTCTACAACGTCCTTTTGACCTTCGAGCACCTGCAGAAACGAACTGCCTACAGCCATTAAGATTCCGCTTACGCCCAGCGTTCGGTTGGTTTGTGAAGCCTCAATAGCGATGTCACGCACCAACATGGGATCCATCGGGTCCGTACGACTACTGATATAGATGACGAAAACGTCGGCCATCATCGCAGCTCCGTTTCCTGGCTTGGCGCCTCGACGGGCAAGTAAATGTGAAAGGTGGTCCCTTCACCCTCCGTCGTCTCGAAGAAGAGTGTACCTCCATTACGCTCGACGATCGACGAATGGGCGAAGGCGAGGCCCTGCCCCGTCCCTCTTCCGACATCCTTCGATGAGAAAAATGGATCGAAGATGCGATGTTGGATTTCGATTGGAATGCCGGTTCCAGAGTCTTGGATCTGGATACCAACGCTGTTCTTATAGATGTAGGACCGAATTTCGATCGTGCCGCGCTCGGATGTTTCTTCGATAGCATGAGTCGCATTGACGATCAGGTTGATGAGGACCTGGCTAAGCTCGCCTTCATAACACTCGACTTTGGGAAGATGTTGAGCGAGATCGGTTTGCAGATCCAAACAATGCTTCCACGAGCCCTTGCTCATCAAAACAGCGTTTTCAATCGACTCATTGACGTCAATAAGAACCTTTTCTCTTGTTCCAGAATGTACCAACGAGCGCATCGAACGCACGATAGCAGAGATCGTTTCGACACCCATCATGGATTGCGAAATCGCTGCGGGCACCTCCTCGGCCAGAAAGTCGACGTCATTCTCGACGGAAAACTCCTGGATTTCCAAGTATCGCTTGCGGAGGATGTCATCGCTTTGGATGAGCTCGCTAAGGCTCTGGTACCGCCTTACAAGCTCGATCAGGATGTCGAGCTGATCGGAGACGTAGCGAAGATTGTCGCCAATGTATTGGACCGGCGTATTGATTTCATGGGCAATGCCAGCGGCAAGTTGGCCGACGACTTCTAAACGATTGGAGGCATCGTCCGATACGCGCTTGTATTGATATGCCGCCCCCATCGTTGTCCCTTTGAAAGTTCGCGTGAGTTCTAAGGCTGCCAACATGGCGTGTGTTCGCGACATCCCCCAGCGGCCCAAAGGCAAGCGGTCAGGTCACGACCAGCGACTGTCAAACTGCTTTAGTAACAATGACCGACACTTAGGGTGTCCACGACTTAGTCTTGCCAGAAAAAAGTTAATGTGGCGTTACGAGCCCGTTGCGATGATCTTGGACACGAAGCGTCGTCGAGACAAAGGAGACTCTGTCTTCAGGGATTGACGATGCGATGGCCCGGCAATGAGGTCACTCCTGCTTTGACGCCCATCAGATCGCTGCCCTTGCCTCAGATCCGTCAAACAGCGTAGAGACGGAGAGAAGCTTTTCGTTAACGCTACCCTTGTGTGGCTCGTCGGAGACCGTCGAGATTATGCCCGGTTGGATTGCCTATCTTGCTTGCCTGATCGGAGTCTTCGGTCACGCTTCCAGCGAATTTGTCGCTAAGCTAGCGGAAACGCCAGGACCTGAATTCAGCGTTTGGCGGTTTTTGATTGGCGGCGCTTTTCTTGTACTTGTCACTCAGTTTTGGCCTGGCGCGCGTGACCTGGTGACGCCACTCCGTGAAAACGGGCTGCGCATTACCTTGCTGTCCTGCCTCGGCATGGCGCTAGGGCAATTGATCTTTCATTGGGCCTTGGATTTCGCAAGTGTCGTCCAAGTGGCAACGATCGTTACCGGCATTCCGATCGCTGTCGTTGTGGTCGATCGGCTGATCAACGGTACGCCCATGACTGCTCCCAAGATTGTGAGCGGAATTGGCGCATTCATCGGCGTCGTCCTGCTCCTCACCAATAGCGCGACCGAGGATGTGCAGTTCGGCGGCTCTAGTTTGACTGGCACGTTGATGTCGTTGATCTGTGCCGTCATCGGAGGCATTTACATCGTACTTGCAAAGCCCCTCGTGCAACAGTACGGCCCCGTTCGAATGACAGCCTATACCTTCGCACTCGGCTTTTTCTTTCTGTATGCTGTGGTTGGCATTGCCTGGGGCGTCTGGATTGACCCAACGTCCCTGTTCGACAAGCGTCCTGAGCAAATCGTAGGAATTCTCACCATCGGCATCTGGAACACTGCCATGGCGATGACGTTGTGGCTTGCCGGGCTTTCGTTCGCACCGGACGCTCAGCGCGCAAACTATCTTTTCTTCTTGAAGCCGGTCATTGCCGCCTTCCTCGCCGTGATCTTTCTTGGTGATACCCTCACCTGGATGCAAAGCCTGGCCATCTTCGCCATTTGTTTTTGCGTTGCTCTCGAATACATCTGGACGCAAAGACGCGCTGCGGCCTTAGACCTACGGGCAGCCACTGCGCTAAAAGATTGAGCCTTCCTGAAGCCCTGCCGTATGCTGTCTCGCAGCTTTTTCCTTAAGCGAAGGTGAACACCGTCTGGACATCATGGAAGACCTTACCGCGAAAACAACTGTTGCGCTTGCCGCATTTCTCGCCGGGATGGTCTTCGGCGCCGTGGTGCAGAGAACCCATTTTTGCACAATGGGTGCGATTGCCGACCTGACGTTATTTGGTGACAGCCGCCGTCTGCGCGCCTGGCTACTTGCGATTGCGATCGGGCTTCTTGGCAGCCAAGCTCTGCATGGTCTTGGCTTAATCAATCTTAGTGCTACCGCTTACCGAGCATCTGACATCCTTTGGTTAGGCGCCCTTCTCGGTGGTCTTATGTTTGGATTCGGGATGACCCTCACCGGCGGATGCACCTCTCGCAATCTGGTGCGCCTAGGGGCGGGCAACCTGAAGTCCATGGTCGTATTGCTAGTGCTGGGGGTGACGGCCTATATGACCATGAACGGCCTGTTTGCGCTTGCGCGCATTCGCCTTGATGATTTTGGCAGCATTCATAGCGTCGATCAGGGTATTGGAGCGACATTCGGCCTTGCCGATTCCACAACGATGGTCATCGCATTCGGAAGTGCCGCCGCGATCGCCACCTTTTGCTTAAAGGACAGACGATTCAGGGAATCACGCAAGGACGTCAGTGCAGGTTTGATTCTCGGTTTGCTCATCCCGATAGGATGGCTGATTACAAGTATTCTTGGCGCTGATGACTTCGAGCCAGAGCCTCTTGCTTCATTTACCTTTGTCGGTCCGATTGCACGCGGCTTGATCTACCTTATGACCTACCCAGCCGCTTCAATCAATTTCGGCATCGCAGCGACGGGCGGCGTGCTCGTCGGAGGCTTCTTGGCAGCGCGTACTGCCGGCGAGCTCCGCATCGAGGGCTTCAATGGGCTTGATGACCTGAAACGACACCTCATCGGCGCAGTCCTTATGGGCGTGGGTGGTGTGCTTGCTCTCGGCTGCACGATTGGCCAGGGCATGACCGGCCTTTCCACGCTTGCCCTTGGGTCCATCATCGCGACTCTCTCGATAATGGCAGGTGGCGTACTCGGAGTCCGCTATTTGGAAAGAGGCAGTTTGCGAGCAGCGTTACGCGCGGTCTTACCTCTGGTCGGCGCAGAAAGGTCAAGTGGATGAACAAAGATGTACCGAGCGCCAAGCCGCTTCTGGACGACTGCTTTGCCCACGACCTCAAGCGGATGCCTGCAAGGGAAGCTTTGGACATGTTACGGGAACGAGTTTCGACTGTCGTCAGTCAAGAGATCGTTCCTCTCGAACAGGCCTATGGTCGTTTTCTCGCAGAGGCGCTGATTGCCGATCGGGATGTACCCGCCTTCACGAATGTGGCCGTCGATGGCTACGCCTTCGCCCACCAAAGCCTTGTTACAGGTGGCGAAAGCCGATTGCGATTAGCGGCTGGGAGATCGGCCGCAGGACAGCCCTTTCCAGGTGTTGTTCGACGAGACGAAGCCGTTCGTGTCTTGACCGGTGGTGCATTGCCTGAAGGCACCGACACTGCTCTCATGCAAGAAGATGTCGTGGTTCATGGCGATTATGTCTTGATTCCCGCAGGTGTGAGACGAGGCGCAAATTGCCGACTTGCCGGTGAAGACATGAAAGCTGGTGAGACCGTTCTCGCCTCATCATGCCGCCTTCGTCCACAGGAGGTCGGTGTTGCTGCAGCGCTAGGACGGACGGGGTTGCCTGTATTCCGTCCTCTCAAAGTTGCCCTGGTTTCGAGCGGTGATGAAGTCGTCCCTCCGGGCGAGCCCTTAGCCCACGGCATGACCTATGACAGCAATAGCGCCATCCTAAAGGGGCTCCTTCAGACCATCGGCGTCGACGTTTCGGATCAGGGCATTTGGCCGGACCAGGAAGGCCTGATTTTGAGCAAACTGGCCGAAATTGCTGCCACGCATGATGCCATCATCACAACCGGCGGCGCGTCGCGCGGGGATGAAGATCATATGGTTAAGGCCGTCGAAAAACTTGGCAGCCTCCACTTTTGGCAAATCGCCGTCAAACCCGGTCGTCCACTCGCGTTCGGCCAGATTGACAAGGCCGTCTTCATCGGTCTGCCTGGCAACCCCGTTGCCGCAATGGTGTGTTTTTTATTGTTCGGTAGACCCGTCCTTACGGCCTTGGCTGGCGGCCGATGGACCGAACCCGTCGGCTATCAGGTCAGGGCTGACTTCTCGATGAAGAAAAAGCCTGGAAGGCGCGAATATCTGCGTGCAAAGCTTGTCATGAATGACGACGGTGAGAGATGGGTCAGCAAGATCGAGCGCGAAGGCTCAGGCATCATAACCTCACTGACTGAAGCCGACGGCTTGATCGATATCGCTGAGACGATCACGTTGATCAATCCGGGAGACCCGGTGTCATTCCTACCCTTTAGCAGTTTCGATCTTTGACAGATAAACCCGACGTCGATCTTTCTTAACTCTCGACAGCCTCAAAATCCATCACCCTCAGGTGCATCACCAAGAGCGCCATCGGGTCTTATATCAGCCTCACGGCCGGCGCCTTATTCATGAGGCAGTCTTCGGGAAGCAAACTCCGTATCATTTCGGCCAAGAGGGATAGGCACGACCTGGCCGTATGACGGCGACACTGCTTTTGTAGATCGGCGCAGCCCGTCGCCTTGTCGAGCCAGCAGACAGAGCGGTCTCTTCGCTGGCCACTCCGCAATTGTAAGCAGTCCCATGATCTAGATTTGGAGCACGCTATCCACGGATGGTGGAGAGGTAGGCAATGACATCGTCCCGATCAGAAGTCCTGCGAAAGCCTTCGAACACCATCTTCGTTCCAGCAATAACGCCACGCGGTTTCGTCAAGAACCGATCGAGGTTATCCGGGTTCCACACGATGCCCGAAGCGCCGAAATTGATCATGTCTTGGGAATAGCCAAATCCCGGCACACTCCCTGGCTGCCGCCCGACCACCCCCGCTAGGCTCGGCCCGATCTTGATCTCGCCGGGTATAATCGTGTGGCACTTCAGACATTCCTTAAACAACCGCTCGCCTCGGGCAGGATCAGGCGGGCGCACTGTTTCCGTCTCCGTCCCCGTGTTGCCGAACTGCTGTGCGGTTACCGAACCGCCAGCGCTAAGTAGTATCGCCAGTGCTAACGTTTGAAGACCGAGCAAAACCCGCATCGCACTACTTCCCTTCGAGCGTCAATTGAGCAAGCGGCAATGTCCTATCACGATCCGTTTCACGCTCGCAAAGGTCTATTGGGTGAGTCGTGCCCAGATCGAGATTGTCGACAGGGCCCGACAACATCGCCATGATAACGATCGTCAAAGCGTCACCTTTCCCACAACGGTAGGACCATGAACAAAATTGATCTTCAAGGCAAATGCGCTGTCGTCACCGGCGGAGCACAAGGAATTGGTCGGGCCATTGCGGAACGTTTTTTGGAATCCGGCGCGAAAGTCAGTCTTTGGGATCGTGATCAAACGTTAATGGATGAAACATGCAACGATCTCGTTGATAGCGGCGAGGTGATCGGCGTGCAGGTCGATCTCACCGACTTGGCAGCAGTGGAAGCAGCGCGTGACCGGACCAATCAAGCGTTGGGTGGCATTGACATTCTCGTTAACAATGCCGGGATCGCCGGCCCCAACGCTCCGCTTTGGGAATACCCGCCGGATGCTTGGCGCGAAGTCATCGACATTGATCTCAACGCGGTCTTCTACTGTTGCCGTGCCGTCGTGCCTCAGATGATTGAGCAAAACTATGGTCGTATCTGCTCCACCGCATCGATAGCAGGCAAGGAAGGCAATCCGACCGCGAGCCCTTACGCAGCCGCGAAAGCCGGTGTGATTGCACTCACCAAGGCTTTGGGGAAAGAGCTCGCATCCTACGATATCGCCGTCAACTGCATCACACCTGCCGCAGCGAAAACCAGGATTTTTGATCAGATCGAGCAGGAATTCATCGACTACATGTTGAGCAAGATCCCACGTGGACGTTTTGTCTCCGTTGACGAAATTGCCGCGATGGTCGCCTGGTTGGTTTCAGCCGAGAATTCCTTCACGACGGGCGCTGTGTTCGATCTTTCAGGTGGCCGAGCAACGTACTAGGACCGGTCCCGTCGCCTCGGCTGCCCATCAACACGCCAGGTTGGTCGACGTCGGCTTACGTCGCCGGGCCATCGCGTCAGTGCCGCAAACGTCACATCAGGTCGTCAACGATCTCTTTATGAATTGCGTACATCCTAGGCTGATAGCCTCAACGTCAATCCTGCGCCATTAGCGGAAAGTTAACGAAGCTTCGCGATACTTCTGAACATGATGCCGCTGATGGGTCGTCCGTCAGTGCGTATCCAGCAGGAAGGAGCGCAATTGCGTGGACCAAGCGATAGGGAAAGCGACCGGACAGTTTGCTGACGCCGCCGTAGGCGTGGATGAAACCACAGAGTTGGCAGAGCGACGTCCTTTAGGCTCCTCTAGTGCCGAGGCGGATGCCGAGCGACGACATGTCTATGCAGGGCGCGAATGGAGTTCAGATCACCCCCTCAATATTCGCGTTAGTATCCCTCTTGGCGTTGGGCGGTACTATATCACGCTAGTCGCTGGCAAGGAACGTCGTGCTCGAGCTCGCCTTGCTATGGACCGACGGCACAACCCACTCGACACGCCTGGCAATGTCTTTTTTCTCGCCTTCATTACCATAATCGCCACTGTCGGCAGCGCCACCTTATTCTACCTACTTTTGGCCCACATGTTCGGATGGACAGGACGGCTCTTCCTCTAGTTCCGCTAGGTAGGACGAGCCCATTGGCCTGTTCGATGAAGATGGTCATTTGAGCCGTTGTTGACCGGCCATACGCGGTGATTCGCCCTTGATGGCCTGCGACGTCGAGGCAGCGAAACCATCGCTCCAGTTCTGACAAAGTCTCGCATCCTCTTAGCGATTGTTGTAATCCCGTGGGCATCGTTAGCATTTAACTGAGAGCCCCCATGCAATTTGCGGCGAAAGCCGTCGGCCAAACAGCCCAAGGCAGCACCATGAGGTCATCCCTGGGCACGCCGCAGACCGCTTTCGCTTGGCTAGCATCGCCACCAATCATCTTCGCGCTGATCGCGGCCTATCTCATCGGCCACTTCGTGCTCCGCTTGCTTCTAAGCCCAACGTTGGGAATGGATGACGCCGAACAGACGCTCTTTGCACAACATTGGGCCTTCGGCTACCGCTTCCGGCAGCCGCCGCTGTTCACGTGGATCCTCCTCCCGGTCACAGCGCTCGTTGGCCCCGGGGTGCTGGCGACGTCCTTAGTGCGCTATCTGCTGCTTGGGATCACCTTCATCTTCATCTATTGTACGGCTCGTCAGTGCCTGTCCGATCAACGTATGGCTGGACTCGCCGTCCTCTCCCTCACGCTGATCTATGTGTTCGGCTATTACGCTCACCACGACTTGACCCATACGACAGCGCTCAGCGCCACGATTGCACTTGCTCTCTATCTCGCCGTTCGCTTGGCACGAAACCCGAGTTGGATGGCATATTTCTTATTAGGTTTGGTCTTTGGCCTAGGTCTGCTTTCCAAATGGAACTTCGTCATGCTGGCCATCGGCTTGCCTATCGCCTGCCTCCTGCATCCGAAGTTTCGCTCGCTCATATTGACCCCCAAGCTCTTGATCGCAATGGCCTCGATGGCGGTGATTGTCACACCGACGGCTCTTTGGATGACCGTCCACGGTCAATCAATCGATGGCGTTTCAAGCCACATCTTGAGCCGGAGCAGTCATGTTGATCACCTAGCCCTTTGGCTCGAAGGGGGTTATGCCCTTCTCCGCTCAATCGCTCTCTTCCCCCTGCCCTTTCTTCCCCTATTCCTCTTAGTGTTCGGCCAAAACGTTCTCGCTGGCGTTGGAAAACCTGCACCAACGCAACAAGCAAGCCTCGCGCCATCCCTCTTTGGTCGGCTGATCCTCGTCACGCTGGCCCTGCATGCCCTGCTCATCCCCCTTGTTGGAGCAGTCAACTTTACCGAACGTTGGATGCATCCAGCTTTGATGGTCCTGCCGATTGTCCTTATCGCATTCGCCGAAAGGATGATGCCGTCGAAACGTCAGATCGCACTTTATCTGGGTATCATCGCCATTTTGGTTGCCGTTGCAGCAGGCGCCCGGCTATATCGCTATTCGGAAGGCGTCGATGATTGTGGAAGATGCAGAGAATTCGCCCCTTTCGCCGAACTCGCAGAAGGCATCCGAGACGCAGGATTTGCTCGCGGGACGATCATCGCTGATGGTATGCATATCGGAGGGAACTTAAGGATGCTCTTTGCCGAAAGCCGGGTCGTCGATCCCGCCTTTCCGCGAACCCTTTGGCCAGATGCTGACAAGGACAGTGCGTCGGACGGATGTCTTCTGATCTGGCGTGCCGATGGTGATACCTCTGACGAAAGACGCGATTTGATGCGAGCCTATGCAAAGCAAGAGCTTGGCCTCGCCGAGTCCGCGACCTTTTCTGAGGGTCGTCTCAATGCGCTGCTCTTAGGCTCATTAGAACGGCGCTACGTCCTCGGCTATGAACTTTATCGGGAGGACACCGGTGGCTGTCGCTAGTGTCGAGAGTACAATTTCGCTAACTGATCGCCTTCCGCGCCAGGTCAGCATCGTGATTCCCGTCTTTGAGGAGCATGAATCCCTGCCCCATTTGGCAGACCGGATCTTTGAGGTCGCTCGAACACATGACTTCGGACTGCATGAGCTGATCTTTGTTGATGACGGCAGTCGCGACACGTCATGGCCAGTCATGCAACAACTCGCGATGGATCGGCAACATGTGACCGCGATCCGGCTCCGTCGCAATTTTGGCAAAGCCACAGCACTCAATGTCGGCATCGAGGCGGCAAGTGGTGACATTATCGTCACCATGGACGCCGATTTACAGGACGATCCCGCAGAATTGCCCCGGATGATTGAGACAATTCAGTCCGGTTACGATCTCGTCTCAGGTTGGCGGGAGCGGCGAAACGATCCGATGTCGAAAACATGGCCATCTTGGCTCTACAACAAAGTCACAAGTTTACTGTCCGGCATTCAGCTGCATGACTTCAATTGCGGCTACAAGGCCTATCGCCGAGAAATCTTCGATTCCGTCGATCTCTACGGCGAAATGCATCGTTACGTCCCGGTTCTCGCTCACTCGCTCGGCTTCAGAGTTAGTGAGATCCCGGTCGAACATCACGCCAGACGCTTTGGTCGATCCAAGTATGGCTTTAAGCGATATATGCGCGGCTTCATTGATCTACTAACCGTGCTGACCATTACCCGCTATGCCCGCACACCTGGACATTTGTTTGGTGCGATCGGGATAGCGTTGCTCGCTATTGGCATGGTTGCTCTCACCTATCTCACGGGTTTGAAGCTGCTCACCGGCGCTCATATTGGCGGCCGACCGATGATGTTCTTTGGCGGTCTGTCCGTTGTTATCGGCGTGCAAATCCTGCTCTTCGGTCTCTTGAGCGAAATGATCAACAGTCATGCTACCGGAACCGAACCCCGAGTCCTGATCAAAGAGCGGGTCTCCCACTCAAGCAGCGACTAGGCTGGACAGCACGTCATGGGCAGGACGCTAGTCCAAAAATTGACGTCGACATTGCTTGCTACAGTCGTCAGCGTTGCCGTTCTTTGGTGGCTCCTTGACGATGGCATTAGCGACGAACTCGTCCAGGCGTTTGCTTCTGCTAGTCTCTTGCCTTTGGTGATCGGTGGCACCCTTGCCATCATCATCCAGGTCATTAGAGCTTGGCGCTTTGCCATCTTGGCCACGGCCCGTCTCGCTCCGCCATCATGGGCGATGATCGGCATCGCTACCAAGCTCGTGGTTTTCAATTTTCTGCTTCCATTCAAGCTCGGCGAGCTTAGCTTTCCTCTGTTGATGAAACGCGCCTTTGCGACGCCCCTCAGCGAGGGAGCCGGTATACTCATCCTTTGCCGTCTGTTGGACCTCGGCGTGGTTGCGGCCATCATCCTCGTCACTGCCGCCTGGCTCCTTGATCCCATGGTTCATGGCTGGAGTCCTAGTGTGCTCAGCGTCGTCGGCATTGCAGTTCTGACAGCACCAATGATCCTGCCCGACCGCTTACCAGGGGCCCTTCGTTTGGCATCGCGTTGGCCAAGCATCGCTAAGATTGCCAAAACGTTGAGCAACGGAGCTGAACGGATGCGTCCAATCCGCCAGCGTCTCCCCATTGTCCTGTTAACACTATCGATTTGGATTGGGCATGCCCTGATCGCTTGGTTGGTCGTACAAGCGATTGGCGCCGCCTTTGGCCTCTATGCGACCGCCATGGCAAGCGCCTCAAGCAATCTCGCCTTTGCCCTCCCAATCACCGGCATCGCAGGGCTTGGCCCTCCGCAAGCGGCGTGGGCGACCATGTTGAACCTTGCTGGACATGATTGGGCCCCTGCCATCGCTTCCGCCCTGCTTTGTCACGGCCTTCTTCTGGTCACATTGTCGGCGTTCGGCCTCGCCTTCTGGATTGCAGAGACTCTGTTGGCATCACCCGAAAAGTCGAAGAAGTCTCCCATCTTCGACAATCAGCACTCGGCCTGACTGGCTTTGGACTGATTGTCGCTGACGCTTACCTTCAAAAATTTCTGGAACTTGCGGTCGTCCAACCAACATAAAGTCCCATGAGCGATCCACCGACCAAACCTACAAAAGCCGAGGCTGACCTCCAGAAGACGCCCGATAGCCGAGACCTTCCAGAGGAACGGGCATCAGCGGATTCGGTCCAGCAGTTTCTTCAGCAGGTCGCGCAAACGGCGCCGCCAGGGACGGCTCAAGGACAAGGACGACTCATCTTCGCTATGGACGCAACGGCGTCGCGCGAGCCGTCATGGGACCAGGCCTGCGAGGTCCAAGGACAGATGTTCCTGGAGACCGCCGCACTGGGCGGGTTGGACGTCCAATTGGTCTATTATCGCGGTTTTAATGAGTGTAAGGCGAGCCGTTGGGTCGACAACCCAAGTGATCTCGTACGTTTGATGACCGGGGTCTTTTGCCTCGCCGGGAAAACCAAACTTCGCCGGGTTCTCCAACATGCCGTAAAGGAAACAGGCAAAAAGCGCGTCAGTGCCTTGGTTTTTGTCGGCGATGCCTTCGAAGAGAACCTCGACGAAATCGGAGATATCGCGGGCCAACTCGGCATGCTCGGTGTCCGTGCCTTTCTTTTCCAAGAAGGATACAAACCCGAGGCGGAGCGAGCCTTTCGCCATATCGCAGCCCTCACCAAGGGCGCACACTGTCGGTTCGACTCAAACAGCCCAGAGCAACTTCGTGCCTTGTTGGGGGCTGTTGCCGCTTATGCAGCTGGCGGCAAACGGGCCCTTGCCGACCTTTCGAGGCGTTCGAGCCAAGCTGTAAAATTGATCGCAAGCCAGCTCGACTGATCCCCATGCACCCGATGATCGCTTTACTGCTTCTTTTGGTGCTCGTGCTTGTCGGGCTCTACATCTTCGTCAGCATCAAGCCGGCAACGTTGGTTCGCGCAATTCGAACGTTCACGACGACCTTCGCTGCCCTTGCTGGCACCGGTCTTTTGCTGACTGGTCGCTTTGGTCTCGCCCTCATGATCTTGATTGCGACGGTCATGGCATTGCGGGCGATGAAGGGAGGCGCAATGGGCGGTTGGACCAGTGGCCCAGCTGGCGGTTTTCGACCAGCAGGGGAAGCTTCCACTGGTGGTCCGGCTGGAAGGACGTCCGATATCGCCACGGATATGCTGACGATGCAACTAGACCATCGTACGGGTGAGCTAGACGGTGATGTACTCCAGGGAAAGTTTGCCGGGCGTTCATTAGCAAGCCTCGGATTGCAGGACCTTTTTGATCTCCTCGTTGAGTGCCAGCGTGACGATCCGCGCGCCGTGCCTCTTCTGGAGACCTATCTGGATCGCCGCTACCCCAATTGGCGAAGCGAGGCGGGCGCCGAGGATGATAATCGAAGCGAGGGTCGAAGTCAGGCAAGTGGTGCCATGGATGACGCAACTGCCCGCCGGATCCTGGATGTGTCACCAAATGCCAGTCCAGAAGAAATCCGAGCGGCCCATCGCCGATTGATGAACAAACTTCATCCCGACCATGGCGGATCAAGCTATCTTGCAGCGCAGCTCAACCAGGCAAAAGACGTGCTTCTCGGCCGTTGATTGGTGACGAGGACATGCAAACCAAGAAATTTATGGCGTCAGTTATTGAAAAGTTAACCTTCAGGACGTTATGAAGCACAGGTATGCGTCATTTGGTCATGCGGTTGGCGGATCAAGACCCTGGTGAAACCATTGCTTGAAGTGATATGCCCCACCCAATCCTTATGCTGGCAAGAAAATTATTGGGGGACACCTGTTGATTCGGAAAGCCGTTTTTCCCGTCGCTGGCCTTGGCACGAGAATGCTGCCTGCCACCAAAGCCATGCCCAAAGAAATGCTGCCCGTGGTGGACAAACCCATCATCCAATATGCATTCGAAGAAGCGCGGGCCGCCGGTATCGAACATTTCATTTTCGTGACTGGGCGGGCTAAGTCGTCGATCGAAGATCACTTTGATCATGCGTACGAGCTCAATGATACGCTCGAGTTGAAGGGAAAGGCTGCTGAGCTTGGCTCCGTTACGGATTGGCTGCCAAAGCCTGGTGAATTGAGCTACACCCGTCAGCAAAAACCTCTCGGGCTAGGACACGCGGTTTGGTGCGCGCGCGAGTTGGTCGGCGATGAACCTTTTGCGGTGCTGCTGGTCGACGAACTGCTGCAGAGCGATCCGCCCTGCTTGAAGGAGATGGTCGACGTCCATCAACAGACCGGCGGGAACGTTGTCTCGGTCATGGAGGTCCCCCAGGATCATACCAATCGTTATGGCATATTGGACATTGGCGCCGATGATGGCCGTATGGTTGAAGCCCGAGGCATGGTGGAAAAACCGTCTCCGTCGCAAGCGCCGTCACGCCTCGCCCTTATCGGTCGCTATGTGTTGCTCCCCAAAGTGTTCCAGCATCTCGACAAGCAAGAGACAGGTGCCGGCGGTGAGATTCAATTAACGGACGCTATGGAAAAAATGCTGGGCACGACCCCTTTCCACGGGCTTCGGTTCCAAGGGCAGCGCTACGATTGTGGTTCTCGCCTGGGTTATCTTGAAGCTATTGTTGCGAACGCCATGGAGCGGCCTGAACTTCAGGCCGGCATGACCTCTATCCTGAAACGCTATCTCTAAGCGACTTTCAAAAAGTCACCGACAGAACCGTACCTCTGAACAAGGAAGCACATCATGGGTATTGCGATGATTGGAACCGGCTATGTCGGTTTGGTTTCGGCAGCCTGTTTCGCAGAGTTCGGCATCGACGTCGTTGCCGTCGATAAGGATCAAAAGAAGATTGAAGGCCTCTGGGATGGCAAGATCCCGATTTATGAGCCTGGCCTCGACGACTTGGTAAGCCGAAATGTTGCTTCGGGCCGCCTTACCTTCACAACGGATCTCGCAAGTGCTGTTGCAGACGTCGACGCGGTCTTCATCGCTGTGGGCACACCGTCACGGCGCGGCGACGGCCATGCTGACCTGACATTCCTGTTCGCCGCTGCTGAGGAAATCGCCAAGGGCCTGAAGAAGGAAACGGTTGTCGTCACTAAGTCGACCGTGCCAGTCGGCACCGGCGCAAAGCTGAAGGCCCTGTTCGCCCAAGCCCGCCCCGATCTCAAGATCCATGTGGCCTCGAACCCCGAGTTCTTGAGAGAAGGTTCGGCCATTGAGGACTTCATGCGACCGGATCGAGTCGTGGTGGGTGTAGAGAGTGAACATGCGCGGCAGGTCATGGAGAAGATCTATCGTCCACTCAATCTCCTGAAGACGCCTATCCTGGTGACGGAGATCGAAACCGCAGAACTGATCAAATATGCGACGAACAGTTTCCTCGCAACCAAGATCACGTTCATTAACGAGATGGCGGATCTATGTGAGAAGGTTGGTGCCGACGTGCAGACGGTAGCACGTGGTCTTGGCCTCGATGGTCGCATTGGTCCCAAGTTCCTCCATCCTGGACCTGGCTACGGCGGTTCTTGTTTCCCCAAGGACACAGCAGCCCTGCTTAGGATCGCAGAGGAAGCGAATGTGTCGATGCGGATCGTCGAGAGTGTGGTGTCCGTGAATGATGGTCGAAAGCGCAACATGGTCAGGAAGATCACGCAAGCTTGCGGCGGATCGGTGCGTGGCCAGACCATCGGCATTCTTGGTGTTGCCTTCAAACCGAATACGGATGACGTCCGCGACAGCCCAGCGTTGGTGATTGTTCCGGCGCTCCAAGCTGAGGGGGCTACGGTCAAAATCTATGACCCAGAGGGCATGGATATGGCCAAACCCGATCTACCTGGTGTCGAGTGGTGTAATGATGCCTATGAGGCGATCGACGGCGCCGATGCCATGGTGGTTTTGACCGAATGGAACGTCTTCCGTGGTATTGATATGGATCGTGCGAAGTCGCTCCTCCGCCGACCTTTGGTCATCGACTTGCGTAATGTCTATGACACGCAAGACATGGCGAATGCCGGATTCCGCTATATCAGTATTGGTCGCAACGAAGTTGATGGCTCGATGAGCAACCGCGACAAGGATCAGGCCGCATGACATTAAAGGTTGCCCTGGACTCCAATGATTCGGCGGACAGTGATGGAAGCACTCACCAGTTTCACCCAACGATTCTCCGGGAGTACGATATCCGAGGAATCGTCGGCGAAACGCTCTTTCCCGCTGATGCCGAAGCGATCGGCCGCGCTTTCGCGACCCTCATTCTCGAGGGTGGCGGCAAGCGAGTGTGCGTGGGCTTTGATGGTCGACTAAGCTCACCTGAGCTGGCAAATGCTCTGGTTCGCGGTCTGACTTCGGCTGGTGTCGATGTCGACGTCGTCGGTCTCGGCCCAACACCGATGCTCTATTATGCCGTCCATCTCCTTAACGCCGATGGCGGCATCCAGGTTACTGGATCCCACAATCCGCCTAGTCACAATGGCTTCAAAATGATGATCGGCAAGGCGTCGTTCTTTGGCGATCGCATCCAAACACTTGGGCAGATTGCAGCAGATGGCGCATATCGCCGTGGCGAAGGAGCGGTCAACCAACACAATATTCTTGAACAATACGTCGATCGACTGAGGTCGGACTATCATGATGGGCGACCTCTTAAGGTTGTTTGGGATGCCGGAAATGGCGCGAGCGGCGATGCTCTCAAAGCGTTAGCCCAGCGTTTGCCAGGCGATCACCAATTGCTCTACGCGGACATCGACGGCCGCTTCCCTAATCATCACCCCGATCCGACAGTGCCCGAGAATCTTGAAGATCTCATCGCCGCCGTGCGAGAGAGCGGCGCGGAATTGGGCATTGCATTTGACGGAGATGGCGATCGTATCGGCGTGGTCGACGGCAAGGGCCGGATCATGTTCGGCGATCAACTCCTCCAGGTCTTGATTTCAGACATCCTCGAGCGTTTGCCGGGCAGCCCGATCATTGCCGACGTCAAAGCGAGCCAAGCGCTGTTTGATGCGATCGCCGAGCGCGGTGGTTCGCCGATCATGTACAAGACTGGCCACTCGCTGATCAAGACCGTCATGGTCGAAAAAGGGGCTCCCCTCGCTGGAGAGATGTCAGGCCATATCTTCTATGCCGACGGGTTTTATGGCCATGACGATGCACTCTACGTCGCCGTACGCCTGCTTGATATCCTGGCCCGAAGTGATCGGACGCTGACAGAATGGCACGATGCCATGGTTCCGATGATTAATACGCCTGAACTGCGATTCGACTGCCCGGACGAAGAAAAATTTGATGCTGTCGCCCGCGTTCGCAGTAACCTTGAGGCTGCCGGTGCCACCGTCAACGCAATTGACGGCGTCAGGGTTTCAACGAACGATGGCTGGTGGTTGTTGCGCGCCTCGAACACGCAAGCTGTTCTTGTAGCGCGTGCCGAAGCGACGGACGCCGATGGACTGGAAAGACTAAAGCAGCAAATCGCAGACAATCTTCGCGCTGTCGGTGTCGAACCTCCTTCATTTTGACCGAGCGCCCACAGGACGGACCTAAAAGACCTGTCTAGATAATGTCGCTATTCCTAAGCAAAATCCGTGGCATCGGCGGCATTGCCTTGACAAAACCTGTGCTACACTTGAACTAAGTGCTCGTCCTATGGCTTGGCTTTGCGCCGGCTTGGTTTTGATGGAGGAGCTAGGGAGTTTGATGCGCCAGGGCAGACTTCCGGCTGTCTTAACAGTCTTATTCATAGCAGGCTGTTCGTCGCCGGCGACCCTTAAGGATATGGTAGGCTATGTGCCGCCGACGAGTCTTCCGGCGGAGCCTAAGCGGACCCTGGTCGCTGAAGAAAAGAGCTTAGTCTGGTCTCAGCTCGTCAGCCTTCTCGACTCATCCGCATTTGAGGTGGACCTGGTCGATGAGTCCAAAAGTCTCATCGTTGCCCGCTACAGCGGCGATCCAGAGCCCTTCATCGATTGTGGATCCATCGTTACGCACCAAAATGGCGCACTTGGACAGATTGCCGGCTCTGCGCCGACGGTCGCGTTAAACTATGAGCTTGAGCAGGAACCGGTTGTTCTCAATCGGACCCTAAATCTCGACAGCCGCATCATTATAAGGCTGGCAGATCAGCCGCAAGGGACCGTGATCAAAACGGATACGACCTACGTCGTGACGAAGATCGTGGATGTTGCCGATGAGTCCGGAAATGTCCGAGATGGCAGTCGGGAGACGATAAGCTTTGAGGCAGGCAATCGCGGTGAATTCAGCAAGGGTACGGCTTGCCAGCCCAATGGCTCGCTAGACCTCGCTGTCTTGAAGAGCTTGCCGAAGATTGTAGGCTCCGACGACATTGATCGCGCCGAGCTTCAGGAGGTGGCGGCAGCACCTGCCGAGACCGAGAGGCCAAGCGACGATGTTGTTGTGCCCCCTCCCGCTGAACCATCGTCCGCAGACGAATCGCCGATACCCGAAGATCCTGCCGAACCGACTGTTCGTGCCGACGCCGATGGAGGAAGCCCTCCCGTCGAAGAGCTGAATGACGTGAGCGTCCCTGCTCCAGCGCCCGAGGTTGTGACCTATGATTGGCTGCTGCCGGATCAAGGATTGCCCGATGCCGCCAAACCACAATTAGACCAGCCGAGGACCGATCGGAACTTATCCGTAGATCGTCCCCTCGCTGCGACTCCGGATAGAACGTCGGCCGATGACGCGGCAGATCCAGGGAGTGCAGTAGCAGTTCCCCAACAGACAGCCGAATTGGCCTCAGAAGACGCCACGTCAAACCAGGCATCTGATGATGGCTCTTCAACAACGATCGTGGATGAAACGACGAGCAAACTACTCCAATCCCTCGATTGCGCGGGTGAAGAGTGGCATTTTTGCGATCTCGTCGAACTAACGACGCCCTACCGAAGGCGCAATCTCGAACAGCTTTTTGGTCTGACGGTCAACACGACGGAAAGCTTCACGTCTCAGATCATAGGAAGCGATCTGAAGCTCGATATTCTTTTCCCGAATTTTCCATCGCACTTGCACATTGCCTACGCACGTCGCGATGGAACGATCGAGCACGTGCTGTCGTCTCCTGATGTCTGGCCTGCCGACCTAGCCCACCAGCTGAATGAGGAAGGGAAGACAATTCCTGGGCCAGCCGGTCTGGCGATGATCGTCGCGATCGCCTCAGAGCTCCCCTTGTTCACATCACTCCCGGATACCAGCGAGGAAGCGGCCGTTTACCTCAACCGCCTAAAGCAGCGCCTTCGGGAGCTTGACGCCGAAAACCCGGATGGTTCCGTAGCAGCGAGTCAACTCCTCATTTTTGTCGAGAACGGCGAAGCATGATCGACGATTGGAAAGAACGGCTTCGCAGTAGAGCGGTCGATGCTGACTTCACCCCTCGCTGTGATCGGTTCTACTTTCTTCGACATGGTCAGACCGAGCACAATCGACAACGCATCTGCCAAGGCCAGACGGACATTCCGCTGAATGAGACGGGCGTCGCCCAGGCGAAAGAGGCCGCGAGCGTCTTCGCCCAGTTCAAGCCGGTTGCCATGATCGCGAGCGACCTGTCTCGCGTTCGACAGACAGCGAAACCGGTCGCAGAAAAGCTTGGTCTTGACGTTATGATCGACGCCAATTTGCGCGAACGCGGATTTGGCATCTATGAAGACAAGACGATCGAAGGGCAACTCTGGTCATTCGACGATCCCAGTGTCGAAACGATCGAAGACTTCGTCGATCGCAGTCTCTCAGGCTTCACGGCAGCCCTGACCAGGAATGATGTATTAGTTGTGACCCATGGCGGACTTCGGCGCGTTCTAGAAGGTGCTCTTCAGCTGAAAATGTCCTACTGGGCCTCCCATAATGCGTTGCCACTTCGCTTTACCAACAGTCCAAGCGGCTGGAAAGCAGAGGCACTTACCCGTGCCGGCATATGGCCAACTGACGGCCCAGAGCCCAGCGATCTCAATAGGTGACAGGGGATATCATCCACCGTCTCATTTCCGATCGATTTCGGCTCCCGGAAACCGGGAAGATCTTCTCCTGCCCGATCGACAGCATCGCGATCGAACCTAGTCTCGATGGGTTCGAATCAGAACTCCTGAAACGCCTCCGATTTCCGTCGTCGCTCGCCATTATCTGCGACGCCAATACCCGTGACGCTCTCGGCGCCAGGATCGCTACCGCAGTTCCAAGTGCCAAGTTGGTCGTGATCGCGACGCCGAAGGCAGATCTGGAAGCGGTCGATCAACTAGCTGACGCGACACGACACCAAGATGCAATGGTTGCCGTCGGCTCAGGTACACTGAACGATATCGTCAAATATGCCAGCTTTCGTCGAGACGCTCCGTACGCAGTCTTTGCAACGGCACCGTCGATGAACGGCTATGTCACCGCGACAGCTTCGATCAGTCGAGATGGAGAAAAATTGAGCCTGCCGGCGGCCCCTCCTAAAGGAGCTTTTTTCGATTTGAAGGTACTCGCCGACGCCCCCTTCCGGCTGATCCAAGCCGGTGTTGGCGATAGCCTTTGCCGAAGTACCGCAGAGGTGGATTGGTATCTCAGTCATCTGATCAGGGGCACGACCGTTCTCGAGACGCCCTTTGCCATCCAAAGGGAGGAAGAGGCCAAGCTCTTGCAGAACCTCCACCGCCTTAAACAGGGCGACCTTACCTCTATCAAATCACTCGTTAAGCTGTTGGTCCTTGGCGGCCTTGGCATGTTAATCGCCAAAAGCAGTCAGCCAGGCTCGCAAGGTGAGCATTTGATCAGCCACTACATCGACATGCTGTGTCGCCCTCACCCCGGCAGCCTGCATGGCGAGCAAGTCGGGCTAACAACCCGAACGATGGCGCGCCTTCAACATTTTGTCTTGAACCGCGAGCAAGCCCCTGTGTTGAAGGAGACGACACTCGATGTGGTTGGGATGCAAAGGCGCTTTGGAACGCTGTCCCCGGCTATAGAGGCTGAATTTAGAGCAAAAGTGCTACAAGGCCGTCACTTGTGTAACGTCAATGAGCGACTGTCGACAGACTGGACGTCGATACGCGATACACTGACGATGAAGGCGTTGCCGCTGTTGCCGTTAGAAAGTGGTCTCAATAGCGTTGGTTTGACTGACGACCCTGAGGACCTTGGCATCGACATAGCCTTTTATCGTGACGCCGTCGTTCATGCCCGCGAACTTCGGAATCGCTTCACGATGTTGGACATCGCTGCGGATTCTGGCCTTCTTGAACCTTACCTCGATCAGCCAGAGCCTCATTGACGTGCGGACGAGCGGCAACCAACGATTCAACGATAGAGAGATTATCAGTTTCTTTAACTTTAGGTTGATACAACAAGAAGCGTCAATCTTGAATTGATGCCACGTCGACATGGCGGCTTCATTGGCTTCCTCTTTTCGAAAGCGACCTTCAGTGCATGGAAGCGATCATTCTTGTCATCTCATGGACCCTTTTTTCGCCACCAGCTCATGACATCAACGTCAAGGCCATGCCAGACATCAGCAGCTGTCAACGAGTCGCCCAAACCGTAACCAAAGAAGTTTCAGACCTAGAAAAGCAAGGCGTTCAGGCCAAGATCGTGGCGCGATGCATATCGGTTCCTGCTGGTATCAAAGCCTGACGCGTTACCAGCATGTCTCATCTGAGGTCTCAACGGTCGACCTGCAGGCTTTAACCCGATCTTTACCTAAAGCTCCGAAACTCTGCGTTTAAGGCGACACCTCTATGGCGCCGATTGACCTTGCGACAGATCGGCTCGCCAGTATGGATGCTTTCGGAATGAAGGTTCGATGTCCTCATATGACCTGATTGTTATCGGCAGTGGCCCCGCAGGACGTCGGGCTTCGATTCAAGCCGCAAAATTTGGCAAGTCGGTGCTCGTCATCGATCGACAACACCAGGTGGGTGGTGTGTCGGTGCATACCGGAACGATACCAAGCAAGACGCTGCGTGAAACCGTTCTGAATCTTGCCGGTTTTCGGGAGCGGGGATTCTATGGACGCGCTTACCGGGTCAAGAAAGAAATTTCTGCGGAAGACCTGCGTCAGCGCCTCAGACTCACCCTTGATCATGAGGTTGAGACGCTCGAACACCAATTTGCGCGAAACCAGGTTGAAACGCTGAATGGCCATGCGCGTTTCGTCGATCCCAAAACGATCGACGTGCTGAAGCCGGACGGTGAACGATTGACGGTTACCGCACCTTTCATTCTGATTGCTGTGGGCACAAAGCCCTTTCGACCTACGAATATACCCTTCGATGGCGAGCGGGTGATCGATAGCGACGAGATCCTGACTCTCACATCGCTGCCAAAGACCCTAGCGGTGATCGGTGCAGGTGTCATTGGCCTCGAATACGCAACTATTTTCAGCGCATTGGATATCCAAGTTACGCTCATTGAGTCACGCAAGACCATGCTGGACTTCATCGATCGCGAGATCGTCGAGGAACTAACCCATGATCTTCGGCAACGCGGTATGATCCTTCGTCTTGGCTGCGACGTCGCGCATGTGGATCGAGACAAGAATGGCTGTCGAATTCAATTGCGTGATGGCCGGGTGGTTCGCGTTGATTCTGTGCTTTTTGCTGCAGGAAGGATGGGGGCGACCGACGACCTTCAGCTCGATGCAGCCGGGCTTGTTGCCGACAAGCGCGGACGTATTTCGGTGGACAAGGATAACTTTAGAACCGCGGTTCCTCACATATTTGCAGCTGGCGATGTCATCGGCTTTCCAAGCCTGGCCTCGACATCAATGGAACAGGGCCGTATCGCCGCTTGCAAAGCCTTCGGTCAGGCTGCTCCTACGGCGCCAGCCTTCTTTCCCTATGGGATTTATGCCGTTCCAGAGATCTCGACGATCGGGATGACCGAAGAAGAAGTTCGCCTACGCGAGATGCCCTTCGAGTGTGGGACCGCCCGATTTCGCGAGACCTCACGAGGACAAATCATGGGCCTCACCAACGGTTTCATGAAGATGATCTTCAGCTTGGAAAACCGGCAGCTCTTAGGCGTACATATCGTTGGCGAAGGCGCGACTGAACTCATCCATATTGGGCAGGCTGTCCTTAATCTCAGTGGCACCGTTGACTATTTCGTCGAGAATACATTCAATTATCCAACCTTGGCAGAAGCCTATAAGATCGCGGCGCTAGACGCCTGGAACCGGATGCCAAGGACCTCCGAACAGTCTCCGATAAAGTCCATTGCCAGTTAAACTCCACAGAAACGCGCCAGCCGTCGAACCTTCGTCTTAGCTTAACGCCATTCCCGGGGGCTCGGATCGATCGACGGGCAACAATGCTGATTGATGTTATAGAGTAGAGTTGGGTTGCCCAGTTCTCCGGCGTGCTTTGTCCACGAACGCTTTGATGTCTTCAAGAACGGGAGCCCACCAGCGGAAGGGCGAAGCTGTTGCTAGAATAATGCCGACATGACTAACGCCCTCATAGACCTTGATATTGGCGTCCCCCCCTCGTTCGGTGATCGCCTTTTGGAGACGGATACTGTTCCCAGGTGACACGGTGTCATCATCTCCGCCTGCTAACAGTAACGTGCTCGGCGCCTTGGCGTTCGCATAGGTTATTGGCTGTGTCGTGGCCAGATCATCAACGGCAAAGATCGCTTTGATGTCGGGCTCCTTGATCGGGAGAAAATCATAGGGACCGGCAAGGCCAATGACACCACCCAGACTTTCTGCGCGCACATCATGGGCAGCTAGGAATTTAGGGTTCAGCGCCAGCATCAACGCGTTGTAAGCACCAGCCGAATGTCCCACCAAAAAGATCCTGTTCGGATCGCCACCATAACTGCCGATATGACGATGCACCCAGCCGACCGACTCGGCACCGTCTTTGACGAAGTCCGGGAAGTCGACATCGGGGTGCAGTCGGTAATCAGCGATGACCGTAATCATCCCGAGCGATGCCATGGCTTGGCCGACAAAAAGATAATCCGCCTTTGAACCATACTGCCAACGGCCTCCATAGAAGAAGACAGCCACAGCCGCGTCAGGCTCGAGTTCGTCCGGGACGTAAATGTCCAGTCGATGCCTGTCTGATTCGCCGTAGACAATATCGCGCTCAATCCGATAGCCGCTTTCGCTAATCACCGCATTTAAAAGTCGTGCAGGCGTACAACCCACCGTCGGAATGGCCAAGGCAAGACTTGCAGTCAGTCGAAACAGCTTTCGGGTCAGAACGCGCATCAACAACCTTTTCTCCAAGGAACAACCGTGCTCTTGATAAACGATTCACGCAGCGGAATAGATCGGCGCACATGACGCGCAATGGCAACTTGAACAATATGGCAGGAGTTGCCAAGTTGCCGTCTGTCCGAAAAGAGATCCGATTTCTCCCTATCCGAAAAGCCAACCTAATGAAGCTCTTCAATTCACTTTCCGGCAAAAAGGAAACATTTGTACCGAACGATCCCAGCCGGGTGACGATGTATGTGTGCGGGCCGACAGTCTACAATTATGCCCACATCGGTAATGCACGTGCTGCCGTCGTGTTCGATGTCGTTTTTCGCGTGCTGCGTCACGAGTTCGACCATGTTGTCTATGCGCGCAACATTACGGATATCGATGACAAAATCATCAAAGCAGCCCTTGAGACCGGTGATCCGATTGATCAGATCACGCAACGCTTTACGCGTGCCTATAACGAGGACATGGCGGCATTGAACGTGTTGCCGCCATCCGTCGAGCCAAAGGCCACCGAGCATGTTGACGGCATGCTTTCCATGATCGCCGATCTCATTGAAAAGGGTGCGGCCTACGAGGCGGAAGGGCACGTTCTTTTTCATGTCCCGGCATGCGAGAGTTATGGGGCGATCTCCAAACGCTCACGTGAAGACATGATCGATGGCGCCCGGGTCGAAGTTGCCCCCTACAAACGCGATCCCGCTGACTTCGTGCTTTGGAAGCCTTCCACGGCGGACCAACCGGGCTGGGACAGTGCCTATGGCCGTGGACGGCCCGGATGGCACACGGAGTGCGCCGTTATGATCAAGGAGCACCTCGGCGAAACGATTGACATTCATGGCGGCGGCCAGGATCTAAAGTTCCCACATCACGAAAATGAGCGTGCGCAGGCTGTATGTGCCCATGAAGGTGCGCCACTCGCGCGCTTTTGGATGCATAACGGCTTTCTTGATGTCGACAAGGAGAAGATGTCGAAGTCTCTCGGCAATGTTCTGCTACCCCACGACCTGGTCGAGAGTATGCCAGGCGAGGCGATTCGCTATGCGCTGCTATCGGCCCATTACCGGAAGCCACTAAACTGGACAGCATCCGGACTCGATCGTGCCAAGCAGGCGCTTGACCGCCTCTACCGGACGCTCTCGACCCTGCCAGGACCACACAAGGCCTCAGGGCCTCCTGAGAGCATTCGCAAAGCTCTCCTGGATGACATCAATACGCCAAAAGCCCAGGCTGGCCTTTTCGATCTTGCGAGGCAGGCCAATAGCTCCGACAACGATCAAGAGAAGGCTAGAATCAAGCAACAGATGCTTGCTGCCGGCGAGCTCCTCGGTTTCTTTCAACAGGAACCGGAAAGCTGGCTGCAGTCCGCCGGACAGGCTCCGGATATTGATCCAGACGAAATAGAGCGCCTCCTGGAGTTGCGACAAAGGGCGCGAGCAGCGAGAGAGTTTGAGCAAGCCGATCAAATCAGAGACCAACTCGAGGCTGAGGGCATCATCCTCGAAGATGGTCCGGACGGCACCCGATGGCGCCTCGGCTAGAACCTGAAAACCATCGACGCATCGTCGTCATCGGCAATGCAGGCGGCGGTAAGTCGACGCTTGCACGGCAGATCGCCGCGTCAATCGGCACATCCTATGTCGAAATCGATAGATTGCTCTGGCAGCAGAACTGGGAAGCGACAGACCCGCAAAGCTATGACAGCGCCCATCAACGTGCGATTTCGGGCGACAGTTGGGTCATTGACGGCTTGGGACGTCGCGAGTCGATTGCACCGAGACTGTCCCGTTCAACGGAAATCATCGTCATCGACCTGCCCATCTGGGTTCACTTTTGGCTCGCAGCCGAGCGACAGATTGCCTGGAGCAAGGGACCGATCGACAACCCACCAGGCGGTGTCACAGCAGCGCCACCGACAAGGCTCTTGTTTCAAACGATTTGGGACGTCGATCAGCATTGGATGCCTGATCTCCGTCGACTCGTGAATGAAGCTGAGACGGCTGGGAAACCAATCACGAGAATCGCCACGCTCGAGGAACTCGGGCTGATGACGCGTCAATATAGCATGTAGTGGCTCAGGCTAGCTTTCCAGCAAACTGACCAGTTTCATGGCAACTCCCAATGACCCATCGACTTTGATTTGCCCAAGGGTATAGGCAAGCGTGGGGCTAAGACTTCCATCCATCAGTTGTTCAAGCCGATCCGCATTCAAAGAGATTGTGCAATCGGCATCAGCATCGACGTTATCGACGGTAACTGGATTGACGGTCCCATCAATGAGAATAGCCCCTTCTTCTTCAATATCGAATTTGACCTTGTACCCAAGCGTTGCGAGTTGAGGGGCTTGGCCTTTAACCTGCTCGGTCAGACTTTCGAGGCTCATAAGATCTCCGGTGGTTATGATATGGCGCCGTCAATCCACGCTCACGACGCGGGGTCGGCAACAGCAGACTCTTCGTTCAATCGCCTCATTTCTTCAACAATTAAGGCGTGTCGCGATGGCTTACCGATCAAGGTTCGGGGCAATTCATCACGAAACTCAATCTGACGCGGTTGCTCAAACGGCGCCAATTTGTCGCGCAAGAAACCCCGAAGCTGTGTCGAGGTTAGCGATTTGCCCTCTTTCAACTTGACATAGGCCTTGACGATCTCGCCACGGTGCTGGTCGGGAATGCCGCAGACGGTGACTTCCTCGACGGCTGCGTGCAATTCGACGGCTTCCTCGACCATGCGCGGATAAACATTAAAGCCGCCTGAAAGGATGAGATCCTTGATCCGGTCGATCAAATAGACATAACCGTCTGTATCAATGAAGCCGACATCACCAGTGTGCAGACGTCCTCCATGAAGCGCTTCAGCCGTCTCACCATTGCGTTGGGCGTAACCACGCATCACCTGGGGACCCGTGATACAGATCTCGCCACGCTGACCGATAGGCAAGCGACGATCTGGATCGTCAAGGGACGTGATCTCAATCAAGGTACCGGGTAAAGGCAAGCCAACCGATCCTGGCCTTGGGCTGTCGAACGGATTGATCGTGCATACGGGTCCCGCTTCTGTGAGACCATATCCTTCGACGAGGCTGCATCCGGTCAAACGTTCGAACGTCTCTTGAACCTGTGCCGGCAATGGCGCGCCGCCGGATATGCAGAATTTGAGGCTGGAGAGGTCGTAATCGCTGAGCAGTTTTGAGCCATTGATTGCGGAATACATCGTTGGAACGCCCAGCATGACGGTGGGCTTTTGCTGGTCAATAACCTTTAACAGTTGATCCAACCGAAATCGTGGCAACAGAATGATCTCGAAACCGCTGGCAAGGCTTGAGTTCATCACAGCAGTCATGCCGAACACATGGAATAACGGCAGAACGCCGACGACACGCTCTTCGCCCGGCTTGGCTCCGGTTGCCCAGATTCGAACCTGTTCCGTGTTCGCTGACAGCGATGCGTGGCTTAGTTCCGCCCCTTTAGGCAGACCGGTCGTACCGCCGGTATATTGCTGAACCGCAATGTCCCGAACAGGATCGATTGCGACCGGATCGAACTTACCGTCATTTGCCGCAAGCTTCTTAAAGGTGATGTGGTGTTCGTCATGGGCGACGTCAGCGATCTCCTTTCGTCGAAGGAGCGCGAAAAGCGTCCGTTCTCGCCAAGGAAGGAGCCCCCCCATGGACCCGACAACGATGGTTTCGAGACAAGTGTCTTTTAGCCTCGCAGCCACCTTTGGATACATGGTGCGAATGTTGAGGGTCACCATAATGGTGGTGCCGGAGTCATCGATCTGCCGGGCAATTTCGCGTTCCGCATAGAGCGGATTAAAGTTAACAACCGTACCGCCAGCTTTGAGCACCGCGAAAAAAGCGATCACATAGTAAGGACAGTTCGGTAGGAAAAGGCCAACGCGCACGCCCTTTTCAACGCCAAGAGCTTGAAAGCCTTTTGCGGCTCGGTCCACCATGCGGCCGATTTCTTTATACGTCGATTTTCGTCCCAAGAAATCCAAACAAGGACGTTCGCCATATTGCTCGACGGCGAGATCGAGCAATGCAAACAGCGGCCTCTCCGGAAGATCGTGATCCCAGCCCAAGCCTTCGGGATAATTGGCTTCCCACGGATAGGGCCTCGTGAGGACAACATCGGTTGGCAGCGATGTCGCAGGCTCTTCCGAACCACGAAGGCGACGCATCAGGCGATCGAGCCTAGCCAAGGTCTGCGCGATAACACCGCGCGATGCTGGCATGTCCTCCGCGCTGTCACGGTTAACGGTATCGTTCAATTCGCCAACCTATCTTGTTGTTCAACCATCCAGCCCGCTCATAGCTATCGCTCCGCGAGAAATTCAACAAGTAGATGATCATACCATAGACTAACGTCAAAAAACCTAAGAGATTCGATCAAAACCGCTCTTGGACGCCTCCCCTTGGTTGCCGATCGTTCGCTGGCCATCTTTAACCTTGTTTGCGAACGCTAGATGGACCCGCTCCATCGAAAAACAAAGCTTGTCTCGAGCATTCGTGTTATCGATGCGACCAAAGGCGCGGCTTTTCGTCCTGCCGGCGCTCGCCAAAAAAGCGTGGCTGAATGTCCGAAGCTGGTCGGCTGCTCTTGACCCAAAGACACTCGGCGTGGTTGGTTTAAATCTAGCCCGAGTCGGGATTACGGCGAAATAAATCGCCAGATGGATTATGGGAGCTCATGATGGAGTCGAGCGACGGCGGCGGGAAATCGACCCTCTACTGCTCGTTCTGCGGCAAGAGCCAGCATGAGGTTCGGAAACTGATCGCGGGACCCAACGTGTTCATTTGTAATGAATGCGTCGAGCTTTGCGCAGATATCATCAAAGAAGAAGATAGAAAGAGCCGACGCGCTTCCGGCCCTACGATCATGACGCCTTTGGAAATCAAGGGTGTTTTGGACGATTACGTGATTGGTCAGGAGCGTGCGAAGCGTGTTTTATCGGTAGCGGTTCACAATCACTACAAGCGTTTGGCGCAT
>JANQPX010000006.1 GCA_028285265.1 Geminicoccaceae bacterium
CGAGACTGCGGACAGTCATGACGTGACCGTTCGTGTGACCGACAGTGCCGGTGCGACTTACGACGAGACCTTCACGATCAATGTCGGTGATGTCAATGAAACGCCAACGGACATAACGCTGACCGGCAACTCGGTGGTCACCGAGGCATCCAGCGGCCTTCTCGATGGCACCACCAACGATCAGGCCTGGGGTGACGTCATGACGCTTCGTGCGTTCGGCGCAGACGGAAGCCCGGCTGTTGTGGGGTACGAATCGAACGGCGAAGGCTTTGGAATAGCCGGTGATCGCTCGTCCCAGATCGACTATGCCTATGACGGTGCCGAAGCGACCAGCGAAATGCTTCAGGTCGATTTTGCCGTTCCACAAAGCGAGGTCGATATCGTTCTCAGTCGCATGTATGCGAATGAGGGTGGTTTGGGAGAAACCGGTGCGTGGGTTGCTCGAGATGCGGACGGTACGATTGTCGCTAATGGGACTTTTGACTCAGACGATGGAACAGATCTTGGCAACAACACTTTCAGTTTCTCCCTCAATCCTGGATCGTCTTTCGCCCGTCTGGAGATAACGGCTACGGGCTATGACAATGGCACCGGCGCCAACACGACCGGTGACAATTCTGATTTCCTCGTGAAGTCCATAAGCCACAAGGCGCTCAATACCAGCGTGATCGAAGAGAACGCCGCTAATGGCACTGTCGTCGGTTCGGTCACGGGATCCGACGAGGATGCAGGCGACACCCTCACCTACAGCCTCACAGACGATGCCGGCGGACGCTTTGCCATCGATAGCTCGACCGGCGAGATCACCGTCGCCGACGGATCGCTTCTGGATTACGAGACAACGACGTCGCACGACGTTACGGTGCGGGTGACCGACAGCGCCGGTGCTACTTATGATGAGATGTTCACGATCAACGTCGGTGATGTTGCCGGTCAAAACATTGTTGGCACAGCAAACGATGACAACCTCAGCGGAACTGCAGAAGCCGACACAATCGACGGCGGTAGTGGTGGCTGGGATACGCTTGATGGCGGTGGCGACGGCGATACTTATTACGCGCGAGGTGATGGCCTGGCGGACACCTACGTAGACTCGGGATCCTCGGGAACTGACACCATTGTCCTCAAATCCGGGACGGGATCAGCATTCGAACTTGCCAACCAATTCAGTGCATCGAACAGTGGCATTGAGGTCATCGATGGGGCAGCCGTCACTGGAGAGACCTTACGCGCACAAACTTCCAGTTCTCAAATCAATTGGGACTTCACCGGCATAACAATGACTGGTGTTGATCAAATCGAAGGGCGTAATGCAGACGATACAATAACGGGTTCTTCCGGCGATGACACAATCATTGGTGGCGGTGGAGCTGATACGATAGACGGTGGTGCAGGCAATGACACCGCTGTTTTCTCGGGCAACTGGGCTGACTACACGATCACCGTCAGCGGTGGGACTTACACGGTCGTTGATAATGTCGGAAGCGACGGCACAGATACGGTTAGCGGTGTAGAGACTTTCCGTTTTGCAGATGGTGACCTCGCGACAACAGATGTTCTGAATGATGCACCTGATGATCTTGTCCTATCCAGCGCCTCGGTCGACGAAAATGTCGCCGATGGGACTGTTGTTGGTACGGCAACAGGCAGCGATGTCGACGCCAATGATACGCTTACCTATAGCTTGACTGACAATGCCGGCGGCCGTTTTGCGATCGACAGCAGCAGTGGCGAAATCACAGTCGCCGACGGTTCGCTATTGGATTACGAGTCGTCGACGTCTCATGACGTTACAGTAAGTGTGACCGACGCCGCTGGTGCGAGCTATAATGAAACGTTCACGATCAATGTCGCTGACGTTGTCGAAAACAGTGCGGCCTCTGATCTTACGTTTAAATCAGATGCCGGAACCTCCACCACAGTGGTCTTTGAAGATTTCGAATCCGGCGCAACGGGTTGGAGCGATAATACGACAACGTCGGGTGGCGCTGGTCTAGATGGCAACTATTTAGGTGGTTTCTATGGTACGGGCGGTGCCCAGACGGTCTACAAGGAATTCACCCTTTCTGGTGATCAGGACAGTATTACAGTTAACTTTGACTTCTATGAGTTTGATACGTGGAACGGCGAAGAGTTCAGTATATGGGTCGATGATCAACTGATCAGCACCGATGTTTACTATACCCAAGACTATTATGGCTCAAGTGACAGTAGCACCTACGGCACCAGCACGTCCGGGACAAGTAGTAATCTTGGCGGTGGTAGCTACGACGATCAAACCCATAGCTACAGCTTTAACGTCGATAGTTCAGCAACAAGTATCAAAATCGGCTTTGGTAGTAATCTAGACGAGTCGGCTTCTGATAACACAGAGTCTTGGGGTATCGATAACTTTGAAATCATCGAGAACCAGGGGGGTACGACGCTACCGGTCGAGCAGCCGAATTCCGAAACAGTGGCTACGGGTGAAATCGTTAGCGTCGGGGGTTACAAGTCAGTTGATCGTTGGTCGTTGTCCCATGAGGGTGGCGATCTCACCATTGATATGCTTGCAGATGGCTTTAATGGGAGTGGCCTGGACAGCATCATTTATCTCTATCGAGACGACGGAGGTGGAAGCTACACGCTGGTCGGTAGCAATGACGATGGCGCAGCAGGTAGTGACGGTTCGACCAGTCAATACGATTCCTATCTGAGTGCCTCCGATCTGAGCGCAGGTGACTACATCATTGCTATCGGTTCTTATGGAACCAGTTCCTCAGAAGCCATCGCAAGCGGCGATACGGTCACTGCTAACTCGGTCGGTGAGTACCAGGTCACGATCACGGGCAATGCGACATTGAATGGCATTGCAACAGATCCAAGTGATAGCAGTGCGTGGGGTGATCCTAACGGCAACGCTACCATTGTGAGCACATCTGGTGGTGGACTCAACGCCGGAACGACCCTAGCCACGATGGAGGCTGTCGACACGGATAGTGGCGACACTGCGGCCTATAGTCTGACGAACGATGCTGGCGGTCGATACAGTATTAATGCTTCCGGCGAACTCAGCCTTGATGTCGACCATGACGGCGCGAGCACGGACACGGACAGTATTACCATCCGAACAGTCGATAGCGCTGGAGCGACCTATGACGAGGCATTCGAAGTCTCGCTTGGATCAAACAGTGGTGAGACGATAAACGGCGGTACCGGAAGCGATATCGTCCATGGCCTTGGCGGAGACGATTCGATCGACGCTGGTGATGGTGATGATCTCATCTACGGCGGCACGGGCAACGATACCCTCTATGGTGGCGCTGGCAACGACACGCTGTTTGGCGAGGATGGCGCTGATCTCTTTGTCCTTTTGCAAGGGCAAGGAGACGACACGGTTTCCGGTGGCACCGGTGGAGGATGGACTGACATCATTGAACTTCAAGATGCGAGCGGCGGCAGCAGTATTGGTACCTACGGCTCAGATTGGACCCTATCGCTGGATAGTGGTTCCGTCGAGGCATCGGACACCACATCGACCGATGGCTGGCTTGACCTGACCGATGACGCTGAGGGCACGATCGTCATGCAGGACGGCACGGAGATCGACTTTAGCGGCGTTGAATACATTCAGTGGTAGTGCTGATGGTCTAAGGCGTTGCAAGAGCTGCCCTGGCTTAGGTAGACACCCCTGCGCTAGCAACATCGAACAGGCCCGCTAAGACCTCAGGGGCCTGAGCGCCAGTGATCACATGCTCGCGGTCAACTACATAGACCGGTACGCCCTGAACACCCATCATCTGTGCGCGTTGATGGCCTCGAACGACGTCCGCAGCAAACCGATCACTTTCGTGAAGGGCCGCAACGTCGTCCCTTTTGAGCCCGGCGCCCTCGGCCAAGCCAAAGAGGGTGTCGGTGTCGCCGATATCCAAGCCTTCTTCAAACATGGCCTTGAACAGGGCTGTAACCATCGCCTCACCCTTGGCGTCTTCTTGGGCAAGCAAGACCAATCGTTGTGCCAAAACTGTGTTTGGGGTTCGCTGGATCTTGTCGAAGGCGAGGGGTAGGCCTTCTTCACGCCCAGCTGCCTTGATGCGCGCGTAGATCTCCTCTGCATTTCCGTCGCCGCCAAACTTGGCACGCAGATAGGTGCGACGGTCCATGCCTTCTCGCGGTAGCTGTGGATTTAAGAGATAGGGCCACCAGCGCAGCTCCACGCGCAGTGAGGGCCTCATAGCTCGCGCTTTGTTGAGCCTGACCATACCCAAATAGCACCAGGGACAGGCGGGATCGGCGATCATCTCAACGATCAGGGATGGCTGGTCCTCAGCCTGCATATCCATCGGCGAGCTCCACGGCGGGGGACAACATCAGGCTTTGCACATAGCGCGTTTTAAGCGAAAAGCCAGCCACTCCTGCGTTCAATCTTGAATTCGGGTTCGAGACCAGAACTCTCAGCGGTCGATACGGTACCGATCGATGGCCTCCGGATTCAATTTGATACCTAGCCCCGGCCCATCGGGCACGGTCACTTCGCCATCGACGGGTTTCAGCGGTGTCGCCAGGAGTTCATCGCGAAGGGCGTTCTCTCCAACGTCGTATTCAAGCAAGCGAGGGTAGGGAACATGATCGCTATGCGGATAGTCGGGCATTGACGAAAGCAAATGGACCGCTGCTACGAGCCCGACCGCACTGCCCCAGCAATGGGGAGAATAGCGAAGATTGTGGATCTGGCAGAGCGTGGCGATGCCTTTGGCCTGGTCAAATCCTCCGCATAGGGTCAGATCTGGTTGTAGGATATCAACGGACCGCGGGTACACCAGGCGTGCAAAATCATGCAAGGTATAGAGTGCTTCGCCTGCCGCAACGGGGATCGTCGCGCGTTTCGCCAAGGCACGATAACCCGCGACGTCCTGCGGCGGCAGAGGTTCTTCATAGAGATGGATCCCGACATCCTTCACGCGCGCCATGCTCTCGAGCGCAAGATCGACACTGTAATTGCCGTTCGCGTCCACCAGGATCAATGTATCATCGCCCAAGATCTCCCGTGTCAGCATGCAACGAGCCTGATCTGAACTTGGGCTCAGTCCAATCTTGATCTTTGTCGCGTGAAATCCCCCTTCTGCAACGCGCTCGAGCTGCGTCGGAAGCTTGCCCTCCGGATCTTCAGTAATGTAGCCGTCCGAGGCATATGCAGGAATTTTGTCCTTGGCACGTCCGCCTAGCAAGTTGGCAACTGACACCCCAAGGGTCCGTCCAAGCGCATCGTAACAAGCGATATTGATGCCGCTATAGCAAGCGGTCAGTTGATTTTGCAGGCCGAGATGATAACGACGCGACACAATATCGGACCAAATCAATTCGCGCTCATAAATTGTCCGACCGACAAAGGCCTCTTTTACAAGGTCGAGATAGGCAGCCGTTACTTTTGGCGGTCCCCACGCCTCACCGAGACCGACGACGCCATCTTCGGTCTCGACTTCGACCAGCGACGCCTCCCGTTTTGCGGTCTTTCCACGGGCCATGCCGTAGGCTTTGGAGCCGTCCATTGTATATGCGAGCGGGATCAGGCGAATGTCGCGAATGCGGGTCACACGTCGCTACCTCCCAGTTTCGACATCATGGCCAAAAGGCGGCCGATGGTCTCTCTTTGCGACGACGAGCGCCTGCGGCACACGTGTCGGATGTCAGCCTGAGTGAGCCAAGCCTTCAAGCTTTGGGATAGGGCGTGCTAGACCCCCAAGCTGTACTATATGATGCTCTAACGCTTTTGCGATGGCTAGTACGCGCGCATCCCCTCCCTTTTTGCCACAGATTTGGATGCCAAATGGCATGCCAGTATGGTCGACGCCGGCTGGCAGACAAACCACGGGATGGCAAGTGAGGGTCAGGCCGTAGGCAAGAGCTAGCCAGTGGAAGTATGTACGCAATGGCTCGCCGTTGATTTCCGTCGGGTAGAGTTGGCCGTGCGGGAATGGCGGTACGGACATGGCAGGACAAATCAGAGCGTCATAGTCACGCATGAAGGCAATAAAACGCTTATAGATCTCGGTATGGGCCGTCATCGCGCGAGCAACGTCGGCGAGGCTCATCAAAAGGCCTTGCTCGACATTGGCGATGATGTTGGGGCCGAGGACGTCAGGATTGTCGTAATAGGTCTGCTTGTGGGCGGCGACGAAACTGAGGGCTCTGTTGACCTCGAACGCTTCATCTGCCCCGTCGAGTGGTGGGTCAACATGCTCGGCAGAAGCAAAGGCCGGCTGAAGTTTATCGATGACGGTCTTGAACGTTGCCCGAATGTCGTTGTCCAGCGGCGCAAAGCCAAGATCTTCGCTAACGGCGACCTTAAGACTACCAAGATCGAGTTCTTGAAGAGGCCAGAGGGCGTTGCGATCGATTGGATAGCCGAGAGGGTCCCGTGGATCATCGGCAGCCATGGCCCGATAAAGAAGGGCAAGATCATTGACCGAGCGCGCCATGGGACCTTGGACACCGAGCGGAGACCATCCCAACTGCCTCGTCTCGTCGGAAACGGCGCCTGCAGAGGGGCGCATGCCGACAATCCCACAATAAGCAGCCGGATTACGAAGACTACCTCCCATGTCCGAGCCTGTGGCGAGGGGCACCATGCCGGTCGCAAGTGCTACGGCAGAGCCGCCTGACGAACCCGCGCATGTTTTGGCGAGATCAAATGGATTACTGGTCGCGCCATAGACTGGATTAACGGTATTGGCACCAGCTCCAAACTCTGGCGTGTTGGTTTTTCCGACAACGATCGCACCGGCATCGCGTACGGCTTGAACCTGACGCTCATCAGCATCAGGAACAAAGTCTTCAAACTGCGGAGAGCCAAAAGTCGTGCGAACGCCCTCGGTGAGCACGAGATCCTTGACACCGATTGGAAGGCCATGGAGCAAGCCGAGTTCGTCTCCTCGAAGAACGGCTGCTTCGGCTTCTTTCGCCTCGATCTCGGCGCGCTCATAGCAGGTCGCGACCATGGCATTCACTTTTGCGTCTACCTGCTCAATACGCTCGCGACAAGACGTTAAGAGCTCAACCGGCGAGATCTCCTTCGCGCGAATCATCTCGCGAAGCTCGACGGCATGGCGATCGCAAAGCGCAGTCATTCATCATCCTCGATCGTGTTGGATCGGCAGGGCTGGACACCATCGATCTCAGCTATGCCGATCATTCGGTGGTCGTTGCTGGCTAAAACACCGCCCGTCAAATCGTGATGTTTAGGCGTAAGTTCTGCAGTCTTCGGGAGAAAGGCTGGATGCTCTTGCATCCGCTGTTTGAGCGCGTCCTCTCCAGTGCCGTCATGCGTGATGATCAGCCGCTGCATGGTGTTTCCCTCGGATTTTTTCGCTTCTCCCGACAAACCTAGGGTAACGGGTGGTGTCTCGTCTGACCAGGGCTAGACAGATTGCGCGATGGTAATCGGGAGAATGGCAGGGAATTTCGTGTTTGCGACATCGGCTGGCGCTTGTCGACTTTGCTTGCCGGTGCTCGCCTGTTAACACGTTGATATCACCCGCTAGCACAGGGAGGCGAGCGTGGCCGAGCAGGCGAGGGTAGTGATCATCGGCGGTGGCGCCGTTGGCTGCAGCTGTCTTTATCATTTGGCGAAAGCAGGCTGGACTGATTGCTTGCTGATCGAGCGAGACGAGCTGACCTCGGGCTCAACATGGCATGCTGCTGGCAATTGCCCGACGTTTTCCGGCAGCTGGAATATCATCAAGTATCAGCGTTACTCGACCAAGCTCTATCAAGGTTTGGCTGACGCGGTCGACTATCCGATCAATTACCACATCACGGGTTCTTTGCGGCTGGGCCACACCCAAGAACGGATAGACGAATTTAAGCATGTTCAGAGCATGGCTGAGGCGCAAGGTCTTGACTATGAGCTCATGTCCCCTGAGGCCGCCACGCAGTACTACCCCTTCCTAGAGCTCGACGATCTTCGGGGAGTCTTATGGGATCCGTATGATGGCGACATTGACCCCTCCCAACTGACCCAAGCCCTCGCCAAGGGCGCGCGTGATCTTGGTGCGCGTATCAAGCGCTTCACCAAGGTCACAGGGTTGAAGCAACAGTGTGGGGGGTGGCTGGTCGAGACAGATAAGGGAGACATCCAGACAGAAATCGTGGTCAACGCTGCTGGGTATCGGGCCGGTGAGGTGATGGCGATGCTCGGCCAGCATATGCCGATCGTCACGATGTCCCACCAGTATCTGATCACGGAGCCAATCCCAGAGCTCGTTGCGCGAGATGACAAACTGCCATTGCTTCGCGATCCGGACATTTCCTACTACCTTCGTGAAGAACGGGATGGGTTGATACTGGGTCCCTATGAATGGAATGCCACGCCAATGTGGACCGAGGGCCTGCCTGACGATTTTGCCAACCAGCTTTGGAACGATGACCTCGAGCGTATCGAGTGGTATATCGAACAGGCGATCGAGCGGGTTCCGCTGCTGGGTTCCGTCGGAGTGCAACGTGTTATTAACGGCCCCATTCCGTACTCGCCCGAAGGTAATCCCTATATCGGCCCTGCTCATGGCCTCAAAGATTTCTATCAGTGCTGTTGTTTCAGTTTTGGCATCGCGCAAGCGGGTGGTGCGGGCAAGACACTCGCTGAATGGGTGACTGAGGGCGAGCCCGAATGGGATCTCTGGGCGCTCGACCCTCGTCGTTATACCGGTTACGCCACGAAGACCTACGTCACGGCGAAAGCGATCGAACTCTATCAGAACGAATATGCTATTGGGTTTCCCTATGAGGAGCGGCCGGCTGGTCGGCCCGCTCGAACGTCGCCTCTGTACGATAGCCTCGCGGCAAAAGGTGCTCGGTTCGGCGCTCGCGGCGGATGGGAAAGAGCCGTGTATTTCGCGCCGGACGATGGGCTCGATGTACCTGCCGAATCCTTCCGGCGAGATCGCAAATGGTTCGATGTTGTCGGCAAGGAATGCCAAGCGGTACGCGAGCGTGTCGGTGTGCTGGATCTACCTGGATTTTCGAAGTTCATGGTCGAAGGGCCAGGTGCCGAGGCCTGGCTTGATCGATTGACATGCTCGAAGCTTCCCCGTCTCGGCAGGATCTCTCTTGCCTATATGTTGAATGAGCGAGGCGGTGTCGTCTCAGAGTTTACGATGACCCGCCTGGCTGAGGACAGATTCTATCTGATCTCGGCCGCTGCAGGCGAATGGCATGATGAGGATTGGCTGAGACATCATCTTCGCGAGGATGACGGCGTTGCCATCGCCGAACTGCATGGTCGGATGGGCACCATCGTTTTGGCTGGTCCAAGATCACGCGATGTTCTCCGGGCGATAACAGATACTGATTTGTCAAACGAGGCATTTCCATGGCTTTCGGCACAGAAGATCGACATTGGCATGGCCTCTCTGCTTGCCATGCGCGTGAACTATGTCGGAGAGCTCGGATGGGAACTACATGCAAACGTGGAGGATATGATTCCCCTCTATGATGCGATTTGGCAGGCAGGCGAGGAGCATGGAATTCGCGACTTCGGCATGTACGCTATGGATAGTCTTCGACTAGACAAATGCTATCGTGGATGGAAGACGGATCTTGGCAGCGAATACAGCCCTCTTAAATCGAGCCTCAATCGTTTCGTCGATTTTGGCAAGGAATCCTTCATTGGAAAAAAAGCCTTGCTTTCGGAGAATGACGCCGGGCCCCAAGAGAAGTTTGTGCCGCTCACACTCGATGAGGCTGGCGTGGCTGATGCCTCATTTTGTGCGCCGATCAGGCAGTCCGGTGAGATCGTCGGCCTGGTGACTTCGGGAGGCTGGAGCTATACGCTCCAGAAGAGTATTTCGCTTGGTTATGTTCGCTCGGACCTGGCGACGCCTGGCACAAAGCTCGAGATTGATATCTTGGGCGAGCGTTGTGCCGCGACGGTTGGCCAAGAACCGCTCTATGATCACAATAATAGTCGTCTTCGTGCCTAGGTTGGCGACGGTCGACAACTGACATAGGGAGCAATCGGCAGCGCCGCCGGCACGTGCGGGGAGGGAGGCCGTATGCCTAGGGCGAATTCAGATCCGCTTCATACCGCAATAGAAGATGCCTTCGCCGATGGACCGTCGCTCTCGTTCACCGAGAGCGGTGATGGCTCGATGCCGTCATGGTTTCGCGTGACAGCTTTAGCTGCAGCTTCTATCGGGGCAGCGGGTGTTCTGCTCGCACGTCTCACGGCGTCCTCTGAGCGTACACCTCCCGCCGTCATGGTCGATCGACGTTTGGCATCGCTTTGGTTTCGTCAGAGCCTCTATCCGCGCGGTTGGACGCTGCCGCCAAAGTGGGACACTATTGCGGGAGTCTATAGGACAAACGATGGGTTTATTCGTCTTCATACTAACGCCCCGCATCATCGCCAGGCTGCACTCTCTGTTCTTGGCGTTGACGGCGAACGTAATGCGATCACCGAAGCTGTGTTGGCCTGGCAAGGCGAGATGTTGGAGACAGCGATTGTCGAAGCCAAAGGCTGCGCCGCAGTTTTGAGAAGCCTGGGTGCTTGGGCCGCCCATCCTCAGGGAATTGCCGTCAGATCTGAGCCATTAATCGCTTGGCAAGATTATCCATCGTCGATCTCTTCAAGGAGGATGGCAGAACGTGGTATGCCGTTAAATGGGGTTCGTGTGCTCGATCTTACACGGGTCCTCGCGGGCCCAATCTGCACGCGATTTCTTGCGGGCTTCGGTGCCGATGTTCTTCGTATCGATCCGCTGGAATGGAACGAACCTTCTGTCCTGGCTGAGACAACACTTGGAAAGCGATGTTGCGGTCTCGACTTGCGCGAGCCAAAGCATCGCTTGATCTTCGAATCACTTCTCGCGTCAGCCGACGTCCTTGTTCATGGCTACCGACCGGGTGCACTGGACGGCCTTGGTTTTGGTGCTGCTATGCGACGTTCGATTAATCCTGATGTCATCGATGTCTCCCTCAATGCCTATGGTTGGTCGGGCCCATGGTCGACCCGCCGTGGCTTTGACAGCCTCGTCCAAATGAGTAGCGGCCTGGCTCAATTCGGCATGCAGAGAGCGGGGGCCGATCAACCCATAGCTCTGCCCGTTCAGGCTCTCGACCATGCCACCGGCTATCTGATGGCTGCTGCGGTACTCCATGGCCTCTACAGGCGGCGAGAGGGCATTGTATCGACCGCGCAGCTTTCCCTCGCACGGACTGCTCATCTATTGAGCGATGCGAGAACGACGTTGCAAGATTCCGACATTGCCGCGGTCTGCGATCATGACTTTAACGAAGATCTTGAACTGACGGGTTGGGGGCCTTCACGCCGGCTTCGTTTTCCAATGACGGTTGGTGGCTTTCGCCCCAAATGGCGTTACCCCGCAAGACCACTTCGGTCAGACCATCCGGTTTGGTTGGAATCCTCTTGAAGGACCTACCGAACCAAGCGATAGCCCTCGGGATCAGTCACTAATAGCTTGACGCTACGGGGATCCAGTTCGAGTTTTTGCCGCAGTCGGTAAATGTGTGTTTCCAACGCGTGTGGTGTCACATGGCCGTTTTGACCCCAAATCTTCGTCATCAGATCAGCAGGCTCCGCCGTGCGCCCGCCTAAGCGATAGAGACACGTTAGAATTGCTGCTTCCTTTTCCGTCAGATGAATTTTTTTGTCCGAGTTTTTGCTGGTGAGGATTTTGGTGCTTGGACGAAAGGAGTAGGGGCCGATTGGGAAGACGGCATCGTCCAACTGCTCAAAGTGCCGATGCTGAGCGCGCAGCCTCGCACAGAGCACGCTGTTGTGAATTGGCTTAACAATGTAGTCACTGGCGCCACTGTCGAGACCGAGGATGATGTCAGCATCGGAGGCTTGCAAACTTAAGAGGATGATCGGGACTTTGACCCCCTGGCGCCGCATCAGGCGGCATAGATCTCGACCATCGATGTCTAACAGATCGGTGTCGATCAAGACGCTTTTCGGTGACTGCTCGCGAAGCAGAGATAGCGCTGCCTGGCTTGTGTCAGCTTCGATGGCTATCAGATCTTCTTGAAGCATCAACGCATCGCCGATCAGACGGCGCTCAGACGCATCCTTGCCGACGATAAGAACCTTCGTTCCGGTCTCGAATTGCATCAGTCGTCTCCTGCTGTCCGCTCAGCTGCTTGCCGATCATCAGCCTTAGGTCGGGTCGCGATGAGTGTCGTGCCCATTGTTCGAGATTGTGCCCGTACATGGCACAGGCATGACTTGAACGGCGTCTCGCTTGAGAAAGGAGCGCAATCTCGTCTTTCCCGGACGAGCACAGCGTTGACATCGCCGTTGCTACATCTTCAACCTGCCAGAGCGCGAGAAAGCTTGGAAATATCAATCGTCTCTTGATTCGATAGCTGGTGACTATTGCGACTTACCGATGGTCTTTCACGACAAGAGCTGTGCTCGTCTGGATGCACGTTTCGTAATGGTTCGTCCGCTGAGATTTTGGCTTTCCGGCTCATCGTCTTCTGAACCAAGGCCCAGATGGTGGGGGACGTGACGGCGACCACGCACCGTGGTGACGTGCTCGGTGCGGGTCAAGGCCGGGGTCGACAAGGAGTCAGGTCGGAGTCTCAGAAATTTCAATCGCGTATTCCGGCGCGGAGCCCTAGCCAGCACCAATCATGACGACGCATCAGTCCTCGCGTCCAAAGCCGATCCAAGCGCTTCTTCAGCATCAAATCAGGTTTTCCTCAGATGCCCTTCAAGTTCGGCTGATACCGACCTGTTACAACGACAGGAACATCACAAAGCCACGCTGACAACAGAGGACAAAACCGTGACGACTGAGATGCAAATTCTCGAATTCAGGCAAGCTGACGATACAGCCTTTGTTTCGTTTTGGAATGAGGTGCTCGCCCCTAAATTCATCAGGTTCAAGCACATACTGGTCGATGGTCTGACCCAGCATAGCGAAGCTATTTTTCCCTCATTACCAGTTCGACCAGGCGATCGCGTGCTTGATGTTGGTTGCGGTTTTGGAGACACCGCGATCAAGCTTGCCGAGATGGTGGGGCCGAAGGGTGAGGTTGTCGGCCTTGATTGTTGCGATGCTTTCCTCGAGTTCGGCCGTCGTCGCGCGGCCGAGCAAGAAATCGCAAATCTTAGATTTATACGCGGTGACGCTGAGAGATCGCTTCCGGCAGGTAACTTTGATGTCGTGTTCGCGCGCTTCGGCACCATGTTTTTTGGCAGTCCCGTTGCGGGGTTGCGGAACATGCGAAAGGCTCTTCGGCCAGGTGGAGAGATGGTCCACATCGTTTGGCGGAATCGTGCCGACAATCCCTGGCTGTCGATGGCAAAGGATGTTGTTTTGCAGTTTCTACCTGCACTGGGAGACGGTGCAAGGACGTGTGGTCCTGGACCATTTTCCATGGCTGATAAGGACGCCGTTACCGACATGATGCAGGCAGCTGGCTATGCCGACATCACCTTTAGGCGTGTCGATGCCGAGGTCCTTGTTGGTCAGAACATTCAGGACGCCATCGATTTTCAGCTCGCGATCGGTCCGGCCGGCGAAGTGTTTCGTGAAGCTGGAGAAGAGGCCGAGGCCAAACGTGACATCGTCGAACTGGCGCTCGCCGAAGCCATTGAGCAGCAGTCAGTTTCGTCGGATGGCATTGTCATGCCGTCCTCATCCTGGGTCATCAGCGGTATCAATCCATAGCGAGAGGGGACCGAGAATGGATGGTCAAGGGACAACGCGTCTTTCGTTCGACAGACCGGGCCGCGGCCGCGTCTATGGCAGCATTTTGGAAACCATTGGCAACACGCCCCTCGTCCGGGTCGAACACCTTGCCGCAGCATACGGGTGCGAGGCCGAAGTCCTCGCAAAGCTCGAGTTCTTCAATCCGGTCGGTAGCATTAAGGACCGCATCGCCGTCGCCATGCTGGAAGCGATGGAGCATGATGGCGTGATCGGTCCTGACAGCGTTATTGTCGAACCCACCTCGGGCAATACAGGTATCGGGCTCGCCTTTGCAAGCGCTGCTAAGGGCTATCGTTGCATCTTAACGATGCCCGACAGTTTTTCCATCGAGCGGCAGAAGTTGATGACGTTTCTTGGAGCAGAGTTGGTTCTGACGCCACGAGAGAAGGGAATTGGTGGTGCGATCGCCAAGGCGAAGGAGATCACCGAAACAACGGAAAACGCCATTATGCCTTGGCAGTTCGCGCATCCCGCCAATCCTGAAATTCATCGGACAACGACAGCGGAAGAGATCTGGCATGATACCGACGGCGTGATTGATGCAATCGTGCTTGGGGTTGGAACGGGTGGTACGCTTACCGGGGTCGGCGAGGTGATTAAGGCGAGACGTCCTGAAGTCCTCATCATCGCTGTCGAACCCGAGAACAGCCAAGTGCTCTCAGGGGGCGCACACGCTCCACACAAAATCCAGGGCATCGGCGCCGGCTTCGTGCCTGATGTGCTGAAAACGGACCTTATTGACGAGGTGCAATGTGTAAGCGATGACGAGGCGATCTTGACGGCTCGGCGCTTGGCGAACACCGAAGGCATACCAGCTGGGATCTCGTCAGGCGCAGCGCTTGCTGTTGCCCTTCGGGTTGCCTCGAGGGATGACATGAGGGGTAAGACGGTCGTGACCGTACTACCCAGTTTTGCAGAGCGTTACCTGTCGACGGCGCTCTTTGACGGCTAGTTCGATGGCCGAGACCTGGTCTGGTGGCGGAGCGCAAACGCCGTGATCGACCGAAGGAGCCATGCCGGCATCATGCAACACCGGCCTTGCTTAAACCCTCCAAATACATGGCCATTTGATCGTCACGTTTGAGGTAAAAAAGATGCCTTCTCGCGAAGTCGACAGAGAACTCAGGCTTGATTCCGTACAGCTGATCTAGCGCGGCATTGGCCTGACTGGCATCGCCAGCATGCCCTAATGCGGCGACGAGGTGGGCGCTGGCCCAATACTGGGCGTTCGGAGTCTGAACCGCTCGTCGCGCCCAATGTACCGCCTGATCATACTCACCTCGAAATAAGTGAGCGAGTGATCGATAAGAATAAAAGGCCCATCGAAACGGATCATGGGGGCTCAGCCGAATGGCTGTTTCAAACTGTTCTATCGCTTCATCGAGCCGACCTTCATAGGCAAGCGAGTCGCCGAGGCCGCAGTAGGTTACCGCGAGGCAGGGGTTCAGCTCTAACGCATGGCTCAAGGCTTCTATCGCGTCTTGATATTCACGTCGGGCGAGGTGGACGCGGCCTATTGTGAAAAATCCATTGGCATCCTGATCGTCGAGCTCGATTGCCCTCTTTGCCGAAGCCAAGGCAAGATCCAACGTCGCCTGATCCGGTGCCGCGTCGAAGTACACCATGCTGAGAATGATCGCATAGGCAAGGCGGGAGTGGGCTGCCGCAAATTTTGGATCGATCGCAAGCGCCTGTTGTAAGAGCTCTTGTGACGCCTGATTGCTCGCCGGGGTAAATTTGTAGAATTCGGCCGAGGCAAGTTGATAGAGATCCCATGCTCCCCTGTTTTTCCGCGGTTGGCGCTCGGCCTTTTTGCGTTCGGTAATACCGAGTTCCGCCTCGATCCGGCCGGCGACAAGCTCGGTAATCTCGTCTTGAAGAGCGAAGATATCCACAATGTCCCGATCGAATCGCTCCGACCAAACGCTGATTTCCGTCTCGGCATCCACGACCTGGACGGTGACACGAGCTCGCGAACCTGCCTTGCGCACGCTGCCGGACACAATGTAGTCCGCGGCAAGGGCCTCACCGACCTTTTTGATGCCTTCTTTAGCGTGGCGAAAGGCGAAGGCGGAGTTGCGGGCGACAACGTTCAACCATCGATGCTTTGAAAGAGCCGTTGTGATGTCTTCTGCAAAGCCGTCGGATAGATAGTCTTCGGAAGAATCGTTTGTCGGATTGGCAAAGGGGAGAACAGCCACCGACGGCTTGATGGCCACGCCGCCTTGAAGTGAGACTAGGGCATCTAATTCGGAAGGGACGGGGGATGTCGCGTCTGCCTTGTCATCATCGTCGAACTCGGCGACGAAGCGGAAGCCACGACCCCGAAGCGTCTTGATGGTATGCTGCATCTCACCGTCGTCGCCAACGGCTTTGCGCGCGCTCTTGATCAAGCTACTCAGCGAAGCGTCAGAAACGATGCGGTCGTTCCAAATCGCGGACACCACATCATCCTTGGTCATGGTTTGATGGGCATTCTTGGCGAGGTACAGAAGGAGATCAAAGACTTGTGGTTCGATCGCAACGGACTGTCCGTTTGATCGAAGCTCATACAGTTTGGTGTCGAGTTCGAAACCATTGAAGCGGATGATGTCCGAGGTAGCCGTGGCCTTCGGCGTTGCAAGGTGGGGAACATCAACACTAAACGCCTCAATAGGCCGATGAATATTCTTCACGCTTTGGGCGCCCAAGGGGGTAAAAGCTAACTTGACGCGATTGCCAAGATGATCATGCACTTGTTTTGACAGCACGATTCCGCCGGCTGGAGCCAGACTCTCAAGCCTTGAAGCAACGTTCACGCCGTCTCCATAGATGTCGTCACCTTCAATCAATACATCGCCAAGATGTATTCCGATGCGAAAGGCAATATCGAGCACATCATCGGAAGAGTTATTCCCTTTGGCGATCGATTCTTGAATGTCGATCGCGCATTGAACAGCACTGACAACGCTACCGAATTCCGCAAGCGTGCCATCTCCCATGAGCTTAACCACGCGCCCACCGTGGCGCGAGAAAAGAGGATCGATTATGGCCGCCCGCACGGATTTGAGCCGATCATGTGTCTTCTCTTCGTCGCGTTCCATCAATCGGCTGTAGCCGACGGCGTCCATAGCGAAGACAGTTGTGAGTTTTCTTTTCATTGTCTGTCCGAAAACCTTAAGGGCAGAGACGATCCTCCGGTGATGACAAGACCCCAATCATGACCAAGGGATGCCATTAACCAAGATTGATCTCACGACATGGAGATGTCGGGCGTCTGAACCGCCCAAGACGTGTGTTGAAGCAGGCACCTTCTGCACATCGATCACGTACCACCTTGGCCTCAAGCAACCCAAAAAGGCTATGACATCCGTCACGCTGTTAGACTCTGAGCCGGATGATGCCTGTCTGTCACGCGTCCTGGAAGCCAGCGCGAATGTTCTCAATCATCAAAAGCGCGTCTGACGAAAGAGGCCCCTTATCAATAGCGCCCTTTGCCTGCTGCAGCTCGCCGAGCGTTGCGATGCCGATCTCTGTTGTTGAGAGAGCGGGATTGGTGATCATGTAGCGGAGCGCCAATTCCGGTAGACTTGTCGCGTGCGCAGCATCCAAAAGCGGTTGGAACGCCCGTGCGCGTGCTGCATCGATCGCGTAATCACGTCCGGAGCCGATGGGCGTGACCGATTGCATGCTGAGTGGGTGCCGTCTTTCGTGGCCGCTCAACGCGCCCCCGGCCAATGCGCGTACACCTATTGAACCGACATTATGGTCGGCGGCCGCCAGGAGGAGCTGCTTATAGTCTTGACCAGGATAATCAGCGGGTACCACTTCGCCCGCGGATGGCGTCAACATGTTGTAGAAGATCTGGGCTGTCTCGAAACAGCCAGACCGCACGAGTTGGTGCAAGGCGTCGGTATCGCCATTAGCGGTAAATCCGAGGAAACGGATTTTGCCCTCCTGCCGGAGGGCTTCAAACACCGGAACGACGTCGTTCAGGACCTCAACGACTGTCATCGCTGATCCAGCTGCCGTCGGATCGATCGTGTTGTGAAGTTGGAGCAGGTCCACATGATCCTGTTGCAGACGTCTTAGGCTGTTCTCGATCGACAGCCTCATAGCTGCTCCGGTCCCGCCGCGAGCGTCAGCGTCAAGCCTTACCTTGGTGCTGATGACGAGGCCGTCTCGATTCCGACCGAGCGCTCTGCCAAGATTGGTCTCAGAAGCGCCATCGCCATAAAGCGGCGCCGTGTCGAAATGGTTGATGCCATTGTCTCGAGCCCAGGCGACGGCGTGATCTTGATCCTTCGATTCACCCTTAGTCATAAGACCACCGACGGCCCCACAGCCGAAGGTTAAGAGCGACACGTCTAACCCCGTTTTTCCAAGCTGCCTCGTTTTCATGACGATTCCCGCGGGCTCAACCCTGGTCCCTGATATGATTCTTCAGCTAGTGGGATTCTCGTGGGACAGCCGCTCCACGGCAACCTTGGAGAAAGTCCAGATCGGCACCTTCCGAGGCTTGCATCACATGGTCGACATAGAGTTTTTGATAGCCACTTGTCATCGCCGGCTCGGGCGGAGTCCACGCCTCTTTTCGTTTCGCCAACTCATCGTCAGAGACATCCAGATGAAGGCGTCGATTACCGACATCTAACTCAATCATGTCGCCATCCTGGACTAGAGCCAGTGGACCGCCGGCCGCGGCCTCGGGACAGGAATGAAGCACGACTGTTCCGTAGGCAGTTCCACTCATGCGCGCGTCGGAGACCCGCACCATGTCTTTAATGCCCTTCTTCAACACCTTTTCCGGTAGGCCCATATTTCCGACCTCGGCCATTCCCGGATAGCCTTTGGGACCGCAATTCTTCAGGACGAGGACACAGGTTTCGTCAACATCGAGATTGGGATCATCGATGCGTGCTTTGTAGTCTTCAATGGTGTCGAAGACCACGGCACGGCCTTTATGCTGCATCAATTCAGGCGTGGCAGCGGAAGGTTTCAGAACCGCGCCTTCGGGCACGAGATTGCCGCGAAGGATGACCATGCCTCCCTGTTTGGTATGAGGATTATCAAAGCTACGGATAACGTCTGAATTATGGTTCTCGGCGTCCTTGATATTCTCCCAGATGCTCTCGCCCGTCACGGTCGGCGCGTCCTTATCAAGCAGACCGTTCTCCCCAAGGGTACGCATGACCGCGGGCAGGCCGCCGGCGTAGTAGTAGTCTTCCATCAACCATTTGCCGGAAGGCAGAATATCGACGAGTGTCGGTACATCCCGACCAAATTCATCCCAGTCGTTCAGATTGAATTCCGTCTTGGGCAGGCGTCCGGCGATGGCCAAGAGATGGATCACAGCATTGGTCGAGCCACCAAGGGCACCGTTCGCACGGACAGCGTTCAAAAAATTCTCGCGTTTCAGGACCTTGGAGATCCGTAAGTCCTCGTGGACCATTTGCACGATGCGTCGGCCGGTCAGGTGCGAGATGGTCCGCCGACGCGCGTCAACAGCCGGGATGGCAGCGCAGCCTGGAAGGCTCATGCCGAGGGCCTCAGCCATGGAATTCATCGTGGAAGCTGTACCCATCACATTGCAGTGGCCGGCAGAGCGAGAATTGCCTGCCTCGGCTGCCATGAAGTCCTGGAGGCTCATCTCACCAGCGCGTACAGCTTCTGAAAAGCGCCAAACATGGGTGCCCGAGCCGAGCTCCTCACCACGAAACTTGCCGTTCAGCATGGGTCCACCTGAGCAGACGATCGCTGGCACATCGCAGCTGGCTGCGCCCATAAGCAGGGCAGGGGTGGTCTTGTCGCAGCCAGTCATTAGGACCACACCATCGACGGGGTTCCCGCGTATGGCCTCTTCCACATCCATCGCCGCGAGATTGCGGAAGAGCATTGCTGTCGGACGAAGATTGCTCTCGCCGGTCGAGAACACCGGGAACTCGAGAGGAAAGCCGCCTGCCTCGTAGACTCCGCGTTTAACGCGTTCGGCAAGCTCGCGCAGATGGGCATTGCAAGGTGTTAGTTCTGACCAAGTGTTGCAAATACCGATGACGGGGCGACCGTCAAAAAGATCGTCCGGGAGGCCCTGATTCTTCATCCAGCTTCGATGCAAAAACCCGTCCCGATCCGGATGGCCGAACCAAGCGGTGCTGCGTAAAGATTTCTTGTCACCAGCCATCCCTTTAGCTCCCCTAGCGCTCTTTGTTTCGGTCAGAAATCTCTCTAACCACAAATAGCCGATCGATGCGAGGGTCTACTGCACGGCCATGGCCACTAGCGGACTTGTATCGACCTGAGAAGCAGCCACATTCAAACCATGCGCAGCCAACAAACGGATGACTAGGGAGGAAACTCATGGTCGATTTCAGCGACCTATTGCGCCAGATCCAAAGGGATGGACTTTCGACAAAGTCATTTGATCGCATTAAGCACGCCATCAACGAGGGCGGCCTAGGTCAACTTGGCGATCAGCTGCGCGACGCTCTGTCAGGGCGTGACAATGGTGGATCGGCGAACAGCGTCGGATCAAGCAAAGAGAGCCCGATTGGCGACATTTTTGGCACCGGGGCGCAGGACATGTTGGGCAAGGCGAAAGAGCTGCTTGTTCAACGCGATAAACGAATGATCGGTGGTATCGGTGCCGCACTAGGTGTTTTGCTCGGCGGTGATGTCAAAGGGGGTATCGGTGGTGCGCTGATGGCGATTTTGGGCACAGCGGCCTATGACGCACTCAACAAAGGCAAGACGATCCAGGAAAAGATGGCGAACCAGCGGGATCAGAACCTTCCCGTCGGTATGCGTCCGCCTGAGACCGAGGACGAGGCCGACGAGCTGGAGAAGCGGTCGCTTCTCGCATTGAAGGCTATGATCGCCGCAGCCAAGGCGGACGGTCAAATCGATCAGCGTGAGCGCGAGCGGATTCTCGACAAGCTCGACGAGGCAGGCGCTGGTGATGTGATGCGTGACTTTGTCGCCAAGGAGGCGGCGTCTCCGCTCGATATCGATGCGCTGGTTGGCGAGGTTCCGGATCAACAGGCAGCTGCCCAAGTCTATGCAGCGTCACTCCTGGCCATCAACGTTGATAGCCCAGCGGAAAAGGCCTATCTGCGAGCCCTCTCCTCGAAGCTCGGTCTTGACGACCAAGTGGTCGCGAACCTTCACAATGTCCTCGGATCGCCAATGATCGCCTAAGGTTCATTGGGCAGGGTTCCAGATAAAAGAGGCCAGCATTGTCTGGCCTCTTTCTTATCGTGCGTTAACCGTTCTCTAAGCCTTTGAAGCGACACTCGTCGAAGCTAATGGCGTGATGCGCGCCGATTTCAAATGCTACCCCAAGCTTGATGATGGGCTGACCGGGCAAGGATGAAACTCACATGACAGTGGCAGCGGACGTCATGAGCAAGGATGTCATTACGGTGGCACCGGACATGTCGATCAGCGAGGTCGCCCGCATCATTTTGAATCATAAGGTCACATCGCTGCCTGTTGTCGACGACGAGGGGAGGTTGGTTGGGATTGTCAGCGAGGGGGATCTGGTCCGCTGTTCGAAGTCGAAGCGTGATGCCCATCGTTCCTGGTGGTTAACACTCATGGCGGGGACGAATGCGGACCAAGCCGATGTTCTGGGCCAGGGCGATCGTCGTGTCGGCGATGTCATGTCGAAAGATGTTCTTTTGGCGTCGGAGACCGAAAGTTTGTCTCAGTTGATCGAGTTATTGTCGAGGCGTCGGATTAAACGTCTGCCCATCGTGAAGAATGGCAAACTCGTCGGGATTGTCAGTCGAGTCGATGTCTTGAGACATCTCGCATCCAGCCGCTCACTCCGTCGGGTTGCCTGAATGGCGTTGGATTGACGTCACCATAACTGTAAAACAGAGGGACGATGCGGCTTATTCGGCGTTTCTTCCTTCAAATTTAACGACCGATCACCTATATTAAAGCTGTCGGCTTGTCCGACTATGGCGATAAACGCTGTTCGGAATAGGCGTAGCGGACCCGGGGGCAGTACCCGGCGCCTCCACCAAATCCCGCCGCTTTTCAATGCAGAAGCAGTTTGAAAAGCGGGCTTTCATGGGGGCGACATAGGCTCGACGCGCGTAGTAAAGGGATAGTCTTTGCTCGGCATGGTACCGCCGTTACCGGACCAATCTTATAGATGCCAACGACAATCGTATGGCTCCTGCTGCTCTCGCTGCCTAAACAGCGATAGTTAGCGCGGTTCGGGGGGCACCGGGCAACAGAAGCCCCCCACTTCCTTTTTTCCTCTTGTTGACGGGCTCTCATTATGTCGCCAACGCCGTTGGGTCGATGTTGATGTCAGATTTTGTCTACGAACATTGTGAAGACATCCATGCTTCCCCCTGGACCAGCCGCGCTGCTGCGACTAACATAATAGGCTACGCTAAGCCTCGTTGGCCAAACGCTCAGAGCATCTAGCCTACATGTCCGATCAGACCATCGACTATCCCAAGCTCGTTGAACACGCGCTCCGGCATGTTGTTCGTGACACACTCACCATTGTCGCAGAACAAGGCCTGCCGGGCCGACACAACATCTACATCACGTTCTTGACGGAACATCCCGGTGTTGTTCTCGCGGATGAGCTCAAGGCTCGCTACCCCAATGAAATGACGATCGTGCTCCAGCACGAGTTTTGGGGACTTGATGTCGGTGACGATCGGTTCGGCGTGACCCTTAGCTTCAACAACGTGTCACAGCGTGTTGAGATTCCATTTGAGGCGATCACAGTCTTTGCTGATCCGAGCGTTGAATTCGGCTTACAATTTAATCTCACGGTCCGTGGGAAGGTCGATGAAGACCCCGAGAATGAGACCGACGACCATGCTGCTGAGATAACGTCAATCCCCCAGCCGGAAGCGGAGCGGGACGTGACGTCAAACGAAAAAAGTCTCGAAAACGACGGCGACGGTGCCGAGGTCGTCACCTTGGACCAGTTCAGAAAGAAGTCGTAGCCGTCTAATCCGTGAGGCACTGGCGGCGCGTCATCCATACCCGCTCAATTGGCGGATTGACATCTTTGACTTCTAAGGCATTGATGCGGCTGCCCCTTCGGACAGCCAGCGGAATAGGTCATGTCATCCTCCGAGCCCATTCGTGAAGAAAGCGATACATTCGGCCCCATCAATGTTGCTGCAAATCGTTATTGGGGCGCCCAGACCCAAAGAAGCTTGCAGAATTTCAAGATCAGTTCGGAGACGATGCCGCCGTCAATGGTGAGGGCACTCGGTATCGTTAAGCAAGCGGCAGCGCGGGTGAATAAAGAACTTGGTGCGCTTGAGCCCGAGCTGGCCGATGCAATTGACAGAGCCGCGGAAGAAGTCGTTCAGGGGAAGCTTGTCGATCATTTCCCGCTGGTTGTTTGGCAAACGGGCTCAGGCACCCAGTCGAATATGAATGCGAACGAGGTGATCTCGAATCGTTCGATCGAGCTTCTTGGCGGTCAGCTTGGCTCAAAATCCCCGGTCCATCCGAATGACCATGTCAATCGAGGACAGTCATCAAACGATACCTTTCCCACTGCGATGCATATCGCTGCGATGGAGGAGGTCCATCATCGGCTGTTGCCCGGTCTGGAGCATCTGCGGAATGCGTTGGCGGCTAAGGCAAATGAGTTTGCTGACATCATCAAGATTGGCCGAACTCATCTTCAAGATGCCACGCCGTTGACTCTAGGGAATGAGTTCTCCGGATATACGCAACAGATCAGTTACGGTATGGAGCGGGTCAAACAAGTTTTGCCAAGGCTAGCCGAACTTGCACAAGGAGGTACGGCTGTTGGAACAGGCTTGAATGCAAAGAAGGGATTTGCCGAAGCCTTTGCCTCCGAAGTCGCTAAAATCACCCAACTGCCATTTGTGACGGCGCCGAACAAGTTTGAGGCCCTTGCCGCGCACGACGCGTTGGTTGAGCTATCGGGGGCGCTGAATGTGTTGGCCGTCAGTTGCATGAAAATTGCAAACGACATTCGACTGCTTGGTTCCGGCCCTCGCTGCGGTCTCGGCGAGCTTGCGCTCCCAGAGAATGAGCCCGGTTCCTCCATTATGCCTGGTAAGGTCAACCCAACACAGTGCGAGGCCATGACGATGCTCTGCGCACAAGTCATGGGTAATCACGTGGCCGTCACAGTTGCAGGGTCAAATGGTCATTTCGAGCTGAACGTTTTCAAACCCGTGATGATTCACAACGTCTTACAATCAATTCGCTTGATCGCCGATGGTGCTGTCAGCTTTACGGATAACTGTGTCGTTGGACTTCGGGCCAATCGCGAGCGTATCGATACGCTATTGCATCAGTCACTTATGTTGGTAACGGCCCTTAATCCAAAGATTGGCTATGACAATGCAGCAAAGGTGGCAAAGAAGGCGCACGCAGACGGCACGACATTGAAGGAGTCGGCCCTTGCGCTTGGGCTTTTAACGTCTGAAGAATTTGATGAATTGGTTCGGCCAGAGAAGATGCTTGGACCCCAATAGTCGATCGAGATGATTTGTTGGGAAACCAAGGTCGTCGGCGAGGAGAGGCCTGTCAGTGTGCGCTGCTGAATTGATCTACAAAATTGTAACGCGCAGCCAGTGGGACGAGGCGGAGAAAGCCGCTGCTTTCGAAGGTGCTCCCGTCGATCTCGCCGATGGCTTCATCCATTTCTCGACCGCCGAGCAAGTAGCCGAAACTGCGGCAAAGCACTTTGCCGGCCAGCAAGATCTTTTGCTCGTCACCGTCAATGCGTCGCGCTTAGGAGAGGCGCTTGTCTATGAGCCATCGCGCGGCGGTGATCTCTTTCCCCATCTTTACGGTGACATGCCTCTTTCCAGCGTCCTGTCGGTCGAGGCTTTGCCACTAGGCGACGATGGCCATCATCAATTTCCATCCTTTATCATCCCAAAGGGGCGATTGGGTGGACCAATGACATGATAGGCTGGCGGTTGATGAGGATCGTCCCTGATCCCTCGATCGTCTGTCGTGACGGTCAAATCGACGATCCAAAGCAGAAGATCGAGGCCGCCAGTCAGGTCGGCTGACGCCTCGCCATCCGCCTCCGACGAGACCGACAATTTGCCGGTTTCTATTGTAAAAATTCCGCGGTTTATCGCTGCTGTGGCATCAATACCATTGAACGGCAGTGTCAGTGAGCGGTCGATTGGGCTGCCCTCGTCCGCGCTACGATCGAAGAGTGACCGTTTGAGCGCAGGTATACCAACGCCCCTAAGCTCACCTGGTCCGAGCTCCGCCTCGATGGTTCCAGATAGGCTGGCTATGAGATCATAAGCAGTAAAGCCGACAGAGCTCGCTTCGAACCGGAGATCGAGAGGACCGTCTAAGCCACTCTTGGCACCGATCCATTCGGCAAATTCAGCAGAACTGACCTGGTCAAGTGAAATCGCGACGGCGAGAAATGGCTGTTCCCTACGCCGTTCCAATGTCATCTCAGCCTGTAAGCGCCCATTCCATGGACGAGCATCGACTCGTTTGATGTAGAGAAGGCCATCCTTTAAAGCTGCTTCGACGGCCAGGCTGTCTCCAACGATTCCGCCTTTGCTGCTGAGCGAGAGTGTCCCTTCGGTTGACTCAAGCCACGCAGAACGAAGACCGATGTCGGGAAGGCGGCCGAGCCAGCGTGCCGGAGTCCAGTCATTCGTTAGCTTGAGCCCCATCAAGATCAGAAAGGGTGCGAGACTGTCCTTTTGTGGAACACCGACGCTGAGTTTTGCATCGAACGGACTTTTAAACGGAGCATCCTCAAATGATAGGCTGCCCGTGAAGGTCGTCGGCCCGAGTGTCCAACTACCGGACGCAACCCAAGGCGTACCAGCAGCATGTCGAATACGGCCAGCCAGCTCGAGTGGTCCATCTGCATCGCCGTCCGGAATCACTGGGGCCAGGCCGAATTGACGAGCAAGGGCTTGATTGTCGGGGTGGCTTGCCTCCGCTGCAAGGTTATACCACAACCGATCATCGAGCCATCCGGCCTCAGCTTCGACGTGTGCGTTGCCACCATCATAGATCGCGTCGAACTCGGCCTCGAAAAGATCTAGACTTCCTTTGATCGCACCGGAAAATTCGACCGGACGCAACCGACTGGCATTGATCGGCAGGTCGACATCGATATGACGAAGCGTACGGAACGGTTGCTGGCTGCTGATCTGTGTTTGAAGGTCGGCCGATCGGTCGTCGATATCTATCGTGCCTGCCAAGGACAGTGTTGTGTCGCCGACCGTATTTATCTGGATTTCATCGACGAAAATCTGTCCATTTTCAGCACGCGAACGAAGCGTTCCATTCTCAAGATAGAAGCCTTGCCAAATGAGTCGTTTGAAGCGCAGGTTCGCATCTACGTCGACCGCTGACAGATGTCGACTCAATGCCGCCAGCACCTGCCTCGGGGTATAGGCTGACAAGTAGAGATCGACATTGGGTCGATCGAATTCGACGTCGAGGTTCAGGCGTTGGCGTTCGCTGAAGCGCAGATTCGCCCGACCCACCGCACTGGACGAGTCGAGGCTCAGTTCCGTGTTGGTCAGAGCGACTTCGACACTCGAGACGTTCAGATCGCCAGTGAGGCTAAAGTTTCTCCATCCTTCGGTCGAATCATGGTCTTTCATGAGACCAATCCAATTGAGGCTACTTTTCAGGTTGTCGCCGACTGCGGCCAGTTTTCCCCGAAGCTGTGATCCAATCTCCGCCGGATAGAGCCCCCCCTCAAAACGAATATCAATAAGGCCTGGAAGCTGCGTTTTCGCCTCTTCGACCGTCGTTACGCCATCTCTGCTTGTGTGGAGCTTGAGACTGGCTTGTCGTGCCGAGCCGTTGCGGTATGCGACTTCGCGCAGGCGAATGTCGATTTCGCCTGGCGGAACCTCCAGCTTTGATAGGACATCAAGAGGCAAGAAATCGACAAGGCCCGTCTCTTCAGCCAGACGCAGTGTCGGAAGCTCGAGGGAGAGATTTAGCCGATGTTGCGGATGGAGCTGCAGGTCAATGGCGCCCTTTCCAATCTTCTCGGCAAGGCGTAACTGCATATCGTTGGCCCGGACTCCCTCACGATCGGCCTCGATTTGTCCCTCTATCGCAAAGGGTTGGGCCTCCTTAAGAAACCGAAAAGTCGAGGGATAGCCGGTTGCAGCCGCTAACGCCGCGAGGCCATGCTGTAAGTCAGGGCCGCCCAACGACATGCGTCCACGAAGGTTGGGTACGTCGTCAACCAGCGACAGCCGACCACCGAAGCGAAGCGACGTTTGTTCCTCTTGTCCGTTTTGTGCCTCGACAAGAAGCTTGGCAGCGCGTGCACCATTGGCATCTGGTCGACCGAATTCGGAGCTTATCGTGAAACTATGTCGTTTGGTCTTGAAGAGCCCGACTGCCTCGACCGAATTCGCTGGCTTGTCGATTCGGATATCGAGCGACAGGTCACGTATGCTCGAGGATTGGCTTCGAGCTTCATTGTCGATGCTAATCCTGCCATTGGCGATACTGATGCCCTCCAGGTCGAGCTTCGACAATGGAGCGGCCCAATCGCGCCACCGAGGTGGCCATGACGTCAGCCTTTGCCAGCTACCACCGGTCAGACTGAGCGTCGGGCGTTTCAGATAGAGTGTCTTGACGACTGGTTTGCCAACGAGAAGAGGGCCTATTTTAAAGGAAACATTGGCTTGATTGGCAACGAGGCCGAAGTTCAGCGTCTCGCTGTCGTGGTTTGCGACCGTGACATCCTTCGCCATCAACATCGGCTGCGGGAGAAGTGTCACCTCGATCGGGCCGCTGATGGTTACGTCATGCCCAGAGTGTTTGGACGCCGCGACCTCCAGGTCTTGCCGGTATGTGTTCCAATCCATCATGCGTGGGAACATCGCCAAACCGACGGTGGCGAAGACCAGCAAGAAGGCAGCCAAAATCCAGATTCGCAAAGGGGGTTCCGTTGCAAATTGCGGGAAGTACCAAAGTGTTCTCAGCTATAAGGGGGGACAATGGCAGGAGCAACTCATCGGAGGCGAAATCTTTTCCTGTTTCACACCCTTTGCGCGGAAAATTTTGCGGTCATCCCTCTTTTCCCGCCCGGAAGGGGCTGTCTTAAAGAAGCATCTGGATTTTTTTCCTCGATAATATTAACTTGAAGTTGAAGATCTAGCGGATCAATTCTCCAGAAAACAGTGTTTGAGAAGACTATCATCATGCATTTTGCCAACGGACATTCATCGGTCACCTCCGAGGATGATCTCGACGGGAGCGTCGGTGTCTCAGGGGAATTGGCCCATCCGGCAGACCGGCTGGCCTGTCTTGGCTTAGAGGTAGTTTACCGCGAGGGACAAGATGGCTCGCCAGCTTACATCATCCGAGGCAACACCTACCCATTGAATGATTGCCTCGAGGCAGCAGGAGGGAGGTGGGATCAAGAGCAGGAGGCCTGGATATTCGGCGGTGAACAGCCACTGCAGCGGCTCCTCGCACAAATCGAGGCTGCCGAGGTTGTAGCCAAAGGGCCAGGTCTAAACGATGCAACCAGCACATTTTCAGGCTTTGCCAAGCGGGACCCTTTGCTCGTCCGTCTTCTCGAAGTCGGACCTCATGTCATTAGCGATGAAGAGCTATTGGAGATCATCCTGGGGCCTGTAGAGGAGCCGGTAAAAGCGAAGGAGTTGAGTTGCGATCTGCTGGACCAATTTGGCAGCCTAGGTGCGGTCTTTGCCGCCGATAAAGGACGCCTCGCATCCCAGCCTGGGCTTCATGATCGCCTCGTGGCGAGGCTCAAAGCCGTGCAACTAACGCTCGAGCGGATTGTCCATCAATCCATTAAAGAAAACCCGGTTATTGGATCCTGGACATCGCTGACAGATTTCCTGAAGGTGACACTTCGACACAAAGCCACCGAACACCTCCTAATCCTCTACCTTGACCGCAAGAATCGTTTGATAAGGGATGAGGTGCAACAGCAAGGCACAGTTGATCACACGCCGCTATATCCGCGTGAGATCGTAAAACGTGCGCTTGAGCTGGCGGCCTCGGCAATCATTTTAGTGCACAATCATCCAAGTGGTGATCCGACACCTTCCAAAGCCGATATCGACATGACCAAACAAGTTATTCGAGCTCTCGATTCGGTCGATATTACTGTTCATGATCATGTCATAGTGGGGCGGAACGAATTCTTGAGCTTCAGGGCTAAAGGGTTGATATAGCCTCGATTCAAGTCTGATGATTTGAAGTAAGTAACTGTGCTGGATAGATTTGCACCTAGTCCGTCGAAACCAATCGATGCATGAAGACCGGATTGTCATCGGCGGGCGTGATCGCCACAGCACTTGGCGGAATCGCCTTTGGTGAGCTGGCCATCAACAATCCGCCTGCCGTAAGATGGGAAAAACGGGCATCTTCGTTAACGGAGTAATAGGGCTGATATTGGGTGACACGTTCCTGCGGAAGAACGGCCTGAAATAAGTTGTCGAGGATAAAAACTTGCTCCTCGATATTGACGGCAAGCACAGCATGCGCGGCATCTCTTAGGACATCTTTGACGATAACGAGCCGAAGTTGCTCAGCATCGAAGCCCAATTGGCGCAGGCTGACATACTTCAAGATGGCGTAATCTTCACAATCCCCCGAGTGTTGCAGAAAGTTCAACGGCGATGCCCAATGATCGATTCTCAGATAGTTTTGCTCGTCCGTCCGCGATGGCCAACGGTTTGCGAACCGGTTAACGGCACGTAGCTGCGATATCGGATCATCGTCGAGCTTGCTTTTGATCATGGATTGCCAGGCGAGAAGGGCTCGTGATGGACAAGGCGTAGTCGGATCGGCACATGCCTCATATTGGGCCTGCTCCGTCCTGATCTCGTCGATCACGCGCTGCCATTGAGGCAGCGCATCAAGAGATTCGCCGCGAAACTCATGCGTATCGAATAAGGGAGGAAAGCCGGCTGAATAGCTAACCGTCGGCATGCAGGACAGCAACACACCGAGAAGCGCGAGCTTGAGCCCGTTCATGATCATGGCGTTTGTCCACCCGACTGGTTAACTTAACAAAGAGAATAAAGGAGACCCGTTAACAAATCGTTTGGGAGAGTGAGTCACATTTTCAATCGGTCTTGTTATCCCCATGACCCGGAACGGGCTAGACAACTCGCCGGCGCAAGTTTCAGAAAAGGTCAGCTTTTGCTGACGATGTCGTCAAAGGCGCGGCCCCTGGGCCGATGTTCAGGGTTAGATAAGATTTGTGATCTACGGCGGCGTTTGACGACCTGTGACGTCGATCTCATGCCACGGGGCGTCAAAGCACATTTGTTTTCCACTTTCCGATAGAGTGTTTTTTTGCTGGAGCCTTCGGTAAGCCGCCATTAAAAGATGCGCAGATACGATGAGCGCAGCCTTCGAACCTGTGTCATTTCACCCTTGTTGAAGGATTGTAGGCCATGAAAGTTCTCGTTACGGGCACCGCTGGTTTTATCGGGGCTAGCGTTGCCAGTCGTCTTTTAGAACGCGGTGACGAGGTTCTCGGTATTGACAATCTCAACGACTACTATGACGTCAATCTTAAACGCGCTCGCCTCGAGCGACTTCTTGCTTATGACAAGTTTACGGATTTGAGGCGCGACCTTCAGGACCGGGATGCGATCGAGGAGGCGTTTAGGACATTTGAGCCTCATCGCGTTATCAATCTCGCTGCCCAGGCCGGCGTTCGGTATTCCCTCGAAAATCCAAGATCCTACACCGAGAGTAACGTTTCCGGGTTCATCAATGTTCTCGAGGGTTGTCGAGCTCATCGCGTAGAGCATCTGGTCTACGCGTCGACCAGCTCCGTTTACGGCGCGAATACGACCATGCCGTTTTCCGTGCACCATAATGTCGATCATCCGCTTTCGCTCTATGCTGCCACCAAGAAAGCGAACGAGCTGATGGCCCACACCTACAGCAATCTATTTGAGCTACCAACAACCGGCCTCCGATTTTTCACGGTTTACGGCCCTTGGGGACGGCCCGATATGGCGCTTTTCCAGTTTACAAAAAACATTCTGGAAGGCCGTCCAATCAAGGTCTTCAATCACGGTCGGCACAAGCGCGACTTTACTTATGTCGATGATATTGTTGAGGGAATCGTCCGTACGCTTGATAAGGTTGCTGAACCGAACGCCGATTGGTCAAGCGATCATCCCGACAGCGCCACGAGCTTTGCACCCTATCGTCTTTTCAATATCGGTAATGGCAATCCGGTGGCTCTCGGGCGGTATATCGAGGTCTTGGAAGAATGCCTTGGCAGGACAGCGGAGCGGGAGCTTTTGCCCATGCAGCCTGGGGATGTCCCGATAACCAGCGCTGACGTTGCCGACCTAGCTGACTATGTTGGGTTTCGCCCTGAGACGACCGTGGAAACCGGCGTTCGTCACTTTGTCGATTGGTATCGGGAATTCTATCAGGTTTAGACGGCTTGGGCTTGGCTGTGCTAGCGGCCACCGCGGCCTCTCTCGACACGCCAAAGGAAAGCGTCTCTAATCCCTCCATCTCGGATGCAGCGTTGAAGGAGCGCTGCCGATATGATTGATGCGGGGAAGGACGGCTTATGGCAAAGCGCTATGCAAATATCTGTGAAACAATTGGCAGCACCCCAGTCGTTAAGATCAACCGGCTGGCACCGGAGGGAATCAATCTCTACGTTAAAATTGAGGCCTTCAATCCTCTCGGATCAGTAAAAGACCGTCTTGCGCTTGGCGTCATCGAAGCCGCCGAGGAAGCTGGCGAGCTCAAGCCTGGACAGACTGTTGTTGAGGCGACGAGCGGCAATACCGGGATCGGTCTTGCGATGGTCTGTGCACAACGTGGTTATCCATTGGTTGTCACGATGGCCGAGAGTTTCAGTGTCGAACGGCGCAAATTGATGCGCTTTTTGGGGGCCAAGGTTGTCTTGACGCCGGCCAAAGAAAAGGGTTCGGGCATGGTTAAGAAAGCTGTGGAGCTCGCTGAGAAAAACGGCTGGTTCTTGACACGGCAATTCGAGAACCCTGCAAACCCTGATATGCATGAGCGGACCACAGCGCGCGAAATCCTGGACGATTTCGACGGTGGTCCCTTGGACTATTGGGTCACAGGTTTTGGCACTGGCGGTACGTTTCAAGGTGTGGCACGCGTTCTTCGGCGGGAGCGACCAGACACCAAGATCATTCTTTGTGAGCCGGCCGCAGCGCCAATGTTAACCAGTGGCCAGCCTCAGGATCGCAACCCTGATGGCTCAGCCGTTAGCAGCCATCCAGCCTTCACGCCACATCCCATTCAAGGGTGGAGCCCCGACTTCATTCCCAAAATCACCGGAGATGCTGTCGAAAAGGGACTGATGGACGAGCTTCTTACCGTCTCGAACGAGGAAGCGATGGCCTGCGCACGGGATCTCGCTACACAGGAGGGGATCTTTGTTGGTGTTAGCTGTGGTGGGACGTTCGCGGCAGCACTCGCCGTTTGTAAGAAGGCGCCAAAGGGTTCAACCGTGCTGTGCATGCTACCTGATACCGGCGAGCGCTACCTCAGCACACCGCTGTTTGGCCATATTGAGGCTGATATGAACGAAGAGGAGCTCGAGCTTTCTCGCTCTACGCCAGGCTATCAACTGGCTCCTGCTGCCGATTAGGCAGGTCTTGCTATCATCGAGTTGGCGTGGGCACAGGTTCTAGTAGTAGTGGTAACCGAAACCCACGCCGAATTCGCAAGAACCATCAAGAACAACGACGACGAAGGTGCAGAGAAACAGCGAGCCGGTAACGATCAACGCAGCTTCAGCGGCGCGTTGCGCTTGTGGGCTCGGCTCTTCGTAATGGTATGTATCGTCGTCTTCAGGCGGGCGGTCTCGCCCGGATTCACGGTGAACTGCCGGCACCAAATTTTGCTGAATTGACGAAAGCTCCTGATAGCGATTCCCTGCCGTCATGCTGTCAACAGCTTCGGCGTAGCTTTCGACAGAGTGCTGTTGACTGTCAGACAGGCGCCGTTCGATCTGCGGCTGTGTCTGACCCGCGCATGCCGACAAGATCGACATCACAAGCATGACAGCAACGACTCTTCGGCCTCGCATCGAACTACCGCCCCAAATTGCCCAACCCGGCAGGTCTGCAGCTTCGAACCCAACGACGATTAAGGGCGACTGCTAGGCCGAGGGTGCTTGAGATCAGATGAACCGAAGCTGAACAAGGCCAGCTGGGCCTATATAACGGTGTTATCCCCGGTCGTCGATCGGCACGAATTCGCGTTTCTTGGGGCCCGTATAGAGCTGACGCGGACGGCCAATCTTCTGCTCTGGATCCTCAACCATCTCATTCCATTGAGCGATCCAACCAACCGTGCGCGCCAGCGCGAAGATCGCTGTGAACATCGATGTTGGGATACCCATCGCTTTCAGGATGATGCCTGAATAGAAGTCAACATTCGGGAAAAGCTTGCGCTCGACAAAGTATTCGTCCTCAAGCGCAATCTTTTCCAGCTCCATCGCAATCGGCAGGAGCGGGTCATCTTCCTTGCCGAGTTCGGCCAGGACTTCATGAGCACTCTCACGAAGTACGGAAGCTCTTGGATCGTAGTTCTTATAGACGCGATGGCCAAAGCCCATCAGACGGAAGGGATCGTTCTTGTCCTTGGCACGGGCGATCGAGTCGGGAATATTCTTGGTGCTACCGATTTCCGAGAGCATGCTGACGACGGCCTCATTGGCACCACCATGTGCCGGACCCCACAGCGATGCGATGCCAGCAGAAATTGCCGCATAAGGGCTGGCACCTGACGAGCCGACCAAGCGAACGGTTGATGTTGACGCGTTCTGCTCATGATCTGCATGCAAGATGAAAATGCGGTCGAGCGCCTTCGCCAACACCGGGTTGACCTTATACTCCTCGCAAGGCACCGCGAACATCATATGCAGAAAGTTCTCCGCATAAGAAAGATCGTTGCGCGGATAGGTAAAGGGCTGTCCGACCGAGTATTTGTAGGCCCAAGCAGCGATCGTAGGCACTTTGGCCACAAGCCGGTAGCTCGCGATCAAGCGATTATGTGGGTCATTGATGTCGAGATCTTCGTGATAGAATGCTGAAAGCGCACCAACGACCGCGACCATGACCGCCATTGGATGGGCATCACGCCGAAAACCGCGAAACAGATTATTGATCTGCTCGTGCAACATCGTGTGATAGGTGACGCCGTTCACGAATTTCGCGCGCTCTGATTCGGTCGGCAACTCGCCGAAAAGAATGAGATAGGCGACTTCGAGAAAGTCACTTTTTGTTGCGAGATCTTCGATGGAGTAGCCACGATGGAGAAGGACGCCTTCTTCACCATCGATAAAGGTGATTTTTGATGAACAGCTTGCCGTTGATGTGAAGCCAGGATCATAGGTGAAGCGACCGGTTTGCCCATAGAGCTTCCGAATGTCGATCACTTCTGGGCCAATACTGCCTTCGAGAACAGGAAACTCGGCATTGGCATTGCCGCCATCCCGATCCGTGAGCGTTACGAGTTTTTCAGGTTGGTCTGTCATTAAACACTCTCTCTTGGCGTACCGGTCAGGCAACCGGACCGATGCAGGCAAGCATCGATTTGTTGAAAGGCAGATGAACTCTCACGGTTGAGAAACCTCTCCAAATGCAACCATAAGGCTTCTAATGCTGGACTTCAATCCCTCTTCTGCACTGCAACATCGTTGTTATTTGTTGCATCTTCGAGGCGAAGCAAGGTCTCCTCATGGCCGAGCACCGTCATCACCTCAAACAGACCAGGGGATGCCGTTGAGCCGGTGAGAGCAGCTCGCAAAGGCTGGGCGAGTTTTCCGAGCTTCAACTCGGCCCGCTCGGCCTCGGCTCGGACGATCGCTTCGATCGTCGTTTCCTCCCATGCCTCGGCACGTTGAAGAGCTGGCAAGAGGTCACGGATCCTCGCAAGGGCGCCCGAGTCCAGCAGCTTTGCGGCTTTGTCTTCGAAGGGTATCGGGCGCGGCTGAACATAGAAGCGTGCTGCCGCAGCAAGGTCGATCAACGTCGTCGCTCGAGGTTTGAGCCCGGGCATCGCCGCTATCAATCGGTTAACGGACTTTTCATCGAGAGCGAGGCCATCCGCTTCCAGTAAAGGGCTAATCAGCTTGACCAGCTCGGCATCATCGGTCTCGCGAAGATAATGGGCGTTAAGGTTGGTGAGCTTTGCCAAGTCGAATCGGGAAGGGGATTTGCCGACGCCAGCGAGATCAAACCACGCAATAGCGTCGTCCGTGCTGATAATCTCATCATCGCCATGGCTCCAACCTAGGCGGAGAAGATAATTGCGCATGGTTTCGGGTAGAAACCCCATGTCTTGATAGGCATCGACCCCTAACGCACCGTGCCGCTTGGATAATTTCGCGCCGTCCTGGCCATGGATCAACGGGAGATGAGCAAAATCTGGAACCTGCCAGCCCATGGCGAGATAGAGCTGCGTCTGGCGCGCGGCATTAACGAGATGATCATCTCCGCGGATGACGTGGGTAACGCCCATATCGTGATCGTCGACGACGACGGAGAGCATGTAGGTCGGCGTGCCATCAGAGCGCAACATGACCAGATCGTCGAGTTGGCTGTTGGCGATCCGGACTTCGCCCTGCACGTTGTCATCGATCACGGTTTCTCCGTCTTGAGGCGCCCGAAAGCGGATGACGGGGTCGACTCCTGCCGGAGCCTCTGACGGGTCGCGGTCGCGCCAGCGACCATCGTAGAGCATCCTTCGACCTTCCGCTTTCGCCTGCTCCCTCATGGCGTCCAGTTCTTCCGGCGTGCAGTAGCAGTGATAGGCATGCCCGCTTGCCACCATAGCCTTCGCAACTTCCACATGGCGTGCTTGATTCTTCGTTTGAAAGACCGGTGGTTCGTCGCTTGTGAGGCCAAGCCATTGCATACCGTCCAGAATCACTTGGATCGCCGCATCAGTCGAGCGCGCACGATCGGTATCCTCAATACGCAGCAAAAAGCGGCCGTCGTTGTGACGTGCGTAAAGCCAATTGAACAGCGCCGTGCGCGCGCCGCCGATATGCAAAAAACCAGTGGGCGAGGGGGCGAATCGTGTGACAACACTCATGATTGATAAGTCGGCTTTCTAAACTCTAAGTTGCTTCGGTCCAACGCTACGCCTGCTCGGGTATCCTTGGATCGGAGATCATCGGAGCAAGTCATGAGATCGGACGATGGAGCGGTTCCTTTAGCACAGACAGGGCCAGAGCGCACAGACCGGAGCAATCTGACCATTCTCGAGGCAATCGACCAGCGTCCAGCGCGCTATCCTGCGATGCGCCTTTTGGGGCATTGCCGATGCGGGTTACCGAGGATGAGACCAGCCTATTCGACCGCCTTTTGCCTATGAAACAGAGCGATGCGCCCCAAAGAGCCGCACGCCCAATGAGAACGAGATGTCTGGTCGACGGCCACATGGTCGTTTCCCGGAATGCCATTGATCTTGAGCGATCGATGGAGCAGCGTCGGCCTTCATATCGGTCAACCTCAACGATGATGTCGAACGGCCTCTGTCTCGTCATGAGGTGGCGAACACTGATGGGATCTCGGCCTTCTATGCCTTCGATGACTGCCGCCATCGGCCAATCTCTCTTTGTTTTGAAATTCTAGTATACTAGTGTTGGTGGTTAGGTCTTAATGAGCTGGTGCTCCTCGATCGTTTACGAGGAATGCGACAAGACATAACGCGAGGTTGGAGCGCTTGAAGGCTTCGGCCATAGGGATGACGTGAGACGAGTGTAGCATGCAGCAAATCGCAGAAGTCTTCGAACGACGCACAACGACAGATGTCGTGTTTGACCGTCTGCACGAAGAGATTGTTTCGCTGCGGCTCCGGCCAGGCAGTAAGTTATCGGAAGTTGAGGTTGCACGTCGTTTTGGTGTGTCACGCCAGCCGGTCCGGGATGCCTTTAATCGGTTGGAAAACCTCGATTTATTGTTGATTCGACCCCAAAGGGCGACGGAGGTGCGCGGCTTCTCGATGCAGCGTGTTACCCATGCACGATTTGTCAGATTGGCGGTCGAATTAGAAGTCATCCGACATGCATGTTCAGTCTGGGACGATGTTCGAGCCGATAAGCTTGAGACGAACCTAGAAGAGCAACAAAGAGCAATGGATACTGGCCAAGCTGAGAGGTTCCATGCGCTTGACTACCAATTCCATGAGCTCATCTGTGAACTCGGCAATTGCCCTTTGGCTTTTGACACGATCAAGCACTACAAGCAGAAAGTAGATCGTTTGTGTATGCTTAGCCTTGGTCAGACCAACGAGTTGGTGACCCTTTTCGACGATCATCGGCAATTGGCGGACATGTTGAGACAGGGCCACGTTGAGGAAGCTGTTGCGATCACGCGGCAACATCTGGGCCGATTAGACGAAACCATCGCAACCATCCACCGAACCCATTCTGAGTATTTCGAGTCATAACCTCTTGCATCGGACTGCCGTTGATAAACTTCTCCATCACCTGACGAAGAATGTACCACTCGATTCGAATCATCCCTGTTCAAGGCTGGTACAGCAGTCATGAGTCGTGTCGACGGTGGTGTGGCGTCACGTTCGAGATCTAGTGCTCTAAGACGTCGCTTGGGTGAGAGCGCCGTGGTCAATCTGTTTACGGAAAGAACGGCTTACGGGAACTTTATCGCCCGTGGTCAATACTAAGTTCAAACTTTGCCCGGATTTCTGTCTACTTATGACCGCCTTTTCTGAAACCCAATGAGACCGATGGACCTGCATACCCTTCGTCGTTGAAAGCTCTCGAAGAATGTCGGAGAAACGGGCTAGAATCAAACGGTTTTCCTGCGTCGTCGTAATTCTCACATAATGCTCTTGTGCCTCGACCCATATGACTTCGCCAGCAAGCGGTGGATCCAGGGTTGCTAGCAATGTAGCAGGCGCCGATGCGTCAGCTTCACTCGTTGGGCTCGTCATGGTTGCCGAAATCCAGCGTGGCACGGACAGCAACAAGCAGAATGCGACGTGGTTGTCGGCGAGATAAACCATTTCGAGCAGTAAGGCACTGAGTCTCGGCTGATCCAGATCACTTGCCGTGCCTATTCCTAGTTCTGGATAGCCCAATGCAATATCGATGGCTGTTACCGATAAGACGAAGGGCAGGTGACTGGCAGCAATCGCCGTGAACGTCGTCGCCGTGAAGCTCAGCCTCTTGTCGAAATAACTTATAAGGGCGGAGCGTGTAACGAAGAACAGCAGTCCCTCGATCACAAGGCGCATCGTCCAATAGGTATAATTCGCGGGCAGAGATCGTGCCTCACCCACTAGAGGCCCGTGCGAAGCAATGAGAATCACCATCAGCGCGGCGATGATGGCCATGAATCGGCCTTCTTGGTGTTCCATTCATGTAATCCATTCATGCTTCTTGAACGGCAAAGCTGCCTTTAACATACTGAAAAAACAAGTGTTACCCTTGACGAACTCATGATGTCGGAGCTTCCGTGAATGCCGCTGGCGAACTGACTGATCCATAGGGCTTGAGGATCATAAATCGTGCTGCAGAGTGATGGCGGTTATCCCATCATCAAGGACGAGATCGACATGATAAGGCATTTTATGATGGTTGCAGCGGTGTTTCCCGCACTTGCTCTTTCAGGCCAAACGCCGTTGGCTCAGGATACGAGCATGAGTTTTTTTATCACGAGCGTTGGGTCCGGTAATGGTGGTGATCTCGGTGGCTTGGCGGGAGCCGATGCTCATTGTGCCGCACTGGCCGAAGCGGTAGGCGCTGGTGGCAAGACATGGCGCGCCTATTTGAGCACCCAGGAAGAGGGAAAACGGGGAATATCCGCTCGTGATCGGATTGGCTCTGGGCCTTGGTACAACGCTAAGGGCGTTCTGATTGCCCAAGATGTGGATCAACTTCACATCAATCCGAACATCTTCAAATCAACGGCTCTCGATGAGACTGGCGCGTTGATCAACGGTCGAGGGGACATCCCGAATAAGCATGACATTCTGACGGGTACGATGACGGATGGCACGGCCTATTTTCCACGCGAAGATGCTGACAGGACTTGTTCCAACTGGACGAGTTCGGCTGAGGGAAGCGCGACTGTCGGCCATCACGATCGACACGGCGGAGGTAATGTGTCGTGGAATGCTGCCCACAATTCACGAGGTTGCGCGCTAGAGGACCTCGCCAAGACTGGTGGCGCCGGCCTCTACATGTGCTTCGCCGCTAATTGAACCTCGCGCGCCCAGGAGGCGTCGCTTCGAGAGCCAGTATCCATGAACATTATCTCGGCAAGTATCCTTTCGGTTGCCTGCATGTTGGCGACTGCGTCTTGGGCGCAAACCATCGAGAATGCCGGTTTCGAAAACGAATGGGCGGGTTGGCATGATATCGATCCCGAAAAGTCTGATACGGCGATCTCGGAAGTCGCGCGCAGTGGATCAAGGTCGGCCAAGATCACAGGGGAACAGGGCCGATTTGAACAAGTGATCAAGCTGTCGCCGTGGTCAGAGTATGAGCTTAGAGCCTATGTCAAAGGGGCAGGGTATGTCGGCTTATCGCTTTTGGGCGAAACATTTACGAGACGACCCAAAGAGAGCGGCGACAGTTGGGTCGCTGTGAGCTTGCCATTCAGCACTGAAGCGGCTGAGCAGGCGACAGTTTTTGGTGCGCTTGCCGACGGAGAGGCGCGCTTCGATGATTTCGAACTCGTGAAGCTTAGAAGCAAGTCTGAGGCCGTAACAGTGGCGAATGCCAGCGATGGGCAGGCATTGGAAGACCCGGTCATTCGCATCCTTGGTTCGGATCTAAGCAGTGATTTGTCGGCGATCCTCCATGATGTCGCTGAAGTAACCTCCGATGAAACCGAGATTCGGGTCCTGTCAATTCTTGGTGATGGTTCGATCAATAATCTGAACGACTTGCTCTATCTTCGAGGTATCGATGCGGCTTTGGTTCAGTCGGACGTTCTGCTGAGCTTTCGTGACACAAGTGCCGTGAGAAATCTCGAGAACAAGCTGGCTTACATCGCACAGCTTGGAGCAACCGTGGGACATTTGCTTGCGCATGAGGCCGACACCACTATTTACGCGCTCGAGGGCAAACGCGTCTATATGGGCGAGCCCGGATCTGGCTCGTTCGTCTCGGCCAGCAATATGTTCGACCGTCTTGGGATTGCGGTCGAGACCGTTAGCGGTCTGAGCCACCCTGAGGCTCTGGCAGAACTGAAGGCTGGAGAACTAGATGCGGTTTTCTGGATGGAGGTGCCGCCTGTCGGCCTTTTGAACCTGACGGGGCCGGCAGAGGGGTTTCATCTCCTCCATATTCCGACCCAAGCTATCGACCCCGAAGCCTATGAAATTCGGGAACTTACCAATTCGGACTATCCGCTCATCCCGGAAGGCGAGACAGTTCAGACCGTTGCGTCCCAAATTGCTCTAATTGCTTATAGCTGGCCCACTGATCATCCCCGCCATGCGAAAATGAAGCGCTTTGCCGAGATATTTGCTGCAAAGACCGAGACGCTTCAAAGTGGTCGTTATCATCGATCGTTGAAGGATGCTGATTTTTACGGCAGCGTCCACTCGGGCTGGAGCTTTTATCAATAGTCTAGAGATCAGCGTTCCAGGTCACTCGGCCAAAGCAGCTCGATTCAGATGTATCCCAGTCATCTTCGTTTTGTCCTCGCGATATTGTGCGGCCTAGGTCAGCAAGCCAATGCCGCCGTGATCAAGAATCCTGGCTTCGAATCGGGTTGGGAGGGGTGGCGCATTGTCGGTTCAGCGTCAGCTGATACAGCGATTTCCGAGGTCGCGAGGGATGGCCTTAAGTCGGCGAAGATCACTGGCCGCTCGGGGCGATTCGAGCAATGTGTGGTGGTTCATCCCGGACGCGATTACGAACTAACAGTCTTTGTTCGAGGCAAGGGTAAGATTGGAGCCATTGTCGGCAAAAGGACCCTGGAAAGCGAGGCGCCAGGACATGGAAAGGATTGGGCACCTGTTCGTTTGACATTCAACTCCATGGCTGAGCGGGAAGTCCGCATCTTTGCCAGTTTTGTGAGTGGAGATGTGCGCTTTGATAGTTTTGGGCTTGCTCTTTCAGGAGCTTATGCATCCCAAAAGGCTCGATGGTATCAGGCAACGGAGATGTCGGGCCGTGAGGACAAAGGCTTACAATCTGGTGATTGTGGGCGCTGGGTGCGTCCTTCGGAAACAGTCGATAGGTCTCGTGCGAAACGAGGCCTTAGCCCCTATGGACTCCGGATCGGTGTGCCCCCCTCAGAAAACTTCGATCTTACAGATTGGAAACTGACGCTGCCTGTCGATCGTGACCAAGACGGCCGAGCTGATGAGATACTTGAGGAAGACCTGATGAATGGCTGGTCCGATCCAGCTTATTTCTATACCGATCCCGTAACGGGCGGCCTCGTGTTCCGGACGCCGCAACGTGCCTCGGCCACCACGGCAACGTCGGACTATCCAAGAACCGAGTTACGCGAGATGCTTCGTGCTGGCGATCTGTCTATCGCAACACGCAGCTGGAATGGCATGCCGAACAAGAACAATTGGGTGCTGCCATCGGCTCCTGAAGCCGCCAAGGCTAAGGCGGGTGGCGTTGGCGGAACGCTACAGGCTACCCTCGCTGTGAATCAAGTCACGCGCGTTGGGGATCCGGCGAAGATCGGTCGTGTCATCATCGGGCAAATCCATGCCAAGAATCACGAGGTGTTGCGCCTCTATTATCGCAAGTTGCCAACCAATAGACTTGGCTCGATTTACTATGCCCATGAACGCGGCGATCTCGATGAAGTCTATGTCGATATTATCGGTGACCGTGGTGACTTTATCTCCAACCCGAAAGACGGCATCGCTCTGGACGAAGTCTTTTCTTACGAGGTGCGTCTAGAAAGTGACGTCTCTGGAGGAGAACGACGCACCAAGCTGTTTGTCGATATTATCCGCGACAACGGTACTAGATCAGCGGCGAAACCCTTAGACCTCACCGAGAGTGTGTACGCCGACGAAAACGAGTTCATGTACTTCAAGGCAGGGGCGTATTCACAAAATGACGGCTTCAGCCATCACGATCACGATGGTGATCAGATAACGTTTTTGAAACTTGAGAATAGCCACGGCCGATAAGGCAGACCGGAGCCTTAGGTCGATTCTGCAGGTTTAGGAAGCGATCTTGTGGCTCGGAGATCGCCACGCTTCATAGCCTCTACCAATTTCTTGTTAGACATATAATTAGCATGCTAATAATATGCCTGCATGTTTAATATGGACCCCAATACGAGTGTCGGCTTCCTGCTCCATGATGTGTCGCGCCTGATGAGAGCGTGGTTTGACGAGCAGGCACAGGCATTGGGGTTAACGCGAGCCCAGTGGCGGGTGTTGGTGCATTTAGGGCCGCGGCAAGGGATAAATCAAACATCCTTGGCGGAAATTCTAGAGCTCGACAACGTCACCCTCAGCCGTCATATCGACCGTCTTGAACGTGACGGCTGGCTGGTGCGGCGGCCAGATCCAGCAGATCGCCGAGCTTGGCGCATCTATCTCTCAGAAGCCTCCCATCCGACACTGAAAAAGATGGAGGTACTCGCTGTAGAAACCCAGGCGGCAGCGCTTGCTGGGCTCTCGCCCGACCAACGGGCAATGTTGATCGAGACATTGGTCAAAATCAAAGCCAACCTGGCGCCACGAAGTGACGACTTTGATACGGACAAGGCGGGCGTAAGACGAGATCAATTGGATCGAGACATGAAAGCGGGGACCTGAGCCAATGGCGCTCTTGAGCCGCGCATCCGCTCTTGCTCGTCGGTTGCTGCGGCCACTCGTGTTGGTCATTGGACCTGCGGCGATCGCGATAGCGGGATTCTATTTTTATATGGCCTCCGGTCGCTACGTAACGACGGAGAATGCCTATGTTAAGGCCGATTTGACGGTGATCGCATCCGAGGTCTCGGGCCTCATTAGCGATGTTGCAATTGCGAACAATCAAAGGGTGGCGACCGGCGAAGTACTCTTTCGCCTCGATCCGAGGCGGTTTGAGGTTGCGCGTGCGAGACGGGAGGCCGAACTCCATTCGGCGCGTCAGCGCGTCGAGGCCCTCAAGGCCAAGCATCGTACCAAGCAGGCCGAACTCACCGCAGCAAAACGCGATGCGGAATACTTGCGAGATGAGCTCGATCGTGCCGAAAAGCTTCGATTGAGTGGTAACATATCGGAAACCCGCCTGATGGCGGCCCGCCGGCTGGCGACACAAGCCGAAAACAAGATCGATGTGGCGCGCGAGCAAATTGTAGAGGTCTTGGCTGAGATCGGTGGTGACTTAGCGCTGCCGACGGACGAACATCCAGATGTCATGGGCGCGCTTGCAGAACTACGTCAAGCCGAGCTTGATCTGCAGGCTACCACCATCAAAGCCCCCCGCGATGCGATTGCGACGAATGTGACGCTGCAGATCGGTGAGTATGTGGGGGATGGCGATGCCGTCCTCAGTCTTGTCTCGACCGATGGCTTTTGGGTTGAGGCGAATTTGAAAGAGACCGACCTAACCCATTTACGTGTTGGTCAGGCAGCAGAGCTCTGGGTAGACGCGTATCCTGAGATCACATGGACGGCGGAGGTCTTGAGCTTGGCTCCGGCCACCGGCGCCGAATATGCACTCTTGCCGCCGCAAAACGCCTCCGGCAACTGGGTCAAGGTGGTTCAACGTGTCCCGGTACGTCTGCAGATCGACTCCGGACAAGCGAAGCCGCCACTACGGGCGGGGATGAGCGTCAAAGTCAGTATCGATACCGGCTTCGAGCGACCTTTGCCAGCCATCCTCCGAACGGCTCGGGCCTGGATTTTGCCCGATGATTATTGATGGGCGAAGCTGGAGTAGCGACTCCCCAAGCGCAGTCTGGTTCGCAAACCGGCACAGTTCTGCATCAGGCCATGCTGCTGGCGACATTGACGTTCGTCACCATGCTCTATGCGATGACGGTGACCATCGCGAACGTATCACTCCCTCAGATGCAGGGCTCTCTATCCTCGACCCCTGATCAGATCGCATGGATTGTCACTTTCAATATCGTCGCCACCGCTGTTGTGACGCCGATAGCAGGATGGCTAACTGCGGTGATGGGACGTCGGCGTTTGATGATCTGGGCTGTGATCGGCTTCGGTATCTCATCGGTCCTTTGCGGTCTCGCGACATCGGTCAATGAGCTCGTTGCCTATCGAATCGGCCAAGGGGCTTTCGGCGCCCCGCTTGTTCCGGTGTCCCAGGCCATCGTGATCGAGTCGTTTCCCGAGCGCCAACGCAGCCGAATGATGTCTATTTGGGGCACTGGTGTCATTCTTGGGCCCATTATTGCGCCAGCTATCGGCGGCGTCCTGAGCGAGGCGTACAATTGGCGCTGGGTCTTTTTCATGCTGGTCCCCTTTACAATCATTGCGCTGGTCGGCGTTCTGATTTTCATTCGAGATAATGAGAAGGGAGAAAATCCGAGGCTGGATTGGACTGGTTTTTTGGCTCTTGCGGTCTCGATCACCACATTGCAGCTCTTGCTCGATCGAGGCGAACGTACGGGTTGGTTTGAGGCTTCAGAGATAATCATCTACGCAGGTATTTGTGTCGCGGCATTTTATGTCTTTATCATGCGCAATATGACGGCAGAAAGGCCGTTCTTAAACACACGATTACTGCGCGACCGCAATTTCGTTGTTGGCCTTATTCTGATCTTCATCTTCGGTATGCTCAACTTCACGCCGATTACGCTGCTGCCAACGCTGCTGCAGAATGTGCAAGGATATCCCGACTCGATCATTGGCCAAATCTTGTCGGCACGAGGGGCTGGCACCTTCGTCGGATTTGTATCGATGTTCATCTTCTCACGTCTCGATCCGAGAATCCCCATGACTGTGGGTCTCGGGCTTCAAGCCTATTCCGGCTGGGTTATGGCCGGATTTAGCGCCGACGTGATGGTCTCGGATGTGCTCTGGGCCGCTGGGGTCCAGGGTCTCGGTGTTGGGCTTGTTTGGATTCCCTTGAGCATTGTAGCCTTTGCGACCCTGCCAAAGTCGTTAGTGCCTGATGGAACAGCGATTTTCCATCTGTTGCGCAACATGGGTAGCTCGATCTTTATTTCGCTATCCGTTGCATTGGTCATTCGTGAAACGAACCGTAGCTACGCCGAACTTGTCCCCCATCTTTCGCCGTTTAACGAAGCTCTGAGATTACCGGATTCGCCCGATATGTGGCGCCTTGCCGACTCTGCCGACCTTGCCAACCTTAATCTCGAGATTATCAGACAGGCTACAATGCTCGGCTATCTCGATGCTTTTGTCGTGTTTGCAGCCGTTGCGGCCTTGGCGATGCCACTGATCAGCCTTGTGCGGTTGGAGAAAGAAGCCGGGCGCAGTGCTTAATAAAGCCGTTATCATGGATAAGGGCTCAGCGCGTCGCCGGATCATTAGAGGCCGATGATGTCGCGCCACAATCCGTGATACCAACCGACTTAAACCTCCTGCGATGAAGCTATTGGTCTGACGTGAACGTTGACCGAGATCAATCACTACTATCGTTTTTAAGACTAGGCTGAATTCTTCGAACTACCAAAACATTTGTATTTTTCAGAAACAAGTGTAGGAGGCAGCGTATGTATAAGCTTATCATGATTCCTGTCGATTTAGAGCACGCCGATACATTAGAAAAAGCACTTGAGGTCGGGAGTGATCTAGCAAAGCATTATGGGGCTGAGCTCCATATTGTTGGCGTGACCCATGCAGCACCTGGGGCCGTCGCGCATAATCCGCTCGAGTATACCGAGAAGCTTGAGGCATTCGCGGCAGATCAAACGGCAAAGCACGGCATTGACTTCAAGTCGAAAGCGGTGGTTTCCCACGATCCTGCGGTCGATCTAGATGACAAGCTGATGCAGGCTGCGTCTGACATCCGAGCTGACCTGATCGTCATGGCATCCCACACACCGGGTTTTCTTGACTACGTATTTGCGTCAAAAGCAGGTTATCTGGCGTCACATTCAAAACTATCCGTCTTCATCGTCAGATAAGGGAACTTTGTCGTTTTCGATACGATTGGCTTGGCGAGCGCGTCGTCGATCGACCGACGGCGAACAAAGACGACCTCGCCCCAAATGTATCCCATAGGTCCGTATGCGGAGCCTAAAACGAACGCTATTGCGTCAGTGACTTGAGCACGTGACGAGATGGGTCGACTCCATCGTTTCTATGCTGTCAACTTCCGAAGAATTGGTTGAGATTGACGCGCAAAAGCGAGGAATCGTCTGGCATGATCAAGAATCCCATACCCTGGCCCAACGGCGCACGTTGCGCAGCTGCGATTACCTTCGATATGGACGCAGACAGCCTTCTGCATATCGAGCACCCCAAAAACTCGCTCAGCAAGATCTCAGCCATGTCGATGTTGCGTTATGGACCGGAAGTGGGTGTCCCCCGAATCTTGGAAGGATACCGGCGGTATGAGCTGAAGCAGACGTTTTTCATCCCAGCCTGGTGCATTGAGCAATACCCAACAACAGTTGAGGCGATTATCGCAGACGGCCATGAAGTCGGTTTCCACGGCTATATCCATGAAGCACCGAATAGCTTGTCCCGAGATGATGAACGCTACTGGATGGAGCGAAGCATTGAGGTGATCGAGCGCTTCACAGGCCAGCGTCCCCGCGGTAATCGCTCACCACTCTATCATTTCTCCGACAACACCGCTGATCTCCTGACCGAGCATGGCTTCCTTTATGATAGCTCGCTGATGGGAGACGATATCCCTTACATCTTAAGGACAGATGCCGCTGAATTGGTTGAACTGCCGACCCATTGGGGTGTCGATGATTGGCCACCCTACGTCCATAGTTTGGAACTCGACTACGTCATGCAGGTCATGTCACCGGCACGCGCGATGGAGGGTTTTCGTGAGGAGTTCGAGGCGGCCTACGAGATGGGAGGTCTTTGGATTGGCGTCTGGCACCCCTTTGTCAGCGGACGGCTTGCTCGCTGGCGCCAGGTTGAGCGACTCATTGAGGACATGGTTGGACGCGGAGACGTCTGGCTTGCACGTCTCGAGGACATCGCCCGCCACGTCTTGGATTGCAGGAATGATGGCAGCTACCAGCCTCGGGTCGACGATCTGCCTTACTACGATAAACCTGTCATGCCGATTAAGCGCTGACGGTCGCAGCCGATTGATTGAGAGAAGGGCTGTTCAGGACCAACCCCAACGGCCGACCCTGGCACATATGGAGCGCTTCCGCGGTTCGATCGACCGGGGCCTCAGGGCATGACCGCACCGCCATTCACCTGATAACACTGGCCGGTGATGAAGGAGGCGCTTGGGTCTGCGAGGAAGGTGACAACATTTGCAATCTCATCGGGTGTGGCGATGCGGCCGAGCGGGATTGCCGTTTCCTTTTCACGCCAGGCAGGTGACATGCTTTCAATGTCGAGCATGGCCGTGTCGGTCGGGCCAGGCGCGACCGCATTGACAAGGATGTGAGGAGCAAATTCACGTGCCCAGGAACGGGTTAGACCGAGAACGCCGGCTTTGGAGGCGCAATACAGCGAGAAATGTTCGCGGCCGAGATAGGCAAGCTCGGAGCTGATATTGATGACACGACCGCCGCTGCCTTGAGCGACCATCATACGGATGGCCTCGCGGCCGACAACAAACGTGCCCTTCAAGTTAACATTCATAACCTGGTCAAAATCATCAATTGTGCAGTCGAGCAGACGACGCTCGAGTAACGTGCCGGCGTTGTTCACGAGAATGTCGAGACCGCCGAGATGTTGATGAAGTCTGGCGAAAACGCTCAAGATCTGTGCTTCGCTCTGCACATCGGCTTGGAATGCGAGTGCATTGGCAGCTGGATCAAAGGTCTCCCGATCGAGCATTGCGACCCTGGCGCCCTTGGCCAGAAGAGCCTCGGCAATTGCACGACCGATGCCTCGTGCCGCGCCGGTGACCAAGGCGCGTTTGCCGTCAAGAGGCAGCATCCTCGCTGGTTCATCGGTCATGACATGAGTTCGCCGCGGTCGATGTTCAGTGACTGACCTGTTATGTTGGCAGCGCTTTCTGAAGCGAGGAAGAGATAAGGACCGGCAATATCGTCGGGTTGCATCAGCCCTCCAATGGACTGGGTGGCGACAATCTCGTCGAGGAGGGCCTGCTCGTCTCGGTCGTAACGCTTTGCCATTTTGCCGAGCGAGCGCATTGAGGCAACGGTCTCAACCCAGCCAGGGCAGACAGCATTGACCGTGATATTTCGTGGCCCCAACTCTTTTGCGAGCGTACGCGTCAAACCAATGACGGCATGTTTCGACGCACAATAGGCGCTAAACCCGGCTTCTGCACTTTTGCCCCAAACCGAGGCTGTGAAGACAATGCGACCACCGTCGGGAATCTTGGGCAGGGCCGCTCTGGTCACAAGAAAACTGCCAGTGACATTAATCTCGATAATGCGGCGAAACGTATCTTCGATGTCGTCACCTGGCTCGTCAATGGGCGTGATGAGCTCAAGGCCAGCGTTGTTGATCAACACGTCGATTTTTTCCATCTTGCCGATGGTCGTTTTCACGGCCGTCGCATCGGTAATGTCGACAGTGAGCGCGCTGACAGGTCGACCAGCAGCATCGGCGAGCGCTTGGCTGGCGATGTCAGTCTTGGGATCATCTGCGAGGATTGTGAGGTCTGCGCCGGCATGCGCGAAGGCTTCGGCAATGCCATAGCCGATGCCGCGGCTCGCGCCGGTGACCAGAACAGATTTGCCACGGAAGTCCATCTTACCCCCCTGTCGGATGTTAAGCTAACGCGATGCGCTCAGCTTCCTTTCGCGTGATCTGAAGAATGCGGTTTCTGAGTTGAAAAAAACGGTCGCTTTCTTTGGTCTCGATCGTGCGCACGCCGTCGCCCAGTGTATCAGCGACTGCGATATCCTCGATGATTCGCGCTGGCCTAGCCGAGAAGACGATGACGCGATCGGCGAGCAAAACGGCCTCCTCTACGTCGTGCGTTACAAAAATGACGGTCTTTCGTTCCGTGCGATTGATATCTAAGAGTTGCAGTTGAAGAAATTCGCGCGTCAGCGCATCAAGCGCACCAAAGGGTTCATCCATCAGCAGAATTTCTGGATCGGCAGCGAGTGTTCGGGCAATTGCCACCCGTTGGCGCATCCCTCCAGAGATACGGTTGGTAAAGAACGTAGCAAAGTCAGTGAGGCCAACCAATTTGGTATAACGCTTTGCTCGCTCTTCCTTCTGTTCGGCCGTTAGATCTTGCCTGTAGCGCATGCCAAAGAGGACGTTTTGATGAACCGTAAGCCAAGGGAAAGACGAGTAAGACTGGAAGACCATGCCCTTGCGTCGGTCTGGGCCCTTGACGTCCTCGCCATGTAGACGAATGTGACCACCGCTGGGGAAGTCGAGGCCACCCGCCATCCGCATCAACGTGGTCTTGCCGCAGCCTGATGGTCCTAAGAAGACGACGATCTCACCCTCCGCTATGTCGAGTGTCGTGTCTCGGATCACCTCGATTTCGCTGCCAAGCTGGTCGGGAAAGGCCTTGGTGACCTGTTCGAAAGATAGAAAGGGCAGGGTCCCGTTCATCACGTCACCTGAGATACCGGAAGTAACGGCGGTGAGCGTAACGGATAAGCTGATCTGTCACGAGGCCGATGACGCCGACGGTGAGAATGCCTGCCATGACCTCGGGCGTCTTCACGAAGCGACGCATCGACCAAATGGCGTGGCCGATTCCGCTATTGGCCGCGACAATCTCCGCAACAATCAGATAAGTCCAACACCAGCCAAGCGTAATCCGTAAATTGTCGATCATCGTTGGCGCCATCGAGGGAACAACAATATCCCGGATGATCTGGCGCGGCTTAGCGCCAAGCGTATAGCCAATCTCGACGTACTCCCAAGGGACGCGCTTGGCATCATCGGCTATCAGTAGAACGAGCTGGAAGAATGTACCCATCCAAAGAACGGCAATCTTGCTCTCTTCGCCAATGCCAAACCAGATAAGAAGCAATGGCACCAAGGCGGGCACCGGCAAGTAGCGGATGAAATCGATGACCGGCTCAGTAAGTGCGCCGACAATACGATAGCTGCTCATCCAGATGCCAAGCGGAACCGCCATGACGACAGAGAGGCCAAATGCCCCCCAGACACGTGCGATGCTAATGCCGATGTCGGCGAGAAAGTCGTTCTGCCAAAGCATACGACCGAGCGCCTCAAGAACCGCAAATGGACCAGGGAGAAAGCGAGCCGGCATGAGCTCGAAAGCAGCAATGAGTTGCCAGAGAACGACAAGGCCCGCAAAGGCAACGGACGCAAGAGCGGTCTCGGCCCGGGCGGACGCCTTGCCGCGAAACCGAAAGAGGTCCGACCCTTCCCGGTGCGGATTCGACATTAATCGGCGCGATCGAGCCCGGTCGGGCTCGATCGATTCGCTTGAGGCGGCAACATTAACGCTTGGCGCCGTCGAACAGCCCCTCTTGGATTGTTGGATCAATGTGATTTTCGTACGTTAAGCTCTCGTCCTGCAGGTCAAGCGATAAGTTGATCGCATCGAGATCAGAAAAGATCTGACCAAGCGTACCAGGAGCATCGGACGTTCCAAGAAAGTCCTTGCTGTCTTCGTAGGACGTGTACTGCACACCGCCCAGGTCGGCCGCCATTTCCTCGGGCGTTACATCGAAGGCTGGTGCGGCAGCAGCAAGGAAGGCATCGGGGTCCGATTTGTAGAGGTCGATGGCTCGATAGATGCCGCGAAGGAATTTTTTGTACTTCTCAGGATTGGCTTCGAGGTCGTCATCATGGACGATGATGACATCAGTAATCAAACCGTTGAAATCGGCAGAGCTTAGGAGGATTTTCGAGCCTTCCTTTGAAGTATTGTCGACGATGTTGCTCATCATCGGTTCCCAGGTAGCCACAGCCGCTACGTCTTCATCTTCGAAAACGGCAATTGAATCATCCGTATTGATCAGACGCAATTCGACATCGTCCATACTGTGGCCAAGCTTGGAAAGTGCGTGTTGAGTCATCACCGTACCGGGATGGTTGATCTCTCCCGCGAAAACCTTGCCGACCAAATCCTCGACGCTCTCGATGTCAGGACCGGCGACAACGCCATCGGCGCCTACCGAGACATCGATCGTCCCGATGACTGTCCCCGGGGTATCAGGGGTTCGTGGGCGAGACATATACTCCCCGATAGTTCTCATGGTGCAATCGAGATCACCGCTTTCGAAGGCTGGCAATACGTTGGCACGGTCGTTGTCAAACACCGTCGTGACTTCTAAGCCTTCTTCCGCGAAATAGCCCAATTCAATGGCGACCGGCACCGGTGCGAAACCGAACCAGAATGGGTAGACGCAACGGATCAAATCGTCGGCACTTGCCGGTGATGCAAAGGACAGCATCGCACCGAGAGGCAGAATACTCGCCCATTTCGTGGTCATCGGTTTCATGGTTGTTTCCTTTCTTTGTTTCGTTGGTTCTTGTTGTCACGTCTGGTTACAGAGCGATCTCATTCGGCCTTTGACGATCGCGCCGATGCGAGGATGCAAAGCAATTCATAGGCCATTGTGGCACCGGCTAACGCCGTGATGTTGGCATGGTCGAAGGGCGGCGATACTTCCACGACATCCCCACCAACCAAGTCCAGCCCATCTAGACCTCGTACCAGCGCTTGGGCCTGAATAGGCGTAAGGCCGCCAAATTCCGGCGTTCCGGTACCGGGAGCGAAAGCAGGATCGAGGCTGTCGATGTCGAAGGTGACATAGGCGGGGCGATCGCCAATGATCTGGCGCGTCTCTTCAAGGATCTCAGCGCAGCCACGTTCGGTCAGTTCTTCGATGAACACCACCCGCATGCCCATTTCTTGGGCATAGTGCCAGCCCTCGTCGGCATTTTGGGCACCGCGGATTCCTATTTGGATGGTCCGCTTGGGATCAAGCACGCCTGCTTCGACGGCACGGCGGAACGGGGCTCCGTGCGAAAATTTCGTGTTTAGGAATTGATCCCAGGTATCGGTATGCGCATCGATATGCACCAGCCCCAGCGGCTGCTTGGTCCCGAGAGCTTTCAAGATCGGATAGGTGATAGAGTGGTCGCCACCAATCGTGAGCGGTGTTACGCCGGCAGCCGCGACTTTGCGATAGAAATTCTCGATGTCATCGACCACAGCTTGGTCGTCGAAGAGATGTGGTAGCGGTACGTCACCTAGATCGCCAACTCTGCAGAGGCTGTAAGGGTTCACGCGCGTGACATGGTGGATGGTGCGCATCATCGTCGAAGCATTTCGAACTTCACGTGGCCCGTGCCGTGCCCCGGGCCGATTGGTGACGGCATTGTCATAGGGTACGCCGATCAGCCCAATGTCGACATCGCTCGGATCATCCGCGAAGGGTGTCCGCATGAATGTCGGGATATTCATATAGCGGGGGGCGAGCATCGGATCGCCGCCAAACGCTCCGGTCGTGTTGTTCATGTGATCCCCCTGCGGTCGGATTCGTCACGTCTAGACTTCTACCATCCGACCGAAGAGACAAACATACAAGCCCATGGCGTGAAAGCAGATCCTTAGGTGGCATTCCTGTTGCCACGCTTCATCGCAGCATGCCGGTGTTGAAGAATGCGCTGTTGTGGCAACATTCGATCATCCCGCTTGGCCTTAGCAGCGAAAGGGTCGAAAGGCCGGAATGCTGACCTCGACAATCATGGACCTGCCGGATGGTGGCTCTGCCGCAGACGAGGCTGAACGCTAGTTGACACAGTTGTGGGGTCCACGGTCAATGTTAGACCGAGGCTTTCGGGCATGAACATGAGGCATTGCAACAAGGCTGATCTTGAAGCGTTCATCGCACATGGCCGAACATGAACCATGTGCTCTTAGAGAGCCTCACGATGCTAGCGTCAGAGAGGAGCGTGCCGTGACCCGACGACTTGACGATCAAACCATCCTTGAGTTTCAAGAAAAGGGTGTGACCGTTCTTAGAGATGTGTTTTCCGATTGGGTTCAGACGTTGCGAGACGGCGTGGAAGCCAACATGCTTGATCCTGATCCGAATGCCAGGATCTACAGGGGTGATAAAGGCGGCGGCCGTTTCTTCGTCGATTATTGTAATTGGGCGCGGATCCCCCAATACAGGGATTTCATTTTCCATTCACCAGCGGCCGCGATCGGTTCGGAACTGATGCAAAGCGATCGGGTGCAGCTTTTCCACGAACATGTGCTGGTGAAAGAGGCAGATACCGGCGTGCCGACACCTTGGCACCAAGATGCCCCCTATTATTGTGTAACATGTCCTCAGACGCTGAGCTTGTGGATTCCTCTGGACGTCGTGCCGCGTGAGACGACGTTAGAGTTTGTCGCCGGGTCGCACAAATGGGACGCATTTTATCGGCCCCAGCGTTTCAATGGCGATCCCTTGAACGAGGGTGATGGACTAGAGGAAATCCCTGATATCAATGCCAATCGCGGCTCGTATGACATCGTCGGCTGGGCGGTGAGCCCTGGAGACGCGATCGCTTTCGATTACCGTGTCATCCACGGTGCGCCTGCAAATGCCAATACCTCCAGCCAGCGGCGCGCTTTCTCACTGCGGCTTCTGGGTGACAATGCTCGGTTCGTTCGGCGAAAGGGGATTGTGACATCGCCGCCATTCAATCAGGTGACGCTCAAGGATGGTGATGTGCTCGCTGCAGACGAATTTCCCGTATTGCTGGATCCATGACGATGGAAATTGTTCAGGTGCTAGTGCCTGCCTAGGCAGAGGAGTCGCCAACTCAACGTTGCCGTTTTTGTGATGTATTTGGCCAAGCTACGCTGTTTTGCGATGGCACTTGGCAGTGCGTTGGATGCCTGGGCGAACCAGAAGCTTCCACCTCTGATGTGATCAATGATCACGGATCGGTTCAGGAGCTGCGAGACATCGCCCATCATCGGACCGACATGAACGACGAACGCGCGTTAGGCTTTGCAGACCTCATCTAGAAGCCACGCAGCGGCAAGTCGTCGGCTCGCTTCAGCCAGTTGTCTGAACTGTAGTCAGTGTCACCGTCAATCACATGCAAGGCATAAGCATGGCGCGAACTGGAAGATCGGTTCGGAGCGCTCCAATGAGGCAGAAGGCCGTGCAATAGCACAAGCGACCCGCGCTCGACTTCGATGGGCTCCAATCCTTCGGTTGGCAGTGGCGATTGATCGAGGGTGACCAATTCGGTTTTGTTACCATTGCGGACAAAGCGTGAGCGAAGGGAACCCAGATGGCCTCCTGGCGCAGCCCAAAGGCAACCATTCTCCTTGGTCGCATCTTCTAGGGCGAACCAAAACCCCACCACGCTCACAGGCTCGGTGTGCAAAAATGTGGCGTCCTGATGACAGATCACTTCGCCACCGATTCGTGGTTGCTTAAAGATATACATGGATTGAAGCAGAAGCGGTCTATTGATGCCTACGGCTATAGCCAACTCAGCGAGCGCAGCATTTCTGGAGAACCGGTCGAAAACGGGATCGAGATCGTGCAGTGCATGGCCAACTTTGTTGATCGAGGCAGACTTCGATTGGCGAAGTTGGCCTCGATTGTCAAAGGCCTCTTCTTCAAAAAAGAACCGGATTTTATCACCGGATTCAAGAAAATAGGCATCCTGGGCGTGGTTCTTTTCCGTCGTCGAGAAAATGGTTGCGACATCGCCAGGTTCGAAGGCTTCAACCATCTCACGCATGCGATCCTGCAGCGCATCACAGGCGTCGCTGCTGACGAATCCAGGCAAGACGAGATATCCGTTCCGTTCGAAGTCGTTACGACGTTCATCAAGCATGAGCTACACCTCGTGATGTTCCAATGAACGTATCATAGCCTTGCCACTTATCGAGAGGCTTCTTTTGTGACGGATGGTAGGGCAAAGGCGAGCACCGTACCGGCTGCCGCCATCAGGGCCATTATGAAAAAGGCTTCACCGCCCCATGTATTGTAAAGCCAACCAGAGATCAGACTGACCACGCCGGAAAGCGGCGCGAAGCCTACGGCCACGTAGAACCCCTGAGCGCTCGCTTGGAGCTCTGGAGGCGTGGTCTCACGGATGTAATGGACTGTTGCCAGAAAGGTGAGGGCAAAGCTGGCGGCATGCAGTGCCTGGGTGAAAATAAGAAGGGGCAGACTGGAGAAATGGCCAATCAGCATCCAGCGGACGACGGCCAGTGCACCAGCAATAACCAGGAGCCTCCCGAGCGATAGACGTACGATCAGCTTCGCGCTCACCAAAAAGAAGAGAACTTCTGCGATAACACCTTCTGCCCACAGCCAGCCGATGATGGTCTCGCTGAGCCCGCCTGAACGCCAATGGATGCTGCCAAAATTGTAGAGCAGGGTATGGCTGGCCTGAATAAGCGATGAGGCCATGACCAGGACCCAAAGGTCGGTGCGCCGAAAGAGTCGCCGAAGGCTGGCGGGCTCTGAACTGGTCGCAGCATGTGGTTCCTCTGGCATAAACAGGCAGGCAACAAGCGTCAGTCCTGTGGTCAAGACGAGCAAAACGAAGATACTCGACACACCCGTTTGCTCGAGTGCGATACCGCCGAAAATGGACATCAAGATGAACGTGATCGATCCCCAAAGTCGGACACGTCCATAATCGAGACCCAGGGCTGCGGTTCGCTCCAAGCTTATGGCATCGGCAAGCGGTAGGATGCAGGACCATGTGGCACCCATCAGGAGGCCGAGCAGCATGAACAGCCAGAAATCGCTGACGAGCGAAAAAATCAGAAGGAGGATCAGCGTGAGTCCGGCCGACAGCGTCATCAAGAAGCGCCTTCTTCTGAACCGATCGGCGAGATTAGGAATCACAAGGCTTGTGATAATTCTGGGCCAATAGGAGGCTCCAATGATCAGACCGATCTCAACGACGCTCAGACCACGTGACTCCAGCCAGACTGGCCAATACGGCAGAAAAATACCAACAGAAGCAAAGATCGCCCCGTAGAAGAAGGAAAGATTGAACGCGATCCTGGCAGCTGGGGAGACCATGGTTTATGTGAACGTGAAATGCGGTATCAGCAAAGAGTTTTTCATGAAAGAGAGGAAGGAACATGCCCGGCAGTACACGCGAGGTCAGGATCCCGAACAAGGCCGGTGAGATGCTTGCAGCGCGGCTTGACCTTCCGGACGGGCCGCTGAAGGCAACGGCACTTTTTGCGCATTGCTTTACGTGCACCAAAGACATCTTCGCGGCCTCACGTATCAGCCAGGAGTTGGCAGCCCTAGGCTTCGCCGTGTTGCGCTTTGACTTCACGGGCCTGGGCGCGAGCGAAGGGGAATTCGCCAATGAGAACTTTTCTTCGAACATTGACGATCTGATAGCTGCTGCTGACTTCATGCGGGACGAAGTCGAAGCACCGAAGATCTTGATTGGTCACTCGCTTGGAGGTGCAGCGGTACTCGCCGCGGCTTCGCGCGTTCCGGAGGCGGTGGCGGTTGCGACGATCGGAGCTCCCTTCGATCCTGGCCATGTCGCGCATCTTTTCCAGTCCGCTGCCGACGAAATATCGGCCAAAGGAGAGGCTGACGTCCTGATCGCTGGTCGGCCTTTCAAGGTCAAGCAGCAATTCCTCGATGACATAGCGGGCCACAACGCTAAAGATTACATTCCCGCTCTCAAGAAGGCACTCCTCGTCCTCCATGCCCCGCGCGATACGGTCGTTGGGATCGAAAATGCCGGTGAGATCTTCCAGGCGGCAAAACATCCGAAGAGTTTCATTTCCTTGGATGATGCCGATCATTTGCTTTCAAGGCGTGCCGACGCGGTCTATGTCGCTGACGTACTGGCGTCGTGGGCCGCCCGTTATCTGCCAAAGTCCGAACCAGCGAACGCTGGTTCGACGAAGGACGCTTTCGACGGCATGCCGGGCGAGGTTGTCGTGGCGGAAAGCGGGGAGGGTAAATTCACCCAGTTGGTCCGGGCCGGCAGCCATCATTTGGTCGCTGACGAGCCTAAGTCGTTCGGTGGCGACGATCGGGGGGCCGGCCCTTATGACTACCTCCTTGCCGGTCTTGGTGCTTGCACCTCGATGACTGTGCGCATGTATGCCGACCGCAAGGGTTGGCCGGTTGAACGGATGATCATAGGGCTCAGCCACGCGAAGGTTCATGCAGAAGACTGCGCCGATTGCGAAACGCAAGGGGGCAAGATCGACGAGATCGTGCGCACGATCCAAATTGACGGTGATCTGGATGAGGAACAGCGTACGCGTCTTTTGGAGATTGCCGATAAATGTCCCGTTCACCGCACTCTGACGCATGAGGTCAAAATCAGATCGCATCTGCGGTCCTAACTGTTGGCGCGGGCGCCGTCGGTGCGCGTTAGGCCGTCAATCCAGCGGCGCAGCGAATCAGATAGCGGCGCTCTGCACTCCCATGACAGCCTTCAATTGCTCGCTGATAAGCAGCCTTGGCTTCATCCACGCGTCCCAGTCTCGCTAAGAAGGCCGCGCGAGCGGCGTGCAAGGGCTGCCAAGTCGCGAGTTTTGGTGTCTCGCTGAGCGCAATATCGACATCACGAAGTGCTGCCTCGGGACCCTCGACGTTGGCGAGGGCGACAGCTCTATTCACCCGCACTTGTGGCGATTGGGTGAGGCCGAGGAGTGCGTTATAGAGTTCAAGAATGTCGGCCCATGGGATTGTCCCATCTTCGAGGCGGCGCGCATGCAAGGCATGAATGGTGGCGCGAATCTGATAGGGGCCAGGAGCCTTCATCTGGGCTGCACGCTCTAACAATGCCGCCCCTTTCGCGATTCGCGTCCGATCCCAAAGATCGATGGCCTGCTCCGATAATGGGATCATCGCGCCATCCTTGTCGAGGCGGGCAGCGCGGCGACTTTCGGTGAATTGGATAAGTGCCAGGAGCCCCAGAACCTCGGGCTGATCGTTCAACGTTGCTGCGAGGGCCGTTGCCAGATCTTGCGCTTCTCGCGCTAGCGCCTCCGCCTCGGTACCACCGCCGATGTCGGCATAGTGTTGATCATAAATAATCTCGATCGTCGCCAAAATCGGCGGCAAACGTTCGCTCCAGATCGACGTCGGCGGTGTCGCAAAGGGTAGCTTAGCGGCCTTGATCTTGGTCTTGGCGCGTGTGAGCCTTCGGGTGACCGCGTCGGTGTCAACGACAAAGGCCTTGGCAATCCTCTCGGTCGGCAGACCGGCGCAGAGACGAAGCATCAACATCGCCTGAGAATCCGGACTGAGGCTAGGATGGGCGCAAAGGAAGTAGAGCCCTAATTCTGCGTCCGAAAGGGTCGCTGAGTTTGAGTCGAAGTCTGGTTGAGTGACCATGATTTCCTCCGACAAAGGCGTTTCGCGATCGCGCTGTCGCAGCCGGTCCAGCGCTTTATGGTACGCGACCCGGAAGAGCCAGGCCGTGGGGTGATCAGGTGGGGCTTGACGCCATCGGTCGGCGGCGACGCCCAGCGCCTCGGCGAGCGCCTCCTCCGCGAGGTCGAGATCGCCAAGGCGCCGGGCTAAGACGGCCAGAACGCGTGAACCGTCTCGCCGCCAAGCCTCGTCCAATGTCTTCGTGTCGCTCATGAAGCCTCGGAGATCGCAGGGCGTATCTCGATCGAGCCATCACCATGCAACGGGATCTTTCTCGCCCAATGGAGCGCCGCATCGAGATCAGCGACGTCGATGACATAGTAGCCACCGAGCTGTTCTTTGGTTTCGGCATAGGGGCCGTCATGAGTCGAGACGCCACTAGCGGTTCGGCGTAGAGTCGTGGCCGTCGTGGTCGGCTGCAAGCCAAGACCACCTGCCATGACTCCCGCCGTGCGCAGCTCGTCAATGAAAGCGCTATGGGCACGGATTATCGCTTGCCAGGCCCCACTTTCGGTGCCGCTTGCGTAGGTGTTCTCGTCTTCGTGGATCATCAACATGTAGCGCATCATCATCTCCTTGATCGCTTGGTTCGTCGTTGTCTTCAACATCCATGAGACGATCGAGCTGGCCCTAATCGGACATCGTCAGTTATTTTTTTAGTCATACCACGGAGTTTTGCCTCAGGATGATTTTGGGGTTCCCATGGGGCGCCGTCATACGGCCGTCATGTTTCATTTGTTGAGTGGAGAATCACTTTTTATTCTTGGAGTTCTTGTTGTGACGATGTCAGCCGCAGCGAAGAAAGCCGTCATTTGTGTGTTCGACGGTCTCCGTCCGGATCGGGTAACAGCTGAGCTAACGCCCAATCTTTACCGCTTTGCCCAGCGCGGCATCTGGTATCGGGAAAGTCGATCGGTTTTTCCTTCTGTAACGAGGGTTGCGACCACCAGCTTCGCGACTGGATCGAAGCCAGAAACCCATGGTATTTTGAATAACAAGATCTATCACCCCGAAGTGATTGCGGCGCGCATGCTCGACACGTCCTCATCGACAGATTTGAGTGCCGCTGAGGCCTATCATAACGGGCGATTTGTCGAAGCTGAGGGACTGGGTTGCGCACTGGCAAATGCCGGTAAGTCCTATGCCGTCGTCCACACAGGATCAGCAGGCTCAGCTTACCTCGTCAATCACAAGGCCGCGTTGCATGGCCATTGGACGTTTTCGATTCATGGCCATGCACATACGCAGACGCCGGAGGCCGTTCACGAGGTCGTCGATCGCTTTGGTCCATTGCCAGATGGCGCTCTTCCGAGGTTCAGCGACGTGGATTATGGCGCCGATGTCATGGTTGAGCATGTTTTGAAGAAACGTCGTCCGGATGTGGCACTCATCTGGTTTTCGGAGCCGGACAGCTCGTACCACTTTCGCGAGATTGGCTCCGATGATGCAGTTGATATCACCAAGCGGGTCGATGAGCATTTTGGCCGTATCCTCGATGAAGTCGCAAGCGGACCGGATGCCGATGAAACCGTCGTCATCGCCATGAGCGATCATGGCCAAATTGCGATAGCTGAATCTGTCGATGTCCATCGAATCCTGCGGGATGTTGGCTTGCCGGCTGCCGAACATCCCGGCCCAGGTATTGAGGCCGTTCTAGGTCTCGGAATCGGCCTGGACATCACACTTATCGACCGAACAGATGCGAAGCTCGAGGCGGCGGCGAGGGCCTTGATGGCACATTCTGCCGTCGGCCTTGTCTTTTCGAGCAGCAAGTCTGCGAACGAGGGCATTGTCTCGGGAACGTTGCCTTACCGTGCCGTTGGCATTGAACATCCACGAGCAGCTGATCTTGTTTGTGTACTTCGTTCATCGATAGAAGCTGATCAACATGGCATCCCTGGTCGAGCCGCCTGCACGATTCCTATTGATGTGCCCATGGGTGGTGGCATGCATGGCGGACTCAATCGCCACGAACAGAACACAATGCTCGCCTTCGGCGGACTGGACTTCCCCGCGCTGGGGGCGATCCAAGACCCCGCTGATCTTACCGACATCGTGCCGACCTTGTTGGCCCTCTTGAACGTCAAAAGGCCCGTCAGCATGACGGGGCAGCCTCTCGCTGCCGTCATGGGGCACAAGCGATGCCATGTCGAAACGATGCGCCTTCAAGCAGGGCAGGGAGCATTCGGACAGCAAATTTCCCTCGCGGTTGGTGGGCCCCATCCCATCGTCCTTCAGGGTGACCGTCTGCGCTAGTCTCGTGCTGCATCGGATCCCTGCGGATGATCGCAATCAGTTGATGGGCTCGGATGGCTAACGGTATTTTTGAACGAAAGCCTCAGCACTCATTGCCCTGAAATCATCAAGCGCTGTTTTGACCTTGTCGTGAGGCCAATCCCACCATGCTAGCGCTTCAAGCGCCTCAGAGGTTTTCGGGGAAAAACGGCGTCTGATCGCTTTTGCTGCAACGCCGCCGACAATGGTATAGGGTGCGACATCTTTTGAAACGACAGCACCAGCGCCGACAACGCTACCGTTGCCAATTGTCACGCCAGCCAAGATGATCGCGCCATGTCCGATCCATACATCGTGGCCGATGATGACTTTATCATTGCGGCGCCAATCGAAAAATGCGGCTTCATCGTCACCGAGTTGATAGTTCGCGGCGCGATACTGAAAGTGATGCTGGCTCGCTCGCCAGGTCGGGTGATTGCCGGGATTGATCCTAACATGGGCAGCGATTGAGCAGAATTTGCCGATCTCGCTGTAGATGATGTCGCTGTCGTTGACGACGTAGCTATAAGCGCCCATCGACGTTTCACGGACATCGGTACGCGGGCCCACTGCTGTCCAAGGACCAAGCGCACTCTTTCGTATGTCGGCCCAAGGGTGAATGGACGGCGTCTCACTCAGCGGCGGTTGCGGCGGCGTATTTTCTGGCGCGTGTTGGTCGATGTAAATGAGATCACTCATGCATTCGCCCCTGTTTCGATGAGGTGAATGGATCCGAAGGTTCCTGCATCAATTCTCGTTCGTGACAGCCGGAAAAACGATCGATCGCGATCATCGGCAGGATCCGGTGGCGAGTACGGCCTCGGCGCGAGCGATGGATCAACGATGTGCATCATCGCCCACCGTGATCTGGACCCGAGAACCTGCAAAACAGGTGGTCCCAAGTCGGATGGGATGCTCATTCGGGTCGACATCGATGGCTTCGGTCACCAAAACCGGTTGGCTCATGGGCTGCCTCAAATGCTTTGCTTCTCCAGCTGTTGGCATACGGGTCAAGATACGAGTCTCGCGACGCCTGTAGTCAGCAAGGCCAAAGGTTGCGAGCGCTTTGGAGATGGATCGTTCTTCCTGCAAACGCTCAGCGAGCTGAGGAAAACGGGCATAGGGAAAGACGCTAACCCCGACACTGACCGGGACGCCATCGGCAAGACCGACACTTCGGCTGATCAAGAGCTTCGTGCCGCGCCTCACGTTAAGACCTGAAGCGAGGCGTTGATCGGCTCGCACTTCTTCCACACCGATAAATTGCTGCAAGGGATCACGGCCTTGTTCAAGAAGATTGGTGCTAAAGCTTGTGCGGTGTCGAAGAGGATAGTCGATAACGACATCCTCAACGAACGCGCCACGCCCCTGTTCGACTCGAACGAGGCCCTGTTCTGCGAGCGATGCGATCGCGCGTCGAACCGTATGTCGATTGACCCGAAAGACTTCGGCGAGAGCAGCCTCGGTCGGCAGGCGTTCGTTCGCTTCGAAGCGCCCAGCCATAATGTCGTCCTCGAGACGGCTCGCCAGTTGCCGCCAGACGGCAACCCCGGCACCTCGTTCAATCGGGCTGTCATGATCCAGACCGCTGTCCGTCATCATTTCGTCATCCTGAAATGTTTTCCTTTTTCTGCAAAAGTTCTTATGATGGTAGTCAAAATTTGTATAGACATCTATATCAATATCGAGACTCCCGTAAGAAGAGGGATCACGTTGGACAAGACCAAAGAGCGGCAAAATTGGCTTTCCGTGCTGGCACGTTCAGATCGAGCTTCGATCGAACGCATGGCTCGAGATCAAGACTTGCCGGAGGTCGAGATACTTCGACCGGCCGAGGTTGGCTTAGTGATGGTTCGTGGACGTGCTGGCGGCACTGGCCAGCGCTTCAATGTTGGCGAGCTTCCTGTGACCCGTTGTTCGGTGCGAAGTGCCACGGGCCATGTTGGTCACGGCTATGTACAAGGTCGCGACAAGGCCCATGCCGAACTTGCCGCGACCCTCGACGCTGCCCTGCAGGAGCCAGGACGCCGCTTGAGCCTGACGGAAGCGGTCATCGAGCCACTCGCTGCTGCTCTTGTCGATCAGAAGAACGCGATTGAAGCCAAGGCAGCGGCGACCAAGGTCGATTTTTTCACCATGGTGAGAGGCGAGAGCGAATGACGCCAGGTCCAACGCTTGCACCGGGGTTCGCCGACCCGTCCCTTGAGGCGCAGGTTGCCTTCCGCTTGGTGCTTGATGCCATGGCGCATCCAGGCCGGATCAAGACATTTGGTAACGATGTGCCGGCATCACCTGGGCCACTGGACGACGCTGCGTTTGCGCTTGCACTGACACTCCTCGACTTCGAAACACCCACATGGCTTGATCGAAAGTTGATGGAACCCGAAGTCGTCGAGAGTCTTCGCTTTCATTGTGGCTGCCCGATTGTTGGAGCTCAGGGTGATGCTGCTTTCGCCTGGATCGGCGATGCGTCGGTGATGCCGCCCTTTTCAGGATTCGATCACGGCACGCCTGACTATCCCGATCGAGCGGCAACGCTGGTCGTGCAAGTGAACGGGCTTGCCGAAAGGGAAGGGTGGACACTCACTGGCCCCGGCATCGATGGGACGACAAGGCTTCGCGTTCTGGGCCTACCAAGCGACTTTGTCGAGCGCTGGGCCGTCAATCGCGATGCTTTTCCAAACGGTATCGACATGATCTTCACCTTTGGGCGGCAGCTCGTCTGCATGCCGCGCACCACCCAGCTCGAGGGCTAAGCCATGTATGTAGCGGTCAAAGGCGGGGAAAAGGCGATCCAAAACGCCCATCGCTGGCTTGCGGATGCGAGGCGTGGCGATCTGGCAATCGAAGAGCTGACCATCAAGCAGATTAGGGCGCAGCTTACTATCGCTACGGATCGGGTGATGAATGAGGGATCAATCTACGACCCTGACCTTGCAGCCCTGGCGATCAAGCAAGCACGTGGTGACCTGGTCGAGGCGGCCTTTCTGCTTCGTGCATACCGAACCACCCTGCCGCGCTTCGGCTACAGTGTACCGATCGACACGGCCTTGATGACTGTCAAACGCCGGATTTCTGCTACCTACAAGGACCTTCCCGGTGGTCAGTTGCTCGGACCGACATTCGACTACAGCCACCGCCTTCTTGACTTCAAGCTGGCCGCTGAGGGGGGAGAACCACCTCAGGCTCTCAAGGTTGAGCCTGACGATTCCGTCATGCCGCGCGTCGTCGATATTCTCAATCACGAAGGGCTCATTCAACAGGAGCATGATGCGGACGACGAAGCGCCAGTTGGCGATGTCACGCGTGAGCCTCTCTTGTTTCCGGCTGATCGTGACATTCGCTTACAAAGCCTTGCACGAGGTGACGAGGGCTTTCTCTTGGCGCTTGGATATTCAACCCAGCGCGGATTTGGCCGCAACCATCCCTTTGTCGGGGAGATCAGGCTGGGCTTAGTTGCCGTGAGCTTCACGCCGGAGGAATTGGGATTTGAAATCGAAATTGGCGAGATTGAAGTTACCGAGTGCCAGATGGTTAACCAATTCAAGGGGTCAAAGACGGAGCCTGCGCAGTTCACCCGAGGATATGGGCTGGTATTCGGTCATGCTGAGAGGAAAGCCATGTCCATGGCACTCGTGGACCGGGCGCTACGCGCGGCAGAATTGAGCGAAGAGATCATGGCGCCGGCTCAGGATCAGGAATTCGTTCTCTATCATGCCGACAATATTCAAGCGACGGGCTTCGTTGAACATTTGAAGTTGCCACATTATGTCGACTTCCAGGGCGAGCTCGACAACATAAGACGACTGCGCGGCGCAGCGATCAATTCGGAGGCTGCGGAATGAGTGGGCTCGATGGATACAACTTCGCCTATCTGGACGAGCAGACCAAACGCATGATCCGTCGCGCCATTCTCAAGGCAGTGGCGATCCCGGGCTACCAGGTGCCTTTTGCGTCTCGCGACATGCCGTTGCCTTACGGTTGGGGTACGGGGGGCATCCAGGTCACAGCGGCTTGCATCGGTCCTGACGATGTCTTGAAAGTGATCGATCAGGGTTCTGATGACACCACAAACGCGATTTCGATCCGTCTGTTTTTCCAACGAACCACCCATGTACAGGTCACGGAGAGCACGACCGATGCGACGATCATACAGACACGCCACCGCATCCCCGAGATGCCGCTAAAGGAAGACCAAATCTTTGTCTATCAGGTGCCGACGCCTGAACCGCTCCGTTGGCTCGAAGCGCGCGAGGTTGAGACTCGAAAAATGCATGGACTTGCCGACTATGGGGTCATGCACGTCAAGCTCTATGAGGACATTGCCCGTATCGGTCGGATCAGCACGAGCTATGACTACCCTGTGTTGGTCAACGACCGTTATGTTATGGCGCCATCGCCCACCCCGAAATTCGATAATCCGAAAATGGACAATTGCCCGGCCCTTCAGCTCTTCGGTGCGGGGCGAGAAAAGCGCATCTATGCCATTCCCCCGTACACCAAAGTCGTCAGCCTCGATTTCGAGGATCACCCGTTCGAGGTACAGAAATGGGACGAGGTTTGTGCCCTTTGTGGCGCAGATGACGGCTATCTCGACGAGGTCGTGATCGACGATCAAGGCGGACGCATGTTCACCTGCTCGGACACTGACTACTGCGCGAGTAGGCGGGCCAGGGGCTATCGGGGACCGGCACCAGAGGCCGTGCCCAAAACGTTTCAGCAGCGTGGCGGCGAGGTGCGCTAATGTCCTTCTCAGACGATTTTGCTGACGATGCGATGCCGCTTCTTATTGTCGACGGCCTCCGTAAGAGCTTTGGCAAAACGGTCGCCGTTAACGACGTCAGCTTCGACCTCTGGCCGGGTGAGGTTCTTGCCATTGTCGGTGAGAGCGGTTCGGGGAAAACCACCTTGCTTAATTGCCTAGGCGCAGGTTTGTCGGTCGATGCCGGCCGCGTCCATTACCGAAGGCGTGATGGTGAAGACGTCGAGATTACGACGCTTGACGAGCCGGCGCGTCGCCTTCTCATGCGTACCGAGTGGGGCTTCGTGCACCAAAACCCCCGAGATGGCCTGCGCCTTGGGGTCAGTGCAGGGGCCAATATCGGTGAGCGGCTGATGGCCGTCGGTGCGCGGCACTACGGCAAGATCCGAGGTGAAGCCCTGGACTGGATGGCGAGGGTAGAGATTGACCGAACCCGCATTGATGATCGGCCTTTGACTTTTTCTGGCGGTATGCAGCAGCGTCTCCAAATTGCCCGCAATCTCGTCACCCAACCAGCGCTGATGTTTATGGATGAGCCGACGGGAGGCCTTGACGTTTCGGTGCAGGCGAGGTTGCTCGATCTTCTTCGCCAATTGGTCACCGAGCTGTCACTCGCTGTGATCATCGTAACCCATGATCTGGCGGTGGCTCGCCTGCTTTCTCATCGTATGATGGTGATGCAACGCGGCCGTGCAGTCGAGCTGGGACTGACCGATCAAATTCTCGATGACCCGCAGCATGCCTATAGCCAGCTACTGGTGTCATCAATCCTCCAGGGTTGAGCCATGACCATCCGGAACGAGAGCGACATGACCACAGCGGTTCGTTTGGAAGGGATCAAGAAAGGGTTCACCCTACACCTTCAAGATGGTGCTTCGATTCCAGTCTTTGATGGTGTTGATCTTGAAGTCGACCCCGGGGAATGCGTTGTGCTCACAGGCGCTTCTGGTGTGGGCAAGTCGACGCTGCTAAAATTGATCTACGGTAACTATCGTGCCCTTGGCGGTAAGGTCTTAATCGAACACGGGGGGCGCATGATCGATTTAGTGAAGGCGTCGCCAAGGACCATCATGAGCGTACGCCGACGAACCCTTGGCTACGTAAGCCAGTTTCTACGCTGCGTTCCGCGTGTTGCGGCGCGTGATGTCGTCGCCGAACCGCTTTTAGCACTCGGCGTTTCTCGCCGAGAGGCACGCATGCGCGCAGAGGCGTTGCTTGCGCGGCTCAACATTCCTGAGCGGCTGTTTGATCTCCCACCTGCTACATTCTCGGGCGGCGAGCAGCAGCGGGTTAACATCGCCCGTGGATTTGTCCATCCCTACCCGATTCTGTTGCTCGATGAGCCGACGGCATCGCTTGATGCCGATAACCGTGCGGTTGTGATCGAGCTCATTCGGGAAGCTAAGGCGAGGGCAGCAGCGATGATCGGCATCTTTCATGACGCTGACGTTCGTGACCAGGTCGCAGACAGGCGCATCGTGCTCGAAACGCAAAGAGCAGCCGCATGAATCTTTGGCAGCCGAAAGGCGCTGCCGTAGCGAAGACCTTCGCCAATGCGCGCCTCGTTTTGAAAGACGACGTCGTCCTCGGCAATCTGCACATTGACGATGGACTTATCACGTCCATCGATGAGGATGAGACGCTGCCCTCTGAGGCATTCGACCTGGATGGTGATTTCCTGATCGCAGGATTGATCGATCTCCACACCGATAACCTTGAAAAGCACTACCAGCCTCGAAAGGACGTCTTTTGGGACTCGATCAATGCGGCCATGAGCCATGATGCCCAGGTGATCGCTGCTGGCATTACCACGGTCTTTGATAGCCTTACGATCGGCGCGGCCAGAGGGTGGGATGTCCGGTCCGAGATGATTCAGCCCATGATCGACGGTTTGACGGAGGCGCATCGACAAGGGCTCTTACGTGCTGACCATTTCCTCCATCTCCGATGCGAGGTTACTCATCCCGACATCAGGTCGATCGTGGAGCGACATATTGAACATCCGCTTTCACGCTTCATGTCGTTGATGGATCATGCGCCAGGTGACCGGCAAAGTCCGGATGTGAGCCGTTATCGAAAAAACAACCTCGCCGCCTTCGGTCATGACTCCGCCGAGTTGGATCGTCATATCAAAGATCTCATCACGAAGTCGAAGACGATCGCGCCGGGTAATCGCCGAACGGTCGCGGGCTTAAGCAGAACCCATGGCATACCGCTTGCCAGCCATGACGATGCAAGCGCTGAGCATATGACCGAGGCTGCAGAACTCGGCTGCGTTATCTCTGAGTTTCCCACGACGATCGAAGCAGCGGCTGCAGGACGTGCTCTTGGTCTCAAAGTGTTGATGGGAGCGCCCAATCTCATTCGAGGTGGTTCTCATTCTGGCAATGTTGCTGCTCATGATCTCGCTAAATTCGGTCATCTCGATCTGTTCGCTTCAGACTATATTCCTAGCAGTATGCTCGCCGCGGCATTCAAGCTCACGGAGCCACCGTTATCTTGGCCACTGCCGTGTGCAATCTGGACGGTCACAGGCGCGCCTGCCGAGGCGGCTGGTTTGGATCGAGATCGTGGCGAACTCGCGGCGGGCCTAAGGGCAGACTTGGCCTGGATCAGATGTATCGAAGGTCGTCCAGTGATCCGCGGTGTATGGCGGTCCGGTGTGCGTGTTCTCTAGCGAATTGTTCCCAACACGTCCCTAACGACTTTTGCTTGGCTGACCATGCGTTTGTCATGGGTCCGTCAACGTGCTGCCGCAGCACTGTCATTTAAAGCTGGTTGAGTGCCCAGCATGATAGCCAAGCAGAAAGTCCACTTGGGTTCGTTCTCGCTGTCTCCGTCATGTCGCTGGGTGGGCCTATGACCGATCTACCTATCGCTTCTGGCCGGCTCAAAAATATGGCGTCTATCGGGCAGGCTATTCATCAGAACAAAGTTGTAACCAAACAAGGGCTCCTTGAGCGCCTGTTCTCATTGGTATTCAGCGGGCTTGTCTACCCTCAGATCTGGGAAGATCCTGTTCCCGATATGGAGGCCTTGGATCTCAAGCCCGATAGCCACCTCGTGACCATTGCATCCGGTGGTTGCAATGTCCTTGCCTATCTCACCGCCAATCCATCTGCGATCACCGCTGTCGATCTTAATTCCGCACATATCGCATTGAACGAATTGAAATTGGCAGCCCTCCGCTACCTTCCGGCCTATGAGGATTTCCGTCGCTTCTTTCAGCATGCGGACAATGAGGCGAACATTGAGCAATACGATCGCTTGTTGGCGCCATTGTTGAGCGAATCGACACGGGCCTATTGGGACGAGGCTGGGCTAGGCGGTCGGCGAATTTCTCTGTTCTCGAAAAACATCTATCGGTATGGGCTCCTTGGTAAGTGGATCGGCGTCGGCCATTTTGTGGCGAAGCTTCATAGGATTGATCTTGCGGGACTTTTGAAATCTGACACGCTTGAAGAGCAAGAAGCGTATTTCGAGCAACAGATCGCGCCGATCTTCCAAAAGCGGCTCATACGGTTCCTTTGCGATAGCCCGCTCTCGCTCTATGGGCTCGGCATCCCGCCTGCACAGTATGAGGCGCTTGCCGAAGGACGGCCAATGGCGGACGTTCTCTGCGAGCGAACCAGGCGCCTGGCTGCAGGATTTCCCCTTAAGGACAACTATTTCGCTTGGCAGGCCTTTGATCGAGCCTACCCTGATGACCACGAAAGTGCCTTGCCGATTTATCTACAACCTGCCCATTTCGAAACCCTGCGCCAACGGGCGGATCGTATCCGATTGCAGCGTCGTTCCGTGACGGAAGTTCTTCGTGGCCAACCACGTGCTTCCGTCGATGCCGTCGTGCTCCTCGACGCTCAGGATTGGATGACGGATGAACAGCTGAATGATTTATGGCAGGCGATCGTCATCGCTTGTCAGCCGGGCGCAAGAATCGTTTTCCGAACGGCTGGATGCGCATCCGTTTTGCCAGGGCGCATTAGCGCTGAGATCCTCGGGCGCTTCGACTATGATCGAGACATGTCTGAAGCCATGCTGGCGAAAGACCGATCGGCGATCTATGGCGGTTTCCACCTCTATCGCCGAAGGGCTTGATCGATGACCGTGGCGACGGAGCAGCCAAGCGGTTTTTTGATGGACCGCATCTATCGCCATCAGCGCTTCATCTATGACCTCACACGAAAGTACTATTTGCTCGGGCGCGACAAGGTCGTCGACGACCTTAAGCCTGACGTCGGTGATGCTATTCTCGAGATCGGCTGTGGCACAGGCAGAAACCTGATAAAAGCCGCTCAGCGGTATCCGGAAGTCCGTTGCTACGGTGTTGACATCTCTAAGGAAATGCTCGCGACGGCCGAGGCTTCCATCAAGCGCAAAAAGCTTCAGGAGCGCATCAGTGTGTTTCGTGGCGATGCCACAAACTTTGATGGTGCGACACTCGTTGGTCAGCCAACCTTCGAGCGGATTTTCATTTCATACAGCTTGTCGATGATCCCGTCCTGGCGAGCGACGATGGAGCGTGCCATGCGTTCGTTGGCACCTGGTGGCAGGTTGGTCATCATCGATTTTGGTGGACTCGGAGGCTGGCCTTCCTGGTTTCGCCGTTCGCTCCTGAAGTGGCTTTCGATGTTCCACGTCACACCGCGCGTCGAACTGCCTGAGGAAGCAGCGATTCTTGCCGGCGATCGAGGCTACCAAGTGACATCGACAGATCTCTATCGCGCCTACGCCCACTACATCACCATTGAGCGCCCTCCGTCGACCGGATCATGATGAAGCGGCACAACCAATGACCATTGATCTTGGATTGCCTACGCGCTATCGCGCCATTTTTATCTCCGATTTCCATATCGGCACACGGCGTGCTCAATCTGAGATGCTTCTCGATTTCTTGAAGTTTACCGAATCGGATTCGCTCTATCTGGTCGGTGATATCGTTGACAACTGGTCCCTGCAGAAAACCTGGTTTTGGGATCAGACGCATAATGACGTGATCCAAAAGCTGTTGCGTAAGGCAAGGAAAGGCACACGCGTCATCTATATACCAGGCAATCATGATGAGCGTTTTCGAGACTTCGTTGGAGCCCGCTTTGGCCGGATCGCCGTCATGCAGGACGCGATCCATGTCACGGCCGACAAGAAGCGTTATTTGGTGCTTCATGGAGACGAGTTCGATGGCGTTGTCAAATATGCCAAATGGCTCGCTTTCCTAGGGGATCACGCGTACGGAATCGCACTGTCGCTCAACTATAGTGTTAATCGACTTCGCCGACGGCTTGGCCTTCCTTATTGGTCCTTGTCGGCCTATCTGAAACGCCGGGTGAAGCAAGCTGTGCAGTTCGTCTCGAATTTTGAGCAAGCTGTGGTGCGCGAGGCGAGAAAACGTCACGCTGATGGCGTCATCTGTGGCCATATTCACACGCCTGAGATCTCGATGATCGATGGCATTCATTACTGCAATGACGGCGATTGGGTCGAGAGCTGTTCTGCCTTGGTCGAACACTATGACGGGCGTTTTGAGTTGATTCATTGGAGTGATCGCTACGCGAATGACAGTCCGCTGCCAGCGGTCGAAAACAAGGGGCCTGCCCATGCGTATCAGCATCGTGACCGACGCTTGGCGCCCGCAGATTAACGGCGTTGTCAGAACCCTCGGCAAAATTACCGACATCCTGGAGCAGCGCGGGCATGAGCTGCAGATTCTGACGTCGGATGGGCGTACGACGTTCGGCCTTCCAACCTACCCTGAAATCCGCCTCGCGATTGCTAGCGCCCGCACCGTTGGAGCCGAGATCGCTGCGTTCCAGCCTGAGGCCGTCCACATTGCGACGGAGGGGACGCTGGGCCTCGCCGCGCGCCGATTTTGTCGCCGCCAAGGATTACCTTTTACCACCGGCTACCATACTCGATTCCCCGAGATGATCCGGATGCGCTGGCCGGTTCCCGGTATCGAACCCTTCGTTCACCGCTGGTTTCGTTGGTTTCATCGCCCAGCAAAGCGGGTCATGGTGCCGACTGCGTCTATGGCTCGAGTGTTGAAGCAGAACGGATTCGACAACGTTGTGGTCTGGACGCGTGGGGTCGATCATGAACTCTTCCGCCCGAGACCGAAGGACGCTTTTCCCGGCCTGCCCCGTCCGATCGCCCTTTACGCTGGGCGGGTCGCTATCGAAAAAGGCCTACCCGACTTTCTCGACCTCGACCTTCCCGGCACGAAGGTCATTGTCGGCGATGGTCCTCTGTTGCAGGAACTCAAGGTGCGCTATCCGAATGTGCATTTTACCGGCTATCTTGAGGGTGAATCGTTGGCTCGCGCCGTTGCCTCGGCTGACGTCTTCGTCTTTCCAAGCCGGACCGACACATTCGGCCTCGTCATGATCGAAGCCTTGGCGTGTGGTGTCCCGGTCGCCGCATTCGACGTCCCGGGGCCCAGCGACATCGTCACTGACCAGGTCGGCGCAGTCGGCCCCGACCTGGGTCATTCTGTCCGGTTAGCGCTCTTGCGCGATCCAGACTGTTGTCGCTCCTATGCCTTGACCTTCTCCTGGGAGCATGCGGCTGCGCTCTTTGAAAGCTATTTGGCGCCTATTCGCTCTCCTCTGCAGGATGAGTGTCGTAGGTCTGCCGACGGGCTCGTCAGGGCAACAGAGACGAAGCCGGCTTTAGCCCGAAAAGACGTAATCACGGGAGCGCTGCAGAGGCGCAGCTAAACTCCATGAAGATCTCGTGATTCTTCTCAGCAAACCGGCATCTCCCTGTCATCGGGAAGCCTCTCTTGTCTCCGACTATCTCCAAAAGCTCTAGCTGATCCTGGATCAAGGAGGCGAAGGGTTTTTGGGGACGTTGGGACAGAGTTGGTGTGGCCACTCTCATTATCCGCCTCGCCATAAGAAACTCAGGGATCGATATCTCCGCCGCTATCGTCAGGACGAAAGGGGCATTGCCGTCTGGGCCACGGCCACGTTATCCGGCCGATGTCGTGAGTACCGATCGAACCGGGTGGCGGCAAGCGACCTATTAACACCGGTCTACGGATGGAGCAGCGCAAGCTGCCCCAACAACGATGCCTCGATCGGATGGTATTCGGCGCGAGATTACCCCGTGCTTGGTCGACAAAGGCAGATCCCAACGCTAGCGCAGCTATCGTGAACCTGATAGGAGATGGCGCCAATCTCGGCCCAGTTGTCTTAGCTGCATTCGGAACACCTCATGCCCAACCAAAAAACGGTCAAACGACCGGAGCGGTTTCTTGGATCTGATGAGCTTGCAGCGCTTCTCGACCATCTCGCGCCGCTAGGCTGTTTGGACATTGGCGCACGCGGCGGTGTTGTTGGTGATATCGAACCGCTTGGCCGTGCCGCCTCGGTTTATGGTTTCGAGCCCGACGAGGACGAATGTGCGAAGCTGAACCAGTCGATTGAAAGCAATCCGCATCCCTTCGGAACACTCCAGTTCCTGCCGGTCGCTCTTGGTCCCAAGGAGGAGCAACGGACCCTTCATATCATGCGGCATGAAGGTGCCTCCTCGTTGCTCTCACCCGATCCTGACGTCACGAAGAGGTTTGGCACGCGCGCAGCCTATTTCGATGTAGCGCGGACTGTCACCATCGACACCAAACCGTTGGACGGCGTGATCACGGACTATGCTATTGCCAATCCTGTCTACATGAAGATCGACGTCGAGGGGTTCGAGCTTGAGATCCTGAAGGGCGCAGAGGCGCTACTCCAGTCAAGCTTGTTGGCGATGCGGGCCGAGATCGCGTTTCTGCCTTGCCGCATCGGCCAGCCGGATTTTGGCGAGATTGCCGCTTTTCTCAAGCAGTTCAATCTGATGCCGATGGGTTTCCTTTACATCATTGATTGGCGATCGCAGACCAGGGTTAAGCATCCGAGAAGGATGAGCGGACCACTTCCCTATTCGCGCGGGCAAATGGTGCATGGAGATGTCTTGTTCTTGCGTGATCCCCACAGTCTTGCTGAGAACACTGACGTCGAGATTAAGGCCAAGCTCAGTCTCGCCTTGCTGGCGCTACTTTACGACTATGTTGATTTTGCCCATGACATTATCGCGAGCGACCGCATATCGGCCTATCTTCATGATGTGATTGGCGCTGATGGTCTAAGTGGGTTGTCGAAGGCTTCTCGATATCTCGCCAAACGCCACGATCGCCTCGCGGCAAAGGCCTGGGGGCGCAATCTGGCCAAGCGCGCTGCTTTTGAAATGAAGCATGTTTTTGCCTGATCGTCTGGCGTGCGTCGCATCTTCGCCGCGAGGGGGCAGCGATTGTCTAACGCGTTATGTCCGCATAGTGGGCGAGTGCAGGCGAACGCGCGCAGTCGAGACGAATTTGGTCCATGAGGCCCGATGGCCATTCGACCAAATTGCGTGTGCGCTTTGGCCGCTCGAAGATCAGGGATGAGGTTGCATCAAGATAGCCTGGTTCGTCGGTCGAAAGTCCGAGCCAAGTCATGAGATCGGACAGGACGTCCTTCGGTCGCTCTATAAGATCATCAAGATAAATGGATTTAACCTGCGTCGGTCTTGCATGCGCCAACGCATCCAGCGTTCGTACATTTGCAAAAAAACGCCGCGCTGCTTCTTTCACCGAGACACCGGTCCGCTTTGCCTTTGTTGCGATATTATCAAAAGGATCGCGGATCACATTGATGAACCGTAGCGGGATCGAGAGGCGCTCTTCCAATCGATCAAGACAAGCGGGGTGGCGGCGCAAGAGCCGTGTCGTGCCGTTCCCCTTCTTATCGCCGACGATAACGAGGTTTCGGTGGCGACCCTGCCATTGACTCGGCACCACATAGTCGTAGCCGGTATAAGCGCGGCCCAAGAGATCGAACAGATGGGCGTTGATCTGAATAGCGTTGTTAAGCTCGACGATATCAGCACCTTGATTCAGGTGCTTTAACGCGTGCAATTCGTGGGCTATCACGGCGTCGGGATGGGCATCGATTAGAGAGCCGACCAACGAGTGACCACTTCGCGACTGACCAACAAACAGGACGAGCTGCTCCGGCATTGTCGTATCAGGTCTGTGATCGCCGAGGCGAGCCGGATGAGCCTCGATCAGGGCGCTGATGGCGCGATAGGTCGCCAAGGACTCGCGCGCGAATTGGACGCTGGTCACGAGCCGTGCGTAATCCGTAAGGGCACCCTCGATATCGCCCAACCTCAGCTTCTGCCACCTTTTGGCCGAGAGGCTGAGAAAGGTCAAAAGGTCATTTGCGCCGTTTCGAAAGGGCTGTTTCAAACTCCTAAGAGCGTCAAGAGCGCCCATCGTCGCTGATGGAGAAGCGCTTGTGCTGCCCGCCGAGACGGCTGTCATCAGCCCGCCTGCTTCGCGCTCTTTTTGCCGCCCAAGCCGAGCCGAGGCCGAACCAGTTGCCAAACGCCACCAAGTCCAAAATAGCGCCGCTTCAGCTCGTCTTCGAGAAAGTCGACGTAGCGCAATACCGGCGCCATGGTCCTAAAGCGCTCTTGTAGATCAGCGAGCGCTGACCAGAACGAAGGATTGTCAGCGCTGATCTCATCCTTGGCGAGCTTGAGCAGCCAAAGATAGGTATCGACGGTCAAGGGATTGAGCTCTTCCCGCTGTTCGAGCGTCGCGGGATCGTGCCGGTGATGGTAGAGGTCTTTGGTAGCAAACTCTTCCGAGTAGACTTTAATGCTCTTCTCGACGTCACCGTCGATCGGCAGACTGAGACCGTTCGCAATCCGGTGCAGCTGCTTTTTCGGGTCTTGCATCAAGAGATCGTAATCAACCGCGACGAAGGGGTGTCCTTTCAGGTGATCGATGTAGGGGAGAACCTGAACCAGCCACTCCAAGTCGCTCTTCTCTTGATAGCCACGATAAACATCGAGATTGGCACGGCTATCGGCAACGCCGAGCGGATTCCGAAGTGCCATGACATAGCGTGGTGCCACGCCGGCCCGTTCGAAAACATGATCCCAAAACGGCATGAGGCGAAGGAGACCACCTGACTTCAGGCCAAAGGGGCGATCGGATGTAAAGCGCTGTTTGATGATTGAGGCCGCCTCTTCTTCAAGCGGCTTAAGATCGACGGTATGCCATGCACGTTCGTCGACCGGGCGAACGTTGGCGCCACTTGCGCGGAGGCCAAAGGCTTTATGGACGCGGTGGTTTACGTCGAGGAGCTCTGTATCTTCAAAAAATCCCTTGGGGTTCTTTTGAACACCACCAGCCTTGAGCTGGTCTCCGAGATCAACGCCCAGTGCACCGACGCCAGCGGTCAAGACACTCGTACCACTTCGCCCGGCGCCCACCACAATGACTGCGGTTCGCTCGTCGGTCTTGGGTTGCTCGTGATCATTGGCGACCGGCTGCAAGGCCGGCGCTAGCTTGGTTGCCATGTAAGCTCTTCTTTCTCGGTTGATCAGCGACTCAGTGAAAAAGGGTCCGGATGCGCGTTGTCAGATTCAAATTGCGCACTTCAAGAATGAACACCTTTCTGAGCACGCCATCGGGCTGCTTCAGGGGGTACATACCGTGCCAGCTGCGATCGGTACGCTTGAAGAGAAGGCTGCTATTGCCCATTGCCGTTGACGGAATGACCCGTTTGAAATCCTCGATAGCCGGTGCCGAGCGATGGTTGAACGCACCATCATCGTCGAGGATGAGGGTTTGGCCACCCCAAGAATCGTCCCAATCATCTGGCGTGTTGAGATAGAAGATATGCGACCCTAACTTCCATTCGGCGTCGCAATGGGCAGAGAGATCGCAGCCGTTCGGTGTATAGTGCCAGTGGAATGTCAGATCGAAATTATCGACGTCCAACATACGCTGCAAAAACTGTCGATAGGCAGGACCGTTTAGCTCGGCAACAAAGGTGTGCCAGCAGTCGGGCAGGTCGAGTTTCTTGTTATAGTTAAGTGAAAAGCGATCATGGCTCTTTTGACCGTGACGCCTTGGCTTACCAAAGGAAGACCGAAAGTTTTCGGGCTCCGGCAAATTCGCGATCAGCTCTTCATAGCCCGCATCGGTCAGCAGCCCCTGGGGATTGATCCAAGGAAACGGATCGGCATCTCTGAAGCTTTCGGTCGTGATCGCATCGAGCCGATCGGTGTCCAGATAGCGTGCCTCAACCGGCAATCGCAAAGCCATGCGCATGGCTCCTTCTTATTTTGACGATATCGTCACTGCCCCTCGGAGGGGAGAGGCTGGGGAACAGTCCGTGAATGGCTTCAATAGCCCGATCCAGGTCCCGCGGGCGCCTTGGTGAAAAGCTGTCATTGGCTTGCTCGCCATCGAGCACATAACCGCCATCGATCAAGTTGTCACGATAGGCGTTCATATCGCGTGCAGGAATCCAGAGGCCTTTTTCGGTAAGCCACCGATGCATCTGGTGAGTGGTATGCCCGAACTTCCGCTTTTCCGTCAACCAACGGCTTCTGCGGCGAAGAGGAACCTCGAAGATGGAAACCTCGCATCCGGTGGAGATCGCCTCGGCGATCATCGAGGCACTATCCGACGTGACGATGAACCGATTGGCCAAGGCGAGAAAGCCAAGATGCGGGTTGCGTCGCGCAGTCTTCTCCCATCGGAACGCAAAATGGGGCCCGCTGATTTGGGAGAGTAAGGCGTCGACGGCGGGTTTGGGCGTCCGACCGCTTGTACTGATCAAAAGCGAGCCGCCGGTCTGGGCCGCAACAGCATTCGCTTCGGCTGCCAGACGCTGGGCGGCGTTCGCATCGAAGATGCAGGATCCGCTATTTCCGCCAACCAACACTGCAGTCCATGGGGTCGGCAAATGCTTGATGTCGCCATGCCATTCATCGGCCGCAATGGCCAGCGCTTCGGCACTGGGTTGGTTGAGCGGCATTGCATTTATCAAGACATTTTGGCGTGTCGGCAGGCGATACTGGGGCGTCGTGATCACGAGATCGAAGAGATCGAGATCGGCCCATGGTCTGCCGATGCAGACGATTTTGCTACGCCCTTCGGACAGGTCTTTGATGCGCAAAGCATCGATGACCCGCCTGCCGCCGCAACAGAGGATAAGGTCCGGCCAGAGCAGACTGGAGAGCAAGGGTTTATTGCGGCGTAGTCGGTAGCCAAAAGCGTGCGCAATGCGATCAACGACGGTCATTGGCACGCCGTCTACTTCGCCTTTCACCTCAAAAGGCCACCCCAACGCTTGCGCAAGATTCAGCATCTGCGCGTTATCTCCGCGCGTCGTGCCGAAGAGCAGCGACGCACGCGGCAAGGCGGCTTCAACGGGTCGTTCTGGTTTGAGCGGAAGAGGGCGTGCAAACGCCTCGCTCCGTACGCTCATCGTCATCATCCATATCAGCGAGGTCGGAAAAGGTAGCCGAGCGACGCGGGCCGGATGAAACTATGGCGTGTTCCCGATAAATGTCCATAAACC
>JANQPX010000007.1 GCA_028285265.1 Geminicoccaceae bacterium
GTTCACATCGAAGAGTAAAAGCGCGCCACAATCGCTGTTCCGAAGCGCGTCCTGTGCCCGGGCAAGCCGATAACGCTGCAGCCGCCTGAAATCGACCCGTGTTTCAAAATCGACTCCCATCTTTCCCGGCGCTGGGATCGCGCGCTCCCAGTTCCAATGATGATCGGCGTCTTCAGGACGAAGAACAGTCGGATTGAGCGCGGCCATGGGGTGTCCTCTCGCTGGCGTTAGTGTTGTGGCCTTCGTTTTAGATGCTGCAGATGCGGATATCTGTCGGTAAGCAGCGAGCCCTTGTAGTAGGTGGGCTCGAAAGGAGCTGTTGCTCTGATGTTGTCGAGCCAACGGGCGACAGCAGGCGCGTCGTCCCAGGCGTCGCCAAGATTGACGTCGTCCATGCGCACGATCACGGGCATGACAGCGATGTCGGCGAGTGTCAGCTTTTTACCCATCAGCCACGGACCGCCGCTCTCCTCGAGCCAGGACGCGATACGCTCGACGCCGCGTTTTAGTCGGCCGAGCGCTTGGTCCATATCTGTCTTAGGAAAGCCGGTGCGGCCCATGCGCAATAGGAACTCGCGGCGAAGGGGTTTTGAGTCGGCAAGTGCTCGGAACTCGTCGTCAGACATCGATTGGAAATGTGGGAGGAAGGCGAGGTTGTAGGATGGAATGCGGATCGCCGGCGTCGGTACCTCGTCGATGAAGCGCATCATTGAGCGCATCGCGGCCCGCTCGGCTGGATCGGTCGGCACGAGAGGCGAGGGCTGGGGACTGATCTCATCCAGATATTCGATGATGACGGCTGAATCGATGATGGTCTTGCCGACATGGATCAGTGTTGGCACGACCCCATTGGGGTTAAGGCGAAGATAGTCGGGCTTGAGCTGATCACCGGAAAACAGGTCGAGCTTGTGCTCGGTGTACGGTAGATCCTTGGCGTTCAGAACATAACGAACGCGCTGACTGCAGGTGGATTGTGGTGCGTTGTAGAGTTCGACTTCGGGCATGCCCTAGTCCCAATTCAAGATGCGGGGCAGGCGGCCGGCCTTGGCTAATGATCCGACAATGCCGAGCGGAAAGAACATCAGGGCGAGTGCCATGATTAAGCCAGTTGCCAGGATATTGATCTCGGATGCACCAAGTGTCGCCACGAAGAACTCATTGAAAGCGACGATCAGAATGGCACCGATGACGGGTCCAGCAATCGTGCCTTTGCCGCCGAGGATGCACATCAACACCATGTTGACCGAAACCAGGATGATCAAGAAGATGTTCGGTCGGATATAGGTGAGATACTCACCCCAGACCGCGCCGGCCATACCGACAAAGAAGGCTGAGATGGCAAAGGCGAGCGTCTTGTAGAGGCGTGTATCGATGCCAGCACTTTCAGCCTTAATCTCATCCTTGGAAATGGCGCGGAGACCGAGTCCGAATTTTGAATGCTTGATCCGATAGGACGCCCACACGGCGAAGGCTGCCATCACGAGGAAGGCATAGTAATAGGGAAGCTTCGCCCATTGGACCGGTAGATCATTGGCCTTCAAAGAGAGTCCGGCAGCGCCGCCGACAAACTCCCAGTTATCGAACAAGATGCGTGCGATCATCACCAAGGCGAGTGATGAGATGATGAAGGACGGCCCGCGTACACGAAGCGTAATCAGACCAATCAGATAGCCGATGACGCCGGCGAGCAGGCCTGCAAGTGGGGCGAGGATGATGGTGGAGATGCCGGTGCGCGCGAAGATCATGCCAGCGAAATAGCCGCCGATCGCGAAGAAGACGTTGTGGCCAAGCGAGATGTACCCGGCAAAACCGCCAAGGATGTTCCAGCCTGCGGCCATCACCACGTAGCTTGCGGTGAAAAGTGTGAGGTGAAGAAGATAATTGTAATTACCAGTGAACTGCAGGAGTGGGAGGACAGCCAGAACGGCGAGAAGTAGCATCGGAAACCAGGTCGCGCGGCTCTTGTCCGCCTGAAGGGCGAGCTTCTCGTTGTGGGCTTTGCGTGCCTCGAGAACCGCGCCTGTATCGTCTAATGCCGTGCTCATGTCAGCTCCGGTTTCTCGCCAAAGAGGCCTTGCGGCCGGAACAGGAGAATGAGGAAGAGCGACAGAAAGAAGGTCATTGTCGACCACGTGGCACCGGCCCAGGCGCCGACGAAAGCGGCGACGATCGAGAGAATGAAGGCGGCAAGCACCGTGCCGAGGATCGAGCCCATACCGCCAAGTACAACGAGCGACATGAGGATCGCGATCCACTCCCAGTGCTTTGCCGGAAAGAAGCTGAAGACGAAGGAGACAAGCGCGCCTGCAGCGCCTGCGAGTGCGATGCCGATCGCGAAGCTGACCATACCGACGAAGTTCACATTGACGCCTAGCAACTCGGCGGCATCACGATTCTGGGTGGTCGCGCGTATGGCGTAGCCAAAGCTCGAATATTTGAGAAAGAGCGCGAGGGCGGCGATCAGAGCGAGGGACACCATCCCGGCATAGAGCTGCCCGAGCGGGATGAAGACGTCACCGATGAAGATGGCATTGGTCGCATAATCGGGCGAGGTGACGCGCTGTGTATTGGTGAAGGCTGTACCGAGCGCACCCTCGACGATCATGGCGACGGCGAAGGTGAGAAGCACGGTCATCTCGGAGTATTTCGCGGACTTCGCTTCCTTCTCGAACACCAGCTTGTAAAGGATGATGCCGGTTGCGCCGAGGATCACGAGGGCGATTGGCAACATGATCATCGGATCGATGCCGCCGAGCCTGAAGCCCCAATAGGCAACATAGGCCCCGCCGATGATCAGGGACGGATGCGCAAGATTGACGATGCGCATGACGCCGAAGACCAGCGAGAGCCCGGCACCCATCAGAGCAAACACGCCACCGAGAGCCAGGCCGAGGATGAGGATCTGAATCAGGTCGATCATGCTCAGGCTGCCCTCTTGCCGCCAAGATACAACTCTTGAATGCGAGGATCGCCAAGCACCTCCTTGGCCGGTCCCTCGATGAAGGTGCGGCCGAGATCGAGGACGACGCCCCAGTCCGCGTGCTTAAGCCCCATCAGCGCATTTTGCTCGACTAGGAGGATGGTGATGCCATCCGCCGCCATCATCTTCATGATCTCGAACATCTCTTTCACGATCTTGGGGGCGAGCCCGAGTGACGGCTCGTCCAGCATCACGATGTCCGGCTTCAGTATCATGGTGCGCGCCATGGCGAGGGTTTGCTGCTGGCCACCGGACATTGTGCCGGCGTGCTGTTCAGCGCGTTCCTTTAGGATTGGAAAGCGTTCCATCACGCTCTCGATGCGTCGTTCCAGCTTCGCCTTGTCCTCCATGATGTAGCCGCCCATGCGTAAGTTCTCGCGGACCGTCATTTTTGGGAACAGCGCGCGCTCCTGCGGCACGAAGCAGATGCCTTTCCGTAGGATCTGGTCAGGCCGAAGTCCATTCAGCCGCTCCCCCTTGAAGACGACGTCGCCTTTTCGGATTGTGAGCATGCCGCAGATGGCTTTGAGCAGGGTCGATTTCCCAGCGCCATTGGGCCCGATGATGCAGTGGACCTTGCCGGGTTCGACATTCAGATGGGTGTCCTGGAGAATTGCCGGACCATCGCCATAGCCAGCCGTGATATCGGTGACTTTCAGAAGATCCGCCATTAGGCCGCGTCCTCCATTGCTCCACCGAGATAGGCTTCGAGCACGGCCGGATCGTTCTGCACCTCATCTGGCGTGCCGTCGGCGATCACCGTCCCTTGTGCCATTACCACCACGTGATGCGAGAGGCGCATGATCAGGTCCATATTATGCTCAACGATCAGCACCGTAAGACCCTGGTCATTTAGCTTTCGGATGTGACCGATGATCTGTTCAAGGAGCGTGGGGTTCACGCCGCCCGCGGGTTCGTCGAGGAGGATAATTTTGGGGTCGCTCATCAAGAGTGCCGCGAGATCCATGAGTTTTTTTTGGCCGAAGGAGAGGTTGGAGCCGTCCTCATGGGCAATGCGGGTGATGCCGAGAAAGTCGAGGATACCCATCGCTTTCTCGATTTCGTCTGGTGCCATAGCCGGCTTAAAGAGATCGCGAAAACCGCCGACCCTCGCCTGGCAGATGACATTTTCCAAGACCGTCATATCGGCGAGATTGCGCGAGATTTGGAAGGTTCTAGACAGACCCCTTTTCGTGATTTTGTGTGGGCGAAGTTGATCGATGCGCTCACCGTCGAGCCAAACCTCGCCAGCCGACGGAGCCATGGTGCGGCTGATGCAATTGAAGGCGGTCGTTTTGCCGGCGCCATTGGGTCCGATGAGAGCGGTGATCGATCCGTGCTCGACCTTAAATGAGCACTGATCGACCGCTTGAATGCCGCCGAAGTTTTTGCAAAGCGCCCTGACGTCCAGCATCGTCAGTCCCTTCTCGCACGAGCGCCAGGCCGTCATGAACGCCTGACGCACTGCGTTCGTCGGATTAAAAGCCGCCTTTTGGATAGGACATGGATTGCACGCCCTCGAACTCGTCTGTCGGGTAGACGAACTGGAGATCGCCGCCGTTCCATTGAGTCATGAGAAAAGGCTTGTCATTGGGAAGACCAACATCGTCCCAGTTGAAGCGCCCCAAGATGGTCTGCACCGGATCATCTTTTGTGCGCGCTGACAGCCAGTCGCCCATCGCCGCATTGTCGGTCGAGCCAGCGCCAGCGATCGCCTGTTCGATGCCTTGGCAGACGGCAAATGGAATGGCTGAGTCTTCATCCGGCACCGCGCCGTGAACTGCTTCGAAAGCTTGGACGAAGTCTGTATTCGAGAAGGGTTCGCCGGCGAGCGTGGATTCGAAGGGCGCATCCTTGTGCCAGGAGGTGTGGACCAAGACACCGTTCGAGGAGTCGCCCGTCCCTTCGAGATACTCAGCTTGGGTGCCCTGGGAAAAATAGACCAGCTTCGGGTCGGCCTGGACTGTCTTCAGCGAGCGTGTCAGCTGTACCGCTTCTTCGGCAGAGGCCGTGAGACCGATGATCAGTTCTGCACCGGAGCGCTTGATCGAATTGGCAAGGTTGATCCAATCATTGAAGCCCTCTTCAGGCCATTTTTCGGTGAACACCGTCTCGATACCGGTATCGGCGAGATAGCCGGGCGCGAGATCGGCGACCGTACTGCCATCAGCAGGATCCTTGACTTCCTCGCCGAGAAGGCCCGCCTGGATGGCATTGGCGAAAAAGTCGTCTGCCGACACGACCGCTGCCGTCGTTGGGCCTTCGCCATCGGGGACGAGATCTTGAATGATGCCTTGAATTGAGGCGCCGATATACTCTGCGGCATCGGGCTGGAAATAGAAGAGATTATCGTGTCCTTGGGTGTAGATTCGAAGTGCCCCGCCAGCTGGGATCGGATGCACCATGCCGTTCTTCGCGAGGATGTTCGCGACCGGAAATGTGAGTCGCGAGGAGAAGGTGCCGTAGACCGCCTCAACGCCATCGACATTGATGAAGCGCTCATATTGGTTGATGGCAGTTGCGGGATCAGAACGGTTGTCTGAGACGATGAGCTCGATCTCGCGGCCGAGGACGCCACCCTTCTCATTGATGAGATCGACGCAGAGTTCGTAGCCTTGCTTATGCTTTTGGCCGGCGATCGAGAAGTTGCCGGTGAGCGGCAGTGATGCGCCGATTTTGAGCGTTTCCGCATGCGCTGTGCCGCAAAGCAATGCTGTCGCGGCAGCCGTCGTGACCATCAAGTTACGAATGTGCATTATTGCCTCCCACGTCTTATTTGATTTTGACGAACCCTCTTCCCTTATTCTGCAGCGACCTCCGTGATTTCGAGGCCTGTGGGCACCGGTGTGTTTTCGCTTTCAAGCTTGATACCTGCAGCCAAGGCGACGGTTTCGAGAAGAGCCGCGAAGTCGGACGACAGGTACGCCTCAGGATCGTCCTTAAGCTGAGCAGCTCCAAAATGGGCCTGCAGTGCTTCGCGGGTCGCCGCGGATACCGGCATCGGCACATTGAATTCCCGAGCGGCGCGCAAACCAAGATCGAGGTCTTTTCTCAAAAGTGCTGGCGTAAAGGTTGTGGTCCAATCCAGATTGACGAGCGCATTACTTTTGTAGCGGCTGAAAGTCGAACCCATGACCGAGTTGTTCATGAAGTCGAGAAATGCACTTCTCGACACGCCGGCCTTTTGTGCGAGGATCGTAATCTCCGCAAGATTCTGGATGACGACACCCAAGAAGACGTTGTGGGCGATTTTGCAGAACCTCGCGAGTTCGCCCTCGCCGACATAGGAAACGCCTCGCCCCGCGATGATGTTGATCAGAGGTTCGACCTCTTGGAACGCTGCCATGGGTCCGGAAGCAACAGCGCTCAGCTTGCCTGCACGAACACATTTTCCGTTGCCGCTGACGGGAGTGGCGATCAGCTCGGCGCCTCGCTCCGAGAGCCGTGCGCGAATGTCAGCCGACTGATCCTCGCCGATCGACGAACAATCGACAAAGATCGAGGGTAGATCGCCTGGTTCCGATAGGACACCATTCTCACCGAAATAGACCTGCTCCAGATCTTCGCCTGTCGAGACCATGGTGAACAACACATCGACGCCGGCGAGGTCTCGCGGCACGTTCACGAGCGTGCCGCCTCGATCGGCGAGTGGTTCCGCCTTGGCTCGCGTGCGGTTCCAAACATGCACATCATGGCCAGCGTCAATCAGGCGCTCTGCCATTGGATAGCCCATGCGGCCGAGGCCGATCCATCCAAGGGTTCGCTTGGTCATGCCATTCTTCGCCCCTGTCTACGCAATCGATTGCATAAGGCGTAGCACTGTACTGGCGACACCGTCAACGAAAATGTGCAATCGTTTGCGCAATCTTCCTGGATAGCGTATGAGTGGGGAGGAAAGGACTGCTGACTGTGAAGACGCGTGTTACCTTGAAGGATATTGCTCGGGAGACCGGCGTCCATGTGTCGACCGTGTCGCGAGCCCTCGATCCGAACACGCGCACGTCGCTGACCAACGAGGTGGTCGAGCGTATCAAGGCCGCAGCTGAGAAATTGGGCTATCGGCCCAACAAGCTCGCTTATGGCCTTCGCACCAACCGCACCATGACGGTTGGCGTCATGATTCCTGATATTACAAACATGTTGTTCCCGCCCATCGTGCGCGGCATCGAGAGCGTGCTTGAACCGCTCGGCTACGCGTCGATGATCGTCAACACCGACAACCAGGAGGAGCGGGAAGGGCGGTTAATCGAGGTGTTGCGCGAACGGGGCGTTGACGGGATCATTCACGCTGCTGTGCTTAGGAGCGATCCGAAAATTGCTGAGGTCGCCGCCCAGGGTCTGCCGGTGATCACGCTCAATCGGCGGATCGAGGACTCGAACATCGCTTATGTCATCAACGATGAGTATGCCGGCATCCGCATGATGCTGGAGTTCCTTTTTGGGCAGGGCCATCGCCGTATCGCCCACCTTGCCGGTCCCTTGAATCTGTCGACTGGTCAGTTGCGACTTGATGCCTTTAGGCGTGCCAGTGACGAACTCGGTTTGTCGGTTCCGTCATCGTTGATAACAGCTTCAGCGCGTTTCGATGAAGATGAGGGCCGTCGCTGCGCTGAGGTACTGCTCGACTCTGTAGAGCCTTTTACCGCTATTCTCTGCGCGAATGACCGGCTGGCGCTTGGTGCGATCGACAAGCTTCGCCAGCGTGGTCTTGAATGTCCCAACGATGTTGCGGTAACGGGCTTCAATGACATGCCCTTTCTCGATCTGATTAAGCCACGTTTGACGACAATCAGAATCCAGCAATTCGAAGCTGGTCAGATGGTAGCGAAATTGCTGCTCGACCTTATTGGTCCTCTGCCAGAGGATGTGTCGCAGGAAACGATTTTGCCTGTGGAGTTGGTCGTACGGGATAGTGTCGCGCCGCCGAAGGCCGCATTTGCGTGACTAAGATGGCTTGATCATACCCCTTGGCGCAAAGGCGAGTGCCTCGGGCATTAGAGCACCGACATGCAGGCGATTGTCGACGACGGCTCGTCGTTCAAGATCGATCTTCGGAACGCTGCCGTCCGCGAGAGCGACATAGATGTGTTGGCCGTCATCTGCCGCGATGGCTTGAAAGGGTTCGGCGTTGAGCGTCACGATGCCGAGCACAACCAGTGAGGCGGCATCGACAATCTCGACATAGCCGACGTTGTTGTTTTCATCGTAGGTCGTGACGACGACGAACCGCCCGTCCGGTGTCGGATAGGGCCAACCTGGCACGCCCGTCAGCCCAATCGTCTTTTCCAGCGTCATGCTGTCCGTATCGATTCGATGCAAGAGTGGCTGACAGAAGTCGCCCGCATAGAGCCAGCGATCATCTGGAGATACGCGGATTGCCTGCGCACCTCTTGGCAGCGCGATCTGTCCTATGACCTTTCGCTTTCGAGTATCGACCACTGACAGGAACGGGATCTCTTTATGGGAAAAGTAGATGTGCGCGCCACGATGAGAGCGCGCCAGAAAATGCGGACCGACTTGCAACCAGACCGTCTGTTCGATGCCCCAGGTCTCGGGATCAAGGACTAGCGCCGACTGATTGCACTCGACTGTCACCCAAATCTTACCGTCGTCATCCGTGACGAGGCCGTGCGGTCCGCGGTAAAGGCCGAGATCCAGTCGCCTCACTTCCTCCATGCTTTCGAGATCGACGATGCTGAGCTGGTTCGTCGGTTGATTGTTGCCGTAGTCGGCCGTTCCATAGAGTGAGATCACAGCAAACTGGCCATCTTGGGTCAGCGTAAGCTCGTGCGGTTTCGCCGAATTCGGATTGCCCGCTGCTGCCTTCGATAAGACAGCTCCACCATGCGGATCGATCGCCGTCAGCGTTGCGTCGCCTTTGGTGGTGACGAGAAGAATCGGTTCTGCAGATGGTATCATGCTCAACGTTCCCCCCTTTTGTAACCAGGCCTTGAGTATTCATGATTCTACCGGACTCATGCAATCGCCTTACGTCGTTTTGCGTCGACAAGGATTGAGGTCGCGTCAATGAGGGCGAAGGATCAAAGCCTCTATTGCGATGGTGGGCGCAGCGGAAAGCGTGTCGGTGTGGATCGGGGCTACGACATCGACGTGACGATGACCGTCCTGAGCTCTTGCGCTAATTCAGGACTGACTTTGGAAAATAGAAACTGACCACCCAGTTCGGTACATCGACGATTTCAGAAATGCGAAGATCGCCCGCGACGCTGCACAGCATGTAAGCCTCGACGGGTGTCATTTGGGAGGTTGTGCAAAGCCAATCGATCATACCGCGAACAGAGTCACGGGCGGCCTGCATCAGGTCGTCGCCGACGCCCGTGGTGACTCTGTAGCCGCTCTGGTCAATATGCTGAGTAACCGGACCGCTGGTTTCCAGGCGCGGATAGGGAAACGCTGCATTCTTGATCAGGTCGATCTTGAGTTCGACCGCCATCGGGCTCTCGATTGCTGTGCCACAGATTTCACCGTCACCTTGGGCCGCATGGGTGTCGCCCAGGGATAGGAGCCCACCGTCGACCTCCACCGGCAGATAGAGCGTTGTGCCCTTACAATTGTCACGAATGTCGAGATTACCGCCAACGCGTCGCGGCGGTACGACGCTGTGCAGGCCGGCTTCTGCGAGAGCAAGACCGATGGTGCCGACGAAGGGCTTAAGAGGCACCTTGCCCATCGGTGCAAAGGCGGCGGGATTGGAGAGGTTGGTGTCATACTGCCAGACATGCAGTGCCGGCTCGGCGAAGTCATCGGCGAGGAGGCCAAAACCTGGAATGTTGGCAGTCCAACCCCAACCCGCCGGATGAAAATCGAGAAAGCTGATCGCGACCGCATCACCGGGCTTTGCACCGTCGATATGGATCGGACCCGTGACAGGATTGACCTTACCAAAATCCAGTGCCTTCAGGTCGTCAAGTGTGGCTTTGTCGTGAAGCTGTCCGCCAGATGCGTCGATCGTTTCTACGAAGACGGTCTCACCCGGCGACACCGCTAAAACCGGATCGATCGCATTGTCCCAGCCCAGATGGTGGTTATGCTTGTGGATGGTGTGATTGCAGCCCATGGGTGACCTCCTCTAAGAGCGCTTGAAACGCCAAATCTGTTCGATTTCCCGATTGCCCATGATCCCTCGAGGCAAGAGCGCCATAACACCAACGATCACGACACCGAGGAGCAGGCCGGAAAGGCCGAGCATTTGCGGTAGCTTTATCCCGATCAGTGTTGGTCCAGTTTCGAGCCAGCGCACGACTTCGAGACCGATGGAGATCAAGAGCGTGCCGAACACCGCGCCTGTTACACTCCTTAGACCGCCAAGAATCAGCATGGCCACGGTGAGAAAGACAAAATTGAAATAGAAAGGTCGTGCTGAGATGGTGCCGAGATAGAAGGCATAAGCAATGCCGGCCGTGGCAAAGAAGAGCGTACCCAGCACCCAAGCGATTAATCGGACCTTACGAATGTCGACACCGAGCGCTTTTGTGCCGGCTTCATCGTCAGCGCTGGCGCGCAGCTGGAGTCCAACGGAACTCTCGCGGAAGAGCCGGGCGATGAAAATGCCGACAATCACAAGACCGGTGATGTGTGGCAAATCGAAGATCTTAGGAATACCAAAGAGGGCCTGATTGCCTTTGAAGATGTCAGTGCGATGCAAGAAGATCGAATGCACGATGACCAGGATCGCGATGCTGGTGATGGTGACACCAACACCGCTGAGCCTGACCACGACGGCGCCTGTGAGGGCGCCGAGCCCTGCAACGATGGCCAATGCGATCAGCGCCGAGATGATGGGTGATAGCTCAAAAGCATTGAGCCCCCATGGCGCGTCCGGCAGCGAAATCGCTTTCATCGCAGCAGGCGTGACGCAAATCGCGGCAGCATAAGCGGCGATGCCCATAAATGCGGCGTGGGAGAAGCCGACGATGTTGGCATTGCCTGAAAAGACCTGGAGCCCAATGACCACCAGAAGATTAACGAAGGTGGCATAGAGGATTCGTGCTTGATAGCTCTCGCCCCAGAGATAGTACGCACCGACAATCGTCAAGATGAGCAGGCTCAAGAGCAGGGCGCCGATCAGTCCCTGGCGTTGATCACGATTAAGGGCAAGGTGCCTCACGTCTTATCCCCGGCCTCGCGTGGTGGTGAGAGAATGCCGTCGGGACGCCAAATCAAAATCAACGCCACCATGAGAAACACGGCGGCTTGCGCTAGGCCGCCGGCACTATGGGGGAGGAGAATCAGAACGGCGACCTCGGCAATACCGAGCAGAAAGCCGCCGAGAACGGCCCCGGGAAGACTGCCGAACCCGCCGATGACGCAGGCGACGAATGCCACGAGAACAGGGTCGAATCCCATATGCGGTTGCACGCTGCCGCGCCTGGCCATGATGAAAATGCAGGCCATGCCCGCGAGGAGGCCAGAGATGGCGAAGGCACCGGCGATCACGCGATTGGCGCGAATCCCGCAAAGGCGGACCATCTCGAAATCCTCGGCCGCGGCACGCATCGCGATTCCAAGCGTTGTTTTCCGCAAGAACGCAAGGAGCGCCGCGATCGCGGCGACGGTCACGAGCGTTTCGTAGATCTGTAGGGATGACACCCGTATGGAGCCGATCGTCAGGGTCTGATCGAGGAAGATGAACTGGGTCGCTGCGATCGGCCTCGGTGAGCCCAACAACAAGAAAAGATTCTGCAAAATGATACTGACCCCAAACGCGGTGAGGAGGCCGGTGGTCAGATCGGCGCCGCGCACTGTTCGAAAGGCAACGCGTTCCAACAGGACTGAAGCGAGCATGCAGGCAGCAATCACGCAGATGATCAGGACCCAAGGATTGCCGGTCAGCAGTGTCGTCACGATGACCATTGAATAGCCACCGAAGGCGATCACCTCACCATGGGCAAAATTGACCAGTCCCATGATCGAAAACACAATCGCCAAGCCGAGGGCGATGAGCGCGTATTCAGCCCCGAAGCTGAGGGCATTGAGCATTTGCTGCGCGGCATAATCCATTAGCCCTGCGCTCCTGTAAGCTCGGTGATTAGGGCGCTGCCGTCGCCGAAGTCAGCGGCTGATCCTTGGGTGGAGATGACGCCATTGTTCAGGACGTACACGTAGTCCGAGACCTGGATGGCGGCACCGGCATTCTGTTCGACCAAGAGAATGGTGACTCCTTTGGTCTTGAGATCACGGATGATGTCAAAGATCCGCTTGGTAATCTGTGGCGCCAGTCCCAATGACGGTTCATCGAGCAGAAGGATGCGTGGTTTTGAAACCAAGGCACGTGCAATCGCCAGCATCTGCTGCTCGCCGCCGGAGAGTGTGCCAGCGCGTTGATGCCGGCGATCGCCTAGAATCGGAAACTGCTGGAACCAGTCGTCGATATCACGCGCAAGCTGCGCCTTGTCGGGCTGCAGAGCGCCTCCCAGAACCAGATTGTCGTAGACCGACAGGCTTGAGAAAATACGCCGTCCTTCCGGCGAAATGGCGATACCGCGCCGGCAGCGCTCTTCGACGGACGTGCCGATCAGATTCTCATTGAGCAGACGAATGGCCCCTTCAGCGCGCACGATTCCGGTGATCGCCGACAACGTCGAGGTTTTGCCTGCGCCGTTGGGTCCGAGCAGGGCGACGCACTGCCCTTCGTCGACGTTGAGATCAATGCCGTGAACGGCTTCGATCAAGCCATGAAAGACCTTAAGCCCGCTCACCTCTAACATCGTGCTATCCGCGGCCAAAGAGGCCTTTCCAGGAAGAACCTGGAAAGGCCGTCAATGTTTATGGCCAAGAGGGAACGTTGGCCGGAATCTCCTCGGTCAGCACGACCCGTTGTCCTTCTTTGAAGCCGATCACGGGGATGTCGCGGAGCGCGTAGCTCGTTGTGTCCTTGTACGAGATGGCTTCAACCGACATCACGGGGATGCTGTCTGCTGCGCGGATAGCATCGCGAATAGCATTCGGATCAGCAGAACCGGCCGCCTTGATGCCGTATTCGATGATTTTAATCATGTCGCCGCCGAGCGATGGAAAGAGACCCTCCACCTCTTCACCGATCGCTGCACAATCCTTTTGGAACTGGTCGATGCGGCTATCCGGTACGGCTGGTGCGAGCGTGCCGAAGAACACCTTATCCAAGACCGTGGCATCTTCAGCGGCTAAGGCATCCAGAGACGGATCATCGAAACCGTCGGAGCCGACGACCCAGGCATCGAGGCCTGCCGAGCGCATCTGGCGAATAAGGATGCCGATGTCGGGCATCGCCCAGGAGATGTAGACGGCATCCGGCGCCGGATCGAGCGCCTTGAGTTCGGCGATTTGTGGGCTCCAATCGGTGGTTCCGGAGGTGTAGTTCAAGGTCGCCTGAAGGGTGCCGCCATTGGCCTCAATGACCTCAGCAAACCACTCCGGTGTTCTTGCCGACCAAGACCCGCCTTCATCTGATGTAAAGATGGCGACGTTCTTGACGCCTTGCGCCAAGGCATAGTTGGCAGCGGCAGCTGCGGTGTAGGGATCGGGCGCGACATTGGTGATGAAATTGTCGACCACGCCTGTATGCATTTCGACTTGGGTGCTTTGCGACTGGATGACAGTGACACCGTTGGCGGCTGCGATTTGCGCGACGGGGATCATGGTGTCCGAGAAGGGGATGGTGCCGAGCGCCACAATCCCTTCACTCAGAAACCTCTCGGTCAGCGAAATCGCTGCTTGTGTATCAGCACCGGTATCCTGAATGAGCAACTCCAATTCCTGACCGTCGATTCCGCCTGCTTCATTGATCATCTTGACCATGCACTGGGCGCCTGCCACCTCGTTATAGGGAGCAAAGTCGCCGGTCAGCGGTACGGCGAGGCCAATCTTGATGGTGTCCGCTGAAGCAGCCGACGCAGCCAGGGCCACGCCTGCTGCGGAGGCTAAAAGCCAAGTCCCGAGTTTCGACATTCGGTGTCTCCTTTCACTCGTTATTGTTGTGCCCGAGATAGGCATTGATGACCGCGGGGTCCGCGGTCACGTCTTTGGGCAAGCCTGACGCCAATAGGCTGCCCATATTCATGACGGTCAGTTTTTCGCAGGCCGACATGATGAATTTCAAATCGTGATCGATCAGCAGGATCGCACAGGGGTGGCGTTCTCGAAGCCAAGTGAGATTGCCAAAGAGCTCATCGGTTTCTTCTGGGTTCATCCCCGCTGCGGGTTCATCGAGCATCAGGACCTTCGGGCGCAAGCCGAGCGCGCGCACGATCTCCAAACGCCGCATTTGACCATAAGAAAGGCTGTCCGGAGTCGCGTCGAGAACGTCGCGTAGATGGAACAGGTCGATGGCGTCATCGATCAATTCTTGGTCGATTTTGTCGGTACGCCTTTGATGGATTTCTGCCACTTCGATGTTGCGACGCACCGAAAGATTGGGGAAGAGCCGCAAGTTCTGAAAGGTCCGTGCTACGCCTAGGCGGGCACGTTGTTCCGCAGGCAACTGATCGATACGGGTCCCGTCGACCTCGATTTCGCCAGCCGTGAGGCTGAGCAATCCGGAAATCAGGTTGATCATCGTGGTCTTGCCTGCCCCGTTGGGGCCGATAAGACCATGGATTTCGTTGGCCTCCACGGTAAAGCTGACGTGATCGACCGCTTGCACGCCACCGAAGTTTTTTGAGACGCTTCGAACCTGGAGCATGTCAGTCGACGACCTTGTAGCGATCCCATGTTTTTGGACCGTTGCGTTCTTCAAGCATTGCCATGTTGCCTCGCATGGGTGCGATGTGATCAGAACTGAACCAGTGTCTTGCAAGAGACGGGCCATCGACGGGCTTCAACACCTTTCCTAAAGATGCAGGCGCCTGTTCAGCCCTCCCTCGACCGAGCTCGACATCATGGCGTGACGATCCTTCGTTGAGCTGGCGTCCGAAAGCGAGCGTCGTCGGTGGCACCGCTCGAAGCGTTGCGTTTCTCTTGCTCGTTACCTTTTGGGCGAGGATGCCGTGCGGTTGCATAAAGACGGGATGATCATTGGCAACGCTCACGTCGATGCTTCCTGTTCGGAATGCTGATCACGTCGGAGCTCGTCCCATGCCATGATTCGGGCCTTTGTCCCGTCCCAGTCTCGCTCGGCCAACTCGACCAACAGGGCTTCGACCAACGCGAAAGCCGGCACGTAACTATCCCAGAGCGTTCCAGAATCTATCGGTGTGGCCACGAGTTCGGTCGCCCCTTTGGCGGCAGGGCTAATCCATGGATCGGTGAAGACGATCGTCTGTGCTTTTCGCGAACGCATAGATGATGCAAGTTGCGCCAGGCTGGATTGATAGCGCCTGAAGTCGAAGATCACCGCAATGTCGCGCGGCTTCAGCCTCAATAGGTATTCTGGCCATGCTTCCGGGTCTGGCGGGATATGGAACACGTCCTTTCGTATTTGGCGCAGATGTCGTGCGAAGAAGTTGGCAATGCTGTCGCTCATGCGGCCGCCAATCAGATAGACCTTTCGCTTTGGATCACTGAGTAGGTCGCAGATGCGCGTGAATTGCGCGGCGGACAAACGCTCGCGCAGGTCCGCATTGAGCTTGTCGATCAGCGCGAGATACGAGGCGAGGGGTTGGGCTTGATCGATCAGGCTTTCCCGATGTCCAAGATCGATTGGTGACCGGCTTCCCTCTTTGAGCTCTTGAACGAGTTTCTGCTGAAATTCTTGAAAACCGCTGCAGCCTAGCTTCGTGACGAAGCGGGAAATCGATGGCGCTGAGATTTGCGCGCGTTCCGACAGTTTATGGATCGGCTGCAACCCGGCAAAAGGATAGTCAGCAAGGAGCACGGACATCAGCTGCCGCTCGGAAGGCGTCAGCGTGTCGGCTTTTTGTTCCATGAGTTGGCGAATATGCACAACCCCTCCCATCCTTTAATCCGTAGACTAGCGGTCGTGAAATTTTTCTGTCAATCGTGAACTAATGACTGCCAGTGATACATGAGTTCCAAAACCGTTCATGCCGACTTGGTCATCGGACGGCGGTCGCGGGAGGACAATGTTATGCCGACGAAATCAGGAATGGCCACGGGTTCACTCTTGGCTCATCCTGACCCGATGCCGGTCGAGGAAGTTCGTGCCAGCCTGTCCTCACCGCTGTTGCTGGTTTGTGAACATGCGGGCCGGATGATACCCGAACGGCTTGGCACGCTTGGGCTTACGTCGGAGCAACGCGGCTTGCACATCGCCTACGATATCGGGGCTGAGGCGGTCGCTGACCGACTTTCGGAACGGCTCGGGGGTTGGTTGATCAAACAACGCTATAGTCGATTGGTGATCGACTGCAATCGGCCGCCAGGCAGTTCGCAATCCATTCCCGAGGTCAGCGACGCCATCACCATTCCCGGCAATGCCAATTTGGCGGAGATGGCGAAACGTGAGCGTGAGGTCGCGATCTTCGAGCCTTATGCCGAACGCTGCAAGGCGCGCATTGTGGATCCCACCATCCAGTTCGCCTTTTCGATCCATAGCTTTACCCCTGAGATGGCGGGGGAACGGCGTCCTTGGGACATGAGCTTTCTGTACCGCAGTCCCAAAAGCCGGGGTGACAAGCTTTCAGCACTTGCACGAGCGATGTGGCCAAACCTTCATATCGGTCACAATGAGCCCTATCAGATCGAGGATGAGACCGACTGGTTCATCCCGGTCTGCGCCGAATCCAGAGGCATTCCCCATTGCTTGATTGAGATACGAAACGATCATCTCCTAACCGATGCGGGCTCGCTTGCCTGGGTGGAACGCCTTGATCAGTTGCTTTCGGCATTTATGGAGACAGCATCATGACGCTCACGCGCGAGGTTCCCCTTATCCCGGATCAGTCGGCTCTGCTATTTATTGATGTCCAGAACTTCGCAGCTCATCGCCAAGGCGGCGAGTTTAAAGATCTCGCGAATGATGAGTTTGACAGGCGATATGGATGGTTCTTTGAGCAGCTCGACCAACGAATCATTCCCAATATGCAAGCCATCCAGCGCGCATGCCGTGACGCTGGTGTGGAGGTGATGTACACGACAATCGAAAGCCTGACCCTTGATGGTCGTGACCGCTCTCTCGACTATAAAATCACGGGCTTTCATGTTCCCAAGGGATCTTGGGACGGTCAGGTTATTGATCAGATCGCCCCTCAGGGCGATGAGATCGTACTGCCTAAGACCTCATCCTCGGTCTTCGTTTCGACCCATATTGATTACATCCTTCGCAACTTGGGTGTTCGCCAACTCGTGCTGGCTGGACTGATCACCGATCAATGTGTCGAGAGTGCCATCCGGGACGCTTGCGATCTCGGTTATCTCGTCACCCAGGTTACTGACGCTTGCCTGACATACAGTCAGGAACGCCACGATCATTCCCTGCGAACGATTAAAGGCTATTGCCGTCAGCTCACGAGTGAAGCGTTGATAGACGAGCTCAACAACGACACGTAAACGGCGTCACCTCGCGATCTTCGATTGAACGGTGCGTGCGATGTTTGATGCGTCATCGTTTGCGTCGACCAAGGTCCAGGTGATCGCACCGACATCGCGGTCGCACTGCTGCGCAAGGATGCTGACGTCGGCATCGGAGGCGTCATTCGTCCGCTTTTGAATGCGGCTCTCAAGAACCCCCTTTGGAGCATCGAGCCAAACACCCCGAAAGGGGACCCTTAGATCCAGCGCCACGTCTTCTAGGGCCTTGCGGTCCACCGGATCAAGAAAGGTGGCATCGGCGATCACAGTACGACCAGCGCGAATCAGCGTCGCTGCACGCTCGCCAAGATGTTGATAGACCGCCTTCGTTTGCGAACGGCTATAGGCATCGGCATCAAGCCGGGCTGTCGGTTCGACGCCAAGACGGTGTTTCCGCATGACGTCGCTGCGCAGCAGAACGGGCCAGTGTGCTGGTCCCAGTCGATGCGCCAGGAGCCGAGCGACGGTCGATTTGCCGGTGCCGGAGAGCCCACCGATGGCGATCAGCTTTGGCGGTTCGGTGTTCAGCAACGCCATAGCCAGATCAAGATACTGGATGACCGCCAGCCGATGTTGCTGGCGCTCGGCATCCGATCTTGCCGTCTTGATTTCAAAGGCCTCAATTTTGGCGCGGATCGTCGCCCGAACACCGAGAAAGAGCGGCAACAAAGCAGTGCCGTCATCGTCCTGGGTTCGCTCTAGATAGCCGTGCAGGAGGTCAATGGCGAGGCTATCGAGTTTTCGATGGCAAAGGTCCATCAGGAGAAATGCGAGATCATAGATAACGTCGATCGTGGCGAGACTTTCGTCGAATTCCAGACAGTCGAACAGAACCGGTCGATCGTTGTCGAGGAAGATATTGCCGAGATGTAAATCGCCATGGCAGTGGCGAACAAAACCTGCTCGGGACCGGGCGTCCAAGCGCCGATGTTGGCGGCCAAGTTCTGAGCGGGTTGCTTTGATCAATGAGTTGGTTGTCGCGTCATCCCCGATCTGATCTATGAGCCCTCTGAGATCAGCGGCGTTGCCATCGATGATTGATGCCATGGCTACATAGCCACCGCCTTGTCGTACCGGCGCCTTTTGATGCTGCTCCGCGATTTCTTTGGCGAGGGCCTTGATCAATGGTGTGTCGAGCTTGTCTTGTTCGGCGACATGATCGAGCAAGGCTGTCTGTTCGAAACGCTTCATTTCGAGAAGCCAATCGATGATGCGACCGTCACCATCCAAGGCAAATTGGCCGTTGTCGTCGATGGTTACGGGAACAAGGCCTCGATAGAGGCAGGGCGCTGTTTTGACATTCAACCGATACTCGGCTTCCAGAACCCGGCGCCGCTTGTCGATGCTCGAAAAGTCGAGGAAGCTATAGCGGATCGCCCGCTTAAGTTTGTAGGCGCGGTCATCGATCAGAAAGATGATTGCTGCATGGGTATCGATCTGTTCGACTGGACGACCAGGCCGACCAAACGCCAGACCTTGGTTTAAAAAAGTGATGACCTCCCCTTGGTCAGAAGGTGCTTGGGAGTCATGCTCCATCGCTTCACCCCATTGCAATCTGTCGCCACCCTCATCCTTCGTGGCTCGGCATCATTTACGTGCCGACCTTCATTACGTGATCACGATAGGCTTTGACGGTTTGGCACCCAAAGATGCCCGCCCGTTCCAAGCCGCTCGTCGGTCACTATGTGGCTAACATCATCAATCATAGGGGCATAGACGTGAATGCGCTCATGCCTGCTGGCTTTGGTTGACGCCGTCGTCCAGGGTGGGGCCAGCAGAAGGTTTCGCGATCAAATCACCATGCTCATGAACTTGCTTGAGAAAGGCGTCGACAAATGCTTCCAGATCGCTCCAGTCGGTAAATTCGTGATCCTTGTCGGTATCGGTCGAGGCGCCTTTTGCGCCAGCGATCATTTTGAGGATCCAGCCTTTGAAGAAATCATATTGCGTGTATCGAAGCGCACCGGCGACTAGGTGGGTGACTGTCGGTGTCCATTCGGAAGCGGTGATAAAGCGATCGGCGCAGGCCGCCGCTTCGACGTGATCTTGTAGGTCGTCACTCGCCATGGAGAGGCTGACCGAGACGAGCGCCGTCGGCTTGGTCTGCAGGGCGTGCCGATGATTGCGGACGAACTGAAAGAGTGAGGCTTGATGCCGTCCGTTATGCACGGACCCTGCGGCGATCACAGCGCCATATGCATCAACATCGACGGATCTTGGTGCCTCTGTGCTGTCCAGCAAGGTGACCTCGTTGCCACGTTGGCGGATGTGGTCTGCCAAAAACGTGGCGACCTTTCGAGTCTGACCCTCGGTCGTGCCGTAGACGATGAGGATATGCATCGGACAACCTTCCTTTCGTGGGCAAGCAAAGCGCGGAACGGCATGTTGACGCTTTGTCCCCATGATGAATGCGACTGTTCGTCGATCAGTCTGCTGTCCTAGGAGGGTATTGCTTTGATGCGGATCAAACAGAGCCGTATCAAATTTGTCAGCGCTGGTGGACCCGGTCAGGGCTTATGGCAGGCGGCAATGTGATGGTCGTTCGTCCTGGACCAACCCGAAATCGTCAAGCGCTAGGTTGCTGACGCTAAGGCACGGCTACAGTCCCGAAGAACTTCTAGCGACTGTTCATGCTTGTCGTCGGTGAACTTTTGCTGGATCGCCGATATGCCGATTGCCATGATCGCACCGGAAGCGGCATGGACCGGCATTGCCATACCCGTAACACCGGCTTCGAATTCGCTCGTGACGAGGGCATAGCCGAGATCTTGTGCCTCTTGAATCCTGGTTGCGAGCTGGCTGCGGTCAACGATGGAGGCTTTGGTGAACGCCTCCACGGGCGCCGATGTCGTAGCGTTCTCAACAAAGGCGGGATCAGCGATGGACAGCAAGGCTCGGCCGATGGCGGTCTGCAGGAGTGGTAGCCGACTGCCGAGGGTAAAGCCAAAGCTTACACGGTTCCGCCCACTCATGGCTTGCGCGACGTAGACGGCATCCTGTTCATCGATCATCGCCAACGAGATCGATTCGCCGAGATCCCTTGAGTGTGTCTCGAGAACGGGCTGGACGACAGTGCCGAATTGGTGCCCTTGCAAAAAACCGCCCGCTAGGACCAGGACCTTCGGGGTTAACGAAAACACGCGGCTATCACGCTTCAGATACCCTAAATGTTCTAATGTCAGGGTTAGCCGTCGTGCAACAGCACGATCCAGGCCACTAAGGCGAGCGACGTCGGCGAGGGACAGATGGGTGCGCGTTGCATCAAATAATTTCAGAACTGCCATGCCACGGATGAACGTCTGAGAGAGTTCAGTGTGGCTCTTCGCAGCGTTGTCATCGTGAGGAGACGTCTTCGGGACAGAACCATCCATCGGCAGAGACATGGGCCTTCTTTCGCGATTGACTCTCTCCTGGCACTATGCAGGTGTTTAGTACGATAAACGGTCACAAACGCCGAATAAAGAGTAAGATGTGCGATAATCGCACATTCAAATGCTTGCCTGTAGGTGGAAGTGAAGGCGGGAGCCGAACAGGCGTTAAAGCCGTGCCATCGGTTTGTCTGATCCTGGCCGCTGATATGTCGGAGGAGGAAATCAAGCCATGATGACCCAAGAAGCCAATGACCAGTTGACCCGGGTCGGCCCGGGTGCTGATGCTGGCAAAGTTCATCGACGCTATTGGCAGCCTGCCGCGCTTTCGGACGAGCTTGATCCGAAGCGGCCTGTCGTGCCCGTGCGCCTTCTTGGCGAAGATCTGGTCCTTTTTCGCGACAATCAGGGGGCGCTTGGCTTAATCGGACGCCACTGTCCTCACCGTGGGGCTGATCTCTGCTACGGGCGGCGCGAAGACAACGGCCTTCGTTGCCCATTTCACGGATGGCATTTTGATCGCACTGGCCAATGTGTCGAGCAGCCGGGTGAACCCGACGGGTCGACCATGCACGAGAAGATCAAAATGGCGGGTTACCCCGTCGAGGAGCGGAACGGTATCATCTTTGCCTATATGGGTCCGGGCGATCCTCCACCCTTTCCAGCATTGGATTGCTTCCAAGCGCCGGCGAGCCACGTCTTCGCTTTCAAAGGCCTTTGGGAGTGCAACTGGTTGCAGGCGATGGAGGTCGGTATCGATCCCGTCCACGCGTCCTTCCTGCATCGCTTTCTTCAAGATGAAGATCCTGCTGACGGTTATGGCAAGCAGTTTCGGGACAAGGCAGGCCAAACCGACATCCCGATGACCAAGCTGTTGCGCGACTACCCTAGGCCTGAGATCAAGGTTGAGGAGACCGACTACGGCCTTCGTCTGATTGCGTTACGCCATCTCGATGACGGGCGCACCCATGTCCGGGTCACCAACCAAATTTTCCCTGGGGCGATTTGCATTCCCATGTCGAATGAGATGACCATCACCCAGTGGCATGTGCCTTTGGATGACGAGAACTGTTACTGGTATTCGATGTTTACCAGCTTCGGAGACCCCATGAATAAAGAGCTGATGCGCGAGCAGCGTTTGAAGGAACACACGCTTCCTAACTACGCGCCGATTAGAAACAGGCACAACAATTACGGCTATGATCCCGAAGAGCAGGCCAGGGAAACCTACACAGGCATGGGGCTTGACATCAACGTGCATGACCAGTGGGCGGTCGAATCCCTTGGCCGTATTCAGGACCGGCGCAACGAACATCTCGGACGAACGGACGTGGCGATTATCCGCTATCGTCGCATGCTGCGTGCCGCGATCGCGGCCGTCGACGGTGATGATTGTCAGGCACTCAAGATGCAAGCACCGGAGACGGGTAGGGCGGTGACGGGACCGATCGCCGTCGATGCGATTACGGACGAAAGCGACTGGACCAGAGTTTATCAAATCCGTGATCAGGAGCGTCGCGTGTCTTGCAGTTGGGCCGCTTCCTGAGATGAGCGATCAGGTCGACGTCATGACGGGCTCGCTTGGGCAATTCGGCCTGCTTCATCCGGATGCTGGCGAACAGGTCGAACGCCTACTTGCCAGGATCAAAGAGGACGGCATCGAGACCGTTCGTTTTGTCTTTCCAGATCAGCACGGCGTGCTACGCGGAAAGTCCATCGTCGCTGATGCTGTTGCGCAGGCTTGCCGAGAGGGACTAACCGCGCCGTCGTCGTTGGTCTTGAAGGACACGTCGCACCGAACCGTCTTTCCCGTGTGGTCGACCAACGCAGGCTTCGGGGAACGCGCCTTGGTTGGCGCTGGCGATCTCCTGATGATCCCGCTTCCTGAAACCTATCGACGTCTTCCCTGGTCTCCTCATTCCGCTTGGGTGCTTTGCGATATTGCCCAGGCCGATGGTTCGCCGATACCGTTCGGTTCACGAGGAGTGCTGACGGCGGCGCTTGATAAGCTGCAGGCCCGGGGCTGGGAGATGATGTGCGGGCTTGAAGTCGAGTTCCATGTCTTTCGCATCGTTGAGCAGCGTCTGACCCACGAGGATGGCGGTCTCCCTGGCACGCCGCCCGAGACGGCGCCTCTGACCCATGGTTATCAGCTGCTGACGGACAACAATTATCATGTTCTCGAAGAGGTCATGGATAACCTTCGGCGCACGTCCGACGCGCTTGGCCTGCCGGTCCGATCGACCGAAGTGGAATTCGGTCCCAGTCAAGTGGAGTTCACCTTTGACCCGGCGAGCGCCATGGATCATGCCGACAATATGGTCCTGTTCCGCGCGATGACGAAACAGGTCTGCCAACGGCTCGGTCTACACGCGACCTTCATGTGCCGACCGAAGGTCGCTCATGCAGCCGCTAGCGGCTGGCATCTTCACCAATCGATCATTGACCGCGAGACTGGCAAGAATGTGTTCATGCCGACGAGCGATGAGCTCACCGAACCTGCCAAAGGCTGGATAGCCGGCCTTCTCGTACACGCCGAGGAGTCCTGCCTCCTCACGACGCCAACAGTCAATGGCTACAAGCGGTATCAGCCCTTCCAGTTGGCGCCCGACCGCATCCAGTGGGGCCATGACAATAAGGGCACCATGCTTCGCGCCTTGATGCGGCCCGGTGACACCGCGGCTCGCATCGAAAATCGTGTCGCCGAACCGGCCGCTAATCCCTATTTTTTCTTCGCAAGCCAGGTCCTCAGCGGTCTAAGCGGCATCGAGCAGGGTTTGACCCCGCCCGCGCCTGCCGAGACTCCCTACGATTCCGACGCTCCTCGGCTGCCCAAAAGCCTAATCGCGGCGATCGAGGGGTTCGAAGCCGGCCACCTCTTCACCGATAGCCTTGGTTCGTCATTCACCTCGTATTTGTCGACGCTGAAGCGGGCGGAATGGGATCGCTATCTGATGACCGTCTCCCAATGGGAGCACCATGAATATGCGTCGCTGTTCTGAATCCGATGCGCGGCCACGCAGCTCACCCACTATTCAGTCAGCCATCTGGTGCTGGAATGAATTCATCCTGGTCGTCGGGCGGCAGATGAAAGCGTCCATGTTGCCAATCGCCTTCGCGCCAGGCTTCTTTTGCCGCCTGGATCTTGTCTTGTGATGAGGCGACGAAGTTCCACCAGATATAGCGGGGTCCGTTGAGGGTCTCGCCGCCGAGCAGCATCAGTCTCGCGGGCTTGGTGGCTTCGATCGTGATTTCATCACCCGGTCTGAAGACCATCATCCGGCCGGCTTCGAAGCGAGTTCCGGCGATCTCAATCTCGCCTTCGACCACGTAGAGACCTCGGTCTTCGTGCTCCGGCGAGAGGGGTAGGCGAGCGCCCGCTTCAAGCACGGCGTCGGCATAGAACATCTGCGAGAAGGTCTTGACCGGCGCTTGCTCGCCATAGAGCGAGCCGAGAATTAACCTGACCTGTTTACCTTCGCCTTCGATCAAGGGAAGGGCCTCCTTGGGCTGATGCTCAAAACCGGGCTCGGTCTCCTCATCGTTCTCGGGCAAGGCGACCCAGGTTTGGATGCCATAGAGCGGCGATGTCGGTTGGGCACGGACCTCGGCGGCGGTGCGTTCGGAATGGGTGATGCCCTTACCGGCGATCATCCAGTTGACCTCGCCTGGATGAATGGCGCTATTGGTGCCGAGGCTGTCCCGATGCTGGATCGATCCGTCATAGAGATAGGTGACCGTGGCAAGTCCGATATGCGGGTGTGGGCGAACGTCGATGCCCTGATCGGTGAGGAACTCGGCCGGTCCCATCTGATCGAAAAAGATAAAGGGGCCGACCATCTGTCGCTTTGAAGAGGGCAGTGCACGGCGGACTTCGAAGTCGCCCAGATCCCTTGCCCTCGGTACGATCATGGTTTCGATCAGGTCGACCTGATCGCCCGTCGGGCATTGCGGGTCAAGTGCTGGATTCCAGCTCATCGGTTGTCTCCTAGATGTTGAAGCGTTGTCATGGCGGGTATGTCTATTGGCTACCTTCAGCGTCATTCGAGATTGGCATCACGAAGTGTTGGGTTGTTGGTGCAATCTTGTCGATCTGAAGGGCGACGATCTGCTCCTGCAACTGACGGACTTCTTCCGTGACTCGCGCATGGTGGCGTTGGTGGTCGAGCCATGAGGCCTCCCACCAAGCTTCAATAAAACGCTCGGGATCGGCGGCATCGTTCATCAGACTCCAGCGATAACCGCCACCTTGGCGACGGCTGTCGGCGAGTGCTGACATAAGGCGACGAAATGCTTTCTGATCCGCGTTGGCGACATGATAGGAAATCTGAATCATCACCGGTCCATCCGGCGTCTTATCGGTCGCGAGTACCGGTTCGGGCCAGTGCATGGATGGAGAAAGATCGAGTGTTTCGCCCTGGCCGAGACGAGCGCGCGAGGTTAGCGGGATCAAGGCGAGCGCACCGATTGCCGCAATGATCAGGGCGCTTGGAATGCTCCAAATGGTTGCAACTTGCCCCCAGAGCAAGCTGCCGATCGACATCGATCCGAAGAAGACTGTCAAGAAGATCGAGAGGCCACGAGCACGGACCCAGTCCGGCAGCGACGTCTGCGCCGAGACGTTGAGGCTGGACAAGACAGCGATCCATGAAAGGCCGGCAAGGGCTGCAGCGGCGATGGCAATGACTTGATGGCTGGCGATCGCCATCAACAGGAGGACCGCTGCGGTACCGATCGTGCCGAAGGCGATAAGAGTGTCGGCGCCAAGGCGTCGTTTGATGATCGGCAAGAGGAAGGCGCCGGCGACCGCACCGGCACCGACGGACGTGAGTAACAAGCCGTAGAGGGTCGCTCCCCCGGATAGCACCTCGCGTGCGATCAGCGGCAGCATGGCCCAAAAGGCACTGGCGAAGAGAAAGAACGCGGCGGCACGAATGAGGGTCGCCTTGAGCGGACCGCTGTTGACCGCGTAGCGAAGCCCGGCACGGATCGCGCCGCCGACCTGCTCGGGTGGTAGTGACGTTCTCTGGCTCGCAGGAGGCGTCCACCACCAAAGGGCGGCGACGATACCAATGACGCTGAGCGCGTTGATGAGGAAGGGCGAGGCCAATCCGGCTGCCACGATCAGAAATCCGGCAAGCGCTGGTCCAATCGCGCGGCTGATATTGATGCCCATGGAATTGAGCGCGATCGCCGAGGATAGCTCCGGGCGCGGTACCAATTTGGGGACAATGGCCTGCCAAGCTGGGGCGATAAAGGCAGCCCCTGTTCCAAAGACGAACGTGAAAGCGAGGAGCAACCAGGGTGTCATGAGCTGAACATGCACCAACACGGCCATGACAGCTGCGGCGATGCCCATGGCGACATTCACCCAGATCAGGAGCTTTCGTCGATCGACGATGTCCGCGATGGCGCCGGCGAGCAGGGCGAACAGGAAGATTGGCAGCGTGGTCGCCGCTTGGACGGCCGCGACCAGCATGGGTGACGGGGCGAGTTCGGTCATCAGCCAACCTGCGCCGACATCGTGCATCCAGGTGCCGATGTTGGAAGCAACGGTCGCGAGCCAAAGGAATGTGAAGGCACGATGCCGAAACGGTGCCATCGCCGAGGGTGGGGTCCTTTTGTCGGCCGTGATGGTGGTCATGGTGCGTGCCTTCTTTCTCGGGATGGCCCGATGATCAGGTCGAAACTTTGTCAGACGTCATGCCCGTTTCGCTGTCCGGTCCACTCGCCGCGAAATCTTTGGCGTGGAGGCAATGCGCTGCCGCTTTTGTTAGGCTCATTTGATGTTTCGCCCAAGACGTCAAACTTTCGCCAAGAAGCATGCCCAACAAGCCCAGCCGTGCGATGATCGGTGGTGCCGGTGACCGTGTATTGAAAAGCGCATAGAGTACGCCGACCAGCAAGCCAATAGCGAGTGAGGTCAGATAGGGTTTCAAGTCCATCGCATCTTCCTTCTCGTCTGCCTTTGCTCAAACGGCGAAACACGAGCAGCCGAGGGCCCCCCAGAAGCTTTTGGCATCTGAGACCGGTAGGGGTGTTGACCAGGCGATGCCGTGGTCATGACCATGCATGCCGCAATGGTTGCTGCATCCGGCATGGCAGGCGACGGCACCTTGAGGCAAGGTTGCGATGACTCGTTCGCCGGGGCTCGGTTCGGCGTTGACCGGTGACCATGTCGGTGAGGCCGGCGGCAGCGGCGGGGCGAGATCGGCATAGGCCCCCTCGCCATGGACCACTTTGCCACCGACTACGGTCAGGACACTATTGATCTGGCGGATCTCGTTGTCCGGCACCGTAATGTAGTCTCTGGACAGGACGGCGAGGTCGGCATACATGCCGGGTGCAAGCGTGCCTTTGACGTCGGCTTCCCCCGAAAACCAGGCGGAGCCATGGGTCCAAAGGCGAAGGGCTTCTTCACGCGTAAGAACATTGTCCTCGCCATAGAGCGGCAGGCCACCGACGGTCTTTCCGGTGGTCAGCCAGTAGAGCCCAACCCAGGGATCATAGCTGGCGACTCGAGTCGCGTCGGTGCCAGCGCCGACCGGTAGGCCCATGTCGATCATTCTCCTGATCGGTGGTGTTGCCATCGCCGCTTCCTTGCCATAGCGATCGACGAAATATTCACCTTGGAACGCCATACGATGCTGGATCGCAATGCCACCGCCGAGCGCTTTGATGCGCTCGATGTTGCGCGGGCTGATGGTCTCGGCATGATCGATAATGAAGCGCGTCTCAAAAGGCTGGCGGCCATTGACGCGTTCGAACACGCTCAAGAAGCGATCGATGCTTTCGTCGTAGGTGGCATGAATGCGGAATGGCCACTTATTGGCCGCCAAGAGTTCGACGATCGGCTCGAGCTCTCCTTCCATGGTCGGTGCTAAGTCGGGTCGCGGCTCCAAGAAATTTTCGAAGTCGGCGGCCGACCACGTGAGGTTTTCACCAGCGCCGTTCATGCGCAGCATGTCCGAGCCAGCACCCGGTTCTGTGATCGTCACCCAGCGTTCATAGTCGCTAAGCTCCTCGCCGGCACCTTGTGCGAACAGGTTGTAGGCGACGCGCACGGTGAGATGGCCATTGTCGTGCAGGCGCTGGATGACATCATAGTCCTCTGGATAGTTTTGTCCGCCGCCACCAGCGTCGATGACTGAGGTGATGCCGAGGCGGTTCATCTCGCGCATGTAGTGACGGGTTGAGTTGATCTGATCCTCGATCGGTAGCTTTGGTCCACGTGCTAACGTTGAATAGAGGATGAGGGCCGATGGTTTTGCAATCAAAAGGCCGGTCGGATGACCCCGTGAATCTCGCTGGATCTCGCCACCTGGTGGATTTGGTGTCGACGTGTCGAACCCAAGCACCTTGATGGCGGCGCGATTGAGAAGTGCTTGGCCGTAGAGATGAAGGATAAAGACCGGCGTGTTGGGTGCAACTTGGTTAATCTCGTCCAGTGTCGGCAGGCGACGTTCGGCAAATTGAAACTCGGACCAACCGCCGACCACCCGTACCCATTGCGGCGGCGGTGTGCGGTCGGCTTGCTCCTTGAGCATGCGAAGCGCATCGGCAAGGGACGGCACATTTTCCCAGCGCAGCTCCATATTGTAGTTGAGCCCGCCTCGGATCAGGTGAGTATGGCTGTCGTTGAGGCCGGGGACGACGCGACGACCCGCGAGGTCGATGACCTTGGTGCCACTCGTCGCGAGACGCATGATCTCGATGTCGTCGCCCGTAGCCGCGACAAAGCCGTCTTTGATCGCGATCGCTTTGGCGTCGCTCTTGGTTGGATCGAGGGTCGTGATCTTGCCGTTTCTCAAGATGAGGTCGGGCATAGCACATCTCCTTCCGTCAAACGTGAATGGCCTCAGCCCTGTTGGAGGATCACGGGCGACCAGTCGGGGCTAACCGCTGGAATGTGTCTGAGATCTTCGCGGGCGAACTTACCGGCGCCATAGACAACCTCACCGCCGAGCACCGTCAGCTCCGAGGTCAGTTTGGCGATCTCGGCATCGGTGACCGTGAAGTAATCTCGATCGAGCACAGCGAAGTCAGCAAGCTGTCCTTCGGTGATCATGCCTTTGCGGCCTTCGTCCCCGGTGAACCAGGCTGAGCCGACGGTCCAGAGACGGAGGGCTTCCTCGCGCGTCAAAAGGTTGGCGTCGTCATACATACGCATGCCGCCGCGCGAGAGCCCGGAGGTCATCCATTGGATCGAATACCAGGGATTGAATGAGGTGACCCGGGTGGCATCGGTGCCACCACCAACCGGCACACCTAGGTCCAGAATTGCCCGGAAGTTGGGTGTCTGTCTAAGGGCTTCGGTACCATAGTTTGCCACGAAGTCTTCGGCTTGAAACTGGAGACGGTTTTGCAATGCAATGCCGCCGCCAAGCGCAGCAATGCGTTCTAGATTCTTTTGGCTGAAGGTCTCGACATGATCGACGAACCATCCGGGCGTGAGGCCCGCACCCTTAGCGACGTCCTCATAGACTGGCAGCAGTCTATCCCCGGTCTCCTCATAGGTGATGTGCTGACGGAACGGCCAGCCAGACTCACCCAACACGGTCATGACCTGGTGCTGATACTCTTCGGCCCCCTTGTCGATGTCTGGTCTCGCGTCGGCGAAGATTTCGTAGTCGTAGGATGCCCAGGCCAGGTTCTCGCCTGCACCAACGAACTTCAGCAAGTCGTCGCCGTCGCCGGCCTTGGTGGCCGCTGTCCAGCGCTGGTAGTCAGACAGCTCCTCGCCTTTGTGTTGGGGGAAAGAGTGATAGCCGATGCGCGTGGTCAAAAGCCCCTCACGATGGAGCCAGCGGATAACCTTGTAAGGATCGGCATCGGGGAATTCCATCCCGCCGCCGCCGGCATCCGAGACCGATGTGATCCCAAGACCGTTAATCACGTCGAAATACTGAAGCGACGAATTGATCTGATCACGGATCGACAATTTGGGCGCTGCTGCCAGTGTTTTGTACATGACGAGGCCCGACGGTGCGGCAAGCAGGCGTCCGGTGGCGCTACCGCCGGCATCTTTTTCGATAATGCCGCCGGGATACTCGGGGTGGCCGGGTTTGTTGTACCCGTACCAATCCACAGCCTTTGTGTTCAGCAGGGTAAGCTTGTAGAGGTGATGGATCAGCACAGGATGGTCGGGGGCAACAGCATCCAGTTCGGCCACCGTGGGCAAGCGCTTTTCTTTGAACTGGAACTCGGAAAACCCGCCGGCAACGCGGATGAATTGACCCTTCGGCGTGCGCTCAGCCTGCTGACGGATCAGGTGCAATCCTTCTTCAAGACTGTCGATTCCGTCCCAGCGGACTTCAAGATTGTAGTTGACCGCGCCACGGATCGCATGGGTGTGGCTGTCATTGAGGCCAGGGATGATCCGTTGGCCGTGGGCATCGATCACCTGCGTGAACGGACCGATCAGGCTTTGCACGTCGTCGTCCGAACCTACGGCAGTAAAGACGCCGTCTTGTGCAGCAAGTGCGGTTGCCTCGGGACGAGATGGGTCCATCGTGGTAATGCGACCATTAAGCAGTACCAGATCGGCGCCGCCCGTTTGAGCGTAGGCTGTGCCGGCGCTGGTGGCGGCAATCAGAGCAGAGGTGCTGGCCAGGAAGTGCCGGCGATCGAGTGTGTGGGTCATCTCTTTGCCATCTCTATTGAGGCCGCACGGCACGGACAGCACGGTCTAAGCGACGCGCTCCAACGCGGGCGGGCGTTATCGGAACCTGCCCTTGGACGCTTATCGCGGCGCCCTCGGGCAGGCCATGCAGATGTTGCTTTACGTGTAAGACCTAATCATTCGGCCGCTACCGCTGTGGCAGAGACCGGGTCAATTCTCGGTCCGTGCTCGACGCGCTCAGGAGCCTTGTGAACCATGGTGTAAGCGTAGTCGACGCCCATGCCATAAGCGCCAGAGTGCTCTTTGACGAGATCGATGACGGCGTCATAAGTATCGCGCTTGGCCCAGTCACGCTGCCATTCGAGGAGCACCTGCTGCCAGGTCATGGGCACAACGCCCGCCTGGATCATGCGCTGCATGGCATAGTCGTGGGCTTCCTTCGTGGTGCCGCCGGAGGCGTCGGCAACCATGTAGATCTCGTAGCCCCCTTCGGCCATGGCGCTGAAGGCGAAGCTGTTGTTGCAGACCTCGGTCCAAAGCCCGGAGACGACCACCTTCTTCTGGCCGTTCTGGGCCAGTGCATCGCGCACTTTCTGATCATCCCAGGAGTTCATCGATGTGCGCTCCAAGAGTGGCGCTTCTGGGAACACCGCTAGGAGCTCGGGATAGGTATGTCCCGAAAACGCTTCCGTCTCGACCGTGGTGATCGTCGTCGGAACACCGAAAATCTTCGCAGATTTTGCAAGGGCGACGGTGTTGTTCTTCAAGGTCTGCCGATCGATCGATTGGACACCAAACGCCATTTGTGGCTGGTGGTCGATGAAGATCAGTTGGGAGTTTTCTGGAGTAAGCAGATCAGGCTTGGTCATCGGTCGTTTCCTATCAGTTGGCCTCGTCGATCAAGCGATGGACCGCTTCGACTAAAAGGGATATGGTGCGCATATGAGTCAGGAACAAGACGCTTCGACTAAAAGCGTTAAGGTTTTTTGAAAGGTGAGAGCTCTTGCGTGAGAGGAACCTCGAAGCCATTGCCGAGTTGATGTTGCAGGTAGCACGCAAGGTTGAAGCGGAAGCGAATGCATCCGAGCTGAAACCAGCCCAATGGGCAGCCCTTCGCTACCTGGAAAAGGCGGCACCAAGTGCGCGCACCAACAATGCCTTTGCGCGGTATCATCAAACGACGACTGGGACCGTCACCCTGACGCTGAAGGCACTTTTCGAAAAGGGCCTGCTGCGTCGCGAAAGCGATCCCGATGACAAGCGACTGGTCCGCTTTGAGGTTACGCCGGCGGGCTCAGAGGCGCTTAAGCATGATCCCTTTCGATCTCTCGTCAAGGATCTCTGGTCACTTCGCCCCGAGCAGCGTGCAAGTCTCCTTGATGCGTTGACCGATTTGCTTATCGAGTCAGACAGGGATTGCTAATCGGTGTTGTTAGCCTAGTCCGTATTGCTGACGGCTTTGAGGAATTCATCGTTCGAGAACGGTTTCAAGAGCACGCCATCGGCGCCATGTGCCGTGGCCAATGGCAACCCGATATCCGCTCCCACCTTGCCGCCGCCTGTCATGGCGAGGATGCGCATTGATGGTACCTCCTTCTTCAGGCTGCGTAACAGGTTAATCGTGTTTTCCTCTTCGAGATTAAGGTCGAAGACGCCGACATCGAATCGAGGCATGCTCGCGATCGCCTGCCTGGCAGCCTCGATGGTCGTTACGGTTTCCGCGTCATGGCCGTCGAGAGCGAGCACGTCCTTTAGCGTTGCAGCGAGCTCAATGTCGTCGTCAAGTAGGAGTATACGCATCCGGACTGTCCTCGTTCACGTCGTCTTGGGGTTTAATTCTGTCTGAAAGGACTTGCTGCAGCACGCCTGTCGACACCGGCTTCGATAGGACGGGAACGTCGTTGGACAGCACGTCCTTTCGAATGCCTTGTTCGGCGTGGCCGGTCATGAGAACCACCGGTATTTGGGGATGGCGCTCGGCAATGATGGCCGCAAGGTCATCGCCATGGATGTCGCCCGGCATCACGACGTCACTAATGATCAGCACAATCGGCAATCTCGCATCATCGACAGCGCGGAGCGCTTCGACGGCACTTGGGCTAGAGGTCACGGTGTAGCCGAGATAGTTGAGAATACTCTCCATTGAGCTTCGCACATCGTCATCATCCTCGACCAGGAGGATCATCTCGCCACGACCGCGCGGCAGCCTTGGCTGCATTCGGGTTGGCTCGGATATCGTTTGTTCATTGGTCATCGCCAGCGGCAAGGTGATGGCGATGGTCGTGCCTTTGCCGGGCATGCTCGTAAGACTGATTGCGCCGCTGGTCTGTTCGACGAAGCCGCGCACCATAGCAAGTCCGAGGCCCGAACCGTTGCCGACGTCTTTTGTGGTAAAGAAGGGCTCGAAGACCTTATCTCGGATGTCATCTGGGATCCCGTCGCCGCTGTCGGTTATTCGGATCACGATCGCGTCCTCTTTAAGCAGCGGCGCGGCGGCGATCGTGAGGCTACCGCCTTCGGGCATCGCATCACGAGCGTTGATGACCAAGTTGAGCATGGCGTCTTGAAGCATCGCTGGATCAACGCGGACGGGTGGTAGCGTTTGAGCGACATCGAGAGAAATTCGGATTCGCGATGGTAGCGTGCGGCGGATGAGTTCGCCGAACTCCTCTAGAAACTTGCCGATATCGACATGCTCTGGGTGCAGCGACTGGCGACGTCCCAATGTGAGGAGTTGGGCTGTTAGACGGGATCCGCGCTCGGTCGCGCGAAGGCAGCGCGCTAGCATTTCGCGGAGCGGTGCTTTCAAGTCAGCGCGCTTTTGCAACAATTCAAGATTGCCTTGCAGAACGGTCAGAAGATTGTTGAAGTCGTGGGCGACGCCGCCTGACAATCGGCTAATCGCGTCTCGACTCTGTGATCGGCGGAGTTCTTCCGTCATCGCAACGTGCTCGGTGACGTCGGTGCCCGTGCCCCGATAGCCGACGAAGCCACCATTGCAATCGAGGATCGGCGCTCCATTTACTCGCCACCAGCGTGGCCGATCCGAACCGGGGGTGTCCGATCGATACAAGAAGTCCCGAAACGGACGATGCTTCAACATATCGTTTCTGTGGCGACGCCAGTTCGGATCATGATCGGGATCGGCGCCGGCGACCTCCCAGCGCGTGCGACCGAGCATGTCTGATGGCGCGATCTTCTTGTCGAGATTGGCAGCTTGAATCCAAGTGTAACGGAGATCGGCACCCGTCTCCCAAAAGACGTCGGCGCTGCATTCGGCAAATTGCCTGAGTTTGGTTTCGCTGAGGCGAAGCAGTTCCTCGGCTGTGCGCTGTGCGCGGAGCCGTCTTCCCAGTGAATCAAGGGCCCGGCCGATCGCACGAAATTCGGGCGGACCTGTGTCCTGTGGGAATGCTGCCTGATCCGCTTGATCTAAGCCGTTAATCGCCTGAAAGACTTGGCCAAGCGGACGCGACACCGAGAACAGGATCAGGGCGAGGAAGAGGGCTGATGCGATCACCATGACGGTGACGGCAAGCCCAATGGCAAAGGAGAGGTTGCGGGAGAGCTCAGCAAGATCATCACGGATGGTATTGAAATCTGTGGCGCCTTTGGAGGCGCGCTTGGCGATGACGTCGGCGAGCTCTCGCCTGGACCTTGCGATCTCCTTTTGCTGTCTCGACGCGGCAACGACGTCGCCAGTAACGACGCGACGGAGATACGTGTCTTGAGCGTCCGTCATTACGGTGAGGGCCGTCATGATGGCGTCGACGTCGTCCTCAGGATAGACCGCATTGAATCGCTTGATCTGATTTTCGGCCTCAGCGCGGCTGGCAGCAATTCTGCTTTTCAGCGACTGAAGACCTCGAAAGTCTCGGCTGGCGATGACGCTTTGCCTGGCGTCCAAGAGGGTGGCGTAGCTACTGATCGCTGTTTCGAGCGCGATGAGTTGCTCTTTCTGCTGGATCGCCGTTTGAAGCAGAGCAATCTCGGCAACTTCTTCCTCGGCAAGCTGGCGAAGATGAAGAACGACCGCGGCCATCGCTGCGGTAAACAGCAAGAACAAGAGGATCAATCGCCTGGCTATGCTCAGATCAGCCAACCAACGAAACGGCGAGGTCATGGTCTACTCGCTCAAAAGGGCCGCGAACGAGGCTTGAGAGCCGGCCGCCGCGTCGTCGATTGATCGTACCCCCGTTAGGACACCGTGGACTTGACTGCCGAGGATTTCGGTGAGGCCCTGGAAGGCGTCGATACCGGGCCGCATCCAACCCTGTAAGGCTCCCTGCTTTTCAAGTTGGCCCATCATGGCAACTGCTGGATTGCGAGCCGCTACGGAGGGGGCGTCGATCAATGATGTGTGAAGAAGCGTGCCGACGCCATGTTCGACATAGAGGCGATTCGCGTCAATTGAGGTCAGTTTTAGGAGAGCGTCGAAGGCAGACTGTGTTCGATCCTCGGACAGATTCGAAGGTATGGATAGAAGCCAGGTCCCGAGAGGGCTCACAGGTTTGGCTCCGGGAGCGTGGGGTGCAGGTGCAACGCCGATACGGCCCGACTCCAGATCAAGCCCTGATCGTTCGAGCAGCAAGGAACGCCCTGTCCAGCCGTAGGTCAGCGCGCAGCGTCCTGTTGCGAACGCTTCAATCCGTTCGTCCCAAGCCATATCGAGAATGTCGGGCGGTGAGACATCGAGAAGGTTCTTGGCATAGCGAATAGCCGACCGCATCGCCATCGTATCCAGAGTAGGCTGGCCCGTCTCGTCGAGTGGGGCACCACCGAATGCCGCAAGGAGGTGCAGCATGGTCTGACCGAGTGGAGCGCCGTGGCGGGCGTTCCAACAAATTCCGGAGAGCCCCTCTCGCTGACCATGTAGCTGTGTCGCCACGTTTAGTACGTCGTCGGTTGTCACTGGCGGCGCTAGGTTCTGCTCGCTCAGATGATGACGGTCGTAGAACAACAGTTCAGCGTGAGGCTGAACCGGGAGGCCGATCGTCACCTCATCGACATTCGCACTCTTGAGCGCCGGTTGAAGGTAGGTCTTCGTCACGACGTTTTGGCTGGTGAGGAGGGAGTCGAGCGGTAAGACCAGTTCGGCGGCAGCAACCTCTTGGGCCCAAGCCGCGTCGACAGCGATCAGTTCAAAACGAGAATGCTCCTCGAATGCGTTTAAAAGGAGCTGCTGACGAAGGGCTTCGTAGCCGACCAGCTCCAACTCGAGTGGCTGGCCGATCAACGCCTCAAAAACGTCGATGTGATCCCTCATCACGATGGCAAATGGATCGGACATGGTCAGCACTCGAATGGGATCGCGCGCCTCGGCATGCGCTGCCAGGGCTCCAAAGATGGTCACGAGTAGAGAGACACATGCCGATTGAAGGTATGTCGAAAGTATTCCTACCATGACGTCGTTCTCGTCAGACGGTTGCTCGTCGCAATACCGTCACCAATTCTTGTCCTTGATCACCAGTTCCGCCACCCCGTGATGGAGGCACTACGTATCCGTTGACCGTCTATATGGCAGAGGCACTCACGTCTTCAATGATAATGACTTTGCATAAACTATTACATCAACGACAATAATATGCTCGCGAATTATCGCGTGTGCATACCATCATCTTTCGCGAACCTTGGGTGCACGAAGGCCGCTGCTAGGCTCGGTAGGAACCATTGTGTTGGGGACGTGCTTTCGGTGGTGATGCGCTGATGATCGGCTATGATCCGATCAAAAGCTGTTTTCTGAACCCTGTTGGGGTCACGCCGGCGAAATTCTTAAAAGCACGATTAAAGGCGCTTAGCGATGCAAAACCACATGCCGTTGCTATCTGGATGATCGGAAGGTCTTTCTCGCCAAGTAGCTCGACAGCTTTTATCATCCGAATGCGGGTCAGGGTTTGGCTCCAGGTCTCTCCGATCTCGTCGGCAAATTTGCGTTGCATACTCCGCTCGGATAGGCCGGCGGCGTCGGCCACGGTTGCAGCCTCGAGCCCTTCATCCAAATGATCTTCGGTGTAGGCGATAGCTTTCATAAGACGCGGATCATCGCTCGATGGACGCGCTACCTCGATCGAGGTGCCAATAAGACCCGCACAGGTGTTGAGCAGAGCTCTAAAGAAAACATCGGCCTCTGCTGGATGGGGTTTATCAGAGCCCCAGTGACGGCAATGCTGCACCATTTCACGTGCCAAGGTCGACATCTGAAAGACTACGGGATGATTCGGAAACAACGTGCAATAGCCGGGAACGCTAAGGATTGAACAACTGATAACCGGCCGTCTGATCACGACTTCCAACGGCGTGGTCGCAGGGACCCAGGCTGCGAAGGACGGGGGTAAGAGCCAGCGCCGATCGTCGATAATGACGTCGAGCGCTCCTTTGACGGCATGCAGCAGGTAGTCGCGCTCAAAGGCGAGCTTCAAGGGAGGTTGAGGCTCGATATCACGAAAGAAGCAATAGGCGTCTGGCTCTGCGTTCATACCTCAGGGATGGTCGACCAGCGCTGTTGTGGTCACTGGCGGCGATGTCATGAGCGGCTTCAATGTTGTGCCTAACCTAGCGAAGAGGTCGCTTCGGCGGTAGGCATCGAAATGATCTGCTGTCTGCCAACGCTGGACGATCGCCAGTTTGGTGCCATCGTCGTAGATTGCGTAGCTGACACATCCGTCCATAGCCCGGACGTCACCAGCTTGCTCCTGAAGGTTCTGGACGGCTTCCGGAAGGTTATCGTCGCTGAGCGACACTTCCACGACGACCAACTTCATCGCGTTCTCCTCAAAGGCCTTCGGGATTCCCGATCATGATTTTATCGACGGTGCCGCGTGGATCATTCGTCGAAGCGTCCAGGATCTCGAAATGCTCGGGTTTGCGAGCGAGGACACTGCAGCTGTTCTTCGGCCCGTTCTCCCAATCGACGCAGTATCCCTCATCGACCAGGACCCAGACGCCGACGAGTTTCAATCCGGCGGGCAGCGCGGCTGCGGCGTAACCATCGGTGCCATAGTAGATCGGGGCAACACCGCCTTCCGGCGCACCGGGTGCACCAGGAGGAATTTGAACATAAAGCGTATTGCCGGTGATCAGCGTTGCGACCTGATCGCGATCAAGGCTTTCTTGTGCAAGTGCCGGGAACGCGATGAGGGATCCCGCCAGGATCATGGAACGCATTGTCGTCTTCATGAGCTTCACCTCCGCCATTGTTCGCGTCGATGAGCTGAGAATGGCGCATCGGGGACTGTCCGTCCTGCGCCTGTTCGCCATTCATGCGCCCTCAGGCGCCAAATTCCCGGTGGGCTGCTTCATGAGGGATATTGAGGGACGGGAGCTTGATACGGTCTAAAGATCGTAGACCGGTGTGATCGCGCTTGTCAGTTGTTCCAAAAGCGCCGTATCGGACCAACCCACCACGGCAAAGCCATAACCTCCATCACGCCAATCGACCAGGTTGAGCTCGCCATTGGTCGACCTTGTCAGATCTTTGGCAGGTGCTGCCATCGGTGTGATGCAAAGGGCCAGTGGCTGACCCTCATCGTCGAGATAAACAAGCTGGGCGACGGGTTTTTCGTTGATGGCCAACAATCTGGCGCCGGCAAAGGTCACGCCAAAACGTTCCAGGTCAGGCACAAGAATTTGGCGGCCGAGCATGCCAGAGAGCCATGTTTGGATATGGGGAACCTCATCGGCCCCGACCTCGACAAGATGCCGTTTCATTGTCGATGCGTAGACGCGGTGATATTGCGCGATATGGGTTAGCCAATCTTGGCTCGCTGTGAGTTCCGATTCCAACCTGACAAGCTGCTGGGTCACCACGCGACGTTCTTGCTCGGAAGCTTCGAGCGCCGTGATCGCCGATGACAAACGGCTCTCTGTCGTCGCAAGGTTGGCTTCCAAACTGTCCAGACTTCGTTCGACCTGAGCTGCAGCTTGTTCGGAAGTTTGTCGCTCGCCGAGCAAGCGCTCATGGTCTGAGGCGAGCTGAGCGAATTCGGTCTCTAACGCGGCGCGTTCGCCTAGCGTCGCTTCGAGTGTTGCGCTCGCAAGCCTGGCGCGGTCTTCGTTTGCTGCGAGATCATCCCTAAGGGCTAGGACCTCAGCCTCGCGCTGATCAAGTCTTGATGAGAGCTGTTTGATCTCTGTATTGAGGCGCTCCTGGACAGCTGATGTTGATTCTTCCGCCATCGTCACGGCGCCTTGGGCATCGGCCAGCTCGGCGACGAGCTGACGACGAGATGCGTCGGCTTCGGCGAGCTTGTCGCGTTGACTGTCGACGAGGGAGAGCAGGCGTTGATTCTCGCCTTCCAGCGCTCCGAATCTGCCTTCAAGCGCTGCTCGCGCGACTTGCAAGTCTTGGATTCGCTCCTCATAGGATAGGAGCTCCCCTTCGGTCGCGACACGGCGTCCCGAAGCTTCAGCAGCAAGGCCAGCTAGTCGACCGAGCTCAGCCTTTGCATCGGCGAGTTCTCGCCCGCGCTCTTCGGCCAGCTGATTCGCCGTGGACAAGCCGGCCTGAAGGCGAAGCCGTTCCTCACTCGAACTGTTGTAGACGTAATAGAGCGCGCCGGTGCTAAGGAGGAGAGCGATCGAAGCCGCCGTGGCCAGAGGGCCAAGGCCAATGCGGCTTTGTGGCTCATCAGGAAACGGTGTGATTACATCGCTCTGAATTGCCGGTTCCATCGGCGTCGGATTTGGTTCTAGAACTGCGATGTCTTTTGATCCATGGCCTTGTACCAAGGCGACGAGATCGTCTGGTATGTCCACAGCCGCGACGTCATCCAACAAGGTATCAAGTCCCGCATTGGTGGCGCGGAGCTCTTCTACCAGCGACGCGACATGGGCATCCTCATTGATCAGGCGTCGGATCATCATGATGTCGTCGGCCGACAAAGGCGCGTCTCGGCCGGCTTCTCTATCGACAAAGGCGACGATCTTTTCAGCTAACTCGTCGGAGATAGTACCTTCGGCGAACATGCTTACGAAATCCTACCCTTTGGCTTCGCCTTATCGACGGCGTTTTTGATCACGGCTTTGGCTCTTGAGACTCGCGAAAGCACCGTTCCGATCGGGACCTGAAGTTCTTCGGCGACTTCGCGGTAGGTATAACCGTAGCTGTGTATCTTCGTTACGATGGCGAAATCCTCGTCCGTGAGCTCGGCGCAGGCACGTCGAAGGTCGGAGATCATAATTTGCGCTTGCACTTGGCTTTCGAAGCCATGATCCGCGATCATGTCGGGCTCTGGGAGTTCCATCTCTTGGCGTTGGCGTCGCTGGCGCAGCTCGTTGAACCAAATACTGTCCATAATGGTCGAGACCCATCGATCGAGCCTTGTGCCGGCTTGCCACTGATGGGAGCGCGACAGGGCCCGAAGACAGGTGCGTTGCAGCAAGTCGTCGGCCTTGTCGTTGGATCTGGTTAGATAGAGGGCATGGACCTTGAGCTTCGGCAGCAAGCTGACGAGCTCGTCTTCCATACGCGGTGAGTCTGGCACATCTGAAGGCTGCATAAGGCTCAATATGACAACAAATGAATGCGCGCGGATGTCGTGCTCGCCGGCATGGTCGGGCGGGGTTAGCCGCCGAGCATGGACAATGAGCAGTCGCGCAAGCCGGAGTGAAATCGCTTGGCGTTTTGTGGACTGCACTTGCCCACATTCGATGCGCTGAACGTCCCGAAAGCCAGCATGGAGCCGAGAACCACAGTGTCATAGTGCTTTTAGCTCAAACTGAGGAAAGCGAAAGTGCTTCGATCTCTACAACACCCGAGATGGCGGGTTTATTGCGAGAAAAATCAACATTTGCCGCTTTTTTGATCAATTGAACCTGGGCAAAGCTTCGGATGACGCTCTGTTTCCGTCTCAAGGGCCTTTCCATGGGGCGGGCCGACCACGGGTCTCATCAAATGTTGATCATGGAAAAAACGGGAGGGTGGGAATCCCGCATTGGCAACGTGTATGCAAAAAAATTTCGATCGTCTGCAATAATTCTGGTCCCTCAGGTGTCTTATAGGTCACGCGTTTCTCAATCGCCGTCTGTCTGCTGAGAGAGCACGGCGTCGGAGGACAGTTGATGACTGGATACGTTGACAAACATCTGAACGAATATCGCGACCCACGTGCGGTGATCACGGGCCATGCGATCATCACAAGCGGGCGCCAACAACAGGCAAGCTGGACGGGTCTGACGATAAAAATAGGGATCGGCTACTTGATGATGCTTGCGATTTTGGCGACAGCACCGAGTTGGCATAGCGTCGCCGGGTTCAAGGCTACTCAGGTTCTAGCCTGTACGGACTCTGGCGGAGTCCGCTAACGTATTTCTTTACATTGCAGGGGGTGCTGGATTGCCCTTACCGTTTAATTTTCGTAAAAATGTGTGGAGTTTGCAGATATTTTCACGGGTACAGGTATCGAAGGTTGAAGGGCTGATCTCTTCGCGAACACTTTCATCCCTTAGAGAGATGGCCCTTGGTGGTGTGCAAAAGGTTGGCGTGATGTGCGGATGGTCGGTCTTTTTTCCGTGCCTTGAGGCCATGCACGAAATACACAACGAGTCATTTTAGATGACCAGAAGGCATGTAAGCACCGAGGCGTTCGCACAGACCTCGTCAGCACAGGGGCAGCCCCCCAAGTCTGCGTCCAAAAGTACCTCTGCAGGCGTTTGGTATCTAGCGCTTATCAGTACCGTTCTCTTGGTTGCTGTCGGCGTTTACGCGCTTTCCTTGCAGCATCGGATCCTGGAGCTCGAAAACACCGCCAGGCAGTTGGAGATTGGTCAAGATTTGCTTCGTGATAATCGCGATGAGATTTTGGCGAAGGGCCGCAGCTTGGAAACCAGTCTTATTTCGTTGGAGACGGATCGCGAACGTGAGCAAATTCGTCTCGAAGGATTGGAGGGCCAACGCGAACGCCTTCAGGCAGAAGTGGTCCGTCTCACCCAAGCGCTGGCGATGCGGGAGCATGAGAGAAGCGGTGACACCGTCATTGTCGCCGATGATAATGAAGCGCAAAGCCTCACGCGCGATCTCGCCCGTGAGCAACGTGAGACGGCCGAGCTCCAGAGCAAGCTCTCCAACCTCGTGGATCAGCTGGCGGATCGCCAAGACCTGCTGAACACGCTTCGGATCGAACGGGATCAAGCGAAGGACGCTCAAGCTGCTGCTGAAGCGAAGTCCGCCCACCTGCACGATGTCATCGCGCATCGTCGCGACGACCAGCGCTTTCGCCAAATTCTCCATGGCCATCGAGCAAGTCTGGGCGACATGAAGCCCTATATGGCGGAGTTAACCTCATCGGAGTGGAGTATTGCCGAAGTATGGCTTGCCAAGCAGCTTTCCAGACCCATGGCGATACCTGACCTCTCGGCCCATGAGATCTTTTATGAGGGGGCTCGACTTCTTCAAGACGGCGACGGGCCAGCCATGGCAATGCTTCTCTATCAGGATGCTAAGGAGCGTCCCGTGACGCTGACGATTGCCCTCGATGTCACCGGCACGAAGCCTGTCTCGACGCGTCAGACCGACGGCTTGCGATGGCTTACATGGCGCGAGAATGACCACGCCTTTTTTCTCGTGGGCGCTCAGGATCAGAACGTATTGGCAGATATTGCAGCAGAACTTATCGATGAACCCCCTGGGCTCAGCCCCAACTCGGTGGTGCCCGTAAGCCGACATTTCCGTCCAAAGCGACGTCCTGCATCGGCAAGCTGATTCAGGCTCGTTTGGCTGGAACGGAAGCCGTGACAAAAACTGCTGTGGCAATACATTTGCGCGCGGATATGTCCAAGGTCCGATAATCAGGCAACCTTCGCGCGACGTTAACCTGTGTACATATCGCAAAGAAATCCCACAGTAGAAGCTCATGCCATTACCAGGTTAAATTGATCAAGCTCAGTACGCCATGATACCGGTCTGCTTACCCAGTCAGGGTCGTCAGTTTTGGGTGGCCTGAAATTGAGAGTCGGTGTCGTAGACAAGACGGGCAGGTTGAGCTCCGGCGCCGGCAGTTGTCCCTTGGCTGCCCGCAATCGAGAGCTGGCGACAATTTCGACGTGCTGGGCTTGGAAGAGATCGGCTTCGCTCTGTGATCCCTTGAGGGCGAATTCAGCGGCCAGGACCTGTTACGGATCGACAGCCTTCATCGCCTCACGCACAGCAGCATGCTCACCTCCGCGCTGATAAGGGCGCACGCGCAGCATTGACGATTGTGTCACCATTCTCATAAAGATTTTGCTCTAGGGTGAGTGCTCTGCACGTCGCCGTCAACGAGCGGTCGGCGACAGAATTCTGTTGATGTCGCCCGCCTGGATCGACGATTGAAGCACCAGCACCACTTTCGGCCGCCCCTCGCCGAACGCCTGTGGCAGAAGCTTATCGGTCGCGTGCATTGCTGCCCCGGATCAGAGCGTGACGAGGGCATCGGCGATCTCCTCGGTCATGGCGGCAAGGCAGCGGCTCATGGCGGCGGCGATGTCGTTGTAGCTGTTGGCGGTTGTCACGTGTTCTTCAGTCAGCGAGCGTCCGCGATGCAGCAGGCGATCACCGCGGCCATCGAAGATGCGCCAACGGGCATCGAGCACGACCTGACCAGTTTTGTCGGCATCGAAGCGGGTGACCTCGACTTCGACCTGACGATCGAGACTGACGTTCCGACGGGCCGGCAAAGTTGCGATGCGATCCGTGTCTAGCCGATGGGACAGGTTTTCGGTCAGGACCCGCTGAAAAGTTGTTTCAAGCGGTTCTGCCCACTGGTCGAACTCGGAGACGTTCATTCTGTTGGCGCCGCTCCGTGTGACCACTTGTGGTCGGTCGAGATAAGCCGGCAAATAGACCGGGCCGATACCAAGGCGCATCGGCTTTTCGTTCGATGGTTGGCTGGCCAGGTCTATGCTCGAAAGCGTGTAGAACTGGGTCGGCTGGCTTGCTGAGCAGCCGATCAGGGTCATCATTGCAAGCGCCGCCAGCCCAGTTTTGAGATGTGTCGTCATCGAGGTCATTGTGCGTCTCCCTGTCACTTGCCGCGAATGAGGGCTTCTGGATGGCGTTCGAGATAGTCAGCGAAAATTCGGATCGAGCGAGCAGCACCTGAGATCTCGGTGAGCGTGTTATCGAGCCCGAAGCGAACCTGCGAACCCTCGCCGACCATATTTTCGGCCGAGGTGAGCGTCGCGGTCGCCTGATTGAGCGTGAGATCAGCACTTTCGAGCGCGTTCAGAAGTGCTGCCATCAATGGTCCGGTCTGACCGTCGACTTTGGCGATCAGATCGCGGACATCGTCGAGAGCGCCTTTCAAGGATGTCGGAGACTGCTGCGTTTCAGGTGAGGACACCAGCGCATCGACACTCTCTAGGATGTGCTTGATGTCGGCGCCGATGTCTTCGATCGGCAGTGCAGCGATCTGGTTGACCACGTCGGAGACGGACCGCGTTAAGCCTTCGAGGTCGGAAGGAACTGTCGGGATTTCCGGGTGATGCTGGTCGTAGTTGAGTGCCGCTACGGTCTGATCATCATGAAAGTCGAGAGAAACCAACAACTCGCCGGTGAGCAGACTCCCGGACGCGAGCTGCGCGCGCAGGCCCTGTTCGATCAGATGCGCCATGACGGCATGCTCGTCTGCCGTGTCAAAGGCAACATCCCCAACAATCCCGACGCGCTCGGGTTCGATCCCTATCACGACGGGGATGTCGAGACTGTCGGCCTCGGTGTCGTAAACAAGGCGGATGTCAGTGACCTGCCCGACCTTCATGCCGCGGAATTCGACGGGTGCTCCGACATGCAGACCGCGCACCGAGCCCTCAAAATGCACGAGATAGGGGACGGTCTCTGTGAACGCCGCTTCGCTGATGCTCTTTAAGTTGTCGAACAATGCGAATGCAGTGCCGGCCTCGGCCGGTCGGTTAACCTCGGCGGTTACCGGTGTGTCGAAGGCGATGCCGCCGATCAGCATGGATTGCAACGAACCGGTGGAAAGGCTGACACCATTGGCGCCTAGCTCGAAGTCGATGCCACTGACGTTCCAAAAGCGTGTCTGCTCGGACACCAGCATGTCATAAGGCGCCTCGACGAAGGCATGGAAAGTGACGCCTTGGCCGTCAACATCGAGTTCGATGCCAAGGATCTCGCCAACTTCGAGACCGCGATAGTGAATCGGCGAGCCACGGGACACCGAGCCCAACCTTTCGGCTCGCAGCACGAATTCACGGCCAGCGACGTCCGATCCCACCAGAGGCGGCTCTTCTAAGCCGACGAATGTGCCGATCGCGTCGCCTTCGCCCGGATCGACTTCAACGTGGGCCCCGGAGACCAGGGTTGAGAGGCCGGAAATGCCACCAACACCAATGCGTGGCCGCACGATCCAAAAGCGTGTGCCATCATTCATGTAGGGTTCGGCACCTTTAACCATCTCTGCGGTGACGATGATGTGGGAAAGATTGTCGGCAAGCCGGACGTCCGTCACATGACCGACTTCGACATCCTTATATTTGACTTTGGTCTTGCCGGCCTCGAGGCCTTGTGCGGTCTTGAACTCGATGGTGATGGTCGGCCCCTTTTCGGCAAGCGTCGTGTATGCGAGCCAGGCGGCGATCAACGCGGCGACCAACGGGATTATCCAGACGATTGAGATCCCACGTCTGGATCTTTCGGTGGGTGCCGGTAAATCGTGATCAAGCACGGACGAGTTGGCGTGCATCACCTCTCTCCTCAGCGATGTCCCAGATAAGCCTCGGGTCGAATGCCGAGGCGGCGATCATGGTAAGGATGACCACGGCGGCGAATGCGATTGCGCCAACACCCGGCTCGATCCTTGCGATTGAGCCGAGGCTTACGAGTGCGACCAGGATCGAGATCATGAAGATGTCGACCATCGACCATCGACCGACGGCTTCGACGATGCGGTAGAGCAGCGTACGATCCCGCGGTCGCCATATGGATCGCTGTTGCACCGACAAAAGCAGGTAAGCGAGACAGACCAGCTTCATCACTGGCACGGCTACGCTTGCAAAGAAGACAAGGGCTGCGATTGGCCACATGCCGGCATGGATCAGGAGCTGGACGCCGCCTAGGATCGTCGACGGTGCGCCTTGGCCGAAATGCACCACTGTCATGATCGGCAACGTGTTGGCGGGGAGGTAGAGGATGCAGGCGGCGACGGTCAGGGCCCAGGCCATGGCGACGCTGTTGGGTTTTCGCTTGTGCAGATCGGTGCCGCAACGCGTGCACTTGGGGTGGTCAGCGTCATTGATGCGGAAGAGCTGATTGCAGCTGTGGCAGCTCGTCAGCCGGCCTGGTCCCATTTCGGCGATGAGGTCGTCGGTCGCCTGCGGCAAAACCCAGTTCCAGACTTCGCGCGCATCGAGCGTGCGATCGGCCGCTATCATCAGAATGATCACGCCGATGAAAGCAAAGAGGGCGACGCCGAGCTCAATCGTCGCGAGATCGGCGAGCTTGACGTAAGCGACGATCACACCGAGCAGAAAGACCTCCATCATCGCCCAGGGATGGATGGTCTCGACCCAGCGGAATAGCATCGACATGCCAGGCGCGCGCTGACCGATCTGAAGTGGCAGTAGAACGTAGATGAGGGCGATGAGCTTCAGGAGTGGCATCAGAATGGCTGCTGCAAAGACGAGCACTGCCAGCGGCCACATGCCAGCATCATATAGCCCGAGAACGCCCGTCATGATTGTGCTCGGCTGCTCGCGGCCTTCTAGCTTCAAGGTCATGAAGGGGAGAAGGTTAGCGACCGTGAAGAGGCAGAGTGCCGCTAAGGTCAGGCCAAGGGTACGCTCGATGCTATCTCGCTGCTCACGATAGAGTGTGGCGCTGCAGTTAGTGCATGAGGCGGTGCGGCCCGACGGCAATGGGAGCATTTGATGCACCGTCCCGCATTCGCGGCATGCGATGATCTGTTTCCTCGTCGGTATCGCCACTTGCTCGTCCATAAAGCTGGCTCTGCGGTTGCTTCTTCATCTGCAACTGAGCCTATCGACGCCCTGACGAACATGGATGTTACTTACCGTTACAAACTCCCGGATCGGCGGCGGATGCAGGACGGTCAGTGACATCATGGACGGATGTATGAAGAAGCTAGACCGGATCATCGAGGTCAAAGGCATGGCGTTTGCCTGGTGCGATGTGGCTGTGTCTGCCGAGCTGGCCGCTGATGGCCTCGCCTTTGATATCCTTGGCGACTGCAAGACCACGCTCGACGGCATCATCTACTCACTTCGGACGGTGAGGTTTCTGATGCCGAGCGTTCATCGTCTCTCGCGCGGCTGTTCGCCCCTGGAGATTCAGTTCATCCACAACTCGTCGTGCGGGAACCGGCTAGTTTTGATCGCTCTGTTTCGCGAGGGTGAACCGGATGCCGACGTGCACACTGCGATCGTATCACTCGCTTTAGAGCAAGCGACGGTCCGGCTGATTGACCTGATACCCCTTGGTCGGCGCTTTTTCGTCCACGAAGCATCCGATTCGGCAGGAGGGCGGACCAGCTCGGAGCTGCATATGGTCAGCGTGACGGAAGTGGCCATCTCGTTCGAGTTGTTGGCGGCACTCAATGAGCGTCTCACACCTCAACGCGTTTGGGCGCAGCTTTAGGGTGTTTCGCCGTCAGGCATGGCGACTGCAAGCCCTGCTTTTGCAAGGCCTTCAGTCAAGCGCTTTACGATCCGTTGATCAATTGGCCACTTCGCAAACTCTCGCGCGAGCGCCTGATCAATGTTCGGGAAGATCGCTTTGAGCTCACTGAGAGCGTCTTCAGCCTCGGCAGTCCTATTCAACAGTCCGAAGAGTGCAGCTCGAAACAGAGGATCCCAATACATGTTGGGTTTGTCGATCCGCTTGGCATAGGCTAGCGCCTGTGCATCGTCACCATCCAGTAAGGCGTTCAGCGCGAAGACGACATAATAGAGCGTATTGAAACGGGGATGGAGGGCCATCGCTTTCTCAAGCAGGGCGATACCTCGATCGCGGTCGCCCAGATGACTGAGGATCAGACCGTACTCGCAAAGGAACTCGGCATCGTTGGGATTGAGCTGCAGTGCGCGTTCGCCAAATTCCCGGGCTCGCTCGGGTTGCTCGAGATGATAACAGATCATGCTGAGTGTTAGCAGTGCGAGCATGCAGGTGCTGTCGATGTCATAAGCCCTGCGCGCGAGCGCCTCGGCACGATCGAGCGGATCGCCCTGATCGGGGGCCTTGTTCCAATCGAAGCGATACTCTTCGAGCGCCAGATAGCCGAGCGCCGCGAGCGCGGGGGCGCACGCCGGATCGGCGTCGAGCGCTTCCTCGAGCTTTTGGCGGGCCGTTAGATGGGTATCTGGTCCAATGCCGTGCACGTAGGCCCAGAAGTGCAGGTAGCACTGATAGGCATCCCAGTTTTCTGTCGGCCGCTGGTGCGAGGTCGTCAGATGGGCCTGACCGAGAACGCCGAAAGGCTGTGCAATCGAAGCGGCCACCCGCTGCGCGATGTCATCTTGGATCTCGAAGACATTCTGTACGCTGAGGTCGCGATCATAGGTCTCAGCCCAAAGATGCCGTCCTGTCAGGGTTTCGACCAGCTGCGCTGTGACGCGCAGCAGCGATCCCGAAGTACGGATACTACCTTCCAGGAGATACCGTACACCGAGCTCGCGGCCGATCTTCCGAACGTCGAGTGCCTGCCCCTTGTATTGAAAGGCAGTGGTGCGGGCGATGACAAAGAGTTCCTTGAAACGAGCGAGCTGGGTGGTGATTTCCTCGACCACGGCGTCGACGAACAGCTCCTGTTCAGGATTGTTCGAGAGATTAGCAAATGGCAGTACGGCGATTGAGGGGCCGCGCGGCAGATCGAGAACGGGGTCGTAATCATCGCCTACGACGGCATTTGCGGACGATGTTGCAAGCGCACTGTTCGGTGCGGATCGTTCACGAACTGACCAGCGTGGCGTGTAGCCGCCTTTGGGTAGCTCGATCAGAATCGGATCATCGCGCCCTTGTTCCATGTAGTAGGAAGTCAGCCGGCTGCGTAGCCGACCGGCCTCGACCCGGACAATGCAGTCGATAGCAGGGTCGAAATCTTGCTCGCGGCCAAAAACCTCGATGCCGAGCGTGTAGCCTTTAAGGCGACTCGATCGTCCTTCAAGTGTCTCGATAACGACATAAGTCAGAAAGCTTTGTAGGCGTTCCGACTGGCTGAATTCCGGGCTGCTGACGATCTGATTCAATTGCGCCCGCACCGCCTCTGGTGAGGCGTGCTCGCCTATCGGTGCTGAATTCCCCGTCAAATCGTCGCCCATGAGTAAGCCGGCGCCTGACTCCCCGATCAGCCACCTAGAGCTAAATTAGTTCAAATTCGCGCATTCTCAAAGCGTTGGTGACTACTCTAGCTCGTCACTTATTGTCCGTCCGATAGTTCATGATCGCGAAAAACCCAAAGAGGGTTAGAACCACGCCTGTCAAAACCTGAATCGTCACGACGATGCGCGCAGCGTGGCTGACGGGCGTAATGTCGCCATAGCCGACTGTGCTGAAGGTGATAAGGGAGAAATAGATCGCCTCCAGAAAGCGCATATCGCGGAGCTCGCCTTGGATCGAGAAATGCGGCGCGATCGAGATACTGTCGATGATGCTGTAAAGACTTGCGAAGACGATGACGAACAAGAGGTAAAAGGTGAAGAAAGCATAAGCTGGTCGAATGAGTCCGCGGATTGTCGAGAAGAAGTCCCGGAAAAGATCGCCTGTCTCGGTCATGACCTCAGCGATGCACTGGCTGGAGAGATAGGTGACTCCACTTAGACCGATGGCGAAACCCAATAGAGCTGGGGTCGGAAGGATGTCATCGAACACATCGATGTGCAGCACGGCCAGGCTGGAAGCGATTATTGCAATAGAGAGCCCGCTCCAGATTGCGCCTCTGTCGATCATCGTTTTGCCATCGATTGCCGTTTGCGGTTCGGTCAAGCGATCGCGATTGACGACGAGGCCGGTTGCGAAGCCTGCGAGAGGGATAAGATAGGAAAAGAATATCGCGACATTGTTGCTGTTGGGGAACAAGATCTCGACAACAAAGATGAAGGCGCAAGCATACACACCAATCGCGTTGGCGAGCACCAAGGGCAGAATCGGGCTTTGGGGTAAGCATCGGTGTGCAATGCCTGCCACCGTCGCCGCAGAGGCGACGACGGCAAAAGACATCAGAAGTGAGTCGATATGCAAGGCTGCGGTGATCAGTGTGAGCAGCAGAATTGTGTAGACAATGCTGCTCCAGCTCACGTTCTCGCCGTCGTTTAATGTGGCTTTCGATCGCAAGGCATCGTCCTTTCGGGGCATCACGCCGGCACCGCTTCGGCTGTCTCGGTGTCACCAACGTCCGCAGCCTTCTGCGCACCTTGCTTCGAGACGTCGACCCGGAAGAAGAGAGAGTAGAGGACTGGGACGGCGAACAGAGTCAGGATGGTGCCCAGCGCCAGACCTGATGCGATAACGATGGCCATGGCGTAGAACAGGGGATCGGGCGGCATCATCAAGGGAACGAGGCCAAGGATCGTGGTCAAGGTCGTGAGCATCACCGGCTGGAACCGGCTCACGGATGCATTGATGAGTGCTTGATAGGGTGTTGCGCCATCTTCCAGTTCGACGTTGATCTGATCAATTAAGACGATCGCGTTATTGATGATGATCCCTGCGAGACTGAGGAAGCCCAAGATTGCCATGAAACCGAAATAGGTATTGGCGAGGTTAAGCCCGATCGCAGCACCGATGAATGACAGTGGGATCGTAATGAAGATGATCAGCGGCTTGGCAAAGCTATTGAACTGCCAGACCAGAAGGATGATCATCGCGGCAATGCAGTGCGGGATGAACTCGCCGAGGGCTATTTGAGCCTCCTCGGCATCCGCCGTCTCTCCGCCCCATTCCCAGGACAAGCCGGCGGGCATCTCGGCCTCGATCGCCTGCATAGCGGGCAACAAGGCATTCTGGATCTCTTCGGCTTGCAGCCAGCTATGCTTGGCGCTGATGGTGACGGTGCGCTCGAGATTGCGCCGATCGATCCGACTGAACTGAGTCTGATCGATGATGTCAGCAACCTGGATCAATGGAACGTTGGTACCGCGCGAGCTGGAGTAGATATTGATGGTTCGTACGCGATCGAGATTGTTGCGCTCGTCCTCTGAGGCCCGCAGCACCAACGGAATCACTTTGTCACTCTCGCGAAAGTCGGTGATCGTTTCGCCGTTGAAGTAAGCGTTGAGCGCGTTGGCGATCTCCGCCGATGTGACACCGGCTCGCTGCGCCCGTGCTTGATCGATTGCGACCACTAACTTGGTGACGCGATTCTCCCAGTCGTTATGCACGTCGAGGATGCCGGGGATGGCACGGAGTGCATCAGCAGCCTGTTCGCCGAACTGGTAGAGCGTTTCAGCGTCCGGTCCGCTGATCCTTACTTCCATCAGCCCGGTCTCGGAATTGCCGAGGAAGAACTTTTTGAGACGTGCGAAGGCCTCGCTGTGATTCTCGGACAGATGCCGGCGCATCCGCTCCAGCACCACGTCGACCGCTTCGCTGTTCTCCACTGTGACCAGCATGAAGGCTCCGTGGGGTGCCGGATCGCGTGGCGAGAGCGGCACGAAGAAGCGGGGGCCGCCATCGCCGACATAGGCGACGTGCGAGACGACTTCCGGGTTCGCCTCCGGATCGTTCAGCCAGCCCGCGACCTCGCGAACCGTCTGGTCGGTCGACTTGATGCTGTGGCCGGCGGGGAGATCGAGATAGACGAAAAACTGATTTCGAGCACTGTTCGGGAAGAATTGCTGCGGCACCTGTCCAATCAGCCAGACGGCTCCAACCAGGCCGGCGAACATGGTGATCACGAAGGGCACGCGAAGGCGAAGTATGACGCCGAGCAGGCCTTTGTAGAAGGTGTAGAAGCGATTGTCGAAAACCGCCTTCGTCTCTTCCGGAGTCTTCTTCGGCTTGCCCATAAACCAGCAGCAGAGAAGCGGCGTGACGCACATCGCGAGCACCCATGAACTCATCAGCGCGATGACGATCACCAGCGTCATGGAGCTGAGATACTCGCCCGCCGAGTTCTTGCTTAGCATCAGGGGCATGAAGGCGAGGATGGTGGTGAAAGACGAGCTTAGGAGCGGCATGGCGAGCTGCTTGCCTGTCGCGATCGCAGCCTCCATGCGCTTCGCACCTTCGGCGAGGCGCCGGCCGATGTCTTCAGCGATGACCACACCGTTGTCCACCAAAAGTCCAAGCGCGATGATCATGGTTGCGAGGCTTACTCGCTCGAATTCAATGTCCAAAAGGCGCATAAACACGATCGAGACCAGCATGGTGAGCGGCACGATCGAGCCTACGATCAGACCCGTGCGCCATCCCAAAAACAGCATGACCATGACCAACACGATACCAAGGGTCTGGTAGACATTGTTGGTGACGGAACTGATCGATTCAGCAACATAGGTCGCCTGATAGGTGGCAAAATCGAGTTCGTAGCCCCAAGGTAAGGCCTCTTCCAGCTCTTGCGAGCGCTTCATCAGTCGCGGGCCAACCTTTAGTACATTCTCGCCGTCCTGCATGGCGATGGACAGCACGAGCGCGGGCTTCCCGTTGTGATAAGCGAGGCTCTCAGGCGGGTCGACATAGTCACGGGAGATACGGACAACGTCCCGGAGATAGGCGACATCGTTTGACGCCGGGATCGCTATGACCGTGTTGGCGATATCGTCGATATCCTGGAAGTTGCCCGATGGTTCGATAACGATCTCAGGCCCGCCCGTGTTGACCTTGCCGCCGGGGAGGATGATGTTCTGCGCCCGCATCGTGTCGATCAGCTGATCCGGCGTAAGACCGTAGCCAGCAAGCTTGGCGTTGGTGGTCTCCAGGAAGATTCGCTCTTCCTGGATGCCGTGCAGCGTGACTTTCTCTACGCCCTGGACGGTGTAGTAAGAATCGCGGAGGCGCTTGGCGACTTCATGCATCTCAGCCAGCGAGAAGCCCTCGGATGTCAGCGCGATAGTGGCGATTGAGACATCACCGAAGTCACTGTTGACGACCGGACCGAACGTACCGTCCGGCAGCTCTGCGCGAACCGCGTTCATTTTGTTCCGCAGATCTTGCCAGATCGGCTCGAGTACGAAGAAGCGGTCGTAGATCGTCACATGAATGACCGAGAGGCCAGTCTTGGAACTTGCCGTGATCTTCTTGACCTCGGGGATGCGCCGAATCTCTTTTTCGAGCTTGCGCGTGATCAGATCTTCCACCCTAGCGGTCGACATGCCAGGAAAGGCGGCCATGACCACTGCTTCACGAACCGTGACCTCGGGATCCTCCTTACTTGGAAAATTGAAGAAGAGGGCAATTCCAGCGACCATGAGAATGACTGTGATGAGCATGGTCAGGCGGGCGTTATTGAGAGCGAAGCCGGTGAGGTTCATCAGTTCATTCCCTGAAAATTATTGTGTAGGCAGCTAGCGCAGCTCTTTTCCCATCAGTTTGACCTCGAGCCCGTCCTGGAAGAACGGCACTCCAGCAGTCGCGATGATCAAACCCGCGTCGATTGCATCACCATCGATCTGCACGGCATTGTCGCGCAGCTCCACTAGTTCCACGGATCGCCTTGACAAGGTTGACGTTGTCTCGTCGTACACGAAGACGAAATGCTCATGGTCGCTGCCGGATAGGATCGCCGAGGTCGGCACCATGAAGCCTTCGGCTCGCTTGTGGTTCTCGTAGCTAAAGGCGACCTCTGCTGTGATGCCCGGCCGCACCGCACTATGGTGATCCTTAAGTGCTACTTTGATGGGAAAGGCATTCGCCGTTGCGGCGCGCGTTCCGATTTGGGTGATCTCGCCCGGCAGCGTTAGCTCCCCAATCGACGGAAACAGCACGTCGACGCTTTGCCCCTCGTCAATCCGGCTTACCAAACTGTTGGGTGCATGCAATGTGACCTCAAGACCGTTTTCGCCGTCGATCTCCAACAGAACCTGGCCGGCGCCAACCTCCTCGTAAGGCTCGATGGTGCGCTTTGAGATCGTGCCGCTGTAGGGTGCGACCAGCCTGGTTTTGGCGAGATTGCGCTTGGCCAAATTGACCTGGGCCCTGAGCGCCTCGACCTGCTGCTCCGCTGCATTGCGGCCGGTGGTGGCCGTGTCCAGCGCGGCGAGAGCCACCCAACCGTCGTTGTATAGGCGTTCCTGGCGTCCATAGTTCTGCTCTGCATTCTGCAGCCGCGCTTCGGCTTCGCCGAGCTCGGCTTCGGCCGCGAAGACTGCGAGTTGATAGGGCTCGCGATCCATTGTCGCGAGCACGTCGCCGATATCGACCCGGTCGCCAACGTCCACCTCGACGGTCATGACCTGGCCGCTGACCTCAAAGCCGACATGGCTGTAGTCGATCGGATTCACCAGACCGGAAATCTTACGCTGCTGCGCAGCGGCCGGTTCGCTCAGCGTCTGCCACTTGATCGTGCGCACGACGTTCTTGTCGACGGCCACCGGTTCCTCGCACGCGGCGAGCAAAACGGAGACCAACAAGCTCACGGCGATGGTGAACAAACGCGTTCCGGCCCAAATCCTATTCAGAATGGTTCTGATTGCGGACATCGCCTTTTCCTCCGAGCATCAACGGCATGCCGTCGTTCCTTGCTTATCTGTTCGTTAGAGTGTGCCGTAGGACGGCTGCTTTGATGTTTCTAACGGTAAGTAACGTCGTCGTACGTGGGGCTCGCCTAGTCGAGCCATGCCTCGGGCTCATCGGCGTTCGCGACATCGATCCTGACCCGCAGCGTTTCGATCAAACCGTCAACGCCGCCCCGCTGGCTGATGACCGTGGTGAATTCCGATCGCTGGGTAATGACCATGCTGACTCCTTCGATCACCACGTCGATGACATACCAACGTCCCTTGTTGCGGCGGAGCATCCAGTCGACGTTGACCGACTGCCCGCGTGCGCGCGCGACCTCGCTGCCAACGGCGATGAGGGTCTTGCCGGCATTGCGCGTGTGGCCGACCTTCAACGCCTCGCCGCTATAGGCGCTAAGACGGCGGCTGTAGGTGGTGACCACGAAGTCTTCGAACAGTGGACCGAAAAGCTTCCTTTGCGCTTCCGTCATCTGCCGCCAATGCCGCCCCATCACGAGACGGCCGATTGAAGTCATGTCGAAGCGATCAGTCAAAAGCTCGCGGAACGCATGCTGGCGATCGATCGGAGCCAGGGTATCGTCTGCGAGCAGTGCAATAGCTTGTTGCCCAAGGGATTGAACGAATGTACCCGGATCGCCGTCACTCGCGGCAACCGTTGGGGCTGAGAAGCCAGCACCTACCAATCCCATCGGAAACGCAAGCCCTGTGATCAAGAACCCACGTTTCGTTGCCTTGGCATCAATCTTCGGCATCGGTTTCCTCTCCGATCGATCATCTTTGGCTGAGTGTGTCATCGTCCGTGGATGCCGAAGAGTATGTAACCGTTACTAACGCTTACTTTCGGGAAATGCTGGATAGGCTTCGAACCTGGATTCAAAGCGAGGGCCTACCATGAGCCTGGAACTCAAACCGATGTCGGAGGGCGCTGGCAAGACGTTCAACCTTCGTATCCTGCTGGTGATCGCCATCAGCGCGTTGGTCCTGGTCGGTATCCTCGGCGTCTTCGTCCTGCACAATGTCGCCTTCACAAATTATGCGAAGGAAGAGGCACTCCACCGGATGACCGATTCGGCCGAAGCGATCGCGACTAAGGCTGAACGGCTCCTAGAGCCTGCGCGCGTCATTGCGCGCCAAGTGCTGGATCGGGCACCGAGTCATCTCGGATCGGCGGGCAGGGAAGGCCGGCAAGCGCAATTTGACCGTTTTTTGGAAGGCATGGACATCGTTAGAGGGCTCCATCCGCATATTTCAGCAGTCTATCTCGGCTATCCCGATGGTTCGATTGCTAGTCTGACGCAGAATTCGCCTGAACTCTTATCCCTCGCCGGGTTGTCGTCCGAATTGGCGTCACCCTATCTGCGTATGAGCCACAACGCCGCCGACCCCGCGGCCATAGACGTTTGGAGTTATGAAGTCGACGGCTTGTGGCAAACTGTCGACGTTCCCACTTTTGGCTACGATCCTCGAAAGCGCCCCTGGTATCAGATCGCCCATAACCATCGAAAGCCGATCTGGACCGGGCTCTATCGTTTTCTGACTGACAGCTTTGGCATCACCCTGACGGCTGCCCTGCGCGACGGCAATGGGAATCTAGCTGCCGTGCTCGGTATTGACATCCAGCTGGACGATCTGACCGGTTTCGTCCGAGAGATCGACGTCACGCCGAATAGCTTCGTCTTCATCGCCCAGCGAAACGGTGAACTGATCGCTCACCCGGCGCTGGGCATGCAGACGTTGGATAATGACATGGACTTGTCCGGACCGACTTTGTTCGAAGTTAGACGGGAAGACAAACGTGATGTCCGGCTTTTCGAGGCCTTCGCTGGCAGCGAAGCGGAAACCATTCAGGTCATCGTCGGCGGCGAGACGATTCTCGGCAGGCGACTGGCGCTTTCGGATCAGTTTGATCTCAACGCGGATCTCTTCATAGGCGCTCCCTTGTCGGATTTTACCGACGCGGCAGAGGCAGTTAAGAGGTCCACCCTCTGGATTGTCGCCGCCATGACGTTGGCGGTCGTTGTCGTCGGCGTTCTGATCGCCAGAGCGGTCGCCCGTCCCATTCAACGAGCGGCCGAGACCATGAACGCGATCTCACGTCTCGATCTGATGACGCCTCTGCCCTCAAAGCCTTCAGCTCTTGCTGAGATTCAGACGCTGAATACGTCCGTCACTATGATGCAGACGGCGCTTTCAAGCTTCACCCGCTACGTGCCCGGCGACCTCGTGCGCAGCCTTCTTGACCTTCGGCAGCCACTCGAGCTGGGCGGCATGCGGCGCGAGATCACCGTGTTGTTCACTGACATCGAAGGTTTTACCCGGCTCACCGAGACCGAACAGCACGAACAGATGATCAACGGCCTCGCCGACTATTTTGACATCATTGCGGAGACGATCGCGGAGCATGGAGGGACACTGGACAAGTTCATTGGTGATGCGGTTATGGCATTTTGGGGCGCACCCAATGATGATCCTGAACATACAAGTCACGCCTGCGACGCGGTTCTCGACATCATGCGGCGTTTGGAGGTCTTCAATCGCGAGCGGCTGACTGCAGGCAAGCTACCGCTGCAAACACGCTTAGCGCTTCACCGCGGCTACGCCTTCGTCGGCAATGTTGGCGCCCGCCATCGTTTCGGCTACACCGCGCTTGGCGACGTCGTGAATACGGCCGCACGACTGGAGCGTGCTGCGAAGGAGCTGGGCGTGCAGGGGATCGTCAGCCGCGACGTGGCGATGAATACGGACGAGCGTCATCAATTTCTTTCGCTCGGCGAAGTGCAACTGCGCGGTAAGACGGCAGTCGTCGAGGCGTTCAAATTTGAAGCGTTGATAGATGGCGCGACTAACGCGCGGCTGGAGCTTGCGGTTTGAACGCACGAGCGGCGATTTCGACTGAGATGCTTGGAAATGCCTCGATGCTATCGATGACCTAGCTGAAGAGCGAACAGAGGATTGGTATTAGAGTGTGGACTCATAAGATTTGAGCCACATCCTTACCGCGACGAGTTTAATGGCAGCGAGGAAGTTGATGGCCTTTCTGTCGTAGCGGGTGGCAA
>JANQPX010000008.1 GCA_028285265.1 Geminicoccaceae bacterium
GCATAGTCAACATCCTTGATTTTGGTCGGGAAGGTCACCCAATCCAAGCGCTTCGCCTGGTCCGCCCAGAACGCTTCAGGATCATCGATCGAGCGCTTATACATCTCGAGATAGCGTTCATTGTCGGCATGGGCGGCCTTCGCAACCGCTTCCGGAACCGGGAAAAGTTCAGACATCGTAGCCCCCATCGAAAAACTTGTCTTGGATTGCTGGCCTTAAGCCTCTGGGTCTATGTCATCCCACAAGCCGTGCCGCAACTCAACGCCGAAGCTGGCTCTCCGGCCAGCAATCCAACGATCCGGTCGCCAACCCCAGTCGCTAATCATGGCGCCGATCACGCCGCTCGTTTGAGATCGCCGTCCGATGCCTCGTCAACCGACAGGGCGATGTCTTTCGGCAGGAAGAACAAGGCCGAAAGGCTCAATAGCGTGATCACGGCCAGCAGCGCCCAGGCGTCGTTGATCGCCTGAACCAAAGCTGCCTTCTCGATCAACGGACGGACAAAGGCTTCCATCGACGCGGAAATGTCACCGATCGGCTCGCCTTTCAAGAGCCCGTCGGGGAGGCCGACGATGCGCCCAGCATCAATGTCGCCTTGCTTCAGGCGATCGGCGAGGGCCTCTCCATGGATCGGGGCGCGTCCGTAGATCACGGTATCGATAAGAGCGAGCCCGATGGCGCCGCCGAGATTACGCATCAGGTTGAAGAGGCCGCTGCCATGGGCGACCTTGTCCTTAGCCAGGTGGCCGAGCGCAAGTCGGGTCGGCGGCAGAAGGCAGAACATGATCGCGGTGCCGCGTAGAACCTGCGGCCAGAACATCTCCTCGAAATCGGTCTCCCGCGTTTGCAGCGCGCTCAGACCGATGCCTAGGGCGAACAACAAGAAACCGCAGGCCGTCAGGACACGCGCATCCATGCGGCGTTCCAGCTGCACGGCGATCGGGGCTGCGACGAGTTGCGCCGCGCCTGTGACCAGCATGATCTGACCGATCGTGAAGGCGCCGTGATCTCTGACAAAGCCTAAAAAGACAGGCATCAAATAAACCGAGCCAAACAGCCCGATGCCGAAGACGAAGCTCAAGAAGCAGCCAATGGCGAACTGGCGATCCCTTAGGCTCTTGAGGTCAACCAGCGGAATGTCAGCTTCCCAGACTCGGCGGACGAAGGCCACGCTGCTCAGCGCAGCGATCATCAGCAGTCCCATGACCAGGCCGGAGAGCCAACCGCGATCCGGCGCTTCCTTTAGGCCGATTTCGAGGGCCGCTAGTGCAAGGGCCAACAGGGCAAGAGAAACCCAATCCAGCGATTTCAAGCCCCCTAAAACCGGTCGATCAACCGGCAAGCATGTGGCGATGACGAGCAACGATAACCCGCCCGGCAGGAGATTGATCAAAAACAGCCAGGGCCAGCTATAGGTTTCAGTTATCCAGCCGCCGACAATAGGGCCGACCGTTGGTGCCAGAACGGCAAGGACTCCACCGATCGTTGTCGCGATGGCTTGCTGGCGTGCGGGAAACAGGAGAAAGACCGCGGAGAAGACCAGCGGGATGAGCATGCCACCGGCAAATCCCTGAACAACGCGTGCCGCAATCAACATGTCGAAGCTGGTACTCATCGCGCATGCCGCCGAGGCGAGCGTGAAGATGCCGAGCGCGCCGACGAAGAGTCGGCGCATGCCGAAAACACCGGTCAAAAAACCGGTCAGCGGAATCGCAATCACCTCGGCGACCAGATAGGCTGTCTGCACCCAACTGATCAGGCTCTTGTCGACGCCAAGCGCCGCTTGAATGGTTGGGAGCGAGGTGACCACGACCTGAATGTCGAGGATCGCCATGAACATGCCGGCACACATGGCGATAAAACCCAGCCACGTGCCAAAGCTTGCCCTCTCCTGGTCGATCATAAGATCGCAAGCGCCTCGTTCTCCGCGCGGATCCGGACGGCAAGCACTAAGGCGTTCAGGATGGAAAAGACGATCGCAAACCCGACAAGGCCAAAGGTGAGCGGCAAGATGAGAATCTCAGCGACCACCACACAATAGTTCGGATGTGACACGAACCGAAACGGACCGTTTTTGACCAGCGGGGCGTCGGGAAGAACGATGATACGCGTGGTCCAGCGACGCCCGAGCGTCGCTAAGACCCAGACACGGGCTGCCTGCAGCAATAAAAACACGGCAAGCAGTGGCAAAACTGGTTCCCGATCATACGCAAGAATCCAAAGGCCGATCAGCCATGCCCCGTGTAGGATGACAATCAAGGGATAATGCTGAGGCGCTGCCTCCCGGGCGCCGCGTTCGAGCAGCCATGCCGTGTTGCGCTGGGCAATCCAAAGCTCGGCGAGCCTTTGCAGCGTCACCAGAGCGAGAATGATCATGGCCAGAGTCATGCCGCTCTCTTCAAGGAAACGCAGTGGGTCGAGAAGCCAGGGCCGAGCGCGGTCAGCGCCGTTCGTTCGGGAAGGCCAGCCTTGATCAGGCGCTCCAGCACGAACAGAACGGTGGGCGACGACATATTGCCGTAGTCGGCAAGGACAGCGCGCTCATGATCGAGGGAACGGCGTTCTAAAGCGAGGGTTTCCTCAAGCGCCTGTAGCACCTTGCTACCGCCGGGATGGCAGCAAAAACGGCCGATATCGTCAACGGTGAGGCCCATGCGCTCCAGGAGCGTGGTCATTGCCGGACCAAGGTGGCGTGCCGCGAAGGGAGGAATATCTCGATCAAAAATAACGCCCAAGCCTTCGGGATCGATGTCCCAGCCCATGATGTTCAAGGTGTCGGGCCAGGTATGTTCACCCGCGCCCTCGATCTGGCAAACGCCTTCTTGGCCGGCTGAGAGGACAGCGGCAGCAGCGCCATCGGCGAAGAGTGCTGTTGCGACCACATTGGCTTTGTTGAGCTCATCCAGGCGAAAGGCAACCGAGCAAATCTCGATAGCGACCATGAGCACATGGCTGCCCGGGCGCGCTTCAGCGAGCCTTCCGGCAATCGATAAGCCAGCCGCGCCGCCGGCACAACCGAGCCCGAAGACGGGCACGCGTGAGACGTTGGCACGAAAGCCCATGCTGCCGGCGACCCGAGCCTCGAGGCTGGGCGTCGCAATTCCGGTCGAGGACACGGTAACAATGGTATCCACTTGATCGGCACGGAGCCCTGCCGAGGCGAGGGCCTTTTCGGCAGCCTCGACGAACAACGCTTCAGCCCCCTCGACATAGGCCGACATGCGATCCGGCCAGTGCCGCTCTTCCATATACCATTCGGGCGGCTGAACGATGTGGCGACTTGCGATTCCGGCGGTATAGAAAACCGAGATCAGCCGCTCGAAGTCGGGATAGCGTTTGGCGAAGAGCGCGCGGGCGATCGTCGCGATCTCCCGTTGATCGAGCCGATGGGGCGGTACGGCGGTTCCAAGGCCAAGGAGAGCTGCGGGCGTCGAACTGGCGAGGCAGCGCATGTCGATCGGGGGGCAATCCGCGTTCATCGAGAACTTTCCGCTGGTTGGGAATGGGGAGTAGGCTTCGGCAGCTAACAAGAGCTGTCCGCCTCTGGTCCAGCCTCACCAGCGCATGTGACGGGGGTTTCTAGCATAGATTTGAGTGTTTGTGACAGGCCTATCCAACGTCACGAGCACTTGGGGCAAATTTCGCCGAGGTGTCGTCAAGGCGGGAGCGCCCGACGAGTCGGACGGCCAGGACGCCCGACCGTCGGGCGATCATGGCGGTGGGCGAGGTCAGCGCCGCTTAACGTGGACCGCGGGATGTGATGATAAGCCGATGAGCGGCGGCGAATTTGGTCATCCGTTGACCGATGCCAATTTAGCCTTGGCTTGGGTCAGATCCTGCGTTGTTTGGTGGAGGCGTTCGGCGAGTTCGTGCATCACCTGAACCCCGATTTGCGGGAACTGGTGGACCAGCTGGAAGAAATTGTCCTTGGCGACCCTCAGGGTTTCGAGGTCGGTTTTCGCGGCAACGGTTGCCGTTCTTGGCACGTCGCAAAGAACGGCGATCTCACCGATGATGTCATTTTTGCTAAGCGTGGCCACCGTCAGCGGGCCATTATCCGTGGCGACGGAAACCGCAGCCTCGCCTTTCAAGATGATATAAGCGGCATCGCCATGATCGCCCTCGCGGCAGACTTCATCGCCAGCCATGAAGCTCAAACGCTCACTGGTGAACGCCAGCAGTTTGAGCTTTGCAGGTTCGATCTTAGCGAAGAGCGGGATGCCGCGCAGGATCTCCATATCTTCGGTGAGTGACATCTCCAGGTCCCTTCCCGTTTTCTTTAGCCCGCCCTATTCCGCAGCGACCATGGCATGCAAGGCACTGCCATCGTGATTGAGCTCGTCATAGGCTCCCTGTTCGACAATTTGCCCCTGACGCATGACCAGAACATGATCGAAGCGCTGAGCGAGATCGCTTCTATTAAGCGACCAGATCAAGGTTCTGCCGTCAAAGGCTTTTATGAGGGCCGCAATCAAGGCCACCTGCTCGTTCGGGTCGAGGGCGCTTGCCGGATCGTCTAGAATGAGGATATCCGGGCGTTTCAGCAGGGCTCGAGCGAGGGCAAGCTTTTGCCGCTGGGCAAGCGAAAGCCTCGAGCCGCCGACGCCGACGTCGGCCTGAAGGCCTGCCTCGATCACCTGGCCGCGTAGATCCAGATCAGCGAGCACTTCCTCGATCAGGTCGCCGATCCTTTCCTTGGCTTGCGCCTGGCCGAAGGCGATTTTGCCGAACAGAATGTTGTCCTGGATGGTCGCACCGGTGTTATAGCCTTCGGGATCAAAGAAGGTGACGGCATTCGCCAGGTCTTCGGGGAGGTTCTCCCTAAATCGGTGCCGCGCTTCGACGATGCGCGCTTGGAGCGTATCGTCGACCAGGCCAAGCCGGTGTCGAGCCGGTATCAGTTTGAAGGTCAGTGCCAGAAGGCTTTGACGTTCCGCTTCGGAAAGCGTGCTCAGATCATTACCTTTAACTTTGCCAATCAGCGTCTTGTAGTCGGGCAGATCCTCGGCGCTGATAAAGCTGTATTGTCGGAAGTAGTCGTGATCGGGCGGTAAATCGGCAAACAACTCGACCATCGTGCTTGCGAGGCGATATCCGACGTCGACAAGGGTGCCGATGAGCTCGGATTCCCGAAGAACCTCCTGCACATAAGACTGGGCGGCAAGCTGCTCGATTTGAAACGCATCACCGATCGGCGCCCCAAACAGGAGATTTTCGGCGAGAGTCGCGTTGGTGTTGTAGCCATTGGGATCAAAGACCTCGACAAGGCGGCCGAGTTTTGCCTCGCTTGCGAGGCGTTCGCCCATGGCGTGCCGCGCTTTCAAGATGGCTTGAGCGACGTCCGGTTGGGTCTCAGGGTCCACGGTGCCGCGAAGGCCCATGACATACACGTCTCGATCGAGCCCCACGGTCAACAAGACCTCTTCCGCTGCGGGCAAAAGCCCGTCGATGGATTCGATCCCGACAGTCGAATAGTTGATCCAGTCGGCATCGGCATCGAATTCGTGATGGCCGGCGCGCTTCGCCTCGAGCCGTTCTTTCTTCTTCAGCTCGACGGCAGAGCCTTCCAGGCTCGGATCTTTAAGGGGCCGGTTCTTGAGACCGAAGGCGAGATTTTCTGCAATCGTGCCGGAGAAAATCTGGGCGGGATAACCAACATAGGTAATCTGCCGTCCGGTCACACTCTCGGCGAGTTTGCCGACTTCTTGATCGCCGATCAGCACGCGGCCCGAATCGGGTGTCAACAGATTGGCGAGCACCATCGTGAGATCGGCTTTGCCCGCACCGGTTGGGCCGACAATGGCCACGCGCTTCGGCAGATCGATACTAAAATGCGCGCTGTCGAGCGTCGAGACACCGTCATCCGTTGTCACGGTTAGGTTGATCGCCTGAAGCGACGTTCCCTTGACCATAAGCGGATCACCGGGATCGGCGATTTGCAGCGCCTCGTCGCGCACACCGCTTGGATCGAACTGTATCACCACCTGCTCATATTTGATGCGTGCATCCGACATCAGCTGGTAGTAGCTGAGCAGCTCCTTCCAAGGCGCATAGAGCTTTTCGTGAGCGCCGATGACAGCGACCAGTGCGCCGAGGGTCAGATCGCCTTGGATGACCAGATAACCACCGATCGAATAGAAGAAAAACGGCGCGAGCTGGGCCAGGAAGTTATTCAGGAATTTGATAAAGAACTTTTTCTTATAGATGTTGAAGCGGATGTCGAAGACGACACCAAGTTCCTTGCCGAAGCGCGCGCGCTCGTATTGCGTGGTGTCATTGGCCCGGATGTCGCGCACGCCTTGCGCCGTCTCACCGATGCGCTCAGCAAGCTTTCGGACTTGTCGGACCCGGGCCTTCCCGAGCTGGTTGACCTGGCGTTGAAGCTTCGGAATGATCCAAATCTGCAAGGGATAAAGGATGATGGCTGCCAGCCCAAGAACGGGATCCTGCGCGAACATAAAAGCGAGGATGGTGACGAGCGTGCCGCCCTGGAACGCTGGAAGCGCGTAAGCTTGAGCGATGAAGCCGCCAAGGGGTTCAACCTCGGCCGTGATCATTTGCACGAGCTCGCCTTGCGACACACGGCGAAAATGCGGCAGCGGAAAGCGCATTATGCGTGAATAGAGTTCGTAGCGAAGACGCCGCAGCATGCGCTCGCCGACGACGCCCTTATAGACATTGATGACGTATTTGAAGCCGCCGTTGATAAGGACCAGCACCAAAAAGATGCCACAAAGCGCAAACAGATAATTCACCTGATCCAGTTGAACGCCAAAAACCGTGCCGCCACGGCTGTTCGACATGGCGTCGTTGATGATGGTTTTCGGAAGATCGAGGCTGGCATAGAGGAACGGAAAGGACAGAGCTGTCAGTGCCAGAATCGCCAGCTGCTGCACCTTGCTGTGGCGCAAAATATAACTGAAAATGCTGCGATCCATCGCCCGATCCGAAGAAGCCCCGCTAGGCCATCTCAAAACATTGAGAGATGGGATAGCCTTTGCAGCAGGTGTAGCCCATTTTCCTGGTATTGGGCACTATTTGATATGACAACGCCAATCCACAATGACCAAAGTCACAAAAATGTCGTATGGCAAGACGGTTGAGGCCGATCAGGGACAAGCCGCGTCCCCCAACCGCCCGATGAGCGATAGCGCGGCACGGTCATTGGCGCTGGCAGAGGCCGAGATGGCGGAGGGAGAACGCTTGATCTGGGCCGATATGTCATCGCCGAGCGGTTCCCGTCGACGTGTTTTGCCCCTCGGCGTTCTCGGTTGGTTGCTCCTGTTGCTTGCCATCGTTTGGATGATGAAAGCGGCGAGCGCATCTCTGTCGCTCCTCATGTTGGGACTACCGTTCCTGCTTGCCGCCTTGCTGCTGGCTGTGCTGCCGTGGTTTTGGCCTCTCGTCACCCGTTACACCGTGTATGCCATGTCCGACCGACGCCTTCTCATCGTCCAGACTTGGCCAAGGCGACGTGTCACCAGCTATGGCCCCGATGATATCGATGTGGTTGAGCGGCGCGACTATCGGGATGGCACAGGCGATATCATCTTTCGACATGAAGAACACGGAAAACGTCGCGATCAGCACCATCCACGAGCGAAACGGCGTGTGAGTGATCGACCGATCGGTTTTTGGGGCGTGCCGGACGCACGGCGCGTGGAAATGGCGATATGGGCCTTGAAAGAGCGGCGGACAGTGCCGCCTTTTGGCGAAAATCTACCATCGCGAGAATGATCATTCGTCTTGCCCTCGCGAGGCGTGCGAAAGGAGAAAAAAAGGCCTTACATTCGAAGCGGTTAAAAGCCACGATTGCGTTGAAATCCGCACACGATCGATCACTTCATTCATCGATGACGCGAAATCGCCTTGTGCGGGTCACGTTTCATTGTCAATGTCGCGTCAACATCACCAACGAATCGTTGCCCGTCTGAATGAGTTCTGCCGCGCGTCTTCTCATCTATAGTCATGACAGCTTTGGCTTAGGCCATTTGCGTCGCTGCCGAGCGATTGCCCATCACTTGGTCGAGCGCTATCGCCAACTCTCTATTTTGATCCTGTCAGGCTCGCCGATCATCGGCAGTTTTGACTTTAAGGCGCGTGTCGATTTCGTCCGCATCCCCGGTGTGATCAAGCTCAGGAACGGCAATTATACGCCGCTCAGTCTCCATCTCGACATTGAGCAAACCTTGGCCATGCGCAGCTCGATCATTCAACATACAGCGGAGATCTTTGATCCCCATCTCTTCCTGGTCGACAAGGAGCCACTCGGCCTTCGGGGGGAGGTCGAAGACACACTGGAGATGCTGAAGGATCGCGGAACGCGGCTCGTTCTTGGCCTGCGTGATGTCATGGATGAACCGGAGCTTTTGGAGCAGGAATGGCGACGCAAGAATGTCCATCCCGCCCTTCGTGACCTCTATGACGAGATCTGGATTTATGGCCTTCCGGAGATCTTCAATCCGTTAAATGAACTCTCCGGCATGGATCCGATCGCCGACAAGATGGCGTTTACCGGTTACCTCCGCAGGGATGTCCCCAAAGCGCCGCCGGATGCGAGCGAGAACGAATTGCCAAGCGAGCCTTATCTCCTCGTGACCACAGGTGGTGGTGGCGATGGTGAAGACCTCATCGATTGGGTGCTGAGCGCCTATGAGTGCCGATCGGATTTGCCGCATCCCGCGCTTTTAGTCTTCGGCCCCTTTATGAACCGCGAGCGGCGCCAAGCGTTTCATGAGCGGGCAGCCAACCTCGATAGGGTGCATGCGATCACCTTCGAAGCTCGTTTCGAGCGGCTTGTTGACCGTGCCATCGGCGTGGTTGCGATGGGAGGCTACAATACCTTTTGCGAAATTCTCTCCTTCGGCAAACCGGCCTTGATCGTGCCACGCACGCGGCCGAGGCGCGAGCAACTGCTCCGCGCCCGACGGGCAGAGGCCCTTGGCCTGGTTCGCGTGCTTGCCGACGATGGCAAACGGGCGCCCGATACGATGGCCGCCGAGCTTGCGACGCTGCCGTCGTGGCGGCCGAATCCCGACATTGATATGAGCGCATTTCTCGGCGGTCTCGATGCGATCGCGACGCGGGTTCGGCCCTGGCTTCCGGTTCGTAATCGTCGTTCGGCCAACGCGTCGCTTCGGCAGACTGCCTGATCGAGGCGAGGTCCATGGGACAAGCTGAGACACCGAAGATCGCGCTGGTTCTCAAGGGATATCCGCGCCTTTCCGAAACCTTTATCGCCCAGGAGATTTTCGGTCTCGAACAGCGCGGGCTGCCGATCGAAATTGTGTCGCTTCGCCACCCCTATGATCCCGCCACGCATCCGATCCACGGGCAAATCAAGGCATCGGTTCGCTATCTGCCCGAGTATCTGTATCAAGAACCGCTTCGCGTGATTCGCGCGTGGTGGCAGGTCCGTCGATGGCCTGGCTATGCCGCACTTCGGTCGCTTTGGCTCAAGGATCTCCGTCGGGATCTGACCGCGAATCGCATTCGGCGGTTCGGGCAGGCGCTGGTGCTCGCGGCAGAATTGCCGGTTTCGATTCGCCTTCTCTATGTGCATTATCTCCATACACCGACGTCAGTTGGCCGCTACGCGGCTCTTCTAGCCGGCCTTCCCTATAGCGTCTCTGCCCACGCTAAGGACATCTGGACGTCACCGGATTGGGAACTGAAAGAGAAGCTCGACGATTGCCGCTGGCTCACCACGTGCACCAGAGCCAACCAGCAACATCTTGCTGCGCTCAGCCCGACGGCGGATGTCTTCCTGACCTATCATGGGCTCGATGCCGCCCGGTTTCCTAAGATAGACCGGTCCCTTGGTTCGAATGGCAGCCATCTCGATCAGCCGGTCAACATGGTTGGCGTTGCGCGTCTGGTGGCGAAGAAAGGGTTGGACACGCTCTTGGACGCCTTGGCACGCCTTCCGGCTGATCTCCACTGGCGCTATGTCCATATCGGCAAGGGAACGCTATCAGATCAGCTCAAAGAGAGAGCGAACGAACTTGGTCTGGCTGACCGGATCGAGTGGCGCGGTGCCCAACCCCATGACAAGGTTCTTGCTGCCTATCGAGACGCTGATCTTTTTGTCATGGCGAGCCGCATCGCCGACGATGGCGATCGAGACGGTCTGCCCAATGTTCTGATGGAGGCAGGGTCCCAAGAGCTGCCTGTGATCTCGACGAAGGTCTCCGCCGTGCCCGAGCTGATTGCCCAAGGTGAGAACGGCCTTCTCGTCTCGCCGGACGACGCGAACGAGCTCGCTTCGGCGATCGAACAGCTCGCGCGTGATCCTGAACGGCGTCGGACCATGGGGCTCAACGCGAGACGTGTCGTTCTCGAGCGCTTTTCGATGGAACCCGGCCTGGATCAATTGGCGACACGTCTCCGGGGCGAGATCGACGCCGCATCAAAACAAGCTGCGTAAATCCGACGTTCACATTGTCCGACGCTGGGGCGTGGCTTCAGCTTAGATGGATTGATCGCCAAGAGGCCGAAGGATGCAGGCGCTGATCCGCCAACTGCCATCGACTTGCTGTTCCATCATGTAGTAGGCGCTGAAGACATCATTGTCTGGACCAACCACCACCAGCCGCTGTGTCGGCTTGCCGCGAATGTCCAGAAGATCAGAAAACTCAACTTGTCGAGGGCGATAGACCGGTAGGTAGCCACGCTTGACCATGGCGACAAAGCGCGATGAGTCGCCAAACCGGTTTTGGATCATCGGCGCGGCAAAGCTGAAGGCCAGATCTGCATCGTCTGCTTTGAAGGCGGCGATTTGGCTCTCAATGGTTTGGCGGATCGCCACTCGGTCTTCATTGCTCAACTGGTCGACGACATCCGCAATGGCGACGGGAGCAACAGCGACAGACGTGGTCAACGCGATGGCCAAAAAGATGTTTAATTGTCCCAACCAAGTCGCCATCCAAGTACGCATGACTGATGTCCTCAACTAGGGAACCATAACAGTTGACCTAGAACGGGAATGAAATGAAGCAATGTTTTTCATCCGATCAGCCTTGCAATACCTGGATTTTCGTCCAATCAGAAAATCATGAACACGCAATTTCTTCAGTTTTATAAGAAAATTTTTTGCTTATTTAAGAATTTGTTAACGGAAAAAAGCAATGATGGCGCCATGACCGATAAAACACTCGTAAAAAGGAGCCGATCATGAGTTCACTCGAGTCGTTTCTCCGTGATGAGCAAGGCGCCACCGCTGTTGAATATGGCTTGATTGCCGCGCTCGTCTCTGTGGCGATCATCACGATCCTGGGCACACTCGGCAACAATCTGGTTGCCACCTTTCAAAGCGTTGCTGACGGCCTATCGACAAACTCAGGCGGCTAAACCGACATCCATGGTGTATCGAGGTGGGAGCGAGGCTGGCCTATCCAGCCTCATCCTCGTTTACCCCATGCCACGTTGCTGCAAAGCCTGTTGCAACTGCTCGGCGCTTTCAAATTGGATCGCATCGAATCCGAGGCTCGCTGCAGCCTCAATATTCCGCGCACTGTCGTCGATGAACATGCAACGCTCCGCAGGGTGGTTGATGCGCTCGAGCATGAGTTCGAAGATCGCGGCATCGGGTTTCACCAAGCGTTCCTCGCCAGAGACGAGAATGGTACGAAAGCGTTCCAGAAAACCGTAGCGCTCGAGCGCGACTGGAAATGTTTCGGCTGACCAATTGGTGAGCGCATGTAATTCATAGCCCTCACGATCAAGCCGCTCCAGGATGGCCACGCTTCCCGCAATCGGACCCTTCAGCATCTCGTCCCAACGATCACGATAGGCAGCGATCAGGTCGCCATACTCGGGATGGGCCGCTGTCAGCAGATCGACCGCTTCACGCCAGCTTCGCCCGCGGTCTTGCTCAACATTCCAAGCCGGCGAACAGATGTCGCGAAGGAACGTCTCCATGGCGGCTTCATCGTCAAACAGCTTTCGATAGAGATGGCGAGGGTTCCAGTCGATCAGGACGGCGCCGAGATCGAAAATGACGATGGGTTTGTCGGCCATGGAGGTCTCTTTGCTGGTTGTCGTTGTCGAAATTGAGCGGTGCGCTTCGGCAGGAGCGTGACAAGATTCAAGGGTGACCGGAACGACCGTCGATGATAGATGACATCGGCCAATCTCGTTCTCCAGTCCAGCCCTGAAACCGGGCTCTTTTGGGCTGCTCTGACGGAGTCCTTGTGGCCATGATCCCTTGCCAGCGCCATCATTTCGACATTCCAGACGACGTTGCCTATCTCAACTGTGCTTATATGTCACCGTCATTAAAAGCGGTGACCGAAGCCGGGATTGCAGGCGCACGGCGGAAAGCAACGCCTTGGATCGTCAGGCCTGACGATTTTTTCACGGAAAGCGAGCAGGCACGCTCGCTCTTTGCACGGCTCGTTCAGGCACCTGCCGATGACATCGCCATCGTGCCGGCTGCCAGTTATGGTCTCGCTGTGGCTGCGCGCAATCTTCCGATCCGTCGCGGCGACTCGATCCTGATCCTAGCCGAGCAGTTTCCGTCGAATGTGTATACTTGGCGCGCGTTAGCCGATGCCCATGATGCTGAGGTGATCACGGTGGCGCGGCCGGCGGACGGAGACTGGACGGGCGCCATTCTCCGTCAGTTGGATCAACGGGTCGCGATTACAGCGCTACCTCATTGCCACTGGACCGATGGCGGCATTATCGATCTCGAGGCTGTTGGCGAGCGCTGCCGCTCTGTCAAAAGCGCCCTGGTGCTGGACATTACCCAATCGATTGGCGCACTACCATTTGACGTCGCTAGCATTCGTCCCGATGTGATGGTCGCAGGCGGCTATAAGTGGATGATGGGTCCTTATAGTCTTGGCTATCTCTATGTTGCACCGAAGCATCAACAAGGGCAGCCGCTTGAGCAGAATTGGATCGCCCGCGAGGGCTCCGAAAACTTTGCAAGGCTGATCGATTATCAAGATGGCTACCAGCCGGGTGCCCGACGCTTCGATGTTGGAGAGCGTTCCAACTTTGCGCTCATGCCCGCCAGCGTAGCGGCCCTGACGCAATTGCTGGAATGGACCGTTCCGGCAATCGCTCAAACCCTGGCTGCAAAGACCGAAGAGATTGCGGATCGTGCTCGTGCCATCGGTCTTGCTCCCATGGCGGCGCGTTGCCGTGCCGGCCACTTTCTCGGCGTGCGCTTTCCCGATGGCGTGCCGCCCGGTCTGCCCGAGCGTCTTGCCGACAATAAGGTCTATGTCAGTCTTCGTGGTGACTCGTTGCGCGTGACGCCCCATCTCTACAATAACGATGCAGACGTCGATCGGCTGTTCTCGGTTCTCGAGCCCATGGTCAAGCCTCGCTCCTAAGTGGATGCGAGCCACCAGAACATCCCGCCAACGATCAAGAGAGATTGAGCCGGGATAGGACTGGCCTGACGGAAGGCCAGCCCATGGCTTTTCCGATTGAGGGACCCTAAGCAATCCAGGCTAGTCCAGATCGGCATGGATTTTCGGTTGCGTCAATAGTTCGCATCTGCGGGCGTCTGTCTTCCGGCAAATTCACTTTTTTGGCGAGAGCAAGGGGAAATTTCTACCCTTGGTAAGTAAAAATTAATCATTGTGGGTAAGGTTGACGAGAAGTTGGCGCGAAACAAGCGCTAGCGATGTCCAACGTCTGTCGTTAAGGTTTCCAACCGATAATTTCTACCAAGGAAATTGTGGAGATCGCTGATCGCCACATTCTGCAGGGAGAGCTCCTTGTTTCAAATCATCAGTTTGGCAGTCGTGCTTTCCTTGCTCTGGCTTTTATTGTCAGGGCACTACAATCCACTGCTGCTGAGCCTTGGCCTGGTATCGGTGATTTTGACGCTGGTCGTGAGCGTGCGCATGAAGGTCGCGGATCGCGAAGGACATCCGGTTCATTTGGCCCTGCGCGGGCTGCTTTATTGGCCGTGGCTGATCAAAGAAATTGTGGTGGCTAATATCGATGTGGCCAAGGCCATTCTCGGGCTGACCGATGATATCCGGCCAAGCCTCTTTGTCGTTGAGGCGTCACAGCGGACGGATCTCGGACGGACGATTTATGCAAATTCGATCACGTTGACGCCCGGCACGGTCACTCTCGGCATGGACGGCGATCAATTGACCATTCACGCGCTGACGGCGGGCGCAAAAAAAGGGCTCGCTACCGGCGACATGGATCGAAAGGTCACAGCGCTCGAGGGGGAAGGGTAATGTTCGGCGCAGCCTCGCTCGGGGTCGTGGTGATTATGGGGATGGCACTCGCTCGAGCGCTTCTGGGCCCCTCAGTTTTTGATCGCATTCTTGCGGTTAATCTATTCGGCACGCTGACAGTCGTTTTGATCGCGTTACTTGGTTTTGTCATCGATCGACCCGAATTTCTCGACATCTCGCTGGTCTACGCCTTGATCAATTTTATCGGCACGATTGCCGTCACCAAGTACTGCGTCTTCACCGACTTTAATGCGCCGTTAGAAGAGCAAGATTGGGACGATATTTGATGTCGATCTTGGCCGACATTCTCACCTTTCTTTGCTTGGCGGTCGGCATCGGCAGCATGCTGATCGGGAGCTATGGGCTCCTCAAGCTTCCGGATCTCTTTGCGCGTATGCATGCCGTTGGCATGATTGATACGCTCGGCCTTGGACTGATTATCGTTGGGCTGATGATTCAAGCGGGCTTCAGTCTGATCAGCTTCAAGCTGTTCTTGATCATCGTCTTTGTTCTTTATACCGGGCCTGCCGTAACGCATGCTTTGGCTCAAGCGGCGCTGAGTGCTGGTCTCAAGCCGGACGTGCGTGACGATGATGGGGAGGACGCACGATGATTGACATCATCGATATGGCGCTCCTTTTGATCATGGTCGTGACCGCGCTTGGCTTTGTCTTCATCCGCAATCTTTTTGCGATCGTGATGCTGTCCGGCATTTTCAGCCTGACGGCGGCGATCCTTTACGTTGTGATGGATGCGGTCGATGTTGCGTTCACCGAAGCGGCGGTCGGCGCCGGTATCGCGACCGTGTTGGGCATTGTCGCGCTTTCGTTGACCGGCCAACAGGAAGAAGCGCCAAGCCAGCGAAGTCACATCGGGCCTTTTTTGTTGGTGATGCTCACGGGCGCCATCCTGATCAATGCCACGTTTGACATGCCCCGTTACGGTGATCCCGATGCTCCCATCCACCGTCATGTCGCGCCGCGCTACATCGAAGAGTCCGGTAAGGAAATTGGCATTCCCAATATCGTGACCTCGGTTCTGGCCAGTTATCGCGGCTACGACACGTTGGGTGAAGTGACGGTGATCTTTACGGCTGCCTGTGGGGTCCTTGCTCTTCTCGGGCGGCGTCGAAAGCTCGTTCCGAAATCTTCCCCCAAGTCTGATCGGGAACCGGGCCGATGATTGGCAAATCTATCCTCAGGGTCACGACCAAACTCTTGATCCCGTCCATCATGCTGTTTGGTCTCTATGTTCAGTTCCATGGTGACTACGGGCCCGGTGGCGGCTTCCAGGCCGGCGTTATCTTTGCGTCTGCGATCATTGTCTATGCGTTGCTGTTCGGGACCCATCATGCCAGGCGCGCCGTCTCGCCTGGCGTCGTGAGGCTCGCCTTGGCTGCTGGGGTTCTTCTCTACGCCGGGGTCGGTGTTGCGGGCATGCTGCTCGGCGGCAACTATCTCGACTACAATGTCCTCGCCCATGATCCCAAGCATGGCCAGCATATTGGCATTCTGGTGATCGAATTTGGTGTTGGTCTTACCGTGGCGGCCGCCATGATCACGATCTTCCTAACCTTTGCGGGCCACGATCGCCCGCTTGAGGAGGACTGATCGCATGGAGTTCCCCGGCATCTTCAATTATTGGATTTCGATCATCCTGATGATGGTCGGCTTCTATGTCGTCATCGCCCAGGGCAACTTGGTCAAGAAGATCTTTGGCCTCAACATCTTCCAGGTCTCGGTTTTTCTCTTCTACATCTCCATGAGCAAGGTGGATGGCGGAGCGGCGCCGATTCTCGATGATCGATATCAAGTCTACTCCAATCCATTGCCCCATGTTCTCATTCTGACAGCTATTGTTGTCGGCGTCGCCACGATGTCGCTTGGTTTGGCGTTGGTCGTGCGTATCCGTGACGCCTATGGCACCATCGAAGAGGAAGAGATCGAACGGCAAGAGGCAGAAATGTCGTGATCTCTACCCAACTTCCCATCCTTCAAATCATTGTTCCGCTGATCGCCGCACCGATTTGCCTGCTGCTCAGGCATGCGGCGGCGGCGTGGTTGTTTTCAACAGTCACAACCGCGATTACCTTCATCATTTCGTTGGCCCTTCTCCTCCAGGTCCTGGAACAGGGCACGATCTCCTATGCTCTCGGGAGTTGGGCACCGCCCTGGGGTATCGAGTATGTCGTCGATCATCTCAGTGCCTTTATCCTAGTGATTGTTGCCGGCATTGGCGCGTTGGTCATGCCGTTTGCACGGCAAAGCGTCGAACAGGAAGTGGCAGAGGAAAGGATCTACCTTTTCTATGTCATGTATCTTCTTTGTCTTGCCGGCCTGCTCGGCATCGCGATTACCGGCGATGCCTTCAACCTCTTCGTTTTTCTCGAGATTTCGTCACTTTCATCCTACGTCCTCATCAGTTTCGGTCGTGACAAGAGGGCCCTTACCGGCGCCTTCAATTATCTCATCATGGGCACAATCGGCGCCACCTTCTACGTCGTTGGTGTGGGCATGCTGTACATGATGACCGGCACGCTCAATATGGCAGATCTTGCTGAACGCCTGCCGGACGTCATGCATCTCCGTGTTGTGGAAGCGGCTCTGGCGTTTCTACTCGTCGGGATCAGCTTGAAGTTGGCACTCTTCCCGTTGCACTTCTGGCTTCCCAACGCCTACGCCTTTGCGCCGACAACCGTCACAATTTTCCTCGCCGCCACAGCGACCAAGGTCTCGGTCTATGTGATGATCCGCATCCTCTACACGGTCTTTGGCGGCGACGCGCTTTTTGAGACCTTCGCGATCGATGAAGCGCTCATCGCCCTTGGCATGTTGTCGATGATTGCTGCGGCGGTCATTGCGATCTTTCAAGACAACATCAAGCGCATGCTCGCCTACTCAAGTCTTTCGCAAATCGGCTACATGATTCTCGGTATTGGCCTTGCCAATGTCGCGGGCCTTGCCGGCGGGATCATTCATATCTTCAATCATGCGATTGCCAAGGCGGTCTTGTTTATGGCCGTCGGCTGCGTCATCGCAAGGGTCGGCGCCATATCCATCTCAGACTTGGCCGGTCTCGGGCGGCAGATGCCGATCACGATGGGTGCGATGATGGTGGGTGTTCTGAGCCTCATCGGCATCCCGACAACGGTCGGCTTTGTCACGAAATGGTATCTGATCGAAGGCTCATTCGAAAATGGCAACTGGATGGCGGTCATCGCGATCTTACTGAGCGGCCTGCTCGCCATCATTTATAGTTGGCGGATTGTCGAGGCGGCGTATTTTCAAGATGCACCGAGTGGGCGCCAAGAGGTGGCCGAGGCTCCCATGGCCATGCAGGTGCCCATGCTCCTTCTGGCGACGGCCTGCATCATTTTTGGCATCAGTGCGACCTGGACAATGGACATTGTGCTCTTGGCTGCCGAAGACCTCGTCGGCACCGTGCCGTCGTCAACCATTGAGACGTCGGGGATACGATAATGAGTGCAGAGATCGCCATTCTCCTCTGCCTTTTTGTGCCAGCCATCGGCTCGCTCGGCATATGGTTCACCGGCAATCAACCGAATGTGCGTGAAGGCGTCACGCTGGTGACGGCGGGGCTACTCTTTTGCCTCGTTCTCATCGTCGTTGCCGATGTTGGGGCTGGTAGCCGTCCGGAAGCGGTTCTGTTGGAGATGTTCCCCGGGCTCGGCATCGCCTTCAAAGTCGAACCGTTGGGTGCCACCTTTGCGCTCATTGCGAGCAGCCTTTGGATCCTCACATCGATCTACGCCATTGGCTATATGCGTGGTCACCACGAAGAAAATCAGACCCGTTTCTTCGCCTTCTTTGCGCTCGCTATTGCGAGCACCATGGGGATCGCTTTTGCCGGCAATATGCTGACGCTCTTCACCTTTTATGAGGTCCTCAGCGTTTGCACCTACCCGCTTGTCACCCATAGTGGGACGCCGGAAGCCAAGCGCGCAGGGAGGGTTTATCTCGGTATCCTCCTCGGCACATCCATCGGCTTTCAGCTCTTTGCGATCGGCTATACCTGGGTCGTCGCTGGAACACTCGACTTTACCGATGGCGGGATCCTCGAGGGTAAGATCTCGACGGGCATGGCGATCGTCCTCCTGTCGCTCTATGTGTTCGGCATCGGAAAAGCAGCATTGATGCCCTTTCATCGCTGGCTGCCAGCCGCCATGGTTGCGCCAACACCGGTGAGTGCCTTGCTCCACGCCGTAGCCGTCGTCAAAGCCGGCGTTTTTTCGATCCTTAAGGTCTCGGTCTATATTTTTGGGATCGACTTACTTTCGGCGACAGATGCCGGCCTTTGGCTTGCCTATGCAGCGGCCGCCACGATTATCTTGGCGTCCATCGTGGCGATGACGAAAGACAATCTGAAGCTTCGGCTTGCCTACTCAACCGTCAGCCAACTGTCCTACATCGTCCTCGGCGCGATGCTGGCAACGTCAAGCAGTGCCCTCGGTGGCGCGATGCACATTGCGATGCACGCTTTCGGCAAGATCACACTCTTCTTTTGTGCCGGCGCCATTATGGTCGCCACCCATAAAACTGAAATTAGTCAAATGCATGGCCTTGGGCGCCAGATGCCCTTCACGTTCATCGCTTTTGGTATCGCAGCCTTGAGCATCATCGGGCTGCCCCCCTTGGGCGGGGCTTGGAGTAAATGGCAGCTCGCGCTTGGTGCGGCCGAGGCAGAGCAGTTACTTCTCATTGCTGTCCTGATGGTGTCGTCCCTGTTGAATGTGGCCTATCTCATTCCTGTGGCCATTCGAGGGTTTATGCCGGCATCGCAAGGCAACGCGGCATCGCACGAACAAAATGGCGGTAGTCAGTGGCAAATCAAGGAAGCTCCTATGCTCTGTGTGGTGCCGCTTTGCATCACGGCGGTCGGGTGCTTCGCTCTATTCTTGTTCGCCGATAGCCTGTTTTACTTTCTCCAGCCCATCGTCTCCGGAGATTGATGATGAAAGATCGATTGCGAGAAGATGGCAAGGAATTCGATTGGTTTGATCAGCCACGCAACATTGCGCTCATCATTGCTCTACTTGTTGTTTGTTGCGTGCTGCTCTTCTTTGCTGACGCCTTTTATCATAAGCACCCCCATTTTGAGATCGAGAATTTATTTGGATTTTATGGGGTCTACGGCTTTTTCGTCTGTGTTGCCCTTGTTCTGATCGCAAAATCATTGCGCAAGATACTGATGCGCGATGAAGAATACTACGACTCCGAAGACGAAACTCATCCTACCCAAAGCCTGTCTCGCCATCCCCATGACTAGTATCTCGCCAGGTTTAATCCTTATCCTCGGTTCCGTCGCCGTACCATTTCTGCGGGGAACCGTCCGACAATCCTATATGCTAGCGCTTCCTCTGATAGCGCTGGTGATGTGCGCTTTGGTGCTCGAATCGGGGCATCATGGGCATATCGAGATCATGGGCATTGGCCTGGAGCTTGTGCGCGTTGACAAGCTCTCGACGATCTTTGGCATTATTTTTTCCATCGCCGCAGCCCTCGGTGTTCTTTATGCGCAGCATGAGGATGACGTCCTGCAACAGGTGGCTGGTCTCATCTATGCTGGCGCTGCCATCGGAGCCGTCTATGCCGGTGATCTCTTAACGCTCTTTATTTATTGGGAACTTACGGCCGTCTCGTCGGTCTTCTTGATCTGGGCGTCTCGAACCGAGCGCGCGTACAAGGCCGGCATGCGATATCTTATCATCCAAGTCGGTTCCGGCGTTCTCCTTATGGCCGGCGCCATTTATCGCTATGCAGAAACCGGATCGCTTCAGTTCGATGAGCTTGGCCTAACAGGCATTGGCAATACGCTGATCTTCTTGGCCTTTGGTATCAAATGTGCCTTTCCGCTGCTGCACAATTGGCTCGAAGATGCCTATCCCGAGGCCACAGTGACCGGCACCGTGATGCTGAGTGCCTTTACCACAAAGTTGGCTGTCTACTCGTTAGCGCGCGGATTTCCTGGAACAGAGATCCTCATCTATATCGGCGTTACCATGACAGCATTTCCGATCTTTTATGCCGTCATTGAAAACGACTTGCGTCGCGTTCTTGCCTATAGCCTCAACAATCAGCTCGGCTTCATGGTGACAGGCATTGGTGTCGGTACGCCTTTGGCCATCAATGGCACAGCAGCCCACGCCTTTTGCCATATCCTCTATAAAGCCCTCCTGTTCATGTCGATGGGCGCCGTGTTGCATCGTGTCGGGACGATCAAGGGATCTGAGCTTGGCGGGCTCTACAAATCGATGCCTTGGACCACGGTCTTCTGCATCATTGGCGCGGCATCGATTTCGGCTTTCCCACTGTTTAGTGGGTTCGTTTCCAAGTCGATGATCCTAACGGCTGTCGCGGAACAAGGATATATCGTTCCCTGGCTCCTCCTGCTCTTTGCGTCTGCCGGTGTTTTTCATCACTCCGGCATCAAGATACCCTTCTTTGCATTCTTCGCTCACGACAGCGGCATTAGGGTGCAGGAAGCACCGATGAATATGCTGATTGCCATGGGCATCGCTTCGTTCTTCTGTGTTGGTATCGGTGTGTTTCCAAGCGCTCTCTATGCGCTCCTGCCTTTCCCCGTCGACTATCATCCCTACACGACATACCACGTCGTTAATCAGTTGCAGTTGCTGCTTTTCTCTGCGCTGGCCTTCACATGGCTGATGCGAACGGGGGTTTATCCGCCAGAGCTGCGATCGACCAATTTGGACTTCGATATCGTCTATCGGCGCGGCCTTCCTGCGTTAATGCGGACTCTCGGGAATGCCATCACGTCAATCGATGGCGCCGTGCGCTCGAAGGCGCTCGCCCTGTTAAATTCTTGCATTGCGGGAATCTACAGTCTCTCCAGTGAGCGTGGATCCTTCGCCAAATCAATCGGCACCGGAAGTATGGTGTTTTGGGTTCTCACCATGCTTGTTGCCTATCTGTTGATTTCTCTTGCTGGCGCGTAAGGCAAACGACCGGCTGTTGGGCAACGCCGGTCTCGAAGCAGCGAGATGTCCGAAGACGACGACATGATCAATTGGCAGCTGTTAGCAACGCGTTGCCTCGTCAGCAACAAGTGTTCGTCACCGGACAGGCACCACGACTGACGGCTTGTTCGATCGCAAGACCGTCACCATTGATCCCATCTTGCGCATGAGATCTTGGGGTTAGCCCCCTTTCATTGACCTCATATGACATCGAATTCGTTGATAGTCGCATCGGGCGGTTTCGACGTTCTGACGTGGCGTCAAGAACGGATCAGGTTCAGGGGATGAGCCCGCTTCCACCTTGAACCAAGAAATCAAACCACGTATATCACAAGCCTTCATCGAGATTTGTCACGGGCACCGCCCCTATCTCCGTTAGGCGGCAGGGGCCGGCATTGTACATGTTCCGGATTCCTAACGGTCGGCGGATGATGAGGGCGGCGATCTCCCCGACACGGTTGGATTAAGATTGAGCGGCTCTTGGTTGTATCCAGCGGTCTCGACCCCGCCGGAGCCCGATGAGTCATTGGATGGTGGCGGATGGCAGCGCTCGCAGTCATAAAGCTGCCACGGGTGTCATGGGAAAGAAGGGCGCAAGGTCGAGGCGTTTCGAACACATGCGTGAAGTGCAAGGTCAAAGCTTTCTCGTTGTCGGTGGTGCCAAGGGGATCGGGCAAGCGACCTGCACACGACTCGCCGCGAAGAATGCGAAGCTCTTGGTCATTGATGTCGATGCTCGGGCGCTCGACGGCCTGGCTGAGGCGCTGCAACAGGACATCGAGACCTGGTGTTTCGACATGACGAAGCGGGCTGACGTGACAGCGTTTTGTCATTCCTTGACCGAGCGGGATGTGAAGCTTGACGGCGTGGTGATGTCAGCGGCCGTTCACGGCGGCTGTCCCGCCGAGGCGATGAGCGACGCCTTCATCGAACGGATCATCGAGGTCAACTTGACCAGTCACGTCGCCTTCGTGCGTGACCTGCTGCCCAGTCTGCGCGATGGTGCGCGCATTGTCGGAATCAGCTCCAACTGTGCCGACATCGGCATTCCGATGGAATCGATCTACGCGGCATCAAAGGCGGGCATCGAGCGGTTCTATGAGGCGCTCGCGATTGAACTCTCGGACCGTCGCATTCGACCTCTTTTGATTCAACCCGGCAACGTCAACACCGGCTTCAATGAGACCGGCAATGACTATCAGCCCACGGGTGATGGCTTCATCGACGAGGGCTACCGACGGGTCATCGCCAGGATCGATAGCAGCAATGGCATTGATCCCGGCGCGGTGGCGGATGCCACCGTCCATGCCCTCACGGCGCGTCGACCCTCGTTCCGCACGCTGGTCGGTATGAATGCTCTCAAGACCCATTGGGCGAAGCGCCTGCTTGGCACCGATCTGGCGCTCCGTCTCATGGCTAAGTTTTTTGGCTTCCGCTCCGCCCACTAAGCGAGCGAGAATGCGGACGCCGCCAACATATCGGTCAGAGCGCGCGTCTTACGAAAACTTCTTCACGAGCCAGAGCGCTTTTTGGCCAAGTGGCGAACGATGGGGAGATTGCCCTGCCGACTGACGTTCCGAGGACAGGAACCAGTCGTAGCTCTCCTTCAACATTCTCATGTTCGAGTATTGCGGCTTCCAACCCATGTCCAGCAGGGGTTGGACATCGAAGTAGCATGCCTTGTGGTAGGTCATGTAATGCCACGGCACCAACGGGGACAGCCGCAACCAATAGAGAAGACGTAGGGTATTGATCGTGAGGCCTTCGGGAAGGCTTTTCACCTTCGATGTGCGCTCAGCATAGTCGATCAGCCGTTCCAGATCACCGCGCAACGTGCCGAAGTCGTGGGTGCCGACATTGTAGGTGCCATTGCGACCGGCATCGAGCGCCAGCATGTAGAAGTCCATCAGATCGTGGGCATGGATGAACTGAAAGCCGATATTCCCGGACCCAATGACGTACACATTTCGATTGTCACGAATCCATTCAAAGAGGATCTGGAAGATGCCGAGCCGGCCGGCACCTAGAGTAGCCCGCGGGCGGATCGTAATGAGGGTGATCCCATTCTTTTCGCAGATCTCATCGACGATCTGTTCGCCGGCAAGCTTGGACCGACCGTAGGGCTCCACCGGCAGTGTCGGCGTATGTTCGGTGATAGGCGCCTCGTTCGGGATTCCGAAGACCGAGGTCGAACTTGTGTGGATGATGGCCCGCGCGCCGGCGCGCGCAGCTTCTTCCGCGACGATCCGGCTGCCTTCGGCGTTGACCTCCCAATATTGCTTGCCGGCATCGGTCTGCGCGACCAAGGCAGCGTTGTGGTGGACAACGTCGACGCCTTGCATGGCGTGACGCACACCATCGCGGTCAAGCACGCTGCAATTGACAAATTCGATGTCCTGCGGACGCGACGGATCCTCCCAAATGTCCAGAATCCGAACCTTTTCGCCACGCTCGGATAGTCGCCGCGCGACCAAGTTGCCAATGAACCCTGAGCCGCCAGTGATGAGATGTGTCATGGTCTTTCCGATAGTAGTCTCGAAGCCGATCAGTGCCGCCGGCTTTCAAGGAAGTGAACAACGTTTCGGTGCGCGAGCGCCATGATCGTCCCTTGGGGATTGACCACGGTCGGCCCGCAGAGGAGCGACGCGTCGGCGAGGTGGAGGTCATCCACATCATGAACCTTGCCGAACGAATTCGCGACTGTCCGTTCCCGTGCCTCGCCCATCGGGCAGCTCGAGAACATGTGCAGTGTGGTAAGGCTGACGCGCTCGGACGGCAACTCGTCGGGAAGGTGCCGAAGGTCGGCCATGGATCGGAGCGGGGGGCAGCCGGCGACATTGGGAAAGATGGCTTCGGCGCCAGCCGCAAGTAAACATTCAGCCAGTCGTCGGAGGCCCTCCGCCAGGTTCTGCATATCGACCGGATCGTGTCGTACCCGGACGAGTGGATCATCGAAACCGGGTAGCGGCCGGACAACGCCTCGCCCACCGGTCGTCTGCGCATAGTAGATCGCGGCATGCTCCCACTGCCCCTCGAGCTCGGGGAGACTCTCCGGTCGGTCCATCATTGCCAACGCCACCGCCGGTGGCTTGCTGATCGAACAGCCGAGGCTGAAATTCGGGTCGAATTCCTTGACCTGGTGCACCGGTTCGAGGCTACCGTCGCCGTTCACAGGCTCTGGAAAGCGTGCGACCGCTTTGATCATGGGATGAAAAGCGAGGGTATTGCCGACGTTTCGCCGGAGACCTGAGCGTCGCAGCAAGGCTGCGGTCTGCACCGCGCCGCAGGCGACGAACACGGTCTTTGTTCGGATCTCCAATGGGCGTCTGTCGCCGCCCTCAGTTCTCGTGGCGTTGAGGTGCCACCGGCCGCCATGGCGCTCAAGACGACGAACCCTCGTCTCAGGGAGCATTTTTCCCCCCGCTTCAAGGTAGCGCGGGATAAAAGTCTCGGTCATTGATTGCTTGACGCCCGGTGAGCCGGATTTCCAGGTCGGCGCGTAGCTGAACAAACGCGGCACTTCCATACAATGCCAGCCCAACCTGCGGGCACCGTCACCTAGCTTTTCCGAAATGGTCGGCGCTGGCCCGGGCAAATGCGAGATCTTGGCGATTTGTTCACTTGCCGCCACATGCGGCATCAAATCGTCAGCGAGTGTCTGGTCCGTACGGAACTCCCGTTTCCAGCCTTCGAGCACCTCGGGCGGTGGCCTGTGGTAGAGGCCGCGATTGATCTCACTGCCACCACCGACGCAACGCCCTTCGACGTATCCGACCTTGGCTTTACCCATACCGACCGTAATGCCGCCATTTCGATACTTCTGGCACACCTCTTCTCGAGAGAAGTGAACGGCTGACTCAAGGGGCAGGAATTCACCCTCCTCGATGAGCAGGACGTCACGATCGGCCGCAGCCAGCATCGCGGCGGTAATGGCCCCGCCAGGGCCTGAGCCAACGACGGTGATCTCAGCATCAATCACATTGTCAATCGGCGGCTTCAGAATGCTCAAAAGCCGACTTGCCGTGGTTCGCACCATCATGGAGCTCCGAATAGCAAGCGAACATGGTCATGGTCTCGTGAAACTTGATGAAATCGCGGCGGAAACCAAACGCTGATTCGCGCCAAGAACAGATGTGACGCGACTGTCTATGATAGGGCAGGCGATCGAACCGTCGGCCCGTCATCAAAAGCGTCGACATTCCAAATAGCAGCGCAATCGTCCGCATGGGAATCTGCAAAAAACCCGGTAGGTTGCTATGTTGGGTAAGAACAAAGCTAGTAGTAGAATTAATAACGTCTGGTGTGGCTTGATCGGTTCCGATGCGTTCGCGAATAATGGCATCGACGAGCGCAGCAACAATGATATCCTTTCGATCCTTTTTGATCATTTGATTGGTACTTTCCGACCCGACAAAACGCGCCGATAATGATCGCTTCTTAATTGAGAACGAACCAATAGGTGTGCTCAAGGCCACCATTTTCGACGAGAATGTCGCAAAACTACTCGTTGTTGGCCGCAGTGCCAAGCGGCCAAACCCTACTATTTGCCGTAAAATTGTTAGAACCATAGATTATACTGTACCAAACTACCCAAGTACGTCTGGTGCAGCTTAGATATTGTCGTTCATTTAAGCGAAAAGCTCCCAAACATTGTCGCGCTTAGAGGTCTTGGACTTCTTGATCATGGTTTGCGGGGTGAAGGGCAGATCTTCTGCCTGAAGGTCCTCCCGACGAATATAGTAAGAGAGAAAGATGTATGAAACGCAAGTGTTCTGCCGACGAACACATGATTGGCGTGGCGTTCATCAACATGGGCGCGCGCTCGAGATCCTGGTGCAAAAGCGTTGCAAAATCGAGCTGCCAAGCGTTCTTTAAGAAACGGGGCTCGGCGTATGGTTGTGATCCGAGGGTGATGATCACCAACCGGCGTCGAAGCTACGAAGCTATCGCTAAGGACGTCATGCCAGCAGCACAAAGGCTAAACAAGCGCGCCTAGGGCTCACGACCAGATTGACACCGGCCCTATCGAAACCGTCTATCCGGAGCCAGCTATCGTCACGCCCATTCCATCCTTTGGGGACCTGTTCCGACGACGTGATGGTCGCCTGACCAGTTGTTAGCCGCAATCTCTGTGACCGACTGTAACAAGGCGACAGTCCCCGGCTTTGCAACGCACACGGTCAGAAGTGCTGATCTTTGTAATCCCCGCCAAGAGCACGATGTAGGTTTTCGTAGGTTCCGCCATGTCGATAGTGATGGCATCTGGTGTGACACACCTCGTCGAAGCGGCCGTCAAACATGGCCTGACGCGCCGATTTGATAAACTCGCCATTCCATATGTCATAGATGGTTGGCTCGCTTTGCTCGAAGCGCGAACCATAGAGATACTTATCCTGCGCCATGCAGCAGACATAGGTACGATAGGTGTCAAGGTTCAGCCGGGTAAACGGAAAATCGCAGAAAGCACGAGCGCTGGTCTGGCGAAGGAAACGAAGAGCCTCGCTGTACTTTTCCTCAAGCTCAGGGGGTATTTCAGGCAGTAGCCTGTGTGAGACGTCATGATTGGATGTTCCAGGGGGGCGGCTGTTTCTAAGCGCCTGAATGCGAGCCACCTGAGCCTTGGTCAATTCGGCTTCTCGGCGCGCCATATCAGCCCGTGTAGAGACAGGTCTGAGTTCTAGATCATAAGGAAGAGACCACGCCTCCTCAGGCGTTTCGGCCAAAGACGGATACATGTTGACGATGCGCGGAATAGCCCTTGTATCAACGTCGACCCCAAGCTCATGCCCTAGGTCAATGGCTCGCCTCAGCCGATCCAAAATGCTCAGAGCGGCATTCAGATCTACGATGGGATCCAGTGTTCTCATCCAAACATCGTTTTGCGGATATTCAACCAAATTGAAGTGGACACGCGATATTCCGATACGACTTGCCAGACGAACCATCTCCTCTATATCCCGAACATTGTCCTTCTGTATAACGAACTGCGCCTTTATGTCGGTTTTATTTCCTGTTTTCTCCTCGCTTTTTCTCAAGCCGATCAGGTTCTGAATAACATTGGTAAATGACGACTTCCGACGAATTCGTTCATAGATCTCAGATGTTGCGCCATCGATACTAACAACCAACCGATAATTTCCTTCTGCGATCCGTTCCTGCCATTTCTTGGTTAGCAGCGTCGCGTTCGTACTGAACGTGATGCAAAGGTCCGGGTGTGCCTCCGCCCGTCGCGCGATGTCATCTGTTTCCTTATAAAGAAGGGGCTCACCGCCAATGAGCTGGAGCTCCGAAAGGAGGGGCAGGCAGTTCTCAAGCAAATCGTCGACCAACGAGCGCGGTGCATGATGAGGGCGACGGACGCGCCCTTCGTCACACATCTTGCAATCGATATTGCAATCGTAACCGAGCGTCAGAATTGCGTATGTCGGAAAAGATCGAAGTTGGACGCGCTTTTCACCAATGTCCTTCAGGAGTTGTTCGACGTTCGCACGGGGCGAAGACGGGCGCTCGCTGAGAAACGTGTTTCTTGCAACAGCGGCCAATCGTCGAGTTTCGAGATATTCATCTCTCGCTGCTTCCGTGAGCGGAATAAATCCGCAACACTCAACCCATTTTCCCCATCTTTGATCGAAAAGTATTCGACCGTAAACCTTTAGCGTATGGCCTAAATGTGCAGAGATATCGAAACTATAGCTGGCCTTACCAATGACAATTGGCTCCTCAAGTATCTTCTTGTCATCACTATCGTACAAGCGCAACTGAACCGCCCTTCCTCGCTTCAGCGATGCCCATTTGATCGTGAAATGTGTATTAGTGACAACGATGACGGTACCGGGAGACTGCTCAAATTTTATTATCGGAAGGCGCTCAGTATTAAAGTCAGCGAACTGATCGAAATCTACTGCAGGCACTTCAGATCTTTGTATCAACTGCGATTTAATGGCAGTTGTTCGAGAAGCAAGAATTGCATACACACTCAGCTTTACTTCTTCGTTCTTATTGCTCAAAAGTTTGATTTGATTTTCACTTGAAACGACGAACTGATCCGCCACACCTCGTCGGGTCACCCGTACATGGTAGGCATGGGCGTTTTCCACGGGCGTCCAGATCAGAGCTGGTGTTGCCGATGTTAGGTCCAAGTGATGACTTGCTGCCTTTGCGCCACCCATGACCAGATCAACACCTTGTTCCGTTGTCACCAACACGTCTCTCCAAAGCCTGTTATCACCACGCCAGAAACGACGCCTTCCACCTCAAAAAAATGTTGTCACCGAGGAGCTGGTCGCCGCGTGAAGCCGTCGCATCATCCTGATCCGCGCCTGGGTTCAGTGCTGATAGGGCTGATGCCGAGTTCGTCGGGTCACTCTCCAAGCCTTCCGGCGGTCGACGACGGTGCACGGTGAGCGCTCATCGCCCCCGGCTTGCCAGGCGGACGGGCCACGTCGCGTGGATGCCGATGTTTGAAGATGGAGCTGTCGAACGAGGCTTCGCTCATCAAATCGTCGATCATGTCATAATAGGTGCCGAATTTCAGACCGATGATCGGGAGCGGCGGGATGACGTGGACCTCTCGGTACCGCCCGACCATGCTTCTTAGCAAATTGCAGCCGCTTCGGTCGTAACAGATCAGGAGAGAACGCCGTACGTCAGACATGCGACAGTCTTCCCTGTCGAAGCAAGAGGTGACAACGATGTTGAAATAAAACCAAAAATAATAAATGTACAGCAATTAAAGCAATTTTTGAGAGATTTTCACTGCGAGAGGGTTGGCTAGGTCGATGCGTTCTAAATTTCCCGTTAAGAAGCGATCTTGGGTCTGAGGGGCGTTGTCAACTTAGGGGGCTGAAGATCTGGAATTGTGTGTTGCAGCGGAATGATCAAGCCGCTTGGTTCAACTGGGCAATCTCCTTCCAAATGGGACCGTTGCATTAATCAGATTTGGGCGGATTGAAGCTCTTTTTCGAAAAACACTTATGTTGAAAAACAACATGTTAACTCAAGCGAAAAAATGCCATTGTTCATCTTGAATAGAAGAATCTGATTAATGTAACGGTCCCAAGAAAACCGTCCGCGATAAAACGGTGATCCGCGCCTACTACCGATTTCGGGATTTGCGGATCATCGAAATGGCTGACGAGTTTCTTTCAAGCCATGGCGTCAACGTCGATTGGGATGAGCACCATATCCTGTGAGGTCTTTGGCTAAGTCGAGCAAGCTGATCGCTTCAATCCCGTCGCCAAGCCGAAAACGTTCCGTGCCAGAATAGATTACGAAACAGCGATCTGGCTCGAGATCAGCGCAGGCATGATGGAAACCACGATCGACTTTCGGCGCCAAGCCGCGTTTGATTTCGATCGCCCATAGATGATTGTCCGGCAAAGCGAGCACGAGATCCATCTCGGCTCCAGCCGCTGTCCGATAAAAGCAGGCCTCCGTGCCCTCAGGAGCAACCGCAAGCAAACTCTCGATGACCAGGCCTTCCCAACTCAACCCGGCCACCGGATGTCCCAGCAGCGCCTCACGGTTCTCCAAGTTGAGCAGGGCGTGAACGAGGCCGCTGTCTCGTACATAAACCTTAGGCGACTTCACGAGCCGTTTGCTGACATTGCGGTGCCAGGGCGGAAGACGGCGGACCAAGAGAAGATCGACGAGCAGGTCGAGGTAGGCCGCGACAGTCTTACCATCCACGGCTAAGCTTCGAGCGAGTTGCGCCGCGTTGAGCAGGCCTCCTTGCTGGTGCGCAAGCATGGTCCAAAAGCGGCGGAGGGTCTCCGCGGGAATTCGGGGTCCAAGCTGCGGAATGTCACGTTCGAGATAGGTGCGAATGAAGTTCCGTCGCCATCGCAGGCTGGAGGCGTCATCCGGCGCCAGAAGACTGTCAGGAAAACCGCCGCGAAGCCATAAGCGCTCAAGATTATCTCGACCGGCTTCGAGAGCGTCAATCGGCGTGAGTTCAAGATAGGCAATCCGTCCTGCCAAGGTTTCGCCGGATTGCTGCAAGAGGTCGATGTTGGCGGATCCCAAGAGCAAGAACCGGCCGGCTCTACGACCGCGGCGACGTCCACGGTCGATCAGGCCACGAAGGGGCTGAAAGAGATTCGGAAGCCGGTGAACTTCATCCAGGATCACGAGCTCATTTTCATACTCGGCAAGGTAGTGTTCGGGATCACTGAGCTTCAGTCGATCTCCTTCAGACTCGAGATCAAGATAGAGAGACCCTTGCTTCTCGGCGATCGTGAGTGCCAGGGTTGTTTTGCCAACTTGGCGCGGCCCAAGCAGGGCGACCGCGGGAATCTGCTCGAGGAGCAATTGAAGATGGGAGGTCAAACGCCGTTCTATCATCCTTGCAATTATGGATCTTGATTCCTTAATTGCAAGGATGAATTGCTCGCGCAGTTCTATGACTCAGACTGCTCTCCCAATGTCCGCGAAGCGGTCCTCTATGGAAGAATCGGACGAATCACACCGGCGATTCGCCAGTTATTTCCACCATTTGACAAACCCGTCCGGCGTCAGCTCTATGTCGAGCTTTCCCGCTTTACGTGTTCCAGCACTCCTCGCTTTCCTGGGGTTTCAAACCGGCTGATATTACCGATCTCCATACTTGGCCTGGTGTCACGTGAAGAGCGATTCGTTGCTCTGCTCAAACTCGAAGAGCTCTTCGACGAAGAGTCGATGCCTGCCGACATCTGCGCCTAAGGCATTCTCGACTTTCTTCAGGTCGTGTGGATCCTGACTCTTGGAAGATCTTACGGCTTGCTGGGTATTTGACAGTCTCGATTGTCGTCATGGGCCGATCTCCGACATTCCGATCCTCGGCAGGTAGGCAGTGTTAAGAAGTTCAGCTTTAGGGCTTGCCGGGTTTAAATTGGAGCGATGAAGGGCGCAGCGGCAGCGGCGATCATCCCGGCGAACATTGCCCAAACAACGCTTTGAGAAAACAGCATCACCAAAACTGCCACGACCACAGCTACGATGTTTCTTTCGTCTGACGTCATGAGCTGTGAGGCGACAAGAGCCGAAATGACTGAGACAGCCAATCCTTGAAGAAACCGCTCCGTCTTGGCCGTCCACGTCACGCGCGACATGAGGATCGGGCCCGCGATCCGTGATGCAAAAGTTGCTGTTGCCATGATGGCGACCGCGAGAACAAAAGACCAATCATTCAGCATGACGTATTGCCGCCAGGGAACCGCCGATCAAAGCCGCAATGATGATGTTCCATCCCGTAGGCAGGAATGAAACGGTCGATGCTGACACAGCCATAGCAGCGATTGTCGGTAAGATAAGGCCGGATGAGCCCTGCAGCATTTTCACTGTGGTCGCGGCAAAGAAACACACCATGATGGCTCCAAATCCGTAAGCATCCGTGTCGCCGAGGAGATCGCCGCTGAAAGCGCCTAAAGCCGTGCTTCCGATCCATGTGAGCCAAAGCATCAGCCCCCCGCCTAGAAGAACGCCCGAATCGGTTTCGCCCTTCTGAAGCACTGGCTGAGCATCTGCGAAATTGGCATCGCTTAAGAGCGCAAGGGAGGTGAGCCGCTTTCCAAGGGGCAGACGATTGATCCAGCGGGACAGGGCCGCCCCCATGATCACATGACGACCATTCAATGCTAAGACGACAAGCAACAATGAAACGAATGCAACAGGCTCACTTAGGAAGTCCAGAGCGGCAAACTGTGCTGTCGCCGTAAAGACGAAAAAGCTCATCATTGTTGTCTGAACAGGACCGAGACCCTGCTCAATGGCCGCAACCCCGAACGCAACGCCGAACGGGATGATGAACAAGCTCACTGGCAATAGGCGACGCATACCGAAGAGGATGGCTGCGCCGGAGAATGCGGCGTCGTGAGGAGAAACGGGCGATTCGCGTTTCTTTATAACCATAACAATGGTTAGACAATGACAGTGTTTGCCTGTCAACCTTTGTAGGGGTTAGATTACGACATGGCATATTCGAAAGGACACCCGATCAGGCTCATCGGCGGACGACTTGCACTCGATTTCGTCAACACAGCCGACTGGTCATGTGATGGACAGATCCTGAGAGAAAGCATCGTCACCGAGACTGATCTCAAAGCATGGATGGATGCGCTCGACATTGGTGCGTCGACTTCAGGACTAAGGATTTCGGAGCTTTTGTCGTATCGGATGAAACTGAGACAGCTACTAACGACCTCAGGCGATCCTTTAGCTCTTAACGCATTAAAAGATATCGATATTGCAGCAGACTGCTCTCCCGAACGAGCCGGGGCAAATCAATCGCTTCGTGCGCTCTTAGCAGTTTCAGCTCTCTCCATTCTTATGGACGGGCGCGAAAGACGGCGGGTTAAGATGTGCCCTGGCGATGACTGCGGTTGGTTGTTCATCGATGAGACGAAGAACGGCCGACGCACTTGGTGCAGCATGAAGACCTGCGGAAATCGAGCGAAGGCGGCGCGACATTATGCAAGGTCGAAAGACTCATCAGCCCAACTTCCTAGAGCCTAAAAGTCGTTGAGGAAGCATCCAGCGGCACGATTACGAGTAAGGAGGTACCTGAAAGCTCTCGGAATGTTGGAGCTTGCGTTATAGGAGAATGAAAATGTGGGAAGGCCGGTACGCCAACGCGGGTGACTATCTCTTTGGTGAAGCCCCGGCAAAGGTCTTAGTCGAGAATCCTTGGATAATCGACGGCGCAGAGACCTGTCTGTGCGTGGCCGACGGCGAGGGGCGAAATAGCGTTTGGCTTGCTGAACAAGGGCTCTCGGTTACCAGTTTTGATGTGTCCCCGACAGCGGTAGAGCGGGCCCGCACACTAGCTGCCCAAAAGGCGGTCAACGTGGGAAACCACCTCTGTGACTGGGAAAGCTGGGACTGGTCACAGCCCTATGATCTCGTAGTAGCAATATTTGTACAGTTCGTGGGGCCGGAGGCGAGGGAGCGTCAGTTTGAAACCCTGCGCCAAGCCGTTCGACCGGGCGGGCGTCTCATCCTCCACGGTTATACCCCAGAACAGATAGGGTTCGGGACGGGTGGCCCGCCAAATCCCGAGAATATGTACACGACAGTGCTACTAGAAGATGCCTTCAATGATTGGCAGCTCCTACGTCTTGCCGCTTACGAGCGCGACGTGCAAGAAGGGCCGGGCCACTCTGGTCAGTCAGCTTTGATCGACCTTGTGGCAGAAAAACCGGTTGACCGGTCATCGACACCGCCTTTCCAGAGCCAGCCATCGCCACGCGAGACATGAAGCCTTCGATCTTTGGGAGACTTTCTCAGAGCGGGCGCAGGACAAGGAATTCAGCGACGGTTGGTACTAACAAACCAATACAGATTGTCGCTCCCGGCAAACAGGTTCTTTCACGACACGTGCCGACCTCATTGATCCGCAATATCAATCTCGCTATCGGCCAAGCGCAGCCGAAGATTAACGATCCCGCAGTTCGGTTTGAGCTCGGTCTCTGCACCGACGATGCCGCATTACTCAGTTTCCCCTTCATCGGGACAGCCTGCTGCGGTCGCGACAGTCTCCACCAGGTCTTTATAGGAGTCGTAGCCCTTAGGCGGCCTTACCTTGGGATTTGGATCGGTCTGCAAGTAAATGTTAAAGTTCCTTAGGCTTTCGTTGAATGAGCGACAAGCTGATTCGCTGTGACCGTCATTTGACTGGATCAAGCCCAGATCGAAATATGCATTTGTGGCGTCAGCGAAATCGCCAGCCGTGACGAAGCCCGTCGCTGCCAACTGAAAATATCTCACTGCACCCTCTCGCCTCTTTTCGAACGTTACGGTCGAATCGCGAAACCCATTCTCGCGATACCAGCTTTCCAGTAGTGCCACCGCATTGCCAGCGAGAAGCTTGGCATATAAATACTGGGCATCCGCCAGACCACGACGATCACCTCGTGATTGGTAAATCTCCATGCTTTCGTTGATAAGACGCTCGGCCGGAAGCGGCCTTTCGTCGCGAAGCAGCAAACGAGCATAGCTAAGTTTTTTTGCTGGATCGTTCGTTTGGAGGACACCAACGGCATCGCAAGAAGCCAACAGACCGAAGGCGATAATCGTCGTCATCTGGCAAACTGTTGGCTTCATCTTCATTCCTCCACTCCGCTAAGTCTTCAAGACGCGTGATTTGGCTACAGACCGCAGTCGAGAAAAATCTCGAAGTACATTTAATTTTGAACATTGTTCATAAATTTAATGTACGCCGTGATGATGTCAAGAAAAACGAACGTCATTCAAAAATGCCGAGCCGATTGGTCGCTTCGCGCAGATAAGGACCTGCGAAAGCCTGATGCGTTAGCATCCGGTGGGTTCAGCAGGAGATGATGCTGCTGGCTATCGACGCAGGCAGTAGGCTGCCCCCCTCAGTGAATGACTATCTCCAAGCCGCAAACCGACCATTTTACGTGTTCGGTCTTGTCGCGCTCAAAAAGGAAGAGCCCGGCTATCGCCGGGCTTTTAGATCGGGGAGAAATTCAGGGAGGCTCCACAGATCTTCGGGATAGGATCACGGAAGCATGGTCAATCCCGATAGGTACCATTGAGGAGATCCCCCAAGCGCTTGTCGTTTGAGATCGGTGATCCGCGCACGCAGGCGATGCTCTTTGCGGTCATGACCGAGATGACAGAGCGCCTTCAGATTGCCAGGACGATTATTGATAGGGTTATGATCAAGATGCGCCGTCGCCAGCACGACCTTCATCTGCTTGAGCGCTGCATAGTCCAGAAAGGCTGACCAATCGATATTCTCGCCCCGGTCATTCCGCCAAAGCTCGTCCAGGGTGTCAAACCAGCGACAATCACCGAGATGATGGATCGTCTCGCCAATAGGCCGGCACACTGCTCGCAACGACCGCCAGCGCGATCAAAACGCACCGGTGCGCTAAGCTCAGGTCAGTCGATCGGGTAGAATTACAGATATGCAGGTTTAAGAAGCCTCAGTACCACATCCTCGAGGCCAGCTCGGCCTCTTCCTTGCCGAAGGCATTGGCATAGATTGCCGTGGTTGTCAGTTAGGCATGACCCAGCCACTTTTGCAAAATGTTCAAGGGCACTCCCGTGCCGATCGCGTTGATGCCATAGGCGTGTCGCAACCCGTCGCTCTGCGATGAGGACCATCGGCGATATCGGCAGCGTCCATGATCTCTTTGACGATCTGCCAACCGCGCACCCGAGACCATGCCCATAAGCGCACGGCTTTCCTTTTCGGGCGCTCTTGCGCCTGGCGAAGCTCGAAGGTGAGATCGAGCCGTCGAAAAAGATCGGTAACTCAGGGCATCCCAGTGTACGTATAGGGACATGCTAAGGAACTGCATAACCTCATCCAAGGTGCCAATGCCTGGATGGCGAGTTCGCTCACGAAATCGATCCTTGCCAACCAGTCTTCCCAAGCTCTTCAATGAACCAGTCGCGCACCGGATCAAATAGCCGGAGCTTGTCGGCCAGCCCTTCAGGCGCCGCTTCACCAAACGCAGCGCTTGGCGGAAGACCGTCGACCCAAAGGGCGAAACTCTTGCGCCGCAAAAGGTCTGATGCGGGATGATCGGATGGATAACCCGCCGGAACGCGCTTCAGTTCAGGGGGTTCAAGCCGCAGGTCACCTTTTTGAAGAATGCCAAGCAATTGCAAGCCCGCCGGGCCGGAGACCCGTTCACGCCAGCTTTTCAGCTTCTCAGGATCGAAAGCAAAAGCGCCATAGCCAAGCACCAACCGATCGGTTTCCAAGCCGACCATCCATGCCATCTCGATCTCGGGGTCGAGAAAAGACAGGTGGACATGCGTATTGTACGGCGTCTTATCCTTGGCAAAACGCACATCACGGTTGATGCGATAGATTTTCGCCTCAACACTTGCGTCATAGCGGCTAGACAAAAGGCCACTCAGCGAAGCAGCAAATGCTCTCGATGCTGACTTCACATGCGCTTCGTAGCGTTGTTTTTGGGACCGGAACCAGTCACGTTCATTATGGTCCCGCAAATCTTTCAAAAAGCGGATGGTTTCCTCGCTAAACATCGATCTTCATCACTTCGGTGGCAATGACAGTGCATGCGAAAGGGCCAGCGATGCCCATTTCTCAAAAAGCGCATGAGGACAGTCGTCGGCCTTCACGAAATAGAGCCCGCTCATGATGCGTCCTCCCTGTTTCATCACTTCACCACCACCGATCCTGTCGGCCAAGTCAGCATTGTCTTTGCCGACCCGGAACATGAAGTATCCGGTACCATCCTTTTCGCGATGGGCACCGCCAAGCATATGACCGTTCACCATGAAGCAGACACCGCCCATCATTCTTCTTTCCGTCACCCCCGACACCTGGTCTAGTGCCGAACGGTACTTTTCATTGAGGCTCTCATCGACAGCCATCGCTGATCTTCCTTTACCTAACGTTAGGTGACGTGCTCGGCATGAACGATCAACAACCAAGCCGCCGACATTAGAAAGGAGGCAAGGGTCAAGAACATGCCAACAGCGCGAGCATTGCCGAGCCCTTCACTTGTGAGCAGACACCATGCGTGCAACGTCCGCCCCAGCAAAAGCGAACTGCCGATGGCGATAAGCCACACTGGCGGGACTTCGCTGAGTTCGCACAACAGCAAAAGGAACAGTGCGAACGGCACATATTGGACAAAGTTGCTTTGAGCCGCACGCCGCCTCGCAAGCTGCATATCTGCGCCATCGCCAAAATATATCTCGGTTTTGAGCCGTAGCAATCCGACCTGGATCGTCAGCGGCAAAAGCGTGAGTGCGAACAATGTAGAAAAAAGCGACGTGATCGCAATATCGAGCATACGAAGGCCCTCTCTAGACTTTTCGTCAACTATGTCGTCGCCGTTACGTTTCAGCCTGGGCTACATCGGCAAGTCTAGGGCTTCGGCGATCTCGATCGTACCGGTTCCACTGAGATGCGGGCAGCCCTGAGCCAAGGCGATCGCATCCTCCATGGTCTCCGCCTTAATGATCGTGATGCCGCACACCGGATTGGCCCCGCCACCCTCTTCGACACCATTCGGTGTGATGGTTTTCGAGGGGCCGACGGGTAGGCCCGGATCGACGACGGCAGCCCCGAGACCGCTCATCCATGCTTTCCAAGCCGCCATGTGCTTGGCACCGTCCTCAGGGCCCTTGATGTCAGGTTGTCCATGATAGGTCAGCAAGAACTTGGGCATTGTGTCGCTCCGTCGAGTGTGAATTCAGAGACATCAATGGCAGCCATCTATTTATGTTCAAGAACATATTAAGTTCCGATGCTATGGATGCAGAGAGTGGACTGGAGCCGACATGCCATACAGCGCCGCACATCGCGAAAAGACACGGGCCAAGATCGTCGAAACGGCCCGCATTCTCTTCAACAGACACGGATTTCAGAATGTCACCATCGATCAGGTCATGCGAGAAGCCGGTTTGACTCGCGGCGGTTTCTATAACCACTTCAAGACAAAGGAGGCTTTGTTCAGCGAAGCTGTCTCAAGCTTCCTGATGGGGCGCGGCGCCGAATGGCGAGAGGACGCCGGTATCGACCTGAGCAATCTCAAGCCAGAAATGGCCGGGCAAATGATCGATGCCTATCTGTCTCCTCAACATCTCGGCGACATTGATGGGCAATGTCCGATGATTGCCTTGCCGTCGGACGTGGCGCGGGCCGACCCTGAAACCCAGGCCGCATTCCAAAAGCTTCTGACGGCGATGGTGTGGCTCCTGGAGACAGCCATCTCTCCAGAGAATGCCAATCGCCGGAATGATGCTCTTTCTGCAGCTGCCTTATGCGTTGGTGGCATGGTGCTCGCCCGAACCCTTCCCAGCTCCGAACTCGCTGAGGAAGTCCGCGCAGCCGCGCACCGAACGGCATTAAAAGCGGTCAATCCTTAGACCATGCTTGATCGTTATCTTGCACCACCGACTGCATGTTCCTTGCCGGGTTAGAAGCGGACGTAAGGAGAGATCAGCAGCCGTCGCAGTAAGGGGGGGCCAGCCGCCAGTGCGCCTCGATGTTATAATGAGGTTGGTCAGAAATGCGCTGAAGAAGCCATCAGCGATCGCCTCCTGTCCTTCGAAATTCCGCGCCATGTTCTTAGGCGGATTCGACACTGTCGAGTCGATCACGCAGTAAGCGGGCGAGACGATCGTCCTTTGTAACGACGACAACATGGCCCTCTCATAGCTGGTCGACCCAAAGCCGCACGATCTACGACCGCTCCCAAAGTCCTCGTCAACACTTAGAAAGAGGGCGTTCGCATGGCTGAAAGCAGGCGCTGCTCCTACGCCACGCCAGGATCCAGAAATCTGGTCCAAGACACCTGGCATCTCGGCGCCCATGCCGAGCCTATGTCGCCAATGAGCGGTTCGAATGCAGTCTCAGTGGCCGGGCCAAGAATGATCCCGCATTCCTTCATCCAGTAGAAGGAACTTCTAGATGCCAAAGAGTTCTTCGAGCTTGAGCAACGCTACAAAGCGGTCTTCACGTGAAACCAGACCCGATAGGAAACGCTGATCAACAGCACCGCCTGTATCAGGCACCGGTAGGACCTCACCCGGTTCCAGTGTCAGGATATCGGACACTGTATCCACCAGGATGCCCACGAGGTTGTCGCCAATGGCAACGATGATGACCACATGTTCTTCACGGACCTCGGTGACGCCCTGACCGAACGTTGAGCGCAGATCGAAGATCGGAATGACCTCACCGCGAAGGTTCAGGACTCCCCTCATGGCATAGGGTGAATTGGGAAGCTGAGTGGGCTCGGTCCAGCCTTTGATTTCACGCACCTTGGTGATCTCAACACCATAGGAGCGATCGTCGACTGTGAAGGTCACATATTGAGCCCAGGCATCGTCGGCGACCTCGGCCCCACCGTCCAAGTCGCGATGGCGGTTTTCTTCAGTGGCGATTGCAGCTTCGGTCATGGAGTGGTGGCCTTCTTGCAGGTTCGGTCAAAAGGGGGCTGGCGACGGTCTCTTCTGAAAATCTGATATGCATCAGCGAACCGGTTGCCGATGCAACGCTTCCTGATCTGCTTATCTAGCGAAACATTCTTAAGGCAGGGTTAACGGGTCGCCGAATTCGCCAAAGGTTTGGGTGCTTTATGGCGTCGCCGCCTTCCTATTGGGTCCAGTCAAAAAGCTCGGGTTCGTTGTCACGAATATAGGCTTCAAAGAAGTCGGAAAACGTTGCAACCAGCGGAGGTAGTTGCTCGTAAGGCGGATAAAAAAGTGTAAGCCAGAGCATGCTGACGCTCCAATCAGCGAGAATCGCGCGAAGCTCGCCGGAAGCGATGCTCCTTTGCACAATGAAGTCAGGCAAAACAGTGATTCCGGCTCCCTGTCTTGCCAGCGCGTGAAGAAGATCGCCGCTATTGGAAACAACGCGTCGACCGGCCCGGACTTGTCGGCGCACCTGGTCCTTTCGAAAGTCCCAGGTCTCTTCGACGCCAATGGCGCTGTAAGACAGGCAATGCTCTGGGCGAAGGTCGTCAGGCGTCTTTGGCCAATCGATCCGTTCGAGCAGACTGGGGGAAGCGACGGCGTGTCGGGGAACGGCGCAGATCTTTCGCCAAATTGTTGATTTATCTGTCGGTGGTTCAGAAATGCGGATTGCCAGATCGGCGCCGTCTTCAAGGATATTGATGAGCTGGTCCGTCATCATCAGTTCAAGTTCGACATGGGGGAAGGCCAGCCTGAAGCTTTCGATCAAATCAGGGAGCAGCCGAAGCCCCATGGACATCGGCGCATTAATGCGGAGCTGACCGCGGTCGGGCAGGCTCGCCCGTTTGATATCGGCCGCGACCTGGTCAAAATCGCTGACCAAAGGTCCGTAGCGAGCAGCGACGACGGCGCCAATGCTCGTCAGGGACACATGCCGTGTCGTGCGCAAAAGGAGTTGGACGCCAAGCTCGTCTTCGAGGCGCGCCACCGTTCTTGTCACGGTCGCCGGTGTCATGCCGAGATGGCGAGCCGCTGCTGCGAAGCTCATCAGCCTCGCGACCTCGAGAAAAACGCGTATCGGCTTTAAGTCCTGCATCCGCCATTATTACGTCAGATGCAATAGTCTATGCAAAGTCATTGTTGTTGAAGGCGTTAGAGGTGGCGCCATATGCAGTCAAGCATGTCAAAACAGGACCCAAGAATAAGGATGGGAAGAGCGATGATTAGCGAAATCAAAGGCCTCCACCACGTCACGTCGCTCGCGGCCGATGCTGGCGAGAACAATCGCTTTTTTACGAAGACGCTTGGCCTTCGTCGGGTCAAAAAGACCGTGAACTTCGACGCACCTGAAGTCTATCATCTCTACTACGGCGACGCGGTCGGAACGCCAGGGTCCGTCATGACCTACTTTCCCTACGGCATGATCCAGCGCGGCAAGCGCGGCATTGGCGAAGTCGGCATCACCGAGTTTGCTATACCCCAAGGATCGCTTCCCTACTGGGCAGAGCGTTTGGCGGCTGCCGGGATCGATAGGCTCGACCACGAGACCAGTTTCGGCGAAGCACGGCTTCTCTTCAGCGGTCCCGATGGTGACGGCTTTGCACTGGTCGAATCCGCGACCGACGACCGGGAGCCTTGGACGGGCTCCGATGTGCCTGAGGATGCTGGAATTCTCGGTTTTCGCGGGGCGCGTTTCCAGCTTCGGGATGCCGCGGCTACGGGCGAACTCCTGGAGTTTATGGGGTACCAAAAAGCTGAGGCTGAAGGCGATGTGACCCGCTTCATCATCGAGGGGGGGAATGCTGCCGATCGCATTGATCTTCAGGCGCTGCCGGGTGCTCATGCTGCCCAGCAAGGGGCGGGTTCGGTCCATCACATCGCCTTTGCGGTCGAGAATCGGGACGCACAGCTCAACGTCAGAAAGGCGCTAATGGATACCGGTTATCAGGTCACACCTGTAATCGATCGCGACTACTTCTGGGCAATCTACTTCCGCACACCCGGCGGTGTGCTGTTTGAAGTCGCGACCAATGAACCGGGATTCGATCGGGATGAGGACACGGCACATCTTGGTGAGGCATTGAAGCTGCCAGCGCGCTACGAGCCGCTGCGCGACAAGATCGAAGGCCGCTTGCCGGTGATCACCTGACACAATCGAACAAGGGAGAAGAGCGTTGGCGATCAATGCCTATCTGGCTCTTACCAAAGCGCCGGCTGCCGGCGCGCCGCTCATCTTTGCGTTCCATGGGACAGGTGGTGATGAGCGACAGTTCTATGATCTCGTCGAGGACATTGCGCCGACAGCGGGAATCGTCTCGCCCCGAGGCGACGTCTCTGAAAACGGTGCGGCTCGATTCTTCAAGCGCACCGGTGAGGGCGTCTATGACATGGACGATCTCGCCGAGCGAACTGAGAAGATGGCAGGCTTCGTCGAGGCGTACAAAGAGGTCTATTCGACGGCAGCCGTTTACGGGTTTGGCTACTCTAACGGCGCCAATATCTTAGCTTCGTTGACATTGAAGCGTGCCGACCTTTTCGAACGTATCGGCTTACTGCACCCGCTGATTCCCTGGGAGCCTGCGCCAAACCCAGGCCTTGCTGGGCGCGAGGTGCTCATTACGGCTGGTGAGAATGATCCCATCTGTCCCTGGCCTGTGAGCCAACGCCTGATCCGTTACTTCGAGGCTCAAGGGAGTCGCGTGTCAACGGCTGTGCACTCCGGCGGACATGGCATTCTCGAGCCGGAGTTGACAGAACTTGCCAGGTTGTTGACGGCGCCCAGTGGACAGCCTCTGGCTTGACGGCGATCAAATGCTGCCTTGCGTTCGCATGCTGATCCAAAGGCTCCCGCAAGGCAGCATGATGACCTAGGATTTAAAATCCAAATGAAATAACAATTTTTAGTTGTATACTAGCCTTGTGCAATGTATAACTTTGTCGGGAATTTTATCCGATAACACTCGCGTCAAGGTTATGAATTGGACGACTCACCGACTTCTCCAAAGCGGTTTGCGCTGATCGGCGCGGCCGGCTTTGTGGCCCCCCGACATATGAAAGCGATGAAAGCGGTTGGTGGCCGGCTTGCTTGTGCCCTCGATCCCAACGACTCGGTCGGTGTCATCGACAGCTATTTTCCAGAAGCCCGGTTTTTTGTCGAGTTCGAGCGCTTTGATCGGCATGTCGACAAGCTTCGTCATCAACATGAGCCGATTGACTATATCAGCATCTGTTCACCCAATTATTTGCATGACGCGCATAGTCGGTTTGCCCTTCGCTCGAATTGTGATGCGATCTGCGAAAAGCCTTTGGTTCTCAATCCATGGAACATCGACGGGCTCGCTGATATTGAGCGACAGACCGGTCGAACGATCAACACCATCCTGCAACTCCGCCTGCACCCCTCCATCATCGAGTTGAAGCGGCAGATTGAGGCTAACCCGGACCGAAGGCATCATGTCGAGTTGACGTACATCACGTCACGCGGGGCTTGGTATCACGTCTCCTGGAAGGGAGAGGAAAAGAAGTCCGGCGGTGTTGCCACCAATATCGGCGTGCATTTTTTCGATATGTTGGGCTTTGTCTTCGGTAAATGCTCAAAGCATGTTGTTCATTTGCGCTCGCCTGAGCGCACCGCGGGCTATATGGAGCTAGAAAACGCCGACGTTCGTTGGTTCCTCTCCGTCGACTCGAGCGATCTGCCCCCTCATGTCCGCGGCAAACAACCGACGTTTCGCTCCATCTCGGTCGATGGCGAAGAGCTCGAATTCTCGGGCGGTTTCAACGATCTCCATACCGAAAGCTATAAGAGGGTGTTGGCGAAAGAGGGCTTTGGCCTCGATGATGTCCGACCTTCGATTGAACTGGTATCTGCTGTGCGTACCTTGCCGATCCGAACGAATGTTGGCGAGCCCCATGATTTCACCAAGCGCCATCTCTCCGCTGCATAATGGATAACATTAACCGACCCGACATCGATGCCGCTGATGTCTTCATTCATGAAAGTGCTTATGTCGATTACCCCTCGACCATCGGCGCCGGCACGAAGATTTGGCATTTTTGCCATATCCTTCCGGATGTCGAAATCGGCAGTGACTGTGTTCTCGGACAGAATGTCATGGTCGGGCCCGATGTTACGATCGGTGATCGCTGCAAGATTCAAAATAACGTCAGCGTTTATCGTGGTGTGACGCTGGAGGAGGGGGTCTTTTGCGGGCCTTCGGTCGTTTTCACCAATGTCGACAATCCGCGAGCGACCATCGAGCGAAAGCATGAGTTTCGCCCGACCAGCGTGCAGCGCGGGGCCACAATTGGTGCGAACGCGACCATTGTCTGTGGACATACCCTAGGCGCCTTTTGCTTTATCGGCGCCGGGGCTGTGGTCACATCGGATGTGCCGGCCTATGCGCTGATGGTCGGTGTTCCAGCACGTCAAATCGGTTGGATGAGCGAGGCAGGCGTACGCTTGGGGGCTGATCTTATCTGCCCCGACGATGGTTCGCAGTATCGCGAAAAGCCCGATGGCCGTCTCGAGAAGCTGGCGTAAGGCCATGACCGAACCGATCGCTTTCATCGATCTCCAAGCACAGCGACGACGGCTTGGCGACCGTCTCGAAAACGCGATGGCGCGTGTGCTTGACCACGGCCGCATGATCCTTGGTCCCGAAGTCGACGCGCTTGAAGAGAAGCTTTGCGACTTCTCCGGCGCTGCTCATGCGATTACCTGTGCGAACGGCACCGATGCGATTGTGCTCGCCCTGATGGCGGAAGGCATTGGCCCAGGTGATGTCGTCTTCGTTCCGGCTTTTACGTTCATCGCGACGGCGGAAGCGCCTGCACAGCTTGGCGCAACGCCCTATTTCGTGGATGTCGATGAACAAAGCTTCAATATCGATCCGCATCGTCTTGACCAAGCGATCGACAATGCCAAGGCGAACGGCCTCAAACCGCGTGCCGTCATCGCGGTCGATCTCTTTGGTCAGCCCGCCGATTATCCGACGCTTCGCTCCATCACCAAACGCCACGATCTTGTGCTGATTGCCGATGCCGCTCAAGGCTTTGGCGGCGCGATCCATGGTAAGCGTGTCGGCAGTTTCGGCACCTTTACCACGACCAGTTTTTTCCCGGCGAAACCGCTTGGAGGGTTCGGCGACGGTGGTGCAATTTTTACCGACGATGCAGACAAGGCTGAGCTCCTCCGTTCGCTTCGGGCCCATGGCAAGGGCAACGATCGCTACGACAATGTTCGGATTGGTCTCAACAGCCGGCTCGACACGCTCCAAGCCGCTATTCTCCTGGAAAAGCTATCGATCTTCGAGGATGAGCTCGCCGCTCGTGACAGGGTGGCCGAGCGTTACAGCCGGGCGCTAGCGCCTGGTCTGACAACGCCGGCATTGGGGCCGGGGCGTCGTTCGTCATGGGCCCAATACACGCTTCGGCATCCCGAGCGTGACCGGATGATGGCGGCGCTCAAGGGCGAGGGCGTCCCAAGCGCTATCTACTATCCCCGCCCCCTCAATCGTCAGGCCGGTTACAAGACATTTCCCTTAGCACCATCAGGCGTCCCCGTCTCAGAGCGCCTCTCGGGTGAGGTTTTCAGCCTTCCGATGCATCCTTACTTGAAGCCAGCGGTGCAAGACCGGATTATTGATGCGGTGATGTCGGCCTTGCTGATTCGCAAGCCCAAAGTCGGGATCGAGTACGCGTTCGTCATGTAGGACGGGTTACGGCTGTCACCAGCATATCATCCCCTCGACGCATTTGGAGCTGAGGGCGAGGCCGATGCTCGTGAGAGCTGTCTCAAGTTCATTGACATGAGGTCACGCGCCTCTAACGATTCTAGTGCGCGCATGAATTGAAAATCTGCCATGACAAAAACGTGAAAAAATTGATGCATTCGTGCTAGAGCCTGTCTCGTTACCGGCGCATGAACGTCGCCTCACGCCAGGAAGAATCGCGATGTTTTCCTATTTCGATGCCGGCAGGCTGCAGCGTGCTCGGCGATCGGTTTTCATGATCGCTCAAAGCGGCGTGCTCGGCGATCCGCGTGTCCTCAAGTCGGCACAGAGCGTGCGAAAGCTCGGCTATCGTGTGACCCTCTTTGGAGTTCACGAGAAGCGGCACGTCAAAACGCTGGAGTATTCGACCTTCACGATCATCTTGTTGCCGGATCCGATCATCAGGTTGAAGGACGATGGCGAATGGTCGAAGGATCCGAGCGAACAGGAATTCGATGCTTACGATCGAGTAGCCGCTGACCAACTTGCGCCCTATCTGAGGTCTGCTCCGCCCGACATTCTCCATACTTACGATAGGACAGCCCTGGCCGTTGGCTCGGTGCTTTTCAAGGATGGATGGCTCGAGCAGACAACGTGGATTCATGATCTCCACACCGACGTTCGTGAGCTTACTGAGCGATCCGAGACAAAGCGGCGCCATGATGTTGACGTTGAAAGGAAAGCCATATCGTTGCCGGATCGCTTGACCACAGTGTCGCTGCCCAAAGCGCGACAGTTGTGCCGGGATTACGATTTGTCCGTCGAGCCGACGGTAATTTACGATGCGCCTCGACTAGCCGATTTCGATAAGCACCATCAAAGGGATATCCGAACGTCTCTCGGCGTCGCGTCTGGCATGCCGCTTCTTGTCTATTATGGCAACCTCGAGGATACCTGCGACGTTGATAGGGTGATTGACGCTTTGCCAGAGCGGCAAGACTATCATCTCGCCCTTCTTACCAACGCATGTCGGCCTGCCGTCGACGCGGTGCATGACCACGCTAAACGACGCAAGGTGCAGTGGCGGGTCCATGTTCACGCTCCGGCATCGTTCGCCAATGCGACCTCCTTTCTGCGGACGGCGTCGCTCGGGGTGATGGCGAGCAGAAGCGATCTCAATGTCGACTTGGCGCTGCCAGCTCTGGTTTTTGACTCGATTCACGCAGGTCTACCGATCGTCGCGAGCAACCAGCGCACGGTCGGCCATTTCATCCAGCAAGAACAATGCGGGACGACCTTTGATCCTGACGATCCGATGACGCTCATGTCTGCGGTCGATCGGGCGTTGGAACAGGCTGATCAGCCCGGCATGGCCGACCGTCTAAGCGAGATCGCAGCGCGTTACGCCTGGGAAGAACAAGAACGAACCATCGCAGCAGTCTATGAGAGCGTGGATCCTATCGTCGTCGCGCCGGTCGCTGGACATTCAGAAGCGGGGGCCGACAGCGATGTCTCGGCAACAAGTGTGCTTCATCTTCCGATACCGCAGGCCGGTCAGGCTGCGGCCTTGGCAAACGGACTTCGTGCCGAGGGGGTCGCTGCAACCTCAATGAGTGTGCGGCCCAATGCTTTTGGTTATCGCTGTGATATCAACCTCGATCGTGACTATCCCAGTGCGGAGAAGGATGGTTCGCTCGTGCGCGAGCTTGCGCGCGACTATGACGTCTTTCATTTTCACGCACGGTCCCTCTTTTATCGACGGCACCATCCGTTTGGCTCAGGTCTTGATTTGGTCATGCTCAGGCTCTTCGGGCGGCGGGTCTTCTACCATTTTCGTGGCACGGAGATCCGCATGGCATCCGTGTTTGAGCAGCATAGCCCCTACGCCTATGTCAGTGACAATCCGGACGGAATCTTTTCGGAAAACACGGAAGCGAAACAGCGGGCCTATCGTTCGTTTGTTGAGGCTGTCTGCCATGCCGTCTTCGTAACGGACCCTGAGCTCCAGACCTATGTACCCGACGCCATCATCGTGCCCCGCGCCCTGAATGTCGAAGACTGGCCGGAGATGGGTTGCGCTCAGCATGAGCGGCTGAAAGTCGTCCATGTGCCCTCGAGCCGTTCAACCAAGGGGACCAACGATGTGCTGACGGCCATCGAGCGGCTACGAGGTGAGGGGCATCAGTTCGACTTTCAACTCGTCGAAGGCGTGAGTCATGATCAGGCGAAGGCGATCTACCGGGATGCCGACATCGTCATCGATCAGCTGCGTATCGGCTGGTATGGGGTGTTAGCTGTCGAGGCTATGGCCTTGGGAAAAGCTGTGATCGCTTACATCAGAGACGACCTTCGTCACTACTTGCCCTCACCCTGTCCCCTCAAGATCGCCAATCCCGAAAACGTGCACCAGGTGCTTGGTGACCTTCTCAAGGATCGAACCGAGGTCGTTCGCCTTGGCAAGCTTGGTCGAACCTATGTCGAAGAGGTGCACGACGCGCGCAGGATCGCCGCCTTTCTCAAGGACATTTACGCAAGTGCCGATGAACCCGTTGGTGATCCGATGGAGATCCATGCCTTCTTCAATATGCAGCTTCAGCAGGGCTCAGCTGGGCGGTCGGGTTATGGCCGCTCCGCGGTCGAAGCGCTGACACGCGTGCGGCGCTGGGCAAGGCACTTACGGCCTAACCAACATCTCGGCATGTTTGTCGACACGTGGCGCCGCGACGGTGCAGATCAAGCGATCAAACGCACTCTTGCCTTCCTTCGCGAACGCTAGGGTTCGCGCTATCCAAACAAGGCTATGGCCCGGATGAGTTGACCGCAGTCCTGACACTGGCCATCAGGTGGTGAAACTTTTCGCCTTGAACGGCAACATGTTGCCTTATGGCCGATTCAGCCTGACGGCCATCGCCTTGATCAAGGGCGTCAACGATCGCTTCATGTTCGGCCATCGATTGGCGCAGCCGCCCGCGAAGTTTGAGTTGCAAGCGCCTAAAGGGCTTGAGACGACGGTGCAAGCGCAGGCATTCTTGCTCGAGAAAACTGTTGCCGGATTGGCGATAGAGGGTTTGGTGAAAAATCTCGTTCTCGAGGTAGTAACGATCGGAGTCGTTTTGCTGAACGGCGTCTTGGCAACGCTGATTGATCGCCCGGAGACTAGCCAAAGCCGCATCGGTGATGCGAATGGCGGCAAGTCGGACGCAAACAGCCTCCAATTCCGCCATGACCTCAAACATCTCCAAAAGCTCGACGGGCCCAGGATGGCGTACAAAGACACCACGTCTTGGAATCTGTTCCACCAATCCGGATAGGGCGAGCCGCTGAAACGCTTCGCGAATCGGTGTGCGCGAAACATCAAACCGATCTGCCAATTGGACCTCGTCTAGTCGTTCGCCATCATCAAACGTGCTGTCGAGGATCAGTCCTTCCAGGGCATCAGCAATAATGTCAGATCGCTTTCTCTCCATCTCTTATCTTTACCACTTGGCAATTTGGTGTGCAACTATAACGAAATTGTATACAAGATAATTGACACAGCACACAATGCATGGGATGAAATTCAGGGCCCGCCACGAGCTGATAATCATGCAAGGAAAGGGAGGTTCGCTATGAGCACGAAATTGACCGCGACAGCCGCGACGGTGGCGCTTGTCGCCAGCACGTTCGCCGTCCAGGCTGCCGAGCTCCGGCTTTCACATCAATGGTCGACCAAGGATATTCGGCACCAAGTCGCTCAGATTGTCGCGGATGAAGTTGCTTCGGCCGATGTCGATCTCGACATCAAGATCTTTCCATCGAAGTCCCTCTTCAAGCCCCGAGAGCAGTACAAGCCCTTGAGCCGCGGCCAACTGGACATGACGGTCTTCCCGTTGAGCTACGCCGGCGGCCAGCAACCAGCCTACAATCTCACCCTGATGCCAGGTCTGGTCAAAAACCATGATCATGCGGCGCGCCTCAACGAGAGCGAGTTTATGGGAGAGATCGAGAAGATCATGGCAGGCGATGATGTCATGGTCTTGGTCCATGGCTACTTAGCAGGTGGTTTTGCCGGCAAAGACAAATGCATCACCGCACCTGCCGATGTCGAAGGTTTGCAGACTCGTGCTGCAGGTAAGGCCTTCGAGCAGATGCTTGCTGGCGCAGGTGCGTCCATTGCCTCGATGGCGTCATCCGAGATCTACAACGCCATGCAGACCGGCGTGCTGAACGCTGCCAACACCTCGTCCTCGTCGTTTGTCAGCTACCGCATCTATGAACAGGTGTCCTGCTACACACCTGCTGGCGACTTTGCGCTTTGGTTTATGTATCAGCCTCTTTTGATGAACAAATCGACGTTCGAGGCGCTGAACGACGATCAGCAGGCGGCCCTGTTGGCAGGTGCCGAAAAGGCGGAAGCTTTCTATATCGAGCAGGCGAAAAAAGAAGACGCTGCATCGGCCGAGGTCTTTCGGGAGAACGGCGTTGAGATTGCCGACATGACCCAGGAAGACTTTGATGCTTGGCGTGCGCTCGCTCAGGAGACATCCTACAAGGCCTTCGTCGAAGAAGCCCCCGACGGTCAGTCATTGCTCGATCTTGCTCTGTCCGTGGAGTAGTGGTTTGAGGGGCGGCCTGATGCCGCCCCCACATCTCACATCGCGTTTTTGAGAGCTCGGCTCCTTCAGCATTGGGGGCATGCATGGCCAGCCCTAGTTCAGCCACGGTGGCCCACACTGGGGACAATCTTTTCCTACGGGTGGTCGCAGCGATCTCCACCTGTGCCGGCTGGTGTTCGGCGGGCATGATCGTCGCGGCGGTCGCGATTACCTGCCAAATGATCTTCGTCCGCTTCGTGCTCAATGCGTCGACCATCTGGCAAACCGAAGCCGTCATCTATCTCGTGATCGCCGCAACACTCGTTGGTCTTCCTTATGTCCAACGGCTACGTGGCCATGTGAACGTCGACCTGTTTCCTCTGTGGCTTGCACCAAGAGCAAGGTTGGTGCTCGCTGTGATCACGCTTAGCCTGTCGATCCTGATCGTCGGCGTCATGCTCGTCTACGGGTTTGAGTATTGGCATTTCGCCTATGAGCGAAACTGGAAGTCCGATACGGTTTGGGGGGTTAGGCTCTGGATTCCCTACAGTGCCATTCCCATCGGATTTGGCCTTCTTCTCCTACAGCTTGTTTCCGATCTCGTCGCCGTCCTCCTTGGTGTGGACAAGCCGTTCGGTCTGGAGGAGCGTTGATGGATCCGTTGGTTCTCGGTGCGCTGGTAGCGTTAGTCACCGTCTTTGTTTTGTTCTCCGGCGTTTCGGTAGCACTTGGCTTGTTGATCGTTTCTGCTGGCTTCCTCATCGTGTTCGACGGCTGGCGTTCGCTCGAGCTGATGCCGGAGATCCTTTTTGGCAAGCTCGACAACTTCGCCCTCCTCTCGATTCCGATGTTCATCATCATGGGGGCGTCGATCGCCTCGACCCGGGCAGGCGCAGACCTCTATGAGGCGCTCGAGCGCTGGCTCACGAGGGTGCCTGGTGGCCTGGTGGTCTCGAACCTCGGCGCCTGTGCGCTTTTTTCTGCCATGTCCGGTTCATCACCTGCGACTTGTGCGGCCATCGGCAAGATGGGCATTCCCGAGATGCGAAAGCGCGGCTATCCCGACGCGGTCGCAGCGGGTTCGATCGCGGCGGGGGGCACGCTCGGCATTTTGATTCCACCATCGGTCACCATGATCGTTTACGGAATCGCTACGGAGACATCGATCGGGCGCTTGTTCTTGGCCGGTGTCTTTCCAGGGCTGATGCTCGTTGGGCTCTTCATGGCTTGGTCTCTGTATTCGACTTGGCGCTCCGGCAATGTTCAGCTCCTCACGGCCGGCAGTTATTCCTGGCGCGAGCGGGTCGAGATTCTGCCGCGTGTTTTGCCGTTCTTGGCGATTATCGTCGGCGTTCTTTATGCGATGTATGGTGGCGTTGCGACACCGTCTGAGACCGCAGCAGTCGGCGCTCTCCTTTGCCTCCTGATCGCCATGGTGATCTACAAGCTCTGGAATCCGGGTGATCTTTGGATCGTCCTTCGTGACAGCACCAAAGAGTCGGTGATGATCCTCTTTATCATCGCCGCCGCCGGCGTCTTCTCCTATATGTTGTCGTCGCTCTTTATCACCCAATCGATCGCGGAATGGATTGGCACGCTCGACGTAAACCGCTGGGTGCTGATGGGCGCGATCAATGTCTTTCTCCTGATTGCTGGATTCTTCTTGCCGCCGGTCGCGGTGATTTTGATGGCGGCGCCGATCCTGCTGCCGATCATCACCACAGCTGGCTTCGATCCGATTTGGTTTGCTGTCGTGCTGACGATCAACATGGAGATTGGCCTCATCTCGCCACCGGTCGGGCTCAATCTCTACGTGATCAACGGCATTGCGCCCGATATATCGTTGCGGACGATCCTCACCGGCTCCTTGCCGTTCGTCGCCTGCATGGTCATCGCCATCGTGTTACTCTGTCTATTCCCTGGGGTGGCCACGTGGTTGCCCAATGCTGTCATGGGACCGGGCCTATGACCTTTCTCGCCGACTTGTTGTCCACGGTCTTTGAGCGTCGCTATCGTTGGCCAAGCCTGGAAGAGGATGATGATCGGCCGATCGAGGCGCTAACCGCCGAACTGGTCAGCGCCACTGGCGAAGTCTCGGGACAGAGCTTGGCGAGGCGAATCCTCGATCGCTATGACCAGATGGACGATACCACGAAATGGACCTTCTTTCGTCATCTCGCCTTGGACATGACGATTTCGCCAGAGGCGGTTCGCGCCGCCTTAAAGGGCTATGAAGAGGGGCAGACCAAGGCAAGCTATCGGGCGTTTGTCGCGGCAGCAGAACCCCCAAGACAGGAGCTTATCCGTCGCTTAAATCAGGTTCCTGGCGCTACCGCAGCGCTTGTAAGGATGCGCGCTGATCTTCTGCGGTTAGGGACGGAGGATGACGCGCTGCAGGCGCTGGACATGGACTTCAGGCATCTCTTCGCCAGTTGGTTTAATCGTGGCTTTTTGGTCCTTAGGCCGATCAATTGGGAGAGCCCGGCGCACATACTGGAAAAGATCATCGCTTATGAGGCGGTGCACGCGATCGATAGTTGGGACGATCTCAGACGTCGGCTGCATCCCGTCGATCGCCGCTGCTTCGCCTTTTTTCATCCCGCCATGCCCGATGAGCCCCTGATCTTTGTCGAAATCGCCCTGACGCGTGGTGTGCCGGACTCGATTCAAGCGTTGTTGACCGAAGACCGAACCCCCTTGGCACCCAAGGATGCGAATACCGCCGTTTTCTACTCCATCTCGAACTGTCAAAAGGGTCTGGCCAACACATCGTTTGGCAATTCGCTGATCAAACAAGTGGCTGCGGATCTCAAAGTCGAGATGCCGGGCCTCAAGACCCTTGTCACCTTGTCGCCCATTCCGGGATTGGTCCGCTGGCTGCGAGGGGAGGGGATCGAGTACGATCCCGGTGACAAGGATCTGATGCGGCAGTTGGCGGCGCTTTACCTCTTGAAGGCCAAACACGATGCGGGCGGTCCGCTCGATCCTGTCGCTCGGTTTCACCTCGGCAATGGTGCCGAGGTCCATAAAGTTCATGCAGGTGCGGACATCTCGGAGCGTGGCTTAGCGCAAGCCGGTGGCGCGATGGTCAACTATCTCTATAACTTGTCGAACGTCGCACAGAACCATGAACGCTTTGCTGCAGCACGCGAGATCGCCGCTTCGTCAGATGTCCGGTCGTTATGTGCGAGCGCAGAGAAGAGGATGGTGAGGAGTTTGGCTGTTGGCTAACCCGCTCTATGATCGCCTTCTTGCCAGCCATGCCGGCAAGACGACGCCGTTCCTCTATCTGCAAGATGGTCAAGAGGTGACCTTTGACGGCTTCCTCAAGCAGGCTGCGAGGTTTGCCCATGCCCTGACCAACGCTGGCCTGGTGCCTGGCGATCGATTGGTTGCACAGGTGCAAAAGTCGCCCGAAGCCTTGGCCCTTTATGCGGCTTGCGTTCAGGCAGGCATCGTGTTCTTGCCGCTGAATACGGCCTACACTGTCAGTGAGCTAACCTATTTTATCGATGACAGCGGCGCTGCCATGATCGTCGCTGACGCATCCAGCGAAGCCGCGATCGCGCCGATCGCGGCGAGCCTAAAGGCGCATTTCGAAACGCTGAATGCCGATGGCACGGGGTCGTTGCCCGATCAAGCCAAGACGATGTCAGCGACATTCCCGACGGTTGACCGTGCGGCGGATGATCTCGCTGCGTTGCTCTATACGTCTGGTACCACTGGCCGTTCCAAAGGCGCGATGTTGACCCAGACGAACCTGCTTTCCAATGCTGACGTGCTTGTTGACTATTGGCAGTTCTCGGCCGACGACGTTTTGCTTCATGCGCTGCCCATCTTCCACACGCACGGGCTCTTTGTCGCCACCAACGTCATGCTCGCTGTGGGTGGCTCGATGATCTTTCTGCCGAAATTTGATCTCGACGCGTTGATCGACTCCCTGCCGCGCGCCACCGCCATGATGGGCGTGCCGACGTTCTATACCCGACTCCTGGATGACACGCGGTTTGCCAGGAAGCTTGTCGAGCACATGCGCCTCTTTGTTTCGGGAAGTGCACCTTTGCTCGCCGAGACCCATCGTCAGTTCGAACAGCGCACCGGTCACCGGATCCTTGAGCGCTACGGCATGACCGAGACCAACATGAACACCTCCAATCCCTATGACGCTGAGCGTCGGGCGGGGACGGTTGGTTTTCCGCTACCAGGCATCGACCTTAGGATTGTCGATGCGGAGACAGGACGCGCGCTCGGGCAAGGCGATGTCGGACAGATTGAGGTGCGAGGCCCCAATGTTTTTAAGGGCTACTGGCGCATGCCGGAGAAGACCGCGGAGGAATTCCGATCGGATGGTTTCTTCATCACCGGGGATTTGGGAACCATCGACAAGGACGGCTATGTCCATATCGTCGGACGCAATAAAGACCTGATCATCTCCGGCGGCTACAACATCTACCCCAAAGAAATTGAGTTGGTCTTGGATGCCCAGCCCGGCGTGCTTGAGAGCGCCGTCATCGGTGTGCCTCATGCCGATTTCGGCGAGACAGTCGTCGGTCTGATCGTGCCGAAGGCCGATGAAACCCTGGACCTTGAAGCGATCGCAACGGCAACAGCGCAAGCCCTCGCGAAGTTCAAACAACCGCGCCGTTTGATCCTTGTTGACGAACTGCCACGAAACGCCATGGGCAAGGTGCAAAAGAACGTCTTGCGTGAGGCCTACAACGATCTCAGCCTATAAAGCTGCCTCGCCAGATCACCTGTCACAGCCACCCCGAGATTGGCCGATGATGCCCCGTCGTCAAACGGTCGTGATGCCGACCCCAGGGGCCATCGCTGACTAGCCTGGGGCGACGATCATGTCGTCTTCGACGCTCCTTTTCAAAAGGGATGTCTTCAGCTTTTCAAGAGCGCGATGCTCGATCTGGCGAACACGTTCCTTGCTGATCCCAAGCGTGCGCCCCAGTTCCTCAAGCGTGCGACCGTCATCCCTCAAACGCCGTTCCTTGATGATCACCTGCTCGCGGTCGGTTAGCTCGGCCAAGGCCTGCGCCAACCACAAGGATCGGGTTTTGTTGTCATGGGCAAGGGTCACCACCTCTTCGGGTGATGGGGTTTCATCAGCGAGGAAGTCCTGCCACTCATCTTCACCATTCGGGCTGATGCGCGCGTTCAAGGACTGATCACTGCCGGAGAGACGCATCTCCATGGCGACAACATCGGTCACATTGACGGAAAGCTCTTTTGCGATGTGGTCGCGGCCGGCTTCGTCGAGCTGGCCATTGCCGCTGTCTTGAATACGCGCTCGAAGCCGTCGAAAGTTGAAGAAGAGGGCTTTTTGCGCAGCGGTCGTGCCTGTTCGTACTACCGACCAGTTGCGCAGGATAAAATCCTGCATCGCCGAGCGCACCCACCAAGACGCATAGGTGGAAAATCGAACTTCGCGCTCAGGCTCGAAACGTTCGGCCGCCTGCATCAAACCGACAGTCCCTTCTTGGACCAAATCGGCGACGGGAAGACCGTAATTTCTGAATTTCGCTGCCGTGCTGATCACCAACCGCATATAGGCCAGGACGAGCTCATGCAGCGCGGCTTCGTCTTGCTCGTCCCGCCACTTAATGGCGAGCTCCATTTCGCGCTCTCGCGACAAGAGGGCGGTATTCATGGAAACTCGAATGAACTCGCGGCCAGCGTCTCGAGTGGTTGGAGTCTCTACATAAGACATATGCTCACCCATTCTCTGTACCCTGCGCTCATGGTCCGTTGACCCACCATGGCCGAGTTCAATCAGGCCTTGCTTTTTGCCGACCAGTCATTTTGTGCTTCACCGAGGTTACGTCTTTCACGCAACACCGGATCAGCTGACTTTAGGTTCGACAACGACCCTTCACCGTTCAAGTTAAATATAATTTAGAGTTTGGTAAATTAGATTTTTCTTAATTTGCACCTGCAGCATGAGAAGAGGGGAGATGCTGCAGCAGATTTCGGAGCTGATCCGGTTCCTTGAACGCCACCGAAATCGCGAGTTTTTCCACGGTATTTTTGAGGTTTGGCGGCAACCGAACATGGTCCTTTTCCGTGGTGACGCAGGCTGCGTCAAACTGCCTCGCTCGCTCGAGAATTGCGTCGATTTCCAAAGCATTGAAGCGATGGTGGTCAGGGAACGATCGTGTCTCCACGAGGTCGGCACCGATCCCGTCGAGGGTCTCGTAAAACTTCTCGGGGCGCCCGATTCCAGCAAATGCCAAGACCCGTGCCCCACGAAAACGCTGTGCATCAGCCGAGGGCTGAAGATTGGCCGTGAGCGTGAGAAGTCCGGCAGGAAGCCGCTCTTGAATGCCTGCTTGGTCTCTGCCGATCACGATTGCGGCATCGATGCGTGAAAGTGCCTGGTCGATGGATTCTCGAAGAGGTCCAGCCGGCACGAGTCGTTCATTGCCGAACCCGGTTGCGCCATCAATAACGATCAACGTCAGGTCTTTTGCGAGATAGGGGTTCTGCAGCCCATCATCCATGATGAGATGGGTGGCGCCTGCTTGGGTCGCCAAGGTTGCACCAGTGACCCGATCCGAAGACACCCAGGTCGGAGCCATGCGGGCGAGAAGGAGCGGCTCGTCGCCGACGTCGAGGGCATCATGGGTCTCTGGCGACACCAAAACGGGTCCGCGTTCGCGGCCACCATAGCCACGCGTGAGAAAGTGAGGGCGATAACCCTGATCAAGAAGCTGTTGTGCTACGGCCATCGCCGTCGGGGTCTTGCCGGTGCCGCCGACCGTCAGATTGCCGACACAGATCACCGGGACTCGAGCTTTGGACTGGGTGGCCCAACGCCGTCTTAACGTTCCGGCCAAACCGTATAGCTTGCCAATCGGATCGAGAAGTCGTGCCGGCACACCATCGCTGTTCCAGAACTCAGGCGCTCGCACGGTGCGGCTCGATGCTGGGCGGCATGGGTCCGAGGCACCGCTCGAGCAACGGTTCGAGCGCTTGCTGCACATGGTCGAGCACGGACGCTTCGGCAATGCCTGCCTCGATCCCTTTTGTCGTCATCGTGCCGAGCATGGTGGGGTCGATCAGCAGCGTTGCAACGGTCCGAGCGAGCTCATCAGCATTCTGAACCCGCCTGGCAGCACCGATATCGAGAAGCCGGTTGGTCATGTCCTCGAAGTTGCCGGTATGGGGCCCAAACAGGGGTGGGCAGCCCAGCCTGGCGGCCTCGATCGGGTTTTGTCCACCATGGGGGACGAGGGACCCACCAATGAAGGCAAGCTTAGCGAGCCTGTAAAACAGGCCGAGTTCACCAAGCGTGTCCGCGAGATAGATGCCTGTCGTCGATGAAATCGGCTCATCGAGACTCCGCTGAGCCGTCGTCACGCCATGGTTTTCGAGGGCTTGTTTGATTGTGGTGCCGCGCTCGGGGTGACGGGGCGCGATCACGGTCAATATGTTGGCGTCCGCATCGCGAAGGCGATGATGTGTTGAAAGCAGCTCGATTTCTTCGCCGGGATGGGTGCTGGCAGCGAGCCACACCGGCCGATCGCCGATGGCAGCCTTGAGCTTGGCGAACTCGTCGGCATCGTAGGGTAAAGGTGGGGTGGCATGTTTGAGATCACCGAGCATGCGCACATCGGGCGCACCGAGCGTCGAAAGGCGTCCTGCGTCCGCCTGACTTCGTGCTAGGCAAAGCGCAAATGAGCCGAGAAGACGTCGTCCAGCCTTGGGGGCGAGGCGCCATCGCGACGCTGAACGTGACGACATTCGCCCATTGATGAGGACCAGGGGAATGGACGAGCGTTCCGCTTCCAAGATGAGGTGCGGCCAGATCTCCGATTCGACCAGACTGCCAAGATCAGGCTGCCAATGGTCAAAAAACCGTCGCCAAGCGAAGGCCTGATCAAGCGGCGCGAACTGATGGAAAGCGCGGGATGGAAGCCTGTCTGCCATCAGCCTTGCTGACGTGACCGTCCCCGTTGTTACCAGGGCATGCGCTATCGGTCTTTCGTCGAGAAGAGACTCGATCAACGGTAGGACGAGAAGGGATTCGCCGACGCTGGCGGCATGGATCCAAAAGAGGGGGCCTTCGGGGCGTTCACGTGTTGGCTGACCCCATCGTTCGCTAAGCCTCGTTGGGTCCTCCTTGCCGGCTCGAACGCGTCGCCGTAACTGCAGGGAAAGCAAGGGAGCGCCCAGATAGGTCGCGACTTTGTAAAGCCCGAGCAACATCAGGCCGCGGGCTGGATGGGCGTGAGGCCTTCTCGCTGATCAATCTCACGAGAAAACGCGATCATCCGCTCCTCGATCTGTTGGCGACGGCTCTCGGTATCCCCGTCTTCAGGCAAGAGGAGCGGTTCGTCAAAGGCAAGAACGCCACCGGTAAAGGGCCAGACGAACGTGAAACGATCCCAGCTGTTGAGGTTGCGTCGGCGCTTCGCTGCGAATGTGATCGGTACGATCGGCACCTTGGCGTGACCAGCCAAATAGGCAATGCCTGGCTGTGCATGCATGCGTGGCCCGCGCGGGCCATCTGGGGTCATCACCACGATATCCCCGTCGTCGAGGACGCGCCTGGCTTCGCGCAACACCTTGACCCCACCACGCCTGGTCGATCCCCAAAGTGTTTTCATCCCAAAGCGATTGACGGCGAGCTGAATGAGCTGACCATCGCCATGGGAAGAACTGATCACATAGGTCTGACGTGGCTTGGTATCACCGAGCTCCGCCAGCAGTCGGCGCCAGGCGGGATAGATCATCAGCAGATTCCCATGCCAGAACGCGCCCACAAAGGGTTTGCCCTCACGGATCAGCGAACGTGTCGTCGGCGGCGCCGTCAGTTCCCAATGGCCCGTTCGATCGACGAGGCGGATATAGCCGGCGATGAGGGAGGCGAGCATGTGGCGTACCGCGGGGCGATGATGCCAGCGGACCCGTCGTCGCGGCGCGACTTTCATGGGCGTTGCGGTGCCCAAGGTCACGCGCCGTGGCGGACGTCGGACGGGGTTGCTTCAGACCCTGGTTCGACAGGTTGCTGGTCGGCGAACTGCCGCTCATACAGCCTGGCATAGACGCCGCCTCGCTGCAGCAACTCTTGATGTGTACCGCGCTCGACAATGCGCCCCTGATCCATCACGGCGATGAGGTCGGCATCGACGATCGTCGACAGGCGATGGGCAATGACGACCGTTGTTCGGCCACGCATCAGTCGATTCAAGGCCTCTTGGATTTTCTTTTCGGCCTCGCTGTCGAGCGCTGAGGTCGCTTCATCAAGCAGCAATATAGGAGCATTCTTGACCATCGCGCGCGCAATGCCGAGGCGCTGGCGTTGTCCGCCGGACAGTGTGTAACCGGACGGACCAATAACCGTGTCATAGCCTTCCGGAAGGGCGGTAATAAAGTCATGGGCGGCAGCGGACGTTGCGGCCTGAATAATAGCCTCCTCGTCCGCATCCGTTCGGCCATAGCCGATATTGGCGCGGACGCTGTCGTCGAAGAGATCAATATCTTGGCTGACGAGGGCAATGGCTTGGCGGAGGCTTGAAAGCGTGATCTCGCGGATGTCTTGGCCGTCGATCTGAACAGCCCCCTCATCGATATCGTAAAAGCGAAGGATCAGGTTCAAGATCGTCGACTTGCCAGCGCCTGAAGCGCCGACAAGGGCGACAGTTTTGCCGGCTGGAATGTCGAGCGTCAGGCTTTCGATCGTTGGGCGGGAGGGTTGATAGCCAAAGGTGACGCGTTCGAATCGGATCGCCCCGCCTTGGGTCTGTAGCGGTTTGGCGTCCGTTGCGTCTTTGACGAGAGGCTCCCGATCGAGCACGGTGTAAATGCGATCAGCTGCGGCGAGGCCTTCTTGGATTTGCGTATTCAGCTTCGCCAGCGCTTTGAGCGGTCGATAGACCAGCAACATGGCTGTGATGAAGGAAAAGAAGGTGCCCGGGGTCATATGACCCTCGATCACCTGAAAACCGCCGTAAGAAATGATGGTCGCGATCGCGATCCCGCCGATCACTTCGGTCGACGGCGAGGCAACCGCTTGCGTACGAACAGCCTTGTAATTGAGCCGGTAGAGCCGCTCGATCAGACCGTGGGCAAAGGCCGCTTCGTGATCTTCCCGATTGTCAGCCTTGACCTGGCGCACACCTTGAAAGGTTTGCTCCAAACGCGCGGTGAGCCTTGCCATTTGCGCTTGGCTTTGGCCGGCAACCTTGCGCATCCGTTGACCAATCCAAACAATGACGACGGATGCTAAAGGAATGCCAACGATGGCGAAGCAAGCGAGCCGCCAGTCATGATAGAACATCACGCTGGTGAGGCCGATGATGCTGAAGAGGTCGCGCGCAACGCCGGTAAACGCGATCGAGACGGCAACACGGAGTTGCTGGGTGTCGTAGGTGAGGCCGGAAATCAGCGGCCCGGGACCGCGTTCCAGGAAATAGCCGAGATCAGCCCGCATGAGATGGCTGAAGATACGCTTTTGCAGATCAGCGATGATGCGTTGGCCGACCTGTCCCATCAACACGGCTTGGCCATAGCTTGAGGCCATCTTGATGAAGCTCAGCACGACCACCAAAAGCGGGATGAACCAGAGCATGGTTCGATCGCGATTGATGAAGACTTCATCAAGCGCAGGCTTCACCAAGAAGGCTTGGCCCGATGTGATCGCCGAAAACAGGATCATACAAAGAACCGCCAGGATCAGCGCGCCCTTTTGCGATTTGATATGATCATGCCAAAGGCGATGGGCCACGCCGTCGCTCAGCGTCTGCAGCACAGGCACCACGTGGCGGGCGACCGACATCAACCGACGGATAGGTCCATTCGTCAGCGATCTGCCGCGACTATCGAGGCCTGCAGTCGACAGTGATGACCTCTTTAAATCGGCGATTCGCTTTCGCGACGCTCGCTAGCGCCCTAAAGCCGGCTCCAATGACCGAAACCGCCAGACCGTTGCCGGCGGTACGTTGCGGAGCACAAATCGCACAAGTTCAGCTTTAACACCGAGCTTCTTAGCCGGAATCGGGCATAGAGGGGAATAGCTATATTGCAACAGGGCGCCACCAGAACGCACTGACTTCATGCTTTCACCGACTATCGCACGCTGGAAATCGACAGGCATGTTCACCATCGGCAGTCCTGAGACCACCGTGCTGACCGACGCGATCTCCTGTTCGGCAACGATCTCGGAAAGCTTGGTCGCATCGCCGTGGACAACCCGAACGCCGGGAAAGCGATTGCGCAGATAGTCATAGAGCTGCTCGTCGAGCTCGATCATCATTAACGCATCTCTGGGCATGCCTTTTTCCAAAAGGCCCTGCGAGATTGCGCCGGTTCCCGCCCCTAGCTCGACGACGGTCTGACCTGGTTCCCAAGTGACCGCGCTGGTCACTGCGCGCGCCAGAGCCATCGACGAGGGGATGATCGATCCCATGGATTTTGGTGAACGTAACCATTGACGGAAGAAGAGTTCCGTCTCTTTCACACCTTGGACTTGGCTCATTCCCTGCCCCTAGTGGTCATGTGATGTAGTCATCCGGCAATAGCTATCTAGAATGGCCTGCTGACCCACACTCCAAACAGGCCGTATCGCCGAAAACGATCGAGCGGCAAACATCGAAGACAACGCACGCTAAACCGTCATATCAGCACGAAACGAGAATGTGACAAGACGGCTACAGGCGAAAACCTTAATCATGCTTAACGAACTTGGCAAATCGAGACGCCCAGGCGTCACTCGGCCGGCGTCGGCAATGCTGAGTCCGTCTTGGCGGCGTTCTTTGATTTTCTCGAGGTAATCCAACTCGATACCTGATGGCCAAGCAACAGCATGCAGGGGGTGAGCACCAGGGTCAGGAGCGTCGCGAAGGCGAGTCCGCCCGCCACAGCCGACGCAAGCTGAGCCCACCAATCGGTTGATGGCCCGCCCATCGATATATCGCGAGAGAAGAAATTGATGTTGATCTTCAAGACCATGGGCATCAAGCCGAGAATCGTCGTGATGGTGGTCAAGAGCACGGGACGAAGCCTTTGCGCACCCGTGCGTAGAACCGCTTCCGCGGCATCGACACCGCGCCTTCTGAACTCGTTATAGGTATCGATCAACACGATATTGTTATTGACCACGATACCAGCGAGCGCGATCACACCGACGCCACTCATCACAATGCCGAAGGGCTGATTGGTGATCAGCAGACCCAGCAGGACGCCGACCGTAGAAAAGACGATCGCCGAGAGAATCAACAAGGCCTGATAGAAACTGTTGAACTGGGTGACCAGAATGATGGCGATCAGGAAAAGCGCAATCCCGAAGGCCTTGGTCAAAAAGTCTTGTGATTCCTTTTGCTCCTCATCCTCGCCTTTGAAGGTCACCGTGACCGCTGGATCGATGTCCTGCCCGGCGAGCCAGTCGCGGATCTCGGTCGCTTTGTCATCCACCAGGACACCGTCTTCAACATCGGCGGCGATGGTGAGCTGGCGCTCTTGATCCACGCGAGCGAGCGTGCCGACCTTCGAGGCGGGCTCGCGTGTGACGAAGTGGGAGAGGGGGACGCTGCCGGCGGCGGTATTGACGCGTAAACGCTCCAATTGGCCGAGACCGCGTTGGTCTTCCGGAAACCGTGCTCTGATCTCGACTTCGTCAACAGCATCGTCTGGCCGATAGTCGCCGATACGAATGCCATTGGTCACGAGTTGAACAAAGCTGCCAACAAGGGCGACATCGGCGCCATACCGGCCCGCCTGCTCTCGATCCACCTGAAATCGCCATTCGATTCCCGGCATAGGCCGCGAATCGGTGACGTCGACCAGCCCCTCCATCGAGTCGAATTTTTGCCGGACCAATTCGACCGCGGAGTCGAGGCGCTCCGGAAAGCGCGAGCTCAATTGCACCTGAAGGGGCTTTCCGACAGGTGGTCCGGCTGCCTCCTTCCTCACTTCGAGATGAATGCCTGCAAGGTCTGCTGCTTTTTCTCTCGCTTCTGCCAGGATCTGCGCCGCCGGTCGACGCTCCCGCCAATGCTCGAACTCCAGGAGAATGATACCGATGACGTCTTCGTCGACATTGTCCTCGCCGGTGAAGCCGACGGACGTGCGGGCATACATCGTATCGATGCCGTCGATATCGAGGAGGCGTTCTTCAACCTCATAGACCAGCTGATCGCGCTCCTGCGCAGAGAGATTGCCGCGGCTGTGGATTTGCAGACTCGCGATCTCCGGCTCGACATCGGGGAAGAACTCGACGCCTCGTCCGAACGTGCCATAGGCATAATAGGAGCCACCGGCAATCATCATGGCGGCGATCAGGACGAGAACCGGCCAGCGTGAACAGCGCCGAAGGAGTCGGACGTAAAACCCGGTAAAACCGGTCAGCTTGTTGAGATCACCGGTCTCGACCAGGGCGAGCGACGTCTCCGATGATGGATCCTTCTCCGCACGCCCAATAAGGGCGCCGATATTGGGAACGAAAATCAACGCCATCGCAAGCGAGGCGGTGAGCGTCGCGAGAAGCGTGATCGGCAGAAACTTCATAAATTCGCCGACAATACCCGGCCAGAACAAGAGCGGCATGAAGGCGGCTAGCGTTGTTGCGGTGGAAGCCGTGATCGGCCAAGCCATACGCTTGGCTGCGGCCAGATAGGCATCTCTGCGATCCAGGCCCTCAATCATTTTACGATCGGCATATTCGGTCACGACGATCGCGCCGTCGACCAGCATGCCAACCGCGAGAATGAGCGCAAAGAGCACCACGATATTCACGGTCAGGCCGAGCGAATACAGGACCAAGATACCGGTGAGAAAGGAGCTGGGCACGGCGAGGCCGACGAGGCCGGCAGAGCGCAGGCCAAGGGCGGCAACCACGACAATCATCACCAAAATGATGGCGGAGAGCACATTGTTCTGTAGGTCGAGCAGCATGTCCTGGATGTTGTCGGACTTGTCCTGCTGAAAGCCCACTTTGATATGGTCAGGCCAGTTGGTTCGCTCGACCTCGACGAGGTCACGCACCTGTTGCACTGTCTCGATGATGTTGGCACCGATCCGCTTTGAAACCTCGAGCGCCAGCGCTGGCTGACCGTCAATCCGGGCAAAGCCTTCGGCATCCTTGAACGTGCTTCGGACCTTGGCGACATCGCCGATGCGCACGACCTTATCGCCTTCGATTTTGATCGGTAGGGCAAGAAGGTCGGTCGACGTCTCGAACACGCCAGGCACCTTGACGGCAAAGCGTCCCTCGCCGGTATCGAGCGTGCCGGCCGCGACCAACTGATTGTTGCGGTCGACCAGTCCCAAGATATCCTGGAGGCTGAGCCCATAGCTCTCCACCAAGAGCGGATCGATGATGACTTCGAGCAGTTCCTCGCGCTCACCGCCGATCTCAACTTCGAGGACATTGGGCAGCGCCTCAATGCGCTTTTCCAGATCACGCGCAAGCTTGAGCAGCGTCCGCTCGGGGAGATCGCCGGACAGCGTCACCACCAGCACCGGAAACAGCGCGAGATTGACCTCATAGACCAGGGGCTCGTCGGTGTCTTCGGGGAGATCGCCTTTGGCAATATCTGCGCCTTCGCGCACATCGGCGATGGCTTCGTCGATATCGATTCCGGCTTCGAATTCCAGGGTGACCGAGGCGCTTCCTTCATGCGCCGTTGCCGTCATCTCTTTGACGCCTTCGACGCGGCGAAGCTGTTGCTCCATCGGCCGGACCAGCAAGCGTTCGGCATCCTCGGGCGAGATGCCGTCATGGGTCATCAGGACATAGACGATCGGGATGGAGACGTCTGGATCGGCCTCCTTCGGAATGTCACGATAGGCCTGGATGCCGGCAATAAGGATCAAGAGAAGGGCAAGCAGAACAGTCCGTGACCGGCTGAATGACGCCTCGATCAACCCATTCACTGTGTCACCTCCGAGACGACCTGACCGGTGCTATCAGCCTTGCCGTCATCATCGATCAGGACGGGGATCACCTCAACGCCGTCGCTGACGAAGCCCTGGCCAACGGTGATCAGACGCACGATCTCCGGCAGACCGGTAAGCCAGACATGGTTATCGTCGGCTTTCGCAATCTCAACGGGCATGAAAACCACCACATCATCCGCATCGACGGTTTTAACCCCGAGCGTGCCGTCATCGGCGAGGGTCAAGACGGAAGGGGAAAGCCGATGCGCGGCGACACGCTCAAGCGACAATCGGATCTCGGCACTGGCGCCAGCGGTGAGGCGTCCGCTCGGATTGGGCACCTCGATTTCGATGTCGAACGTGCGGGTCTCCTCGTTGGCCTGACTTGCCACATAGGTGACCACGCCGGCTACATGCTCACCGCTGGCCAGACGCGCGGTTGTCGCCATGCCTGTTTGAACCTTGCCGACGTCGGTTTCGGTCACGTCCCCGATTAGCAAGAACGGGTCCTGGTCAAGGATCGTCGCGATGGGATCGCCGACGTCGACAAAATCGCCGATCTCAACATGTCGACGGTCGAGAATGCCGGCAAAGGGCGCTTTGATGACGATATGCTCCAGCGCCATGGTCGCCCGCTTGAGGGCCGCTTCTGCGGTGGCAAAACTCGCTTCAGCAAGTGCTACATTGGTTTCGGCCTGAAAGCCCTTCTCATTCAGTTTTTGGGCAGCATCAAGCTCGATTCGTCGCTGGCGAAGAAGGGCTTCCGCTTCGAGTTTCACCAGCTCGCGGTCGCGCGGATCGAGGCGGACCAGAACTTCATTTTGATCGACGAGGGTGCCGTCATCGACGTCAATGTCGAGGACACGGCCCATGGTCTCCGCGCGCAGTTGAACATGGCGTACCGGCGCGGTCTTGCCATTGATCACGATTTCGCGCTCGATCGGTTCGGCTGTGAGCTCGCGCACCCGCACGCTCATTGTGGGAGAGGCATGCTCGTCTGTCGTTGGTTCAACGGCAGCAACCGCCGGGGTTTCGGGCTCGGCATCATCGCTTTCGCCCATCTGACCGGATGCGAGCCAGCCGACAAGGCCGATCGCCAGAACACCCGCGATGGCATAGGATCTTTTTACTGCCATGGTCAGTCAGCGGCCTCATCCGAGGCCGTCTCCTCCTGGATGGTTGCGATCAATTGTTCTTTGTTATCATCAACATAGCTTCTGGCGGCACCAACAACCGTTTTCCCGTAACCAATGGCAAATCGCATCCCAGGTGAAAAACACCCTTGGTCTTCGGACATGCATTGATCGATCGATGTCAGCAACGCATCCCATTGTGCCACCATGGCTTCGGCAATCTCAGCCACCTTCTCCGGTGGCAGCAGATGTGCGAAGACCATGAGGACCAGGAACTCCGAGCGCACCTTATGTCGTGGCGGCGTCGCCATCAGTTCAGCAATCAGCGCATCGCGTCCCGTTTTGGTCAGGCTGTAGACCTTTTTGTCCGGCCGTTTCTCCTGCGGTACGCTTGTGCAGCAAACCAGGCCTCGACGTGTCAGATCGGCCAATGCTGGATAGATCGATCCATAGCCCGCCACAAAGAAGTGGCTGTAGGCCTCTTCGAAATGCTGTTTGATTTCATAGCCCGTGAGATCACGCTCGGTGAGCGCGCCGAGGCAGAGTGTTTTGACGTCCATGTCCGATACAGTCACGTTAGCACATTGTATCGATTTGATATATATCACTCAGCTATATATCAAGTCGATAGTGTCGCACATGCTGATGAACATCAGATGAACGTCAGCATGAAGCAAGCGGTGGAACCGCTGCTCTTAGGGCTCATCAAGTATGATGTCGGTTAGGGCGTGATCTAACGCCCTTCGGCCTCCTCAAGGGCTTCTTCGGCTTCAAGCCAGCGGGACTCGGCACGCTCGACGGCCGTTTCCAGCTCGGCATGGCGCTTGAGAAGGCCATCGAGCTCGTCGCCAAGCGATCGATAGGTTTTTTCATCGGCCAGGGTGGCCGCAACCGACGCACGTTCATTGGAGAGGCGCTCAAGCTCCTTTTCGGCGGCGCGGACGGCTGAACGACGCTTGAGCACTTCTTGGCGATCGAGCGGTTTTCGAGCGCGCGGCGTTTTGGCCTCGACAGCGCCGTTGCCGCCCTTTTTGGCCTCGTTGGCCGACGTCGAAGGGGATGTGCCGAGGAGGTATCGGCGGTAGTCGTCAAGATCACCGTCATAGGGCTTCACACGTCCTTCGGCGACAAGCCATAGACGATCCGCCGTGAGCTCGATCAGATGACGATCATGGCTGACCAAGATGACCGCGCCGGCAAAATCATTGATCGCCTGAACGAGAGCTTCGCGGGAGTCGATGTCGAGATGGTTCGTCGGCTCGTCCAGCACCAGAATCTGCGGGCGGCCCGCGCTCAAAAGCGCGAAGGTCAATCGCGCTTTCTCTCCCCCGGACAGTTTCCCGACTTGCAGCTCGGCGCGGTCTTGGCCGAGACCGAAACGACCGAGATGGGCGCGGAGCTGCTCGGTGCGTTTCTCCGGCAAGAGGCGTGCTAAGTGGTCGATCGACGTTTCGGCTGGTGTCAGATCCTCGATTTGATGCTGGGCGAAATAGCCGACATCGAGCTTTGGCGGGCGAACGACTTCGCCCTGCATCGGCATCAGCTTGCTGGAAATCAGTTTCGCGAAGGTCGACTTGCCATTGCCATTGGCGCCGAGCAGGGCAATCCGGTCGTCGGGATCGATCCGGAGATCGAGATGATCGAGGACCACTTTATCCCCATAACCCGCTTTGACTTGATCGAAGGTCATCAGCGGCGGTGGCGGTACCTCGCTTTCGGGGAATGATAAGCGCACGCCGGGATCATCGAGGATCTGTGTCACCGGATCCAACTTCGCTAACGCCTTCAATCGGCTTTGCGCCTGACGCGCCTTGCTCGCCTTATATCTGAACCTATCGACAAAGGCTTGCATATGGCGACGCTTGGCCTCGATCTTGACCCGCTCTTTCTCCAAAAGGGCCTGCTTTTCGCGTCGGATGCGCTCGAAGTCATCATAGCCACCGCTGTAGGCGGTGAGCTTCAGGGCATCGAGGTGGATGATCCGCTCCGGGACTCGGTTCAAAAGATCGCGATCATGGCTCACTAGGAGCAATGTATGCGGGTAGCGCCGAAGATAGGTCTCAAGCCAGAGCGTCGCCTCGAGATCGAGATGATTGGTCGGCTCATCTAAAAGAAGCAGGTCAGGCTCAGCAAAGAGGGCGGCGGCGAGGGCGACGCGCATGCGCCAGCCACCGGAGAAGCTCGACAGGGCACGATGTTGTGCCGTCTCGTCGAAGCCGAGCCCGCGGAGAATCGTGCTCGCTCGGGCCGGTGCAGCATGCGCCCCCATATCAGCAAGGCGGGTCTGGGCATCGGCGATCTCTTCGGGCGTCTCGGCGCGCTCGGCGTCCTCTAGCGCCTGGGCACGTCGCTCGTCGGCAGCAAGAACGGCTTCATGAGGTGTCGCCTCGCCGCCTGGCGCCTCCTGGGCAACCCAACCGATCGTGATTTGGCTTCGTTTTTTGACGTCACCTTGGTCCGGCTGCAGATCGTCTCTGATCAAGCGCAGGAGGGTGCTCTTACCAGCGCCGTTGCGCCCCACCAGGCCGATACGTTGACCGGCGGGCAGGTGGACACTGGCACCTTCCAAGAGAAGGCGCCCGCCAATGCGGAGCGTGACGTCGTTGAGATGCAGCATCCGCGCAATGTAGAGGATTTTGTTCCCCTGTCGACGGCTACAACGTGTTCCTTGTGCATCGCATCGACCGGCTAGGTGCAGGGCGCTTGGCGAGATCGGCGGCCGGCGTCGCGTGTTCTGACGTCATCCCGATGTAGCCTGCGCTTTTGCTAGGGCGCTCCGCTCGACGCGGATGTTAGGCGGTAACGGGCGCAGGCATGTGCGGACGCGCCGCTGGCGAGGCTGAGGGAGCTTCGGGCGTAGGCTTGGCCGTACCGGACTTCGCCAGCGTGGCCCAGGATTCCCGGAGCTCGCCAATCTGGGCCGACAGCTCGTCGCAAATCGCTGGATCATCCTGCACATTGATCGCCTGCAGACGAAAAATATAATGATTGTAGAGGCGATCGAGTTGCGGGGCGATGTCGCCGCCTTGCTCATGGTCGAGGCAGCTCTGGAGGGCTTCGAGGATCAACGTCGCCTTCTGGACGGCCATGAAACGGTCGTTGATCCGACGGTCGACCACAGCGCTCCGCGCATTGGCGATGTGTCGAAGAACGCCATCGTAGAGCATGACGATCTGTTTGGCTGGCGGGATCGTTTCCTCCGCCTGACCATAAGCATTGAGTGCCTTTTGCATCGTCATCATGGCAAAGATCTCATCATGAACCCGGGCTTACATCCAAAAGCGTGACATCGTCGCTTGGTGCATCCCATCCTGTCACCGAAGTCCTAATTTTCTCTCTAAATCCGCGTTGATGCGTCACCGTGCGGCATCACGAAGCCGTTAGCCGCTGCTGCTGAAAGCGTCGATCTGGCTTCGAATACTTTCCATCAGCGTGTCCATCGAGGCCAAGGCACTTTCCATCGCAGCGAAGCGTTCGAGAAGTTGCTCGCGCTGGCGATCAAGACGCTCCTGCAAGCGCTCGATCCGGGTTTGCGATCGCTCATTTTGCTCCGTCAACGTATCGACTTGGGCTGTGAGCGTGCCACTCGTCGTGTCGAGTAGCTGCGTCGTTGCAGCCTGGATCTGCGCGCCAACGCCGACTGAAACATCGAGCTGAATGCCACTTGCCGACGCGCTGCCTGTATAGAGGAGCTGCAAGCCTTCGGCACCGCCGGAGGCCACCGTAAGGCGACTGCCCTCGACGACAACGCTGCCGTCATCGCTGCCATCGGCATTGCCGTTGATGTTGGCCGAGACGATCTCGCCGTCGGCATAAGCAACGTTCAACGTGTAGCCGTCGGCATCAAAGCTGGTTTTGTCGGTGAAGCCTGCAAGGAGCACATCCGATGACGAGCTGGAAAAGTCGAAGGCAAAAAGCTTTCGCACGTCGTCAGCTTGGTTCAGCAAGGCCTCGTCGAGTTGGGTTTCGTCGATGGCCAATGTGTTGGCCAAGAGCGGATTACCGACCTCGGTCTCACCCTGGATCGAGATGCCAATCTCGGCCAAGGCGTTGAGGGCTGCGCCATTGCCCTGCACGGCGCTGCCGATCGCGCCAGAGAATCGTGACCGGATCTCAGAAAGAACACTGCTTCCAGCAAGCAGGCTTTCCGCCACCTCGCCGTTTTCATCCTCGATTTCCGACTGCGCCTGGGTATTGATGTAGGTCCGCAGCTCGTTATACGCGTCGACGAAATCGACGATTGACGACTTGACCTGATTGAGATCCGGTTCGACATCCAGATTAACGGTGGTGCCGCTTTCGGCTTTGAACAGGCTAAGCGTGACCCCTTCGAGAACGTCATCAATGGTGTTTGATGAGCGCTCAATCACGTCGACGCCACCAATAGCCTCAAGCCCATCCACTCGGATTTGGGCGTTATTGGCCGACTGAAGTTCGTTCTTGATCGCGCTTGTGCCGTCAATGACCCCTAGGCTGAGTAAGATCTCGTCATCCCCTGGTGCTGACGCCCCACCACTGTCGGTTAGCGTGATGGCTGAATCAGTACCGGTTTCATCGGCGGTCAGCGTAAGGATCTGCTGATTGTCCGAAATCGAAATAATGCTGGCTGTGACGCCGGACGGCGTGTCGCCGGTGTTGGCGGCATTGATTTTGTCGCGCAGGTCGAGAAGGCTGTCGTCCGTCGCTAGGGTGACCGAAGTACCGTTGATCTCGAACGTGCCTTGAAGATTGAGCGCATCGGTCGTGGTGCTGTTAATGCCGTCACTCGCGATCTTATGGGCGGACGCGGTTTGCACGACTTCGATGGAATGTCGCGTCGCTTGTGCCCGGTTGGTGACGGTGGCGCCGAGGATTTCTGCTGCCGTGGACGGCGAGGTCGTGTCTGTACGACTGGATGTTGCGAAAACGCTCTTGGCTTCGAAGATATCGCTTGAGCCGTCAAAACTCACCTGGCCGCTGAGCCCATCGACGGCATCGAGCAGGTTGCGGCTCAATGTTTCGATGTCATTCAAGACAGCAATGCGCGCATCATTATCTGAAATGCGCTGCTCGATAGTATCGATCGGAATCCGTCTTGCAGCGACAATGCCGTCAACGACGCCTTGGACATCAATTCCGCTATTGAGGCCTGAAAAGCTAACCCGACCGGTGGAATCGACGTTGAGGCTATCGAGGTTGAGATTGGTCGCCATCGTACTCCGCCGCGGCTAAGCTTGCTGATCCACTAAGGTTTCGCGAAGCGATTCGTAAAGCCGGCGCAATTCTTCTGACGGATATTGGCTCACGACATCGCCGGTTTCCTGATCGCGTACCTCCACGATCTGTCTGCCGGACCCTTCGTCATGATAGGTACTAATGCTGAATTTTTCGTTGGCGACGAAGGCTCGTAGCTGATCGGCTTTTTGACGATCCGCCTCGTCGACCTGGGTCGGATTGGCTGTGGCGCGTTGGGTTGGGTCGGCATCCGGCCGTCGGGCCAAAGACTGCTCGCGTTGCAGAACCTGTCCACGATCCACGACAGGCGTGGAAGCCTGCGGGGCTTGGACCCGGGCCTCTGTCTGACGTGACGGTGAGGGGCCCGGCGATGTAACCGGATTCACATTCATGACCTGGACCTTCTAATGGTTCCTTTCGGCGGTGGGGGAAGGGTTGTTCAACCCTTCCCCGCCTGGTCCGACTAGTTGAGCAATCTCAGGAGGTTCTGTGGCATCTGGTTGGCCTGGGCCAACATCGCCACACCCGCCTGCATCAAGACCTGTTTACTGGAGAACTGCGTCATCTCGGCAGCGATGTCGAGGTCCACCAGTGTGCTCCGTGCGGCCTCGGCATTCTCGACCGAGACGTTGAGGTTTGATGCGGCAAAATCCAACCTGTTCTGGGCGGCACCAACGTCCGAACGGAACTCGTTGAGGTTATCGATAGCGCTGTTGACCGCTTCAAGCGCCGCGTTTGCCGTCGACTCAGTGGTGATGGCTGTGCTCGACAGGCCCAAGGAGTCGGTATTGATCGCACTCAGCTCGAAAGTGAGCGAATCCTCGCTTTCCGTTCCCGTACCGAGCTTGAATGTCAGCGACAATTCGGAGGTTCCGGTAAACGTGCTGCTTCCGCTCGCCGTCGCTGTTGCATCGAACGCGGTGTTCAAGGAGATGGTGAACGAGCCAGGAGCTGAGCCCGTGCCGCCGTCAAGGGTGACAGTCGTGGCGCGCGACAACGCACCATCGGTGCCCGAGACAGCGTCCGAGTTGATCGTACCGGAATAGGTGCCCTCATTGGTGGTGATAGTGAAGGTTCCACCCGTAGCACCGGTGGCGTAGGCGACGGTGTATTGGCCTGCCGTTCCCGAGCCGGCAACCGTCGAATCGATGCCCTGCGCAGAAATCGATGCGACACCATCGGAGGCGGCAAAGCCGGTGGCGGCCGTGATGGTCACCGCGCCGTCGAGAAGTTTGGTTCCGGCGAAATCGGTATCATCAGCGATACGGTCGATTTCGTTGAAGAGCGCTTGATATTCGGTGTCGAGAAAGTCTCGCTCGGTCGAGGACAGATTGCCTGAGGACGACTGGACCGCGAGCACTTTCATTCGGGTGAGAATATCAGACGCCGTGCTCATGGCACCGTCGGCGATCTGCAACATAGAGTTGGCCTGGCCAGAATTGACCACGGCCTGCTTCAAGCCTTGAACCTCGGAGTTAAGCCGTTGGCCGATCGCCATTGAGGCGGCATCGTCACGGGCGTTGACGACGCGACGGCCAGTGGACAGTTTCCCGAGTGAGTTCGAGGCGGCCGCATCGTTCATCTGCAAGTTACGATGGGCAACATTGGCGGCGTAGTTGGAAACGACGTTCAAGGGCATAGAGCTACCTCCTACTTGGATGGTGACGTTGAGCGGCTACTTGCCGCTAGACCCGGATAGACCGAACCGGGTTTTGACCTACCGTTGCCGATACTAACCGGGAAAATGTAAAGAAAACGCTAATGCCCTTGACCTAATGCGCGATCATCACCGCTGCGGCACCAGCGATTGCCCTTGGCGAATCGCCGGTTGCGAGCCGGGTGGCAGGGGGGATAACGGAGATGATCATGGGGTGCGCGCTCATGGCCGAATCTACGGTGGATGAAAAGATCGATACGTCCCTCATCGTCACGGTGCGATTACTGCAGCAGCCTCAAGAGGTTCTGCGGCATCTGGTTCGCCTGGGCCAACATCGCCACACCGGCCTGGAGGAGGACCTGCTTACTCGAAAAGGCGGTCATTTCCTGAGCGAGATCCAAGTCGACCAGTGTGCTTCGCGCCGCCTCCGCGTTCTCGACCGAGACGCTGAGATTGGCAAACGCGAAGTCGAGCCGGTTCTGCGCGGCACCAACATCCGATCGAAACTCGTTCAACGTGTCGATGGCGTCGTTGATCGCTTCGAGCCCAGCGGTGGCATTGGCCTCGGTATCCAGCGAGGTACCTGCCAAACCAAGGGACGTGGTGTTGATAGAGTCCAAGGTAAAGCTGAGCGAGTCTTCGGATTCCGTGCCAGTACCGATCTTAAAGGTCAGCGAGAGTTCGGAGGTACCCGTGAAGGTGCTGCTGCCGCTGGCCGTCGCGGTGGCGTCAAAGGCTGTGTTCAGGGCGATCGTGAAGGATCCTGGCGCCGTGCCCGCACCACCGTCCAGCGTAACCGTGGTGGCACGCGCAAGCGCACCATCGGTTCCCGTGACGGCATCCGGGTTGATGGTACCGGAGTAGGTTCCTTCATTGGTCGTGACGGTGAAGGTGCCGCCGGTTGCGCCTGTGGCATAGGCAATTGTGTATTGGCCGGCTGTGCCGGCGCCGGCAAACGTCGAGTCGATCCCTTGGGCCGAAATCGACGCGACACCGTCGGTCGTCGCGAAGCCCGTCGCGGAGGTGATTTCAATCGATCCATCGAGAAGGTTGGTGCCGGCAAAGTCGGTATCGTCGGCGATACGGTCGATTTCCGAAAACAGAGCCTGGTACTCGGTATCGAGGAAGTCTCGTTCGGTTGAGGAAAGGTTGGCCGATGATGACTGAATGGCCAGAACCTTCATGCGGGTCAGGATGTCCGAAGCGGTGCTCATGGCGCCGTCAGCGATCTGCAGCATGGAGTTGGCCTGGCCAGAATTGACCACGGCCTGTCTCAAGCCCATGACCTCAGCGTTGAGGCGCTGACCAATCGCCAGCGACGCAGCGTCGTCACGGGCGGTCACCACCCGTTTGCCCACCGAAAGCTTGGCGAGGGAGCTCGAGGCACTGGTATCGTTCATCTGCAAATTGCGATGCGCGACATTGGCAGCGTAGTTGGAAACAACGTTCAAAGGCATGGTCTTAACTCCTAGTCGGTCGTCGGTACCCTGCAGCTACATGCTGCTGGCCGGCCAAGGTCCTTGCGTTTTTCTCGTCAGGACTTTGGCGGGGCGGGACGTGTATTGGCTGGGTGAGGCATCAAGCACCCGATGAGACGGGATGGGATTTATGGGCAATCACATTCAAGCTGATGAGCTGCCCTAGAAAGCGCATCGAGCTCGTATCGGGAAACAGTCCGTGTTCGGCGACGCGCGTCGCCGACGGGAAGCCGGCCTGACCCAGGAAATGGCAAAGAAACTCGAAGGTCAGGCCAACTTTGTGAAAATCGAAGGCGTCGGTCTGCCCGCCAAACATCATGCGCATGATCATGAAGCGATCATTGATCGTCACGCCGGGCTGGGCATACAACGTCATCAAGCACTCAAGATCCGGGACGCTGATATAGAGCGAGCCTGTCGGCGTGAGAATGCGATGGATCTCTTTGAGCGTATGAGGCAGCTCTTGGACATAGTCCAGATGCTCGAGAACGTGGGACGCATAGACCTCGGCGACCGATTCATTGGCGAATTGCTCGAGGTCGGTACAGCTGCCAATGAAGTCAACATGTGGCCCGGACTGGATGTTCAAGATCTTCCAGCCCTGTTTTGGGGCTTTGCCGCCGATATGAAGGCGAAGGGGCTCGGCATCGGCTACTGGATCGTTGCCGCTTAATGCTACTGCTGCCATGGTCATCTCAGTCTCCAGTTTTGGGCGTCGTTTCAGCAGGGGCGTCCGTCGTCGCCGACTGCTGTTCGCACCAAAAGCGCCAGACCGTGCGGAAGACGTGCTCAAGGGTCCGCGCATGGCGCCGGCTATCGCAAAGGGGTGAACGGGTGAGGGTGTCGCGCAGATTGCGGCGTGTGGCCTTCAAGAGCCCGGGGTTTTCCGCGAGCAATCGCGCGGTCAGCACATAGTCGTCGCGATTTTCAGCGATCCCTGCGGGAAAGCCGATGGTGCTCAACAAGCTGGCGCCAACGCGGCTGGCATGACGATCACCCTTCAAGGTCACCACCGGCACGCCCATCCAAAGCGCCTCGCACGTCGTGGTCGTGCCGTTATAGGGAAACGTATCGAGGGCTATATCGATATCGTGATAGACCGCAAGATGGCTCTCTGGCGTTGCTCTGAAGGTCGCGAAGCTGACCCGCTCCTGATCGATGCCTTGAGCTTCCAGGGCTTGCCGAACCACCGCCTGGGCCGTCTTGTCCTTGCTGCTGGTGGATTTAAACAGCATCCGAGATTTTGGAACGGCCTTTAGAATGGCCGCCCATGTGTCGAGGACCTCAGGGTTCACCTTATTGAAATTGTTGAACGAGCCGAAGGTTACATAGCCGCGATGTTCGACCGGGCCTGGCTCGACCGGCGGTGCGTGGGTGGGGATCGCATAGCAGAGAAAACATTCCGGCAGGCGGAGAAGAATTTCGCTGTAGTCTTGATCGGCGTCTTCCGGATCGACGATGCTATCGGTCAGCCGGTAGTCGATTGCGTCCATGCCGGTGGTGTTGGGGTAGCCGATATAGGTCATCTGCACCGGCGCAGGCCTTGCCGTGAACATCGTCAGGCGCGTGTCGCGCGTATAGCCAGCGAGGTCGATTAAGATGTCGATGCCGTCATCGCGAATCTGCTGGGCCAGCGCCTGATCGGTGAGCTCGAACACGTTTCGCCATTGGGTCACTTTGGCGCGCAACCCCATGCTCACCACATCTTCGGTTGGATGGTTGGCGTAGGCATAAACTTCGAACTGATCGCGGTCGAACGCTTCTAAGTAGGGTCCAATAAAGTAAGCGACGGAGTGGGCTCGTAGGTCCGGCGAGACGACGCCGATGCGAAGGCGTCGTTCGGGGTCGTGTGGCAACGCCACGGCGTTCTGATCAAGAAGCGGCAGGGTCTGTTGAAAATGCTGGCCCACCGCAAAATGCTCGTCGCGGATCGTTTCCTTGGGGATGTCTGGGTCGTAATTCTGATACATGACCCGTGTCGCCTGGAGCACGAAGCAGTCCGGTGCCAGGGTTTTTGTCCGAGCGATTTGATCTAAGCCTTCACGGACTTTCCCTTGGCTGACGAGCATCATGCCCTTGAGATTGGCAGCATTGGCGATCTGATCGGACTCCTCAGGTATGGCGTCCAAATGCACCGCCATCTTGTCGAAGTCGCCAGCACGATGCATGAGCGACGCCAGCATCGAACGCATTTCCGGGTGGTCTTCTTCTTCGATCGCTCGTTCGGCCGCGTCTTTTGCGAGGTCGACATCATTTTGAACCATCGCCAGGCGTGCGAGTTGCCGCTGCCATGCGCATCGAGTGGGCTCAAGCGCGACAGCCTTCTTGTAGATTTCGAGCGCGCCTTGTTTATCGTCGGCACCGATGCTGGCCTCAGCACACTCGGCAAGGAGTTCGGCGTCGTTTTGGACATGGGGAAGCATGCGCTCAATGACGCTGCGAGCCTCGGACCAGCGTTCATCGGCCACGAGCAAGCGAAGGAGGTTCTTGAACGTTGGCAGATGGCCCGGAGCGACGGCGATGGCACGCTCATAGGCCTCAAGGGCCTCATCGGCCTGGCCCTTCTCCTTTAGCCGATTGGCAAGATTGAGCCAAAACCCGGCATCGTTCGGACGAAGTGCGATGGCCTGGCGACTGAACTGCTCCGCCTGGTCCAGCATACCAAGTTGACCAAACGCAACGCTGGCGAAATTCAGGGCATCCGGCTGATTGGGATGAGAGCTCAAGATATCGCGGAGCAGAGGCAAGGCTTGCTCGGCACGTCCGTTCTCGAGATGCAGTCGGGCTTCTTCGAAGGTTGCACGAAGATCACAGGGGCTCTGATGATCAACCGGGGTGACGGCAAGCGCCGCTTGTTGGGCATTCGACACGTTTCTAGCCCTCATTCCGATCATTGGCTTGAAGCGGGTGGCGAAGCGGGTAGTGCTCACCGGCGAAGACATGCTGCCGACCGATCCTCTTGGCGCTATCGATCAGCAAGGGGGCTTTGAGATTGACCGTGAAGACCTGGCTGTTGTTGTCTTCGCGCATGGTAACGATGCCGATCGCCGCCGTGGCGTCAGGGTCGTAGCCAAGCGTTGCACAAGCATCGTTGAAGTCGGCAGGTTGGATCGGCCCGTCATCGCCATCGAGCGGCATTACAATCAAGCCGAGGCTTGGATCGTCGATGGCTTGGAGCAGCTGGAAAAAGTCCGGCCATCCCGGGACCTGCGCCAAGAAAAAATGCCGTTGATGCTCGAAGCCATAGAGGCCGCGTTCGAAGCGAATGACCTTCTCGGGATCGGCAATGAGATCGCCGAAACGTGTCGAAATCACTTCGTGGCCAGTGTCGGCCGCCTCAGGTTGTTGGGTGTCGATCGGGGCGGTAAGGGCGGTTTGAGTCATGACTGGCTCCGGCTTGCGAGTTGATCGGCGAGGCCTTGCCCCTCTGCCGAGAAGGGGCGATCAATGGCCCTTGGGTCTGTTGCGTGGCGTAAAACTGTCATTGTCTTATCGGTCCAATGGATGCTCATGTCAGAGATACTCGGCCAGGGTCATGCGGCTGAGGCGGCCGATGGTGGCCATGGCGCTTTCAAGAAGGATTTGATCCCGGGAAAGCCGGGTAATGGCCTCGGTCAGATCGATGTCCTCGATTTCGCTAATCCGCACCTCGAGGTAGATTTCGGCGTCGATATGAGCCTGATTGATGCGATCGAGTTGGTTCTGACGGACGCCAAGCTCTGCCTGGTAGTCCGACATACTGTCGATCGCTTCGTTGATCAGGCCGAGGGAGTTTTCCAGCATCGGCTCATCGTCGATGATGTCCCCTTCGATGAGGCCCCTGAGCCCGCCGATGAGCGCCTGAAAGCCTGAACGGTCGGCGCTCATACTCGTCTCGACCTCAACATCGATGTCGACACGCGTGCTCAGGGTAAGGCTATCACCTTGGTAGTACGTGGTGTCGGCGGTGCCGAAAGCCGTGAAGGCGGCGTCGAGCACCACAGGGGGGCGGGCCGTTTGTGAGCCGCCGAAGAGATAGCGTCCCTCGGCGTCATCATTCAAATTGGCGACGGATTGATCGAGCAAGGCTTCATACTCACCCGCCATCATGCCTGGAAATGTATTGGGATCGTTGATCCGCTGAAGGGCCAGTGTTTTCGCCCGCGTCGCGAGCTCGATCAGACCGTCGACGGCGCTTTCCATCGCGATCAGCTTCTTATCGGTCACCGTGATGTTCTGCCGGAATTGCTCGTTTTGTTTCAGGATGTCCTTGGTGTCGAGCAGGCGTTCAACATTAGGCGCCAGATCCTGGAAGCGCTCGCCGAGTTTGCCGGAGCTGATCTGTCCCTGGGCGATGCGCGTGCGTGTTTGGGTTTGCAGCATGCGCTCGGTCATAAGTTCGGACTGGGCAAAGTCACCAATGCGGCTGGTCATCCGTCCTCTCCCTAGCGAAGTGCGTTGATGAGTTCGTCGAACATCTCATCGATGCTCGTGATCAGCCTGGCGGAGACAGAGTAGGCTTGCTGGAGCTCCATCAAGCTGGCGAGTTCCTCATCCAAATTGACACTGGTGACCGAATCGGCCTTGAAATTGATCGCCTCGGCGAGCGCGAGATCGGTCTCCACCTGGTCTTCGAAGCGGCGGGCTTCGGTCGCCGTCACCGCGACGATCTCGGCTGCGTAGCTGCTGACATCGACATTCCGCTGCGGAAGCTTGCCACGGGCAATCATTGTCTGATTGGCATTGATGGCCTCAGCGAGGGCCTTCGCACCGCGATTGTCACCGGGGCCGCCGACAGTTGCCACCAATGGTGGATTGGTGACATCGAGCTTCGCGGTACCGAGTTTGGCAGGATCCGCCATGAGATCCGATCGCACGGAGAGGTCGGTCGGAAACGGTCCGTCATTGACGTAAATGTCGTTCAAACCGAAGTAGTGGGAAAAGCCGTAATCGCGATCCCTACCTGCGGCGTCGGTCAGGGTGATGCTGCTGTCTCCTTCGGCAATCGCCACACCATGGCTCGTGTCAGCCAGCGTGATCTCGAGTTGGCCGTCCGTGCCGATGGAGGCTGTGCCGAGCGCGCCGAGCCCGGTATTGATCTGGGTGATCAGATCGGTCTCGTCGGTAACCGCGCCGATGTCGATTTGAAAGGCATTGAGCGTGCTGCCATCTGCTGAGTCGATCACGGCGATGGTCGTTGTGCCGCTTCGGGTCGCACCCGCAAAGTCGGACAGGTCGGTGCGTGTGCCACTAAGCGATGACGCGAGTGGCCAGGCGACCGTATCGTTCGACGCCTCATTGAGGCCAAAGCGCAGGGCTTCGGCCAATTCATGCAGCTGATCGGTCAGATCCGGAAAGTGCTCATCCCGCATTTCGATCAGGCCTTGCAGCCGGCCACCACCGAACCGGCTGACAATTTGCTGGTCGGCGTCGGGTGTCGCATCGCCAAGAAGTTCCGGGGTCAACCGGGCCCGAATACCGCCCGAAACCATTTCGACGCCGGCATTCGGATCGATCGGTTCGCCGGTATCGGTGTCGATTTGATCGGGGCGAAAGATGGAAAGCGGCGTCAGATAGGCATCGGGCGTGATCTCACCGGCAGCACTGTAATAGAGAACCCGTGCGGTTGCATCGACCAAAGCTTCACCGCCAACCGTATAGACGGCGAGGGAACCATTATCCTGGTAGTAGGTGTCGATCTCGATCTTTTCGGATAGTTGCCGAAGGGCCAAATCACGCTTATCGAGAAGATCGGGATTTTGCTGGCCCGTCTTGAAGACACGAGCAATTTCGTCGTTGAGATCGTCGATCAGCACCAAGTCGGCATTGATGCTTTCGACCATGGCGGCGACGTCCCGGTTCGCCTCGCTCCGCAGGATTTGCACCCGATTCGCAAGGTTCTCGATCGTGCGAGCGGACTCGGCAGCATTGCTCAGAACATTCTGCGCTGTCGCGAGGGTCTCATGGTCGTTCGCGAAGGCCTCGATCGCGGCGGCCAAGGAACCGATACGGTTTCCGATGTCGTTGCCGGCGGCGGGATCGCTAAACGCATCTTGGGTGCGGCCAAAGTAGGTTTCGATCGCGAGAGATTTCCCGGTGATCGACGCTTGGCGACGCACTTCCGCGGTTAGAAACTCGTCGGTAATGCGCTGAACCTGCCCAATATCAACACCGGCACCGCGGCCAGCAATGATGCGCGAGTCCTGTTCTTGCTCCTTGCGGACATAGCCTTCGGTATTGGCATTAACAATGTTGTGCGCCGTCGCGTTGATCGCTGCCTGGGTGGCGTTCAATCCCGAGATTGCGCTCGTTAAGGACGTAGCAAGATTGGTGAAGGCCATGGCTATTCCCTAGAGCTTCCGGTTGAACGCGACCGATATGACTTGGCCAGCCGCGGGCTTCGCCTCAGCGCCGGTCGCCTGGTAGCAAGGACCGCGATGCTGACGGGCGAGGGCATCACCGATATTGCGCACGACCTTCTCGACCACCGTGTGGGCGGCGGCCAGCGCCCGGACATTGCTCTGCGAGGCGTCCTGGAAGCGCCGCATGGCCCCTTCGATCTGCTCACGCACGCCGTCATCGAGGGCCGCAAAGGCTTGGGGAGCCTCACGCAGACGCATCATCTCGAGCTCATAAGCCTCGACCAGCGCTGTTTTTTCCTCTTGCAGCTCGTTCAGGTCATCCAGCCTGAAGCTGTTCAAGAGCGCCCGCTCGTGATCCATGATCTGGCCGAGGCGTTTCATGAGGGTCATCAAAATGGCCGCTTTTTCCAGGGGCTCCATCATTTGATCTCCTGGTTCTTGAGCATTTCCTGAAGGATGGAGTCGGCGACACCAACACCGCCGCTCCGGCTGATCATCTTGGCGACTTCTTTGTTGAACATGTCGCGATAAACATCGTCACCGCCTGCGACCCCTCCGGCACCGCCGAGCTCCTGGGTCATGGTCGCGAGCATCTGGCTCAAGAAGATTGCTTCAAACTCGACCGCCGCATCTTTGGCGTGGGTTAACTCTCGGCTGTCGGCGGTCTTGGCACTGCCGACTTTCTGGGACGCAAGGACGCCGGCATTCAAAATCGGATCGTTCATCACATCACCTCGATTTCAGCCTGGAGGGCACCTGCGGCTTTGATTGCCTGCAGGATGCCGATGAGGTCGCGCGGGCTTACCCCGAGTGCATTGAGGCCGGTCACGAGGTCCTGCAGGCTGACCCCTGCAGGCAGGACGGCGAGCTTGGCATCGGTGGCTTCATTGACTTCGATTTCCGTGCGCGGGACGGCGACTGTCTCACCGTCAGAGAAGGGTTCCGGCTGCACGACTTCCGGCGTTTCGGTGACGCGTACCGTGAGGTTCCCTTGGGCGACGGCGACCTCATCAATACGCACATCGCTTCCCATCACGATAATCCCTGAGCCCTCATCGATCAGAACCTTAGCCGGCTGATCGGGCTCGACAGGCAGTTGTTCGATCTGTGTCAGGAGTGCCGAAATCTTGCGCTGATAGGTGGCGGGCACAGCAAGCTCGACGGTGGCGGAGTCGCGTGCCGTCGCAAGCCGCGCCTTCATATGGCCGTTGATGGCGGCAGCGATTCTCGATGCCGTGGTGAAATCGGGATTGTGCAACGCGATCTTGACGCTATCCAGACGGTCGAGCTCGAAACCGATCTCGCGTTCGACAATGGCGCCGCTGGCGATTCGCGCCGACGTTGGGACGCCCTTGACGATGCTCTCAGCTTCCCCTTCCGCGGCAAAGCCACCGACCGTCAGGGCACCCTGTGCAACGGCGTAGACTTCGCCGTCGGCGCCGTGCAGCGGTGTCACCAAAAGCGTACCGCCGAGAAGCGATTTGGCATCGCCGAGCGCACTGACGGAAATGTCGACGCGGCTTCCATGTCGGGCGAACGGCGGCAAGGTCGCTGTCACCATAACGGCGGCGACGTTCTTGGTGTTGATATTTTGACCGCGCGTGCTGACCCCAAGGCGCTCGAGCATGGACTCAAGGCTTTGGGCAGTGAAGGTTGAATTTCGCAAGCTGTCGCCCGTGCCGTTAAGACCGACGACCAGGCCATACCCGACCAGCATGTTGTCACGCACGCCCTCGAATTCCGTAATGTCCTTAATGCGCGAGCGGGCATCCGATTCAGCCGAAACGAAAAGGACGAGACCAAGTGTCGAAATGCTCAAGGCGCGAAGGATATGTTGGATCATCGGGTTCAGACCTGTCAGCGATTGTCTCCGCGCCTCTTCTTGCGAGGATCGTGCCAACCGCTGAGAAATTCTCTAACAGATTGTTTTTCAAAAGTTTTTGGATATGTCTTTGTTGAATTGACCGCTGCCGAGGCGGCAAGTTTTGCCAGTCAAACGCGGCAAATTTTGCCGCTTAGACCAGAAGGTTCCGGGCAAAAAGCGACGGCGTTAAGCCTATGTTAACCCTAGTCGACAACAATGCAGGATCAGGGCGATCGGGCATGCGCGGATCGAGCGGGCCTTGGTCGCAACATGTGGGCGCGCGTGGGCACCAGGCTTGCGCTCGAAAAGAGTAGAGGCGGATCATGAAGATCACGCAAACCGGATCCGGTGTTCCATCCGGACGCAGTCGAAAGGCTGGAAAGGCCGATGACGCGAGCGCCGGCCAGACCTTCAGGGCTCATATCCAAGACGGCGATACGCCGCCGTCGACCGCGTCAACGGGCGTTGCACCGCTTGCCGCGTTAACCAGTCTGCTTGCCGTCCAAGAAGTGCCGGATCCGATCGATCCCAAGAAGCGCGCTATCCAGCATGGCGATGCGCTGTTGGACGAACTGAAGGAGCTTCAGATTGGTCTCGTCGAGGGCTGGGTGCCTGAAGATACGCTCCGCGGTCTCGCCCACATGCTCGATCAACCGAGGCCAGAAATAGATGATCCGGAACTCAACCGTGTGCTCGACGACATCGAGTTGCGCGCCGCAGTCGAGCTTGCCAAATTCGAGCGTTCGTCATCCTAATTGACCGGCGCCATTGACACCACGGCAGCGTCATCAATCCTGCACGTGTTTGCCTCTCCCAACGGATCGTGTAGGAAAACTTGAACATCGATCTATGTTTCAAGAAAACAATCCAACTGGGAGACGAGGATGCGGCATGCCGCGCTTAGGCCTTTGACGATGGTCGCTACAGCCCTCTTGGTCCTGTGTTCGACGCCGATGGGATCGCATGCTTGGGCCGATCAGCGCGATGGTCGGCTTGACCCGCTCTTCGAACGCCTGCAGGAAACCAGCGATCCCGTTGATGCCGCCTCTATTCAGCAGCAGATCTGGCAAATCTGGATCGAATCGGACGACGCGGCTTCCAACCAATTGATGCGGCGAGGCATGGCGGCGATGGCAAGTGGCGATCCTGATTCTGCCCTGGACGCCTTCGATGAACTGGTGAGTTTGGCGCCGGACTTCGCAGAGGCCTGGAACAAGCGCGCCACCGTTTATTACCTGATGGGGCGACTTGACGAATCGGTCACCGACATTCAACAAACCCTAGAGCTCGAACCTCGACATTTTGGTGCGCTGTCTGGCTTGGCGCTGATCTACGATGCTGTTGATAAGCCTGAAGCGGCACTCCGAAGCTTAGAAGCTGCGCTCGAAATCAACCCTCATCTTCACAGTAGCCAGGAGCGTATCCGCAGTTTGCGCGAAAAAATGAAAGGGACGCGTACGTGAACGCCCTCAGCATGTCGTCTCCATGACAGCAGCGACGGTACTCGAGACAGCAACGTCTTCTTCAACAGGACCCATCGCGTCGCCGCAGCCGGGCGAGCTCGTTTGGAACGAAGGCAATGAGGGGCTGATTCTCCAGGCGTCCGGAGACTGGACATTTGACCATATCGCGCAGCTTGAGCGACGTCGCGCGGACCTTCTAGCCCAGGCAAAACGCCGGAGCCTTGGCACGATCAAGCTCAACGCTGACGGCGTGCACCAGATGGACACGGCTGGCGCCTGGCTGCTGAATGGATTGGAGCAGCAGCTCACGACGATTGGTTGGACGGTGGATCTGACCCTCAATGACCGCCGTTATCAAAAGCTTCTCTCGGAAGTCAAACGCGTTTCTTTTAAAGCCCCTGTTGAGCCGGTTCCGCCCAACAGCCTGGTGCGTCTCTTGAACAGCCTCGGCAAGGCAACCTGCGATTCGATGATCCAAGGTGCTCGCCTGTTGTCGTTTTTCGGTCAGACGGTTGCTGCCTTGGTTCAGAGCCTTTTGCATCCGAGGCGGCTCAGGGTCACCTCGTTAACGCATCATCTGGAGCAAACCTGTCTAAACGCCTTGCCGATTGTCGGCCTCATCGCTTTTCTGATCGGTGTGGTCATGGCCTATCAAGGCGCTGATCAGTTGAAGCGGTTTGGCGCCGAGATCTTCACCGTCGATCTCGTTGCCGTCTCGATCCTCCGCGAAATCGGAATCCTGCTAACAGCGATTGTCGTGGCGGGGCGTTCGGGCAGTGCGTTTACCGCTGAGATTGGATCCATGGTGGTCAATCAAGAGGTCGACGCGCTGAGAACACTCGGCCTGGATCCGATTGAGGTGTTGGTCCTACCGCGCATGATCGCCCTGATGATCGCGCTGCCGTTGCTTGCGTTCGTTGCCGACATTCTCGGGCTTGTTGGCGGTGGCCTAATGGCATGGTTCGTCCTCGACATCACACCCGGCCAGTTCATGACCCAACTGGAATCGGCCATCGTACCGGCAACATTCTGGGTCGGGATCATTAAAGCGCCGGTCTTTGCGTTCTTGATTGCCTTGGTCGGCTGCTATCAAGGCCTCCTGGTCTCCGGCAGCGCTGATAGTGTTGGCCGGCATACCACCAGTTCGGTCGTGATCAGCATCTTTCTGGTGATCGTGTTCGATGCACTGTTTTCGATCCTGTTCTCGGCACTTGGGGTCTAGCGGCGACATGGACGACGTGACTGCCATCAAGATAAGAGGTTTGCGAACCCAGTTCGGCCAGCAGGTGGTACATGACGATCTCGACCTGGATATCAGGCGAGGTGAAATTCTCGGCATTGTCGGAGGTTCTGGCACCGGAAAATCGGTGTTGCTGCGTCAAATGCTTGGGCTCATGAAGCCGGCAGCCGGGCAGATCGAGGTGCTTGGCTACGATCTCGCCCGCATGGGACGCGCTGCCTGGACGAGTCTACGGGCGCGGCAAGGCGTTCTCTTTCAAGATGGCGCGCTCTTCAGCTCATTGACCGTCGCTCAGAATGTTCAGGCGCCCATGCGCGAACGCCGGACCATCTCTCAGACGCTTTTGCGTGAACTCGCTGCCCTCAAAATCGCCCTTGCCGGGCTGCCGTCAAATGCCTGTGACAAGTATCCCTCGGAACTCTCAGGGGGCATGAGAAAACGGGCCGGATTGGCACGAGCCTTGGCACTTGATCCCGATATTCTCTTCCTCGATGAGCCGACAGCAGGCCTTGATCCGATTGGGGCAGCTGCCTTCGATCGCCTGATTAGCGGCCTCAGTCAAAGCCTTGGTTTGACGGTCGTGATGGTTACGCATGATATCGACTCGCTGACAGCCATCGCCGACCGCATCGCGGCGTTAGTGGACAAACGGGCGATGGTTGGTACTTTGAGCCAGTTGCACGCATCAGATGACCCATGGTTGAAGAGTTACTTCTCTGGTCCGCGGGGTCGGGCGGCGATCGGGGGGATGCGGGATAACGCAGGCAACACGGATGGGCTGCACTAGATGGAGATTCGCGCCAGTTACATGATCGTCGGAGCGGTTGTTCTGGCGCTTGTCGCCGGTCTTGCTGGCTTTGCTGCCTGGCTGGTCAAGTCTGACATCGATCAGCAGTCGACCATCTATGCCATCTTCTTCGAAGGCTCGGTTACCGGGCTCCAGCAAGGAAGTCAGGTTCAGTATCGCGGCATTCCTGTTGGCAGCATCATCGACATCGGCATTGACCCCGACAATGTCGAACGCGTGCGCGTCATTGCCGAAATCGATGAGAATACGCCGATCACCAAGGACACCATCGCCACCCTCGAACTCCAGGGCATTACGGGCATCGCCTATGTCCAGCTCCTCGGCGGCACGCAGGACAGCGCGCCACTGATCATCGACGATGACGCCAGCGGCGATCTGCCGGTGATTGCGGCGCGGCGCTCGGCCTTGGAGCGGGTGTTCGAATCGACACCAGATTTGCTGGCCCAGGCCGTCGAGGTTGCCGATCGACTCAGCACATTTTTGAGCGAAGACAATCTTGAAACGATCTCCGCGACACTGTCGAACGTCGAGACGTTCAGCCAAAGCCTCGCCGACAATAAGGACAGTGTCGGCGAGGTGATGAATGGCATGACGGAGACACTGAGCGAAATCAAAGACCTCGGGCGTGATCTCCGCGAGGTCTCAGGAAAGTTAGATCAACGTCTTGACGGCGTGGGTGGCGATTTGGTCAACACGCTCACCGAACTCAGTTCCGCGGCGAGCAATCTTGGTGAAGCCGCTCGAGAGCTAGACGGGATGGTCGAAGATCTGCGCACACCGCTCAGCGATTTCAGTGGCACAGGGCTCTACGAGCTCACAAGTCTTGTCGGTGAGTCCCGGGCCTTGGTCGCAGCGCTGACACGCATTACGAAAGAGGTTGAGCGGGATCCCACCGGTTTTCTGATCGGCGGATCACGACGTGGTTTCAAAGCGGAATAAGGCTGACATGATCGGAGTAACATCTCCTCTACGCTTACCAAAGGCATCTCTCTCAGCGGTTCTCGGTCTTTGTTCTTTGCTTGCCGCCTGCGTGGATCCCATCAGCCTGGTCAGTGGATCACCACCACGCCTCTTCGATCTGACACCCAAAAGCACGTTCGATGCGAGCCTCCCCAATGTTGCTGCACGCCTGACGGTCGATGTGCCGACGGCCACTGCTGGCCTCAATACAGCGCGCATTGCGCTCAAGCCGACGCCAACACAGTTCGAGTATTTTGCCGGTGCGCAATGGGTCGACGTCGTTCCGGTCATGACCCAGACCCTTTTGCTCGAGAGCTTCGACAATAGTGAGAAGATCGACATTCTTGGACGCGGCGCCTATGGGCTAAGAGCCGATTACGGCCTTCTCGTCAATATCCGGGAATTTCAGGCCGAATATCAAAGCGAGACCGATCCCCCGGATGTACGCATTCGCTTCCAAGCACGACTCGTCGCCATGCCGCGCCGAACCTTTATTGATTCGACATCCGTGGTTGGCCTTTCAACGGCGGAAAGCCGAAAGCTGACGGATATCATCGACGCCTTTGATCTGGCGTTCGGCCGAGCTGCCAAGGATCTCGTGAGTTGGACGGTCCGCCGGACCGCAGAGCAAGAGAAGAGCTGATCACGGCACGGGGACGAGGCTGCCGGGACACGCTTTCCGACCTTAGAGAATAACCGTCAACGAATGGCCGAACTGACGGACGCAGCGACGGCTTGATAGTCCTGCCAGGCAAGGCCTGCCTCGTCCCAGGAGTCGTGCAAGATCAAGTCGCGAATGCCCCAAAGGCGTTCGGCGAGCGCCAGAGTCTCCTCACGGGCGTCCCGATGGCTTAGGGCCGCTGCATCCAGTTCCATCTCGCCTGCAACGGTACGCAAAAGCAAATCAGCGTGATGCCGATCCTGATCAGGGATGAGGGTGTTCAACGTGCTGAGAACGACCAAACGCTCTTCGACCATCAATCGGAAGGGTGTGGTTTCGTCATTGGGCACTTGATAAGGCTGTTCGCTTTGGCCAACCGCTTCGACATAGGTGGTCAGGTCGGCCTTTTCTCCGTCGGAAAGGCCAAGGCCAAACGTCTCATCTTTCCAAGCAATGACGTCGGCAAGCGACTCGAAGCGGCCATCGTGGAGATAGGGACCGGTATAAAGCGTTCCAAGCAGCGTCGGCGTGTCGATGGCGCCGTTAAACCCACTGGCGGCGCCGTCGCCAGCTGAGCCGATGTCATGGACTTCATTGTCGGTAAAGTGTGAACTTGGCGTATGGCAACTTGCACAGGATCGGCCGTGCATCGCCGGGTAGGCGGTTGCAAAAAGCCCTTCGCCCCGTTTGGCCGCATCGGACACTGTCCCCTTCAATCGGCCGTCTCGGTCGAGGTTGGAGGCAGGCAGAAAATCGAATTCCAGCATGTACGCGACCAGCGCATCGAGAACCAAAGGCGTTGGCTCCTGCCCCGCAAAATCGTTGACGATCACATGCCGTGTGAAGTCGCGTAAGCTCGCGAAGCGCCCATCGCGACCATAGGGCCCGGTAAAGCGCAAGCCGCGCAGGCTTGGGATGTCGAGCGCATCACTACGATAGTCATTGAACCGTGCATTGAAGAAGCTGCTATCGACATCAACGGCCCCTCCATGCGGGCTAATGCCGGTGATAAAGAAGTGCTGATTTGTGTCGCTTTGAGGGTGGCAGGTCGAGCAGGCGATCCCGAGACTGCGCGCGGGATTCCCGAGGATCTCAGCGCTGCTGAACAGCATATCTCCATAGGCGACCATGAAGAGGTTTCGTTCATCGACCCCTTGTTCTTCAAAACGAAGTGCCAGGCGAGGAAGGGGTTTGTGATCGCTCAAATCACTACCAGGTGGCAGCCAAGGCGCAAGCTTGACGTGGGGATCGGCAAGGGCTCGTTGCTCGGGAATCGGCTCAAAGGTCTTGCGCGGTGCGAACGCTGCGGGCTCAAAGTTTTGCTTGAGGTAACTCGTCAGCATGGCCTGCGCCGATGCAAATGCCGCTTCATCCGCCGGCAAACCGCCTGTGCCGATGAGCCCGGTCTGGCGGATACTGGAGGCAAGTTCCAGCCAAGCGAGGCCAAGGGAACGAAAACCCTCAGGGTCGGTCTGCTTAAGACTCTGCGCGAAGGCGCGATAGAGCGACTGCGCCTGATTCACTTCGGTGCCTGCAAGCCCTGGCTGGTTCAGCGTGGCGGCGGCGTTGGCGAGATGCTGTCGGATGGCTGCCGATACTGCACGTGTCGCTGCCGCGTAAAGCGCGTCCGGACTCTGGGCCTTCACGGCAGTCTCGATCGCCTGCCAATGGGCCGTGCCGGCCGCCTTATCGAGATCGATGAGGTGCTCAGAAGCGGTGGGGCCCAGAATACGACCGTCATGGTCTGTGGTCAGGACATGCTCGATCAGTTGCCAATCGATGGGTTGTAGATTGAGCACGAACAGGGCATTCAGATAGGCGTAAGCGACGGCACTCCAGGGGGCCTCTGATGGGACCTGTGCGCTCACGGGCTGGCTGGCGACGGCCGCGACAACACCCGCAAGGATGGCGCGGCGAAAGCGACGGAGCAAGCCTGTGAACAGCTGTTCACATGACAACATCAATGCGGCGTTGAGCATAATTTTTACTTTTGGATCTTCTTGTCTTGGGCAGGTTTTATTTAGATCTTGATGTGATAAAGCTTGTCAAATTGATTTTTGGTTTTTTTGGCATAACCGAGTTCTGGCAACAACAGGACAAGGTCCAGCATGGGAAGGCGGGGGCTTGAGCAGGCTGAGAATTATCGGTGGGCGTGCCAGGGGACGGCGCCTCTTAAGCCCATCGGATCAGTCCGTTCGGCCAACGAGCGAGCGCGCGCGCGAAGCACTTTTTAGTATCCTGGACCACGCTGGACTGGTCCAGGATGCCTGCTTCCTCGATCTCTTTTGCGGCACCGGCGCTGTTGGCCTTGAAGCCTGGTCTCGTGGTGCCGCGACGGTTTGGCTGATCGATCAAAGAACCGACCTTGTCCGAAAGAATATCGACGCGATCCAACAGCCCGATGGCATCCATATCCAACGCGCTGACGGCAGCCGTCTCGGCCGAGCGCCGTGTTTGTTCGACATCGCGTTCCTCGATCCGCCTTATCGAAGCGGGCTCGCCCTACCGGCTCTTGCCGGACTTGAGCAAGGTTGGCTGAAGGCCGAGGCCATGGTCGTTCTCGAGCTCGCGGCAAAGGAGTCCTTTGATCCGCCCAGCGGATTCTCGCTGGTCGATAGTCGCCAGTATGGCGCCGCACGCATTCTCTTTCTGAAGAGAACGGGTGTTGACCACGACACCAACCCTTCATGAGCGGCGAGAAACATGCTCTATAAGCGTCATCAATCCGTTGGTGCAGTGGGAGGTGAGACTGAGCCATGACGCTGGCGCTTGGCATCGATCTTGGCGGTACCAAAATCGAAATCATCGCCCTTGACCCCCAGGGCGAGGTCTTGCTGCGCCGTCGAAAGGCAAGCCCACGTGGGAGCTATCGGGACACCCTCGAAGCGCTTCGAGATCTCATCGCCGAAACAGAGTTCGAACTTGGCGCCAAGGGCACGCTCGGAATGGGCATGCCGGGAGCGATCTCCCCGTCGACAGGCTTCATGAAGAACTCCAATGCGACGTGGCTGAATGGCAAGCCATTCGATAAGGATCTCGAGGCCTGCCTTGGCCGCGAGATCGCTATCGCCAACGATGCCGATTGCCTCGCCCTCTCGGAGGGCACGGATGGCGCTGCGGCAGGCGCCGCCACGGTCTTTTGCGTGATTATCGGTACGGGCGTCGGTGGCGGCCTTGTGATCCGCGGCCAACCGCTTGCCGGGCCGAATGCGATCGCCGGCGAGTGGGGGCACAACCCGTTGCCCTGGCCACGTCCCGAGGAGCTGCCGGGCCGACCGTGCTATTGTGGACTAACGGGGTGCATCGAGACGTGGCTGTCTGGTCCTGGGATGGCGGCCGACCATGTGGCGGTCACTGGCAAGGAGATCGATCCGCCAGCTATCGTTAAAGCGGCCGTGGTTGGGGATCAGGAGGCCGAGGCGACGATTCAGCGTTACGAGCACCGGCTTGCGCGTGGCCTTTCCATGGTGATCAACCTTGTAGATCCCGATGTCATTGTGCTCGGCGGTGGTCTCTCAAAACTGGATCGACTTTATGAAACGGTTCCTAAGATCTGGTCGACATACGTGTTTTCGGACAGCGTGCATACGGCGCTTCGAGCGCCCAAACACGGGGATTCGTCAGGCGTTCGCGGGGCAGCCTGGCTTGGCCGCAATCGTCGCTTGTTGGCACCGTCAGCGCGTTAGTTTAGCGCGTTAGTTTAAAGACGGGCGGATGATCCAACGAACGAGCCCGTTCCAGACCGCAAAGACAGTTTCCATCCAACCTCTGCCCTTGGCGTCAGCCGTTCGCTGAACCGTTCATTGAGATGACCTCGTCGGCTTTTGCCAAGCTGGACGCCTTACCCCATCTGAGATCACACCTAGGCATAGGTTAGCGGTCACTAAGCGATCGGACTGGGGAACGAAGAACGATCGCACGATCAGCTACGACACCTCGTTGTTATCCGGGCGTCTCGGCACCATGAGGACAGCCTCGCCATCGAGGACCTTCGTTTCGCCGACATTGCAGGTGGTCGCCAAAGTGACGCGTTTCTTCTCGTCGTTCAGAGCGGTAACCGCAGCCCGTGCAATGACAGTATCGCCAATCCGCACTGGCGCCAAAAATCGGAGATTCTGGTTGACATAAATCGCGCCGGGGCCGGGCAATTTGGTGCCGAGCACCGTGGACACCAGACTTGCCGTTAACATGCCATGCGCGATTCGACCCTCAAACATCGTCCGGCTGGCGAAGTCTTGGTCCAAATGAATCGGATTGGTGTCACCGGACACACCGGCAAACATCAGGAGATCGGCTTCGGTAATGGTCTTTGAAAAGACTTCGCTCATCCCTTCTTCGAGATCGTCGAAATAGAAGCCTTGGCGATCATCCATCCAGTCTTCCTTTCGCGCTTAACGTCGGCTGCGGTGTTGATGTGATGGATTGTGCATCGCACCATGGTTGAGCGGACGTGATGAAAAATCAAGCAATTCGTGTCGTCGCCGCTGCTTCATGATACGCGACAAAGTGCATCGGAATCATGCCTTTAAGTGTTAGCGGGGCCTTTCAACGGCTGCCTTGGCGGACTTTCTCTATGGGTGTGTTCAGCGCCCCGATGTCGGTGATCGCTCGCGCCACGCGCTGATTATGTGGCACTGCGCGATTCAACCATCAGAGGAGGGCGTCAACGATAGGCCGTTTCGGTCAACCCACGCCGTCCTGCTCGACGGCCCATCAGAAAGGGAACCCCGCTGCGTCTGCCGGTCCGATGGGCAAGCGGTGCCGGTCCCCTCGGGGCTTCCTTGATGATCACCTGTACCCAGACGGCGACGGCGCTCGAAGAGATTGCTATGGTGCTGTTACATCTCAGGAAAGGACGATCTTCATGGCGCGACAGCCTATCATTATTGATTGTGATCCCGGTCAAGACGACGCGCTTGCCATCCTTTTGGCCTTAGGCTCGCCCGACGAGATCGATGTGCTTGCCGTGACGGCGGTCGCCGGCAACGTGCCGCTTGCGCTGACCGAGATCAACGCGCGCAAACTGGTTGCGCTTGCTGGCCGGTCGGATATCCCGGTTTATGCCGGGGCGGATCGCCCCCTCGTCCAGGATCTCGTGACGGCAGAGTTTGTCCACGGCAAGACGGGCCTTGATGGCGCCGATCTGCCAAATCCGTCGACGCCGCTCGCCGAGGGGCATGCTGCCCTTGCCATCATCGACATGGTGCGTCGAGAACCCAAGGGCACGGTTACACTTTGCCCCATTGGCCCCCTCACCAACATTGCGCTCGCCATGCGTTTAGCGCCGGATATCATACCGAAGATCAAAGCCATCGTGCTGATGGGCGGTGCGATCAGCATCGGCAATATCACCCCCGCTGCCGAATTCAACATCTATGTCGATCCTCACGCCGCCGATATTGTGTTTCGCTCCGGTGTGCCATTGGTGATGCATGGCCTTGACGTCACCCACAAAGCCCTGGTGACGCAGGAAAGGCTTGAGGCGATCAAAGCGATCGGCACCGAGGTGGGCGATGCCGTGTACGGACTTTTGACCTTTTACAATATCTTCGATCAGGCGAAAGGCGAGGGACAGGGCGCGCCACTGCATGATCCGTGCGCCATCGCCTATGTGATGTTTCCGGATCTCTTCGATGGCCGAGATTGTCATGTCACCATCGATGTCTCGGGCGGTGCCTCAATGGGCCGAACCCTTGTCGATTGGCGTGGGCGATCGGAGCAGCCCATGAATGCACGCGTCATCGATCAGATCGATGCCGATGGATTCTTTTCCCTCCTCACCGATCGCTTGGCCGCGTTGCCTCATGCTTAGGATGCTCGGCTGACATTCTTCCGTCTGCGGCGGTCGCCATGTTTTCAAACGCCATCCTATCGCCGTTGATGCAAGCCTCGGAAGAGGGGCGTGATGCATACCCAAGGGTGTTACGGCACCGACAACGAGCAGCCCCTTGCAAAATTGAATGAAAGGCCGACATAAAAGTGGGAAGAATGAGCGTTACTGCCCACGCTTCTGCATGGCTTCTTTGGAGAGTGGCTGCCATGAGCACCCAGGTCCTGTCCCTGACCCAAGCCGCGATCGACCGCATCAAGCATCTGGTCGAAACCCAGGGCAATGGCGCGCCTGGCATTCAGATCGGTGTTCGCACCGCCGGTTGCTCCGGCATGAGTTACACCATCGATTTCGTCAATGACATTGCCGAAGATGCAGAGCTCGTCGATGCCGACGGGATCAAGGTCGTGATTGATCCGACAGCCGTCATGTACCTCGTCGGCACCGAAATGGATTTCGTTGAGGACAAGCTGGGCTCCGCCTTCAAATTCAAGAACCCCAATGAGGCCGGACGCTGTGGCTGCGGCGAGAGTTTTACGGTCTGACAGGTGACGTTCCGGAACGGTCACGTCGCCGTATTGAGGATCCTGCCCTCTTGACGGCGTAGGCCAGGGCTGCCTCATTCCGCTTCCAAACCTAAGAGTTCATGGGATCGACATTCGTGCCGAAGATTACCTTCATCTTGCCAGACGGCGACCGTAAAGACATGGATGTCAGGCGTGGGCTGTCCGTGATGGAGATCGCGCGTGAAGCAGACCTGGGGATCGAAGGCACCTGCGATGGATCGCTTGCCTGCGCGACGTGTCATGTGGTGATCGATCCAGCTCATGCCGGTCGCCTGAAGCCTGCAACGGATGAAGAAGAGGATATGCTCGACCTTGCCTTCGGGCTCAGACCGACCTCCCGTCTCGGTTGTCAGATCGTCATGAGCGATGAGCTCGATGGCCTGGTTGTCACGATTCCCGAGGGGCTCTAGGCTATGCCGCTCGCCCAATCGGAAGCATTCAGCCCCCAACGTGCGACGGGCCAGCGTGTGGTCGTCGCCATGTCGGGCGGGGTCGATAGCTCCTGCGTTGCGGCCTTGTTGGCCGAGGCAGGGCACGACGTCATCGGGGTCACGCTGCAGCTCTATGACCATGGCCAAGCCATCGGCAAGAAGGGGGCTTGTTGCGCTGGACAAGACATCGAGGACGCGCGGGCCGTTTCCGACAGGCTCGATATCCCCCATTATGTCTTGGACTTCGAGCAGCGATTTCGCGACGCGGTTATCGAAGACTTCGCTGAAAGCTACGCCAAGGGCATTACGCCGATCCCTTGCGTGCGCTGTAATCAAAGGGTCAAGTTTCGCGATCTTTTGGATATCGCGAAGGACCTGGGCGCGGATGCACTGGCAACAGGCCACTATGTCCGCCGCATCGAGCAGGATGGTGTACCGCAGCTGCACACCGCGATCGACGAACATCGGGATCAAAGTTACTTTTTGTTCGCCACGACAGGTGAGCAGCTCGACTTCTTACGTTTTCCGCTTGGTGATCTCGCAAAGACCGAAACGCGTGAGCTTGCCACGCGCTTTGGCCTCCCGGTTGCGGATAAACCGGACAGCCAAGACATCTGCTTCGTGCCCAATGGATCCTACACCAATATCGTCGAAAGGCTCCGGCCCGGAGCTGCCGAGCCAGGCGATATCGTCCATGTTGACGGCCGCATTCTTGGCCGTCATGACGGGCTGATTCACTATACCGTTGGCCAGCGTCGGGGCCTGGCCGTGGCTGTTGGTGAACCGCTTTATGTGATTAAGCTCGATTCTGAATCCAAACGTTTGATCGTCGGGCCAAGGCAGGCGACCCTTTGTCGGGACATCGACGTCAAAGATATGAACTGGCTTGTCGAGCCGAATGACCCGATCCGGGTTCAGGTGAAACACCGCGCGCGTGAGCGCGCGGTGGAAGCGACCGTTTCTCCCTTAGGGGACATGAAGGCGCGCCTTCGCTTTGATCATCCCCAATCCGGCGTTGCTCCTGGGCAGGCTGCCGTCTTCTACCAGGGCACGCGCGTTCTTGGCGGCGGTTGGATCGAAAATGCACCGGTCATTGGAGAATGCCCGCTGGACGCTTGACCAAAGCGGCGGGCGGCGGTACATGCGATTGGTCGTGGCGGAGTAGCTCAGTCGGTAGAGCAGTGGAATCATAATCCATGGGTCGGGGGTTCAAGTCCCTCCTCCGCTACCAACCTTCTCAAAAGGTTAGCAATCGTATTGGATTTTGTGCCATTGGCTTGTGCCGTATCAGTGCCAAAACTCTGCAGGAACATCAATTAGCCCTTCTTTCGCTTTTGTTGCATCTGCGTCACAGCATCGGTCACCTGACGCAGTCGCCTATGTGCATATCTCTTTGTCGTTTTTGAGTTCGTGTGATGCAAGGCATCCGTCACTAACGATAGATTGCCCGAATCATCCATCAGCATCTGAGCGAACGTGTGCCGAAGATCATGAAAGCGAACGTCATCAAGTCCAGCTCGTTTTCTGGCGTTGGTCCAGGCTCGCTTGATCGATTTGAGACGACGGCCATTAAACGTGATGATGGGACCAATGTCGCGCGGGCCGATCTCTTCGAGCAAAGCCTTCAGCTCGGGTGTAATGCCGACTGGCGTAAATCTCCCTCCGCCTCGCCCTTTGCTCTTTGCACTGATGACTCCTCGTTCGAAATCGACATCCTCCCACGACAGCTGAAGAATGGGAGCCAACCGCAGACCGGTCATGAGAGCGAGCATGGCTGCGTGTCTGACATGGTCTGGACACTCGGCTATGAGGCGAACTTGCTCAGCCTCCGTCAGAGATCTGTCCTCCACATCGGGCTCAACAAGCTTCAGACGGCGCCATGGTACTCTTGGTAGATCCCAGCCCCAAAGATCGGTGGCGCGGTTCCAAGCGCCACTCATAACGGCGAGACGCCGATTGATGGTGCTATCAGCAACCTTTCCACGCCAACTGGCGATGACCTCGGAAACCAAGTCACCATCGATCATGTCCAGTCGCGTAGCGTCCCCAATCGCGTCTGACAGGACTGTGAGATGGCACTTCACAGCTTTGGACCAGGCGAGGTGTTGTGCGTGCTCAGACCAATACCGCGCTGCTAAGTCACCCCATCGATAGGTAGGACCTCTGCGCTTCTTCTCCGGGCCCGCTTCTTCTGCCCGCCGGAGGTCTCGCTCCATGGCCTCCACTTGGCGCTTGGTGAGCGCCGTGCTGACGGTTTTTCTGACCCGCCTCCCGGTGCTCGTGGTGAAGTCGATGATCCAGTTTTGGTTATCTTTTCGTCGTCGGACGGGCATTCTTTTGGCCCCCTCTGATAGACCAACTGCTCGCGCGAAAATCGCTCAAGCTCGGCTAACGGGTACCGCCATTGCGTTATGACCTTCACACGACCGATCAGACCCTGATCTACGAGCCTGTAGAGCACTGGGACCGAGACACCAAGACGGGCGGCTGCCTGGTCGCGTGTCAGCAACAGTGTTTTTATGTCCAGATTTTCGGTCTGAGCGCAATCAGACACGTCTAATCTCCCGCTGAGCGGTTGTGGCGGTCTGTCTTGTCCTGAAAGGTCGACATCATCTCAAAGCTGCTGCTGTTGTGGTTTGTCCCGATGGCATCAGAGACCGAAACGCACGCCAACCCGCAGGCTGTGCTGGAAGACTTCATCGTCGGTGTCGAAGCCCGGCAGCCAAGTGACGCGATAGTGAGGCACGATCGCTACCGCATCGTTGATGTCGAAGTTCAGACCGAGCTCGCCATGAGCGACAAAGTTTGTCTCGTCGTCTTCGACGTCTTGGCCGAGGATTTCCGTCGAGACCTCCTGATAGACGAAACCGGCCCCGCCACCGGCATAGAAGTATCGAGCGAAGTCTCGATAGATCCCGCCTTGAACGGCTACGTGGTAATAGTCCAGATCGTCACTGCCGGGATCGTTTTCGAGGTCAATCACGGCTGCTGATAGGCTGACGTCGAGTTCCACGCGGACAATCTGAAGATCGGCCCCGACCCTCCCTCCGAGCGTGGCCCCCGGTCCAATCTCAAAGCCAACGTCGTCAATCGAGTTGTCGGGATACAAGTCAACGCCGATGTCGCCTTGCAGATAGAAGTCTTCTGCAGCCGCCTGTGCAGCGACGGCGAGGGTACAAATTGCTGTGGCAAAAATTGCTTTCATTGAACCATTTCCTCCGATGGCGTGGTTGAGCATCTGCGCGGCAGCGGCTCTCCAAACAGCATTTCCGTTCGGATTTGCTTTTGCTGCTCATTGCTGTTTTTCCGTGAGACAAGCGGTGAGTTGTTCGGCTGCTGCTTCCGCCGACAACTTGATGGCTGCCGATTGTTGACGTGTCGCTTCGAGATCCGCTCTGCACTGACGCGAGTCGTCGCTGAGCTTTCTGACGATCATCTGGATGTGGGCCATGTCGCCAACGCTTGGGTACTTGCCGAGTGACCCGAGGAGAATTCCGCTGCCGAAGGCAAAGACTGCTAAGACGCCCATGAACGCCATCGTTCTGGTCGCTATGGGCCCCTCTGGCTTTGCAGTAATCGACGAGCGTGCACACCATTTCGTCCGACGCGTCCTTGAAGAGGACGGTCTTCATCACATGCCAGGCTTCGCGTGTGATCCCGCGTGCGGACGCTGCCTCAGGAAGTTTTGTCTGCAAGGGAACGACAGCCGTCGTGGTCTGTCGTTCGGCTATGGCTAGATCAGCCATCACGATCTCCTTTGATCTCTTTCAATTTGAAAACCCGCGCTTTCGCTTTGTTGGTCTTCCATTCGGCTTGGACGCTGGCACCGATGGTCGCCGTTTGCGCGTCGCGCATACGGTCGAAACTGAAATCGGCTTTGCCGAGCTGCTTCGCGGTTGGCTGGAACGTGCCAACGCAAATCGGGAGGAGAGACCGAAACCGACTGAGCCCATAGCGCCGGAAACGTCCGCAAGTCCGTCGACCGACGATGTCGCCCCAACATTGGATCTGGAGGATTTTCGAAACCGAGTTTTCCGTCTGTACGACGACGCACTGGCCGCCAATGGGATGCGCCGCATGAACACGCTCGAAATGGGAAGGTTCAAGATGGCGGCGGATCAGCTTAAGATCGGCCAGGTTCAGTCGATCGGCCTTGAACGCGGAGAGACTTGGGCCATTGCCGACGTGCTCAGACTGCTTGGTCTGAGCAAGCGGGAGGCGGCATGACAACACTAAGAACGAAACAGCAGGGCAAGGGTGGTCGGTCCGACGCGGAGGCTACACGGGCCGCGGAAGCTGCCATGCGGACTGACCTCGGGCAGCAGGCGCTCAGAGAAAACTGGGGCCGAGGGCTCTTCGAGTTCGTGAAGAAGTGGGGCAAGCTACCCGTCGAGACCTGGACGATAGAGAAACTCAAACGGGCGGCTAATGATCTGCGGTGGGAGCTGATCGAGCTCGAGAAGAAGCCGAACAAGACGGAACTCGATGAAGCCAATCTAAGGCTGCTGCAGTCGGCGGCATCGGTCGAGGAGGAGCTTCGAGAAAGGTTCCTGCAACCTGAGTCAGACGATTCTTGATGCGATCCTGGGGCCAAACGTCCAACGTCTAGGAATAGCCCCAAAGCCGTCCTCCGCGGCCGATCGCTTTTAGGGGCTCTTCGTAACCCTTGTTGGACGTTTCGATGTTACGCCTACACAGGCCCAAACACACGTTGGCTATCCTAGCTTAACGACCATATCTCGTCATTCAATCCAGCCGTCTGATTGTATCTAAACTACACAGAGCTTTGGTGCTCAAGATGACGCGCTTTCTCAAAATCCTTCGAAGCCCCGTCGATATCGCCTTTGGCTTTGCGCGCAAGACCCCGATTATTGTAGTTGATGTGATCATCAGGTTGGAGGCGAATGGCTTCATCGTAGTCCTTCAAAGCTCCGTCGATGTCCCCTTTGGCTTTGCGCGCAATACCCCGATTGTTGTAGGCGTTGCCATAGTCAGGCTTGAGGCGAATGGCCTCATCGTAGTCCTTCAAAGCCCCGTCGATGTCCCCTTTGGCTTTGCGCGCAAGACCCCGATTGTTGTACTTGATGTGATCATCAGGTTGGAGGCGAATGGCTTCATCGTAGTCCTTCAAAGCCCCGTCGATGTCCCCTTTGGCACTGCGCGCAATACCCCGATTGTTGTAGGTGTCGCCATAGTCAGGTTTGAGGCGAATGGCCTCATCGTAGTCCTTCAAAGCCCCGTCGATGTCACCTTTTTCTTGGCGCGCATTACCCCGACTGTTGTAGGCGTCGCCATAGTCAGGCTTGAGGCGAATGGCTTCATCGTAGTCCTTCAAAGCCCCGTCGATGTCCCCTTTGGCTCTGCGCGCAATACCCCGATTGTTGTACTTGATGTGATCATCAGGTTGGAGGCGAATGGCTTCATCGTAGTCCTTCAAAGCCCCGTCGATGTCCCCTTTGGCTCTGCGCGCATTACCCCGATTGTTGTAGGCGTCGCCATAGTCAGGCTTGAGGCGAATGGCGTTGCTGTAGTAATGCATCTTCTCGCCGGCGTCCTTGGAATTGAACCCCCGCTCAAACCATTCCTGCGCGCTTAGAGCAGTTTCTCCAACTTCTGGAGCATCAGCGGCAGCTGCCTGCTGTGCCCTGGCAACTTCTTCTGCGTGGCGCGAGGCTGGGTGCAAAACAGCCTCCAGAGGTATATTCAAGTATCTTTCGCGCACGCGGTTCATAGCTTCGTCGAAGTAATCGGCGGGTACACGTATGGCATTATATTTCTTGAGAACTGAGAGCTCCCCTATAAGTTGATTGGCGATCGAAGGTGTATTGTAGTCAAACCCTTCAAGCAGGAGTGGCACGATATTTCGTCGGCTCCTAAGAGCGGCCTCTATCTCTCGACGAAACCAATCATCTGGACTGTCGCAGCGCTCAAGTGCCGACGGAGTAAGCAGGACTAGGAAATGAGCTCGAGCGTTAATATTCCCGAGGATAACACGTTCAAAATCTCCGCTTCCGATACCTTGGAAATCATAGAAGACATCAAAGCCGTGTTTGGTTAGGTTTTGATATATTGCCAGCGCCCAGGGAGCATTGGTACGTCGGTAACTGATAAATACGGTTCGCTCCACGCGTTCCATTCTCAGATATTCCTGTTTGCAATGTGACGGCGATAAAGTCGGGCAACCTAATCATCTTTAAACCAGAAACCGTCGGGCGACGACAAGTCTGATGCCTGAGCTACTTGTCCTACGAATCAATGTGTAGAATCTGCCAGGAGAGTACGGATATTAAGACTGTCGTAGCGCGTCTGGTTCGACCATGTTTTTGGTCGTTAGACTTTCTCGCATTCATGTCGCCATTTGGCGCGTCCCAGTCATAGAGACTTCATCGGAGATGCGCCCGGAAGCGGTCATCCCGCATGATTTTCTACCGGAGTGGCGGCTTAGCGGCGCGTAACAGACATCACGTCAGGAGAGCTGGATTCCGGGTTTGACCCCAAGCGGACTCGAGTGGTCGGCTGTCAAGCGCCGAAGTGGTAGCCCTATCCACTATTCGCAGCACTTTCCTTTGATCTTTGGTATTCAATGTATGCAAGATATGCATCGCCAAAGTGAAGCTTTCTGAGCCTACGCGGTGGAGGCACAATGTCGGGATCGACTAACGGCACCGGATCGATGTAGTCGATGCCTCTCTTGGCTAGAGCCAGTTTCCATTCCCGTTCGACCCAAGCGGACTCTTTCGCGAATCGTGACCAGAAAAGGAAAAAGGTATCTCTATTTGGAACCACAGATTCAAGCTGTTGCTTCCAGTCGTCGCCAGCTCTTAGCGAGATTGAATCAATAAAGATGTCGAGATCTGGCGCAATTTTCTTCATTCCCTGAATTCGAGACAACACTTCTGCCCGGTCTTCAGATGCGTAAGATGCAAATGCGGTTTTTGTGCGGCTGGCTATCGTGATCCCTCGTTTGAACTCGGCGGGCGTTTCAGGGTACACCTCGTTTGTGATCGACAGGCCTAGATCTATTCTGGCGATTGGAATTCCCGACGCGGCAATTTTGGCAGTGCCTAGATAGTCACCATTTGAAAGATGCTTAGGTACTGTTACCTGGAAAGACGCATTAGCCGGTTCGCCACACCACACGAGATGGTCGATTGGGTCACGAACAGCGAGATCTGGTATGTCGAGAGATATAGTGATCAGAGTTCCTCGCTCGATAGGGACGCCCATCTTTTGCCCTACTGACTCACCCCGTGCCAGCTCCGCAACGGTAACGAGCTGATCTTTCAAACACGCCCAGATATCAAGCACAAACTTTGCACCGGGAGCGACCCAACGCGGAGCGTGGGCTGTGAATACAACCACATCATTGGGGATGTCCAAGTCTTTGTGGTGCATATGCTCATTGTCGATCTTAAAACGCGTATCATCTCGAGCGATTATTTTGCCAAGCAATATAAAAGACATGTAAATCACAAAAAATATTGTGTAAATCAACCAAGATATAATTAAAGGGAGATTAAAAACAGAAGCTATTACCGAGTATAAAATAGCGAAAAAAATAATAAGAGATGTAATATTGAAGATTGGCATACGGTTATCCTTACAGGCAACTCTGCGCTTTCTGCTTGACAACAGCCAACATCAGACCTGCCAAGGGTACAATTAATGAGTATTAAAATGGACCAAAGCAGGTGACGCAACTGCTTTATAAAATTTCAGAGTGTCTCATGTTGGCACCTCCCAGTCATGCAGCTTCAGGCAGAAATGCGCCCGGAAGCGGTCATCCCGCATGATTTTCTGGCGGAGCGGCAGCTTGGATGCGCATTGCAGACAGTTGGCCGGGAGCGCTAGCTTCCCTTGTTGACCCGGACCGGACGCTAGAGCTTTGATCTTGGTGGTTTCTCACGCGCTCCGTCATCTGCTCTCAGAGCTCTAGCCAACTTGTCTAGCTGAACCTCAAACTTTGCGTGGTTGTCCTCCCAACCTGTGAAGTCGGCTGCTAGACGGCTTCGAACTTGGTCCGCTTTGCCATCACTCCAATTGAAGAGAAAGCTATCGAGGTCTAATGGGATTAGGGCTAGTGTCTTCTTGCCTCGTTCCTTCAGGAGCGCTTGCTCCTTGACAAATGCTTTGTTGATCTCATTGTCGACCCACCAACTGGTTAGCGAAGCTTCCGAACAGCAAAGCAGCGTTTTGTCCCAAAGGCGAATACCTTCATCGACGCGCTCAAAAATGTCGTCGCCCGGTAGCAATTGATGTTCATCGAGCCAGCATCGAATTCCCCTATACTGCAGTTGATCATGCAGCCGCAACGCAAATAGTTTGTCGGTGTGGCTGTAGCTGATGAAGCAAGAATAAAAGTGGGTCGTTTGATGACTTTGTGTTGGTAGGTCATTGATTATTGCTTGTGGTAAGCCGCAACCTTGCCAGAACGCATGAGGAACATTGTAGGAGCTGCAGAGCGTGCGGTGATCGACGGTGCTTGGCCCTCGATGAATACATCTCTTTAGGCCCCTTGCTTCCGTCAGGTCGACATCTGCAAGGATAGTTTCGAAGAGGTGAGCCTCACCAAAGTCTGCAAGTTTGAGGTTAGCATTGCTCAGATTAGTTCGAGTGAGATTTGCACCATTGAGTTTGGCAGCGCAAAGATCTGCGCTGTTAAGATCAGCACGGTTGAGTCTGGCGCAACTAAAATTGGCGCTATCGAGTCGGGCATTGTTGAGGTCAGCGTAGTCTAGGATGGCCTCTCTCAGATCGGCCCTGTGTAGGTTAGCGAAACTCAGGTTCGCGCCTATAAGATTGGCGTTTGAGAGCTTGGCGCCGAGTAGCTTTGCGCCGTGAAGTGATGCCCCATCAAGGAAAGCACCGCTAAGGTCGGCATCTTGAAGCTTTACGCTGGCAAGATTTGCGTCATGGAGACTCGCTCCTTGGAGATCGGTTCCTCGGAGATCCTTTTTGACCAGCGGATTTTCTAAGCGCCACCTGTTCCAAGCTTCTACATCTTCTAGAAGTAACGCCAAATGCTCACTATTCACCATCACAGATACTCTTGAGATCTATAGGAGGCCAATTCGTCAGATAGACTAAAGAGTTCCGCTCCGACAAGCAGATTGTTTGGAGGATATGGGCACATTCTGGCACGGTGCGCCATGAATCAAGTCCGAGCCAGCCGTTGTGTCTGGAATTGCCGAAGATAGCTACAGTCGGCCGATGTGCCGGCTAGACGGCAGAGCTGCCCCAACAAATGTCGCCCAAAGAATTCATCTTGATCGAGCGCCTGGATGGCGTTGCACATAGACACGTGACCCTGCGCTTGGGTAACTCGTGCAGAAGGCATTGAGCTGCCCCTCGCCAATCTAGCCCGCTCCATTGTTGCCGTTACCGTCTCTGAGCCAAACTTGCAGATTTCACAAAACCGAGTTGGACAACAGAAGTTCTGGCTGATGTCGCAGGTCCGCTAGTGGCACACCGCAGTCATAGGGCTACTGGCAAAACTGCGTTCGAGAGCCGTCGTTCGATGCCGGCCGCCATAGCCGTCTCGCGATCAGTTTTGTGCTAGCACATTGGGATTGTAAGACCTTCCGGCAGTCGGGTATTTTTGTCACCGCAGGCTCTATCCAACTGCTTTTGGCTAAGCGATGTCGCATTGGCGATGTCGGCCTCGCTAAGTATTGCATTGGTGAGATCGGTCCCAGCGAAATTGACATGATGGAGCCTTGTCTGAGCGAGGTTAGCGCCTCTCAAATGTGCATGACTAAGGTCAGCATTGCTAAGATCGGCGTTGTTGAAATTTGTATCTTCTAGATCGGCGCCAACAAGATAGGCATTCCTAAGCCAAGCGCCGTGTAAATCAGCTTCTTTTAATACTGCCCCGTTGGTCAGCACATGTTCGTCAGGATCGAGCCAACCTGCGGTAGCGGCTAAAATCAAGCCAATGCTTGCTGCCAAAACGGCCCCGAATCTTGTCTCTTTAACCACGCTGATTCCTGGCGGACCCGGCTTCCGCCAAGCGTCGTTAAACTCCCTCCAGTCACGATTCTTGGGCAAAGTAGCGCTCCAATCATTGCATCAATTTTTATGCAAATAACATCGAGAAAAAATCAATTCAAGAGAGATGATTCTGTACGTAGGCATGGCGACTTGTGGTGCTTGTAACGTTGATGCGAAGAAGCGGAAATCGGCCAACTGGGGGTATCAGTGACTGCTCGTGGCACAACCCGGAAGCCAGCCTTCCGTCAGAAATGCGCCCAAAGCCGCCATACCGCGCAAATTTATCCCTGAACGGCAGACTGGCTGCGCAAAGCAGACGGTTGACCGGGGGCGCTAGCGTCGCAAGTTGACCCGAGGCGGCCATTATGAAATGGCGACATCTGGGCTTGTCCGGGCCCCTGCGCCAAAAAATAGCTCACTGAGCGTAGTTGCGGCGTTGACGAAGCTAGTGGCGGGTGTTGTCAAAGCTCTTTTTGAGAAGACGGGTCTGGGCGACCCTCAAGCATGGTGAAGGAGCACAGGATTTTCAAAGACCTTGAGATATGTAGCGTAGTCGAGAGGTTTTGCAAATGTCAATGAGCGTGAAAGGGCAATAATGAGTCTGCTAACACCGAAGGTGAGCCTTTATTTGAAACAAGTTACATTTAGCGAACAAGAAGGTAGCTATCAACGTTTATTTGAAATGGTCTTTCCAGGTTTTTGGGATGAACTAGGACATGCGAAGGAGGCGCAGTTTCGCACACGCCGTTACTCCGGTGATCTGCAGGGCATCAGCTTAGATCGAGGTCAGTACTATACAATATGTAGCAACAATAGTGGAGATGATCGTGGCTGCCTTGCGAACGAACTTGGCGCCTACAGAGCTTCATCTGAAAATTCAAAACCAGTTATAGTAGACTGTGCAGTAGAGCATCATTTATCGTCTATATCAGACATCCCTATAATGTGCGCCCCACAGACATTTTGGCTCTTTATTGAGGATCCAGATTTCGAATGGATGTCTGCGATAGCCGGAGCCGACGGCGCTTATGCTGTATTTCCACCTTACATTGCTATTCTTGCCTCTTATTCCGTGAATTTGGTTGAATTGAAAAACGTCTTTGATTTGCGGCTGCCAAACACTCAAAAGTGGATAATACGCACCCTCAATAAGTGTGGAGCAACCCTCAATACTCACGATCATAGAACTGCCTGGGCTGATCTTCTTGCCGCCCTTTACAACACGAACCTTGGTGGAAGATTTACGACTGATTTTATTGGGGCGTTGGCTCGCAATATGGGCGCGGAGGGACTCATATACCCGTCGGCCAGATGTAACTCCTTCGTAAAAATCGAAAACGGGTTGGTCGTCGACTGGTATGGATTCAACTTTGTCGACTACCGCAAGGCTAGACGCATCAGTCAAGATGTGACGTACAAGTTTCGTGCGGACGAATTCAACAAACCGTGGGATCAATTACTTGTAGAGTATCTCGCTGATCCGACCCTCGATGGTTCTTGGCGCATAAATGGTATTGAACAATCACATAAGCAATATTTCGAAAGCGGTCGCCATCTAGGCACCCAATCTGGAAACTATGGAGAAAAAGAATACGCTGTTCCGGAAAATCGGTTCAACATTGGAGAAGTGCTAGCCAACGTGCAGATTCCGATTGATGCCGGACAGGGATTCCGATTTGAAGCCGGACGGCATTCCGATCTGATGTCGGACACCATTCCGATATGAAGCCGGACAGT
>JANQPX010000053.1 GCA_028285265.1 Geminicoccaceae bacterium
CCTGATTTGCCCGATCGCGATGGAAGAAGGCCTGCGTTTCGCGATCCGCGAAGGCGGCCGGACCGTCGGTGCAGGCGTCGTCGCCAAAATCGTCGAGTAACTGCTTGTGTTTAAGGGCCGGCCTGGTAGGGCCGGTCCTTGCTTTAAGAAGATCACGGTCGGTCTCCGACCAAGTCCCAAGGTGAATCAAGCGTGGCTGGCTTCCAGCCAGTCATGAGGTGAGCGAAAAGCATGGACGCACAAAACATCAGGATCCGCCTTAAGGCGTTCGATCATCGCGTGCTGGACCAGTCGGCAAGCGAGATCGTGAATACCGCGAAGCGGACCGGTGCTCGGGTGCGCGGGCCGATCCCGTTGCCAACCCGTATGGAGAAGATCACGGTGTTGCGCTCGCCGCATATCGACAAGAAGTCGCGTGAGCAGTTCGAGATTCGAACCCACAAACGCATGCTCGATATTGTCGACCCGACTCCGCAGACCGTCGATGCGTTGATGAAGCTCGATCTCGCGGCCGGTGTCGACGTCGAGATCAAGGTCTAAGGCAAGGGCTCGGGAGAAGAACTATGCGAATTGGGCTCTTGGCCGAAAAGGTGGGCATGACGCGAATCTTCACGCCGGATGGCGAGCATGTACCGGTTACAGTACTGCGTGTCGATGACTGTGAAGTGACAGCGAATCGTACCGCAGACAAGGATGGCTACCATGCCGTTCAGCTCGGCAGTGGTAAGGCGAAGACGAAGAATGTGTCGAAGCCGATGCGGGGGCATTACGCGAAAGCCAAGGTCACACCAAAAAAGAAGCTCTGCGAGTTTCGGGTCGGTGATGACGGTTTGGTCGAGCCCGGTACCAAGCTTTCGGTCAATCATTTCGTGGTCGGCCAATATGTCGATGTGTCCGGCACCAGTATTGGTAAGGGATTTGCCGGTGGCATGAAACGCCACGGTTTTGCCGGCTTGCGCGCGTCGCACGGTGTCTCGATTTCCCATCGCGCCCACGGTTCTACCGGTCAGTGTCAGGACCCGGGCAAGGTCTTCAAAGGCAAGAAGATGGCCGGTCACATGGGAGCTCGCACCCGGACTGCGCAGAACCTTTTGGTTATGGGCGTCGACCCCGAGCGTGGCTTGTTGTTGATCAAAGGCGGTGTCCCCGGTTCCAAAGGGGGCTGGGTGAAAATTGCGGATAGTGTGAAGAAGGCGTTGCCGTCTGAGGCACCCTTCCCGGCAGGTACCGTTTCGACGGCGACCCAAATTGCTGGAGAAGGCGAAATTGAAGGCACTGCGATCGACGATACGGCAAATGCCGAGGCTTCGTCCAACGCTGAAGACGCGAACAAAAATGGCGAGGAGCAGAGCTGATGGAGGTCGCGGTCACGACCTTGTCCCAGGGGGACGCCGGCAAGATTGATCTCGCCGCTTCGGTGTTCGAGCAGCCGGTTAGGAAAGACATTTTGCATCAGGTCGTCGTTTGGCAGTTGGCCAAGCGGCGCCAGGGGACGCATAGCACCAAGACTCGTGGTGAGGTGAAGGCGACCACGAAGAAGATGTATAAGCAGAAGGGTACCGGGCGCGCTCGGCACGGTTCTGCTGACGTCACCCAGTTTCGCGGCGGTGGCGCGCCGATGGGGCCAAAGCCGAGGGACTACACCCATAGTCTGCCGAAGAAAGTCAGAAAGCTCGGTTTGAAGTCTGCACTGTCGGCCAAGTTAGCTGAGGGAAAGCTCGTTGTGTTAGATGAGGCTGTCCTTGGCGAGCCAAAAACAAAGCAGCTGGCGGAAAGCGTTGCCAAGCACGGCTGGGGCCGCACGACGTTGATCGACGGTGGTGACATCGATCGGAATTTTGGCCTGGCAGCCCGCAACCTTGTGGGCATGAAAATCCTGCAGTCCGCTGGTGCCAATGTTTACGACATTCTGCATGGCGACACCTTGGTTTTGACCAAGTCCGCTGTCGCCGCTCTTGAGGAGCGCCTGGCATGAACAAGGAGCGCATGTATAACGTCATCCTTGCGCCGGTGATCACCGAAAAGTCGACGATGGGCGGAGAGTTCAATCAAGTGACGTTCCGCGTGTCGAAGGACTCGACGAAGCCTGAGATCAAGGAGGCGATCGAAGCCTTGTTCGACGTCAAGGTGAGGGCGGTGAACACCCTCAATCAGAAGGGCAAGGTAAAGCGGTTTCGTGGACGTCTCGGCAAACGTAATGACGTCAAAAAAGCGATCGTCACCCTGGAAGAGGGCCAGATGATCGACGTGACCACCGGTATCTGAGGCTAGCATCATGGCACTTAAAACCTTTAAGCCAGCGACGCCCTCGCTCCGAGAACTGGTCATCGTCGACCGGTCCGAGCTTTGGAAGGGTAAGCCGGTCAAGAAGTTGACCGAAGGGCTTTCGAAGAAGGGCGGACGCAACAACACCGGCCGCATTACCGTCTGGCACCGTGGTGGCGGGCATAAGCGCAGCTATCGAATCATTGATTTCAAACGCAACGGCAAGTTTGGCGTGCAGGGTACCGTTGAGCGGCTCGAATATGACCCGAATCGCACAGCCTTCATTGCGCTGATCAGCTATGAGGATGGCGACCAGGCCTACATTCTTGCGCCCCAACGACTGAAAGCCGGCGATAAGGTGATTGCCGACGACAAGGTCGATGTGAAGCCCGGAAATGCTGCGCCCCTGAAGAACATTCCGATCGGCACGATTATCCATAATGTTGAGCTGAAGCCAGGCAAGGGGGGCCAGATTGCGCGCTCGGCTGGCAATTACGCGCAACTTGTCGGTCGTGATGGTGACTATGCGCAGATCCGGCTCTCGTCAGGCGAAATTCGGCGGGTCAGGCAGGAATGCATCGCATCGATGGGCGCGGTTTCCAACGCCGATCATCAGAACATCAATCTCGGCAAGGCTGGCCGCAAGCGTTGGCTCGGTCGAAAGGGTGTTGTTCGCGGTGTCGCTATGAACCCGGTTGATCATCCCCACGGTGGTGGTGAAGGTCGGACGTCAGGTGGTCGTCATCCCGTGACACCTTGGGGTAAGCCGACCAAAGGCGCCCGCACACGCCGCAACAAGAAGAGCAATCATTTGATCATCCGCTCACGCCACCAGGCAAAGAAGAGAGGAGGCTGAGTCGATGCCACGCTCGGTTTGGAAAGGGCCTTTTGTCGACGGCTATCTTTATGACAAGGCGGAAAAAGCCCGCGAGTCATCAAGGAATGAGATCATCAAGACGTGGTCTCGTCGGTCGACCATTGTGCCGGAATTCGTGGGTTTGACCTTCGCCGTCTACAACGGTCAGAAGTTTTTGCCGGTCTACGTTACCGAGAACATGGTCGGGCACAAGCTCGGCGAGTTTTCGCCGACTCGGACCTATTACGGGCACGGCGCTGATAAGAAGGCCAAGCGGCGCTGAGCCGGTTTTGAGAGGATTTTTCCGAGATGGGTAAGGAAAAACGAGAACGAACGCTCGCGGACAACCAGGCAATGGCCATGGCGCGCTTGCTGCGGATCAGTCCGCAAAAGCTCAATCTGGTTGCCGAGATGATCCGCGGTATGAAAGCGGAGGACGCGCTGAACCAGCTGCAGTTCTCGAAGAAGGCAATCGCGCGTGACGTCAAGAAGGTGCTGATGTCGGCTGTCGCCAATGCTGAGAACAATCATGGTCTTGATGTTGACAGCTTGGTGGTGGCGGAGGCGAGCGTGGGCAAGTCGCTCATTATGAAGCGCTTCAGGCCCCGCGCACGTGGTCGCGCCGGCCGGATTGAGAAGCCGTTTTCGCGAATTCGAATCGTGGTTGAGGAACGAGAGGAGGCGGCCTGATGGGTCAGAAAGTCAACCCAATCGGGCTCAGGCTCGGCATCAATCGAACCTGGGACAGCCGCTGGTTTGCCGATGGCACTTATGCGGAATTGCTCGCTGAAGATCTGAAGATTCGCGAATTCCTGCAAAAGCGTCTTAAGCAGGCCGGCGTCAGCAAGATCGTCATCGAGCGGCCCGCCAAAAAGGCGCGTATCAGCATTCATACCGCACGTCCCGGCGTTGTTATCGGTAAGAAGGGTCAGGAAATTGAGACCCTTCGTAAGCAGCTTGCTGGCATGGCGACCGGTGATGTTCATTTGAACATTGTCGAAATTCGCAAGCCTGAAATTGACGCTAAGTTGGTGGCCGAGAATATCGCCCAACAGCTTGAGCGGCGGGTGACGTTCCGACGGGCAATGAAACGTGCCATGCAGTCGGCCATGCGCCTCGGTGCTCTCGGTATTCGTGTTCACTGCACGGGTCGACTTGGTGGCGCGGAAATCGCGCGTGGTGAGACCTATCGTGAAGGGCGGGTTCCGCTCCACACGCTTCGAGCCGATGTCGACTTCGGTCGTGCGACCGCCATGACCCCTTATGGCACCAACGGTGTTAAGGTTTGGATCTTCAAGGGCGAGATCATGGAGCACGATCCAATGGCCCAGGACAAGCGTTCCGCTGATCCGTCAGCGATGCGCGGCAATTGAGGAATTCTGAGCCATGATGCAGCCAAAAAGGACCAAGTTCAGAAAGCGTCATAAAGGACGTAATGACGGCCTCACGAAGGGCGGTGCGTCACTGAACTTTGGCGCTTTCGGTATGAAGGCGACCACTAACGCCCGTATCACCGCGCGCCAGATCGAAGCGGCGCGGCGTGCGATCACGCGTCATCTGAAACGAGCCGGGCGTGTCTGGATTCGGATTTTTCCCGATCAGCCCGTCTCAAAGAAGCCTGCCGAAGTCCGCATGGGTAAAGGTAAGGGATCGGTCGAATACTGGGTTGCCCCGGTGAAGGCCGGCCGTGTCATGTTCGAGATCGACGGCGTTCCCGCTGGGCTCGCCGAAGAGGCCATCCGTCGCGGGGCGGCAAAACTGCCGGTTCGGACGCGTTTCATCATGCGCCCAGGTGGCGGTGCGGAGAGCCAGGCATGAAGGCCGAAGAATTGAGGGGCAAGACCTCTGATCAATTGAAAGAGCAGCTTTTGGACTTGAAGAAGGAGCAGTTCAACCTGCGCTTTCAGAAGGCCACCGGGCAGCTCGAGAACACTGCGCGAGTGCGCGAGGTCAGGCGGGACATCGCTAGGATCAGGACGATCCTTTCGAGCCAGCAGCCGGCCCAGGCAAGTGCGAGCTAAGGAGTAAGGGCCGTGCCAAGGCGCGTTTTGCAAGGAACTGTTGTGAGCGACAAGCAGGACAAGACGATTGTCGTCAAAGTCAATCGTCGCGTGATGCATCCGCTTTACAAGAAATACATCAATCGGTCGAAAAACTACTCGGCTCATGACGAAGCGAACCAGTTTAAGACTGGGGACACCGTTAAGATCCGCGAGTGCCGGCCGATTTCCAAGCACAAGTGCTGGGAAGTCGTTTTGGAGCCTGCCTCCTGAGGCGAGCAATGTAGGTAGAGGGCGGCAGCCATGATTCAGTCAGAAACCAATCTCGATGTTGCGGACAACTCCGGCGCTCGCCGCGTGCAGTGCATCCGCGTGCTCGGTGGCTCGAAGCGCCGTTGGGCCTCCGTCGGTGACATCATCGTGGTGGCCGTCAAGGAAGCGATTCCGCGGGGCAAGGTGAAGAAAGGCGATGTGCATAAGGCCGTGATCGTACGGACGGCCAAGGAGATTCATCGTCAAGATGGCAGCGCTATTCGTTTTGATCGCAACGCCGCGGTGCTGATCAATAATACCGGTGAGCCGATCGGCACGCGTATTTTCGGCCCGGTAACGCGCGAGCTTCGGGCCAAGCGCTTCATGAAGATTATCTCGCTGGCACCCGAGGTGCTTTAAGCCGGCCGTTGGATCACAGGATTGAAGAGACGCCGAGATGGCTAAGAAGTTGAAGATCAAGAAAGGCGACCAGGTGGTCGTAATGGCAGGCCGGGACAAAGGCAAACGCGGTGAAGTTTTGCGCGTCATGCCTAAGGAGGACCGGTTGATCGTTCAAGGGGTGAACATGGTGCGTCGGCATACACGGCCCTCGCCGCAGCATCCGGGCGGTATCGTCGATAAGGAAGCGACGATCCACGTCTCCAATATTGCTCATGTCGACCCGAAGACGTCGGAAGCTACCCGGATCGGCTACAAGACCCTCGACGACGGCCGCAAGGTGCGCTTTGCCAAGCGCTCCGGCGAAGTCATCGATCGATAGGAGACGGATCATGGCTCGCTTGATGGCGAAATACAAAGACGAGATTCGGGGCAAGCTGCAGGAGCAGTTCAACTACAAGAACCCCATGCAGATCCCGAAGATCGAGAAGATCGTGTTGAACATGGCCGTCGGTAAGGCGGTGCAGGACAGCAAGAAGCTTCAAACCGCGATTAAGGAAATGACCTTGATCACCGGCCAGAAGCCCTACACGTGTCGTGCCCGCAAATCGGTGGCGAATTTCAAACTCAGAGAAGGCATGCCGATCGGCTGCAAAGTGACCATGCGCGGTCAACGGATGTATGAGTTTCTCGATCGGCTGATCACCATTGCTCTCCCGCGCGTGCGCGATTTTCGCGGCGTTCCGCCGAAGAGCTTTGATGGTCGTGGCAATTACGCGATGGGTTTGAAGGAACAGATCGTTTTTCCCGAGATTAACTATGACGATGTTGACGAAATTCGCGGGATGGACGTGATCATCTGCACGACGGCGGCCAATGACGACGAGGCTAAAGCGTTGTTGGAGCATTTCAGCATGCCGTTCGCGGCGTAAGAGGAGACGGGTAGATGGCCAAGAAGAGCGCCGTCGAGAAGAACAAGAACCGTAGGAAGTTGGTCGACAAATACGCAGCCAAGCGTGCTGAGTTGAAGGCGATCATCAAGGACCGTGAGGCGGATCCTGGTGAGCGGTTCGAAGCGACGCTGAAGCTCGCGGCGTTGCCGCGCAACGGTGCCAAGAACAGGCTGCGCAATCGCTGCGGTCTTACCGGTCGCCCGCGTGGCTATTATCGGAAATTCGGTTTGTCCCGTATCGCCGTTCGCGAGCTCGGTTCGATCGGTCAGATTCCCGGCCTGGTCAAGTCCAGCTGGTAGCGCAGATCAGGTAGTGAAGGAGAGGACGCCATGTCGTTGAGCGATCCATTGGGGGATATGCTAACCCGGATCCGCAATGGCCAGACGGCACAGAAAAGCGCCGTCGCGAGCCCGGCATCGAGGCTTCGGAGAAACGTGCTCGAAGTGCTCAAGCGCGAAGGCTATATCCGTGGCTATTCGCAGAGCGATCAAGGCCATCAGGAGCTGTCGATTGAGCTCAAATATCACAATGGCGAGCCGGTGATCAAAGAGCTTCGACGTGTGTCCAAGCCTGGCCGGCGCGTGTATTCGGGAGTGAAGGATCTCCCGCGCATCTACAACGGGCTCGGCATCGCCATTCTGTCCACGCCGCGTGGTGTGATGTCGGATGCTGAAGCGCGCGAAGCCCATGTCGGCGGCGAAATTCTCTGCACGGTATTTTGATCATGTCTCGTATCGGCAAACATCCAGTCTCGATTCCAGATGGCGTGAAGATTGCGCTGTCTGGGCAGCAAATGACGGTCTCCGGCAAGCTCGGCGAACTGAGCCGCAAGCTTCCCGATGAGGTTGAAGTCAAGCAGGAAGACGGATCGGTCACCGTCAGCCCGCGCGGCGAAGACAAGCGTTCCCGCGCTATGTGGGGCATGTCGAGAACGTTGGTATCCAACATGGTGACCGGGGTGTCGACCGGGTTCACGCGAAATCTGGTGATCGCAGGCGTTGGTTACCGCGCAGCCTTGGATGGCAAAATCCTGAACCTGCAGCTGGGTTATAGTCACGACATCAAATACGCGATTCCTCAGGACATCGACGTCAAATGTGCGACGCCCACGCAGATCTCAATTTCGGGAGCTGACCGCCAGCGGGTCGGACAGATCGCGGCAGAGATCCGTGCATTCAGGAAGCCTGAACCTTACAAGGGCAAGGGCATTCGTTATGACGATGAGCGGATCATCCGTAAGGAAGGCAAGAAGAAATAGCCATGATCAAGCCAGGAAAGCGGTTCGAGCGCAGAAAGCGGCGTACGCGCTATGCGCTGAAGGAGAGCAACCGGGGTCGGGCCAGGCTGTCGGTCTTCCGGTCGAGCAAGCATATCTATGCGCAGGTCATCGATGATGATCAGGGACGCACGGTTGCGTCCGCGTCGTCGATTGACAAAACCTTGCGCCCCGATCTGAAGACGGGCTGTGACACGTCGGCGGCAGCAGCTGTCGGTAAGCTCGTCGCAGAGCGTGCTAAGGAAGCGGGTGTCGAGACGGTCGTGTTTGACCGCGGCGGCTACCGCTATCATGGCCGGGTCAAAGCCGTTGCTGACGCTGCGCGCGAAGCTGGCCTGAAATTCTAGAGAGTTAAAGGAAAAACCATGGCACGCTTCGGCGGAGATGACAGACAGGATGGCGGTGAGCTCGTAGATAAGCTTGTTAACGTCAATCGTGTCGCCAAGGTGGTTAAAGGTGGTCGGCGCTTCGGCTTCTCCGCGCTTGTTGTGGTCGGAGACGGCAAGGGCCGGGTTGGCTATGGCGGCGGCAAAGCCCGTGAGGTTCCTGAAGCTGTTCGCAAGGCGACTGAGCAGGCGAAGCGCAGCATGGTCCGCGTACCGCTGCGTCAGGGTCGCACGCTCCATCACGACGTCGAGGGCCGTTTTGGGGCCGGGCATGTTGTGCTGCGTGCAGCGCCTCCAGGCACTGGGATCATCGCCGGCGGTCCGATGCGCGCTGTTTTCGAAGCGCTTGGCATTGGTGACGTTGTTGCGAAGTCGATTGGAACATCCAACCCGCACAACATGATCAAGGCGACCTTTGACGCCCTGAAAAGCACCAATTCACCGCGTTCTGTCGCCGCCAAGCGCGGCAAGAAGGTTGGTGAGATCGTTGGCCGGCGTGAGCCGAGCAACGAGGCGCGCGCGGAGGCGAGCTGATGGCGAAGAAGGATGACAGCGCTGGCATGATTAAGGTGACGCAGACGGGCAGTCCGATCGGGCGTCATCGCCGGCAGCGAGAGAACTTGATTGGCCTTGGTCTCAATAAAATCGGGCGGTCCAAGATTTGGCCTGATAGCCCACAAGTGCGTGGCAAGATTGATAAAGTCCACCATCTGGTGAAGGTCGAAGCCGCCGAAGGGTGAACCGACGGGTCGGGTTGCCTATATGTAAGCTCCGGTGGATAACGTCGTCACGGTCGTGACCGCCGCCATAAGGTTCAAAGGTGAAGGGCGATGAAGCTCAACGAATTGGCGCCAAATCCAGGCGCGCGTAAGGCAAAGAAGCGGGTTGGCCGTGGCATCGGTTCCGGCATGGGCAAAACCTCGACGCGGGGCCAGAAAGGCCAGCGCTCGCGCTCAGGCGTGGCCACACGCACCTTTGAAGGTGGTCAGATGCCGGTCTACCGGCGCTTGCCGAAGCGCGGGTTCACCAATCCCTTTAAGAAAGAATTCGCGCCTTTGAATCTCGATCGCCTCCAGGCTGCTATTGATGCGGGCCGGATCGACCCGAAGAAAACTGTCGATCTGCCGGCTCTCCGCGCTGCAGGGCTGATCGGCAAGCGAAAGGACGGTATCCGTCTGCTTGCCCGCGGCGAACTCAAAACTGCCGTCACGCTTGAAATCGATAGTGCCTCTAAGGCAGCATCGGAAGCGTTGGAGAAAGCTGGCGGGACGCTGGTGCTTGGCTCGACCGAAGCTGCCGATGCTGTCGTCGTCGAGGCTGCGCCGAAGCCCGCTAAGGAAACGGCGAAGCCGAAAGCGGCCAAGAAACCCGCTGCCGAAGCGAAACCTGTTGAAGCGTCGCCGGCCCCTGAGAGTGCCGACGTCGCCGATGGTGAAGAGAAAGAACTCGACGGTGAGCGTCCCGCTGGGTTGGATGCACCCAAGGGCGACGCGGACGATCTTAAGAAGATTGGTGGCGTTGGTCCTAAGCTTGAGGGGACGCTCAACGAACTCGGCATTTATCACTTCTGGCAGATTGCTGAGTTTACACCTGACAATGTCGCGTGGGTCGATGGCTATCTGTCCTTCAAGGGGCGGATCGATCGCGATGACTGGATCGGTCAGGCCAAGGCGTTGGCTGCGGAAGCTGGCGCAGATACGAAAGACGACGCGTAACCGGAGGCCGATATGGCGTCGATGGCCGAACAGCTTGCGGCGAATGTCAACTTTGCGGCGTTCAGCAAGGCGACTGAGTTAAAGCAGCGAATCTGGTTCGCGCTCGGCTGTCTGATCGTCTATCGATTCGGGACTTATATCCCGCTGCCAGGCATCGACCCGGTTGTGATGTCGCAGATCTTTGAGCAAAACGCCGGCGGCATCATGGGCATGTTCAACATGTTCGCGGGCGGCGCTTTGGAGCGGATGTCGATCTTTGCGCTTGGCATTCTTCCCTATATCTCTGCGTCGATCATTATGCAGCTGATGACCGCTGTGTCGCCGACGATCGAGCAGCTGAAGAAGGAAGGTGAATCCGGCCGAAAGACCATCAATCAGTATACACGTTACCTAACGGTCCTGTTGGCGGCGTTTCAAGGATACGGCCTCGCCGTTGGTCTTGAAGCGATGAGCGGACCTGGCGGTGGCGCCGTGCTCGACCCTGGTTGGTACTTCCGGGTGGTCACCGTGATCACGATCGTTGGTGGCACGATGTTCTTGATGTGGCTGGGTGAGCAAATCACCGCGCGCGGCATCGGCAACGGTATCTCACTCATTATTTTCACCGGGATCATCGCGTCGCTTCCGTCTGCGCTGGCGAGCACCTTGGAACTTGGCCGTACGGGTGCCATTTCGACGTTCCTGATCATTTTCCTCTTCATCATGTGCGTCGCCGTGATCGCGTTCATCGTGTTCATGGAGCGCGCGCAACGCCGGATCTTGGTGCAATATCCGAAGAGGCAACAGGGGAACCGCATGTTTGGCGGCGAAAGTTCCCATCTGCCGCTCAAGATCAATGTGTCAGGCGTGATCCCGCCGATCTTTGCCAGTTCGCTCCTCTTAATGCCGGCCACATTGGCAAGCTTCGGCGGTGCCGGTGGGCCAGAGTGGTTGGCGCAGGTCACGGCCCTTCTGGGGCGAGGTCAGCCTCTGTTCTTGCTCCTGTTTATCGGCCTGATCATCTTTTTCGCCTTCTTTTATACGTCCATCGTGTTCAATCCACAGGACACGGCTGAAAACCTAAGGAAGCATGGCGGCTTTATCCCCGGCATCCGCCCTGGCCAGCGTACAGCTGAGTATTTCGACTATGTGCTCACTCGCTTGACAACAGTCGGCGCGCTCTATCTGTCCGCGGTCTGTATCCTGCCGGAGATCCTAATTTCACAATACGCGGTGCCGTTCTACTTCGGCGGGACAAGTCTGCTCATTGTCGTCTCGGTGACCATGGACACCACCGCACAAGTTCAATCCCATTTGATCGCGCATCAATATGAAGGCTTGATCAAAAAATCGCGCTTGCGCGGAGCGAGGCGTTAATGATCTTGATCCTTCTCGGACCGCCCGGTGCAGGCAAGGGAACCCAGGCGGCACGCATCAAAGAGCGTTACCAAATCGCACACCTCTCGACGGGTGACATGCTGCGTGGCGCGATTGCTGCAGGTACAGAGGTTGGTAAACAAGCGAAGAGTGTCATGGATGCAGGGAAGCTTGTCTCCGATGACATCATTGTTCGTTTGGTCGAGGAGCGCACGTCAGCTGCGGACTGCGCTAAGGGGTATCTTCTTGATGGCTTCCCTCGGACGGTAGCTCAAGCAGAAGCCCTCGACGAGCTGTTGCAGCGCAAGGGTCAGAAGATTGATGCGGTGATCGAGTTTGCCGTCGACGATGACGCGTTGATCGAACGGATTTCAGGTCGTTACTCCTGTGCGACCTGTGGTGCCGGTTATCACGACCGCTTTCAAAAGCCGAAGCAAGAAGGTGTCTGTGACAATTGCGGTAGTACGGAGTTTAGCCGCCGTTCAGACGACCATGCTGACGCTGTGCGGACGCGTCTTGCCGCCTACCATGAGCAAACGGCGCCCTTGCTGCCCTATTACCGGGACAAAGATGCGCTTAAGACTGTCGATGGTATGGGCGAGATCGATGCGGTGACCGATCAGATTTTCAAGGAGATCGACGGCTGACCGGTCAAGTCAGGTTGACAGTGAACGAGGTGGGCCTATAATCGCGCGGTTGGCGCGGATAGTCTGCCTTTTTCCGACATTGCAACGACAGAACGCTGGCCTTTCGCGGGCCTGAGCGTAGTTCGAGGAGACCAAGAGTGGCGCGTATCGCCGGTGTTAACATCCCTAGCGGCAAGCCTGTTGGCATTGCGCTAACCTATATCTACGGCATCGGTCGCACGACGTCGGAAAAGATCCTTGCCGAAGTCGATATCGACTTCGCCCGCCGTGTGAACGAGCTTAGCGATGCCGAAGTTGCGAAGCTGCGTGAGACCATCGACCGTGGCCATCGTGTCGAAGGTGAGCTTCGCCGAGATGTTGCGATGAACATCAAACGGTTGATGGATCTCGGCTGCTATAAGGGGCTTCGCCATCGGAAAGGCTTGCCCGTTCATGGCCAGCGCACGCATACCAATGCACGGACGCGCAAGGGGCCAGCCAAACCGATTGCAGGCAAGAAGAAGGTAACGAAGTAACATGGCCAACGAATCCGCCCCACGCCTTCGCCGCCGCGAGCGTAAGAACATCTCCTCGGGTGTTGCCCATGTGAACGCAACATTCAACAACACCATGATTACCATCACCGATGCACAGGGCAATGCGATCTCCTGGTCATCGGCGGGTGCACAGGGTTTCCGTGGATCGCGCAAATCCACGCCCTTCGCCGCGCAGATTGCTGCGGAGAATGCTGGCAAAAAGGCCATGGAGCATGGCATGCGCACGCTGTCTGTTGAGGTTCGTGGGCCCGGGTCGGGACGTGAGTCAGCGCTTCGAGCGCTCTCCGCCGTCGGATTCGAAATCACGTCGATCCGCGATGTGACGCCGATTCCCCACAACGGTTGCCGAGCGCGCAAGCGTCGTCGGGTCTGAGTTAACGAGATAGGGACCCAATGGCGCTGTTTACCGGCGCCAAGAGGTTCAAAGGGCCTCGGCAATAATGCCGGGGCTTTCCCATTGAGAAGTTCGAGGTAAGCCCGTGATTCAAAAGAACTGGCAAGAGCTCATCAAGCCGCCGAAGCTCGAGGTTCAGCCCGGCATGCGGCCGGATCGTGAGGCGACCATCATCGCGGAGCCTCTCGAGCGTGGCTTTGGTGTTACGCTCGGCAATGCGCTCCGTCGTATCCTGTTGTCCTCGTTGCAGGGCTCGGCGATTACGGCTGTCCAGATCGATAGCGTGTTGCACGAGTTTTCGACGGTGCCGGGTGTCCGTGAAGACGTCACCGACATTGTGCTGAATTTGAAGTCGCTCGCGATCCGGATGCATAGCGAGACGCAAAAGCGCATTTATCTGAAGGCAAGAGGGCCCTGCGCCGTTACCGCGTCAATGATCGAAGTTGGGCATGACGTCGAGATCATGGATCCCGATCATGTGATTTGTCATCTCGATGAAGAGGCTGAGCTCTCGATGGAGATGACCGTCAAGACCGGGCGGGGTTATGTGCCGGCAGCACAGAACAAGTCTGAGGATGCTCCGATCGGCCTGATTGCCGTCGATGCCATCTACAGCCCTGTGAAGAAGGTTGCCTATAAGGTCGATCACGCCCGTGTTGGTCAGGTGACGGACTACGATAAACTGACCATGCAGGTAGAGACGAACGGTTCGGTGTCGCCAGAGGATGCCGTGGCGCTCGCTGCGCGAATCCTGCAGGACCAATTGCAGCTCTTCATCAACTTCGAAGAGCCGAAGTCCGCGTCGTCCCAGGACAACAAGCCGGAACTCCCCTTCAATCCGCATCTCCTGCGGAAGGTGGACGAGTTGGAGCTCTCTGTACGCTCGGCGAATTGCCTGAAGAACGACAACATCGTGTATATCGGTGATCTTGTACAGAAGACCGAGTCGGAGATGCTACGCACGCCGAACTTTGGACGAAAGTCCTTGAATGAGATCAAGGAAGTGCTGTCGCAGATGGGCCTCTCGCTGGGTATGGAGGTCACTGGCTGGCCACCTGAGAATATCGAAGAACTCGCCCGCCGTATCGAAGAGCCATACTAGGATAAGGGTTACCGTCGCCGACATCGTCGGTGAAAGGGGCCTATTGTGTTTTACGGAGTTAGGAAATGCGCCATCGTCTAAGTGGCCGAAAGCTGAACCGGACCTCGAGCCATCGTAAGGCTATGTTCGCCAATATGGCGGCGGCGCTGGTGAAGCACGAGCAGATCAAAACCACGCTTCCCAAGGCAAAGGAGCTTCGTCCTTTTGTCGAAAAGCTGGTCACCCTTGGCAAGCGCGGCGATCTCCATGCGCGGCGGCAGATCATCGCGAAGACCCGTGACGAGAAAACGGCTGCGAAGTTGATCGATACCCTGGCGCCACGCTATGAGGGCCGGCCAGGTGGCTATATTCGGGTGCTGAAAGCTGGCTTCCGCCAGGGGGACAACGCGCCGATGGCGATTATCGAGTTCATCGATCGCGACGTTGACGCCAAGGGGCAAGACAGCGGTCCTGTGCAGCACAAGGTGGATGAGGAGGAGGCCGAAGCGGTCGCGGCCTAAGCCGGATTTGCTCCGAAGCGTCTTTTTCCAGCTGCGTATCCAAGACAAGGCCTTTGGCATTGCCAAAGGCCTTGTCGATTCGTGTCGCCAGCTAACCCTTGTTCTTCTCACACTGGTTGTCGGCCTGTCCTCGGCGCTGGCCGACCAAATCCCGACCAGTCGCGAACAGATTTCCTTGAGCTTTGCGCCCGTCGTGCGTCAGGCGTCGCCTGCGGTTGTCAATATCTACACCAAAAAGGCAAGCCGTGCCGACGACCGCGACCCCTTCTTTTCCGATCCTTTCTTTCAGTATTTTTTCGAGGGGCTCGGCCGCAGACGGGCGCCTCAACGCCAGCAGAATTCGCTTGGCTCCGGTGTCATCATCGAAAGCGACGGATTGATTGTCACCAACCAGCATGTCATCGAAGGGGCCGATGAAGTCATGGTGGTTTTGAATGATCGGCGTGAGTTTCGTGCTGAGGTGGTCGGCGCCGATGCGGCTGCCGATCTCGCCTTGTTGCGCATCGATCCACCGACCTCATTGCCGGCTCTTCCGATGGGATCCTCGGACGCGCTCGAAGTCGGGGACCTCGTGCTCGCCATCGGCAATCCCTTTGGGATCGGGCAGACCGTGACCTCAGGCATTATCTCAGCGCTCTCGCGCACCGGGCCGCGGGTTGGCTCAGATCTGTCGTTCATTCAGACGGACGCTGCGATCAATCCTGGCAATTCAGGTGGGGCGCTGGTGACGATTGACGGTGCCTTGGTGGGCGTCAACACGGCCATCTTCACCCGCGGCGGCGGGTCGATTGGCATTGGCTTCGCCATTCCGATCGATTTGGTCAAAGCGTTGATCCATTCGATCGAAGGAGGCGGTGACAGTCTGGCGCGGCCTTGGCTTGGTGCGAAGGTTCAGACGGTGACTACCGAACTCGCAGCGAGCCTCGGCCTCGATCGCCCAGTTGGCGTTCTTCTCAATCAGGTTCATCGATCCGGCCCGGCCCGTCGAGCCGGTCTTGAGCAGGGCGATGTCATCACCGCGATTGATGGTGTTGAAGTGGTGGACAAACAGGGATTGAATTTCCGCCTGGCCGTCGGGAAGCTCAGTGATGCCGTGTCACTCAGTGTCTGGCGCGAGGGGCTGGATCTTGAGGTTGACCTGCCGTTGGAGTTACCCCCGAGGGAGCCGCCGCCAGCCGTCACGGAAGTCAACGGACGGCATGCCCTTGCTGGCGCTACGGTCGCCAATCTTTCACCAGGCTTCAATCAAGATACCGGGCTCGATCTGTTTGCTGAGGGAGTTGTGATCCTACGCATCAACCGGCGCAGCCCTGCTGACCGTGTCGGCCTTCGTCGTGGCGATGTGATCGTCAGCGTAGGCGACCAGCCCATCCGACGGGTGGCTGAACTCAACGACGCCCTCGATCGCCTTCCCCCGGTTTGGCGCCTTGAAATTGATCGCGGTGATCGCCGTCTCGGTGTTACCATCGGCCGATGAAAGATCTATTTGGCGAGCAGGCAGCATCTCCCAAGTCTGCGTCCGGGACAAAGTCCGAAGCAGCGTCGGTGCAGACATCCATGTCCGCTGGCGGACCATCAACGCCTCTGGCTGACCGACTTCGGCCCGGTCGGCTTGAAGACCTCGTAGGGCAGGATCACCTTCTCGGCGCGGACACCCCTCTGGGTCGTATGCTGTCTCGAGCAAAGATCAGTTCGATTATCCTTTGGGGTCCGCCTGGGACGGGTAAGACCACGCTCGCCCGCCTGTTGGCGCGGACGATCGGGCAGCCTCTGGTGCAGCTGTCCGCTGTGATGTCCGGCGTTGCTGATTTACGCAAGGTCTATGAGGAAGCCAAGAAACGGCGTCGGACGGGACAGCCAACCCTCCTCTTCATCGACGAAATCCATCGTTTCAATCGCGCGCAGCAAGATGGACTACTCGCTCAAGTCGAGGACGGCACGGTCGTGTTGATTGGCGCGACCACCGAGAACCCGTCCTTTGCGCTCAATGGAGCCCTTCTCTCGCGGTCCCAAGTCCTGGTCCTGAACCGGCTGGAGGAGGCGGCCCTTCTAGCCCTCATCGAGCGCGCCGAGAAGGCCATTGGCCATCGATTGCCACTCAACGACGAGGCGCGCCATCGTCTTGCCCAGCTAGCCGATGGCGATGGTCGTTATCTCTTGAATTTGGTTGAAAGCCTCGCCGATCTGCCGACGGCGGCACCGTTGGATTCCGCGGGCCTTGCCGAGACGCTGCAACGGCGCATGCCGCTCTACGACAAACAACAAGAGGCGCATTACAATCTGATCAGTGCGTTGCACAAGTCCGTGCGCGGTTCAGATCCTGACGCAGCGCTTTACTGGTTTGCGCGTATGATCGTTGGAGGCGAAGATCCGCGCTATTTGGCGAGACGGATCGTGCGCATGGCGTCTGAGGATATCGGTGCTGCTGATCCCACCGCCTTACCTCTCACGCTTGCCGCCGCCGAGGCTTATGAGCGACTCGGTTCGCCGGAAGGCGAGTTGGCGCTCGCCCAGGCTGTTGCCCATTTGGCGATGGCACCGAAATCAAATGCGGTTTATGTCGCCTTTAAGCGTGCCATGGCAGCCGCCAAGGAGAGCGGCTCCCTGCTGCCGCCCGCTCATATCCTGAATGCCCCAACCAGGCTGATGAAGGATCTCGGTTATGGTGCGGGTTATGACTATGATCACGATGCACCCGATCGCTTCTCCGGACAGAACTACTTCCCCGATGACATGGAGCGCCAAGCGTTCTACCAGCCGACGGAAGAGGGCGACGAGGCGGTGCTGAAATCCCGCTTACAGCGGTGGCGCCAACTTCGGGCCGCGCGCCAAGCGAAAGGTGGTGAGACGTGAGCGCCGTTGAACAGCGTGCTGTGGCCGCGGAAGAGGCCGATCTTCGTCTGGATCGTTGGTTCAAGCGTCACTTTCCGACACTCGGTCATGGCCGCTTGCAAAAGCTCCTTCGGACCGGTCAAGTTCGCGTGGATGGCAAGCGTGTCCAGGCTAACGCTAGGCTCTCCGAAGGCCAGACGATCAGAATTCCTCCCTTCACCGTGGACGATGGCGAGAGATCAAAGCCTGCCCCGTCGGCGCATCGACCGCAGGACGCCGATGATTTGCGCGCGATCATTCTGCACGAGGATGAAGCGCTGATGGCGATCAACAAGCCTTGTGGCCTTGCGGTCCAAGGTGGAAGCAAGACAAAGCGTCACATCGATGGCATGCTCTCGTCAATCGCCCCGAAAGGCGAACGCTATCGGCTTGTGCATCGCCTCGATCGTGACACGAGTGGGCTTCTCGTCGTTGCGAAATCTGCGTCCGCGGCCGCGAAACTGTCGAAGGCCTTCCAACGCCATCAGGTGCAAAAGCTCTATTGGGCGTTGGTGGCCGGTCTGCCACCTCTTGAGCATGGTGTAATTGACAGGCCTCTATCAAAGGGTGCGAGCCGCGCCCAGCCGGGGTTTGAGCTGGTGCAAGCCGACCTTGATGACGCTCAGGACGCTAAGACCCGCTACCGTACGATCGCGCGCGCGGGCAAGGTTGCGGCTTGGTTAGCCCTTCAGCCCCTTTCGGGGCGTACCCACCAACTTCGTGTTCACTGCACGCTCATGGATTGTCCAATCCTAGGTGACCCGAAATATGGCGGTGCAAGGGCCAAACCGGAGGGCGCGCCCGGTGCGTTAATGTTGCATGCACGTGAGCTCGATCTGCCCCATCCCGACGGCGGGCGCTTGACGCTGACGGCGCCATTGCCTGATACCATGCGCGCAGGTTTCGCTTGGATCGGTTTCGAGCCAGATGCGCAATTGCCCGGCGCGCGCCTCGCTGATTTTGAGCAGCTTTGAACGCTAAGCGCCGAGATTGATATTATGGTCAGTTTAATCCTCTTCGATTGCGATGGCACATTGGTGGATAGCCAATATGTCATCATCGAAACCATGAACCGCACGTTTAGGGCTAAGGGTCTTGCGCCGCCGTCGCCGGAACAGACACGATCGATTGTCGGCCTGTCGCTCGACAAGGCTATGGCGGTGCTGGCGCCGGAAAGGGATCAGCGCGATCACCTCGACCTGGTTGAACTTTATAAGGATAACTTTGCGACGTTGCGCCTGGCCGACGACTTTTCCGAGCCGATGTTTCAAGGGGTGCTGGAAACACTGGACAAGCTGGCGACAAGCGAGGTCCTTTTGGGCATTGCGACTGGCAAGAGCCTCCGGGGGCTTCGCATGGTGCTCGAGCATCACGGCATTCGCGATCGCTTCGTCACGCTGCAAACGGCTGACTTTCATCCGAGTAAACCTCATCCGAGCATGGTCGAAACCGCGCTCAAGGAAACCGGCGCTGCGGCCAACGCCACCTTGCTTGTGGGCGACACCACGTTTGATATCGAGATGGCAAGGGCGGCTGGTGTCCGACCGATCGGGGTGAATTGGGGCTATCATCCCGGCTCAGAGCTCACGGCGGCTGGCGCCGAGGTCGTCCTCGATTATTTCGAACAGGTTCTCGATCTCGTGGATGACTCGGACCGATGAAACGGTTCTATAAGACGACCGACATTGATGCCGTTGAGGGGGGCTTTCGCGTGTTGCTGGACGGTCGGCCGATGAAGACCCCGGCAAAGCAGACGCTGACCCTTCCTGTCGAGGGACTGGCTGTTGCGGTCGCGGAGGAGTGGGAAGCGCAGGTCGATGACATCCAGCCAGACCTCATGCCGATTACGCGGCTCGCCACCACGGCGCATGACCGTATGCCCTCCCGTCGCGCGGCGGCGGTCGACGAGGTCGCTCAATATGCCGAAACCGATCTGGTTTGTTATCGCGCCGCCCACCCGCCGGCACTGGTGCGTGAGCAGCATGAGGCCTGGCAGCCGGCGCTCGACTGGATGGCGAAGCGCTATGATATCGCGTTCGACGTCACGGAATCGTTGCTGCCGGTCTCGCAGCCAAGCGCAACACTGACGCGCATTCGGAGCACGGTTGAAGCGATTGAGGATTGGCCGCTGGTTGGCGTCCATGGCGCGACGACCAGTTTAGGATCGATCGTGCTGGCCTTGGCTCTTTGGCATGGTGAATTGGATGCCGACGCCGCTGTCGAGGCAAGCCTGGTGGATGCGCTTTTCGAGATCAAACAATGGGGTCAAGAACGAGACGCAACCCAACGACATGAGGCGCTGCGCCGCGATGTGCGTGGTGCGGCGCGTTTTCTTGAACATCTACCACCCAACGATGTTACCAGAGCGTCCTGATATGAAGAGTCGAGACTAAGCCATGGCTGCGGCCTCATCGAAGACCGTCATTTACGCTGCCCTGATTGGCAATGGACTGATTGCCATCACGAAGTTCATCGCCGCAGCGCTGACCGGCAGTGCCGCCATGCTGTCGGAAGCCGTTCATTCCGTGGTCGACACGGGCAATCAGGGCCTCTTACTCTACGGCATCAAGCGCTCCAATCGTCCGCCAGATGATGCCCATCCATTCGGCTATGGCATGGAGCTCTATTTTTGGGCCTTTGTCGTCGCTATCCTCATTTTCGCTGGCGGTGCGGGCATCTCAATCTATCACGGTGTTGAGAAAATCCTTCATCCCGAGCCGCTGTCCAGCGTTTATGTCAACTATATCGTCCTTGGCCTCGCGATGATCTTCGAAGCATTCGCTTGGTGGGTCGCCTTCAAGGCCTTTCGTGCCCAAAAGGGATCGCTTGGCTGGTTCGAAGCAGTCCGAAGGAGCAAGGACCCGGCCCTCTTCACCGTGCTGTTTGAGGATAGTGCCGCGATGCTCGGTCTCATCGTTGCTTTTGTCGGTATTGCTCTTGGACAAGCCTTCGGCATGCCGGTTCTGGATGGCGTCGCCTCCGTGCTGATCGGGGTGATTTTGGCACTGACGGCTGCCCTTCTAGCTTATGAGGCGAAAGGTCTTTTGATCGGTGAAGGTGTCGAGCTGGAAACGAAGCGTGGTATTGAAGGTGTGATCGCTCAACAGGAAGGCGTTTTTCGCTTGAATGAACTTCGAAGCATGCATCTCGGCCCCGAGGAGGTCCTGCTGACGGTCAGTGTTGACTTCACCAGCGACATGAGCGCCGATCAGGTCGAAGCAACCATCTCAAAGATGGAACGCGAGATCAAAGAACGCTATCCTGACGTGAGGCGCGTCTTTATCGAGGCGCAGCATTGGCGGGCGCATCAGGCCGACCGCATGGCGTCCCAACAGCAACCGTCGTCATCCGGTGACGAAGCTCTTTTAAAGACCGCTTCGTCGTCTCCGTCCTTAGAGGGTTCATGAACGATATCGCGACGCCTGGCTCGACGATTGAAACGGCAAGGCTTCTGCTCTCGCCACTCAATGAGACACATGCCGGCGATTTCGAGAGCCTGTTTCGTAATGATTGGGAAGCCATCAAGCAGACCGGTCAGATCCCCTTTCCCGCGACCAAAGAAGCCATGCAGATTTGGATCGCGAAGTGCAGCATACCAGGCAGTCACGCCTTTTGCGTGAGTACGAAAGTCAATGGTCAGTCGATCGGCGTTGTCGGGTTTGGCGGTAGCCATGCGATCTCGGAGCTCGGCTATATTCTCGGTCGTGCTTTTTGGGGACAGGGTTATGCCACGGAAGCCGTGAAGGCCATGGTCGGGCTTGCGCGCAGCTTTGGCCTTGGTGGGCTCCAGGCCTATAGCTTTGTCGAAAATCCAGCATCGGCTAGAGTGTTGGAGAAAGCCGGCTTTTCGAACATGGGAACGATCGTTCGCGAGTATCCCAAGCGCGGAGGGATGCGGCGCGTGATGCACTTCAGAACGATTTTGTAGAGTCAGAACGCGCAGTCTGTGCAAGCCGGCGCTAAGGAGCAAGTCCATGGATTATCGAAAGCTCGGAAGAAGCGGCCTCATGGTGTCGCCACTATGTCTCGGCACCATGATGTTTGGCGGACAGACCAGTGAACCAGCCTCGGCACGCATTATCGAGAAGGCGCGCTATCACGGCCTGAACTTCATCGACACGGCCGACGCCTACAATGAGGGGCGTTCGGAGGAAGTGGTCGGACGTGCGATCCGCGCCGATCGCGATCATTGGATCCTCGCCACCAAGATGTGTAACCAAATGGGGCCGGGCCCCAACCGGTCAGGCCTGTCGCGTCGGTACATGTTTCAAGCGGCCGATGCGTCGCTCAAGCGGCTCGGTACCGATTGGATCGATGTCATGTATCTCCATAAGGAGGACAATGACACGCCGCTGGAAGAGACCATCGGTGCCATCGCTGATTTGATCCGAAGCGGGAAGATTCGGTATTTCGGTTTGTCCAATTTTCGAAGCTGGCGGGTCGCTACAATCTGCGACCTCTGCGATCGCATTGGTATTGATCGACCTGTGGTCAGCCAGCCCTATTACAACGCTATGAATCGTATGCCCGAGGTCGAGCATCTGCCGGCTTGTGACTATTTTGGTCTGGGCGTGGTCCCGTACAGCCCGCTTGCGCGGGGAGTCCTGACCGGCAAATATCAGCCGGGCGAGAAGCCAGCCGAGGAAACGCGAGCTGGCCGACGTGACAAGCGTATGATGCAAAGTGAATGGCGTGACGAGAGCTTGGTGATTGCGCAAAAAGTGCGCGCTCACGCCGAAGCTTGTGGTATCACGCCAGGCCAGTTCGCGGTCGCCTGGGTGTTGAACAATCAGATCATAACCGCGCCCATAGCTGGGCCGCGGACGGAGGAGCAGTACGACGACTATATCAAGGCCCTCAATTATAGTTTTACTCCCGAAGATGAGGCGCTGATCGATAGCTTGGTCGCCACCGGGCACCCATCGACACCTGGCTATAACGACCCTGCCTATCCGATTACCGGTCGCCCGACTTGGACGACGGCAGCAACATGATCTTGCTGCGCGCGTCATGACAGACAGGCATCCCGTCATTGAGGCCATCGGTCTCGAGAAACGCTACGGTGCGTTTGAGGCGGTGCGTGGGATTGACCTCACCGTGCCCAAGGGCCGTTGCATTGGCCTGCTAGGTCCCAATGGTGCCGGCAAGACCACAACAATGCGGATGATCATGGGACTGACCACAGTCACAGGGGGCAGTCTTTCCGTTTTCGGCAAGCCGGTTGAGGCGATTGATCGGGCTGATCGTGCCCGGATAGGCTTGGTCCCGCAGGAGGATAACCTCGATCCCGAACTGTTGGTTCGGCAAAATCTCGAAGTTTATGGCCGGTACTTCAAGTTACCATCGACCCTGATCAACAAACGTGTGCCCGAGCTTCTTGCCTTCATGGAGTTGGCGGAGAAGGCGGACCAGAGCGTCATGCAGCTTTCAGGAGGCATGAAGCGGCGTCTGGTGATCGCACGCGCCCTGATCGGCGACCCGGAGCTGGTGATTCTTGATGAGCCCACGACTGGTTTGGATCCGCAAGCCCGTGTCTTGATCTGGAAACAGCTGCAAGCGCTGAAACGTGAGGGCAAGACGCTGCTTTTGACCACCCATTACATGGACGAGGCGGAGCGTTTATCAGACCACATCGTGATCATTGACGGCGGCAAGATCCTGACTGAGGGAACGCCAGCCGATCTGATCCGCGAACATGTTTGCGGGCATGTGTTCGATGTCCAAAAGCCGTTGCCGCAGGCGCTTTCCAACGGTCGCTTCGAGTCGGAAGATATCGGTGACTCGGTCCTCTTCTACGTCGAAGAGACCGATGAGCTTCGCCGCGCGCTTCCCGCTGACGCAGCTTATCTTCATCGTCCCGCAAATCTTGAAGATGTCTTTCTCCGTCTCACCGGCCGAAAGCTCAGGGAGAACTAATGGAACGGATCATCGAGCGCGTTCCCTATTCCTTGGCGGTCTGGTGGCGTCACTTTCTGGTGTGGCAGAAGACCATCTGGTCATCGCTTGCGCTTCAGATGGTCAATCCTGTCCTTTATCTTTTTGCGTTTGGTTTCGGCCTAGGAGCCGTCATTAGCGATATGGGTGGGCTCGATTATCTCGCTTTTGTCGTGCCCGGCATGATGGCCTATTCCTTAATGTTTACAACGAGTTTTGAGGCAACGATCTCGGCCTATTCCAGGCTTACGATGCAACAAACCTGGAGCGCCATCCTGGCAACGCCCGTTTCCTTGTTGGAACTGATGCTGGGCGAAGCGGCATGGGGGATCGCGAAGGGGCTGTTGTCCGCGTTCGGGGTCGTGGTTGTCGGTTACATCTGGGGCGGGATCGACTCGCTCCCCGGAGCGATTTTAAGTTTTGTCGTGCTGGCGGTTGCCGGTTTTACCTTCTCCGCCTGTGGGCTAGCGGCCACCGCGCATGCGAGAAATTGGGAGTTCATCAGCTATTTCATGACGTTTTGGGTCACACCCAACTTCATCTTTTCGGGCGTTTTCTTTTCGATTGATCGCTTCCCTAATTATGTCGAAGCGCTGAGTTGGCTTCTGCCGACCACCCACCTGATCGCGATTGTCCGGCCGCTGACTGCGGGGCAATCACTCGATCTCTTGATGACGCTGGTCCATCTCGCAATGCTTTTGCTTTTGGGGGGCGTGATGTTTTGGCTTGCTTATCGAAAGCTGAAGTCCCGGATGTTCGATTAATCAGCGTGTACGGCATCGCCTCGGCAAAAAGGGCCGGGCCGGTCAAACGAAGCCCATGGAACCGTTCAACCTCGCAACATGCGAACATCGACTTGATCGATGCTGATCCAGCACGGATCGCCTGTGTGTAACCTTTCCGGGTGGTCGCCTCGACCGTGCGGCCGATGACAGACGATCTGGCGATCCGAGGGCAGGCGAATATAGACATGGCTCGCCTCACCAAAGAAAGCCTGCTGGTCGATCGTACCTTGGCGTATGATCCCGGTTGTCTGTGGTTGTTCACGGAAGAGGTCGATCTTTTCCGGTCGAACCGCGATCTCGACCTTGCCGATGCCTTCGCCATCATCCGGCAGGCAGAGCTCGCCCAGATCGGCTGAGGCGATTGTGAGCTCGCCTTGCGATGCCGATGTCACGGTCGCGTCGAAGAAATTGGTCTTACCGATGAAGTCAGCCACCATACGGCAGTTGGGTTGATCGTAGAGCTCGCCCGGTGGTGCCACTTGCAATAGCTTTCCTTGATCCATAACAGCGATGCGATCGGCCATCGAGAGGGCTTCTTCCTGATCATGGGTCACGATCACAAAGGTAATGCCGACTTCGTGCTGCAGCCGCACGAGCTCGAGTTGCATCTCCTCGCGAAGCTTGCGGTCAAGGGCTGAAAGCGGCTCGTCAAGCAGAAGAACTTTGGGGCGTTTGATGAGCGCGCGCGCGAGGGCCACCCGTTGACGTTGACCGCCCGAGAGCTGATTGGGCTTTCTCGACCCGTATCCCTCGAGTCGTACCATATGAAGCGCCTCGTCGACCCTAGGGCCGATCTCTGCTTTCGGCGTGCCGGTGACAACAAGACCATAAGCGACATTGTCGGCGACCGTCATATGGGGGAAGACGGCGTAGGATTGAAAGACCATATTGACCGGCCGTCGGTTGGGCGGAACCGAGGTCATGTCGTCACCATCAAGCGTCAGGCGTCCGACATTGGGCTGTTCAAAGCCGGCGATCATACGCAGAAGGGTGGTCTTGCCGCAGCCGCTCGGCCCGAGAAGGGCGAAGAATTCGTTCGGGTGAATATTGAGTGAGACGTCGTCGACGGCGGTGGTCTCACCAAACGTCTTCGTGACGTTGTCGATGGCAATCATCGGCGGTGTCATTTGGCAAGCTCCGCATCGGGCTTTTGTAGCCGCATGGCAATCAGCGTCAGAATGATGGTAATGACGATTAAGATGGTTGACGCGGCATTGACTTCAGGCGTCGCGCCGAAGCGAACCATGGAATAGACCTTCACCGGAAAGGTCAGCGTTTCCGGACCTGAGGTGAAGAATGTGATCACGAAGTCATCAAGCGACAGTGTCATGGCGAGCAGCGCACCGGCGATCAATCCAGGCTTCATGTAGGGAATCGTGACCCGCCAAAGGGTTTGCCATTCGGACGCGCCAAGATCCTTTGACGCCTCTTCAAGGGAACGGTCGAAACCGGCGAGGCGCGCGCGCACGACGATGGCGACGAAGGGGAAGCAGAAGGCGACATGACCGATCGTTATGGCCGATAGGGACAAAGGCCAGGGAAGACCTGTGGGCCAGCCTATTCGGATAAAGAATGCCATCAGCGCGACGCCCATACAGATTTCAGGGATGACAATGGGGAGCGCCATCGACCCTTCCGTGGCAGCTCGACCGGGAAAGCGAAAGCGCCAAAGTGCGAGGGCTGTCAGCGTCCCCAGAATCGTACTGATCACTGTTGCAACCAAGGCGATGACGAGGCTGTTGGTGAAGGCTTCGATCAGGGAGTCGTTGTTGAAGGCTTTGACATAATAGTCGAGTGTAAAGCCGCGCCAGACAATGTTGCGTTTGCTGTCGTTAAAACTGAAAAGAACAAGGATGATGATCGGTGCGTAAAGAAAGAGGAATGTTGCCGCCATCCAAAGCCTTAGCCAGACCTTTCGATGGTAATCCAATGGTCCGGCTTTTTCAGGCATCGTCACGGTCCCAATAGGAGCGAAGAGCAAGTGCGATGAAGGTCAGATAAAGCAACAGAAAGGACATGGCCGCGCCTAAGGGCCAATTGTTCGCGGCTTTGAACTGGCGTTCAATAACATTGCCGATCATCTGGCTGTCCGGCCCGCCCAGAAGATCGGGAATCAAGAACATGCCGAGCGCGGGGATGAAAACCAAGATAATGCCGGAGATAATGCCGGGCAGCGCGAGCGGAATGACGATGCTGGCGATCGTTCGAAACTGACCAGCGCCAAGATCGAGACTTGCTTCGAGATAAGACCGATCAAGGCGCTCCAACGACGCGTAGAGCGGTAGGACCATGAAGGGGAGGTACACATAGACGATACCAATCACGACGGCAGCGTCATTATAGAGTAGCGCGACGGGCTGATATCGGGGGAGGGCGCCGATCCCGACCATGTCGGTTACCGCACTCACGGAGTCCCAGACGGCCTCTAATCCGAAATTGACATAGCCTCGCGTGCGAAGGACCGCGATCATCGCGTAGGTACGGATCAGAAGATTGGTCCAAAAGGGCAGAATGACCAGCAAGAGCAGAATCGGCTTGAGCCGCGGTGGCGCAAAGCTGATCGCGAGGGCCACGGGAAAGCCGATGATCAGGGCAAGGGCGGTTGCTGTCGCGGCAATCCAAAGCGATTTCCAGAAGATCTTGAGATAAAGCGGATCAAACGCTTCGATATAGTTCGAGAACGTTCCGGTAATCGCAATGTCGACCACACCGGTGCGTTCCCCAAAGGAGAACGCCCAGATCAGCGATAATGGCGCTAAGAAGAAGAGAACGAGCCAAAGCGCGCCTGGTAATAAAAACGCCCAGAAAACAAGTGGATGCTGACGCCAGCTCTCCATCGACTCAGCGGAAGTGAACGATCGTCACGCCGCGAGCACGCGGGTCAGAGCCTTTTCCTTGAGATCGTCTTTCACCGGGTCGAACACCGCGACTTCACACCGCTCCAGCGTTTCCTTCGACGGGTAGATCGACGTGTTATTGCGATCTTCTTCCGGGATAAATTCAAGAGCGGCCGCATTGGGGCAGGGATACTTGATCTCGGATGCGATCTCGCCGTGAACTTCTGCGTCGAGGATGTAGTTGATGAAGTCGTGGGCGCCGTCGGGATTGGGACCATCCTTCGGGATGCACATGGTATCCTCCCAAAGAATGCTTCCTTCCTCCGGCACGATGTAAGCGAGGTCGTCGTCCTCTTCCATGACTTGAAGGATGTCGCCGTTCCATTCCATGCAGACATCCACCTCACCGGCGATCAGAAGATCTTGTCCGGTATCCGGCGCAAACGCTTTGATATTGGGTTTCGCCTTGATCAACGCTTCAGCGGCAGCGTCGATCTCCGCCGGATCCGAAGAATTCAAGGATAGCCCCAGATATTTGAGCGCCACCTCGATCACATCACTGTCGTTTAAGAGGGACATCCGGCCTGCATATTGATCGGAGTCGAAGAGATCCGCCCAAGCCTTCGGTTCCTGTCCCTCTGTCGCCGACTTTCTGAAGCCGACACCGATCGTACCCCAAAAATAGGGCATGGAGTATTTGCGGCCGGGATCGAATTCCGGCTCGACAAAAGCCGGATCGAGATTGGCCATATTCGGGATCTTGCTATGGTCCAACTCGGCCAGTCGATCCGCTGCGACCAGTCGCTCGACGAAGTCATTGGACGGGAAGATAACGTCATACCCAGGATTACCTTCGCGCAGTTTGGCAAACAACTCGTCATTACTTGCGAAGAGATCATAGCGTACGTCCGTACCGGTCGCGTCGGTGAAGTTCGCAACCGTGTTTTCACCGATATAGGTATCCCAGTTATAGACGTTGACCTGACCGCCTTGGGCGAAACTGGTGCGGCTCATCGCCGGCAGTACCGTGGCGACCGCAACGGAGCTTTGAAGAAAGCGGCGCCGGTGCGTAGCAAAACGGCTCGTCAGAGGGCGGGGGCGCGGCATGGCGGATCTCCGATGGGCAGTGTCGACCGTGGCGGGTCGAGCTTGTTGATCTTGTTGGAGAATATCTTCAACAAGCCTCTGTCCATGTCAACGATGACGAGCAGCCACCGGCCTAGAGATCGAGCTTCGCGGCCGTCAAATCCAATGCCTTTCGGGCGCGTATGCCGATTTCCTCGATTTCGGTCTCGGAGATAATCAAGGGTGGCGAAAGGACCATGATATCCCGAACAGCGCGCATCACGAGGCCTTGTTCGATGCAGAGGTTGCGGCAGGTGGGGCCGACCTCGCGGCTTTCAGGAAAATGCTGTCTCGTCGCCTTGTCGGCCACCAACTCAATCGCGCCGATGAGGCCTAATGAGCGAGCTTCCCCAACGAGTGGGTGGTCTGCAAGCGAGGTCAGCATGTCAGCAAACGCTGCACCGATGGATCCACTTGCGCGCTCGGCGAGGCCTTCTTGTTCCATAAGACGGATGTTTTCGAGTGCCACTGCGGCCGCGACAGGGTGGCCCGAATAGGTGTAGCCGTGAACCCATTCTTCGCCACTATGGGATAGCGCATCGCCAACCCGTTCGCCGACCATCACCGCCGATATTGGCAAATAGCCAGACGAAAGGCCTTTGGCCATGGTCATGATATCGGGTGAGATGCCGAAGGCCTCGGAGCCCCACCATCGACCTGTCCGTCCGAAGCCGCAGATCACTTCGTCGGCAATGAGAAGAACGTCATGGCGCTTACAGATGTCCTGAACCGCTGACCAATACCCGTCTGGGGGAATAATCACGCCACCTGCACCCTGAATGGGTTCACCGATGAAAGCGGCGATGTTTTCCGCGCCGAGCTCGACAATGCGGCGCTCCAGTGCATCAGCAGCCCTTTGGCCAAAGGCTTCCGGGGATAGATCGCCACCTTCGCCATACCAATAAGGCGCGTCGACATGCTCGAAACCTGGGAGTGGCAGGTCGGATTGTGGATGCATAGGCGTGAGACCGGAAAGGCTGGCTGCCGCCATGGTCACACCGTGATAGGCGTATTTTCTGCTGATGATCGTCTTTTTTTCGGGCTTTCCTCGAAGGTTCCAGAAGTAACGAACCAGCTTGGCCGCTGTGTCATTGGCTTCGGAACCCGAATTGGCGAAGAACGCCTTCTCGAGGCCAGGCGGTGCGATGTCGGCGAGCTTGGCGGCGAGTTCAACACAGGCGGGCGTCGAACTCTGAAAGAACGTATTGTAGTAGGGTAGCTCGCGCATCTGTCGGGCCGCCGCGTCGACCAACTCGTCCCGACCATAGCCGACATTCACACACCAAAGCCCGGCCATGCCATCCAAAATGCGGTTGCCATCGCTATCCCAAAGCCAACAACCTTCGGCCCTGGTGATGATCCGGCTGCCAATGGCGGCGAGCGCTTTGTGGTCCGTGAACGGGTGCAAATGATGGCTGCTGTCGAGTGTTTGCCATCGCTGGGTGTCATTCATGAAGCGTCCAGTCCCTGATCAAGTGATCGAGATAGGATCCTACGCTACACGAACGCGCCCGAATTGTCGGCGTGCTTCTAAGAGGGCCAAACCGAACAAAACACCGGCCATATCCAGTAAGAGGTCACTGAGGCTCGGTTCACGTTCGATGGTAAAGAGCTGCAGCACCTCACTTGCGACGGCAATCGGCAGCCAAGCGGCGATGTGTAACCAGATCGAATCCGATGGTCGTCCAAGACGGACAATGATCGCAAGGATCGCAAAAATGACGGCGTGGGCAACGCCATTGACGTCGAGATCCTCGAGGCCGAAGCGATAGGCAAATGCCCGCCAACTGTCTGCAAAGAGATCACCCGGCAGCATGATGGCGACAATCGCGAGGGCGGCCGTGACGATGAGCAATATTTGGATCTTTAAGGACTCAATGCCGCGAAGGGTCAGGCGCGCTGTGTAAACGATCAGGGCGGCCCAGGCGAGCAACAGGCTGCCCGCTGTGATCAAAAACGCTGTCGGCCGTTGCGCTTCGAAGAGTTCGAGCTTACTCACCGTCAACCGCCCCGTGGCGTTTTTCATCTCGATCCCGAGACGGGCTGATTGGATCTCATCAGGGATGGAATAGACGCGGCTATAGTTTCTGACTTCGGTCGTACCATCCATCAAAAAAAGCGTATGATCCTCTCCCCAGAGAACATTCCCGTCGGTATCGATCTGCGCCAGATAAACGCGAGCTTGGTCCCAAAATTCGGGGCCAGGTCGCACGTCGTCGCCTTGCACTTGCGCGCGCAGCATCATCATGCTGTTGCCATCGGGAAGCCGGATATCCTTGGTGATCAAGGTATTCGTCTCAAGACTGAGTCGCTCAAGGACGATACGGCCTGGTGTTTCCTGATCCCAGTGCACAACGCCTTCTCGTTCCCAACCATCAAGGTTATTAGCGAAGGCTGGGTTGTCCACCAAGGGGTCGCCGATCAGCTCGTAGCGCGGCATGAACAAGAAGACGGCAACGCTCAGCACCACCAAAATGGCGCTTATCGCCACCAGGACCGCAAAGCCGATCCACGTTTTTTTTGCAGAGGCTTTCGGACGGCTTCGTTTTTTTGCAAGAGGTAGATTGGGATCCGCGTCGTGACTGACATCTCTGGTGGTCGCGATTTCCAACTCCGCGCCTGACCGCCGCCGGGCGGCCTTGGCCTCGTCAGACGTCACTTTCCTTCGTTTGGCACCGACGACCTCGCTGGCCTCCGGCGACGCCTCGTCGGTAGGCTCGGACTTTTCGTTGGATCGTCCGCCGAAGCGACCAAGCTCAAGCTCGTCCTTTGACCGATCGATGGCTGGCCGCTTGCTCTCGCTCCTGGCACGCTTGCCCAGCACTTTCGTGCGCGACTTTCGTTTGTCGCCAGACTTCCGCAGAGACCCGGTTTCGATAACGTCAGACATTGAGCAGGAGATGCTCCCGTTCCCAAGAACTGATGACCTGCTGATAGGCGCGGTGTTCGATCTCTTTCACCATGATCAGCGCATCCACGAAAGTTTCACCGAGAACGGCGCGAAGTGGCTTTGAGCGACGCAGTGCATCGAGGGCATCCGGCAGATAGCGTGGCAGCGTCTGCGCAAGACGATAGGCGCTACCTTCGATCGGCTTGGTCGGCTGCAAGCGGCTCGTCATGCCGAGAAACCCGCAGACCAGCGACGCCGCGATCGCCAAATAGGGATTGGCATCCGCGCCGGCGACCCGGTTCTCTACGCGCCGTGCATCACGACCGGCCTCAGGCACTCTTAGTCCCACCGTCCTATTCTCCCATCCCCAATGGAGATTGATCGGCGCGTCAGAATAGCGCCTAAGGCGCCGATAGGAGTTCACGTTCGGGGCGAGCAGCGGCATCGCCGCGGGCAGATGCTTCTGCAAGCCTGCAATATGATTGGTGAACAGCTTGGTGTGGTCACCATTCCGTTTAGCAAAAATATTCTTTCCACTTTTAGCTTCTACGACGCTCTGGTGGATGTGCATGGCGCTGCCAGGCTGGTTTTCCATGGGCTTGGCCATGAATGTGGCATACATGTCATGCTTGAGCGCTGCTTTGCGCACGGTCCGCTTAAAGAGGAAAACCTGATCAGCAAGGGCGAGCGCATCCCCGTGATTGAAGTTCATCTCCATCTGGGCGGCTCCACCCTCATGGGTGAGTGTATCGACATCAAGAGCCTGCGCTTCGCACCAGTCGTAAACATCGTCGAAGACGGGATCAAACTCGTTAATGGCTTCGATACCGAAGCTCTGTGACCCGGACTCAGGGCGTTTCGATTGTCCAATCGGCGGTTCCAGCGGGTAATCGGGGTCTTCATTCACTCGGGTCAGAAAAAACTCGAGCTCGGGTGCCACGACCGGCCGCCAGCCGCGCTCCTCATAAGCCGTGAGTACCCGGCGTAGAACCTGCCGTGGTGCGATTTCCAGCACGCTGCCATCATGTTGATAGCAGTCACCGATCACTTGTGCCGTTGGTTCATCGTACCAGGGCACCATACGAAGAGAGCGTGGATCGGGTCGAAGGCGCACATCCCGCATGGCGGGATCGGTCACCCGATTTTCTTGTTCCTCCGGAAAGCTCCCGGTCACGGTCTGGACAAAGAGATCTTCAGGAATGCGAAGGCTATCGTCCTCAAGCGAGCGGATGAACTTCGCAGCGGGTAGAATTTTACCGCGAGCGATTCCGCTTTGATCGGCCACAAGACACTCGACTTCGGTAATCCCGTTTTCCCGGAGCCAGACAACCATATCGGTCATAAGATACTCTCAAGAAGCGCTGCGCGTCGGCGCAGGCTGGTTCTTCGCTCGCGCGTAAGTGCGGCAGGCATCGCCAAAAGCATCAAAGAGCAGCTTGGCGTAACGGTCGGTCTTGATCAGCCACTCTGGATGCCACTGGACCCCGATGACGAAGCCAGCCGCATCGCTGATACTCACGGCTTCGATGGTGCCGTCGGGAGCCAGCGCTTCGATCACAACGCGATCGCCCGGTTTGTCGATGGCTTGGCCGTGAAGGGTGTTAACCTGGATCTCGCCTACACCGCCCAACATGTCCTGCAACAGGCCGCCCTCGGTCAGCTTGACGCCATGAGCGAGGTCGTCGAAGCGGTCACTCAAGGGCATGCTCTTGTCCGAACGATGGTCCATGCGACCGGGCACTTCGTGCACATGTTGGTGCAGCGTCCCGCCAAACGCGACGTTGAGCTCCTGAATGCCTCGGCAGATTGCAAGCACCGGAATGGCCCGTTCGACCGCCTGGCGAAGGAGCGGCAATGTCGTCACATCGCGAGCAGGATCGCGCTCGCTGTCGCGCCTGGCTTCGTGTCCGAGATAGTGAGAGGGATCGACATTCGAGGGGCTCCCGGTAATCAAAAGGCCATCCAAAGCATCGAGCCAATGAGCTAGACCTTCGGGTCCCAGACGTTTGCCGGTCGCCGGCAAGAGGACCGGTAAAGCGCCTGCCCCATCGATGACGCTATCGATATAGCTTTCGCTGACTTTGTGGACTGGTAGGCCGTGGTCTGCCAGGACACGGCAGGCGGGCACCCCTACAAGAGGCCTATGAGTCTGACTAGACATCGTCATCTTTTAGCCGAGGGAACAGCATGGGACAAGTTGAACAGCGCCAAAAAGCTTAGGAATTGCCTTGTTTTCGTCGTGTTTTCCTTATCAAAATCAAAGAGTTGTGGTATCAGCTCTCGATCACATCAGGATCAGCCGGGAGGGAGTGAGATGAGAACGCCACGCCAATATATTGCATGGGCCGCTCTGATCGGGACAGGCCTTCTCTTGGCAGGATGTGCTCAACCGACATTTTATCGACCCGCCGCCAACGGTTTTGGCTATGCCGAACAGCAAATTGGCGCCGACCGCTATCAGGTCGTTTTCGCAGGCAATCACAAAACACGGCGTGAGACAGCCCATCAATATGTGCTCTTCCGTGCCGCCCAACTCGCCGATGAGCGCGGTTTTGACTATGTCGCTGTTAATGGCCAAAGCCAGCGGATCGAACGCTACGGTGACCTGTTTTCACGTCCGACCCAGCGGGTTGATCTTGGTCTCGAAGATGGCGGCGGATCTTTCGGCCTTGGCCGGCGAAATGATGAGGATCGTGTGCGGTCCACCGTGGAACGCTACGAGGCGATTTTGGATGTTTCCTTATACAAGGATAAAGACAGCGTTCCGTCGACGTCGCGCGAGGTCTATTCAACGAAGGACGTGTTGGAAGAGGTCGGCCCATCGATCGAATTCGAGACAGGCCCGCCTGCTGAAAACTATATCTTGTCACGCTTCGGAAGCTAAGGACCCGTCGCACCTTGAGGTGACTTACGGATCGAGAGAGTTGGGCCGACAAGCATCAAGGCTTGATGTCGAGACCGACATTGCCAGGCTGACATCGGCCGCCTAGGCGGCCGGCTCATCACGTGTAAAACGCGGGCCTTGCCGTCGTTCAAAACAACAATGCCGGGCCGACATTGTCGGCCCGGCATCTTTATGCCGTCATGTTAATGACGGGTCATGTTGGTTAGGCCGCGGCTTTCGCTTTCTTGTCTTCGATGACCTTAGCCTTTGCGCCGCTACCGATGGCAATCTGTTGCGGTTTCATGCGCTCGGGAAGCTCACGGACCAACTCGATATCCAACAGACCATTATTGAGATTGGCGCCGTGGACCCGCACATAGTCGGCGAGCTGGAAGCGATGCTCGAACGCACGCTTCGCAATGCCGCGATGGAGATAGCTCACATCTTTCTCGACATCGGTGCCTTTGCCTCGGACGGTGAGGAGATTTTCTTTCGAGATGATCTCCAGCTCGTCCTCGCCAAACCCGGCAACAGCAAGCGTGATCCGGTAGCTATCATCACCAGTTTTGGCGATGTTGTATGGGGGATAGGATGATTCTTGTGAAGCATTCCTGAAAGCTGTCTCGAACAATTCGTCAAGACGATCAAAGCCAACGGAATGGCGGAAAAGGGGAGATAAGTCAAAACTACGCATGGTCACATCCTCTCTTGAGCGATTTGACTGATGCCCGTCTTGGAGACCGGGCGTTAATCACTTTGTCAGACCCATTATGGCGCCCGACTGACTTGCATTTGGGAAGTCAAAGGGTGGATTCAAGGGCACGGTCACTTTTTTTTGATCTCGTCATCTTGCACTTGGCAGGAGACACTGTGTCGATCATATGATGATTGACATGGACATCGAATTTCTCCTTTCGATCAAGCTCTTGGCGGTGGGCAGCGTTCTTGTCATCTTCGCCTTCTACGAGCGGATCTATCCAGCGGCAGGCGGTCCGCTTCTGCTGCGCTTCGGCCGGGCGACGAAGGCTGCCTGGATGAGGCTTTTAAAGAACCTCAGCCTGTTGGGCATTAATGCGCTTCTCTCCCCGCTGATTGTTGTCCCGATCACGGCATTTGCCGCTGATCACAGCTTCGGTCTTCGCCCGGCGTGGTGGAGCGGTTGGCTCGGCCTAGGCCTCGACATCTTACTGCTCGATTTGTGGATCTATTGGTGGCATCGGGCCAATCATGAGATACCGTTTCTTTGGCGCTTTCACAGCGTTCATCACCTTGATGAGACACTGGACACGTCATCCGCCCTCCGGTTCCATTTTGGTGAGGTTGTCCTGTCAGCCCTAGTACGGGGCATCGTCATCGTTGTCTTCGATCTGCCACTCAGTTCTGTTTTGCTCTTTGAGGCGATCGTTTTGGCATCGGCAATCTTTCATCACAGCGATGCGAAGTTGCCGGAACGGGTTGAAGCGGCGCTCTCCAGACTCATCATTACGCCGTCTATTCACTGGATTCATCACCATGCGTTCAGAGCGGACACCGATAGCAATTACGGCACGTTGTTCAGCTTTTGGGATCTGCTTTTTCGGTCAAGAAGCCGAACGAAGCGTACGCCTGATATGCCGATCGGTGTTCAAGGGGCTCGGGATCGATCCCTACCAAAGCTGATCATGACCCCGCTTAAGTCGCCCGCTTCGTCGTCACCAAACTCGTCGAATCATCCATCGGCGGGCTAAAGCCGACGCCTCGCTCCAAGCGCCAATAGACGACACTGAGCCAAACGGCACGCGTTATCATGAAGGCGTGATAGGCGAGCCAGAGGCCATGGTTATCAAGGCGTGGCATGAGCAACCAGGCGACGAGCCCGAAGACGATAACCGCACCAACCATGCCGTTCCGCATTTCTTTGGTACGCGTCGCGCCAATATAAATGCCGTCAAAGGCAAAGGCGGTGGCACCAATCAATGGGCCGACGATGACATAGGGGAGAAAGTGAAGGGCAGCCTCGCGAACTGCTTCGATGTCCGTGATCACGAGGATGATCCATGGACCACCTAGAACGAAGGCAAGCGTAATCAACAGCGAGAAGCCGACGCTCCATACCAAAGCCGCCTTCACCGCTTGCTGCATCGCCTGCCTATCGCCGGCGCCGACATGGCGGCCGACCAATGTGCTCGCAGCGAAGGCAAATCCGTCAAGGGCGAAGGCGGACAAGTGCAGCATGTTTGATAGCACTGTGTTGGCCGCAAGAATGACTTCACCTTGCCTCGAGCCAAGTGCTACCAGGGAGACGAAGGCAATCTGCAAGACAAGGCTTCGAAGGATGATATCGACATTCACTGTCGCTAGCCGGCGCATTGCAGCGCCTTCCAGGAGAATGCTGAAAGAGAGACCGGCCTGTCTTGGTCCAAAGCGCCGACGTACGAACCAAAAGCCGATGAGGAGCGTTGTGTATTCGGCGATCACCGTGGCCCAGGCCACGCCAGCGACCTCGAGCCCGAAGCCGACGACAAACAGCAGGTCCAATGCCATGTTGAGCCCGTTGCCGATCAGGAGCAGATAGAGCGGACCTTTCGAATCCTGAACCCCAAGGAGCCATCCTAGGATCACCATATTGCCGAGCGCTGCTGGCGCAGCGATGAGGCGGATCTCCAAGTAAATTGCGGTACTTTCGGCAACACGATCTGTTGGTGCATAGATCCATCGGGCCGCATCGATGATCAAATCGGTCGAAAGGATCATGAGCATGGCCACGATCGAAGCAAGGGTGAGCGCTCGGAAGAAACCTGCCTGCAAGCCAAAGCGATCGCCGGCCCCATAGGCTTGGGCGATCAGGCCTGTCGTCCCCATGCGAAGGGATACAACCGTAAAGAAAAGTGCGCTGAAGGCACTCGCTCCAAGCGCCACTGCTCCCAAATGATGAGGCTCGGGCAGGTGACCGACGACGGCGGTATCAACCATGCCCAACAGCGGCACGGAGATGTTCGAGAGAATCAATGGCCAGGCAAGACGCCAGGCTTCTTGGTAAGCGTTCGGACGTTCAGGCTGCAAATCGGCGATCATCGATGCTAGAAGGCGGGATCAGCGGTTCTATCTCCTATGCCGTCTCTTGTTTCTTGCCTTGCTCGACCAAGGCGCCGCAGGAAAACCCGTTAGCTGGGGCGAGACGGCATCGACGTTACCGGACCCGAGCGTTGTGTCGTTAAGGCTTCTCGTCAATCCCCGCAATCCGTTTCGTCTCAGCTTGTGCCTTTGTGCCAACGAGCCGGAAGGTCATGGGGTCGCAGGGGGCCGCACGTTTTCCGTTGTCACATGGCATCGTCATCAACCGTAGAGAGGTCGACGATCAATCCTTCTAGGGGAGACAGACATGGCCTATCAAGCGATTAACTTGCTAGGAGAGCTGAACCTCGTTCAGCATTAGTGGATGCCCATGTTAAGGCATCGAACACAAGCCTTAGCGCCGATGGCGGCGTGAAGATGAGTTTGATTGAGCCCCGCAGGGGCAGCATCAGGGGCATGTCGGCGGTGCGATGACCGTTGAAAAGGACGTCTGGATCTGCGCGTCGTGGCCGTAGGCTTGACCTTTCTATCAGCAACGGACATGAAAGCGCGCAAGCGCCGCCGCCGATTATTCACAAAAGAGAGTTTCACTGATGCCGCTTGAGCCGAAAGACTTGCTCGCCGAAATCGTCACCCTCGCTGATAGTGCAGGTGACGTGATCATGCAGCACTATCGCGGTGAGATCGAGGTGAAGACCAAGGCTGACGAATCGCCGGTGACCGCAGCAGACGAGGCGGGCGAAGCCGTCATTCTTGAAGGTCTAGCGAGACTTGCTCCTGACATTCCGGTCATCGCCGAAGAAAGAGTTGCAGCCGGCGATATACCCGAGATTGGCGACGGCCACTTTTGGTTGGTCGACCCGCTCGATGGCACGAAAGAATTCATCAGTAAAAATGGCGAGTTTACGGTCAATATCGCGCTGATCGACGCTGATGGACCTGTGATGGGTGTGGTCTTAGCTCCCGCGCGCGCGCGAGCCTGGTGGGGCTGGCGTGGCCAAGGTGCATGGATGCGGGGCGCTGCGGGCGACGTGACGAAGATCAGCGTCCGCCCTGTTCCTGCAAATGGTCCAACAGCCGTCGCCAGCCGCTCTCACGCTGATGCAGCAACCGAAGATTTTCTCGACAAGATCGGGGCTGCTGAGCGGATCTCAGCGGGCAGTTCCCTCAAATTCTGTTTGGTTGCTGAAGGCAAGGCGGATATCTATCCGCGCTTCGGGCCGACGATGGAGTGGGATGTCGCTGCCGGCCATGCCGTGCTTCTCGCGGCGGGAGGCTGTGTAACCACCCTAGAGGGTGAGCCGTTCCTCTACCGAAAGCCGGACTTCAGGAATGTTGGCTTCATTGCCCGGGCAGCTTGACGACCGCATCAGCTGAACCGTCATTCGGGCCTTCAGCGTTCAATTCTGCTCGTAAGGCGCCGATCTCGCTACGAAGCGTGCCGACCTCGCTGATGAGGAGCTTGAGGGCCTTGTCCTTTTCATCTTCTTCCTCATCAGCGGCTTCGTGCATGGCATTGACGATGATGGCGATAAACAGATTGAGCACGGCAAAGCTGGTGATCAGGATGAAGGGCACGAAGAAAATCCACGCTTGTGGGTAGACTTCCATCACAGGCCGGACGATTCCCATCGACCAGCTTTCGAGCGTCATGATTTGGAACAATGAATAGAGGGATCGGCCGATCGAGCCGAACCATTCATCGAATCCTTCGCCGAACAACTTCGTCGCCATGACAGCGGCGATATAGAACATCAGGCCCAACAGGCCGATCACTGAGCCCATGGCCGGAACAGCACTTAAAAGGGCCTGGACAACCTGACGCATTTTGGGGACAGCGGAGACCAAGCGCAGGGCGCGCAGAATGCGGAGAGCGCGCAGGACCGAAAATCCTGTTCCCGATGGCAAGAGAGCCGTGCCGACAATCACGAAGTCGAAGACGTTCCAGGGATCCCGAAAGAAGCTCCAGCGATAGACGAAAAGCTTGATCGCGATCTCGACGATAAAGACCGAAAGGGCAAAGAGGTCGATCGCTGTCAATAACGGACCGGCACGCTCCATGGCACTCGGAGAGGTCTCGAGACCGATAACAACGGCATTGATGACGATCAGCCCGATAATGAGGTTTCGGGTCAGATCGGCTTCGATAAACGCTTTAAGCCAGGTTCGCAAAGGAGGCCTCGATTGATGACAACAAGGAGCAACCACACCGGCCATATAGCGACTGCAAGTATCGGTTGAAAGAGCCCGTCAACTCGCTCGTGGCAACTGTCGCCATTGCCAAAATGGTGCGGACGGTGCTTGATCGGGACGTTTGATGCCTCGTGACTGCTTCGTGGGAGCCGCTGAATGCCGATTTTCGAGCGTCAGAGCCAAAGTGGCGACCTTCTGATCAGCTTCGAAACGACGGACCTGGTGATGGCCGGTTGGGCTGGCCGGGACATGGCGGCCGTGCGCCACCACATCGAGGAACTCGAAGCGATCGGCGTGACGCCGCCATCGAAGACGCCGCTTTTCTATCGCGTCGATCCAGCGCTGCTGGTTGCCAACCCTGAACAGATCCGGGTGGTCGGCGAGGCGACGTCGGGTGAGGTGGAGGCGGTGATTCTTGCGATGGCGGACGGACTTTGGGTGGGCCTCGGCTCTGATCACACGGATCGAGCACTGGAATCGACATCGGTTCAACTCGCCAAGCAGCTGTGTCGAAAGCCGATGGCTGGAACGGTGTGGAGCTATAGTGATGTGAGAGCCCACTGGGATGAACTCATCCTGCGGTCGTATATCATCGAGAACGGCGAGCGCGTCCTGTACCAAGAAGGTGCTCTTGCGAACCTGCAACACCCCGACGATCTTATGACGGCCTATCGTTCCGAACGCGGCTTTTTCGACAGCGATCTGTCCCTTCCCGAGGGTTCAGCGCTCTTTTGCGGCACACTACCCGCGATTGGCGGAATCCGCTCATCAACGAACTTCGAGATGGAACTGGAAGATCCTGTTTCCAACCGCTCCCTTCGTCACCAGGTTTTGATCGAGACGTTGCCCGAGGTGTCCTAGTTGCGAGCAGCAACGACGTTGATCAGTGGGGTTGGCCAACCCGCACCGTTTGACGATCAACGCTTCTCAATCACCTTGATGTTCGGTCGACGTTGCTGCTGACTCGAGCCGCCACGGCGCTTGAGCGCGAAGATGAACTCGATCTCGACAGACGCATTGCCAGGAAGTTCGGCGAGGCCAAGGGCACTTCTTGCGTGTTGACCGGCCTGACCGAAGACTTTGGTGAGAACTTCTGAAGCGGCGTCAATGATTTCAGGCTGTCGGCCAAAATCCTTTGACGAGGCCACGAAACCGGTGACCTTGATGGCGCGCTCAACTTCATCGAGACCGCCTGGCAGATTCTGATTCAGCCAGGCGAGAGCCTGAAGGGCGCAAAGCTGTGCAGCTTCTTTCGCGGCTTCGATCGACACTTCCTTATCGACTTTGCCCGTCGGCTTAATGTCGCCATCAACAAAAGGTACTTGGCCACTGACATAGGCCAAGCCGTTGTGAACGACGACAGGAACGTATTGAAACCGTGGCGGTTTGACCTCGGGAAGCCGAAGACCAAGGAGCGCCAAACGACGGCGCATCGTTGGTTGCTCGACCGGTGCAAGCGGCGGCGAGGGGGGCCGGCTTCGGGGTTGGCGACGTTTGGCCGGCGGCTTTTTTGGCGGCGATTTTTTCGGCGGAGCCACCTTGATCTACTCCCTTTATGGGCGGCTGGAGAAACGCAGCCGCTGGTCAAGGTGAGTAACGCATTTTCCCGAAAAGGAGAAGGGATGTTGCTCGGTACTGGGATCTAAAAAATGAGAATGCCCGCTGCCATGCCCTCACGTCTTGGCGGAGGGCAGGCAACGGGCATATTGTCAGGCAAGTTTTGCCTGATGTTTTGCGTATCTCAGTCCTTCGTGCCAGCGACCAGGCGCTTTTTGGTGATCCAAGGCATCATGGCACGGAGGCGTTGGCCGACGTCTTCGGAGCCATGCTCAGCCTGGGCGGCTCGCATGGCCTTGAATCCGACTTGAGCCGCCTTGTTTTCCAGTACCCACTGACGCGCAAAAGCGCCGCTTTGGATGTCGGCGAGGACCTTTTTCATTTCGGCTTTGGTCTCGTCGGTGACGATCCGTGGGCCCGTCACATAGTCACCATATTCAGCCGTGTTGGAGATTGAGTAGCGCATATTGGCGAGGCCGCCTTCATAGATCAGGTCGACGATCAGCTTCACCTCATGCAAGCACTCGAAATAGGCCATTTCGGGTGCATAGCCAGCCTCCACCAGCGTGTCGAAGCCAGCCTGGATGAGGGCGCATAGGCCGCCACAGAGAACTACCTGTTCACCGAACAGATCTGTTTCAGTTTCTTCCTTAAAGCTTGTTTCGATGATGCCGCCTCGGCCGCCTCCGATAGCGGCGCCATAAGACAGGCCGATATCGTGGGCAGCCCCGGTGGCGTCCTGATGGATGGCAAGCAGGCAAGGAACGCCCGCCCCTTTCTCATATTCTGCACGCACAAGGTGACCCGGCCCTTTCGGTGCAATCATGAGAACGTCAAGATCCTTACGAGGCTCAATCATGCGAAAATGAATGTTGAGTCCGTGGGCAAACATGAGGGCGGCACCATCCCGCATATTGGGTGCGAGATCTCGCTCATAGAGATCGGCCTGGAGCTCATCTGGAACCAGAACCATCACCACATCGGCCCACGCCGCTGCCTCGGCAGGCGCCATGACACGAAGTCCGGCTGCTTCTGCCTTCGGTGCAGAGGAAGACCCTTCGCGAAGGCCGACGACAACCTCCTCCACGCCGCTGTCCTTCATGTTATTGGAATGGCCATAGCCTTGGCTGCCATAGCCGATGACGGCGACCCGTTTCCCTTTGATCAGGTTGAGATCGGCATCGTTATCGTAGTAAACGCGCATTGTGTTGTCCCCTTCTTGGGCCGCTTTGGCCTTGTACTCAATGAAACGTCGGTTCTTCAGATCTTGTCGCCGAGCCTCGTGATGCTGTTGCCAGGACCGGGCTCGCTTGCATTTATGGCGCTTCGCTGCCCAGGCCACCCGGGCCGCGGGCGATGGCGACAACGCCGGCACGGCTGACTTCGACCAAGCCAAGCGGGCCCATCAGATGGATAAAGCTGTCGATCTGATTGGGCGCACCGGTAATTTCGAAAACGAAGCTCTCCGTGGTGCTGTCGACCAGGCGGGCGTGCATGAAATCAGCGATGCGCAGGGCTTGTACCAGCTTTTCGCGATCGCCGGTGACCTTAACAAGTGCCAGCTCGCGTTCGACATGAGGGCCCTCGAGGGTGAGGTCGACCACATGATGGACCGGCACTAATTTGGCAAGTAGTGCCTTGATCTGCTCAATCACCTGCGCCGTGCCACGCGTCACGATATTGATACGCGAGCGGCCGTTTTCTGGGTCCACTTCGGCCACGGTGAGGCTATCGATATTGTAACCACGTCCGGAAAAGAGGCCAATCACGCGTGCGAGCACGCCCGGCTCATTCTCAACCAGCACCGCAATGGTGTGGCTTTCTTCTTGTTGGGTCATTTTACCAATTCCCTAGGCTCCGAAAATCAAATCCGGTGGGTAGACGGTTGCCCGTCTCCCGCCGGCGTTCTTGTTGTTGTCGGCGGCCTTATACCAGCGCCATACCTTCTTCGGAGCTTTCGATGTCTTCGCCGGCATTAGGGCCGAGCTTGATTTCGTTATGTGCCGCACCAGCGGGGATCATCGGATAGACATTTTCCGCACGGTCAACGACCACATCGGCAATGACGGGGCGGTCGACCTCGATCATCTCGTTAATCAGGTCATCGAGTTCGTCAGGCTTTTCTGCCCGCAGGCCGACAACCCCGAACGCCTCGGCCAGCTTCACAAAATCGGGAAGGCTGTCCATGTAGCTCTCACTGTAGCGATTGCCGTGGAACAGCTCCTGCCACTGCCGAACCATGCCCATGTAGGAGTTGTTGAGAATGAAGCACTTTACCGGTAACCGGTACTGCACAATCGTGGACATCTCCTGCATATTCATGACCCAAGACGCCTCACCAGCGATGCCGACCACAAGCGCTTCGGGATGGGCAACCTGAACACCCATTGCCGACGGCAGGCCGTAGCCCATCGTGCCGAGCCCGCCTGAGGTCATCCAATAGCGTGGCTTTTCGAACTTGTAGTGTTGAGCGGCCCACATTTGATGCTGGCCGACCTCCGTCGTGATGAAGGTCTCCCGATCCTTGGTCAATTCGTAAAGCCGCTGGATGGCATATTGTGGCTTGATGATGTCATCGCTCTTTTGGTAACGAAGGCTCTGCCGCGCTTGCCAGGCGTAGATGTCGGCCCACCAAGACGAGAGCTTTTGCCTATCCGCTTTTAGTCCGCGTGCCCACCAGCGCTTCAAGAGCGCGTCGACGGCTTTGCCTGCGTCGGCGGTGATGGCGAGATCGACCGGCACATTTTTGTTGATCGACGAAGGATCGATGTCGATATGGATCTTTTTCGAGTCGGGTGAGAAGGCGTCCAAACGACCTGTGACCCGGTCATCAAAGCGCGACCCAATCGCGATCATCAGATCGCAGTCATGCATCGCCATATTGGCCTCAAGCGTTCCGTGCATGCCGAGCATGCCGATGAATTGCTTGTCAGACGCTGGATAGGCGCCCAGACCCATGAGCGTGAGCGTGACCGGAAAGCCGGTTGCCTGAATCAATTCGGTCACGCGATGGCAGGCCTCATCGCCCGCGTTCACGATGCCGCCGCCAACGTAGAAAATCGGCTTTTTTGCATCGGCCATGAGATCGATGGCGCGTTCAATGTCCGCTTCCATCGGCTCGGTCTTTGGTCGGTATGTCCGATGTTGGAACTCACTCGCCGCATGGTACGGTGCGTCCGCCATGAGCACGTCCTTCGGGAGATCGATCACAACCGGGCCCGGTCGACCGCTCCGTGCCACATGGAAGGCTTCGTGCATGACCTTGGCGACGTCGTTGGTCGACTTCACGAGATAGTTATGCTTGGTGCATGGGCGCGTGATGCCGACCGTATCGGCCTCTTGAAAGGCATCATTGCCGATCATGTGCGTCGGCACTTGTCCCGTCAGGCAAACGATGGGCACACTGTCCATCAACGCGTCGGTCAGTCCCGTTACCGTATTGGTGGCGCCGGGGCCTGACGTGACGAGCACGACGCCGACCTTGCCGGTGCTGCGTGCATAGCCCTCAGCGGCATGGACGGCACCCTGCTCGTGGCGCACCAGAATATGCTTGATCGAGTTCTGTTTGAAGAACGCATCATAAAGGGGCAGTACAGCGCCGCCGGGATAGCCGAATACGACCTCGACACCTTGCTCGACAAGAGCGCGGAGTACGACCTCCGAACCGGTCATTGTTTGAGGTTGCACCTCTGAGCTTGGCATCGTTGTTGTAGCCGACATGGCCGGAGTCCTTAGCTTTCATGTTGGAAGTGAAAAGAGGGTAACGAACGAAACGAGACCGCACTAATCCACGCTAGCGGGTCGATCGGACAGTATGCTTGATTGCGAGATCGGTCAATAAGTCCAGTGGAACCGCCGTTGACGGCTCGAAAACGTTCTTTGCCCGATCACCGAACTCGTCCATGGGTTCGAGTTCCGGCAACTGATGGCGTAGCCACGTCAGTTGTCGCTTCGCATATTGCCTGGTCTTTGCCACCGCACGGGTGGTCGCGGTGGCAAGATTTAGACTGCCGCCGAGATAGGCAAGAAGTTCAGGAACAGCGACCGCTTTCATCAAAGGGAGGTCGGTCGGCAGATCCTTTTTCTGGAGCGTTTCCAACTCATCAAGGGCGCCGGCATCGATCATGGCCTGAAGCCTGAGTTCGATTCGGCGATGAAGCGCCGGCCTTGGCGGCATCAAAGCGACGCCAACGATTGGCTCTGGCAACATGGCGCGCTTATGGGGTTGAGACCGCCAGTAGAGCAGTGATTTTCCGGTCGCCTCAAGCACCTCGGCCGCCCGAATGAGGCGCTGACGATCGCCTGGTTCAAGGAGGGCTGCCTGCTCGGGATCACGTTTGGAAAAGTCCTGGTGAAATCCAGGAACACCTAGTTCGTCAAAACGTTCGCTGGTCGCCATGCGGATTTCGGAAGGAATGTCCGGCACTGCCGCAATACCCTTCAACAGCGACTTGAGATAAAGCCCTGTCCCGCCAACCACGATCGGCACCTGATCTCTGGCCCTAATCTCGCCGATCACTCGGGTTGCTTCGCTCAGCCATGTGCCGACAGATCCAGGCGTCTCGGCAGGCAGATGGCCGTAAAGATGGTGGCGAGCCCGCCTGTGGTCGGCAAGGGTAGGCCGAGCCGTCACGATCCGAAGGTCACGATATTGTTGCATACTATCGGCGTTGACGACCTCGCCGCCGATACGCTCGGCGAGATCAAGAGCGAGCGCCGATTTTCCAGAGCCTGTCGGGCCGCCGATGATGATCAAATTGACCATTTAGACCGCATCCTGGGCTGCCGGAAACCCAGGTCTCCGGGCTTGCTTCAAACCGCAAAGCCCGTAAAAGGTCTTGTCATGTCCTGCATTCTCATCGCCATCACCCATCCTGATCATGCACCGCTCGATCCAAGCCTGATCTCTGCACTTGAACGCAAATTCGGTGCCAAGAGTCGCTGGCTCGCTGAAGGTGAAGCGGCTGATATGGTTCTTGATGGATACGATCTGGCCGATGCGAAATCCCACGTCGCCGACATTCTGCCGGACAGTGCAGATCCTACGCGGGTCGATATCGCCGTTTTGCCGGCGCATCATCGGCGAAAGCGTCTTTTGATCAGCGACATGGACAGCACCATGATCACAGTCGAGTGCATCGACGAACTTGCCGACTTTGCTGGCGTCAAGAGCGACGTGGCCGCAATCACGCGGCGGGCGATGAACGGAGAGCTGGACTTTGCGGCGGCCCTTCGCGAACGCGTCGCGCTGCTTGAAGGATTGCACGTGACCGTCATTGATGAGGTCTACGCCGAACGGGTCCGGCTGATGAGTGGCGCGCGCATCCTGGTACAGACGATGCGCGGTTTTGGCGCGACCACCGCTCTGGTCTCCGGTGGCTTTGTGCCCTTCGCGGAGCGGGTGGCGCATGACATCGGGTTCGAGGCGGTCATCGCCAATCGGCTGGAGATCGTTGATGGCCGGCTTACAGGCCAGATTCTGCCGCCGATCACCGGTGCAGAGACCAAACTCTCCACGCTGACGCAGCTGATGCGCTCCCATAATCTCCATCCAGATGAGACTCTTGCCCTTGGTGACGGCGCCAATGATTTACCGATGATCAAGGCTGCCGGCTTGGGGGTCGCTTTTCGTCCTCATTCCGTCCTTGCCGATGCAAGCGATGCCATCGTTCAAGCGGGGGATCTTACCGCAGTTCTCTACCTCCAGGGAGTCCCGCGAGATGAATTTTTTGTCGAATAAGCGATAATATTACCAAAAATAGTTGAGAATAGGCAACCGTAGCGCGTTCAGCGATGGTGTTGCCGGCCTTGAAGAGCAGGCATGCCTTGCTGAGACGGGCGCTCATGCTCCTGTTCAGGCCGAGCAATCACTGAAGACGAGGCCGTGGTGAGAGGCTGAAGGGCGCCGGTCCATAAAGCAGCGATGATGGCCTGGCATGCGGTCCAAGCAGACCTGTCGCCGTTGGCGCGTTGATTTAGGGAGCTACCAAAAAAATCGCCGCGAGAGAGCCATGTCTCCGCGGCGATCTTTCTGTTGGTGACCGACCGTGGCCTAACCCGGTCGTTTGGGGCGTGTCAGCCTTCTGTGAAGCGAAGCGCGACGAATCGAAGATCGCCCCCTCGATCGATCAAGAGCAGAACCGATTTTTTGTCCTGGCTCTTCGCCTCATTGACCTTGGCTGCTACCTCTGGAGGCGAATTGACTTCCTCTTGGCCGACTTCGACGATCACGTCACCGGGCCGCAAGTTCTCGTCGCCAGCGGTGCTGCCTTCCGAGACCTCGGTAATAACAACGCCTTTCGCCTCGCCGGGTAGCTCGAAGCGTTCCCGCATTTCATCGGTGATGGTGGCCACCGTCACACCGAGCTCGCTGATTGGTGACGAGCCATCGGCGCTGAAGCTATCGTCACTGCCTTCTTCGGTTAGCGCTGCCAGTTGGTCGTCATCGGGTAGTTCGCCAAGCTCGACTTTGACCGTGACTTCTTCGCCGCGTCGCCAGATGAGAACATCAACGGACTTACCGATTGGTGTCTCGGCAACGATCCGCGGCAGGCCACGCATGCGGTCGATCTTTTTGCCGTCGAACGTCAAAACCACATCGCCGGGCTGGATGGCCGCCTGTTCGGCAGGGCCCCCGCTGGTAACGCTGGCGACCAAGGCACCGCTGGCCTCACTGAGACCCATGCTTTCCGCGATTTCATCGGTAACGGTTTGGATGCGCACGCCCAACCAGCCGCGTTTGACCCGACCATCTTCGCGAAGCGAATTGATAACAGGCAGAGCCAGGTTCGCGGGAATCGCGAAGCCGATGCCGACATTGCCGCCTGATGGTGAGAAGATCGCGGTGTTGATGCCGATCACCTTGCCATCGAGGTTGAAGCTTGGACCGCCAGAGTTCCCGCGATTGATCGGGGCATCCACTTGGAGAAAATCGTCATAGGGACCCGCTCTGATGTCACGAGAGCGCGCCGAAATGATCCCAGCGGTCACCGTATTGCCGAGGCCGAACGGGTTGCCGATCGCGATCATCCAATCGCCAACGCGGACAGCATCACTGTCTGCGAACTCAACGGAAGGGAAGGGGCCGTCCGAATCCTTAATTTTCAACAGAGCGATATCGGTCTTGGTATCCTTGCCGATGAGCTCTGCTTCGTAGGTCTTATCGTCGTTGAACACGACTTGGATTTCATCGGCTTCAGCGATCACATGATTGTTGGTGACCACATACCCTTCGGGGTCCACCACGAAGCCCGAACCGAGCGATGACGTTCGTCTCGTCTGCGGGGCCTGTTCGGGTGATCGCTCACGATCGAAGAACTCCCGGAAGAAATCTTCGAAAGGCGAGCCTGGTGGCGGCTGCGGAAACGGGAAGGCTTCCCCGCCTGGGGCACCACTGATCGCCTTCGACGTGGAGATGTTAACCACGGCGGGAGCGATCTCGTCGACGATGTCGGCAAAGCTTTCCATTGGCGCGCGTGCTTTGGCACTGTCGAGGCTCGCCAGGATGGCTAAAGACAGTGTCAGTAGGAACGTGCCTGCAAGCGTCAGCCGATGACCGAAACATCTTAGGTGACGTCCGGCATCGACCAATGGGCGTGTACCGAAAGCCAATGCTCTCGCCAAACTCATGAACATTACTCCGCGAGATCTACACAGATCATATCGTATTGGTTGATTTTTGCTCCCGAAGCTTCGTCAAGCCCCGCAACGGGATCTTGTCATTGATCCCATGGAAGTCAATGGTGCAGACAATAATCTTCTGTAATTTTAAGTTGATAAAAGACCATTGTGTTCGCGTTATCCGCGCATAAGCCAAATGAAGAAAACGCCGAGGGTCGCAATGACCAATCCGCCGTTGCGAAGTTGACTGTTTTCGAGGGAAAGCGCGATCATGGCGGCTCGCTTCATCCCATCAGGCATCAGCGCCCACAGTAAGCCTTCGAGCACAAGAACAAGTGCCAGGGCGGTGGTGAGGTCCGACATGAACATGCATCCTAGTTGATGGCCCCTCATGGGCAGGTCTCGTGTCCGGGCGTTTTGCCAGACATTGCCTGTCGAATCAAAAGGACCGCTCGTCGCTACCCTCGCACGGGCGTGACGAACGGTCCCAGAAGCGTTGTGCTTCCGGAGCCAGCCTGCTCATTGGCTGGCAAGCTCCGGCGCGTTGTTTATTCGACCTTGGTCGGCTCCGATTGATCGATGACCTGACCGAGGGTCTGGCCCAAATCTTCAACCGAACTGGACTCTGCAGCCCTTGGAACCGACGGTGTGGTTGACCTTGCCGCTTGCGGCAGATCCGGGGCTGAGCTTCCAAAGTAGCGGAAGAATTCACTATCCGGCGAGAGAACAAAGCTTGTGTTCTCGTCGGCAAGCGAATCGCGGTAAGCCTGCATCGACCGATAGAAGCTGAAGAAGTCGATATCCTGTCCAAACGACTCGGCGAAAATGCGCGTGGCTTCGCCGTCACCCTGACCGCGGACGATCTGTGCCTTCTTCTGGGCTTCAGCGATGATAACCCGGCGTTCCCGATCTGCAGAGGCGCGAATACGCTGACCAAGCTCATAACCCTGGGCTCGTAGCTCCTTTGCTTCCCGCTCACGCTCTGTCTGCATGCGACGATAGATCGCCTCGCTGTTCTCCGGTGGGAGATCCGCACGCTTAATCCGAACATCGACAACATCAACGCCGAACGATTTCACGCGGGAATTTGCGTCTGCTTCGATCCTGTCCATGAGGGAGGCACGATCGGCTGAAAGGACGGTAAAGAGCGGCGTTTCACCCAACACCTTACGCATTGATGCGTCGAGCACCGTATCAATGCGACGGCGCAGACCGTCCTCGTCACGCACAGCCTGATAGAAGCGCTGGGCATCAACGATGCGATAACGCGCAAAGGCATCGACCACGAGGCGTTTCTGATCGCCAAGAATGACCTCCTCGGCGGGAGCATCAAAGTCTAGTACGCGGCGATCGATGTAGACGACATTCTGCAGGAACGGCAGCTTAAAATGGAGTCCGGGCTCCGTTACTGTCCGGATGAACCGTCCGAACTGAAGGACGAGGGCCTGCTGAGTTTCGTAGACCGTATAGACGCTGCCAAAGATCGCGAGTACCGACAGGCCTGCGACCACTGCTATGGGCAAAAGGAAGCGGCTCATTGGTTGCCTCCGATGCTGCTTGTACCGGCGCTACGCTGTGTCGCACGCTTTTCAAGTTCTGGAAGAGGAAGGTAGGGCACGACACCGCCGGCACCGCTGGCCGACCCGTCGATAAGCACCTTGTTCATATTGCTCAGAACTTCCTCCATCGTCTCGAGATAGAGACGACGAGAGGTGACGTCGGGCGCCTTCGCATACTCATTATACACGGCAATGAAGCGTTGCGCGTCACCTTCGGCTCGCGCAACCACTTCCTGCGCATAGGCTTCGGCTTCCTGCTCCATCTTGACCGCATCACCACGCGCGCGAGGCAAGATATCGTTTTGATAGGTCTCGGCCTCATTCTGAGCGCGCTCTCGGTCAGCCTGGGCGCGCTGCACGTCGCGGAAGGCGTCGATGACCTCGTCTGGCGGATCAACCTTCTGCACTTGCACCTCTTGGACCGCGATGCCCGCCCCGTAGCTGTTCAAGATCGCCTGGATCTGCTCACGGGCTGCATCTTCGATCTGAGCACGACCCTCGGTTGTTGCCTCGGCAAAGGGCGTCTGGCCAATGATCTCGCGCATCACGCTCTCAGCAACAGCTTTCACCGTGATTTCAGGATCGCGAATCTTAAAGAGGAAGTCCTCAGGCTTATCGATGAACCATAGCACAACGAAATTGATGTCGACGATGTTCTCATCACCCGTCAGCATCAAGCTCTCGTTATTGATATCGCGACCGCTTTCGCCACGCCCGACAGCGCCGCCGCTCGAACGAAAGCCCACCTCGACGCGATTGACACGTGTAACCTTCGGTGTGAGCACGGTTTCGATCGGTGAAGGCCAGTGCCAGTGCAGGCCTGGATCCTTGACGGCAACTTGCTCACCAAACCTCAACACAACACCTTGTTCTTCTTGCTGCACGCGGTAGATGCCGCTTGCGAGCCAGAGGCCCAAGAGAACGAGAGGGATGAGGATGAGGGGCTTTTTGCTGCCACCACCGCCGAGGTTGAGGCCGCCGCCACCGCCGCCACCGCCTCCGGGGAAGATTTTCTTCACCTTCTCTTGAGAGCGCCTCAAGAGTTCTTCGAGATCAGGCGGCTGCTGTCCGCCGCCTCCACCGCCGCCGCCCGGACGACCGCCCCAAGGGCCCTGGCCGCCACCGCCTTGCCAGCCGCCACCTTGATTATTCCAAGGCATCGATTGATTACCTTTCTCTATTGCGGATGGGTCGCCTCAAGGGCTTTGCCCCAGACCCCGGGTCTATTATATCAACGACACCGGGTTGGCCAGGGCGTGTTGGCCCACACGTTTCATTACCGATCCCGTCTATATGTTGCGTCAACGGATGCGTTCAACCATGGCTGAGATAACAAAAGACAACGTCCTTCATGCTCTGCAAAAAATTCACGATCCGGCACGAGGTCGGAGCGTGGTCGAGCTGGATATGGTTTCCGGAATTGTGATCAAGGACGGCAACGTTGGATTCGCCCTTGAGATCGAACCTAACGAAGCGGAAGCCAAGGCAAAAGAGCCCCTGCGCAAAGCGTGCGAAGAGGCTGTGATGGCTCTACCGGGTGTCACGTCGGTGACAGCTGTACTCACCGCTGAGCGCGCCACGGGTGGTGGCGTCGGAGGCGCGCCGAGGCAGGTCGCACAGGGGCCAGGCAACGCCGCGCCAGGTCGTGGTGGACCTGCAGCGGGGCCGGCTGGGCTTGGCGGTAAGCCGGAACTTCCCGGCATTGCGCATGTGGTTGCCGTCGCCTCGGGCAAGGGGGGCGTTGGTAAATCAACGACCTCGACCAATCTCGCTTTGGCCCTCGCGGCCCGTGGTAAGCGGGTTGGTGTGCTTGATGCCGACATCTATGGACCGTCGCAACCGCGCATGCTCGGTATCGCTGGCAAACCCGGCAGTCCCGATGGCAAGAAGTTGATGCCGATGGAAAATTTCGGCCTCAAAGTTATGTCGATGGGCTTTCTTGTGGATGAGGATGCGCCGATGATTTGGCGCGGCCCCATGGTCCAAAGTGCGATTCAACAGATGCTGACCGACGTTGAGTGGGGCGAGCTCGATTTCCTCGTTGTCGATCTACCGCCGGGTACCGGTGATGCGCAGCTAACGATGGCACAACGCGTGCCGCTCGCGGGGGCAGTCATCGTCTCAACCCCGCAGGACATCGCCTTGCTCGATGCGAGAAAGGCTCTGAATATGTTCCGAAAAGTCGATGTGCCGGTGCTCGGCATTGTCGAAAATATGAGCTATTTCGCGTGTCCTCATTGTGGCGAACGCAGTGATATCTTCAGTCATGGCGGCGCTCGCGAGACGGCTGAAAAGTATGGTGTGGATTTTCTTGGTGAGATCCCGCTGGACATCGACATCCGCGAAAATAGTGACCGTGGACGGCCACCTGTTGCCTCCAGTCCCGAGGGGCCACAGGCACGCTGTTATCTCGACATTGCCGATGCAGTGATTGCTAAGTTGTCTGGCGATGCAACAAAAACGCGTAAAACATTTCCCAAAATTACGTTTGACAACTAGTATGCGCGCGCAATAGACGTCTTGGCGGTTGTAAAATTGCAATCTGACTCGCGTCTCTAATGTCAATCACCATTGGCCTGACAAGCTATGATTGAAACATCGCGCTGTCATTTCGGTCGGCACACCATTCGGCGCTTCGGATGGTCATGCCTTTTCTTGGCGCTTGCCGCTTTTGACTCGACAGTACATCCGGCGCATGCGGGGGATCGTATCGCTTTAGTCATCGGCAATGGCGACTACGTGAATGCTGACCCGATCGACCAAGCCGCGAGCGACATGGCGATGATGGCCGACACCCTACGTAGCCTCGATTTTGATGTCGACGCCGTGAACAATCTTGGGCAGTCGGCAATGCAGGGACATATCGAAGCGTTTGCTGAGCGGATCGACCAGGCCGGCGATGACACCATTGGCCTTCTATTTTATGTGGGACATGGCTTCCAGCTGGACGGATCGAACTATCTCCTACCCGTGGATGCTAAGATCGCCGAACTCGGTGATGTCGAGACCGCTGCAATCAATCTTGATTTGACGTTGGCCGAGATTGCCTTCGCCACGAATGATCATAAGCTCGTGATCTTAGACGTGCCGGATCAGTCGTCGGTACCAGACCACATTGGTGCAAGGCCTGGTTTTGCTGTGCTTGATGCACCTGTCGGGACATTGGTGGCGTTCGGCACGCTGCCTGGCATCGGTCAGGACGGACTTCGGCATCGAGGGCTCTATCCCCTAGCACTCGCGAATGTTATGGCGAAGCCAGGGTTGATGGTCGAAGAAGTCTTTCAGGAAGTTCGGTTGAATGTTGCCGAAGCTACCGACGGCTTGCAAGTACCCTGGGAGTCCTCAAGCCTCACAAGCCCACTCTATCTTGCTGGCTTGCCTGAAGCCAAAAAAACTGAGATTGCGAACGAAAGCGTTATTCTTCCGGCGAGTATGGACAAGCGCACCGTCGATCTCTTGTCGTGGAGCGGCATCAAAGACAGCGTCGACCCGTCAGCATTTTCTGACTATCTCGCTCAATTCCCAGAGGGTGTTTTTAGAACGCTCGCAGCGCGCAGGCTCGAGCGATTGTCGAGTGATGAGTCGGCATCGCTCGTCGATCGTCCAGCATCGCCGGAGATTGAATCGACAAAGCGTCAATTAATTACACAAAGACGCTCAAGTGTCAGAGCGTCACCCAGCAGCAGCGGCGTCATCGTTGCCATGTTAGAGGCGAATGAGGCGGTCGAGGTGACGGGTAGCATCGTCGGTAGTGACTGGCTGCGTGTTCGTCTAGGCGACGGTATCGAAGCCTATCTTTGGGGACCGTCGCTTGGCGAAACACCACCACCCATCGGCGTCCAAGTTTCCAAGGGGTCGATTTTGCCGCCCAGCAAGGCAGCGCTCTTGGGCCAATGGCGTGGCGAGTATCAGTGCCAGTGGGATACGATCGGCTTTACACTTGACATCACTGACCCGAGTGACGGCACGCAAGATGCCAATACCAACAACAGTTTGGATGCCGTCTTTTCCTTTTTCCCACTTCCAGAAACCCCCGCCCTCGTGCCCGGCAGTTTCGCGATGATTGGCGATTATGATCCGCGTGACGGTACGATCATCCTCAAGAGCGGCGATTGGATTGAGCAAACGTCAGATCTACCGCGACATGATCTTTCAGGCCGCGCTGAGATTGGTGGCGGTTCGATCTCCGGGCGCATCGAAACATCAGGGTGCAGCGAATTCTATCTCGCACGAGACGACGCTTGGAGCCGGTCGACGGTACAGTCCACCACGACGGCACAGTAGCGCAGCTGCTGGTTCGAGGATGCCTTCGGCAAACCGCCTCGAAGCCTGATCAAACGGCGAATGTTGCTTCCAGCAACTTTTGCGCACTCGGATGAACAATCGGCTGATAGCCCTGCTGTAGGGCGAGTATTGTGGGGCGAGGCGTCAGCACCAGGGCGGTGATGCCTTTGGGGCGATCGAGCCTGCGATCATAGCCACTGGAATGCCAACGTAACAGGCTTTCGCCGGCGACGAGCCAGACATCCTGTCGGTCGTTGTCTGCCTCATCACGGAAGACCAGCATGGCACCGTCGGGAAGATCATCCAAGCTGGCCTCAAAGCGTCGTTGTTCTCGGGTCGTGCCATCGATTCTTGCAGCATGCAACATGTGGTCCAAAGCCTGCGCACTTAAACGCTCAGCCCGTCGAAGTGCATGCCTTAGCGTGTCTTGAAATGCGCCATAATCGTTGCGCCGGCAAAGGGCGCACGGACGATGCCCGGCGGCCAGCGCGGTTGCCTCATCCAGGAAGAATAGCTCGGTATAAGCACCAGCCTGCATCACGTCGCGATGCCAGCCTTTGTAGGAGAGAGTGCAGATAATCCAATGCTGGTGTTTCCAGCGCGCACGCGCGAGCGTTTTCGCGGCGTCGTGCAAGATCCCGCGGTTTCCCATGAAAAGGCCCCGATCCGGAAGGGCGAGAATCTCACTTCGTGGTGTTACGCGATTTTGAAGCGGCATTTGAGAAGCGAAGCCGAATTCTTCAGCGAGCGCAAGAATCGGGTTGTTGGAGATTCGTCTTGGGTACAGGTTGTGGTCATGATCACGCCATCAAAACGCAGGAGGACTGCGATGCCTTCCGAGGTTCTCGAAACCATGGGCAAATCGTCAACGACATCGTCATCACTGTCGGTCGCGTCGCCTACCGAGCCGGCCCTTCATGAGATGTCCGATCATAGGCGGATCAGGCAGGCCATCGAGTATTTGGTCGACCATGCCGAGGATCAGCCGTCGCTCAACACCATGGCTGATCTGGCTGGACTTTCACCACATCACTTTCAGCGGGTCTTCAAACGCTTTGTCGGCATCAGTCCAAAGAAGTTCTCACAATATCTGACACTTCGGCAGGCCAAACAGGCGCTGATTGGCGATGCAAGCGTTCTGGACGCTGCGCTCGACGCCGGCCTCTCCGGCCCCTCCCGATTGCATGATTTGTTTGTGAGTTGTGAGGCCATGACACCTGGTGAGTTTAAGTCGCTCGGCCGCTCGTTCGTGATCCGCTATGGTATCCATGATACGGCGATTGGCCGCGTGATGCTGGGAGTCACCGAACGTGGCATATGCTGGCTCGCTTTCGTTGCCGATGACGGCCGTCCAGCTGAAGAAGAGTTTTCAAAGGTGTGGGAAGGTGCCAACCTGATTCACGATCAGTCCGCGACAGCGGCGTGGGTCGATCGTGCGTTTGACTTGAGCGGCTTGGGCACGAAACCTTTGCCGCTGCTCATCCGTGGGACAAATTTTCAAATCAAAGTCTGGGAAGCGCTTCTGCGCATTCCCTTTGGCCAGCTTGCAACCTATCAGGACGTTGCGGAGGCGATTGGCAATCCGAAAGCCGTGCGCGCCGTCGGCAGCGCTATTGGAAAGAACAACATCTCCTGGCTCATCCCCTGTCACCGCGTCATTCTAAGTTCGGGCGTGATGCACAACTATCGTTGGGGGGTACGCCAAAAGAAAATTCTCAATGCGGTTGAAGCCGGCGCGGCTGATGCGTTGGCCTAGGTCTCACTTCGGACACGGCGTACGGCTTCCAGCCAGCCGTGATAAAGACGTTTTTGCTCGGAATCCGACATGGCGGGCTCGAATCGGCGATCAACGTTCCAGGCATCCGCGATCGCTTCCATAGAGCCGTAGAGCCCAGTCTCAAGGCCCGCAAGATACGCAGCGCCCAAGGCCGTTGTCTCGATGACCTTGGGGCGTTCCACCGGGAGGTTCAAGATATCGGCCAGAAATTGGCAGATCCAATCGTTAGCAACCATGCCGCCGTCAACCCGGACCGCCGTCGGCTTGCCATCACCTTCGATATCGCCGGACATAGCATTCATGAGATCTTGTGTCTGATAAGCGACAGACTCGAGCGTCGCCCTCACGACTTGAGCGATGCCACTATCTCGATTTAAACCAATCAACGCGCCGCGCGCTTCTGGATCCCAATAAGGAGCTCCAAGGCCGACAAACGCCGGTACAAGATAGACGCCGCCGGTATCATCGATTTGTCGAGCGACCGCTTCCGTATCGCCAGCATGTTCGATGAGCTTCAAACTGTCTCGAAGCCACTGCACCGCGGCACCTGCGACAAAGATGCTGCCTTCGATGGCGAAGGTTGGCTCTCCCTTCAACCGATATGCTGTGGTTGTCAGAAGCCGATTGGTCGACGTAACCGCTGTCTTGCCTGTATTGAGAAGCGCAAAACAACCGGTACCGTATGTGCTTTTCAGCATACCCGGATGGAAGCATGCCTGGCCAAACGTCGCCGCTTGTTGATCGCCGGCAATGCCTGTGATCGGCAGCGGTGCGCCAAAAAGGTCGGCTGACGTCGTGCCAAACAGTGTGCTGCAATCCTTGACCTCGGGGAGGATGCGTCTTGGGATGTTCAAGAGCGCGAGTAGATCATCGTCCCAGTCCTGCTTTTTAATATCGAACAGCATCGTACGAGAAGCATTCGTCGCATCCGTCGCATGCACCGTTCCGCCTGTCAGACGCCAGAGTAGAAAGCTATCGACGGTGCCAAATGCCAATTCGCCTTTCTCTGCTGCGTCGCGAGCGCCTGCAACGTTCTCGAGTAGCCAAGATAGCTTTGTGCCGGAAAAATAGGGATCCAGTAGCAGGCCAGTCCGTTCCTGGACCAGGGCTTCATGTCCCGAAGCCTTGAGCTGGCGGCAGACTTCAGCCGTTCTCCGATCCTGCCAGACGATCGCGCGGTGGACCGGCTCGCCGGTCGACCTGTCCCAAAGAACGACGGTTTCGCGCTGATTTGTGATGCCGATCCCACTGATTGCTGTTGCATCCAGTCCGGCCTTGGCGATCGCATCCTTCGAGACGTCGATCGTGTCCGCCCAAATGACATCGGCATCATGTTCAACCCATCCGGATTGCGGGTAATGCTGTTCAAACTCACGCTGGCTCGTCGAGACGATGTGGCCAAGACGATCGAAAATAATCGCTCGGCTGCTGGTCGTTCCTTGATCGATGGCCAAAATGTGTTCGGCCTTGGCCATAGCTGCTTCCCTTCGTTCTTTTCGCTTCCGACGCCTCATACAGACGACGTCGTTCTAGCGGCTTCATTCCATCTGGGGAATAGGGCCGCTCATTTGGCTCCGAGTCTAGCTTGAATGTTTGGTGTGGTAGCCGAAACGGCTGCCGCTCTGCATGCGCAAAGCTTGCAACAGCATCAACATGGCTACGATACAGTAGCCGGCAAAGCCGAGGCCAATGGTCTCCATCGATATTCCAGCATCCAGCAAGATGCCTGCCATCACGGGACCGAGTGCTGATGCAAAGACGCCGATCGCGCTGGCCAGCGATCGGATGGCGCCCAAATGCCCGGTCCCATAGAGCTCGGCCCAAAGGGCGCTGAAGCCTGTGAAAGCCGGGCCTGCCGTCAGCCCAAGCAATGCGAGGTAAGGCACGACCCAAATTGGCGCTTCAGCAGGCGACAAGAGAACCAGACCGAGCATCATGGGAACCAGGACGATCGGCATGATCGATTTGGCGCTCAGGCGGTCGATCAATGGACCTGTCGCCAGTGAACTCACGACGGAAGATAAGGCAAAGACCCAATATTGGCTGGTGATCCAAGCGGCAGACCAACCTTTGCTCTCCGCGAGAGTTAGATGGTGAAAGAAGAGCGCGGTCATAATGATCGACGGCGCCACAAAAGCAGGCAATATCATGTAGAAGCGCAGCTCCGAGAGCATTTGGCGCCGCGTCGTATTCTGTTCCCTAGGCCGCTCGTGGCGCGCGTTCGTTTGGGTCTTTGATCCTCTGTCCCTCAGATGATCGACATCGCCTTGGAGCAACAGGAGAACGAGCGGGAGCAGGATGACGAGGATCGCCACTGACGCAACGCCATACGTCATGCGCCAGCCATAGGCAGCAATCGCCATGATAGCGAGAATGGGTAACACGGCTTCACCGGCCGCCATGCCCATTGACGCTATAGCGAGGGCCTTACCACGATCAGGCCCGAAATGACGGGCCATTGACGTCGCAGCTGCATGGCTGGTGACACCTTGGCCCGTTTGCCGCAGGAGGAAAATGGCGAAGGTCAGGACGATAAGTGACTGAGCCAAGCTTAATGCGAGACACGCGAGGGCGAGGCCAACCAGAGCAAAGGCGACATACCAATGGAGAGCGAGGCGGTCGATCAGTTGACCGGTCCATGGGAGAACAAGGGCACTCGTCAGGGTTCCGATGAGATAGAGGCTGCCCCATCCTGTGTGATCCAAACCGAAGCCATGGCGAATCTCTGGCCCGAACAATCCGATGAAAAACGTTTGTCCTGCGCTGGATGCAAAGGTCAAAAGGAAGCCAAACGCTAAAAAACGTCGATGGCGAAACGCAAAAGTCAGATAGTTGACGCCAGGCATGGGCCGATGGTCATTCCTCTATGCATTGTCTGATGCGGCCTACCATGCCCTGCCTTCACCAGCATCGGTATTGGTCGACAGGTAAGGCATAGACGTAGGCGACGGGCGTGGTGGGCTGTTGGCATTGTAGCGTTAGCAAGTTGATAATCGATCTTCATTCTTAGGGCACGTCAATTAAAGTTTTCGATAAACAACTGGGCTAATCTGTGAGTCCCGATACATAGCTCTGTCTCAAAGACAATTTGCAGAGGCAACCGTCATGCTCAACCTGTCCGCTGTGTCGAGCCGTTGGTAGTCCGATGTCGAATGGCGTCGGTCCCTTTCGCCTCGATGTCAGAGAGATGTCTGAAGTTGCTCTTCTCGTCGATCCGCATGGCATGATACTCGGGCTGAGCCCGGCATTCGAAGCGCTGTCGGGTTGGCTTGAGGATGACCTCATCGGACAGGCTCTGCATCAGTACTACCCGGACGATCAAGGCCTTGAGTGCGATGGCGTCGTGACAATGTCCCCCGGCGATTCCTTGTCAGGCCTGCGTCGGTATCGCTGTCGAGATGGCGGGTTCTTTCGGGGAGAGGCAGCCGCGTTTCATCTTCGTGGCAACGAGGGTGCCATTGCTGGAACAGTTCTGATCTTTCATACGATTTCAGACCGAGTCCAGCGTTCCGAGCGTCTACTTCCGCTTCTCCATGCGTTCGATGTGTCGAACGGCGAGCGGCATGGAAGCGACGATCTTGAGCGTTTTGCTCGGATAGCGTCCCATGATATGCGCGAGCCGCTCCGTCGTATCATTGCCTATTGTGATCTGCTCAAAGAAGAGTACGGCACGGAACTGCCCAATGGTGCTTTGGAGATCGCCAGCATCATCCAATCTGGTGGCCGGCGCTTGCAGCTCATCGTCGATGACATTCTTGTCTACGCGCGCGTTCGTGGCCAGCTGGATAGGGCTTTTGAACCTGTCGATATGTCGGCGGCCCTAAGCCATGCCATGGACGAGATGAATGACGAGTTTCAGGCCCGAGGCGTTCGGGTCGATGCTGCCCATTTACCATTGGTTTGGGGGCGAGCCCCCCTTTTTAAGATGGTTTTTCGTCATCTCTTGAGCAATGCGCTGAAGCATTGCGGTGAACACTCGCCGATGATCAATATTGCGGTCGAAGACAACGGCGATGTTTGGAAATTCGCGGTCACCGATGAGGGCCTTGGTATCGAATCACAGCATGCCGATCGGATTTTTGAGATTTTCCAACGCCTCTACCATAAGGACGAAGGCGATGGCTCTGGCGCTGGCCTTGCCATTTGCCGACTCATTGTCGAGCGTTGCGGCGGGGAAATCTGGCTTGATCGCGCCTATGATCGAGGGGCTCGCTTTTTATTTACGCTTCCTAAAGCCAAGCCGAGCGGTCTTGCGGAAACGTCGTCGGACCACGCTGTGCGCTGTTCGTGATGTTTGGCATTGGAGCTGAGCGCACGCCCAGGGCTGCGCGCCCAGCTCTGTTCCGTCGTTAGGGCTTAGGCAGCGATGGCCGCGCGTTCCCCATTGATGAGAAGGCCTTGGTCATTGGCGTCGACAGTGATTGTTGAGCCATCAAGGATGGTTCCTTCAAGGATCAAGCGCGCCAATGGATCTTGAAGATTTCGCTGTATTGTGCGCTTTAACGGCCTTGCACCATAGACAGGATCATACCCTGCCTCAGCGAGCCAACGCTTTGCGGCATCACTTAGATCGAGGCTAAGTTTTCGATCTTCAAGGAGGCTTGCCAGGCGCTGAAGCTGAATGTCGACAATGCCAGACATGTCTGCACGGCCGAGACGGTTGAAGAGGATAATTTCATCGAGCCTGTTCAAGAACTCCGGGCGGAAGGCAGTCTGCACAACGGTCATCACCTCATCCCGCGCTGCCGCGGCGGGCTGATCCTCATTGAGCGCCGCCAGGAACTCGCTGCCGAGATTCGAGGTGAGAATGATCATGACATTTCGAAAATCGACAGTGCGTCCGTGGCTGTCGGTGAGGCGACCATCATCCAAGACCTGCAGCATGATATTGAAAACGTCAGCATGGGCCTTTTCAACTTCATCGAACAGGATGACTTGGTAGGGACGCCTTCGCACGGCTTCGGTTAACGCGCCTCCTTCCTCATAGCCGACATAGCCAGGAGGTGCGCCAATCAGACGCGCGACGCTGTGCTTTTCCATGTATTCGGACATATCGATCCGGAGCATTGCCTGTTCGTCATCGAACAAAAATGCTGCCAACGCTTTGCATAGTTCTGTCTTGCCGACACCTGTGGGACCAAGAAAAAGGAACGAACCGAGAGGTCGATTGGGGTCTTGAAGGCCGGCGCGAGCACGTCGAACAGCATTCGAAACGGCTGTCACGGCTTCGTCCTGACCGATCACGCGCTCATGTAACTTGGTCTCCATCTGCAGGAGTTTATCCCGCTCGCCCTCAAGCATTTTTTCGACGGGTACGCCGGTCCAGCGAGAGACGACCGCAGCGATATCACTATCCGTTACGGCCTCTTGAACCATTTCCTGGGCCGAGTCGGCTTCCGCCTCTTCAAGCTTCTGCTCCAGCTCTGGTATGCGTCCATAGGCAATCTCGCCGGCCTTGGCGAGATCGCCCTGACGTTGGGCGACTTCGAGTTCATGTCGGCTTTGCTCCAGCTGCTCTTTGAGCGTCTGTACACCGGCTAGTTTGCCCTTTTCGGCCTGCCACTTGGCTGTGAGTTCGGCTGATTGTTGCTCAAGCTCAGCAAGTTCCTTTTCCAGAGCCGTGAGACGATCCTTCGATCCCTTATCTGTTTCCTTCTTCAGGGCCTCACGCTCGATCTTGAGCTGCATGATGCGTCGATCGAGTTCATCGATCGACTCGGGTTTGCTATCAATGGTCATGCGCTTTCGGGACGCTGCTTCATCGACCAGGTCGATCGCCTTGTCCGGGAGGAACCGGTCGGTGATGTACCGGTTCGATAGCGTCGCGGCACCGACAATGGCGCCGTCCGTGATCCGCACACTATGATGCAGCTCATATTTGTCCTTGAGGCCGCGCAAGATTGAAATCGTGTCGGCGACTGTCGGCTCGTCGACGAAGGCTGGCTGGAAGCGTCGGGCGAGGGCGGCGTCTTTTTCGATATGTTGGCGGTATTCGTCGAGTGTCGTCGCGCCGATGCAGTGCAACTCGCCTCGGGCGAGTGCAGGCTTCAGCATATTGGAGGCATCCATGGCACCCTCGGCCTTGCCGGCGCCGACCAATGTATGAAGTTCATCAATGAAGAGGACGATATCGCCCGCTCCATGGGTGACTTCCTGTAGCAGTGCCTTGAGACGCTCCTCAAATTCCCCCCGATACTTGGCTCCAGCAACGAGCGCGCCGAGGTCCAGGGATAACAGCCTTCGGTCTTTAAGGCTTTCCGGAACGTCGCCGTTCACGATGCGAAGCGCTAAGCCCTCGGCGATAGCGGTTTTGCCCACACCGGGTTCACCAATCAGAACAGGGTTGTTCTTGGTTCGGCGGGAAAGCACCTGAATGACACGCCTGATTTCCTCATCGCGTCCGATGACGGGGTCCAGTTTACCCTCGCGTGCAGCCTCCGTTAGGTCGCGGGTATATTTCTTCAGCGCATCATACCCCTGTTCGGCGGATGCACTGTCAGCTGTTCGACCCTTGCGAAGACTTTCAATGGCTGCATTGAGGCTTTGCGGCGTCACACCCGCACGTTTGAGTGCGGCGGCAGAGTCTGTGCCGGCTGCCATCGTTAAAGCAAGCAGCAGCCGCTCGACCGTGACGAAGCTGTCGCCGGCTTTTTCCGCGATTTGTTCGGCCTGTTCAAACAATCGCGCCGTTTCGGGAGCAAGATAGAGTTGGCCAGCGCCGCTGCCTTCAACCTTAGGCATGCTACTGATCTTGGCGTCAACCTGGTCCATAACCGGATCAGGGTCACCGCCGGCCGCTCTGATGAGGTTGCGAGCTAGACCCTCGGGATCGTCGAGCAGAACCTTAAGCATATGTTCCGGCATGAAACGCTGATGGCCCTCGCGTAGAGCCAGCGCCTGCGCAGACTGGATGAAGCCTCGCGCCCGTTCAGTATATTTCTCGAAATCCATACCCTCATCTCCGCAAACGGCCCGTCACCGACGTCCGATGGATACCGCAGAAGTCGCGGCCAGGACAGCCGTCAGGCCGCAAAGGGTATGTGGGGGCTCATCTATTTTTGCACAATATTTAGGCAGAATTTTTTTTGCCTTATCTTTAGGCATTTGAGGTGTTGATGCGGCAACGGCCTGTGCCGATCGCTGCGCTCGGACGTACATGGACATGAAAACGGGCACGGGGACACCGCCTGACCCGTCAAGCGCCTCGATCACGCATCTGGCTTGGCTATTGATTTAAGCTTTAGTGAAGGTGGTGCAAGCTATCGATGTGGCGCACCTGATTCGGTTTAACGAGTTTGGCCGAAGCGATCTTTACACTGTGAAGCCGCCCTTCGATCGAGCTCTCCCAGAAATCGAGAAACTTGGAAAGCACAGGGAATTTCGGCGCGATGTCAAGATTTTGCCAGACATAGGTCTGGAGAAGGCTCGGGTGGTCCGGGAGGTGGTAGAGGATTTCTGCCGTTGTCAGGCGATAGTCCTTCACCATGAGTTCTAGGTCACGCATCTGCGGCCCTCCTTTTCCTGGTTCTGCCTGCCTTAATTCCGTCTTCGCCTTCGTCCTTCGTGCCAAGTAATGCAAAGTTTGTGCCGGACGCTCGTAAACTTGTTGTCCTTCGAAACCTTTGATGCAAACGCTCGAATCGGCGATCGATAGCAGGCTCAATGGACCAGTTTACTCGCAACTTCCTTAACATTTATTGTAGCTGTCTTCGATCGATTGAAAAGGTTCAGCAGCTGAAAAGGCATAAATTCTGCGTCGACTGAGGCAAGACGCAACAATGACAGGCGCATGTTTGGGGAGGGTTAGAAGAACGCTATGGTCCGGCCGGCGTCACGCGTCGGCGCGGTCAATCAAGTGAGATTGACTAGGTATTGAGATCAATCAGTCGGCCGCGCAGGACATGATCATTATGCCGGTCTTGCTCCCGCCGATCGTTATCGTGGGCAATCTTCAGGGTTTGCGCATTCTGAGGGCTGCCGCTCTTCTCTCGCCCATAGCGGGGCAGTCCGTCCGGTCGCTGGCGCCGATCGTTCATGCGTTCCACCAAACCGTGAGGACGGCTAATGATCATTGTCTCCACCTTTCTCGCGTCGTATTCGCCTGGTTATCAACGTCGACTCGACCAATCCACCAGGGCCGCTCATCATGATGAAAACATGATAAGGTAAAGAAATCGTTAGATTACTTTTCCATTAAACATTGCGCGAACATTGGCGACAAGACCAAAGGCATGTCCATCAATATGCCCGTGATCAAATAGATGCCAATATTCATCATTTGCTGAGATTTGCCAGATTAACCTCAGTCTGAACCCTGGGGTGGCGGTGGATGATCATAACCGGCCATAAGGGGCGAGGGTGCGTATCCGCAATGCGCGGCATGGCCGATTTAGTGATGCATCGATGCCACACTTTTAGTGGTGTTTTATATGTTTTTTCGCGTAAAAGGCGACGGAAATTCGGCTCTGACCCGATTAAACCACAATCAGATATGACAGCAGAGGCGCGTTTCGACTTCAGTTGTTTTCTGTAAAATTTGTTGAAACATACTGATTTTGCAGAGAAAAAGCTAGAGGAGAGTGTAAGTTTTGATCAAACAAAATATGACCCGGTTGTCTAAGTTTGTTGACAATGAACTATATTTGACAAAATATACGGCCTCATCTCATACAAATTAACTGCTGACCGCGCGACCGATCATTGGTTGTCGATTAGACCGGTCGTTAACTTGAAAGCTCGGGAGAATATCGTGGGCGCAATCCTCGTCACTGGCTCAGAGGGTTTGATTGGTTCGGCTTTTTGCTCGCTTTTGGAAAAAAGCGGGTATCGCGTGAAGAAGATGGACACCCGGGCCTCTGATGCCGGCGAGAAGGGTGACATCCGCGATGAAGCTCTTGTGCGCGAGCGCATGAAGGGTTGCCGAGGTGTTGTGCATCTCGCTGCGATCTCTCGCGTTGCTGATGGTGAGAGCGATCCAGAACTTTGCTGGCAAACCAATGTCATTGGTACCGAGGTCGTTATGCGTGCCGCTTCTGACATGCCAATTCGACCTTGGGTTCTCCTTGCGAGCAGCCGCGAGGTGTATGGCGAGCCGGAGCAGTTACCCGTCCGTGAAGATAGTCCCATGCGCCCGGTGAACGTTTATGGTCGTTCCAAGGCCGCGGCCGAGCGTGTTGCGCTCGCCTGGCGGCGTAGCGGCGTTGAGACGGCGGTTGTACGCCTCGCCAATGTTTACGGCTCGCTGAATGACCACCCCAAACGGGTGACGCCTGCCTTCGCACGCGGTGCAGCCGCTGGTGAGTTGCTTCAGGTTTGTGGGCGAGAGAATACGTTCGATTTCACTCATCTGGATGATGTCACGCTCGGCCTTTTGAGTGTCGTGGAGGCCCTCCAAGCTGGCGAAGTTTTGCCGCCGATCCACTTCGCGACGGGTATGCCAACGACCCTTGGCGAGCTTGCCGACATTGCCGTTCGTCTTGGTGGCAATACCGCGCGTGTGGCTGAGGTTCCTGCACCGAGCTACAACGTATCGCGTTTTGTCGGTGATCCAACTCGAGCCCGTGAACTCCTGGGTTGGCAGGCTCGGGTTAAGATTGGTGAAGGCTTGCATCGTTTGATCGAAGCCTATCGTCGCGAGTCCGGCACGACGCCGACATCAAACGTCGCTTAACATTATCGCGGCGGTCTTGCCGCAGACGCTTTCAGGCAGAGTTCAAAGGGCTTCTTCGAGGTTGCATCGCATGCTTCGGGGAAGCCTTTCTTCGTCCGAGACTGCACGTCTGGAATGTTCCCCGGGTTATGCAGATGATTTCCCGCTCGCCTTTTGGTAGTGCCTTGCGCTAAGGTCCAACGCGACCAGGGGCTGAGTTCGGCCCCCTTCGTTTGAGATAGAGGCGATAGGTGCAGCACGACGCATCCAACCATGGGCCGATCGATAGCGTCTTTCGTCGTATGGGCGTCGACGCGCACGCGTCGGAGCGTGGCAGTTTCTACCTAGAACCGCTCTTCGCGTTCATCGTGATCTTAGGTTGCGTGACGATTGGTCAGCGCTTTGCATTACCATTTGATGAGAGCCAATTTGGCGTCGGCTTTCTCTTTTGCCTCCTGATTATGGTGTCCCTGGCGCTTTCCGGGCGGCTGACAATCGATCCCGTCAGATTGATTTTCTACATTGTTGGTATGGCGGGTTGTCTCTTGACCCTTTTCTTCAAGCGAGAAGCATTTTCGTTTATCTCGCTAATGATGCTTATGGTCGTTTACTTTTCATACATCTTCTCCTTCAAACTTTATTATGGTCAATATCTTCATTTGCTGAATGCGTATCAGGACATCATGATGTTCTGTGTCTGGTGTGGTTTGGCGCAGTTCCTGATTCAGTTTCCACTTTCCCCAGATTTTATGTTTCCATTCGATATGATTTTGCCGGAATCTCTGTTCATTCCGGAATTTAATCTGCGTATTCCTATTACCGATGGCCTGCCCTACGAGAAGAGCACTGGCCTATGGTTTCTCGAGCCCTCTCATTTTTCGCAATTTCTGGCGTTTGCGGTCCTTATTGAACTTCGCCATTTCAATAGGCCAAAGCGTTTATTGCTTTACCTCGGTTCGATGGCGTTGTGTTTCTCCGGTACCGGCATCATCTTGCTCGCCCTCGTCGGTGCTATCATCGTCATCGTGCAAAAGCGGATCGGTATTGTACTCCTCGCCCTGTTTGGCTTTGCCTGCATCTTGCTTTTTCGCGACTTTTTCCCTTTTTCGATTTTCTTCGATCGCCTCTCCGACTTTTCCAATCCGTTAGCAAGTGGCTCCGGCAGGTTTATCGCTCCCTATTGGGTGATTGGTGATCTTGTTGATGCCGGACGTCTCCAAGTTTTACTCTGGGGCTTGGGGCCAGGTCAGCTTCAACAAATCGTTCTCTACACAGACTATTATGTGCAGGACTCGTCGTGGTTTAAGTTGGTTGTCGAATATGGTTTTGTTGCCGTTGCATTCTTCGGCCTATTCTTTTTTGTCAGCCTGTTTCGTAAGTCACCGGACAAGATCTTGTCAGCCGCATGCCTGGTACAGTTCTTATTTCTCGGTGGCTATCTCTTGTCGTTCTACGTCCATTTCTTGTTCCTCGTCTTGGTCGTTTGGCCGGAAGTGGTCGAAGATGACGAGGGATATTGGGAGGACGATGAGACGATCTATCGTCAGGATGCAATCGACGACATCGATAGTAGCGATGAGCGACTGACTCATCCTGATGCGTGGGAAGGGGCTGACGCGCCGGATGGGGCGGCACACAGTACGGGCGTGACGCCAAATTCCACGACCTAACCGTCTATCTCGGAATCAATGGTTGAGGGTACGACCTTGTCATGGGGCGTGCTATGCACGTCCATTCGTGCCGATAGTCCCACTGGCGAGGCGCTTGCCGACGAACCCTCGGGGTCCCGCCGCCTTAAGACGCGATCCCGTCTCTAGACAACGATATCGATCTTGGCACCAGGTCGATCCGCTGGTGCGGCGGCTTGCGCCGGTGGTCGCGCATCGGCGTCAGGGCGCGCGGGTGCTTCGGCGCGCGGTGCAGCGTCGGTTCGCTGGGTGGCATTGGGTGCTGGTCTTTCAACTTGCTCGGTCGCGACGGCTTGCCGGGCCTGAGCAGCTGGTACGGAGCTGCTGAGTGAATTGCCGAAGGCCTGCAAAGTGCTTTGCGATGGCGTGATATTCATAAGACCCTCCTTACAAGAAAGAAGATTGCATACAAGCCGTTAGGATTTGATTAACGCGGCGCCGACAAACTTCCTGAAAATCGACACCCGGCAAATTTGACCATGAAAGTTATGCCGAGCCGGCAGTTTTTGCCGCCTCCTGTTCGTTCCAAGATCTGGAAAAAATATTGAATATCAAAGCTTTATCTGATTGTGCCGACTTGGCATAACGTTTGCACTCAAGGGGGCCATGGACGCTTTGCTGATCAATATCGTTTCGAATGGGCCCGGGCAGCCATCGGCAACATCCGTCGATTCGCTGCCAGAAGGCGGAGAAACGACCTTTGCCGAGACGCTGAGTTCGGCGATGGCTGCATCGATGCAAGGCACCGTGAAGCCGGAACAGCAGGCCGCTGAAAGGTCTCTTGAAGGAGGTCATGGTTCGTTATTGACGGCACCGAACGGCACCCTAATTCCTGAGGGCGGTCTGGATCTGACGGCTGATGTCGATCACCCACCCGCCAGCCAGCCGTCTCATGACGGTGTGCCTCCCAGGCCCCCCGGACCTGCTGGGGTGCAGCCCCAGGGCAAGACGCCCGCGGACTCATCATCGACGCCGTCAGGGCAGGCTCCGACGGCAGGTGATGCGCTGGAAGACCGTTTGAGTGGTTCAGCCCCAACGATCGATGCGACGCAGCAGCGAACAAATTCGACACGATCCGAGTCGACGACCCAGCGATCGCTTGGCGGTCAGGAAACACAAGATCCATCATCTATTCGCCCGGTTGAATCACTCACCGGCGAGCGTGGTACGAGCGGCTTGGTTAGCACGCCGAACCTCGATGTAACGGCTCCTGCCGTCAGCCAGCAACATTCTCTCGATCTTGATCGCTTGTCGGACACGTTACCAGGGGCAGTCTCACGCCAAACCACCACGAGCTTTAAGCACGCATCGGCGCTGACCGGTGAGGAACGCCGGGTCCAGGAGCCTTTTGGTGGAAGCCATGGTGTGCATGATGCGGCCCGGCAAACCGAAGGGAATGCCCTTGCAGATGATGTAGGGCGAGGACCACAATCAGCCCATTTGCATCTCGGACGGTCCTTGGTGATCGACTCTGATCAAAGCATCTCTTCAGGTCAGATAGCGCCGGCGTCGGATCGGCCGCAGCCATCCCTTGGTTCTGCGACACCGCAAACCGACTTGGCTGGGCAACCTGCTATTGCATCGTTGCTTGCGGCACGGCCAGATGCTCAAGGGACGGTCCAAAGAACAGTGGCGAACCAGCGCCCTGCTCAACCCTTGGCCGGTGGCATCGTACCAACGAGCTTTGTCGGAGACACCGACACCAACGCCTATCAAGTGGGGGCGCAAACCCATGCTCCCTTGGATCTGCGAACGCAGCGCGGTCTGACGCCGACACCTGACAATGGGCAAAAGCCGACGGCATCATTGCTCCAGAACGCAGGCCCTGATCAGGCCGTGCCGATTGCCCAAGCCGGGCCGGTTGAAGGCGTTGATCCGGCGGTATCCGATCGCCTTTCCACGCTTTTGGCCGTTGAAGGTGGTGGCGTTGATGCGGATCGCTTTGAACCCCTGAATGCAATTGGTTCAACCCGTTCATCCCCAACCCCAGCGCCCGCACCGCCAGGCATTCAGATCGGTCTCCAGATCGCCCACTCGATTGCCAACGGCGTTGAGCGTCTGACTGTCCATCTTCATCCTGCGGAGCTTGGCAGTGTCGATATTCAGCTCAAGTTTGACGACACCGGTCGAATGTCAGCACAGATCGTCGCGGAGAGACCGGAGACCCTGGAACTGTTACAGCGGGATAGCCGACTCCTTGAACGCAATCTCAGCGATAACGGACTGAAATTCACCAATGATGGTTTGAGCTTCTCACTGAAGCAGGATCAACAGCAACAGCAGGCCGGACAACAATTCCAGCAGCAAGACGACACGCGTCATACGGCCATTCAGGCAGGACGCGCTTATGACGACTCATCAAACACCGACGACCAGTCACCGGTCCGCCATGTGGCTGGGCTCCGACTTCTCGATATCGAAACCTGAACAGGTTCCCGTAGGCCGAAGGGATAACTGAATGGACATCAGCGCACTCACGTCGACAACAGGTCAAAACTCCAGCAGCGACAGTGTCACACGCCTTGCCGATAATTTTGACGACTTCTTAAAGTTGCTGACAACGCAGCTACAAAACCAGGATCCGACATCACCGATGGATGCTGATCAGTTCACCCAACAGCTAGTACAGTTTAGCGGGGTGGAACAACAGATCAAATCCAACGAGACGCTTGGTGAGCTCGCATCGCTCATGCAGGCGGAAAAACTGAGCCAATCCGTGAGCTATATAGGTGCCGAGATCGAAGCCGAGGGCAGTGTTTTTGGATTAGGTGATGATGGCAAAGCGACGCTGCATTATGAGCTTGAAAGCCCGACGTCGTCAGTGCTGGTGCGTATTTCCGACGATCTTGGGCGGACGGTAGCCCTCAGGTCTGGCGATGTTGAGACGGGAAAGCAAAGCCTGACCTGGGATGGCCTTGGTGATGACGGTGTGCAGTACACGGATGGTCCTTTTTCGTTCGAGATCATTGCGCAGAGTGTTACCGGTGATCCGGTCGAGGCGAAGACTATGATCACGGGCATTGTCGACAGCGTTGAGATGCAAGGCAGCGAGTCCCTGCTGACGGTTGATGGCATACCCATGCCCCTCGACCTGATTTCCGTTGTGCGCAAACCATCTATTGCGGCTTGAGACCAAGTAAGACGACACCTCAACCAATCCTATGGAACAAATTAGGAGCGTGACGCCATGAGTCTGTTTGGAGCCCTATTCTCCGGCGTAACCGGCCTTTCGGCACAAAGCCAGTCGATGGGTATGATTTCTGACAATATCTCGAATGTCTCGACAACGGCTTACAAAGGAGCTGTTGCTGACTTCTCGACCTTGGTGACCACAACCGCTGGCGTTACAACATTCGCGCCTGGGGGTGTCCAGTCCAATACGAACTATGAAATCAGCCGACAAGGCTTGATTGAGCCAAGCTCGTCGCCGACCGATGTTGCGATTGTCGGAGACGGTTTCTTCGTCGTCAGCGACCTCGCGGACGACACGGGTGATCAACTCTATACGCGTGCAGGCAGTTTTAAGACCGACGCCTTAGGTAGCCTTAGAAATTCTGCCGGCTTCTATCTTCAAGGATGGGAACTCGACAATAACGACAATATTGTCGACGTGAATGAGATATCGACGGTCAATATTCGGTTGGTGAACGGTACGGCGACCGCAACGACGAACATTGATATTGGCGCTAATCTTGATGCATCGCAAACACCTCACGGTGTTGCTTATACGGCCGGCGAAATGGCAGACTACTTCAATTCGAACGGTGCATCCGGCGTTCAGCCTCACTTTTCTCGGAACATCCAGGTATTCGACTCGTTGGGGCGTCCCCACAGCCTCACGATTGGTTTCCTTAAGGACACCGCAACATCAACATGGCAAGTCGAAGTCTACGCTGATGACGCTGAGATTGAGACCGCTACTCATCCCAACGGATTACTCGCTTCTGGAACAGTTACTTTCGCTGGTACCGGCGCACCTGCATCGATCAGCATTACTCCATTGATCCCCGCCGCGACGGCAAATGCACCCGTTGGTATTGATTGGTTGGACGCCGATGGCGCAAGTAACAGCGAAATCACAGTCGACTTCGGTACGGTCGGTGAAACCAACGGCCTTTCCCAATTCGCTGCTAACTTCAATGTCGTTTTTGCTAATCAAAACGGTGCTGATGTGGGCCAATTGAACGGAGTTAGCATTAGTGACGAGGGCTTTGTCATCGCTTCGTTCTCGAATGGCGAACAGAAGAAGCTTTATAAGCTGCCGATTGCGACTTTTGCTAATCCGTTAGCGCTAAACCCGAGAACTGGCAACGTGTTCAATGAGACTGTTGCCTCGGGTACCTTCAATTTGCGCGAGGCAGGTGTTGGCGGAGCTGGGCAAATTTCAGCGTCTTCGCTCGAGGCCGCAAATGTCGACATTGCCGATGAGTTCACCAAGATGATTGTGACCCAACGGGCTTACTCGGCCAATGCTAGGATCATCACAACAACCGATGAGATGTTGGATGAGCTTATCAGGTTGAACAGATAGATTTGATGTCGGGCTACTTCATATTGGGCGTGGCCCGGCTCCTCTATTGTCCTAGTCTTTAGACTTTTTTAGAGGAAATCGGGGATACTCCGATCAAATGCCCTTGAGGGAGATGGAGACGAAGTGATGTCAACAACCCGTCCGGAAGAGGCGACAAATATGGAAACGCGCCGGGTCGTTGGGCCTGATGGTAAGCTCTTGACGTTGGATGATTTGCCACCGCCAGAGACCAAGCGCTGGGTCGCCAGACGCAAGGCCGAAGTCGTGGCGGCTGTCCGCGCCCAGCTTCTCACGCTGGAGGAAGCCTGCAAGCGCTACAACCTTTCCACCGAAGAATTTGTCGGCTGGGAAGCCGCGATTGATAAACACGGTCTTGGTGGTCTTCGTGTTACCCGAATTCAAGATTTTCGCTAAAGAATTATTTTGAACAACTGATCGCAATATTTGAATCGGAAATATCTGCCCAGTGTTGGGCAAAAATTTCCTCGGTTAACGGGTTATTAACACTGACCTCCTAGTTTGAAGACTGCTTCATGTTTTTCATTGCAGTCTCAAGCCGACGAGGTCATGAGCGAAACGACCGCAGATCTGCCGACCCCTCCTGACCAGGCCGCGCCTGCGCGGCCTGACGGAGGGATGGCGTCCTTTCTTGAAACGCTGACGCGCTTCACGCCGGGCCAGATGATTGGTCTTGGTGTTACGCTCGTCGGCCTTCTCGGTTTTTTTGCCTATCTTGCCTTGCAGATCGCCGAGCCTCACTACGGCTTGCTCTATGGTGGGCTCGATCTCGAAGACAGTTCGGAAATCATCGATCGACTTGAGGCGATGGATGTACCCTATGAGCTTCATGGCGCCGGCGAAGGCATTTTGGTTCCTGCAGATCGCATTGCGCGGCTGCGGATGTCCATGGCTGAGGAAGGTCTTCCGCGCGGCGGCTCTGTCGGCGATGAGATCTTTGACCAGGCAGGCGCCTTAGGGACCACGACGTTCCTCGCCAATGTCAATCAACGGCGTGCCCTCGAAGGGGAACTGAGCCGCACCATTTCGGCGTTGAAGGACGTCAAAGCCGCGCGCGTCCATTTGGTGTTGCCCAAGCGAGAGCTCTTCCGTCGAGATCAAGTCGAGCCGAGTGCTTCAGTCACGCTCCGCATGTTTGGTGGCCGACGCCTGAACAAGCGGCAGACGGCTGCCGTTCAGCATCTTGTCGCCGCAGCCGTTCCAGGGCTGCAGCCTGATCGCATTACGCTCGTTGATGATCGAGGCACGCTTCTCGTGAAAGGTGGTGACGCAGCCCTTGCTGGTGGTCTTGCTACCCACGCTGACGAGTATCGCATTGCCTATGAGACCCGTCTCAAACATGTCATCGAGCAACTTTTGGAGCGATCTCTGGGGCCCGGCCGAGTCCATGCTGAGGTGAATGCCGAGATGGACTTCGATCAGGTCACCATGATGGAAGAAACGTTTGATCCTGATGGCCAGGTGGTGCGCAGCACGCAAGCGATTGAAGAGCAGACGGATCGAGCGGAACAAAATAACGACGGCGCCGTGACAGTCGGGAACAACCTGCCCAATGCTGGCGTTGATGGCGGCGGAGGGAGCACGAACAACGAAAACATCGTCCGCACCGAAGAGACCGTGAACTATGAGATTTCGCGAACCGTCCGCAATCACACACAGGTTGGCGGTGAGGTTAAACGGCTTTCGGTGGCGGTTTTGGTTGGTGGGCGTGAGCGGGTGAGTGCTGACGGTGAACAGCTGGCCGATTCCCCCCTCGATCAACAAGAACTGGAGGAGATGGCCACGTTGGTTCGGTCCGCAATCGGCTTCGATCCCAACCGCGGAGACACGGTTGAGGTCAGAAACATGCCGTTTGCCGAGCCCGATATGGAGGATATCGAGACCTCGTTATTTGATTTCACCAAGAATGATATTCTTCGATTGATCGAGCTTGGCGTCATGTTGATCCTTGCCTTGATCGCCATCTTCCTCGTCGTTCGTCCAGCGATGGCAAAGCTCATGCCGGACCCGGTCACACTCGATACCAGCGCCGGCGCGCTTGGGGCTGATGGCACCGGGCCGGGCGGCGAGAATTTGCCGGCGATCGTCGATGAAAATGGCCAGGTGATATCCCAGATCGCGGCAGCAGGCGATGGCTCTTCCGATGGATCTGAGGAGGGATCAGGTCCTGAAATACCGGGCCTCAACGATCCTTTACGTGTGGCATTGATTCAGCAGGCCCGAGACGTCATCGAAGCCCGTCCGGAAGATGCGGCAGCCATCGTAAAGCAATGGATCAATCAGGAAACGGGGGGGCGCTTTGGTTAAAATCGAAGAGATGGAAGATAGCAGCCTCGCGTCGATCCGGGATACGGAAATCCAGGTTTTCAATAGGTTCGGCGGCCTGAAAAAGGCTGCAATGCTGATGCTGGTGATTGGTGAAAATCATGCACGCCTTCTATCGGAACGCTTGGCGATTGACGAGATCAAGACGATTACGCAGGAGATGACCGACCTCGGGCGAGTTCAAGGCGCCGACGTCGATATGCTGCTACGTGAGTTCACATCGATGATGGGAGCAGGTTTTGGTGTTGTTGGATCCTATGAGACGGCAAAGCAGCTTCTCAGCAACATCCTAGACGAGGACAAAGCCGCGCTCATCATGAAGAGTATCGGCGAGCATCCCGGCGGGAATGTTTGGGAGAAACTGAGTAAGGTCGACGACAATCTCCTCGTCAACTTTCTGAAGAACGAATACCCGCAAACGATCGCAGTGGTCTTGTCAAAAATCCGAACGGACCAGGCGGCTCGCGTGATGTCTCAGCTGCCTAGCGAAGTGGCTATCGAGGCCATGATGCGCATGCTGCGTCTTGAATTGGTTCAAGATGAGATCATGACCGATGTCGAGAACCTCTTGCGTGTCGAGTTCATGACCAATGCAACGGGGAAGGCGGCTCGCGATCAGCATGAGGTCATGGCCGAGATCTTCAATTACTTCGACCGTACAACGGAGACGTCGTTCCTCGATATGCTAGACGAGCGGAACAAAGAATCTGCCGAGTTGATCCGGGCACTCATGTTCACGTTCGACGATCTTGCCAAACTCGATGCGCAGGCCGTTCAGTTGTTGCTTCGGAACGTCGACAATTCTCGTCTCGGTCTAGCGCTTAAGGGGGCGAAGGACGAACTCAAAGAGCTCTTCTTTGCCAATATGTCGGAACGTGCGGCGAAGATCCTGCGTGAGGACATGGAGAATATGGGCCCCGTCCGCGTCAAGGACGTGGAAGAAGCGCAGTCCGAGATTGTAATCGGTGCCAAGGCATTGATTGACAGCGGTGAGATAACGATTGCCGCCGACAACGACGATGACATGATCTCATGACCTCTTCTGCGACACAATTCGCTTACGAGGAACTGGGTGAAAGGCCACCCCGTAGAGCACTCGATCGTGCCCTCACGTCTCAGCCCGGCGAACAGGGCCCACCGAGCGACGTCCAATCCGGCTCGGAAGGCTTTACGCCTTGGGTCTCTGAACCTGAGGATGATGAGTCGCCAAAGCTACTCTATACGGCGGACGACATGGCTGCGGCGGTCAACGAGGCTCGGCAGCAGGCCTCAGCCGAGGCTGAGGCGGCAACACGCCAAGCCATGGCGAACGATATCGAACAACGCCGTTGCGAATTGATGGCGGCCATTGGCGGCCAACTCGAACGGCAACGAGGTGCCTTTGAGGAGATTGTCGCAGCCTATGCTCTCGTCAGTCAAAGGCTAGCAACGGCTCTCGCGAAGACTGTCATTCCCCATGCCCTCGAACGATGTCCACTCGCCGATATCTCTGAGATCTTGAAGGGTTCGCTGTCTCGTCTTGCGACAGAGCCATCGATCGAGGTGCGTTTTTCGCCTGATGAAGCCGCCGCTGGTGAAGCGATCTTAGCCGATATCACGAACCAGGTTGGTTTATCAGCTGACGTGAAATCGATCGCCGATCCAGCTGTCGCTGCTGGCGGAGTCGCGCTTCGTTGGCAAGGCGGGGTCATCGATCATGATTGGCAGACTCTCTATGCGGAGGCCTCTGATGTCGTCGCTCACTGGCTTGGTGAAGGCGGCGAAACCCGCACTGAAGATATCCAGAACGATAACGTCTTTACGTCGAGTCCGGAGGCGCCTTTTGACGATCTCGGACCTGTCGACAATTCGCGCTTAGGAAAGAGTGAGTAGTCGTATGAGCAATGAGCCTGACAAACTCGATTTGGATGAATTGACCAGCGCGGATGAGTCGATGGACGATGACATCGAAGTCGCCTCCGACGCCTTTCCGTTGGATGAGGAGGTCTCCTTCGGAGACAGTGAGACCGATGATGCCTTGGGCTCGTCGGGTGCGATCTATGACGTTCCGGTTCAGGTCTCGGCGGTGTTGGGCAAAACCTCCATGCCGATCAGCCAGCTCATTCGACTTGGACGCGGCGCAATTTTGGAGCTCGATCGTAAAGTCGGTGAGTCCATTGATATCGTTGTGAATAATCGTCTCATTGCAAAAGGTGAAATTGTGATTGTCGACGAGCGCATCGGCGTCACGATGACGGAAATCATCAAAAGCGATGGTTAGTTGCAGCGTTGTCTTGTGTTGTCTGCAGATACTCTCGGAGAGGGTGTGACATGGATGTCCTTCTAGTTGGACAAAGCCGCGCCGAAGTCACCTGTGCCTGCTCGATGGCGGCGGCTAAGGGGGCCAGTATCCGTCGTCTGGATTCGCTCGGTGAAGCGCTCGCGATCCTTCGCTCGGGGATATCCACCGATCTGTTGCTGGTTGACGTCACCTTTGACATCGAAGGTCTGACCCGAAAACTCGATGAGGAGCGTGTTGCCGTCCCGATTATTGCCTATGGCATTGATACGGACGCCAGAACGGCGGTTCGGGCGGTTCGGGCTGGCGCAACCGAATTCCTACCTTTGCCGCCCGACGAAGACTTAATCGCGGCTATCTTTTGCTCGATTACAAGCGAACAGGATTCATTTGTTTTTGTAGATCCCGCTACCAAGAAGGTCCTTGCTGTCGCAAAGCAAGTGGCCCCATCCGACGCCAGCGTGTTGATCACGGGAGAGAGTGGTACCGGCAAAGAAATGGTCGCGCGCTATATTCATCAACACAGTCGTCGTCACGCAAAACGTCTGATCTCCGTTAACTGTGCGGCCATTCCCGACAACCTCTTGGAGTCGGAATTATTTGGGCACGAAAAAGGGGCATTCACCGGCGCCAGCACGCGTAGGATCGGCAAGTTTGAGGAAGCCGACGGTGGTACGCTTCTCCTTGATGAGATCAGCGAGATGGAGCCGCGGCTGCAGGCGAAGCTTTTGCGTGCTTTGCAGGAGCGCGAGATCGATCGGGTCGGTGGCAGTCGACCCATTAAAGTGGATATTCGGCTTCTGGCAACGAGTAACCGCGACTTACCGGCGGAGGTTCGAGCCGGCAATTTTCGAGAAGATCTCTTTTTCCGTCTCAATGTCGTGCAGCTCGAATTGCCGCCGCTGCGCGAACGGCTAGCTGATATACTCCCTCTCTGTCGCCTCTTTATCGAACGGTATTCAACAGCCAACAGCTTGCCCGTTAAAGGACTCCATGACGACGCCTTGGAGCAGCTTCGCCGGCACCAATGGCCGGGTAACGTTCGTGAACTCGAAAACTGTGTTCACCGTGCTGTCTTGCTCTCGAGGGGCGATATGATCGGGCCGGAAGCCATCGTCCTACCTGACACCGGCAGCCCGCCCTCTCTGTCTGATAGCGACCTGGATGATGGACCATCGGCTCTCGTCGGGAAATCCGTGGCTGAAGTGGAAAAGAGGCTGATCGTCGAGACATTGGCGCATACACTCGGCAACCGCACACGGGCCGCAACCATTCTCGGCATATCGATTCGGACGCTTCGCAACAAGCTCAAGCAATATAGTGATGAAGGGGTTCCCATTCCGCAGCCGGGATCGGCAGGAAGCGATTCCATCGCGGACTGGCAATGACTATGCTGACGTTCGCAGCATCCTAAGAATGCCATGGCTTCTGAGGCACAAATAGCCAGCGGCTCGCTGATATCTCGCATCGTTGATAGCCTGAAGCATGGCGACATCGCGCTCGCATTGGGCGTTCTTGGTATTCTTGTCGTTCTGATTCTGCCAATGCCCAGCTTGATGCTGGACTTGCTTTTGGCAATTTCCATCACGTTCTCTGTGTTGGTACTCCTAACGTCGCTTTTCATCGAAAAGCCGTTGCATTTCAGCTCGTTCCCGACAGTGCTTCTCATTGCGACCATGTTGCGGCTTGCGTTGAACCTGGCGTCGACCAGGCTGATTCTCGCCTCAGGACATGAAGGAACCGCTGCAGCAGGCCGCATGATCGAAGCTTTTGGCGGTTTCATCATGCAGGGCAACTTTGTGATTGGCCTGATTGTTTTCGCCATTCTTGTCATCGTCAATTTCGTTGTGATCACCAAGGGTTCGGGACGCATCGCGGAAGTCTCGGCTCGGTTCTCGCTCGATGCGATGCCAGGCAAGCAAATGGCCATCGATGCCGATCTATCGGCCGGGCTGATCAATGAGGAGGAAGCCAAGCTAAGGCGGCGCGAACTCGAAGCAGAAAGCAGCTTCTATGGCGCCATGGATGGCGCTTCCAAGTTCGTCCGGGGCGATGCCGTCGCCGGTCTTATGATAACCTTTATCAACCTGATTGGCGGTCTCATCATAGGTGTTGGTCAGATTGGGATTAGCTTTAGTCAGGCCGCACAGAGCTACACATTTCTCACCGTCGGTGACGGCCTCGTCTCGCAGATTCCCGCGTTGATTGTGTCGACGGCTGCCGGCCTATTGGTTTCGAAGGCGGGGATTTCTGGACGTACGGACAAGGCACTCTTTGGGCAAATCGGCGCGCATCCGAGAACCATGGTGACCACCAGCGGTTTGCTGACAGTGCTGGCTCTTATGCCTGGTTTGCCGATGTTTCCTTTTGCGACCTTAGCCGTTGTCAGCGGGCTTACAGCCTGGCGACTTTCGAAAGCAGCAGAAGAGGCGTTGTTGGAGCCACCCGACATACCCGAAGAGGCAGAACCGCCCCAAGAGGAGATGATTGGCGCATCACTGGCCATCGATCCACTGCGCCTTGAGCTTGGCTATGGATTGCTTGGTTTAATTGGTGAGGGTGATGGGCCGAAGCTGACCGACCAGATCAAAGCACTAAGGCGGCAACTTGCGACCGATTTGGGCTTCATTATGCCGCCGGTGCGAATTCAAGATAATATTCAGCTGCCAGCCAACAATTACGCAATCAAAATGAAAGAGATTGAAGCGGGCCGTGGTGATCTGCGCTCAGGCATGTTGCTGATCATGGATCCGCGAGGCGAGAAAATCTCCCTTCCAGGCGAAGAAACGACAGAGCCTACATTTGGACTCCCGGCAAAATGGGTCGCTGAGTCTGTTCGGGAGGAGGCCAACTTTCGGGGTTACACCGTCGTTGATCCTTCGACAGTTCTGACAACGCACATTACGGAGATCATCAAGGACAATGTCTCCGAGCTGCTAAGTTATGCAGAAACACAAAAACTGTTAGACGAGTTGCCGAGGGACTATCAGAAGTATGTGGATGACATGGTACCGGCCAAAATTAGTATCGGTGCCATACAACGAGTCCTGCAAGCTCTGCTTGCCGAGCGAATCTCGATTAGGGATCTGCCGCTCATCATCGAGGCGATCGGCGATGTCGTCGGCAATAGCCAGAACACAATTGTCATCACCGAATATGTCCGATCGCATATGGCCCGCCAGATTAGTAACGCGAACACCTCGGAAGCGGGCTACATCCCTATCGTCACGTTATCCGCCGTTTGGGAGCAGGCGTTTTCCGAGGCGCTTGTCGGACAAGGCGATGAACGTCAACTCGCTATGGCGCCTTCTCAGTTGCAGGATTTTATGGCCCAGCTGCAAGAACGCTTCGAGCAGCAAGCCATGCGTGGGGAACTCCCGGTTCTCGTCACGAGTCCGGCCATTCGACCGTATGTACGGTCAATCATCGAGCGCTTCCGGCCATCGACTGTGGTCCTTTCACAGAACGAGATCCATGCCAAGGCTCGCATCCGCACCTTGGGTCAGGTCTAAGAGAAGGCTGGCCCTATGCGGATCGTGAGCTTTCTTGCCCCCAACGCTCAACGGGCAATGTCTGACCTGCGAAGCAAACTCGGTGAAGATGCTATTCTACTGTCCACCAAAACACTCGATGACGGCCAGGTCAGTGTGACCGGGGCCATCAACAACGACTCCGTTGATTTGAATGACGTCCTTGTTCCTAGCGAACGTCCAACGAGTCTTGAATGGCTTCAAGCGCTCATCGACTTCCACGAGTGGCCTCTCAACAGTGACGGAAGAATCGAATCCGTACTCAGCGAGTTGGCGCCGGCGGAACCCGAGCTGATTGTCAAAACGCTGATGCGCGCACTGTTTCACTTCGACACGTCTCTCCCTCAATTTTCGAGACCTCTCATGTTTTCCGGTCCGCCAGGAAGCGGCAAAACGGTAACTCTGGCGAAAATCGCTGCTGCGCAGGTTTTGGCAGGCCATTCCGTGGATGTCTTCTCGCTCGATGTCAGCCGTGCAGGCAGTCTAGATCAACTAACAACATTGTTGTCGCCGCTCGAGTTGTCGCCAACGTCGGTCGCATCTCCATCATCCCTTCCGAGCTTAATTGCGGCGAGCAAAAGCGACGTGATCCTCGTGGATAGCATCGCGACAAACCCCTTTGATCCCTCGGATCTTGGCACGGTCTCAACGCTCGTTTCTCGTGCAGGAGTGGAGCTGCTGGTGACGCTGCCAGCGGGGCAGGGATATGCCGACACGGCCGAAATTGCCCGAAACTATGTCGCTCTTGGCGCACGCGCTATGGTGGTCACCAAGCTGGATGTCGCGAGACGTTTAGGGGGGGTGTTGGCTGCTGCCGAGACCGGGCTCGCCTTTACCTTTGCCGGTATTGGCCCGACAATCGGTAATGGGTTGTGCGAGTTGAGTGCAGACGGTTTGGCGAGGCTATTGCTCCGCCGTTATCGCGCGTCAATCGGTCGGGAGGCGCGTCGATGAAACGTATTCTTGCCATCGCGTCTGGGAAAGGTGGTGTTGGTAAGACCTGGACCTCGGTCAGCCTCAGCCATGCCCTTGCTCGGCTGAATAGACGGGTGCTCTTGGTTGACTGCGATGTCGGTTTAGCGAATGTCGACGTCCAACTGGGTCTCCGCCCCAGCGTCGATCTCCAGCATGCTTATCTGGGAAATGTTGCGTTTTCCCAGGTCGTCAAGCCATTGGATTCGCTAGGCTTTGATGTTGTATCTGGCCGCGCCGAGGCGAATTATCTGCATGGTCTGGATGCATCAATCGTAACATGGATGCTTGGCGAACTCGATCACATCGCGAGCGCCTATGACTTTGTCATTCTCGATCTCCCAACTGGCCTTGAGCTTGGCATTCGCGAGCTCATGCTCCGCGCCGACTATCCGATCATTGTCACAACTGGCGAGCCAACCGCGATGACCGACGCCTATGCGCTCATCAAAGCAATGAGGCGGACCAACAAACTGCGTGTCCCCGGATTGATCTGCAATTTCGCGGAGCATGAACAGACTGGCTTTGAAACACTTGCTGGACTTGTCCGAGTCTGTGAGCGCTTTTTGGATGTGAAGCCAAACCAGCTAGGCGTGATCCGTCGCGATAGGCGCGTCCCTGAGGCCATCAGCCGGCAGACGGCATTGCTGGAATGTTATCCCCGGAGTGACGCTGCCAGAGATATTTCCGCCATGGCTAAGACGTTCCTCACGTGGAAAGCGGGTCGCTGATGTTGGTCGGTGGACATGGCAAGCTAATTCAATCAGCAACTCAAGTCCCGTTGTCCAGCCTTGCCGCTGGTGACAAGGTGACAGCCAAGGTCTTGGGGCCAACCCGTCACGGATTATCGGTCTCGATTGGGCAGGAAACCTTTCATCTGACGTCGCCTTCCAAACTGGGTGATGCCCGGACACTGACGCTTCAGACGACTGGCTCGTCGACAGCCGGGCACGGAGAGGTCAGGATCTTAGCGCAAGACGATCGTCCTCTTGAGAGGCCGATCGCGGCTAGGCTCACCGCGCCGTCAACTGTGTCCCCTGCGGCGGCTGATACGATCGTTCAAAAGGGGACGATTGAGGTCAATGTTGCCCCGTTGAATGCTCAGGGGAAGGTTGTCGGTCCGAGCCAATCGGTCCTTTTACAAACGGCGACGTCGAGCGCGCATCCCCAATCCGGCTTGGGCAAGCCTGAGGGAATTCCAAATACAGAGGCGGCATTGGAACAGTCACGAACTGTTTCAAAGCAGGTCAGTGAGCAGGTTAGGCCCGTGTCGTCGACACCCAATCAGGGATCGGTTGGCCCGACGGTCAACCCGCCGTCGGAAGAAACTGGGATCCTTCCCAATCGAGCCGTCGACCCGAGCAAGCCGGCGCCGCAGATGAGTAGTCAGTCCGTTGGGGATACTCATCGTCAGGCTGACGGCGTGAAAGTGGTTCATGCTGAAGGTCAGGCACTGACCCGGACCGAGCCAAGACCGAGCCTATCAACGTCCTTTGCTGCATCGGCGGTGTCTTTGTTATCGAGCCTCAAACAGGCTGTCGCGGGAAGTCATACGCGGCTTGACGCCGCTGGTCCTGGGGGGGCAGCGACTTCCCCGCCGTCATCGGTCGAGCAACCACCATCGCCATCCGCCAAGCCGTCTTTGGGGACGGCGACGCCATCCCTGTCGGCCGGATCGAGCGGTAGCTCAGCCCCTTCATCCGATGCTGCGTTGCCAACAGCATCGCGCATAGATTCAAGGCCAGGCCATGACCGTGGTCTTGCAACAACGGCGGTTGTTGTCGTGCGGACATCCGGTGAAAATATGGTTCTCAAAGCCGAAGGGCAGCTTTTCAAGGTTGAGCAACCTCTCGATCTGCCGCTTGGCACGACGCTCCAAGCAACGTTTTCTTCGAGCCCGGTTGCCGTCGCAGCATCGACTCAAGGGCAGGGGGGAGAGACACGAGCCACATTGCTTAACCAGCTGATCGATATCCTCGACAATATTGATCAGGCCAGCAGATTTCGTGATGCCGAAGGAGGCTCAGAACCGAAGCGGCAGCTTCCTATGCCCGATCGGCATCTCGCGTCGAATTTTTTGAACCTTCTGCATTTGGAAGACGGGTCAGTGTCAGAGAATGACGCGACGTCATCCCAACAACAACATCTCCTGTCGGAGTCACAGCAAGACAAGATTCAAGGGCTGATGCGCGACGTACGCGGTGCCTCGATGGAGCCCGTGGCCGAGGGGTGGAGAAGCACAACACTTCCGTTTGGCCATGATCAAGCGCAGGCTGTGATCCTCTATGTTCGCGATCAAACCTTGGACCCAGAAGATCAAAGTCCCTCACAGGAAATGGAACAGGAGGACATCCAGCGTGCTGTGTTCGATGTTTCGTTCAGTCAGCTTGGGAGATGTCAAATTGATGTGCTGTGTCAGGGCAAGCGCTTTGATCTTCTGATGCGCAATGACAGCGTACTGTCAGCTCAAGATCAGCAAGTGATCAGTGGCCTTTTTCGATCGGCCTGTGATGTCGCTGGCGTGACCGGGGAGGTCAACTTTAAGGTCGGCGATTTCTTCGAACCTGCACCTGCGCAGGCCCCTAGGCGGAGTTTGATGACATAGACGCGTGCGTTGCTGGATATGCGTCGATTTGGTCATGTTGACTTTGGCCCTCGGTTCAAAAAGAGATGAGACCTGTGATTGGATCATCCGTCCGACCGAGGGCTAAGTTTATCGCAGGCACGGGCGTCGCCGTGACCTCGCGATCTCACCTTTTGTCTAGTCACATAGCCGATCGACAGCGTCCAAGAGGGCTTGCACCTGAGCAACGACACTAAAGTCCCGACGGGCTAAATGGGCAGCCTTCGGGCCCTTTTTGCCTTTCCATTTTTGATTGATAGCTGAGCGCACTGAATCGGCGAGTGAAGAGGCAAGTTCGGTCTTATCGTCGGATTCGCGAACGAGTTCGCCGACATCAGAGGTCACGAAATCGCGGGGGCCGCCGGAATTGGCACCGATGACGGGAGTGCCGCAGGCCATGCATTCAATGAAAACCAGGCCAAACGGCTCGTTCTTTGATGGAAAGCAACCGACGTCTGCTGCGCTGAACAGAAGAGCCAGTTCATCCTGCCCGCGCGGGCCAAGAAAATATGCGTCCTTCAGGCCAAGCTGATCGAGGGCGAGATTTTGCATCTTAACCTGGTCCTCATGAGGACCCGATCCGACAATTAACGTGGCGATGCGCGGTGATGTCTTTTCATAGATGGAGGCAGCATGCAGGAGTACATCCAATCGTTTCCAGTCAGCGAACTTGCCGCAAAACACCACGACGCCATCAAAATCACCCTCAACTCGGCGAACCCCATGAGGACTCCCTTGGTAAGGCTGTGTTTCGAAGTCGGACAAGAGAGTCGTTCGCTCGGAGAGGGGCGCGTCCTCACCTACTCTCGGCTGAAAAATTGCCTGATTGTATCCATTGGGTGAGAGAATGACACGTTCGCGCGGGAAGGCTGGGAAGATATCGACGAGCGCATCGACTTGCTGGGTGGAAATCGCGGCAGCCAGATCAACCGTCCCACCCGGATCACCATAGTTGAAGATGCGCTCTTGTTCGATCATGGGAAGAAAGCGCAAGGGAAACTCGTTGGGCTGATCGCCACGTCGCTCATTGGCATACATCTTGAGTGCGGTACCGTGGGCAAAGCATAAAAGCGGCATGCCAGGACGACCATTGGCCAACCGTGATCGGATGATGTCGCGCATTACGACGGGGTTTAAAAAGGTGTGATGGGCAATGGCAAGCTCGAACGTTGTGCCTGACTGGGCCTCGATATCGTCCATCCATGCACTGACTTCGGCCGTCAGCCTGGTACGGTAGGCGCTGATGTCCTCGTCGCTCATACCGTGCCAGCGATAGCTGCTCACAGGTGAGATTGACTCACAGATAGGAATGTCGTGGTCGAGGGCAAAAACTCGGACGTCCTCTTCCTCAAACCTCTGGGTTCTTGACGGATAGACGGAATAACTCTTGGTCCCCGGTAAGCTATTATAGGCGTGGTGATGGGCTTCATGCAAAATTCCAGAGCCTGGGGCAAACTCGCCGCCGCGTTGCCAGTTGTTGGTGCCTAGCTGGAAAATCAGTCTGTCGCCCGCCATGGATGTGCTTTCCCTTCACTCGTCGACGTTTCTTGTTGAAACGGCTACTTAGCCGCCTGACGCCCTCCTCTCAAGAGATCAGGTTTGGTCACGGTATCCAAGAGTTGCGAGGCCTTTGGGGTAGCTCGGTCGATCTGGCTCCGATTTTGACGGTAGCAGGCTGTTGCGCATCGACAACGATTGTCGTCCTTCAACTGGGATTTGGCACTGCAACTCAAGGTCATGTGCCTTCTGGTATGCCTTCTTGGGAGGTCCATTATTCTGGGTTGGGAGCGTAAAAATTGGCGCATAAGCCCTTTTTTTTGGGTGATCGGGAAAATGCACCTTGCCCCTTGCGACCTTCCTTAACATAATCCGCGCCGTAATTTCGGCTCCAAATAGAGGCTTATCAATAGTCCGCGAGCCGTTGAGCGCCGCGCCTGTCCCAGAATGAGGGAGTTCGTCTGGAGCGGGACAGAGGTGGGGTCTAACGAATGAAATTTGTCATGACGCTCTTGCGTCGGCTTGGTGATATTGCCCTGAGTACCCGACCAGGGCGCTGGTTCCATTCTTACCGCTGGACGTTAGCAGCGGCCGTTGTCCTATGCGTGATTTCAGCTTGGGGAACCATCACCAACATTGCCTATGTAAAAGCCTATGGCCTTTGGACTGAAACGGTTGATGACGTCAAGCATTTCGAATTGACGTATAAACGCATGCTCGCCGACGCTCAGGAGTCACAGGTCGCCTTTCTCGATGAGATTAAAAATTTTGAAGATGCAGGCGATCAGCAGCGTGGCGCCATCCATGCGATGCGGACGCTTCGCCACACGCTGATCTCACAGCTTGAGCGGCAAGAGGGGCAGCTCAAGCAGATCGAAATGCAGCGGCAGGCCGCCAATCAGTTGATCTCGACGTTCGAATCCTCCATCAGCGAAACGGAGAGTCTTCTCGCCAATGCCGTTGCGGAAAAGGTCGATCTAAAGCAACGACTTGACGCTGCTGAAGCCCAATTGACGGAGATCAGCCAACAGCGAGATGCTGGTGAGCGGGTCGAGATGGGCTTGCGCTGGCGCCTGACAAAACTCGAGAGTGAGCTTCAAGACCAGCAAAATGAAGGTGCGCAGCTTTGGCTCAAGGATTGGGCGCTTGGGCGTTCGGAAGCTCTTGAACAGTTGTTTTTGCAAACGGGCTTGGACCTCAACCTCTTGATTGCCAGAGCTGGCGACATTGAACTTGGTCAAGGAGGCCCCTTTCAACTCGCCGGCGCCGAAACCGGTACGGCCAAGCCGGTCGATACGATCACCGGTGATATTCAGCGGCTGGTCGCTTTACAAACCTTGGCACGAACATTGCCACTGGGCGTACCGCTTGATCACTACACGTTGACGAGTTCGTTCGGAAAACGCAGCGATCCGATTACCGGTGAATTAGCGTTTCATGGTGGTCTTGATTTCGGCGCGGCACCTAATTCGAAAATCAGAGCAACGGCGCCGGGGCGCGTTACCCATGCAGGGCCGCTTGGCCCCTATGGGAACACCGTCGAGATTGATCATGGGATGGGCGTCACCACACGTTTTGGTCACATGAAAGAGGTTACTGTTGCTGTCGGCCAAGATGTCTCCTACCGAGATGTGATCGGCGTCATCGGCAGCACCGGTCGCAGTACGGGGCGTCATCTGCACTATGAGGTGCGTTTAGACGGCGAACCCTACGATCCCGCCAAGTTTCTTGATACTGGCCGCAATCTCGTCTGGGCCTTTGGGGCGGATCAATCTTGAGTTGCGGGAGGTGCCTTTGCGGACAGCCTCTGACCGTAGCTTTGAAGCAACAGTTCTTGGACACAGCGCTGCCGTCGGCGGTTCCACACTGGAAAGGCTGTGAGGACCGGACTATGTCTTGGTTTATTCGGTCATTGCAATTCGACCAATACAAGAGATGCATGACCAAGTGAGATCCCGCTGGGGCACCCGAGAACGTGGGGACGCGGAATGAACTCGCGAGAGCTACAGCCTCTGGCAAGAGAGGCATCAGGACTTTTGAAGACGCTCGGTAACGAGCATCGTTTGTTGATTTTGTGCACGTTGCTCGAGGGTGAACGATCCGTCGGTGACCTGGTCGAGACGATTGGCCTTAGTCAGTCGGCGCTATCCCAGCATCTTGCACGACTTCGGCGGGACGGCCTTGTTCGGACACGACGTTCGTCGCAGACGATCTATTATAGGGTTGCTGGCGCTGAAGCCCCAGCTGTCTTAGCGACTTTGCACAGTCTCTACTGTTGCGATGCTTCAGAAGATGTCGCCGAGTTTGGTAAAAAGACCATCACCGTCGCCAAACCGCCTCATGGGATCGAACGCCCCGCTGCTTAGCCGAGTTCATCTGCGAGAAGAGGCAGTCTCGACCGATACAGCGTGCAGCAGCCAAGTGGCGTTACCGGCGATGTCAGAGCCGCTTTTCAGCGACTGCTCTTCAGCGACTGCTCTTCAGCGACTGCTCTTCAGCGACTGCTCTTCAGCTTTTGCTATCGCGTAACCTGATCAGTTCTTCTCGAAGACAATGAAGATTGTCGCTTTGCGCCGCTCTGGCTCTTGTCTATCGGCTGCGGCTTCGGGAGGCTTCGACGGTGTTTTGCGTCCGGGCTTGGATCGGGCGTCTCCGTCTCGGGCGTTCCAGGGGGGGCAAGGTGATTTCAGCCGTCTCTTTGAGCGTCTTCTCTGATATGGACGGCTGTGACGACGGTGCGTGATGCTCGTCATAATAGAGCATGACCGTGTGCTTTGCCTCAGCGAAGAACAGCCAGCGTTCGATCAAGACACCCACAATGCCGCCAACCGCGGCGGCGAGGGTCAAAAGGATCGCGACCCAGGACTGCAGGGTCAGTGCGATCAACGTTAGGATCAGCGGGAGAAACAAACCTGAGGCAAGCACTAGCATCCTAAGGACACGCGCGTGCTTTCGACCAATTTGAAAGCCCATCTCGTCCAGGAGATAGTTGGTCTGCGTATGGGGAGGATCGAGGAGACGCACAATGCCGAGATGGCCAAGACCGGTTGCGTTCTCAGTCGTCGGCCTATCCGATTGCTCCACCATCCGCCAGTACGCGATCTTCAGGCCGAAGGCGATGACGATCGAAACTAAGGTAAGCAGGCCAACGGCGAGGGAGGGGATGCCAAATGCTGTCATGACGAAGTGAATCGCAAGGGATCCAGTCATGAAAGCGAATGCCAGATACACCGGTGCAGTGAGGGGCTGATACCAGGCTTTGATAGCGGGGAGCGACGCATAGATCATGCCGGTGCAATAGACGGTCAGGGCAGCTCCTGCCGCTGCAGCGATCGCCATGAGCTTGAAGATCCCGCCTTGGCTTTCAAAGAGGATCCAGCCAGCCGCAAAGATGATGGCCGGCACATAAGTGATGACCGCGGCGACGCCTTCACGAGAGAGCCAAGAGCTTCGCCATTGGCTAAAGGCCAACAAGGCTCGTTCCGGATGGCCGAGGTGAAAGGTTGACGCCATAAGGCCACCGGTAATCGACCCCAGCGCGAGAAAAAAACCGACCACGCCAAGCCAACGTTCATTCGGGATAAGCCCTAAAAGTGCGCCAATCGCCAGAACAAACAGCATGCCATAGCCAAGACCCGAGGCTGTGGTAAAGCCAATGATCGACGGTGCTGGCTTCATGTCCGGCCTTCAGAGAAATCCGAAAGGACCCGATCCAACCAACCCAAGAAACCACCCTCCGCCGTTGGCGTTAACGACTCGGGGGCGCCGATCTTATCGGTCAATGCACGTGCCGACCGGGGTGGTAAGTATTTGTTGGTTGGCTTGTAGTCCAATTCTGGCATCAAGTCATAGCCGCCACGCGCTTCGACCATCTTGGAGACTGCCGAGCCGGGGTCAGCAAAGTCTCCGAAATGGCGAGCGCGCGCTGGGCAGGTCGCAACACATGCTGGTTCCTGTTCTGCAGGTGATAGTGTTTCGTTGTAGATTCTATCAATACAGAGCGTGCACTTCTTCATCACGCCTTCGGAACCATCCAATTCGCGTGCGCCGTAGGGGCAGGCCCATGCACAGAGGCCGCAGCCGATGCATCGTTCTTCGTCCACCAAGACGATACCGTCCTCTTCTCGCTTATACGAAGCCCCTGTTGGGCAGACGGTAACGCAGTGAGCGTTCTCACAGTGGAGACAGGACTTCGGAAAGTGAACAGTTCGGCCGCCTTGGCCATCATCGATCTCGTAGGAGTGAACGCGGTTCAGCCAAGCGCCACGTGCTGAAGCGCCGTAGGCATCTTGATCACTCAGCGGGGCTGGATATCCGCCTGTGTTCCACTCCTTGCAATTGACGACACAGGCATGGCAACCGACGCAGATATCGAGATCGATCACCAAGCCAAGCCTTTTGGTAGGAGGCTGCTTTGGCAGACTAGTCATTCTTATCCTCGCGGGCGCCGTAGCGAATCGTGCCGGCGGGCGCTGGGCGGCGTTGAGGTGGGCGAAGGGGCTCAAATTGCGGTAACGACGTCGTTTCTGCGTCATTGTCGGCCCGCTCAACGCGCACCCGGAGATCGTACCATGCCGCCTGACCCGTTACGGGATCAGCGGCCGCATAACGATAGCCGCTCGCGCGCTCAGGCAGGAGTTCGTCGATGAGATGATTGAGCAAGAATCCCTTTTGCGATTCAGGCGCATCTTCGGAGAGATTCCAGGCGCCGCGCCGTTTGCCGATGGCATTCCAGGTCCAAACCGTGTCGTCGTTGACCCCATCCATCAACCGCACTTGTGCCTTGATCTTGCCATGGCGTGAGCTGACCCATACCCAGTCATCGTCGCTAATGCCAAGATTGTTCGCTCGATTTCGGCTCATATAAAGCCGGTTACTTCCGTGGATCTGGCGCAGCCAAGCGTTCATTGATCCCCAGCTATGGTACATCGCCATCGGCCGCTGGGTGATGGCATACATCGGAAACTCAGCTTCGTCGTTGGTCAGATCTTCGAATGGTGGATACCAAAATGGGAGTGGATCGAAGAACGTGCTGACGCGTTCGCGGTGGAGATTTGGCGGTTGAACGGTGGCATGGCCTTCGGCCGCTAAGCGAAACTTTTGGAGTGGTTCGCTGTAAAGTTGAATCGTGATTGGTGCTGGTTCGTCAATAAAGCCCATGGATGTCGCATAGTCGAGATAAGCGCGGTTGGCATGTTTGAAATAGGCGGCCTCTTTCGGGATCTCATCCTGCCAATAGCAGCCGTTGTCAATATACGCCTGGAGCTGATTCGGGTTGGGTTCCCCCTTGCCCGGCTTCGTTCCATCATGGCCACGCCAACCCATGAGGCTTCCGACGCCAGGTTTCCGTTCGTGATTAACGATGTAGTCGGCATAGCCGTCAGGATAGCGCGGGCTTCCATCGTCAGTCGTCATGCCCGGGAGGCCTAGGCGGGCGCCAAGGTCAAGGAGCACATCTTGAAATGGCCGAACATCGCGGTCAGGCGCCAAAACAGGCTGCCTAATGGAGTCTGCTGGCCCCTCGGCAGAACTAATCGGTCGGTCAAGCATCGAGATGCAATCCCAACGCTCGAGATAGGTCGTATCGGGTAGGATCAGATCAGCATAGGCAACCATCTCGGAGAAATAGGCATCAGAATAGATGATCCGAGGTATACGATACTCGCCTGTCTCCTTGTCTTTCTCCGTCAGCATCGAAATCGTATCGCCGACATTCATGGCTGAATTCCAGGCCATGTTCGCCATGTACATAAAGAGCGTGTCGATCGGATAGGGATCACCTCGATAGGCATTCGAGATCACGAGATGCATCATGCCGTGGGCGGCTATAGGGGCTTCCCATGAATACGCCTTGTCGATTCGTCGGGGGGAGCCATCGGGCTCGACGAGGAGATCCTCCGGATCGCTGGGGAAGCCAAGCGGCGGCCCTGGCATGGGCTTACGCGGCGCGACTTGGCCACGCCGACCTGCAGGTTTGGGCGCTGGTGGTATCGGTTTCGGAAAGGGGGCTTTGTAGCGGAAACCGCCAGGGCAATCGATGCTGCCCAAAAGAACCTGCAAGAGATGAAGCGCTCTGCAGGTATGAAAGCCGTTGGCGTGGGCCGAGATGCCACGCATGGCGTGAATGCCGATCGGCCTACCGATCATCGTCTCATGACGTCGACCAAATGAATCGGTCCAGGGTTGATCGATAACGACTTCTTGTTCGAACGCGACGGTGGCGAGCTCCGCCGCAAGCCGCCTAATCGTCGACGCTGGGATGCCTGTCTCTGCAGCCACACGGTCTGGTGCGTAGTCCTGATCGAGATAACGTTCGGCCAAGAGATGAAAGACGGGTACCGCTTTACGCCCGCTTGCCAGGGTCACTTCCCCTTTGAGCGTGGGTTTAGCGTTGATGTCGTCGAACGGGCGGGGCTGGTCTTTCTCACGATCCCAAATGATGGGTTTGTCATCTTCAGTGCGTACGAACAAGCCGTTCGCGGCGCCCTCATCTAGGATGACCAACCATGCCGCATTGGTATAGCGAAGGAGATAGTCGACATCGACTTTGCCAGCTTTGAGAAGCTCATGGATCATCGAGAGGATCAAGAGGCCGTCAGTGCCGGGACGGATGCCGAGCCATTCGTCGGCGATCGCGGAATAGCCGGTTCGGACGGGATTGACGGAAACGAACTTTGCGCCATTCTCTTTGAGCTTGGAGAGGCCAAGCTTCAGAGGATTACTGTCGTGATCCTCGGCACAGCCGAACATCATGAAGTAGCGGCAACGATCCCAATCGGGCTCGCCGAATTCCCAAAAAGATCCGCCGATGGTGTAAATGCCACCAGCTGCCATGTTGACCGAACAAAAGCCGCCATGGGCCGCGTAGTTGGGCGTGCCAAATTGCGAGGCCCACCAACCCGTCAGTGCTTGGCTTTGGTCGCGTCCGGTGAAAAAAGCAAGCTTTCGAGGATCGTCACCCCTGATCTTATCGAGCCAGGAGGTCGCAATTTCCAGAGCCTCTTCCCATTCAATTTCCTCGAACGTCGAGTCACCCCTAGCACCCACGCGCTTCAACGGCTTTGTGAGGCGGGCGGGCGCATAGTGCTGCATGATCCCCGCTGACCCTTTGGCGCAGAGCACGCCTCGGTTCACGGGATGATCCCGATTTCCCTCAATATACCTGATATCACCGTTTTTCAGATGAACTTTGATGCCGCAACGACAGGCGCACATATAGCAAGTTGTCGTCTTGACCTCATCACCGATCGGCAGGGACGTAGCGATGGGTTTACGTACAGGCAGCTCAGAGCCTCCAGCTTTTTGATGCTTTAGCGGACATTTTCAGCCTAGGGGTAGCACATAGCATGGCCAGGTATGGCGTCAAACGTCGCTCTCCGCTTAACGACGAATTTCCGGCTGAATTGCGTCTTTTTTATGGGCCGGACGGGTTCCGCTGGAGCAACGAGGCGACAATCTCTATCAATGAGGGCCCAAGCGCACGGCACGCGGCGTCATTTGGGCCGAGATACGGCCTGATTGCGGTCGGCGTCCAACATCGAATTGGAGAGATGAGCCGACCATGTCCACCATCGCCCCTCCTTGCAATCCCGAAGCTGATCCCCGCGTCAAAGCCGTGTTCGACGACATAAGGCGAACCCGCGGCAATGACTTCATCAACAATCTCTGGCCGCATCTTGCCTTCGATCCAGCATTGCTTGAAGAGGTATGGTCCGACGTCAAGGCCGTCATGGCGACGCCTGGTGAGATTGATCCACTCACCAAGGAAATGATCTATGTCGCGGTCTCGATCGCCAATGCCTGCAGCTATTGTGTTCACTCCCATACTGCCGCAGCCAGGGCGAAGGGCATGACCGATGGCATGTATGCGGAACTATTGCGAATCGTGTCGCTTGCCGGACGGACCAATCATCTCGCTAACGCTCTTCAGTTGCCCATCGATTCGGCGTTTGACGCGAGCGCGGACCCAACATAAAGGGAAGCCTCAGCTGGCGCCGACGACGACGTGAGCGTGACGGCGTTCAAGAGCGAGGCGTTATAGGCGCAACGACTTGTCGCAATTCTCGCTTTTTGCGAGAGGATGCCTTGACGCCGTTCGAGCCCGCGGCGATGGTGTCGACGCTATTTCGGCTTGTCCTGCCCCTGCCTCCATTCGAGCGCTCTTATGGATATCTATCTGCCTATAGCAGAGGTTTCAGTTAACCTATTCCTGCTCTTGACCATGGGCGGCGGCGTCGGCTTCTTGTCCGGTATCTTTGGCGTCGGCGGCGGTTTTCTCATGACACCGCTGCTCATCTTCATCGGCATTCCGCCGGCGGTTGCGGTCGGCTCGGAGGCCAGCCAGATCCTGGCGTCCTCGAGCTCCGCCGTGATGGCACATATGCGCCGGAACAATGTCGATTTCAAAATGGGCGTTGTATTGATCGTCGGTGGCGCCATCGGTTCTGCCTTTGGTGTGTGGTTGTTCAAGGAGTTGCGCGAGCTCGGTCAAATCGATCTTGTGATCTCGCTGTCCTATCTGATTTTTCTCGGTGTGGTCGGCAGTCTGATGTTCGTCGAGTCGGTTCGGGCTTGGTTCCGCGTTCAAGGCAAAGGCCGACGGCGCAAGCTCCATTATCACAACTGGCTCCACGGCTTGCCGTTCAAGATGCGGTTCCAGCGGTCTCGGCTTTACATTAGCGCGCTCACACCCCTGGTTCTTGGCATCTTAGTCGGCATTCTTGCAGCGATCATGGGCGTCGGCGGTGGTTTCTTGATGGTGCCCGCGATGATCTATGTCATCGGCATGCCGACCCAGGTCGTGGTGGGGACATCGCTGTTTCAAATCGCTTTTGTCACGGCCGTCACAACCTTCTTGCATGCCGTCAACAATCAGACCGTTGATATCGTTTTGGCCTTGTCGCTCATTGTCGGCGGTGTCATCGGTGCGCAGGTCGGGACGAGCGTCGGGGCCAAGCTGAGAGGGGAGCAGATTCGCATTCTTCTTGCCCTCATAGTCCTCGCTGTTTGCGCAAAGCTTGGCTATGATCTGATTGCGACGCCCGATGATCTCTTTTCCCTTGGCGCGTCGGGACATTGATGATGCATCGCGTCCGTTTTCCCTCGCTTTGGCTGGTGGCCGTTGTCGCACTGGGTCTTGTCAGCCAGAAGGCACTCGCCAATGGTCTCGCCGCCGATGTTTCCGATCGTTTGATTGCTATCACGACGGCCTTTGTCGGTGGTGATGTTGTCGTCTTTGGCGCTATCGATGATGCCGAAGGCGATATCGTCATTACGATGCAGGGGCCCCGGCAGGAGCAGAATGTCCGCCGTAAGGCTCGAATTGCCGGCATCTGGGTCAATCGCGATCGGATCGCCTTTGCCGATATTCCCAGTTTTTTCGCCATTGCAGCGACAAGATCCCTCGCCGAGATTGCCACCCCATCGGTGCGAAGCCAATTCGGGCTTGGTGTCGATCACCTGACGATGATTCCGGTCGACGCCGAGGGATATACCGCCGAAGAAGTCGATGCTTTCGCCGAAGCGCTTATTCGGAACAAGCAAAAGGCAGGTCTTTTCACGAAAGACCCGTTGAGCGTGACTTTCCCTGGCCCAAAATTGTTTCGAACGACGTTCAGTTTTCCCGCTAACGTTCCGCCGGGAACCTACCAGATCGAGGTGTTTCGGTTTGTTGATGGTCAGGTGACCGGCGCGCAGCGTAGCAATCTTCAAATCAGCAAGGTAGGTCTAGAGGCCGAAGTGTTTGACTTCGCTAATCAACGCTCTGCGCTCTATGGTATCGCCGCTATTCTCATCGCCGTGGCCGCCGGCTGGTTCGCCGGCGTAGTCTTTCGGAGGGCTTAAGCCATGATCGAACAGGAAGAATCGGTCGAGCCTGCAAAGGAAGAAGGTGTAGCCGGAGCCAAGTCTGGCGAGCGCATCTTTCTTGTCGTGGTCGATCAGACCGAGGAAATGGAGACGGCACTCTACTTTGCCTGCAAGCGGGCCTATCGAACCGGTGGGCGCGTGGCGATGCTCTATGTTATTGAGCCGCCAGAATTTCAGCACTGGCTTGGTGTCGAACGCGTCATGGAGGACGAGGCGCGGGAGGAAGCCGAAGAGCAGCTCCAAGCCCAAGCCGAGCGCGTTCAAGCGATTGTGGGCAAGATGCCGGTTCTTCACGTTCGCCAGGGAACACGGCGAGACGAATTGATGGCGCTGATCGATGAGGATCCTGCAATTTCCGTGCTGGTTCTTGGCACGGCGGCAGGGCGAGAAGATCCTGGACCATTGGTCACCTACCTTATCGGTCAAATGAGCGGCAAGATGCGCTTGCCAGTGATTCTGGTTCCAGGCCTCCTGACCCAAGAAGAGATTGACGCCGTTACCTAGCCCGCTGATCCAGCCTGGACAGAGGACGAGCCTAAATTGGCGCAAGCCATTGAACCTCGTGACAGGCTGCGCGCGGTCTTGTGACCGGCTGTGCGCGGGCAGACAGGTTGCCGGCCTAGGCTCTCGATCCAATTTAAGTGAAAGGGGCGCTGAATAGGACGGGGTCAGGACGTTCAGCGATGAAAACAACGAAACGGTCGTTCTGCGCAACGCTCATTGGCGCAGCTCATACGGGTCTTTTGTGCTCAATTCTTCTTTTGGCGCAACCAGTCCATGCGGACGAGCCATCCCAACAAGCTTCGGCAGTGGTCAGTGACTTGGTCGAGGAAATTTGGGCGATCCAAGCGCAAGCGTTGGATGCTCAAACGCGGGAACGACGCATAGCGCAAGCGATCGTGACAAGGACCAATGTTGACCTGCTCAGTCGGCTGTCACTTGGACGATACTGGCGGTCACTGAGTTCCGATGATCGCGATGCCTATCAGTCAATCTTTGCCCAATCGGTCATCGGCAACCTAGCCAACCGACTCGAGGGAGCCGTTCGGGACCTCGAGGGACCTTTGGATCGCCATTTTGTTATCATTTCAAGCCGAGCGGCCGGAAAAAAGGATATCTTCGTCCGCTCAAAAGTTGTGGCGACGGATGGGCAGCCGCTTTCGGTCGATTGGCGCCTACGTGAGGCTAAGGGCAGCCCCGTGATTATCGATCTTGTCGTCGAGGGAGTAAGCCTTCTCGTTTCGCAGCGTGCGGAGTTCGCCGCTGTGATCGAGCGGTCCGGCGTGAGCGGTCTGATCAAGAATCTCCGCCGAAATGTGCGGGACGTCGGACCTTAATCAGCATTGCGGCTTGGCCATCGATCGGCATTAACGCGATTTTAACCAACCCTGGCTACACTCGCATGGAGTGACACGCTTCGCCCAATGGTGGGGCCGTGCGGGCAAGACGGGGTAGGTAGGACATGGAGTTTTCCATCAATGCCGTAACGCGCCGACAGCTCTTCCAGGGGGCTTTCGTAGTTCTCGGTACGCTCGTCGGCAGTCGCGTAGGCTACGCGGCCGCGACGGCACGGGACGCCGAGAATGCCAAAGCGCTGGTAGGACGTCTCGTTGAGCATATTCTTCAGGTCATCAGTTCGGATCGAGACAGCCAAGGTCAGGAGCGCAGGCTCATGGCGGCGATTGAGAGCCAGACTGATCTCAGCCTTTTGGCGCGTATGACGATCGGTCGATATTGGCGTCGTGCGACCATCCAGCAGCGGGAGGCCTTTGTTGAGCTGTTCCGCGAGTATCTCCTGAAGAGCTTTACGCTTCGCCTCAAGAGTTATGCAGGGGCGGATATGGGGGGCGCTAAAGACCATTTCTCCATCATTGGTGCCCGTGCTGTCGGAAAGAATGACGTCGTCGTCCGATCCCGGATTGAACCGCCTGCAGGGGCAGCTCTTCAGGTGGATTGGCGTCTTCGGGCCAAGAATGAGCGCCTTTTTGTCATCGATCTGGTTGTTGAAGGTGTTAGTCTTCTGATCACCCAACGCTCGGAGTTCGGCAGCGTTCTCGAACGGATTGGGATGGACGGACTGATCACCGAGTTACGGACCCGTGTCGCGCGCTTGACTTGATGGTTACGAGCAGGAAGTCGTCCGAGATCAATGAGTTAATACACACCCATTGATTTTTTTTACCAATGCTGATGCAATTGTAAGTCGAATGACGTCATGGTAAATGCGGGGTTGAAGCCTGTCCCGGCCTCAACTGTCTATGACGACGCGACGGTCTGAGTGATTCGAAGGCAGGTTTTAACCGCTATCGATGGGGAGCCGTCATATGCAGGTGCCACTTGATATTATCTTCCATCACATGGATCGCTCCGAGCCGATGGAGGCGCGTGTAAAGGCGCGAATTGCGCGTCTGGAGCGGTTCGCTGACTCGATCATCTCCTGCCGTGTCGTTCTCGAGGCGGTGCAGAAGCAAGCCCATGGCGGGCTTTTGTCAATTCTGATCAAGCTCGGGTTGCCCGGCAAAGACATCGTCGTAAAGCGGCAGCAGCATGCACACGAATCGAAGGGCGATACCTACCATGTCATTGGCGTTGCCTTTGATATCGTGGAGCGGCAACTGGATGAACATTTTCGAATCAGTCGACATGCGGTGAAAACGCATGAAGGCCCCACCTATGCTCGCATCATTAAGCTCTATCCTGAACAGGACTATGGGTTTATCGAAACGCCAATCCATCTCAATGTCTATTTTCACAAAGACGTCGTCGATGATGGTGCTTTTGGCGTGCTCGAGGTTGGCAATGAGGTGCTTTACACCCTGGCTGCTGATGAAGGGCCAATGGGACCGAAAGCCAGCCGGGTTCAACCCGTGCGCGGTAGTCATCCAGTCCGCTAGCATTTTTGGCGAGCCAAGAAGATGGGCAGGTTCAAACGAGGCTCTGCTTAGAGAGCTTGCAGTCACGTTTTTACATAACTATGGTTGTGAAAGAGAAGGGAAAACTTGCTAAAATTGTTTATCTGCTGGCCCCTAAGAAGCCTTCCATCCTTTCACCTTCAGATGTCCTTGAGTAGGTCATAACGATAAGAAATCGAGGTCAACTTTGATTGTGGCTGGATTCTGAGTAGCCAAGGTCGTAACAATGCGCACAGGATGCGCATAGCAAATGGTGTCCATTGAGGAGTAGGTGTGCAAATTGATCGAGTGATGCGCGCGGTTCCCAACCGCCGTCGTTTTTTAGGTTTGTCGATGGCGGGTTGCGTTTCGCTCATGGCATCGGCCCCCGCCGCTGCACTCAGCTATCCCTCAATGGCAGCGCGCAAGCTCCGTCTCTATAATGTGCACACGTATGAATCGCTCACCGCCGTTTATTGGCGCGACGGCACCTACATTCCCGAAGGCTTAGCGCAGATCAGTTATCATCTCCGGGATTTCAGAACCGGCGGTATCAAACCAATCGACCCAATGCTGCTGAACACGCTGCATCAGCTCACCAGTAGCATCGAATATACCGGTCTGATTAACGTCATTTCAGGCTACCGAACGCCGGCGACGAATGCCATGCTAGCCGCAAGAAGTGAAAAGGTTGCACCGAACAGTTTTCATATGCGCGGTCAGGCGATTGACATCAGGTTGCCAGGGATGGCGACAACCGGCGTGCGCGACCGGGCGCTGGCTCTTTCACAAGGCGGAGTCGGTTATTATCCCGAGTCAGATTTTATCCATTTGGATACGGGCCCGATCCGAGCCTGGTGAGGTTTCATCGTTAGCTCTGTAAGACTGTCATCGATAACATCGTTGCATCATGGTCACAGAGGCAACTTACAGGCGAATTCTGGCGAATTTAGGCTATTCTCATCCAAAGTGCTGACCTAGAGTGCCGGGATCTTGGTGTTTGCACTATCGAGAGAGGACTTCATGAAGGGTTTTATGCGGCATTTCGCTATTGGTGCTTGCGCTCTTGGAGCAGTGGCGTTGGTTTCGGCTTGCTCGTCGAGTGACGCAAATGATCCCCAGGTCAATGCTGCCGACGGCATTTCGCAAGCCACCGCTGCCGCTGATCGTGCTGTCGAAGCTGCCGATCGTGCTGCTGATGCTGCGCAGCGTGCCGAGGCCGCTGCTGCCGCTGCCGCCGAAGCCGCGGAAAAGTCGAACCGGATCGCGCAACAGGGCTTGCGGAAGTAACCCTCACCAGCGAGCGGATACAAGGCCCACATGTCGCTCGGTTGATGCATGTATTTGCGAGATCAATCAGCGTGACCTTGGCCTATCGATCTCCGAGGGTCGACGTAGCGCACCCGTGACTTGAATGCTTCGTCAACCAGCCTCGTGTCGTTTGAACTAGACCGCGGCCAGTGCCATCCTTTCCAGGGGCGGGCGGTGACGCTCACTTATGACGGTGGGAAGGTCGCTGCCTGCCACCGGCTCGCCGAGAAGGAAGCCTTGCGCTTCGTCACACCCGAAGTGGCGAAGAAGGCTCAGTTGTGCTGCGGTCTCGACGCCTTCCGCTGTCACGCCGACATTGAGCCCGTGGGCGAGCATCACCACAGCCCGTGCAAGGGCACCATCACTTTGGCTGCCGCTGATGTCGCGAACGAATGATCGATCGATCTTGATGCGGTCGATCGGAAACCGTTTCAGATAGCTTAAGGACGAGTAGCCTGTTCCGAAATCATCAAGGGCGACGCTAATCCCAACGGAAGCAAGGCGTTGGAGCAGGTTGGTCGTCTCGCCCTCTTGCATGAGGGCAGTCTCGGTCAATTCGACTTCGAGACGGTCTAGCGGCATGCCTGTGTCGTCAAGGATTCGATGAACGTCCTCTTCGAGACCGCCACGCTTCAATTGATAGGGCGACATATTAACGGCGAGCCTAAGATGTCCTAAGCCGACCTCCCGCCAACGCCTGTGCTCCTCGCAGGCCGTCTTTAGGATCCACAGGCCGAGGTCGTAGATCAGTCCCGTCTCTTCGGCCAAAGGAATGAATTGTTCCGGTGGCATGACCCCCCACTCCGGATGATGCCAGCGCACCAACGCCTCGACGCCAACGACTTCGCCGGAACGGAGATTCACCTGGGGCTGATAGAGAAGGACGAATTGTGCCAACTCGATGGCACGTCGAAGTTGGGATTCAAGCACAATCTGCTCGAAAGCGGCACCATCAACAGCCCTATTCATCAGTTGCCAGCGATCCCGACCGCTTGATTTCGCGCGATAGAGCGCTACGTCCGCAGCCTTCAAGAGCTGATCAGCGCTTTGCCCGTCATTCGGGAAGAGGCCCACACCGATGCTCGCAGTGACATGCAATTCCTGACCACCAACGAGAAAGGCCGGACGCATCGATTCCAGGATCCGTGTAACGCGTAGGCGGACATCGTCACGACTTTTGATATCGTGCAGAATGAGAATGAACTCGTCCCCGCCCATGCGGGCTACCACATCCTGTCCATTGATCGTGGTCTGAAGTCGCTTGGCGACAGCCACCAAAAGATCGTCCCCCACCTTATGGCCGAGGCCATCATTGACCAGTTTGAATCGGTCGAGATCGACGAATGCCACGGCGAGCTGCTGGCTGTCGCCGTCCGCCGCTGACAACGCATCTTCGAGCTGTTTATCGAAGAGGGTTCGATTGGGAAGGCCGGTCAGCGCGTCGTGGGTTGCCTGATAACGGATGGTCTCTTCTGTCGCTTTCCTGGCGCTAATGTCTGTATAGATTCCAACCAGCTCGCCATCCGGGGTGCGAAATTCGCAAAGCGAGATCCAGCGACCCGACGTGAACTCGATCTCCCGCGCCCGTACGACGTCCCGTTGGTTGTGGGGGCTCCTGGGCTCTTCTTTACGAACGACCAGCCGGTCGTCGATCAGGGTGGAGAGTCGTGCATGGGTCATGCCGATCTCAATGTCCGGTTCGATGCTACTAAAGATCTCGCGGAACTGCCGATTGCAGAGAACTAAGCGGTCATCGACGCCCCAAAGGGCAAAACCTTCGGAGATTGCCTCTGTCGGCTTGATCAGCCGGTCACGGGAGGCTTGAAGGGCATTCATGTTCTCGCCGAGACGGTCAATCATGCTGTTGAAGGCACGCCCGACGCGCGCGACCTCATCGCAGCCAGGCAGATAGACCCGGATGTCATGCTCGCCACAAGCGACCTTATCGGCAGCAACTGCGAGGCTCCAAAGCCGCCTGGTGAGCACATGTCCCATCAGCCAACCGGTCAGCGCGATCGCGATGGTGCCAATGATTGCAATCATCACCCCAATCTTGAGTGTGTGTTGGTAAGCTTCGCGAAGCGGTGCTTGAGAGAATTCGATTGCAAGACTACCAAGGTCGGCACGGGCTCCATGGATATCGATTCGACGCCAGTATCGATCACCATGGTCCTCAAGATCTGGCATGGCGGCACCGAGCATGAACTCGTTGGTCGCGGCGATCACGCGACCATCGACATCACCGATCATCACGGTCTGGATATTCGGGTCGCGTTCGGTGCCATTGATGAATGTCTGAAGTTCATCGAATTCTTCGGTGATCAATGCAGCCTTGCTCAAATCACCCAGGAGATCGATGGTAACCTTTTGCGAGCTAGTGATCTGGCTCTCGACGCCTTCCATGGAGTGATTGAGCGTGATGGTCAGTACGGCTGCCATCAAGGCGATTTCGAGAAGAGAAATCGTGACGGCGATGCGCGAACGAAGGGACATGGGGTGCTATCGCTGCGCCAGGGTCTTAAGATTGGTGGTGGTCTCGCGAACGCTGGCGTAGTCCTTGTCATGGATCAGGACAAAACGCTCTTTTGCGCCAAAACCATCAACTTTCCCGTCGCCAAGAGATAGAATCAATTGCTGCAGAAGAGTTCGCTCGTCAGCCGGAACGCGTTTGTGAATGGCAAAGGCAAAGTGATTTACTGGTGGCGCTTCGTAGATGATTTGTAAGGAGCGATGCTCGACGATGTCAGGTTCTGCGAGAATGAATGCTGGAACGCCGCAGGCGCTGACAGCACCCGAAATGGTAGCTTGAAGGCAGGATGCCTTATTTCTGAAGTGACGTATACCGACGTCAAGACCTGGGCGGAGGCCTTCCTCGACCAGCGCTGACTTGATCAATTTGCTGACAGCAGCGAGCTTAGGCGGCAGGCCGATGGTCTGTCCTTGGAGATGGGGGAGGGTTTTTGTTGCGCTGTTGCTTGCAGCGACGAGCACAGCATTTAGAGGGCGTTCCAAGCGGGCAAGTGGCTCATAGCCATAGTTGTCGACGGCATCAATGAAGAAGAAGGGATGCACAAACAGAATATCGTAGCTTTCCGATGCTATGGCGTCTGCGAAGTTTTCAAATGTCGATTTGGTCCGAAGGCGTACCAGTCGATCCAGCTGCAGTGACATGGACTCGGCAAGGGGACCGTAGAGGCGATCGATGGTCAAGGCTGGCAGATAGGGAAAGACACCAAGACGATAAGCGGGTTTGAACGCTGGCTCTTGATCGTCAGCTGCTGAAATCGGCGCTTGGACGCCAACGAAGAAAAGCAAACTGAGACCCCAAAGAGACCATCGACTTAAAGTGGTTCGGCGCTTGCATGTCCTACGCATTATGGTTGTCAAACCCCACATTTATCAACCTATACGATATTTTTCATGGATTTTGATTAACTTTTAGTGATCTTAGCGCGAAAAGTACCTCTATCTGAGCGATAATGCAAGCTTTTGAAAAACGCTTTTTGCGTTAGTATGTTGCGTCGAAAACCTCGCTTTTGACATCATCTACGGGCTGCATTTGTCGTTGAAACGAGGCTGCGATAATCTCGAGTCTGCGCTGTTGATAGCGATTTTCTGAACGCCGACCGCGGGAGAGGGAGATGGTGCATTCATTTAATGCAAGATTGGTTTGGACCGGTTCGGCGGCGGGTCCTACGGTCACCTATGATGGCTATTCACGGGAGTATCGGATTGAAATCGACGGCAAGCCCGATCTGTTGGGGTCTTCGGCGCCGGTCTATCGGGGAGATGCGGGGCTACACAACCCCGAAGATCTCTTAGTCGCCTCGCTGAGTGCTTGTCATATGCTCTGGTATCTTCATCTCTGCGCGGACGCCAACATTCATGTCAGCGCCTATCTCGATGATGCCGAGGGGACGATGGGGCATCGCGATGGCAGGATCGCCTTTACGAAGGTTGTCTTGCGACCCAAAGTGACCATTCTTGAGGGCGATATCCAACACGCTGCGTCACTACACAAAGACGCCAGCAACGCTTGTTTTATCGCAAACTCGGTTAACTTCCCCGTCCTGCATGAGCCGACCATTGAGCGTGCGAAGAGGCATGACGACGGTTAACCAGCGAGGCTATGAGAGACGACGAAAGCCCGGCCTCTAAGAGAGCCGGGCTGCACCGCTAACCCAAATCGTATCGATCTTGGCCGCAACGTCAAAAGAAACGCTTGGCCAAGAGGGCGTGACTAAATCTCGTCTCGTTCCCGGCGCTTTCTTTGTAGCTTCCGAAAACGGCGGATTGCTTCAGCCTTCTCGCGAGCCCGCTTTTCGGAGGGCTTCTCGTAATGACGGCGCATCCGCATTTCACGATACAGCCCTTCGCGCTGCATCTTCTTTTTGAGAGCGCGTAGCGCTTGATCGACATTGTTGTCGCGAACCTGAACTTCCACGGGGCCTTCAACTCCAATCGTCATCGTCAGACAAACAAAAAGGGCGCCCTCCACGACCGCAGAGAGACCCGTTAACGGATCTATAGCAGAAGAGGCCTTAGAAACAAACTCTTTTCCTACTCTTCCTATGAACGCCCCCCTTCCCAGCGCGCAGCAACCAGCCTAAGTGTTCGACCATGGCCATTTTGAAAATCGCCCGCATGGGGCATAGCGTGCTGGTGGACCCTGCTGCCAGCATCGAGGATCCGACTGCTGAGCGCATCCAGCGCCTGATTGGTCACATGAAAGAAACCATGGCAGATGCCCAAGGAATCGGTCTTGCTGCACCGCAGGTTTACCAATCGATTCGCCTGATCATGTTTCTCGATGCGGCCGATCGCGAGGATGCCGTTGACCGCGAGCCGGTGGTGTTGATCAACCCGGAGATTGAACATTTCAACGATGATGTTGAATATGGAATCGAAGGTTGCCTCTCGATACCGGGCCTTCAGGGACTCGTGCCGCGGCATGCCCATATCGGCTATCGTGGTGTGTCACCGGATGGCCGGCTTATTGAGCGCGAAGCTAAGGGGTTGCATGCGCGTGTCGTCCAGCATGAAGTCGATCATCTCGATGGTGTTCTCTACACGATGCGGATGACGGATCTCACCAAGTTGGCCTTCGACAGCGAGATGAAACATGTGATTGAGCGCACGCAGGCGGAAGCGAGGATGGCCGAGGCCAACCAGGAGGGATTCGATGAGCAAAGCGGTTGATCGCCAAAGTCAACGCGATCGGATTTTGGAAGCTGCTCTGTTGCATATTCCGTTTGACGGCTGGAATCGGCGGTCGCTGCTCGCAGGCGCGGGCGATCTCGGTATCGATGCTTCGACCGCAAAACGCCTATTCCCCCGTGGCGGGGACGACCTGCTCGCCCATCTCGACGTTTGGACCGATCGCCGCCTTGTCGAGGCTGTGGATCAGGACGTGATCGACCGTATGCGGATGCGGGAACGGATCGCCAAGCTCGTCAGAATGCGCCTCGAGATCTTGACCCCCCATCGTGAGGCCGTGCGCCGGGCGATCGCTGCCCGCCTGCTTCCAGGCAACGCGATGGTTGCGGGTCCTTCCCTTTGGCGCTCGATTGATTTGATCTGGGCGATCGCTGGCGATCGTGCCCGTGACTCGAGCTACTACACCAAGCGCGGCTTGTTGCTTGGGGTTTGGACTGCATCCTTTTTCTATTGGCTTGAAGATCATTCTCCAGGGCTGGAAGAGACGTGGGCCTTTCTCGATCGCCGCATTGACAATGTTATGCAAATCGGGAAGGTCCGGGGGCAGATTGAGGGTATGTTCCGCGATCTTCAACGGTTCAATCCGCTGAAGGCTTAAGAATGCCACGTTTGGTGTTCCGCGACAGCGACACTCTCCAACCCTAATAAGATTGCGAAAATCTAATGATTGACGCTCGCCTTTGCCTTGCCGCTGGCATGGTCATCCTATTCAGCTGCGCGCCTCAGTCGGAAGCCGTGATTAAGCCACAACCGATCGGCCCCTTCGTGAAACTGCCCTATGTCGTTGCCGTGCCGGCAGGTGGATTCCTTGCCGGTTCGACCGAGGCCGAGCGCGAACTCGCCTATCGCTTGGACGAAGCTGCATACGGTCATAGCCGCACCCGTCATCAAGGCTGGTATGAACGAGAACGTTCGATGTCACAGGCTGAGACCGGCGCCTTCGCCATCATGCAAACACCCGTGACCAATGCGGACTACGCGACGTTTGTTGAGGCCACAGGCCGTGCTGTTCCAGATGTCGATAAAGCCACATGGCAGGATTATGGGCTGATTCACAGCTATGAACGCACCCGCAGACATGCTTGGGTGGATGGCCGACCACCCGAAGGAAGAGAAGAGCATCCGGTGGTCCTGGTGAATTACCAAGATGCACTGGATTACGCCGCCTGGTTTTCCGATATCACTGGCGAGGCCTGGCGGCTACCAACCGAAATCGAATGGGAGAAAGCGGCACGTGGGCTCGGTGCGTTTACCTTTCCATGGGGCAACGATTGGGACCCGGAGGCCTTGAACAGCCACGACCAGGGACCCTTCGACACGCAGCCCGTTGGAACCTATCTTCACGGCGCCAGTCCCTTTGATATGCTTGATGCCGCTGGTCAGGTCTACGAGTGGACATCGAGCCGGCATGGCGCCGATCGGTTCTTCGTGAAAGGGGGGAGCTGGGACGACAAAGGGTGCGGAGTCTGCCGTCCCGCAGCGCGACACACGCGGCCAGCCGATCTCAAGCACATCTTAATCGGCTTTCGGCTTGTCAAGGACGGCTGATCGCCTCCTTAGCTCGCTAGCCGTGCACCAGCTTTGTGTTGTGGCGCTTGTCGGGTGAGTGATCGCGTCTCGCAGATGCGTGGCCCGAAATGCCGATCAATCACGCTGAGCGCTATCGTTTCGTCGAATGTCTTGCATGAGAATATATCGAAATAGGCTTCACCGCTGTCATCGCAAAAATGCGCTGTGATGTTGCTGGTTTCAATCAACTGGACCAGGGTGAAACCTGAAGCTTTGGGCAGATCGTGACCGAAGTGCTCGATCCATGGCGCGCCATAGGCCTTCATATCGATCGCCTGCACCAGATCTTCAGCAAAGGCGGCGATGGCATCACGATCACTGATCCGGTCATTGCAGCCGGCGGCATCGACGACGAGATGTTGACCGAAGGCCTCAGACATGGGCTTTCTTCCACTCCAGAAAATGCGTAAGAGGGCGATCGCAACGTCTTGGTAATGACGCCTCGGCGACCACTGAATGCCAAGATGACATTTGACGAAGTGGCGCTGGTTATCACGACCGTTTCCTGATTGCAATCGCTGGATGGAGCTTCATAGGCGATGATCAACAGTCCTGGGAGATCACCTTGTCTTTGACGATCACAACTTGGAACGTCAACTCGGTTCGCCTCCGGTTAGACGGGCTTGCACGCTTGGCCAACGAAATCAGGCCAGACGTCATTTGTCTTCAGGAAATCAAGGTCGCGAACGAGCTGTTCCCGCATCAAGCGATTGAGGCGCTTGGCTACACCCATCAAGCCGTCCATGGCCAAGCCGGCTATCACGGTGTTGCCGTATTGTCCAAGTTGCCGATCGAAGAGGCTTTGCCGATGCATTGGTGTGGTAAGGATGATTCACGTCATCTCCGGGTTCGGATCAACGGATTCGACTTGCACAACTTCTACATCCCTGCAGGTGGGGACGTCCCAGATCGCGAGCTCAACGAGAAATTTGGCCACAAACTCGATTTTCTTGCGGAGCTGACCGAGTGGTTCGGCAAGGGCGCTGTACAATCAGGCCGCGCTGTACTGGTGGGTGATCTCAATATTGCTCCGCTTGAGACGGACGTTTGGAGCCACAAGCAGTTGCTGAAGGTGGTCAGTCACACCCCAATCGAGGTCGAACGTTTAAACGCACTTCAAGCAAGTGCGGGCTGGGTTGACGCCGTCCGAAAGGTCATTCCGCCGGACAATCGGCTCTACAGCTGGTGGAGCTATCGAGCCAAGGATTGGTCCGCGTCCGATCGCGGCCGGCGACTTGATCATATCTGGGTGACTCCCGATCTCGAACCGGACATTCAACATGCCGACGTTCTGCGTGCTGCCCGAGGTTGGGATCGTCCGTCCGATCATGCGCCGGTGACAGTCATGCTTTGACATTTCGCAAAGCCAAGTCCATTGATAGCGCTGCTCTTTGCGTTTCCGATCAATTGAGTTATCAATAAATGTCATTCTGCTAATGTTGCAAAGACGGCGGGCACATTATGGCTCATGGTTTTGATGATGACGTAACCTCGAACGTCACGGCTCAGGTCAAGTGGTACAATCCCAATAAAGGCTTTGGGTTCGTTCAACCCAATGACGGCGGTGGCGACGCTTTTCTTCACGCTTCGGTTCTCGGTCAGGCTGGTTATCAAGAACTTGGCGAAGGCGACGTGATTGCCTGCGATATCGCGCCAGGGGCGCGGGGGCCGCAGGTCGTAGCGATCCACAGCGTTGAACGTGCAGAGCAACCTCGTGGTGGTTGGTCCGGCGGTGGCGGTGGCCCAGGCCGAAGTGGCGGTGGTAGCTTTGATGGGCCGGTGGAGACGGTCGACGGCACCGTGAAGTTTTTTGATGCTGGTAAAGGGTTCGGCTTTGTCACGCCCGATGGAGGTGGCAAGGATGTCTTCGTTTCCGCTCGGATCCTCACCAAAGCCGGCATTGGTACGCTGGAGACCGATCAGCGTGTCCGTGTGAGCACCCGCATGGGCCCCAAAGGTCCGATGGCTGAGGATGTAACGCTGATTTAGCGTGCGATGTGGACAGACCTCCAACAGGTGTGACTGCGCCGACATCCTCTTTTGATATTTTTATCCTGTTACGCTTTACCGGTTATCGACTGCTGATCGACATTTGAGAACGGGAGCGCTGCTATGAAGCAGCCATCCGAACGACCCTTTGACGTCATCGTTTCGCTCGATCTTGTTGGCTATAGCCGTTTGACTGAGCTGGATGAGGTCGGCACTCATCGCGCCTTGATGGGGTGCATGCAAAAGCAGCTCCTGCCGATTATTGAAGGTCATCGGGGCGAAATCATCAAATCGACAGGTGATGGTGCGCTTCTTCGTTTTTCGAGTGCATCGGCTGCTCTCGATGCCATGATACGCTTCCAGCTTGAGGTCAACGCGTCGGAAGCCTCGTTTCCCGTTTCACGGCGGTTGGTCTTTCGTATCGGCATCCACATGGGCCCCACCATTTGTGACCGGGGCGATGTTTATGGCCACGATGTCAATATCGCGGTCAGGCTGCAGGAGGTCGCTGCGCCTGGTTCGATTTTCCTCTCAAAGGCGATCTTGGATCGGCTGGATGGCAAGGCAAGGTCAGTCCTGGAGAGAATTGGCAAGACATCATTCAAGAATATGACGGCGCAAACTGAGATCTTTTGTTGGCGAGACGAGCGATGCCGGCCGCGGATCCGATCACATAATGTTGGCGGTATGATCGCCGCCGTTCTGTTACTGACCATGACATTCCCCACCGCCGCGCTGAATGGCTTAGGACCGGTCGATGAGCCGAGCGCGCGTCATGATAGGCCCGAGGTCGAACGGTTGCCGACGTGGGACCGTTGGACCGTTCTTTATCCCGACCTTGCCGGGCGTCCGGCTGCCCCTGGTATTCGGACCACGATGGCCACGACCGAACGTGCCCTCGAGAACAGACAAGAGATCGCCGAAGATCATTATCTTCAAGCACTGGCTCTCTATCGACACCGCACACCCAAGGCCTTCGCCCAAGCCGTTCAACATCTCGATGACGCGTCGACGCTCATGTCCGACGCCAGTGCGGTACATGCCTTGCAGGCCGCTCTCTATTGGGGAGGTTATCAGAATCGATGGCAGATAGGCCAAGGTATGACACGTATTGGCATGCTCAACCGTGCACGTGCTCATCTCACGCTAGCAACATCGGTTAGCCCGTTCGCCCATATGGTTCGATCCGAAATGCTGACGGCAAGTGGTCGTCACAGGCGCGCAATTGAGGAAGCGAGACGAGCTATTCAGCTCGATTCCCATGCGGCGATTGGCCATTATGCGGAAGGGCGTGCGCTTTTATTCGCAGGACGGGCGGTTGAGGCGGAGACGTCGCTTCGAACAGCGGTTCGACTTGATCCCAATGCCTCTCATTATTTGTTTGGGCTGGCGCTATCGCAATTCAGTCAGGATCGGTTTGATGATGCCGAGCGAACCCTCATCTGGGCGACGACCCAAAACGATGAGAACGATTGGCCCCATCTGCTCTTGGCGGCGACACGGGGGCATCTCGGGATGTCAAAACAGGCCCTTCAGGCCGTTGGGCGTTTCAACCGTCTCAGTTTGCAGCGGCGTGGATGGTTTGCAAGTCAGATCCCTTACGTGCACCAATGGCCGTTTCACCATGATGAAGACAGCCAGCGTTTCCATTTGGGCATGGTGCTTGCCGGCATGCCGGACATTAGCCGCTGAGCCTATGGGGCCTAAGCGTCGTTCACCAACCACTCTTCGATGAGGTGGCGTGCAATCGAGTCCGGGTTCGGAAGCCGGATGGGCCGACGGGAGGGGTCAAGCAGTTCATCCCGGGTAAACCATGCGGCGTCTTCAAGCTCATTTCTGTCGATCATGAGGTGGTCGTCTTGGGCCCGGGCGTGAAAGCCGAGCATCAAAGAGGCGGGAAAGGGCCAAGGTTGGGAGGAGCGGTAAGTAATATCGTGGACATGGATGCCGGCCTCTTCATGGACTTCGCGTTGGACTGTCTCCTCAAGGGATTCGCCTGGTTCGACAAAGCCAGCCAGTGTCGAGTACATGTTGGGGATGAAGCGTGGAGAGCGTCCGAGAAGACAGCGTTCGCCCCGTGGTCCATGATGCGTGATCAGGACAATCACGGCCGGATCGCTTCGTGGGAAGTGGAGCGAGTTACAGTGATGGCAACGCCTGACATGGCCCCCTTGCTCGGGGCGCGTAGGATGTCCGCAGGCGCCGCAAAACCGATGCCGTTGATGCCAGAAGATCAGGCCTCGGCTATAGGCAAGCAACCCTGCTTCATCAGCAGGCATAAGGCTGCCAACCGTACGTAGCTCGACAAATCGTGCACCAGGTCTTGGTTGATCTTGGCCCAGATCGAGCGCGAAAGCACTGACGCCGTGTTCTCTGCCTAAAAAGAGGGCGTCGTCGGAAAGTGGCCGATCGAGTTCGCTAACCGTAAGCCAGAGTGCACAAGGTGGATCCGCGTCGTCCAGCACCATCACTCTCAGTCCTGACATCAAGAGAACCCGCGTCGTCGGCCTCTGTCGTTCCTCGGCAAGCCAAGCAGCATCCGTCCGCGCCTTCGCAGCGCGATCAAATGCACGGTTGGCATAAACATGGGGCGGTGGGTTAGAGAGACGGCGCATCTCATTAAGGCTCTTTTGTCAGTGAGGCCCCATCTTGTAATCGAAAAGGGGAGACTTGCGCCAGTCTAACCCTTCTCCCGATGATCCGTAGACTTTCCCTTGCGCTTCCGAGACAAAAACCCGATATTGCGTCGTGGGAGTTGGCCGCGGACGGTCCCCTCGCCAACCCGGTCAGGTCCGGAAGGAAGCAGCCGTAACGAGTTTCGGATCGGGTCGTTGGTTCAGCTCCCTCCCTCGGGATCGCCCGAGGGTGTTGACTTTGCGGAAGTGCCTGGTCTCAAGGCCGTGATCGCAAGGCCATCGTCCCAACTTTCAGGCCACCCTCATTGTCGGACCCACAGCCAAGCCTTCTTCCCGATAGCAAACCGGCATCCGGTCAAGCAGGTGCTGACGGTCGTGTGAGCGCCTATCGAGTCTTGGCGCGTGCTTATCGCCCACAGCGGTTTTCGGAGTTGATCGGCCAGGAAGCGCTGGTTCGAACCTTGTCCAACGCTATGCGCACCGGCCGCATCGCCCATGCGTTCTTGCTGACCGGTATCCGGGGTGTCGGTAAGACAACGACCGCACGCATCATTGCTCGTGCACTCAATTGCATCGGCCCTGATGGCACGGGTGGCGCAACGCCGGAGCCATGCGGCGAGTGCGAGCATTGTCGTGCGATCGCCGATGGCCGCCATATCGATATCCTCGAAATGGACGCTGCGACTCACACCGGCATTGACGACATCCGAGAACTGGTCGACAGCGTACGCTATGCGCCGACGTCTGCGCGATACAAAGTCTATATCGTCGACGAGGTGCATATGCTTTCAGAGAAGGCCTTTAATGGGTTGTTAAAGACCCTTGAAGAGCCACCGTCACAGACCCTTTTCATCTTCGCCACCACGGAAGTTCGGAAAGTCCCGATTACCGTTCTTTCTCGCTGCCAGCGTTTTGACCTCCGGCGGATCGAAGGGGATGTTCTTGCGCGTTACTTTCGAACGATCGCGGATCGCGAAGGAATCGAGATTGACGACGCGGCGCTCGCCCTTATCTGCCGTGCTGCCGAAGGTTCGGCTCGTGACGGCCTCTCGCTTCTTGATCAAGCGATTGCGCTCGGCGGAGGCACGGCAATCAATGTAGAAGCCGTCCAGGATATGCTTGGTCTGGCCGATCGAAAGCGTGTGCTCGATCTCTTTGAACACATCATGCGTGGGCATCTGAAGGCGTCTCTCGCGGGGCTGGCGGATCTTTATGAGCGCGGGTCGGAACCCGAGGCGGTGGTTCACGATCTCCTTGAGATTAGCCATTGGCTCACAAGACTTAAGGTTGCCGATCAGAGCGAAGAGACGGCTGGCACAGCTTGGGATGCCGCGCGCGGTGAGGCGATGGCCAAGGCTCTTTCCTATGGCGTGCTGTCGCGTGCCTGGCAGATGCTCTTGAAGGGACTGGATGATTTGCGAATCGCTCCAAGCCCACTGCTGGCAACGGAGATGCTCATCGTTCGTCTCGCCCATGCGGCCGATCTACCCACGCCCGAGATGCTGTTGAACGTAACGCAAGGTGGTGGTGCGGGCGGGTTAGGGGCGCCTTCGTCGGAGAGCAAGGGCTCGCCTGCTTCCAAGGGCGATGCTGAAGCTGCCGCATCACCGCCAATGAGTTCAGGGCCTGAGCGTGCAATGTTCTCCGTACCGCCACCGCCTGAGGCTAAAAAAGAGTCCTCGGAACGTTCTGGAGCAGACGAATCAGGGAATGGACATCAGCCCGCACACAATGGAACGGCTGTAGAACCGCCATCCGACAACGTTGCCGTCAAGACCTTTGAAGACGCCGTTCTCCTTTTCAAAGCTCATGCAAAACCGTTGTTTTATGGATGGCTGCATGGCCAAGCGAGGCTGGTCCATTTTGAGTTTGGCAAGATCGAGCTTCAGCGCGGTGATATGATGCTCGCCGAGCGTCGACAAGAAATGGCGGCCTGCCTACGGGAGTGGACTGGCCAGCCTTGGCAAGTTGTTGAGGTCGATGGCCCTGGAGCTCCTAGCCTCACAGAGCAAGAGGCGATGGCTAAAGAGCAACGGCTCGCTGAGCTTTCGGATGATCCGCGATTGAAGCCCCTGCTCGACGCATTCCCTGGGGCACAGATCATCGATGTGCAGCCCGCGAGTCCGATTGCAAATGGCAACCCCGAACATACGGTGACATAGCGATGAAGAACCTTGGCAACATGCTCAAGGAAGCCCAGAAGATGCAGGCCAAGATGGCCGAGATGCAAGAAAAACTCGCCGAGATGGAGCTCGAAGGTGAGGCCGGAGGCGGTATGGTGAAGATCACCGTTAACGGCAAGGGCGAAATGCGCAAGGCGAAGATTGACCCGACGCTCGCTGACCCCAACGAGATGGAAATTTTAGAAGACCTGATCGTTGCTGCCTACAACGATGCCAAGACAAAAGTCGAGACGGAAACTCAAGCCGAAATGAGCAAACTCACCGGCGGTCTCAACTTGCCGGGCGGGTTGAAACTTCCGTTCTAAAGCAGATTGTCTCACCGCATGGCCAGTCGCACGCTGGATGAGTTGATCGACATGTTGGCGCGGCTTCCCGGATTGGGGCCGCGGTCGGCAAAACGCGCCGCGCTTCATCTGTTGAAGAATCGAGACACGGTTTTGCGTCGTCTTGCCATAACGCTCGCTAAGGCCGCAGAGGATGTCTGCCAATGTTCCGTCTGCGGCAATCTTGACGATGTCGATCCCTGCCATATCTGTGCCGACCCCAAACGGGACAGCGCACAGATCTGTGTCGTCGAGGCCGTGGACGATCTTTGGGCGGTTGAGCGTTCAGGCCTCTTTCGGGGACACTATCACGTCCTTGGCGGGACGTTGTCAGCCATTGATGGCATTGGGCCGGAGCAACTCGGCATTGACAATCTGATCTCGAGGGTCGAAGCCGGGGTCCTCGAAGTCATCCTCGCGATGTCTGCGACAGTGGACGGCCAAACGACAGGCCATTATCTAGCCGATCGTCTAGGCACGACCAATGCGACGGTTACCCGCCTAGCCCATGGTGTTCCGGTCGGCGGCGAACTCAACTATCTCGACGACGGCACCCTTGGCGCGGCGCTGAAGGCGCGTCGCCCTGTGGACCGCTCTGCCACCGACCTCTGATCACAGTGCTTGACGTTCGGTCGCCCAATCCTTAGGCCTTAGCAGCTTTGTGTTGCGATCAAGAGACCATGGCCATTCTCAATATCATCCTTGCTCCCGATCCTCGCCTGACCACACGTGCTGTGCCTGTCAACGACATTGATGGCGATCTCAAACGCCTGATGGACGATATGCTGGAGACGATGTACGCCGCTCCCGGAATCGGTCTCGCTGCACCGCAGGTCGGTGTCCTCAAACGATTTTTCGTTGTCGATGTTGGTGAAAATGACGCTCGTGATCCCCGGTTCTTCGTCAATCCGGAGATCACCAAACGCTCGGAAACCAAAGCGGTCTATGAAGAAGGTTGCCTGAGCCTTCCCAAGCAATATGGCGACGTTGAACGCGCTGAAGCCATCACCGTGCGGTATCTTGATCGTGCTGGAACCGAGCGCATGCTCGACGCTGATGGTATGCTTGCCCGCTGTATCCAGCATGAGATGGATCATTTGGACGGGATTCTCTTCGTCGACCATCTTTCCGCTCTCAAGCGTAGGATGATTTTGCGGCGTATGACCAAGGTCAAGCGCAGCAAACAAGCGGATTAATCGTCGGCATCGGAGCTGGGCATGATCCGCTCCACCCTTGGCATTTTTGTGCCAAAGGCCTATCACACGTTGAAGTGGTGCAATCCGGGGTCACGGCATCCCGTTTTTTCTGTCACCTTGAAAGATGGGGCATGAGGGAGATTAAACGCGTGGCCTGGTCGGCATGACCATCGAAAGCGGCAAACCGCTTCGGCTCATTTACATGGGAACGGCAGACTTTGCTGTACCGGCCCTGCGTAGGCTCGCGCGGAGCCGTCATGACGTGGTCGCTGTCTATACCCAGCCCGCTCGGCCAGCGGGGCGTGGCATGCAGCCTCGACCGTCTCCGATCGCGCGCGCTGCCGATGAGCTCGGTCTGCCCGTGCACACGCCTCTCACCTTGAAGGAGAATGCTGAAGCGGAGAGCTTTGCTGCTCTTGGCGCCGATCTCGCGGTGGTCGCGGCCTACGGACTCCTTCTTCCTCAGGTCATTCTTGACCTCCCACGGTTAGGTTGTGTCAACCTTCATGGCTCAATACTACCGCGCTGGCGCGGCGCTGCACCGATCCAGCGAGCGATCATGGCGGGTGATGAGGAAACAGGCGTGACGATCATCCAGATGGAGGCGGGCCTCGATACTGGACCGATGTTAGCGATGGACAGGGTCAGCATTACACCCGAAGCTAGAGCTTCGACGCTTCATGATCAGCTTGCCGAACTTGCTGCCGAGATGATTCTCCCGATGGTCGATCGCTTGGCCGTGGAGCCCGTCATCGGTACGCCCCAGCCTGAAGAAGGGGCGACCTATGCTAGAAAAATCGACAAAGAGGAGGGGCGGATCGATTGGCGTGAGCCTGCCGACGTCATTGAACGCAAGCTACGGGCCCTGAATCCATGGCCAGGGTGTTTTGCGCATGTTGATGGTCAACGCTTGCGGCTGCTATCGGGCACGACCGATGGCGATGCAGACGCCTGTGTCGCTCAGGCTGGTACGATCCTCGACGACCAACTGCGGATCGCCTGTGGCAAGGGAATCTTGCGCATCACTCAGCTGCAGAAGGCAGGTGGGAAGCCTATGGATGCTTCAGCTTTCCTTCGCGGTCATCCCTTACCTGCAGGCACCTGTTTCGATGTGTTGGAAGGTGTTTGAAGGTGTCGCGTTTCAAGCTCACCCTCGAGTATGACGGGCGTGCCTTTCAGGGGTGGCAGCGCCAGAAGAACGGTTTTTCCGTGCAGGAAGCCCTGGAGAACGCCGTACATGGGTTCTCTGGCGAGACCGTGGCGGTACAGGGGGCAGGGCGGACCGATGCCGGTGTGCACGCGACTGGCCAGGTCGCGCATGTCGATCTGGACAAACCCATGTCGATCGAGAGCCTGCAGAACGCGATCAACCATCATCTTCGTCCCCATCCCGTTGCCGTCATCCGTGCGACCCAAGTGGCGGACGACTTTCATGCACGCTTTTCGGCGACGCGCCGCCACTATCTCTATCGAATCATCAATCGCCGCGCTCCTCTTGTGCTGGAAGCGGGGCGAGCTTGGCATCTGCCGACGATGATTGAAGCCGAGGTCATGCACGAGGCCGGCCAGCGGTTGATTGGCAAACATGACTTCACCAGTTTTCGCAGTGCTGCCTGTCAATCCCAATCGCCGGTCAAGACTTTAGATCGGATTACCGTGCGGCGTGTTGGCGACGAGATCCAGATTGCTGTCACGGCCCGCTCCTTCTTGCATCACCAGGTCCGTAACATTGTTGGCACGCTCAAGATGATCGGTGACAATAAATGGCCTGTTGACCGGATCGAAGAGGTTCTGGCTGCCCAAAACCGCGCGGCTGCAGGCCCCACGGCACCGGCTGATGGCCTTTACCTGACCTCGGTAGAGTACTAAAGCCGGCGGTCGTTCCGCTTGCCTTCAATAGCCAATCAGATACCGACTGCTCGATTGCAATAAGCGCTTTGCCAAAAGGGCGGACGCAATACAGATGGCAATCACTGGAATGATGAGGGCGAGATAGTAGGCGGCTTCAAAGTGCATTGGTGCTGCAACGTTTGGCTGTAAGCCGGCGATGAGAAAAATCATGTATGGATGAAGAAAGAAGATTGCGAAGCTGGTTTTTGCGAGAACATCAAGAATGACATGTCGTTTATTTTCAAAACGATGAAGCCAAACCATAAAAAATAGACAGAGTGTTATCTTTTGCAGGAGCATAAGATCAATGCCATCATAGGCAAAAATTTCTTTATGATAATTGCCGACGTTACCCATCAGGGCCTGAATTGTTGCGAGAAGAATGACAATGATAAAAAGAAAGATTTCCCTCTTCTCAAAGAATGCATAGATCATGTCTCGATGGAGGGCGCACCACATTCCAAATAAGTAAAATGGTGTAAAGTAGATTACAGAGTGTATAATATTGACGTTATCGACAGGTCGATGAATAAATAGAGAAATCGAAAATAGTATAAAAATAATCAATATCTGAAAAATATTGTTCATTTTGAGAAAGCTTATATGGATCGGTGACATGGCGAATATAATGAATATGCAAGGTATATACCAATATGCCACCATGAAATTGCCGGTCAAATAGTACAGTGAAAATGGTTTGACATACTCCTGTAAAATTCCCTCGCCACTAGGCGCAAAAAATTGGTTCCAAGTCGAAGGGTCTTTTGTGAACAAGAAAAGAATTGGCAATATTGATAATATGCTATACGGGATGAGGAGATTATAGGCTTTTGACCTGATAAATTTCTGAAATTTATAGTTTTTATAAAAGACAACCCAAAAAAGAAATCCGGATATGAAGACAAAAAGGCTTGTGCATCCAACTGTTATATTAACGAAGATGGCTTCGAACAGGTTGTCGCCAAGTTGGCCTTTCATCGCATAGACATGCCCCGCAACGATGATGACGATCGCAACGGCACGAAAATGGTTGATGGAATTCACGAACATGGAGGCGGTTGACTTCCCTCAGAGGACGTTTTTTGTCGGAGACGACGCGTGCCCAAAGACCCACCGTCCCAGCGTTCGAGGGGGCGCTTAGCTGCCAAAGGATTCGCGACGATCTTGCCGACAAATCCTGCTGCTTGAGCCTCTCCCCACTAAGCAAACAGCACAATGGCCTCGCGAGAGCAAGGTCAGAGGGCTTGTCCGGTGGATAAGAGGGCCTCATGGTAACCGTTCTGACGCTACCATGATCACGGGGAGGAGCAACATGTCCTTGAAGGACTATGAGGCTTATGATGCGCTCGGTCTCGCCGCGCTGGTCGCTAAGGGTGAGACAACGCCATCAGAACTTCTGGAAGCAGCGCTTGCCCAGATCGATTCGGTCAATCCGAGCCTCAATGCCATTGCGCAGCTTGCCACAGACAGCGCGATGGCTGCGATCGACCGAGGGCTCCCTGGCGGGCCCTTTCGTGGCGTTCCGTTCCTCCTCAAGGACCTCGGTGCGGCGGCGATCGACTACCCATCGCATTTGGGTTCCCGCCTTTTCAAAGGTACCCGATACTCCGTTGACAGTGCTTTGGTTGAACGTCTGAAACGAGCGGGATTGGTTATCTTTGGACGGACAACGTCGCCGGAGCTCGGTGTTGGGCCCATTACCGAAGCCAAGGTTTATGGTGGCCCGACCAGAAACCCTTGGGACTTGAACCATACATCAGGTGGTTCCTCCGGCGGGGCAGGCGCTGTTGTCGCCGCTGGGGTCATCCCGGCCGCTCATGGTTCTGATGGCGGTGGTTCCATTCGCATTCCGGCGTCTTCATCGGGCCTGTTCGGCCTTAAACCGACGCGCGCGCGGGTCCCGGCGGGGCCCCTTGTCGGTGAGGGCTGGGCGGGCATGGCGATCGACGGTTTTCTCACCCGATCCGTGCGCGATACCGCAGCCTTGCTGGACGCTGTTGCCGGGCCGGACCTTGGCGCACCATACTGGCCTCCTCCCTTAGCAATGGGGTTTGCTAAGGCGATCGAGAAGCCGCCAGCGCGGCTGAGCATTGCGTTCAGTATCAAGAGTTTCACTGGAAACGATGTTCACCCCGATTGTCGAGATGCCATCCAAAAAACAGCCAAGATCCTCGATGATCTCGGACATCACGTCGAGGAAGCCGATCCTCAGGTCGACCTGATGCCGTTAATGCGTGCATGGGTTCGGATCGCTGCCTGCGGCACCGCTCTTGCTGTTCGAACGAAGGTCGCCGAGCGGGGCCAGCCCCTTGATTCGGAGGACGTTGAGGGTATCACCCGCGGGGCACTTGCATTGTCGGAGACGCTATCGGGCGCGGATTACCTCGAGGCCGTCAATCAGGTCCATCGGTTCGGACGTGGTCTCGCTAGCTTCTTCGAGCCCTATGATCTTCTGTTGACGGCCACCCTGGCGGAGCCGCCCGCCAAGGTCGGTCGTTTTGCGCCATCAAGCGAAGATTTCGTCGATCATCGTTTGGGGCCAACCGGCGTTCTCCCCTATTCTCCATTTACTGCGGTCTTCAACGCGAGCGGGCAGCCAGCCATGTCGGTGCCCATCCACTGGAATGCAGCGGGTTTGCCCATTGGCGTGCATTTTGCTGGACGTTTTGGTGCGGATGAAACACTGATGGCACTCGCAGCTGAACTTGAAGCTGCGGCCCCATGGTTTAACAAGCGGCCTCCCTTATCATAGCGGCAAGCCGCCCATCCGTTTGGATAAGGCCGGTTGCGCCAAGTTGGCTCGACGGCTATTGCAGGGCGATCAGCCTTCGCGGCCGTGGAACCAAAAAGAACGAGCCATGTTGAACTGCCGAAGTCTCCTCGTCGCCCTCGCAGTCTTGTTTCTGCCTAGTGCTGGCATGGCGCAGTCGATCCTGCCTACGGAATCAGAAGATCCAACGGTGGACGTGCTTGCCGATGACGAACTGACGCCTCAGTCCATACGCGAAATGGTTTCGCGGTTGTCCGATCAAGAGGTTCGCGATTTGTTGTTGCAGCGTCTCGACGCCGTCGCTGATGCAAACAGCAAGGCCTCAACCGGCGACGGCGGTATCTTCGCTTTCCTCCCGGCCGTGGCTGCGGGCGTTGGCTCGGCGGTCGCCGAGGCGGTCCTGCGGCTGCCGAACCTGTGGGATGGCCAAGTCCGCAGCATCAATAGTTTCCTGGCCAAACGTGAATTCAATGAGGTTATGCGCTTGTTGGTCGTCCTTGCCGCTGCAGTCCTTGTCGGCCTGGCGGCGGAATGGCTGGTGAATCGCTTTGCCCAACGCTGGCGACAAGAGATTGAAGATGCGCGTGTCTCCGAAAATCTCGGGGAAGCGCTTCGTCTGCTCGGCCTTCGCTTTCTGCTCGATGTTATCGGCCTTGTGGTGTTTGCCTTGGTGGCACGCGCGGTCGTCACCAATCTCTTGCCGCCTGATGAGATTCGCGTTGGGCAAATCGTCATGATTAATCTCATCATGATCCCGCGGCTGATGGCGGCCATGTCGCGTTTCTTCATTGCGCCGACGCGACCGGATCTGCGAATCGTTCATACCGACGATGAATCGGCGCGGTTCATTCACCGGCATTGGATTGGTCTGGGCATTGTGATGGGTCTCCAGATTTTCATCGTTGCCTTCAATCGAATGAATGGTGTGGCCGTCGGTGAAACGCGGATTGGCTTTTGGCTCAATCTGGCGGTTCATATCTATATCATCGTGATCGCGATTCGGGCTCGGCATGGTCTCACGATGATGCTGAGGGGTCGAGACGACGATGTCACACCTGCCGAGGAGCGGGTTGCCACCGCCTATCCGTGGTTGGTCGTTGCCGTCTCCGTGTTGACCTGGGTCTTGGTCGAATTGATCGTATCCATGGAGCGTTTCGATCTCTTGGGAGGTGGCCGGCACTATATCACCATGGTCTTGCTGATCATGGCGCCAGCTATCGATACGATGATAAGAGGGCTCGTTGGCTATCTCCTGCCGCCCATGACGGGTGAAGGACAGGTCGCGGAACGCGCCTACATGGCCAGCAAGCGCTGCTGTATTCGGGTTGGCAGAACCTTGATGTTTGGTCTGGTCGTCTTGGTCATCGCCATCATGTGGGGCATCGACCCTCACGATCTTGCCAGCCAAGGCGTCGGTGCGAGAGCAGCGGCAGCTCTCGTCGAATTCCTGCTCGTCTTAGCGGTTGGCTATCTGATCTGGGAGATGGTTACGCTTTGGGTCAATCAAAAGTTAGCGGCTGAGCAGACGGCGCTAGGTTTCGATCCCAATGAGGAAGAGCCTGGGGGCGGGGAGGGTGGCGGACAAGGCGGCTCCAGGCTTGCGACGGTCCTACCGTTGATGCGCCGTCTTCTCCAATCGGCGATCATTGTCATTACCGTCCTCGTGGCGCTTGGAAGCTTGAATATCGATATTACGCCACTTCTCGCCGGCGCTGGCATCATTGGCCTCGCCATCGGCTTCGGCGCGCAGAAATTAGTCACCGATGTGGTCTCAGGGGCCTTCTTCCTGATCGACGATGCGTTTCGACAAGGTGAGTATGTCGATGTCGAAGGTACGGTCGGAACGGTCGAAAAGACATCGATCCGGTCGCTGACACTTCGGCACCATCGCGGTGCCGTCCACACCATTCCCTATGGCGAAATTCCAAAGATCACCAACTATTCGAGGGACTGGGTGATCATGAAGTTGAAGTTCACCGTACCCTTCGATACGGATGTCAATAAGATCAAGAAGATCTTCAAGAAGATTGGGGCTGAGATGATGGCGGTCCCCGAATTTGCTGCCGATATGATGCAGCCATTTAAGAGCCAGGGCGTGTTGGAAGTCGATGACGTCGGCATTGTCGTTCGCGGTAAATTCATGGCCAAGCCGGGGAAGCAATTCACGCTCCGAAAAGAAATCTACCAGCGTGTCAAAACGGCGTTTGACGAGAACGACATTCAGTTCGCACGCAAGGAGGTGCGCGTTTCGGTTCCCGGCCTTGAGAATGGTGACCTCACGAAGGAGGACCGTGACGCCATCGCTGCTGCCGCTGCCGAAGCAGCGGAACAAGAACTGACCGAACAAGGTAACAAAGCCTGATCTAGCGTCCCCAACGAAGGGCGATCGGATCCATCGCTCTCGCGAGCTCGAGAAGACCTTGCCGTGTCTCTGGTGGTAGTGGGGTGAGTGGATGCCGAACGTGGTCGGAGGTGATCACACCACCCTCTTTCATCACGGTTTTGCATGCCCGAAGGCCGCATTGTCGGTTTTCATAGTTGATGAGCGGCAAAATTCTCTCGTATTGACGGGCAGCCTCGTCCCGGTTGCCGGCGGCGTGCGCCTGGACGACCGGTTTGATCAGATCGGGCAATAGTGCGCTCGACATGGTCCCTGTTGCACCCGCATCGAGATCGGCCATAAGCGTGATAGCCTCTTCGCCATCGAATGGGCCAATGATCGAGGAACCTCCGGCTCGTATCAACGCGCGGAGCTTATCGGCGGTGCCCGGCATCTCAATCTTAAAATAGCTGACCGGACCGAGTTCTTTGGCCATCCTTGCCAAAAACGGGACGGAGAGATGGACACCAGCAAGCGGCGCGTCCTGCACCATGATCGGTAGGCCAACCTCAGCGGCGCGTGCGAACTGATCAAATGTTTGCTCTTCAGTGCCTTTCAAAAGGGCGCCGTGATACGGGGGCATCAGCATGACCATCGCGGCGCCGAGGGCCTTGGCCTGCTGCACGCGTTCGACCACGATGCCTGTGGAAAAATGGGAGCAGGTGACGATTGCGGGAACTCGCCCGTCGAGATGCTCAAGGCAAAGCCGTGTCAGCGTCTCGCGTTCTTCGTCGGCAAGAAGGAATTGCTCGGAATAGTTGGCAAGAATGCACAGCCCATCCACGCCCTGATCAATCATGCAATCCAGAACCCGACGCATGCCTTCGAGGTCAAGGGCGCCGTTGTCCAGGAACGGTGTCGGCGCAACCGGCCAGACGCCGCGATAGGTCTCGGTGGTTGTCAAGGCGAGCCTCCCTCGTCTTTGTTATGTGCCTATCAGTCTAGCTCGGACTGGAGGAAAGCTTCCAGTTCGGCCCGCTCGATTTGAACGCCAGCAAAAGCTCTGCCGATCCCTTCGGTAAGGACAAACCGCGGGGTACCAGCCTCGACCTTCTTGTCTCGTGACATGGCAGCGATGACGGCATCAGCCGTGATCTCGGTCTGCAGCGTTCGGGCACTTGTCGGAAGATCGACAGTCTTTAGGTGGTTGACTACCCGGTGAACATCGTCTTGTGGGCAATGGCCGCGGCTGGCGGAAAGCTTGAAGGCGAGCACCATGCCGATTGCGACCGCTTCGCCGTGCAGGAGTTCTTGGCCATAGCCGGTCATCGTCTCGAGTGCGTGGCCGAAGGTGTGGCCAAGATTGAGGAGGGCGCGCCGGCCACTCTCTCGCTCATCCTCCTCCACGATCTCGGCCTTCGCGCGGCAGCTCTCAATGACCGCATAACGCCGAGCGTCGGTATCACCAGCGATGATCGCTTGGCCCTTTTGCTCGAGCCAGTCGAAGAATCCAGGGCGATTGATCAGACCATATTTCAGGACCTCGGCATAGCCGGCCCGCAGTTGCCTCGCCGGCAGACTGTCAAGGACGCCGATGTCGGCGAGCACGAGCTTTGGCTGATGGAAACTACCGATGAGATTCTTGCCATGGGTACTGTTGATGCCGGTTTTCCCGCCGACCGAGCTATCGACTTGTGCGAGCAGCGTTGTCGGAAGCTGGATGACATCGAGCCCACGAAGCAGGGTCGCACCGAGAAAACCTGCGAGATCGCCGATGACGCCGCCACCAAGAGCGATAATCGAGGTGCCTCTTTCGATGCCGAGCTGAAGGATACCGTCGGCAAGTTCGGCAAACATCTCCAGGCTTTTTGTTTGCTCGCCTGGCGGCAGCACGAAGGGATGGTGTTCAATACCAACATTGCCCAGGCTGGACGTCAGCGCGTCGAGATGGCCGCTGTTCTTCAGATGCTGATCGGTGATGACGATGCTGTGTTGATGACGGATCAACGGTTTGATCAGGGTTCCGCCATTCTCGATCAATCCGCCACCCACGAGGATTTGATAGCTGCGTTCGCCGAGATCAACGACGAGCTCTTCCACCTCATTCACGACGACGCGCTCCGATCGGTGTAGCTACGCAACGCTTGCACCGCCCGATCGACGACATCTCCCAGCGACCCGCTTCCGCCATCGATGGTAATATCGGCCTCTGCGTAGCTCGCGCGGCGTTCGTTTAGGAGAGCGGTTAGGATCGTGCGCGGGTCGCCTTTGCTCAACAGAGGACGATCATTACGACGGCTCGTGCGCTTTACCAAAATGTCGATATCCGTATCAAGCCAGATCGAGATCGCACGCTCTTTAATCAGGTGTCGGGTTTCGTCGGCGACGAACGAACCTCCGCCGAGGGCCAACACCTGTTTTTGCTGCTCATCGATAACTCGAGCGATGACCTGACGTTCCCGTTGTCGAAACTCGTCCTCGCCGATCTCTGCAAAGATGTTGGTGATCGAGGTTCCGGCCGCGTTCTCGATTGCCCAGTCTGCGTCCTGGAAGGGCCATCCCAGGGTCTTGGCAAGCCGACGGCCGACAGATGTCTTGCCAGACCCCATCATACCCACGAGGACGATGGTCCGATCAAGCCGTTGGCCGAGGAGATCGATTGGATGGCAAGGCGGGGTTGTCGAATCGGGACATTCCTGCAAGTTGAATATGCCTACGTTGCTGGGACCGGACGTTGAAACGCATCTCTGCTCTCGATATAAAGCGGTGATCTGACCAGGAGGCAAGTCTCTGCTGCTTAATTGATATGCAGGTCTCGCCTGCAGAAAGACGCTGATGGGCGATAGGCATGTTGAAGTTCAGTGGATTCCTTCTTTTGACGATCATGATCGTCGCGCTTGGTGGGCTGGCGTATCTCGCTGTTTGGGATATTCCGCCCCCCACGACGACCGTCGAACGCACCTTGCCGGATAACAATTTTCCGCGCTGAGAGGGAGCGAAGGTCTCTTGATGCTGGTGTCAATCGTCGGTCCGTCGTAGTGTCTCGACATCATGTTGGATGGTGTCGCAGAGAGCTTCTTAGAAATGATGGCGGTGGAGCGCGGAGCGAGCCGTCATACGATTGACGCCTACCGCCGCGATCTCGATGACTATCAGCGTTATCTCAAGCGGCAGAGCAGCGAGTCGCTCCGCGCCGATAGCGGTGTGATCCGCCGATTTCTCTCATCGCTCGCCGCCGCCGGCCTTGCCGAATCGACCCAAGCTCGAAAGCTGTCGGCGATTCGTCAATTCCATCGGTTCTTATTTTTGGAAAATCATCGCACCGATGATCCGACCCAGAGTTTGGACAGTCCAAAGCAGCGACGTTCCTTGCCCAAGCTCTTGGCGCCATGGGAGATTGACGCTCTAATCGAGGCGGCCAAAGCGATGCCTGGAGCCGAAGGCATGCGCCTCGTCGCCTGCCTTGAGCTTCTCTACGCCACCGGCATGCGGGTCTCCGAACTCCTGGCGCTCCCGCTTTCGGCCCTTGCACCGGATCGTCAATCCGTCCTTGTTTTTGGGAAGGGAAGCAAGGAACGGATGGTACCGATAGGTCGCTCCGCGCGAGAAGCTCTCAATGACTATCTCACGGTGCGAGAGAGCTTTTTGAAACGACGGACCAAGGGCGATCGTTACTTGTTTCCATCCCGTAGCCAAAGCGGGCATCTTACCCGGCAGCGTTTGACCCAGCTTTTGAAGGAACTCGCCGTCATAGCTGGAATTGATCCAGCCAAGCTGTCGCCCCATGTTCTGCGTCATGCCTTCGCCAGTCACCTCCTCGAGGGTGGCGCTGATCTGCGCGCGGTACAGGCCATGCTCGGCCATTCTGATATTGCTACGACCGAAATCTACACGCATGTTCAAAGCGAGCGTCTGGCGGCGGCTGTTCGTGAGCACCATCCGTTGGGCAAGAGTCCCAAGACCTGATCCCATCGGTGCCGCACGCGTCTCATGGTCACATCCACGGCGCGTCGACGCCATGGCATGTCACTGACTCAAGAGCTTTTCTAGTTCCATGGGAGAAGTTGATTGAGCTTTCATCTGGTCGAACCCTGTACCCCGCGCTTACATCGCTCAGAGCTTGCCGTACCCGGCAGTTCGCCCAAGTTCTTTGAAAAGGCGGCGTCCTCGGAAGCGGATGTCATTTTCCTCGATCTGGAAGATGCCGTCGCCCCAGATCTGAAGGAAGAGGCGCGCAAGAATATCGTTCAGGCGATCGGTGATATCGATTGGGGTAACAAGACGCTCTGTGTTCGCATCAATGGCCTCGACACCCATTACATGTACCGGGATGTTATCGACGTCATCGAGCAGGGCTCAGACCGACTTGACATGATCATGATCCCTAAGGTTGGGACGGCAGCCGATGTTTATGCTGTCGACATGTTGGTCACGCAGTGTGAGGATGCTGCTGGAAAGACCAAACGTCTCGGTTTCTCCCACATCATCGAGACAGCGCTCGGCATGGCGAATATTGATGCGATTGCCGGCGCTTCGAAGCGGAATGAAGCGTTGCATTTCGGTGTTGCTGATTATGCGGCGTCCACCAAAGCACGCACGACCAACATCGGTGGTGCCAATCCCGACTATGTCGTGATGACGGACCCCGATGATGCCGGGAACCGCAACGCCCATTGGGGCGATATGTGGCACTATGCGCTCTCGCGTATGGTGGTCGCTGCGCGTGCGCACGGTCTTCGACCGATCGACGGGCCGTTTGGCGATTTTAGTGATCCCGATGCCTATCGGGCGGCGGCGAAGCGGGCGGCCATTCTCGGTTGCGAAGGCAAGTGGGCGATCCATCCTTCCCAAGTCGCACTGGCCAATGAGGTGATGAGCCCGCCCGATGCTGAGGTCGAGAAGGCTAGGCGCGTGCTGGACGCGATGGCGCAGGCGACAAAAGAAGGGAAAGGAGCGGTGAGTCTCGATGGTCGGTTGATCGATATCGCATCGATCCGGCAGGCTGAAGCCCTCGTTGCCAAAGCGGATGAGATTGCAGCGCGACAATAGAGGTTACGCGGCGTCAGAGATGACAGCACGGCCCTGATATCCAAAGGTCAGGGCCTTAGGACCTCTCATCAAGGAGCCGCATGTCGACATTTCCGTTTGAAAGCCGGCAGCTTTGAAGAGCTGATCGATGCGCCGGTTCAAATGGCAGTTGCCAGCAAGCCGTCGCCAGAACGGGGTCAGCAAATTCTGCAAGTGCTGCACAGCTGGTTCGCTGTCCGGAGCTAGACCATGCTCCACGAAGAGAATGACGCCGCCAGGACGGAGCACGCGGCGAGCTTCGCATAGCGTCCCGATCGGATCAGCGACGCTACAAAGCGTCCATGTCATGATCACAAAATCAACCGAGTTGTCCTGGAGGGGTAGGGACTCCCCAAGGCCTTCAACCAAGCGGATTGAGCAACGAGACCAGACCGCGATCGATTTTGCTTTGTTCAGCAGTGGTCGAGACGGATCGACACCGATGACTTGGACCACATCACGGCCATAGAATGGAATGTTGCGGCCTGATCCGATACCGATTTCAAGGACGCGCCCGCGAACCGGCGCAAGCAACGCCGATCTCAGCGTGGACTGTTGAGCACTCGGCATACCGCTGTGCAGCAGCCGTGGGAGGATGTGTCGCTGATAGAGACCCATGCGTTACCAATTGGTGTTCCTGGATGGCGAGGCAAAACATGAAAACTGAACGAATGGCGAATCATCGCACAATCCGAGGCAATCGGTGATGCGTGCCCCAAGCAATCGGTGATGCGTGCGAAGTGGGCATCTCATAAATGCAGAAATGCGCGCCACGTTTGTGGCACGCATTTCCACGTGAAGCCGGACCTCATCAAGTCGGGTTCAACGGGGACTCTCCAACCGGGTAATTGATGGAGAGTCTGCCTTTGGACCGTCGCCGCCGGGGGGGGAGAGGAGGAGAGATGACGGGTTAGGCGGTCCTCAGGTTTTGTTGGTGACCAAGATCGATGATGCGCCTTGCCGAAGCGACGCCACCGGTGCGGTCGCCATCAAAGGAGCGGGCGGCAACATCGACCGATCGCCAGATTACGATGAAGGTGATGGGAACGATCAAAAGGGCGATAATGCTGACCCAGCCCGTGCCTATTCCTGCCGTCACCGCTAAGGACGCGGCGATCAAGCAAAGGCCGACGGCGATCACGCCAGTGGCAAGCATTTTCATGGTCTCACCGAACAAGCAGAAACTTGGTGAACGGCGTGCGAGCCAGCCCTGCAACGATAGCCAGATGGCCGCAACAGCGAAAATACCGGCACCTGCTAAGGACGCTCCGATTGCTGACATGTCTCAAGACCTCCATCAGTGTGGCCACATACTGTGGCTCTCGCACATCAGCCTTGCGCTCTGTCTGTTAGGTCTGTTGACGGCCGATGTGATGACGGAACTCTATAATCGTGGAGGTCGTTTTGATAAGGGCATTTCATCAACATAAGCACAAAATGATACGAATGTGTGTTCTTTGCGCCACGAGAACTGAAGCTAACTTACAACAAAATCTCTAAAGTTGTTAAAGTTGCGATATTGTACCCTTTTAAGCTTCTAAACCCAGCCGCCATCACACACGTAAGTTTGGTTTGTCATGGCGCTGCTGTCGTCTGAAGCTAAGAAGAGTGTCAATCGTGCCACATCTGCAGGTTCCAGTTTACGCTTCAGGCACTGACGCAACATGATCTCTTGTTCGCCTTCGGGCGTGAGCCAGAGCTTGACCTGACGCTTTGTCATGATCCAGCCCGGGGCAATGGAGTTGACACGAATATTGTCGGGGCCGAGATCGCGTGCCAATCCGCGGGTCAACCCCATAATGGCTGATTTGGCTGACGTATAGCCCGGCATGCCTCCTTGGCCGATCATCCAGCTGGTTGAGCCAAAGTTGATGATGGAGCCACCCCCTGACTCTTTCATCATTGGCACGACAGCCTGGGCCGCGAAAAATTGATGACGAAGATTGATGGCCATACGCTCGTCCCAATAGTCCGGCGTCACGCTCTCAATCGTATGTCGCTCGTCATGGGCGGCATTGTTGATCAAGACGGTGACTGGCCCGTGCTTACTGCCGGTTTCTTCAATGGCTGCGCGAAGCGCGTCGATGTCGCGAAGGTCGCACGGGAGGAAAAGAGGGGCGTCATGGCCGGCATCAGCAAGATCTTTCACGAGCGATTCGCTATCCTCGACGGCAATATCGACGAAGGCCACCTTCGAACCCTGAGCGACGAAGTGGCTGACGATGGACGCTCCGATGCCCGAGCCACCACCTGTCACAAAAACCGATCGTCCCTTGAGGCTTGGGTAAATTGCGTTCACGCTCGGTTCTCCATTGAGCCAGAATTGAACGCTCATAAGAAATCATCCCGCGTGGTCTGTTAAGTCAAAATCGAAATGTGATGTAGGGGGCTTAGCGTCGTCGGCGGATCAGCCGCTTTTCCGATTGAAAAAATATGTCATGTTGGAAGAGAGACGAGTCGATGGCGAGGGAAGTGCAACATGCCTCAAATGGCGATCGTTCTAGCACCACGCGACAATGTCGCCATGGTGACGACCGACGTACGACCGGGAGCTGCCGTGGCTGTGAATGGCGACGTGCTTGCTGTCCAGGATCCTATCCCGTTTGGCCATAAGATCGCTCTATCGACGATCTCGGCCGGAGACGACATTATCAAGTTCGGCGTGCCGATCGGCAAGGCGACGACCGCCATTGCGCGGGGTCAACACGTTCACATCCACAATATCGAGAGCGTTTATATCAATAATGCGGTCGATCACTATGAGGCATCGGCGCCATCAACTGACCAACCAGCGGATTGAGTGAGATGATCAAGGCAGACGCTCTGAGAGGCTATGGGCGCGATGATGGGCGCAAGGGTATTCGAAATTATGTGCTCGTCGCCTACCTGGTCGAGTGCGCCCATCATGTCGCGCGAGCGATTACCACTCCATTTGTCGATCAAGGTGCACAGCTCATTGGATTTCCTGGCTGCTATCCGAATGCCTATGCCCAGGACATGATGGAAGCCTTGTGCACACATCCCAATGTGGGCGCTGTCCTTTTGGTATCGCTCGGATGCGAGCAGATGAACCGGCCAAGACTGGTGGAGGTGATCGAGAAATCGGGACGCCCTGTCTCGCTCTTGGTTATTCAAAAGAGTGGGGGGACGCAGGCGTCAATTCAGTCTGGCCGCCATTGGGTCGAGCAAGCGATGGCTTCTCTTCGTAACACGCCTCGAGTTCCGATATCCATCGCCGACCTGATCATTGGAACGGAGTGCGGTGGGTCTGATGCTTGCAGTGGCATTACCGCGAACCCGGCGATTGGGGATACGTGCGACCGCGTTATCGACGCTGGTGGCAGCGCGATTTTTGAGGAACTTGGCGAGCTTTTTGGCTGTGAGGCGCACATGGCATCGCGCGCTACGACGCCAGAGCTCGGGGCAGCCATTCAGGCAGCCATGGCCAAAGCTTGGGAGCACTATGCCGCCCTTGATCAATCGAGCTTCGGCGGCGGCAATATTACAGGCGGTCTTTCCACAATCGAAGAAAAGTCTATTGGCGCCTATGCGAAGAGCGGCACAAAGTCGATCATGGGGATGTTAAGACCTGGTATCCAGCCACCCAAGCCCGGCCTCTATCTCATGGATATGGTGCCCGACGATACGGTGAAATGGGGCTTCGCCAACATCAATGATAACGCCACGATCACGGAGCAAATTGCCTGCGGTGCGCATATTACCCTTTTTTCGACCGGGCGAGGCTCGGTGGTTGGGTCCGCCATCGCACCCGTGATCAAGATCTGCGCCAACCCCGAGACCTATCGCAAACTGGAAGGGGACATGGACATCAATGCTGGTCGGATCATTGACGATGCGGCGTCGATTCAGGATGTCGGTAGCGAGATCTTTTCTTTGATCGAGCAGGTTATCAGCGGGACCCGTACCAAGTCCGAAGCCTTGGGACATCAAGAATTTGTTCTCGGCTATAAGAGCTTCGAGCCACTCGGCCCGAGCTGCCTTCCGGTTTGATGGCGTTTGTGTTGATTTCTGCAAGCCATGGCTGAAATCCTGCTTCGTGTCGCGAGGCGCCTCGAGTGCGACGCTTGCGTTGACGTCTTTCGTGCCGCTTGGCGCGGCATGAGTTTTGTTCCTCAGGATCTCCACACAGATGCCGAAGACCGCAGGTGGATGCGCGATGTGTTCGCCAATCAACTTGTTCTGGTGGCCGAGGCCCTTGCCGATGACAGTCAAGGACGTGACGGGAAGGTCGTTGGTATGCTGTCGATGGGCGGCGGCACGATTCACAATCTCTATGTCCGACCTGGCTATCAAAACCAGGGTATTGGTCACGGGTTGATCGAGATGGCCAAGACCTGCTCAGGAGGCGAACTTAAGCTTTGGGTCTTCGAGCCTAACAAGGGTGCCATTCGATTTTATGAGCGACACGGCTTTGTGACCGTGCGCAAGACCGATGGTCGAGACAACGAGGAAAAGGTTCCCGACCGCTTAATGTCATGGCGGATTGAGGGTGGCTGACCCAGCAAGGTAGCGTGTTGGCCCGGATTGCCGTGGTCTCGTTCATAGGCGTCAGATATGGCTTCCTGGGGCCTTGGGCTCTTGCATTGGTCGCAAAGAGATTGTCACAAAGATATATCTATGGTTTAAAAAACAAATAATTAATCGACCTTAAAGTGTTAATCCGGAGGGATAATGCACCGATCGGAAAACGAGCGGTGAAAATTCTAATTATCGGTCTTAATTTTGCCCCAGAGCTCATCGGTGTTGGCAAATATACCGGCGAGATGGCAGCTTGGATCGCTGGGGAAGGGCATGAGGTGCGGGTGATCACTGCACCGCCCTATTATCCAGCCTGGGAAGTTGATCGGGCGTATCGTGCTGGTCGCTATTGCCGAGAGCATTGGCATGGCGTGGACGTTCTACGCTGCCCACTTTGGGTGCCAAAGTCGCCCTCAGCTCTGAAGCGCATCATCCATCTGATGTCCTTTGCGCTGACCAGTTTACCCCCTGCTGTTTGGTTGGGCCTGACGTGGCGTCCAGACGTCGTTTGGACGGTCGAGCCGACAGCCTGTGCCGCGCCCAATGCTTGGATCGCCGCCCGCCTCGGTGGTGGTTCGGCTTGTCTGCATATTCAAGATCTGGAGGTGGAAGCCGCATTAGGCTTGCGCATGCTGACCCGATCATGGCTGATGAAAACGGCGGTTAGGGCCTATGGCACGTTGTTGCGCCGTTTTGACCATATCTCGACGATTTCACTGCAAATGCGGGAGCAACTGCCATCCTACGGCGTTTCGCCAAGGCGCTGCGGCATCTTTTCAAACTGGGTCGATATCAATCAAATTTTTCCGTCTGATGCACCCAACCCCTATCGCATCGAACTAGGTCTCGCCGACGATACCATCGTGGCCCTTTATGCCGGTAATCTTGGTCGTAAGCAGGGCGTTGAAAGCTTGGCCAAGGTGGCCAGACTCTGCCGAGACATTTCCAATCTTCACTTTGTCATCGCTGGCGATGGCGTGCTTCGTCCCCAGGTCGAACAGGGCATGCAAGGTTTGGACAATGTGACCTTATTGCCCCTACAACCTGCTGAGCGGATGAACGATCTACTGAATCTAGCCGATATCCATCTTCTCCCCCAGCGCCCGTTGACAGCCTGCTTTGCGCTACCGTCCAAATATGGCGGTATGCTCGCAAGCGGCAGGCCGGCTGTCGTCCAGGCAGACGAGGGCGAGCTTGGGCGCGTTGGCCGCACCTGTGGGTTGGTCGTGCGCCCCGGAGAGACGACGGCGATGGCCGATGCGGTGCGAGCCCTTGCGCTTGACCCCGCCCGCCGTACCAAGTTGGGCCATGCCGCAAGGCGTTATGCATTGGCTCATCTCAGTAAGGATCATGTCCTCAGCCGTCATATTGACCAGATGAGTGACGTGATCAGAAAACGCGGCGGCCGCCGCCCGCGTTTACAGCGCCTTCTCGCTATTCTACACCCGAAGTTGGCAGCGCCGCGGCGGTAACGGCCGGGCACAGCAATCTGCGGTTACTCCGCGGCTGTTTGTGCGGCTTGAGGCTGTCGAAAGGCGTCGAGCAAAGCGGTTTCACGCGTTCTGACCTCAGCCAGATGCCGTTCTTTGACATGGCCAAAGCCTCGGATGTGTTCCGGTAGCGATGCGATGTCGACGGCAAGGGTATGGTTGTCATGATTGAGGCGGGTCAGAATTTCGACAATCAGCGCCTCGTAATGGGTAATGAGTTGGCGTTCGGTCTTGCGCTCAGCCGTGTAGCCGAACGGATCGAACGCGGTGCCACGTAGTCGCTTCAGCTTCGCCAACCATTTGAAGGCGCCGAAGACCCAAGGCCCATACGCCTTTTTTAACGGATAGCCTGTCACTGGATCGCGCTTTGCGAAGAGCGGCGGTGCCAAATGGACGCTAATCTTGGAACCATCAGTGAATTGTCGAGCCAGCTTCTCCTGAAAGGCACCATCGCTATAAAGCCGCGCCACTTCATACTCATCCTTATAGGCAAGGAGTTTGAAGTAATAGCGGGCCACCGCCTCGGCGAGGCCGCTCATACCGTTTGCCTGGCTAGCCTCGGTCTTTTCCACGCGCGTGACGAAGCCCCGATAGCGTTCGGCGTAGGACGCGTCTTGATAGTGGGTGAGATAGTCGCTGCGTTGCGCGACGATGTCATCAAGGCTGGCCGCCTGCGATTTCAGCGATGTCACATTCGCGGGACGAACCATGTCCTCCACTGCTTTCGAATCATGGGCAGCAAGTCGCCCTAGACGGAAGGCGTTTTGGTTCATCTCAATGGCAACACGATTCAATTCGATCGCCCGCTCGATCGCGCCGGCCGAAACAGGTAAGAGTCCTCGTTGAAAGGCAAAGCCCACCATAAACAGATTCGTGCCAATAGCGTCACCGAGCAGGTTGGTCGCAAGCCGGGTCGCCTCAACGAATCGTGCGCGCTCGCCGACGGCACTCTTGATGGTGTCGCGCAGACCATCGCCGGACAGTGCGAGATCGGCATTGCGCGTGAATTCGCCCGTGATGGATTCATTGTGATTGGCGATAACATGTCCACGTTCGGGGTCGACGGTGGCTAAAGCAGATTTGGAGCTTGCTACCATCAAGTCACAGCCGAGCAACAATCGCGCCCCACCGGTGGCAATTCTCGTGGTCTTGATAGCGCCGGGCTGGTTCGCAATGCGGAGATGGCTGGTGACCGGGCCACCCTTCTGCGCAAGGCCGGTCATGTCGAGTACAGCGGCACCTTTCCCCTCCAAATGCGCTGCCATGCCAAGCAGCGCGCCGATTGTCACTACCCCTGTACCTCCAACACCAGCGACGACGATGCCATAGCCGTCATCGACTGAGGGGAGCTTGGGCTCCGGAAGATCTGGGAGCGTCGCCAAACCGCGCTGTTGTCGGCCGAGGAGAGGGTCACGCCCTTCATGACCTTCGACGGTAACGAAGCTTGGACAAAATCCTTGGACGCAGGAGAAGTCCTTATTGCAGCTGGATTGATCGATTTGGCGCTTTCGTCCTAAGGTCGTCTCTAAAGGCAAGATCGACACGCAGTTCGACGTCACGCCACAGTCGCCACACCCCTCGCAGACCGCATCGTTGATAAAGGCGCGCTTCGGAGGATCAATCATCAAACCGCGTTTACGTCGCCGTCTTTTCTCCGCGGCACAGGTCTGATCATAGATGAGAACGGTTGTGCCCTCGATTTCCCGGAGTTCCCGTTGGACCTGATCCAATTCGCTGCGGTGACGGACGGTTACGCCGGGCGCAAAGCCTGCGGATAGTGGGTATTTGCCGGGTTCATCGGTGACGACCACAATTTGGTTCGCACCTTCTGCCGCCATCTGGCGGCTGATTTGCGGGACCGTTAGTGAACCGTCGACGGCCTGACCACCGGTCATTGCGACAGCATCATTGTAGAGGATCTTATAGGTGATGTTGACTTTGGCGGCGATGGCCGCACGAATTGCCATCAGGCCGGAGTGATAGTAGGTGCCGTCGCCGATATTCTGGAACACATGCTGCCGCTTGGAAAATGGCGCCTCGCCGATCCAACTCGCCCCCTCGCCACCCATCTGGGTATAGCCTTGGTTGTCTCGGTCCATCCATTGCGCCATGTAGTGGCAACCGATGCCAGCGCGCGCGATGCTGCCCTCTGGGACCCGGGTTGATGTGTTGTGAGGACAACCAGAACAGAAATAGGGCGTTCGTAGAGCCGTGCTCTGAAGCGCGGCTTCGGCCTGTTCCTTCAAACTCAGCGTTGCCAGCGCTGCACGCAATGGCTCGCTCTCTTTGGCGGCTAAGAGTCGTGTCCCAATGGCGTTGGCGATTTGATTGCTAGAGAGCGCGCCATTTGACGGAAAGAGCCAATTTCCTTCCTCATCCTTCTTGCCAACAACGCTTGGTGCCCCCCGGGTTCCGTAAAGGATTTCTTTAACCTGATTCTCGATGAGACCCCGCTTTTCCTCGACCACGACGATTTGCTTGAGGCCTTTTGCGAAGTCGGTGATCGAGTCGGTGGCGATGGGGTAGGTGAGGCCAAGCTTCATGACCCGCAAGCCGAGCTTGGAGGCCATGGCGTCGTCGATACCGAGATCGTCAAGCGCCTGCATCAGGTCGAGATAAGATTTGCCCGTCGAGATGACGCCGAGCTTGGCCTTGGGCGCCTTGAAGATCAAACGGTCGAGCTGATTGGCAAGTGCAAACGCTCTGACCGCGTCATGTTTGAGGAGATGAAGCCTGGCTTCCTGCGCGAGAGGCGTATCTGGCCAGCGAATATTGAGACCATCTGGTGGCAGGATGGATCGGTCGGGAATGACGATGCTCGGCTCGATCTCGTTAAGGTCGATCGAGGCTGCCGTATTCACTGTATCATGAACACATTTCATGCCGACCCAGCAGCCGCTAAACCGCGAAAGCGCAAATCCGATGAGGCCGTACTGCAAGATCTCAGCGACGCCAGCCGGATTCAGGATCGGTATCATGGCGTCGACCAGGCCAAACTCGCTTTGATGTGCTGTGGTCGAACTCTCGCAAGTGTGATCGTCGCCCATGAGCACCAGGACGCCACCAAGGGGGGCGGTGCCAGCAAGGTTTGCATGGCGGAATGCATCGCCGGTACGATCGACGCCCGGGCCTTTGCCATACCAGATGCCAAAAACGCCGTCATAGGCGCCATCGCCGAACAGATTAACTTGCTGCGTACCCCAAAGTGCGGTCGCCGCCATGTCTTCGTTGACGCCGGGCTGGGCGACAATGTGATGAGCGTCAAGATGCCGTTTGGCCAGCGCAAGCTGTTGATCAAAGTTGCCGAGCGGCGACCCGCGGTAGCCGGAGATGTAGCCCGCGGTATTTCGGCCGACTCCCTGATCGCGTTGGCGCTGCATGACCGGAAGGCGGACAAGTGCCTGGATGCCTGTCAGATAGATCCGGCCGTCGGCCTTGGTGTATTTGTCTTCGAGTTCGACGTCTAACAGCGTCAACGGTCACCTCCCTGGCGGCGGCGCTAGAACATTAGACCGAAGATAGAGCCTGCTCCAGGACTTGCAAAGCTTAGGCAGATGGGCGTCCTAGGATCTGGACGAGTTGATGATCTGAAACCGACCGATCGAATTGATGATCGTTGTCGTTGTCTTTCGTGAGGGGGGAGGCAACATGTTGCCTCCGGGACATTCGCCAAAGGTCGTCTGCGGTCGGCATCTGAGGCGCTTTGGGCCCGCTCTTGACCAGAATAGTGGGGCTACGGTTCAGCAAGACGGCTGTCCGATCCATAACAATACCAAGCGGTAGGGCAGCCTCGTTAACGATCATCGTGGGAGGACGCGCCATAGTCCTCCCAGTCCACATCATCCTCACTAACCAGATCGCCTACCATCGACGGGCCTTCGCGGTGCACGGCCTCGGCGTCGCCACAGATCAAATGATGCCAATTGGGCAAGTCGTGACCGCCCGCGACCAGGCGGTAGGCACAACTATGCGGCAGCCAAGTCAGGCTATCGACGTTCTCTGGCGTAACTTTGGCGCAGTCAGGAACATTCATTTGTCGATTGGCGTAGTCTTTGCAGCGGTGGCTGCAGAGATCAAGGAAGCGGCAGGCAACATCGGATAGGGCGATTTCACCTGTGTCTTCGTCTTCGAGGCGGATTTGGCAACAGAGACCGCAACCATCACAAAGGCTTTCCCACTCCTCGGCCGTCATTTGATCAAGCGTTTTCGAACGCCAGAACCCTAAGACCGAGCTGCGGTTGTGGTCATCCGCCATCGGCATGAGCGAGCTTGCGATCGTCCAGCACCAAAATGGTCGATGCCGAGTCTTCACAGCAATCGTCGAAGCGCACGCGGCCATCCTCGATCGTCAAGTTGAGTGGGCCATTGGGTGATGTCTCCGAAGCTCTAAGCACCCAAACGTCAACGAGCTGATAGGTATCGTCGCGACGCAAATAGGCCATGAGAAGTCGATGGCCAGCGGCGGGTTGTGTTGAGCGCGTGACGATGACGACGGCATCATCATTGCCGTCTTCGTTGAGATCACCAAGCGCGGACTCGAGGTCTGTCTGGTCATCAACGACGTCCTGGCCGATGACGGCAAGATCTCTCTCCACGGCTGCAAGCAGCAAGCGATCGTCGAGGCTTTCGGGCGGCGGTGTGCCGTCAAGTTCTGGCTTGACCTCAGGAACGTGCGGTCGTTGGGAGCCAGCTTCTTCAATCGTAGGGGTCAGGCCTTCTAAACAACGCCAGGCCGCGATGACATGGGACGAATTGCCGAATTCGTTTTCGTGCTGCGCGATACGAGACCGGCGCTCATCACTATTCTCCGGTCGGCAAGCCCATCCCTGTCGCTTGAGAACGACAAGGGTTTCGTCTGCTTTCTTTTGGCAAAAGCCAAGTTCGTGTTCGGCGCGCCAGAGGACGTTCCTGGTGTCGCTGTCGGGTCGGTCAACGACGCTACAAGGCAGGCTACTAGCGGGGTCATCCAACGCGATCTCGATATGTCTTGTGACATATTCTGCTCGATCAAAAGACACCGTACGAATGGCATCCGCAATCGGAGCTGGGAATTCTGCCGACGTGCAGCCGGCGACCGACACAGCTGTGACCAAGGCGAATAGAATGGCTGTTGAGGAAGGTGCCCCGTTCGTTTCGCGCATCGTTCGACCTTGCGTTTGCCCCACGGAGATCTCCTTGCGGGTATACCAAAAACTGGCAGAGTCACAATGGCGTAGGCCGCCTGCTGTTGCTTTGCTTTTACGGCTGCTTGGTTGAGCAAACGTTAAGGGGTGGCCGCTGTCGGTCAAAAATGGCGCCAGCCCCTTCGATTCGTCGAGAATGGGCGACCGTCAGCATCCCGAATCTTGAGCTCGCTGCCTTCGGTAATCTGTCCGATAATGGTGAGCGGCAGAGACCGTTGCTCGCTGATGGCCTGAATAGCAGGGCGCTGCTCAGGATCGGCCGTGAATAAGAGCTCGTAGTCATCCCCGCCGGCAAGAGCGGCATCTAAGGCCCCTCGATGCGGGGCGGCTGCCTGCGACATCGGGATCCTGTGGGTGTAGATTTCAGCTCCTTTGCCGGATGCGTTGAGAACGTGCTCAAGGTCGGCAAGGAGGCCGTCGGAGATGTCGATCGCTGCATGGGCGACACCGCGCAGTGCTTCGCCAAGCTCGATCCTGGGCTCGGGGAGGCGATAGCGTTTTATCAAGAATTCAGATGCCGCAATCGGTGGCGACAAACGGCCTTGAAGCACTTCAAGACCAAGCGCGGCGCCGCCTAGCGTGCCCGAAACATAGATGTCGTCATTCGTCCGAGCACCGCTTCGCCGAAGCGTCTGACCGCGAGGGACTTCGCCGAGTATGGTGATCGACAGAGTCAAGACGCCCGGTGTGACGACAGTGTCCCCCCCAAGCAGCGTGACGCCAAAGGCCGCCTGGTCCTGAGCCAATCCATGGCTGAAGCGTCCGAGCCATTCGGGTGGAAGCCGTTTCGGTCGCATCAACGCCAGGAGATAACCCCGTGGGGTTGCCCCCATGGCTGCCATATCCGACAGATTGACCCTAAGTGCCTTTTGCGCAACATGTTCTGCGGAATCATGTTGCAAAAAGTGAACTCCTTCGACCAGCGCATCTTTCGCGAGCACCAGCTGCATGCCGGCGGTGGGTTCCAGCAAGGCAGCATCGTCCGTGAGGTCGAACGCGCCAGAATGCCCAGAAGCGAGCGGACGAAGATGGCGGGCTATAAACCCGAACTCGTCATCGCTGCTGGCGAAGCCAGGATCAGGCATCACCGTTCACCGGTGAACTGGGCGACAGGGGCGATCCAGCACGCGCCTCCATTGCCAGACGATCCAGCACGCCGTTTAGGAAGCCGACGTCATCCTTCTCCAAGAACGCATGGGCAAGTTCCAGATATTCATTGATCACCGCTTTGGTTGGCACGTCAGGTCGATGAAAGAGCTCGAATGCACCCGCCCGGAGGAAGGCTCGAACAAGATAGCCAAGACGTGACAGCGACCAACCCGCCGACAGCGTGTTTTCGATCTTTTGATCAAGATCTGAGATGACAATGGTGGTGCCTTTGGCAACGTTGAGGAACCAGTCTCGGTCGACATCGAGCGGCTTGTCTTGAAGCTCCATAGGTTCAAGCAAATCTGCCAGACGATGCGCTTCGAATTCCGTCGTGACCTGCTCTATGTCCTGTCCAGAGAGCTCGGCCTGGTAGAGCGCCTGAATAGCCCCAAATCGAGCCGCACGCCGTCGGTTCATCTTACAAGCCTGGCTTTGGCATCGAGCAGCGAGAGAACAGCGCGTGCGGCATCGCCGCCCTTACATTTCCCGTTGGGATCGGCCCGTTTCTTGGCTTGGTCTTGGCTATGCACCGTTAGAATGCCATTACCGATGAAGACGCTATGGCGAAGAGCTAAATCCATCAAACCACGCGCACTTTCACCGCCCACGATGCGGTCGTGCCAGGTTTCCCCTTCAATAACACAACCGAGCGCCACATAGCCGTCATAACGACCAGCATCGATGGCGATACGGATCGCCTGCGGAATTTCCAAAGCCCCTGGTACATTGATTCGATCGAACGTGACTCCCGCCTCTTTCAGGGCCTGTTCGGCGCCGATAAGCAGCATCTCGCCAATCTCGTCGTAGTAGCGGGCTTCGACAATGAGGACGTGGGGGCGAAGGCCAACGCTTCGCTCACTTTCTCGAGTCTTGATCACGGGTGCTGCTCCAGCTTCATCGTCATCTGCCTTGCGACATAGCGTGCGAGCATGTCGACCTCGATATTGACGGCATCGCCTGGCTTGCGGTCACCAAGGTTGGTCTCGGCAAAGGTATGCGGAATGATATTGACCGCAAATCGGTCGCTGCCCGCTTCATTGACGGTGAGGGAAATGCCATCGACTGCGATGGATCCTTTGACAGCTACCAACGATGCGAGACTTGATGGAATTTCGATCTCGAGTCGATGTGATTCGGAGACCGGTTCAAGCGCCGTCACGACTCCAATCGTATCGACATGCCCGAAAACGATATGGCCACCGAGCTCATCACCGATACGGAGCGATCGTTCGAGATTGACGGAGTCACCGACCTGCCATCGTCCAGCGGTCGTGACATCAAGCGTGGCGCCTGATGCGACAACTGAGAACCAGTTCTCATCCTTTTCGACGGCTGTAAAGCAGATGCCAGACGTCGCAATCGAGCCACCGATTGGGATTTCGGCAAGTGGTAGTGCCGTCTCGATCGTCATCGCCCGGCCATTGCGATCGTCGATCGACACGATGCGGCCAATATCGGTGATGATGCCGGTAAACATAAGCGTGTCCTACGGGTTTCTGGTGATATACGTCGCACTGAGGTCTGATGCCAGCACTTCCGTTGTTTTTCGTTCAAAAGCCGGCGCATGAGCAAGACGATCAACGATGAGGTCACCGATGCTGGGAAGGCTATCACCACCAAGTAGTACAGGGGCTTGAAACATGGCGAGCCTGTCCACAAGCTTGGCCTTTATGAGTGAAGCGGCAAGCGCCGATCCACCTTCGACCAACAGGCGCGTAATGCCGCGCTCAGCAAGAGCTTGAAGCGTCTGGCGCAGATCCAGCTTTTCGTCTTCAGGATCCTGGCCAACGCGGATAATCTCAATGCCAGTCTTTTGGTGCGCCTTCAAGGCTTCTTCTGGCATTCCAGATGCAACCACCATCCAGGTTGGGTGGTCTTTGGCTGTTTGCGCAAGCTGACTCTCGAGCGGCAGCCTTGCACCTCGGCTCACCACGACTCTCACCGGCGACCATGCTTCCATGCCGGGTAGCCGACAGTTGAGGCTGGGATTGTCCTGACGCGCTGTGTTGGCTCCCACCATGATCGCATCATGGCTGGCGCGGAGGCGGTGGCCGGCGATCCGCGCACGTTCACCGGTGATCCACTGACTTTCGCCGGATGAGGTCGCGATCCGCCCATCGAGGGACGTCGCGAGCTTGAGCGTGACGAGAGGTCGTTTGGCCGTGACGTTCAGCAGAAAGCCGGCGTGCTGCGCTTCGGCTTGTGCCTTCAAAACCCCAACATCGACTTTGACGCCGCTTTGACGAAGTTGCTCGATTCCACGCCCGTCGACCCGTGGGAAAGGGTCCATAGCGGCGACGACCACGCGCTGCACCCCGGCATGGATGAGCGCCATGGTGCAAGGTGGGGTACGACCATAATGGCAGCAGGGCTCAAGCGTCACATAGGCTGTTGATCCAAAAGAACGGTCGCCGGCCCGCCGGAGTGCTTCGACCTCGGCGTGATTGCCCGGTGGTGCTTGGGTCCAGCCGCGACCAACGACGACGCCCTCTTTGACCAGGACACATCCGACGCCGGGGTTTGGCCAGACTCGACCAAGACAGCGCTCTCCAAGAGCCAGCGCCATCGCCATATAGTGCCGATCTGCTTCGCCGGATGTCACGTCACGCGACGCCAGCTCACTCTGCAGCATCCCTTTCTCGCTGGTCGGCGAGTCGTTCGATGAAGCGCTCGAAGTCACGAGCGTCTGCGAAGTCTTCATAAACGGACGCGAAGCGCACATAGGCGACCTCGTCAAGCTCAGCGAGCCTTTCCATGGCAAGCCGTCCTAGGCGCCTCGTCTCAATCTCGATTTCTCCGGAGATTTCCAACTCGCGGACAATGCCATTCACGATGCGCTCAATCTTCTCCTCTTCGACGCCGCGTTTCCGGCATGCGATGGAAATTGAGCGCTTAAGCTTATCACGATTAAAAGGCGTTCTGTCGCCGCCGCGCTTCACAACGGTGAGCTCGCGAAGCTGGATGCGCTCGAATGTTGTAAAGCGGGCGCCGCAGGCATTGCAGTGCCGCCGTCTCCGGACGGCACCACCGTCCTCGACCGGCCTTGAGTCCTTAACTTGGTTATCGTCGGATCCGCAAAAAGGGCATTGCATGGCATGTTGCTCCGCCGCGATCGCCCATGAGATGTCGAGACCAGCATGGGATCGCTGGCCTTGCACACTCTGGGCTGGGCTTGTCGTTGATTTTCATGGGTCAAATGGCACCGAGCTTGTCGACCCGGCGCTGGTGGCGCCCTCCGGCAAAGTCAGTTTCAAGAAAGGCATCGAGACAATCCAGGGCCACCTGCACACCGGTGACGCGCGCGCCAAGGCAAAGGACGTTGGCATCGTTGTGAGCGCGTGCCAGTCGGGCGGTGGTGACGTCATGGCAGGTCGCGGCTCTCACGCCTGGATGCCGATTGGCTGCGATGCCGATGCCGATGCCGGTACCACAGATCAAGAGCCCACGTGGTGCCTTGCCGCTGATCAGCTCGTGGGCAAGTTTGTCGGCCATGTCAGGATAGTCGACGGATTGATGATCATGGGTACCGAGGTCGATCGGTTCTAGCTTGCGTTCCTCAAGCGCATTGACCAATGCCGTCTTGAGATCGACACCAGCATGATCGGATGCCAGGAGGATTGTTGATAGGGTCATGTCCTGCGCCTCGTCGGTGACATGACGCTGTTTATAATACGGCTGGAGCTGACCGCAACCGACCAACGGACGGAAGTTGAGAGATGGTGTGGTCCACGCCGGGGGGCGGCGGTTTGCCGATCGATGTCAGCCCTGGTCGTCGTCGTCGATATTGGCGATGATCTGACGAGTTTCGACAACGGCGACAGTCGGGTCAACCGTCAAGAAGAGTTTGAGATGCTCTTGGCCTTCTTCTTCGGTGTCATCGATGACTGGAGCTTCGATTCGAGCTGTGCGTTCGCCAGGCTGAATCATGACGACGCCACGGTTAGGCTCATAGTCTTCACCGCGGATCGCGGTGCCGTCGATTGTCGCGTAAATCAGGACGACCGGATCCTCTGACGGTTCTGAAAGCTCGATGTTGAAGGCCACAGGTGGACCATTCTCCTTCGAGTGTTCGACAACGACCTGGATGCTCAAACTCGCCTTGGGCGTAGCTGCGGCATCAGGAAGCGCGGCGAGGTCATCTGGTTCGGCGACATTGTCCTCCGACGTCGTCGGTTGGACCTTCAAGGCCGCAATCGCTTGGGGGCTTCCCCGTCCCGCATCGAGAGGTTCCGAAGCGAGGGCGAGCGCAGGGCTGAGCCGAACCTCGTCGTTCTCGCTGTCGGTTTCCGGCACGATCAAGCGCCGAGCTATCGGTTGTTTATCTTGAGCAATTGCGGGCATGGCGCTGTAGATCTTGATCGCTGCCGACGGTGTTGCGATCTGATAGATGCCAGGTGTCCAGCCCACCAGCTCGCCGGCAATCCGATCGCCATTGACCGTTTCAAACGCGACACGCTCAACGGTCGAGCGCGGGACGGTTTGGGTGCGGCCGTCATTGACTTGAATGACAAGATCGCGCTGGTCCATGCGGATGATGTGTCCGTCGATTGAACGACCATCTTGGAACGTGATCTCGGGTCCCTTGGGCACGACAAATTCCGTGACAGCACCCTTTGCGGAGAAAGGCATGCCAAAGAGGACCAAGATGAACAAGATGAACAAGAATGCCGAAATCCAGCCGCGAAAAGACGCAGCTTGAAAGCTCGGTCTGCCGTTGCAGAGCCAATTGGCAAGGTCTTGGGACGAGAACGGGGCGTCCGTTGTTTCGCGCATCAGGGGCATCCTTTCGACATACCGGCGGCCATCAACCAAAACATTAATTAGACTCCCCCATCAAATGGCTGAATGCCCATGGAAGGAGATCAAGTTAACTTCGACATATCAGTTGATTGTTTTGAAAATATCTAAAATTAAAGAAAAATTTTATGCCTTATCCATTAATTCGAGATTTATTATTATAAATTGCTGGAAGTCAATATCGAACACGTATAGAACCTCGGGTTGTAGTTGTCGCGTTGCTTCGTGAGAACAGGGCTGCCTTTCCATGCGGCCTTCCTTGCCTGGATGCCTGCAAGGAAGCCGTGCTCGCAGTCGTGTGAGAGGCGCGATAATCCGGCTGGTAGTGCCGGGTCTGCATTGAGGCTCAGCCGGTCGTCTACTCGACGCCGGCCACGCTGGCAAACAAACTCAGGAGGACTTCCTCGATGGCATTGGCTTGGTTCCCCAAACGCTCCAAAAGACGGGCTGAGGCCGTGCAACGCCCGCTTGTAACCGCGACTTCCGCATTTGCCCTAGGTGCAATGCTTGGCATGGTGATGACGGCGACGGCAGCCCACGGCCAATCCGGCGGTTACATCGCGTTCGATCAGGTTGATCCTGCTGCGCTCGATGAGACCGTCGTCGTGAACGTCAGGGCCCTGAACTTCCGGTCCTCACCCACGCTGGCCGAAGACCCTGTCTCGGTTGTGCAAGAGGGTGATTACCTCTTAAAGGATATCGAGACCTTCAATCAGGAAGAGGGGATCACCTGGCTCAAGGTGACCCGCGCCGACGGTTTGCAAGGTTGGGTATCATCGGCCTTTGTCGATAAGGTCGAGGACGCCGTCGATCGCGTCGAAGGTGCCGCTGCGTTTCTTGCAGGACTCGATCAGCCCGACGATCCGATCGTCGCCGCTGTCGATGAAATCAAGGCTGGCTTCGTCTATCCCGCACCGATTGGCGATGCGGGATGGGCCTACTCCCATGACAATGGCAGGCTTGCCCTCGAGACGCTGCCTTTTGTGACCGAAACGAACTACATCGAATCGGTACCCGAAGATCCTGAACTGGTTGTGGCGGCACTCGAAGATCTTGTCGCCGATGGCAATAATCTGATTTTCGGGACGAGCTATGGCTACATGGACTCCATGATAGAGGTCGCTAAACGGCATCCCGACGTCGTCTTTATGCACAGCTCAGGTTTTAAGACCGAGTCCAATGCCGGCACCTATTTTGGCCGCATTTATGAGGCGCGTTACCTCTCCGGCATTATCGCCGGCGCGATGACCGAATCAGACGTTGTCGGCTATGTCGCCGCTTTTCCTATTCCGCAAGTCATCCGCGGTATCAACGCCTTCACGCTTGGCGCCCAAAGCGTCAATCCCGAGATCCAGGTCAAGGTCGACTGGACCAACACCTGGTACGGGCCGGGTGTCGAGCGGGAGTCCGCTGAGCGCTTGATGGATGAAGGCGCTGACGTCATCACGATCCATCAGAATTCGCCGTCTGCCATGCAGGCGGCACAGCAGCGCGGAACCTATGCAATCGGTTATCACAGTGACATGGAGGCGTTTGCACCCGAAGCAGTTTTGACATCCGTCGTTTGGGATTGGGGCGGTTTGTACAAGCAGGTCGCATCGGATCTGGCCGATGGCGACTGGAGATCTGAGCAAATCTGGGCCGGGTTAGACGAGGGTGTTGTCGGTCTAACTCCCCTGTCGGAGCAAGTACCGGCTGATGTTCAGTTGCTGGTCGAACAGCGTCGCGACGGTCTGGTTAAGAAGTCGCTCAGGATCTTTGAGGGACCGATCCGCGATGCCAAAGGCGAGATCAGGGTCCCATCCGGTAAGGTCATGTCAGATGCTGATTTGCTGACAATGGACTTTTATGTCCTTGGTGTTGACGGTGGCGTTTCACCGACCCTGTCAACCGCATCGGATGATGACGAGGCTAGCTAAGCCGTGAGGCGGGGCGGCTTCTGAAGTCTTGGACTTGAAGCAGCCCCGCCGTTTCTCTGTTTTACCCCCAGAAGCTGGCCTATCATGGCGAAAAGGGAGGTAAGACATGACAGAGACAGTCCGTGTTGCCACGTTTGACGGACCGGCCGCTGCGCCCGTGATTCGCACGGTACCGCGTCCAGCGGTGCCTTCGAAAGCCGCATTGATTCAAATCGGCGCTTGCGGTGTCTGTGGCACCGACTTGCATATTCTCAAGGGGCACTGGCCGAAGCCATTGCCTTGGCCCTTCACGCTTGGCCATGAGCTTGCGGGCGTCATCATCGAGATCGGTGATGAGCTCAACGAGGATTTCATGGGCTTGCCGCTTGAGGTTGGCTCCAAGGTCATGTTGCCGCCGCTGATGCCCTGTGGCAGCTGCTATTATTGTGTCCATTATCCGGAGACGGCCAACAAGTGCCTAACACCCGTCTACTATGGTCGCTATCTCGGCTTTGATAAGGCGCCACATCTTTGGGGAGGTTGGGCCGAGATGGTTTATGTCGATCTCGGCGAGCTACCGGGCACGAAGATCTACAAGCTGCCCGACGATATGAGCCTTCGCTTGGGTGCACTGTCGGAGCCTCTTACCTCATGTATACGCGCGTTCAACCGGGCTCGAAGTGCCGGTGGTTTCAAGGCCGGCTCGACTGTGGTCATTCAAGGTTCTGGTCCGATCGGCGTGCTCGCTATCGCTGCGGCCCAAGAAATGGGCGCGGGACGGGTCATCGCCGTAGGGGCGCCCGAGGAGCCTCGACTTGCCCTTTGTCGTCGATTCGGGGCGGAAGCAACGGTGAACCTGGACGAGTATCAAACGCCTGAGAAGAGGATTTCGGCGGTGCGCGATATCGTCGGCGGATTCGGGGCTGATCTGGTGATGGATTGTTCCGGCCATCCATCAGCAGGACCGGAAGGCATCGAAATGCTTCGGGACGGCGGTACCTATGTCGAGATGGGCCAGTTCACTGACGCGGGGTCCATCGAAACGAGTTGGCACCGCATTTGTACCAAGGACATCAATTTGCTTGGTTCTTGGGCGTTTACTGCCAATGATATTGCAGAGGGCATCAAGATGCTCGATCGCGCCAGACACCGTTTTCCTTGGACTGAGATGCAGACACTTTTTCCCTTTAGTGAAGCTGGCATTAGCGATGCGATTGAAAGTGCGATGACGATGCAGAGCGTGAAGGCGACGATCGTTCCTTATCCAGACCTCGGCTGACGGGAGAGAATCATGAAACAGCGTCGAGATGTGACCGACGAACTTCGCGCAACGGTGCGCAAAGAACTCCCTGAGGTGGAAGAGATCCAAGACGAGAGTCTTCGGGCCAAGGTGATCGAGGCCTGGGCCTTGAGCCTCGCACATAGCGGTTTCGACAGTATTGATGCGATCGAACCTGCTGCCAATCCTGGTGTCAATCGCCTGAAGAACGGTAAGCAAAGTGACCATATTCGCGGCGTGACCAAGATGGCCGTCGCCGTTGCGGAGCAAATGTGCGCACTGATGCCCAGTCTGAGCGTGGACAAGGACTGTCTTATTGCCGGCGCCCTTTGCCACGATGTTGGGAAGCCCTTTGAATTCGACCCCGAGAACCGGAAACGTTGGGAAGCTAATCCCTACGCTTCAGGCCTTCCTGCCATCCGCCACCCAGCATTTGGCGTCTATATCTGCCTCACCGTTGGTCTACCCGAGGAAATCGCCCATTGTGCTGCCGCACATTCCGGTGAGGGTGAGCTGGTTGTGCGCTCGCTCGAAAATACGATCATCCATCATGTGGATTATGCATTTTGGAATGTCTGCAGAGCGGGTGATCTGCTTGTACCGGAGACCTTAGCCGCGCTCAAATCAGGTCGTTGAACTCGCCTTTTGCAGGGAGCCACAGCAGCTCCTACGCTGATGGTATGCACTCGGGGAACTGCTTCTTCTCTTAGCCGTTCTGGCATGTGCCACCAATCATCGCCAGTGAACGGCTCGCCAAGCGGCAAGTCTCCCAGGAAGGTTTGAAGCGATGGGCGCGTGGATCAACGCCCTTCTACCGCCTTCTTTTAGCTCAGGTCGTTACGCTGGGACTCAGCCCGCCAGCGCCTTGCGCAAGAGCTGGTTGACCATTTGGGGGTTGGCTTGACCCTTGGTCTTTTGCATGACCTGGCCGACAAACCAGCCGATGAGCTTCGGATTTTCCTTGGCCTTTTCGACCTGCGCTGGATTGGCCTCAATAATTTCGGCGATGATCTGTTCAATCGCGCCTGTGTCGGAGATTTGTTTGAGGCCTTTTTTCTCGACAATGTCCGCGGGCGAATCGCCAGTTGCGACCATGTCTTGAAAAACCTGTTTCGCAATTTTGCCAGAGATGGTGTTGTCTTTGATAAGATCGGTCAAAGCGCCCAGGTCGTTTGGGGCGATGGGTGATTGTTCGACATCGAGGCCCTCGCGGTTCAGATGGCCAAAGAGGTCTGTCGCAATCCAGTTTGCGACAAGGGTCGCATCCCGTCCCTCGGCAGCCTTCTCGAAATAGTCGGCGGTGGCTCTTTCCGTCACCAAGACAGACGCCATATCCCGCGACAGGCCAAGGTCCTGCATAAATCGCGCACGCTTCGCGTCGGGGAGTTCAGGAAGCGCGGCTTTGATGTTTGCAATGAAGTCGTCTTGCAAGACGACGGGAAGGAGATCGGGGTCCGGGAAGTAGCGGTAGTCATGCGCTTCCTCTTTCGATCTCATGGAGCGGGTCTCGCCTCGATCGGCATCGTAAAGGCGTGTCTCCTGGATGACGGATTCGCCAGCCTCGATAAGCTCGATCTGACGTCGCGCCTCATAGTCGATCGCACGGCCGACAAATCTCATGGAGTTAAGATTCTTGATCTCGGTCCGCGTCCCCAACGCGTCGCCGGGGCGGCGGACAGACACATTGGCATCACAGCGAAGCGACCCCTCTTCCATATTTCCGTCACAAGTGCCGAGATAGCGGAGGATAGAGTGCAGCTTTCGCATATAGAGAACGGCTTCTTCCGACGATCGCATATCGGGTTCTGAGACAATCTCCATCAGGGCGACGCCAGAGCGGTTGAGATCGACCAGGGTCGCATCAGGCCGTCGGTCATGAACGCTTTTGCCGGCATCCATCTCGAGGTGGAGGCGTGTGATACCAATGGGCTTCGAGCTGCCATCTTCGAAGTCGATGGTGAGCACGCCGTGCCCCACGATCGGCTCGGCATATTGAGAGATCTGATAGCCGTTGGGCAGATCGGGGTAGAAGTAGTTCTTGCGCTCAAAGACCGAATGTTTGTTGATTTGCGCGTCAAGTCCAAGGCCGGTTTTGACGGCTTGTTCCAGGCAGTAGCCGTTCACGGTTGGCAACATGCCGGGCATACCGGCGTCGATCAGTGAGACATGGCTGTTGGGGTCGCCCCCAAAGGCTGCTGAGGCACCGGAAAACAGCTTCGCCTTTGAGCTGACCTGCGCATGGACCTCACAACCGATGACGATCTCCCAAGGTCCGGTTGCTCCTTCAATAAGATTCCGATCGCTCATGCCTTGTCTCCCGCGGCGACATAAGGCGGTCGAGCATCAAATCCCGCCGCCTCTTCGAGGACGCCAGCAGCCCTGAGCACTGTCTCTTCATCAAAGGGCCGACCGATGAGTTGCAAACCAAGCGGCAAGCTGTCGCTATCAAGCCCGGCTGGCACGGAAATACCAGGAAGTCCCGCTAAGTTGGTCGGCACGGTGAAGACATCGTTAAGGTACATCTTGATCGGATCATCGGCGCGTTCGCCGATAGCAAAGGGGGCGAAAGGCGTCGTTGGTGTCAGGATCAGGTCGACCGCCTCAAAGGCTTGGTCAAAGTCGCGTTTGATAAGGGTCCTGATTTTCTGTGCTTTGAGATAATAGGCATCATAATACCCGGCAGAAAGAACATAGGTCCCGATCAAAACCCGTCGCTTTACCTCGTCACCAAATCCTTCGCTGCGTGTCTTTTCGTAGGTTTCGATGAGATCGTCACCGTCGACGCGAAGGCCATAGCGCATGCCGTCATAACGGGCGAGATTCGATGAGGCCTCGGCGGGCGCCACAATGTAGTAGGCTGGCAGCGCATATTTGGTGTGGGGCAGGCTGATTTCGCGGATTTCGGCACCGCCCGAACGCAGCCAATCAACGCCCTGTTGCCAGAGATCGATGATTTCTTTGGGCGTACCGTCCATCCGATATTCATTGGGGATGCCGACCTTGAGACCGCGAATGTCGCCGGTGAGCGCAGCTTCGAAGTCCGGCACATCCAATGGCGCTGATGTGCTGTCCTTCGGATCATGGCCAGCCATATGCTGCAACAAGACGGCCGCGTCCCGAACATTCCGCGCCATGGGGCCGGCCTGATCAAGAGAACTCGCAAAGGCTACGATGCCAAAACGCGAGCAGCGACCATAGGTGGGCTTCATGCCCACGCAGCCAACAAAGCTTGCGGGTTGGCGGATCGAGCCGCCGGTATCCGTGCCAGTGGCCCCTATGCACAACTTCGCGGCGACAGCGGCGGCTGAGCCGCCTGAACTTCCGCCGGGGACTAAGGGGGCGCTCGATCCAACTTTTGTCCACGGGTTCTTGACGGGGCCGAAGTAACTCGTCGTATTCGATGAGCCCATGGCAAATTCGTCGAGGTTGGTTTTGCCCAACAAGACGGCGCCGGCGTCCCAGAGTTGGTGCGTCACCGACGACTCGTAGGGTGGCACAAAACCTTGCAGGATGTGGGAGCCGGCCGTGCTTTGCACGCCTTCGGTGCAAAACAGATCTTTGATTGCCAGCGGGATCCCTTCGAGTGGGCGCGCGTCGCCAGCATGAATTCGCCGATCGGAGTCCGCTGCCATGGCAAGTGCATGGTCTGGTGTTTCCAGAATGAACGCGTTCAAATCCCGTGATGATTCGATCGCTTCGACATAGGCCTTGGTCAACTCGACGGCGGAGAAATCCCGTTTCGCCAATCCTTCCCGTGCCTCTGCGAGATTAAGGTCTAAGAGTGTCATTCCACCACCTTCGGCACCACGAAGTGACCGTCCTGCTGCTCAGGGGCGTTCTTCAAGACCGTGTCGACCTTGCCGCCATCCGTGATTTCGTCGGTGCGAAGCGGGAGCTGCATGTCGCCGACCGACGTCATCGGCGGCACGCCGTCCGTATCGACCTCGTTCAGCTGTTCAATCCAGCCGAGAATATTGGAGAGTTCGGATGCCAGGGCGGTACGCTTTTCCGGATCGATCTCGATCCGTGCTAGCCTGGCAATTTTGGCCACAGTGGCCTCGTCGAGCGACATCGCTCCTGGTCTCCTCGAAGCGCTTGGGGTAAGGGAGAGAACCTGTCGAAAATTGCCGCGAAAGCTACACCTCTTGCCGATCCTAAGCAACCTTCAGGACTTCTCGCATGCCGCGTGGACGGCATCCGGTCGGCGCCTAGGCTTGGTAGCGCTCGACGTTTCGAAAAGAGCGATCGGTGTTGCCGGTGCCGATCCCGAATGGCGACTCGCAACGCCACTTTCGACGATAAGGCGCGTTAAGCTCGCTAAGGACATTCACCGCCTGTTGGCAATATTTCAGGAACGGAATGCCGGTGCGCTCGTCGTCGGATTGCCGCTCAACATGGACGGCACTGAAGGTCCACGATGTCAGGCTGTTCGCCAGTTCGCTCGGGATCTCGACCGAGAGGTCGCTTTCCCAATGATTCTCTGGGATGAGCGCCTGACAACTTTTGATGCCGAAGCACGGGCAGATGAGCTGGGGCTCAAGGGACAAAAGCGAGCCGACATGATTGATGCTATTGCGGCTTCTGTAATTCTCGAAGAGGTACTCCTGGCTTGCCGATGAGCCGATTTTGGCAAGGCAGCGTCGATCTCCGGGAGTGGGGGCTCAGTTCTGAAAAGCTGGCATAGTTAGCAATTCATTAAGAACTCTTGGGCATGATGATCCGATGTAATCGGCTGCACGAGAGTTTCTTCATGGCGCTTTGGCTCTTGGTCCGACGATTTCTTGGCGACCGTCGTGGCGGTGTTGCCATGATGGTCGGCATGTCCATCTTCGTGTTGGCGGGGGCGCTGGGCGTTGCCGTCGATAGCGCACGTGGGTATTCCGCCAAGAGCAAGTTGCAGGATGCCGTCGATGCCGCGGCTTTGGCCGGCGCCAAGGCCTATAGCCAGGGCCTGACCGCTGGAGACGACGGTACGGCGGAGGACTTTGCGTCGGCTGAGGCCCGTATGTTCTTCGACGCCAATTACAGCGATGACTACATGGGCGGTGTTGTCGCCGATTTCGACGCGCGAATCGATGAGGCGAGTGAGAGCCTCATCGTCACCGCAGAAGCCACCATTCCGACGTCATTTCTACAAGTCTTAGGGATCAACGAAGTCACCATTTCGAGCGAAGCTCAGGTCATCGCCGCGCAAACCGCTCTCGAGCTGGCGCTCGTCGTTGATGTCACGGGATCAATGAATTGGACGGACAGCAATGGTGATGTGAAAATTGATTCGTTGCAGTCCGCCGGCCTTAAGTTGCTTGAGACTCTTTATGACGAGGAGACGACCCTGCCCGGCGTTTACCTCTCGCTCGTTCCCTATCGTGCTGCCGTCAATGTTGGTTCGGGCCGAACATCGTGGCTCCGGAACTTCAATGCAAGTGACTTCAGTCCTGTGGGATGGCGCGGCTGCGTTCTGGCGCGTAACGATCCTCGCGATCAAAACGATAATCCTCCGACGATTCCGCCCAACAGGTTCTATCCCTATTTCTGGCCAGCCAGCGAGTATGGGTACTGGGCCACATACTTCTTTGGACCCCACGACCCGAATCAGATCTGTCCGATCAACGAGATCATACCGCTCACCGACAACCGTACAACGATCGAGGACGGCATCAATGCGCTCGATGCTCAGTCCGGTGGAGGGACTCAGACGAGCCAAGGCCTTGTTTGGGGGTGGCGTGCGATCTCGCCTCGCTGGCAAGGCTATTGGGGCGGCGTGACGCCGAGCGATATGCCGCATGAGTATGACGAGCCCAATCTCATCAAGGCGGTTGTGTTTATGACCGATGGCATTGCCGATATTGGTTGGGAACTCATGGCCTACGGCTTCTTGGATGAGGGCAATCTGGGCACGACCAATGAGGCATCAGCCGAAGCTGAAGTGAATAGTCGTTTGAGCACGATTTGCGAAGCGATTAAGGATGAAGGCGTCGAGATCTTCTCCGTGATGTTTGCCGTCACCGATCCGTCAATCGAAACGACTTATCGCGATTGCGCATCCCAACCCGAGCATTTCTTCAATTCGCCGACCGGCGAGGAGTTGGAAGCGGCGTTCGAAGCCATCGGCAGAAAACTGGCCTCGCTTCGAATCGCTCGTTGATACGTCGATAAAAAGAGCCTTGATCGCCACCTCACAGGCGCTCGGTGGATCTTAATTCGAACAAGACTAGTGCGACAGTTACACCTTCGGATACACTCGCAAAAACAGGCGAGTGTTCCCCATGACTTTTGATTACGACGCGTCCTTTCGATCAGATTTGCCAGCGCCCGCTGAAAGATGGAACGGTTTTCCCCGTTACAATTTCATCGGTGGCCATAACGACCCCGATCATGTTCCGGTGGACTGGTTGGCGGAGGCAGCAAGAGCTGCCGTTGAGCGGGAAGGTCGGACGCTCGCAACCTATCGTTTGCAAAGCGGTCCGCAAGGCCACAAAGGCCTTCGCGCCTTCATTGCTGCCAAGCTTGCGGCGCGAGCGGGCATGGCATGCAGCGCCGATGACATCTTGGTGACAACCGGATCTCTCCAGGTACTGGATCTGGTCAATGCAGCGTTCCTTGAGCCAGGCGATACCGTGATCGTCGAGGCAGAGAGCTATGCGGGAACATTGAGCAGGATTCGGGCCAAGGGAGCGCAGACGGTTGGTGTCAAGCTAGATGATTACGGCATGTGCATGGACCATCTCGCCGTGTTGCTTGACGATTTAAAAGCGAAAGAGATCAAACCGAAATTCCTTTACACCATTCCGACGGTGCAAAATCCGACAGGCTCGGTGCTGCCGCTGGAGCGACGGCGTGAGCTTCTTCGGCTTGCCTCTGTCTATGATTTTCCGATCTTTGAGGATGATTGCTATGCCGACCTCCTTTGGGGTGGGGAGCGCCCCCCTGCGATCCGTGCCTTGGATCATGAGGGTCGCGTTATCTACTGCGGTTCGTTTTCAAAATCGCTGGCCCCGGCACTGCGCGTTGGTTATGCCGTCGCCGCATGGCCCGTCTTGAGCAGGTTCCTGTCCCTCAAAGATGATGCCGGAAGTGGTGCGCTCGAGCAGATGACCCTTGCGGCCCTCGACGTTGCCTCTTTCGATGATCACGTCGAAGGCTTACAGCGTATATTGAAGGAGAAATGCGCCGTGATGATCGGGGCTCTCGAAGAGCATTTTGGGACGTCTGCCGAGTTCGTGGCGCCCAAAGGTGGCATTTATGTTTGGGTAACGCTGCCATCCGGCGTGGATACAACGGTTCTGGCGAACGTGGCTGCCAAGGAAGGGGTAACGCTTAATCCGGGAGCTGATTGGACATCTGATCCAGAGGCGGGGCGGCATAAGCTTCGATTGTGTTTTGCGAATCCTTCCAAAGAGATCATTCGTGAGGGAGTCGCCAAGCTGGCGGAAATTTGCCACCGAGAGACCGGCATTCCGATCCGGAGCAGCAATATCGCGCGTCCCTAACAACAACACTGCTTCGTGATGAGGGCATGATGAGGAGGTTGACCAGACTGCCGCTTCGCGCGACGTTCTGCCGGCAATGATCCAAGGGGGGACTGGCGTGCGCCCGTCACGATTCATCATCGTTCAAGCCATGTTGCTCGCTGCCCTAAGCTTCGGCGCTGCGGCTGACGAGTATGGCGGGGCTGAAGCGTTAGGCGATACCCTAGGCAGCGCTGGCGATGGGGGCCAAGTCGAAATCAGGCCTGCGTCCCAGAGCGTCAGCGATCGTCAGCGTGAGCGCCGCCGGGCGAGCCGTGATCGTGCGCGTCGGCGGTTCGTTCGAGGCGGGGCTGAGCTCCTGCCGCATTTCGGTGATTATATCGTTCGCGAAAAGGGCTTTAGCACTTCGCGATTCAGGAGTGCCCACGGTTTGTTTACGGTCGAGTTGATCGATCACTGCGGCGACTGGACACTTCAGGAGAAATGGGACCTCGAGCTGAAGGACCAGTCCGATCTCTCCCACCACAGCAATTTGCTCTATCGTGCTTCCGAGGCCAAAGTTGGTGATCGTTTCGTCTTTGCCTATAGCAACGATCATATGGGGCAGCGTACTGACTTTATTGGCGACGTCGTCGAGGTCGATCGTGGCTATATGGCCCGATTCCGCGAGCCGGCGCGCAACGACGTCTTCCTGCCGCCGGATCTCGTCTTTCCCATTACCCATTTACGTCAGATTCTTGCGCAAGCGCGGCGACGATCATCGGGCTTCGAATCGATTGTCTTTGATGGTGGCAACGACTTTGCCTACCGTGCGGTCACCACGATCAGCCAGCCATTGCCCGATGATGACGGCAGGGGCAATGTTGTCGGGAGCCGGACCGATCTTGACCCTAGGACGTCCGACCGCTTACCGGATGGGCTCTATTGGCCGGTACGTGTCGAATATTTTCCGGTGGACGATGGCTTCGCGCCCCCGGTATTCACGCGGGAGTTTTTGCTGCATGAGAACGGGATCATTTTGAGCTTTCATGTCGACTATGGGGATCTCCAGATGGAAGCGCGTTTGAAAAATCTTGATGTTCGAGAGGCGGTATCATGCGTGAACGAGTGAGGCCGCGATTTGGTCACGCCCCGATGTGCAAGACGTTTAGGAGCCGGGCTGCAAGATATGTCCCCCCATTGGCAGTGGCATCGTTTCAATGACCGAACGGCCCCAATTCCCTCCCGTCTTTCAAGCCTATGCTGTCACGGCTGACCTCGATCCGTTCGAGCGCGCTGTCGACATGGCAAAGTCTGGCACCGAAGCCGGCACCCTGCTTTGGAGTGCCCGACAAGACGTCTATGAAAGCGCGATCGTTCTCGCACCCGAGAACTCGCTGGAAGCGTCACTTCCCGTGATCATGGCTGCTGGTCTTGGGCTGGGCGATGCCCTCGGCGCTCTGGTTCCCCCTGTGGTCGCCGTCACATTTGGCTGGCCCGACCGTATTGAGCTCAATGGTGCTGCTGTCGGCAGGATTCGTCTGATTCTTCCCGAGACACCCAACCCGACAGCTGTGCCCGAGTGGTTGGTTGTAGGGTTCAACCTTGCGAATGCAGGTTATTGGCAAGAAGGGCCCAACGACGAACGACAGACCACGACATTGAACGAGGAGGGCTGTCAGATTGATCTCCTCGATCTTCTTGAGGCATTTGGGCGCCACTTCCTCGCCTGGATCAATCGTTGGCAGACTGATGGCGTGCAGCCTGTACAGCAGGCTTGGATGAGCCGAACGCTCGAGGTGGGAAAGCCCATTACCATCGAGGTCGATGGCAAGCGTCGCGAGGGGACATTCAAAGGCCTGAATGAGCAATGTGGGCTCGAGTTGGACGATCATGGACGCCACCAAGTCATACCGCTGGACCTGGCGGTCGAAATTTCTTCCCTGACCTGAGTTGGATCGGTGATGGAATTTTGGCGCAGTGCAGGGTGGGAATTGACAGAAACTGCTGAGGGTGCACGCCGTTGTGTCACCGATGACTGGTTTCGGGCGTATCTCCTGCGCCCTGAATTGGCGCCGATTGACGACTCTTGCCAGCATGAGCGCGCACTTCACGAAAAGCTTCTGGCTGACCCAAAGACGACGATTGACGACAACGAGCTCGACAAGCTCGCGGATGGTGATGTCGCCGGTAACTACAAGGCCTATCGCTCTTATCGTGAACGGCTTTTGGCAAATCCGACAATTGAAGCTGCCTATCTCGACATGATCGAACATGGCATCGATGGAATTCCACCGCTGTTTCTTGACCAGCTGGTTCATGTTCTGCTTCGGCATGTCCTCCGCGGCTGTGATGATCCCATACGTCTCCGTGCTGCGGAGCTTTTCTTCCGGGCGCAGAAGGTATCAATCCAGGATGGCCGTGTGATGCTGGCGGACGAAGAGACGGTCGACATGCATGCATCCGGCCAGGGTTTTGGCTCCCTTGGCCGCCTTTTGGTTCAGTCCGAGATCAAACCAGCGAGCGTTGATCTTGATGTGTTGGATGAGGCGAGTGCCGATGCCTATTGGTCCAGGAGCGATCGTTTCGACATGGTGCTCGATCTTGGCTTCACCCGCCCCGGGCTCGATGGCTTTTGCCGGGTGCTCGAGGCTTGGGTCGAACATCTTCGTGGGATCGAGGTGCGGATCCAGCCTGTCCAGCAAATCAGTGACCAACGATGGAGTTGGCATATCGGCTTAGACGCGGAAGCGAACGCCTTCCTAAATGATCTCTATGGTGGCGCCGAGATCGACGAGAGTCGGCGGGCTAGGCTTTTGAGCCTCTTTCGCCTCGAGTTCGTCGATGCCGCGGCCATGCTAGAGCGAGTTCGCGGCCGTCCCGTCTATCTCGGTTTGATGATGACCGCCGATGAACGTCTGTCGATGAAACCGCAAAATATTCTGGCCAACTTACCGCTTGCGGCCCGCTCCTAAGCGGAATTGGTGGAGATCAGCGTAGGTTTTTTGGTGACTGCTAAATCAGGAGAGTCGCATGGATGAAGATGCCTTCAATATGAGTGTTCGGAAATTTCTAAAAAAGGTTGGTGTCACGTCTCAGCGTGAGATCGAGCAGGCAGTGCGCGATGCGCTTCAGACCGGTAAGATCGATGACGGCACCAAGCTTAAGGCGACGGTTCGGTTGACGATCGATGGTGTCGATCTTGATGAGACCATTACTGGCAATATTGATCTGACGTGAGCCCTCTGCCTGGAAGTCGAGCCTTTGGCAGCCAAGCCCTTTCTTGATCGGGCCGTCGCGCGGGTTCTTGCGGCTTTTGTCATCGCCCTTTGCGGTGCCTTGCTCGCTTATCTCCACCGGGACGATATTCAGCCAGCGCTGGGATGGACCGAGGCACCCGCCGCAAAGAGCGCTTCAAAAGACCCAGCTTTGCCCTGTATTGAGCAACGCTTTGCAGAGATCGATGCCATGATCGACGACGGTATTGTCAAAGCTGGTCAGGCCGCGAAGTTCAAAGAGCGCGCTGAAGCCATGTGCCGGGCAACCAACGATGAGGGAGGAGGACCGTCTCTCCCTATCAATTGAGGGGTTCTCTTCGATCAGCGTCTCGACTTGAAAAAGTCTAGGAGAAGCCTCGCAGCTCGGCGTTCGGCGAGACCGCCATAGACTTCAGGTGCGTGGTGGCAGGTGTTCGTTTGAAACAGCCTCGGCCCATGATCGACGGCCCCGCTTTTGGGGTCGCTAGCGCCATAATAGAGTCGTCTGATGCGCGCAAAACTGATGGCGGCAGCACACATCGGACAGGGTTCAAGGGTCACATAAAGATCGCAATCGGTGAGACGAAGTTCGCCGAGTATCTTTGATGTCTCTCGAATAACCAAGACTTCCGCATGTGCCGTTGGGTCAAGCCTTTCTCGCATCCTGTTGCCATCGCTCGCGATCACGTCGCCAGCGGCATTGGTGATGACGGCGCCTACCGGAACCTCACCCCTCGCAGCTGCTGCTTCGGCCTCCAAGAGGGCTTGTTCCATTGGCGTGGGCGGTACGCCAGTCATATCACCTCCGGACAGACCGAAGGCTAGGTGCGGCGAAACCTGGCGGCGGTGACTCGGTTGGCGACCGGAGTGCTAACACCTTGAAGGCCTCGCCCATTGCGCTCGCATCCGTTAGGCGAAAGAGCCCCTCCCTTAAGCGCTTGCCCTGCTCCCGGTTCGCCTGGTTGAGCAGCGCTGCGGTGCGTACCTCGACACCGAGCGTCCGAAGGAACGTCCCCTGTGGGACGGGGCCGAAGACATCGGCGCCACCTTGTGAGGCTGCGAAGCCGATGCGTCTAAAGTCCACCTGAGTCGTCAGATCGACTGTGCCAGGTGCGGTGAGGGGATCAACGGGCTCATGGCCTTTCACGGCTTGAAGCGTGTCGCCGGTTGCGTGATCGACCCAAGCTCCGTAGTCGATGATCGCCGCCATTCCTCCGTAGCGGCCGATGCGCTCCGCGATCGCTCGGGCAAGCGCTTCGCGTGCCGGACTGACCTCGGTGACTGAGCCGGGGGAACTCGCGTGTAGCTCTTGAACTGCCTCAAGCAGGACGGGCGGCGCCTCGCCCAGGGAAAAGGCCAGTTCGCCGTGATCTTTCAGGGTAACGAGCCGTTCTGCCCAGCCTCGCTCGTTTCGGACGAGCTGATGGGTGGGTAGGGCATCGAAGACCTCGTTGGCGATCAAAAGAAGAGGTCCTGAAGGAACGGTGTCCAAGCGCTCATGCCAAGTGATCGGAGCGCTGTCGAGCGCAATCTTCTGAACGGCCTGAAGACGTTGGCTCGTCTCTACGAGATGAATGTTTGCGGCGTCGAGGAAGCCTGGGACCTTAGTGGTTGCTCGAAGGAGATCGATCATCAGCTGTCCGCGGCCTGGACCGAGTTCCACCAACTGAAATGGCGCTGGCCGCCCCGCGCTCTGCCACGCCGTAGCCAGCCAAAGCCCGATCAGTTCTCCAAAAACCTGACTTATCTCCGGTGCCGTTGTGAAGTCACCATCGGCACCAAAGGGGTCACGGCTTTGATAGTAGCCATGATCAGGGTGATTGAGCGAAAGATCCATGAAAGCAGCGACTGGCACTGGGCCGTCTGCCGCGATCCGCTTTTTAAGGAGTTTTAAAAGCGGTAAATCAGGACGTCTCGGCGTGGGTTTGCTTCGCACCGCCATGACTTCGCACCAAAAGGAAGAGGCCAACCAAGATCATCGGCAGCGACAAGATCTGTCCCATCGTCACACTACTGCCAAGGAGGAGGCCCAGATGAGCGTCCGGTTCTCTAAAGAATTCGACAAATGAGCGGGCAAGACCATAGCCAATGAGGAAAAGGCCGCCGATCTGGCCTGCCGTCTCCGGGATTCGTTTGCGTCGCGCAAACCAGAAAAGGATCAAAAAGAGCACAAGGCCTTCAAGGACGGCTTCATAGAGTTGGCTCGGATGGCGGGCGACCGGGCCGCCATGGGGAAAGACCATCGCCCAAGGAGCTTCGCTTGCTCGACCGAAGAGTTCGCCATTGATAAAATTGGCAATGCGGCCAAAGAAGAGGCCGATCGGCACCGCTGCCGCAACTGCATCACCGATCTCGAGAAAGGAGATGCTGCGCCTCCAAGCAAAAAGCGTCATGGCGACGATGACACCCAGCATACCACCATGGAACGACATGCCGCCCTGCCAGACAGCAAGAATTTCGTTGGGATGCGCGAGATAAAAGCCGGGCTTGTAGAAGAGCACATAGCCAAGGCGTCCACCGAGAACGACGCCAAGCGTGACATAAAGGAGGAGATCGTCGAGATCCTCCAGCGTCAAACGCCATCCCGGACGTTGGACCAGCCAGCGCAAATAGATCCAACCCAAAACCAATCCCCCGATGTAGGCGAGCGCATACCATCGAATGGCGAACGGACCGATCTCGATGAGGACGGGATCAATCACGGGAAAGGCGATGGCAAGTGTTGGCAAGGGTATGATCCGACGCTGACGGGAATAGAGGGGTTTATAAGCCGTGCCCTACCATGGCCGCAAGCTTCGGTTCGGTTCGATTTCGTTTGAAGGTCTGGCTCTCTGTCGCCGTTGCTGTCCGAGAATGCTCGGTCTTGGGGCAAGGAGAGCCTCTCAAAGCGTAGGGTCAGCTGATGGGCTATCGACGGGAGAGCGGCAGCCCTTTCCAACTTTTGATCGTTCTGAGTGCGAAGATCGAGCGCATGCTGGCAACGCCTGGCAATGCTGAAAGCACGTTGCGATGGATACGATCATAGTCGGTGACGTCCTTGGCAACGACCCGAAGGATATAGTCGTGGGCGCCGGTTGTAAGTTTGCATTCCAAGATCTCGTCATGGCCAAGGACAGCCTGCTCGAACTCTTCGAGGGCAGAATAATGCTGCGACGTTAGCGAAATCTCGGCGAAGACCTCGATTTCAAGGCCGAGGGCTTGGGGGTCCAGCCTAGCACCATAGCCAGTGATAGCGCCTTCCGATTCGAGAAGTTTAATCCTCCGGTGGCAGGCCGAGAGTGACAGACCGGCCCGGTCAGCAATGTCTGAAATGGATTGCCTGGAGTCACGCTGCAGCTCGGCGAGAATCGTAAGGTCGAGCCGGTCCATGGAAATTTTCCGAAATTATGTGGTAAGAACAGGAAATATTTCAGAAATTTGTTGTTACAGCAAGAAATTTCGGAATTAATCTCAGCGCAAAGCTGGCATAGTACGACGCATCCAAATTGACAGAAAAGGGCTCCAGCATGCGCATTGGCACACCTAGGGAGATTAAGAACCATGAGTATCGGGTCGGCTTGACACCTGAAAGCGCCGCCGAATTGATTGCGCATGGTCATGAGGTCTTGGTCGAAGCGGGTGCAGGGCTTGGAATCGGCGCTGACGATCAAGCATACGCCAATGCCGGTGCATCGATTATCGATACCGCCGAGGAGCTTTTCCAACGCTCGGATATGATTGTGAAGGTCAAGGAGCCGCAGGCGGTTGAGCGCAAAATGCTGCGTCCGGGGCAGATTCTGTACACATATCTGCATCTCGCGCCTGATCCCGAGCAGACCAAAGACTTGGTCGAGTCCGGCGCTGTTTGCATCGCTTACGAAACTGTAACGGATGATGCCGGCGGCCTCCCGCTACTGAAGCCGATGAGCCAGGTCGCTGGGCGCATGTCGATTCAAGCCGGCGCCACGGCGCTTGAAAAGTCCCATGGCGGCCGTGGCGTTCTCCTCGGCGGTGTGCCGGGTGTTCTTCCAGCCAGCGTCGTGGTGATCGGTGGCGGCGTTGTCGGTTTCAACGCAGCGCAAATGGCGGTTGGCCTGGGCGCAGACGTGACCATCCTCGACCGTGATCCTGCGGTGATGGAGCGGCTTTCGAACCACTTCAAAGCCGAGGCTAAGACCCGTTTCTCCAACCGCATCAATCTTGCCGACAGCGTGGCAAGTGCTGATCTCGTGATCGGCGCCGTTCTTGTGCCTGGTGCGGCGGCGCCGAAATTAGTGTCGCGCGACATGCTGAAAGGGATGAAGCCTGGCGCGGTGTTGGTCGACGTTGCCATTGATCAGGGCGGTTGTTTCGAGACATCCAAGGCCACCACCCATGAGGAGCCGACTTACGTTGTCGACGGCATCGTCCATTATTGCGTCGCGAACATGCCAGGTGGTGTCGCCCGTACGTCGACCTATGCGCTGAACAACGCCACTCTACCCCACGCGCTGAACATCGCCGACAAGGGCTGGGTCCAAGCGCTAACGGATGATACCCATCTCCGGAATGGCCTCAATATCTGGAACGGTCAGGTCACCTGTGAGCCAGTCGCTCGAGACCTCGGCTATGCCTACCTACCGGCCGAAGATGCCCTGGGGGACCAGCGCCAAGCGGCTTAGCGCTTTCGATCTTGGTCAGGGGGCAAGCAAGGTTGCATGATTGCCCCCGACCAACGCGTCGCTCATCGCTGTTCGAGCTTCGCGGTCGCTGACTGTGCTGCGACTCTCGGGATGTCGTAGCGCGAAATGCCGATGTCATCGAGTTCCCTGTTTGTCAGCCTTTCGAGTTCCTTTGCGGAATCTCGGTAGAGGCTATACCATTCCAGGGAGTTAGCGAGCTTGTTCCTGGTTTCTGTCAACCATACCAGGAGTGTGGACATACCATGGCGGCGCCCATGGGTAGGCGCGAAATCACTGGTCATCGTCATCTGTTTTGCCATCGGTCTACTCCTTAACGGATCAGTAGCCTTGCCCGACAAAAGCGCCTGGGCTCATTGATTGGCTACGATTGACATATGCGTGGTTTCGTCTGCTATCAGAACGGAGAATATTGCAATGCAGCATTGCAATAATGATTGTCTGATGCTCGACTATCCCTCTGTGATGAATGGCAAAAAAATTATCGTTACGACCTGATTCGCATCGGTGTTGATGTCAAAGGTGTGCGCCGCAACAAGGACGAACGATCATGTTCGATGGATTCGACGTCAGGGACATTGAGACCAGCGAGACCGTCATCCACCTTCGGGTTGGAGGTTCCGGGCCACCTTTGCTGCTCTTGCATGGTTATCCCCAAACGCACGTGATGTGGCACCGCGTTGCGCCGGCTTTGGCGACACGATTCACGGTCGTTTGTGCTGATCTCCGTGGTTATGGTGATAGTGGCAAGCCGCCGTCAGACTCGGAGCACTTGGTCTATTCGAAACGGAAAACCGCTTTGGACATGGTGGAGGCCATGGCGACGCTTGGCTTCAGCCGGTTCATGCTGGCTGGCCATGATCGTGGCGGGCGGGTTGCTCACCGTATGGCGCTCGATCATCCCGAGTGTGTTCAAAAGGTGTCGTTCCTTGACATCGTGCCAACCCGCACGATCTTCGACGCGACCAATCAGGCCATCGCAACCGGCTATTATCATTGGTTTTTCCTGATCCAGCCCGATGGATTGCCGGAGCGCCTGATCGGGGGAGACCCCATGTTTTATCTGCAGGCTAAGCTTGGTCATTGGGGTAAAGGAGGTGTGGAGATTTTTGCGCCGGAAGCCCTTCTGGAATATGAGCGCTGCTTTCGAAATCCCGACGTGATCCATGCAAGTTGTGAGGACTACCGTGCGGGAGCATCCATCGATCTTGTTCACGATGGTGCTGACCTTCACCGTAAGATTGCATGCCCCGTCCAAGCACTCTGGGGCCTTCACGGTATGATGGAACGCCATTTCGATGTGTTGGCATGCTGGCGTGAGCGATCGCATGCTGACGTCATCGGAAAGGCGCTGGATTGCGGCCATTTCCTTGCAGAAGAGCAGCCCGAGGCAACGACCTCGGAACTTCTCACGTTTTTTGAGGCCTAGCGGGCGCAGCAGCGCCGGTTGGCCGTTACTCGTCGATGTGGCGCGCGCGCCAGATATTGATGCTCTCCTTGGGACGATCGATATCCAAGGTCGGCAAGAGATCCCCTGTAACGGCGAGCACACGATAGACGGCAAAGTCGCGGGTGAACTCTGCGGTCGTTAACGATGCTTTCGAAAGATAGTACTCGTTCTCGACATCCAATCGGTCGAGCAAGTTGCGCTCACCAGCATCGAATTCCTCTGCAAACCCACGCCGGGTCGCAGCATTGGCGTTGGTTTGTCGCTTCAAGGCCAAGACACGTGCTTCCGCCGTTTTGAGAGCATTGTAGGACACACGTGCCTGCTCACCGGCGTCATGCTGGGCCCGTCGCAAGCTCTGTCGGCTTTGGCCCAGTCGGGCAAAGGCTTCGCGCTCACGCGCGATATCGCCGCCGCCGCGAAAGAGATTGTAGCGCATGACCAACAGCGCCTGGGCATCGACATTGCTCCCGACAAATCCGTCAATTTGTCGGTTCGCAGCGGCGCCAACCTCCAAATCGAGGCTTGGATAGTAGCCCGCACGCGATCCCTTGAGTTCCGCTTTGGCAACGTCGATGTCAGCATTCGCGATCTTGACCGTCGGGCTGTGCTCGAAGGCGCGTCGTGCGGCGGCTTCGGTATTGACGGGCAGGCTTTGTTTCGGGACAGGTCGATTTTCGAGATCTCCGGGCTCTATGCCCGTCACTCGGGCAAAACGGGCCTTCGCATCACGGAGATCGCCTCTCGCCCTTGCGACCACTTCGCTTGCGGCGGCATAGCGGGCCTCGGAAAGATTGAGCTCAGACTGTTTGAAACGGTTGAAGTCCGAGTCGGCGCGGATACGGCTCAAGATCCGCTCATGGGCCGCCAGATTTTCTTCGGCTTGTTGAACCAGGTCCTGATTTCTCAAGACATCTAGATGGACTTCGACGGCATCAAGGGCAACAAATTCGGCGGCTTCAGCTACGCGATAGGCCGCTGAGTCAGTGCGCGCGAGTTGCTTGGCCACTTCGCTATCGGTTTCGTAACCATCGAACAACATTTGGGTTAGCGTAACCTGCGACTCCATGCGGGTCAGAAGGGCAGAACCATCGCCGCCCGGTGGTCGACTGTCGCGACCACGGGTTCCGGTGCTGTTGGTGAACTCCGGCCCGACCGCGGCGCGCAGATCAATCGACGGCATATAAAGCGCGCGCGCCTGGCGAAGTTCTTGATCGATGGCTTGCCGATCTGACTGAACAACGCCAACGTCAGGGTTGAATGATAGGGCCCGAAGGATGCTCTCCTCGAGCGTGTCCGCTGACAGCGCGGCAGCAGGCGCAAACACGCCGGCGAGCATGATGGCCCCACCAAACCTCAAGTGAGGCAACCGAGTTGGCCAGGCGATTTTCATGGTCATATCTCACCGTTCATGTTGATAAAACAGGTAAACTTGACATAGCAGTCCAGATGGGAAGGTAAATAAGATTAAGACCAGGCAACGTCAATTGATTGTATCTATGAGTAAATCTTTTTGTTCGTCGCTGTGGTTTGTGTGTTTTAGTATAAGGTATGAAAAATTTGATGAAATATTTGATCGAATTCTTGTATTCGACATCTGATGTCGAGCCGGGTAACTCATTTGGCGGGCGTGCGGCACTGAATGGTCTTGCTTGCGATCAACAGCCTTCGGTTAACCAATAATCAACCGATAATATAGATATTGTCCGTTTTCCAGTTGGTGGCTGAGACGGTGGTGATGGTGACCAGGGATAGTCATATCTGATGTCCGCAACTGACTCCAATGAACAAGCTCTGCTGTCTGCCAAAGCGGAGCCGTCCAATGGTTCAGACGATGAGGCCAGTTCGCCAGCGATGGAGACTGCTGCCGCTGCTGCCTGGAGCATGCCAACAACACTGGGCCATGGCACGGATCCAATCCTCGACTGCCTCGTGCAGCTCTCGTCATGCCTGGAGCGGCCCTGTTCGGCGCCGGCTCTGATTGCCGGGCTGCCGCTTATTGATGATCGTCTGACGCCCGCTCTTGCCGTAAGGGCTCTCGAGGGGGGTGGTTTCGCTGCGGTCTTGGCAAAACGCTCCCTAGATCAAATCGCCAAGCCACTCTTGCCTTGTCTCCTTTTTCTGAAGGAACAGAAGGCCTGTTTGCTTTTAGCGCTTGATGGTGGCGAAGCGGTGATCTCGCTTCCTGAGACGGCTGGCGGCGAGGTCCGTCTCGCTCGATCGGATCTCGAACATGATATGACCGGCTATGTGTTGTTCGCGAAACCTTCGCGATCCACACCGGACGTCATGCCAGATCATGAAGCAGCTTCAACTCGCCATTGGTTCTGGGGCGTCATCGCCGAGGCTTGGCCGGTCTATGCTGAAGTTGCGCTTGCTGCGCTCATGATCAATTTGTTCGCGTTGGCGAGTCCGCTCTTTGTGATGAATGTCTATGACCGCGTGGTTCCCAATCAGGCGATCGAGACACTGTGGGCCCTGTCGTTGGGCGTGGTGATTGTCTTCCTCTTCGATTTCGTTCTGCGCACGTTACGTGGTTACTTCGTCGACACGGCTGGCAAGGCTGCGGACGTTAAGATTGCCTCGAGGATTTTTGCCCAGGTCTTAGGGATAAGGATGGCGGCGAAACCGGGATCGTCGGGAGCCTTTGCCAACAATCTTCGCGAATTCGAGACGCTTCGAGATTTCTTTACGTCGGCCACGCTTGTTGCGCTGATCGATCTACCCTTCGTTATCCTCTTTGTGGCCATCGTCTGGCTGATCGGTGGGCCTATCGCCATCGTACCTGCGATCGCGATTCCGATCGTTTTGTGTACGGGGTTACTTGTTCAGTGGCCCCTAAGGCACGCCACCCAAGCGACCTTCAAGGAGGCCGCACAAAAGCATGGCCTCCTGATCGAATGCATTAACGGTTTGGAGGCGATCCGAGCGTCAGGAGCGGAAGGGAGGACGCAGCGCCGTTGGGAGCAGGCTGTCGATGCGACAGCACATTCGACCAGCAAAGCGCGTTTCTTCGCAACAATCGGTATCAATGTTGCAGCGCTGGCCCAGAACCTGACGACCGTGGGGATTGTGATCTTCGGCGTTCATCAGATCGGAGAAGGGCTCCTCACCGTCGGCGCTCTTGTTGCCTGCACCATCATATCGGGTCGTGCTATGGCACCGCTTGGGCAAGTTGCTGGGATTTTGACGCGCTATCATCAAGCTCGTGCAGCATATCAGGCGTTGACGGCCATGATGGCGCTTCCCGTGGAACGACCGATCGACAAGCGTTTTCTCCATCGCCCGAAGATCGCGGGAGGCATCACGTTCAACACGGTCCGCTTCTGCTATCCAGGGGAGAGCATTCCGGCATTGGACGGCGTCTCATTCCGATTGGATGCTGGCGAACGTGTCGGTCTTATCGGGCGTGTTGGCTCAGGAAAAACGACGGTCGAGAAGCTACTCCTAAATTTCTTTGAGCCCGATGAAGGGTCTATTCTACTCGACGGAACCGATCTTCGCCAAATCGATCCGGTGGATCTTCGGCGACATGTCGGTGCTGTGCTGCAGGATGTGACCTTATTTCAGGGCAGCCTTCGTGAGAACATGACCCTCGGCGCTGGTGATGTGGATGACGATCTTGTTCTCAGCGTAGCGAAGCTCGCTGGGGTCGACGCCTTCGCGGCGCGCCACCCGCTTGGTTATGACATGATGGTGGGCGAGCGTGGCAGTCAGCTCTCTGGCGGCCAACGTCAAGCCGTTGCCGTTGCTCGTGCGCTGATCCACGATCCACCCATCCTCTTGTTCGATGAACCAACCAGCGCGATGGACAATAGTTCGGAGAACCGGTTCAAGCGCCAGCTTGAGTCCATCTTGCCTAACAAGACCCTGCTTCTGGTTACCCACAGGACGTCGCTGCTATCGCTTGTCCAGCGCCTCATCGTCATGGACGGCGGCAGAATTGTGGCTGACGGCCCCAAAGACGATGTGCTTCATGCACTCGCGGCCGGCAAGATTAGGGGGGCAGCATGAACGCCAAATCGTCTCTTCGAGCTGATGATCAGGCGTTTGTCGGTGGGCTTGCGGGGGCTGGGCAGCACCGCCCAGGCCGGTTCGCTCATCTCCTTTTGTTCACGATCGTTTTGTTTTTCGTCTTGTTCATTACATGGGCGAGCTTCGCCACCCTTGATGAAGTGACGCGTGGCGAGGGCCGTGTCATTCCTTCGAGTCAGGTTCAGGTCGTCCAGAATCTAGAGGGTGGGATCGTTGCGGATATTCACGTCCGCGAGGCGCAGATCGTCGAGGCCGGTGACGTTCTGCTGCGGATCGACAATGTTCAAGCCAAAAGCGAGCTTCGCGGGGCGCGACAACGCTATCTCGCCCTGCTTGGGGCGATTGCTCGGCTTCAAGCTGAACTTGAAGAGCGCGGCATTGATTTCCCGCCGGAAGTGATGGGTGACGCCCGGCGGGTTGCGATTGATGAGACCGCTCTTTTCAATGCGCGGCAGGCGTCGTTGGAAACTGAACTTGAGATCCTGCGTCATCAAGCGAGCCAGCGGGACCAAGAAGTTGCCGAGCTGGAGAACCGGTTGGTACAGCTCGAGCGCTCAGCAAAGCTTGCGGCGGATGAATTGGAGATTACCGAGCCGCTTGCAGCCAAGCGCGTCGTCTCGAAGGTCGATCTCCTGAGATTGAAACGTCAGGTCAATGATCTCCAGGGGGAACTGGAAAGCGCCAGGCTCTCGCTGCCGAGGCTCAAACTTGCTCAGCGTGAAGCCCATCGGCGGATCGAGGAGCGATTTCTTAGTTTTCAGGCTGAAGCGCAGCGGGAGCTGACAACGGTCCAGACCGAGGCCGCGGCCCTTGCTGAGGTGATCGCAGCTGACAGCGATCGGGTCAATCGGACTGACGTTCGCTCGCCAGTCCGGGGGACAATCAAGAGTCTGTTCGTCAATACGATCGGTGGCGTTATCCAGCCTGGTCAAGACTTGATCGAGATCGTTCCGCTTGAAGATACCCTTCTGGTGGAGGCCCGCATTCGACCGTCAGACATCGCCTTCTTGAGGCCGGACCAACCGGCGACCGTCAAAGTGACCGCCTATGACTATGCTGTTTATGGTGGCCTAGATGCGGAGGTTGAATCCATCAGCGCTGACACGATCACCGATGATCGGGGTGATCATTTCTTCCGGGTCCGCGTTCGAACCGAAAGCGGCAGCCTCGACAAGGCTGGTGAGACACTTCCCATCATTCCCGGCATGACCACTCAGGTTGACATTCTGACTGGCCAAAAAACGGTGATGGACTATTTGATGAAGCCGATTTTGCGCATTCGGAACGAAGCTTTCCGCGAGCGCTAGTCCACGGCAGACGAACTACTCAGCCGCCACAACACCTTCTGCCAAGAGTGCTTCTGCATGAGCGAGATTGGTTTCGGTCTGCCGCCGATAGGTCGTTGCTGCCGTTGCCGCCCTGTAAACCCGTAGCGCTTCTTGAAAGGCATCGATTGATCGTTTCAAAAGAGCCTGTCGATCCTCACCATCGCCCTTTTGCTCCGCTAGAAGGCGCAACGCGTAGCCAAGATTGTTCTGCACAATGGCCCAGTTGAACACGGCGCTATCTCGACACCAGATCAGGAGCGCCGTCCTATGCGCTTGAACGGCGACCTCTAACCAGCGACGGCTTTGGGTATATTCGCCGAGCAGAGAAGCGGCGAGTCCGAGAGCATGCCAGGACACGCCTTGCAACGTGCTTTCAAAGGGTATGCTGGGTGATTCCAGCAGACGGGTCAGTTTGGTCGCAGCAGGGCGGAGTAGATTGATTAGCGTGGACCGGTCGTGGTCATTTTGAGCGGCAGGGGAGACGCTGAGAACAGTCAGGGCCAAAACGACCCCTTCGATGTCCGGCCCGAAATGCTTTGGAAGTTCAATCCAGTCGACTTGATAGGGGCCAAGACGTCCAACATCCTGTGCGTAACGACCGACAATGCGAAGTCGGAAACGCGGCGCTGCTGGCATAACTTCGCCAAAGATCAGACTGTCGCCGTTATGGCGCGCAATCAGCGAATGGCATTGGCGAAGCGCATCGGCATCGATTTCACCATCGGCAATATCGAGCGTTTCCCCAACCGGCATCATCGAAATGCCATGCTGATCGTGAAGTGCGGTTTCCAAGTGACGCGTCTGGCTTCTGCCTGCGTCGTCTCCTTTGAGGTCGGTTAGGAGTACCCGGAATCTGGACGTCGACGATGGCACCAACTGGTTGCTGTGAAGCCAGAGGCCAAGCTGACGTCTTGACGGAATAAACCGCATGAACCTTGACACAACGCACCCTTCGCGAATCGAAAGAGGTTGTTTGCTCATGATGTTGCCGAAAAACGACTAGCACAGTGCAGAACAACGCTGCCGAGCGCAAGTCCTCGCATCGCACGTTGGCTGTGTTTGCAGGGCTCATTATTGAACGAAGTGATAAGGTGCTGATGCGTTCTCTTTTTGGGAGAATTTGGCCTGGTTCGCAAAGGCGATTCGGGCTGAGAAAGGATCAGGTCCTGATCATTCAACACTGACGGTCAGGGGAAAATCCCCTATAAGCTTCTTTCCATACGCCGCCCAGATCAGGACGTTCCGATACATGCGCGAAGAGGTGAAGCAAGGAGAGCCGGAGCTCAAGCGCCGCATTCTCGCGGAGAGCTTCGGATATCGGTCATTTCGTCCAGGACAGGAGGACGTCATTGATTGCATCCTCGCCGGTGATCATGTCCTTGCCGTCATGCCCACCGGCGCTGGAAAGTCGCTTTGCTACCAAGTGCCAGCTTTGGCCCTGGGCGGCATTACGATCGTCGTGTCACCCCTAATCGCGTTGATGAAAGATCAGGTCGATGCTCTCAATTTGAACGGTGTGCCGGCGGAATGCATCAATTCTGCACGCAGCCGTCACGACAATGTCCAGGCTTGGCGACGGGTTGCGCTTGGTGATGTCCGACTCCTCTACATGGCACCTGAGCGATTGGTGACTCCGCGCATGATTGCAGCGCTTAAGAAGTTGCCCCTGTCTCTTATCGCCATCGATGAAGCCCACTGCATCAGCCAGTGGGGACACAGCTTTCGCGCCGAGTATTTGGAGCTTGGCACACTGCGCAGCGCGTTTCCTGATGTGCCGATCGCAGCCTTGACAGCGACGGCAGACCAACTGACTCGGGACGAGATCGTTGACAAGATTTTCGGTGGGGATGCCACTGTCTTTGTGTCAGGCTTCGATCGTCCTAATCTCCATCTCGCCGTTGAGGCGAAGCAGTCGCCCAAGAGGCAGCTGCTGACCTTTCTTCAACGCCATCAGGGCGCAAGCGGCATTGTTTACTGCCTATCGAGACGGAAGGTCGAGGAGACCCGGGACTTCCTTGTGGCTGAAGGGAAACAGGCGCTGGCCTATCATGCAGGGATGGACAGCATCGACCGCCAGGCCTGTCAGGAGCGCTTTCTGGCGGAACCGGGGACGATCATCGTTGCAACCATCGCGTTTGGCATGGGTATCGATAAGCCTGATGTCCGCTTCGTCGTGCACATGGACATTCCGGCAAGTGTCGAAGCTTATTATCAGGAAATCGGGCGGGCCGGTCGGGATGGTGAGCCGGCTGAAGTCATGATGCTTTATGGTCTAGACGATATCCGAATGCGTCGGATGTTCATCGACCAGAGCGATGCTCCTGACGAGAAAAAGCGGATTGAATATCGGCGCCTAGAAGCTCTATTGGCCTATTGCGAGGCGCCGCAATGCCGCCGGCAAACACTCCTTGCTTATTTCAATGAGAGTCTTGATCGCTGTGGCCGATGCGATCTCTGCGATCATCCTCGACCCTTAATCGACGGCACGATGTTGGCCAAAAGCGTTTTGCAAACGGTCATGGAAACGGAGCAGATGTTTGGTGTCGGTCACATCATCGACGTTTTGACTGGCAAAAGCACTGACAAAATTGAGCGTTTTGGTCACGCCAACATGGCCTCGTTTGGTAGCGGCAAAGCCCGTCCAAGACAGGTGTGGCAATCGGCAATTCGGCAGATGGTGGCAGGTGGATTTCTGTCCATCGATATGGAGCGCTACGGCAGTCTGAAGCTCACCGACAAGAGCTCTGCGGTGATGAATGACGGCGAAGCCTTTCGGATGCGACCAGACGAGCTTCGTAGCGCCGTCGGTGCGACGAGCAAACGAACGACGAGCAGCGCGAAACAAATGGCGCTGAACCCGGCCGATGAGGGGCTTCTTGGCCACTTAAAGCAGGTGCGCATGAAGTTGGCACGCGAGCGCGGTGTGCCGGCCTATGTCATTTTCCCGGATCGGGCTCTCCACGACATGGCGATCAAGAAGCCGATGACACTCGACGCGTTTGCCGACGTCCACGGTGTCGGGCAGACCAAACTCAGGGATTTTGCGTCGATCTTCATGGACGCGATTCGGGACCAACAAACCGCATCCCCATGATCGTGGCCAGGCTTGTCGTCAGCCCGGGCCTGCACAGACTGAGTAGACGTCTGCGCTTTTACTGGAGCAAGTTGGTGGGTCGGGGCGCGAGACTACCGCCGACGTTTTGCCCATCAGATCCTTTGAGCCGCATGATCTCGCGGTCTTGCTGTTCAATCAGCTGTAACAGTTTTGGCATCGCATTACGAAGCGCGGTGATGAACTCCGCATTGCGATCATCAAAATGCTCTTTGGTCAGGGTAACCAGAGGTATTTTCTTGGCATCCTCGATGCTATTGCCAAACTGCGACCATGGAGCAGGTGTCGCTTGATGTTCAAGCCGTTTAATCTTTGAGATGAAGTCGCGTTGCTGTCTATTCATCGCTTACCTCCATCGGTAGTGGCGGTGGAACCTCCTGTAAACACAAAGATCAAGTGTTAATTGAAGGGCGCAATACTACATGAAAGTTTATTTTCCGGCAAGTTTGTGGCTTATGCGCTAAATTTACACTTGTTTTTTGTGTATTATCACTTGCCTCTTGGCGTGTTTGGCCATGTCAGATCTTATGATGAACGAGCGGCGTTCTAGGCCCTGCCTGACCACCAAAAAACGCCGGTGACATGAAGGTCGCCGGCTTTGCTGATTGGGTAGCGATCGAGGATTAGGTTAGTCTGGCAGCTGAATTTCGAAGGGATCACCCTCGATCCCATTTGGATGGGTGCGTGCGCGAATCATCACGGACTTGATCTCTTCAGGAATCACGACACCGGCGAGTGCTGAGACCGTCCTGGTATTTTCGAGTTCAGGTTCGAAGAAGGGACGAACGCCTAAGAGTTCTCCCTCCGGACTGGTGATTTCCCAGGCCTCAACATAGTCATCCCAGCCCGTATCTTCGTGTTCGATCGTCACCAGGATGTGGTAGATGCCGGCTTGATCCGCACTGTCACGTTTGATTTGTACATCGGCAACACGCGCGACATCGTCAGCAGCTTGGGCTGTGCCAGAAAGACTAAGAGCACCAACAAGATTAAGAGCAAATGCTGAAACCATCAGCAGAGGCAGATGCATTGACTTCCTCACCGGTTCTTTTCGCGATTCGTAGGGTCTCATCGAAGGCATACAGCTGAAGCTTCGGCTTCTTCCGTCGGTGTTGCGACATTTTTGCTGTGAAACGGGAAATCGTTGCGAATACGCAACGGAATCTGAAGGAGGAGTGTAACCCGGCAACAAGTGGGCTTGTCAATGAACGAGGGCAGCCTGCTTTCGACGATCAATGACAGACGAGGCAGTATCGCCGATTTGGTGGGCAATCGCGATCAGTCCACGTTCGGCATTCTCGATACGAAAGGCGAGATTCATCAAATGCTCGGCCGTCACCATGCCGGAGTCGACGGCGGGGTCTAAACGATCCATCGTTTGCTTGATGGAAGAGACCAGCGATTCCAGCTTAGCACAATCGAGAAACAACCGATCCAGCGTTTGCCCTGGCATGGGGGTCGGTGCGGATCTTGATCGAGATGACATCGTCCTTGTTCCCATCAGATAATTTGTTGCTGCCGTGTCGTCGACATCTACATGGTTTTAGACAGCTGGCGGGCCCGATCTATTGCATCGAAACTGTTAAAAGACGCCGCGGCAAACGGACGCTCTTACGGCGTGATGGCGGCGCCTCCAGCAAGCTTGGTTTGCATGAAGACGCCGCCTAATCGTATGAAACCAAAAAGTCCAAGAACCAAGTGTTACCTAAGTCACTCACGTAGCAAAATTTTGGGCCGACCATCGGAGGGTCGAGCCTTGGGCGGACGGGACCTGCGCTGCCAACGCCCTTTCCAAAGATCCCGCCCACCCAAGACTCGCGTCAGAAGAGAGCCTTCCTTAAAGCAGCCGGTCGAGGGCCTTTGCGGGGAGAAACCCGTCGACCGGCTGCACAGGTTGTCGATGCATCCGGGGAAATGCGATCGACGCTTGGTCGGTCTGGCATCAACGTGTGAGCCACGTCCGGGGAGATGCCAGCCCGGCTTGCCATGACGTTTCAAGTGCTGTGCCAACGACGTGGCATGGATGTAACCTATTGATTTTGATAAAAATGCGGAAAAAATCAGATCGGCAAGAAGGAAGTTTTGAACAAAGAGATTCTCAAATTGAGACGCGTTTTCGACACTGCCGGAGCCTAGGTTGGGACGGGGCTGCAGACAAAGGGCTGGCTGGCCACATGGGATGGCAGCGTCGAGAGCACGACGAGCGACGTCGTTGGTTCAGACGCCGAAGCGGCGCTTGCTACGAACCGGATAAAGCTGGCGCGGATCGAATTGAGCGGCAGCGATGTCTAGTGACGGAAATGTCGCCGGCCGGTGAAGACCATCGCAGCATTTCGGCTATCAGCAGCGGCGATCACGTCGTCGTCGCGCATGCTGCCACCGGGCTGAATAACCGCGACGGCCCCTGCATCCAAGGCAGCGTTGAGGCCATCGGCAAAGGGGAAAAACGCATCTGAGGCAACAACGCTGCCCTCGGTCATGGACGCTGATAGGCCAATCGCCGCCGCGGCGTCACTGGCCTTGCTTCGTGCGATGCGTACGGAGTCGAGACGACTCATTTGTCCGGCACCGATGCCGACCGTCGCGCCGTCTTTCGCAAAAACGATCGCATTGGATTTGACATGTTTCGCGACGGTAAACGCGAAGCGGAGGTCGGTGAGTTCTTGCTCACTCGGGACTCTTGACGTCACCGGCTTGAGATCGAGTGTCGCTGTGGTCTCGGTATCGCGACCTTGGACAAGAAGGCCGCCTCCAACGGAACGGACCAGAAGTCCGGGATCAGAAGGTCTTGGCATGCCGTCGGTAAGGAGCAGTCGAAGATTGCTCTTGTTGCCAAGAATTTCACGTGCCTCATCATCCGCGCCAGGTGCAATAACCACCTCGGTGAAGACTTTGGCGATCGCCTCGGCGACGGCACCGTCAAGTGATCGATTGGCGGCAACGATACCACCAAAGGCGCTGACCTGGTCGCAAATGAAGGCCTTTCGGTAAGCGTCTACCAGATTGTCGGCAATCGCGACGCCGCAGGGATTGGCGTGCTTGATAATGGCGATCGCCGGCGCCTCGAATTCAGCCACGAGTTCGAAGGCAGCGTCAGCATCGGCGATATTGTTATAGCTGAGCTCTTTTCCCTGAACCTGTTCGGCCGCAGCAACGCCGGGTCGGGACTTGCCGCTTCGGTAGAAGGCTGCCTGTTGGTGCGGGTTTTCTCCATATCGGGTGACGAGCTGTCGCTGGGCAGTGAGGGTCAGTTTCTCCGGTAGGGCCTCACCCTCCTGTTCCGCGAACCATGCGGCAATCGCTGCGTCATAGGCAGCTGTGCGGGCATAGGCCTGGCCGGCGAGCGTTTTTCTAAGTGCCAGACTAGTCATCCCACCGTTTGCCTCAAGCGCGTCTTGGACGGCGCGGTATTGTCCCGGGTCGGTTATGACAGTGACACTTTCATGATTTTTCGCTGCTGCTCGGATCATTGCAGGGCCGCCGATATCAATCATCTCAACAGAGTCGTCATAGCTAGCTTCGCCGGCGATCGTCGCTTCAAATGGATAGAGATTAACGGCGAGTAAATCGATCGGCGTGATGCCATGTTCCTCAATTGTAGCCATGTGCGCCGACACGCCACGACGCGCAAGTAGTCCACCATGAACCACCGGGTTGAGCGTCTTTACACGGCCATCCAAAATCTCTGGGGCACCGGTCACCTCTGCAACATCGATGACCGTCATCCCGGCCTCACGCAGGGCACGTGCCGTGCCGCCGGTTGAGACCAGTTCGATGTCCTTTTGGGTAAGTGCCCTGGCGAAATCGATGAGCCCCGTTTTATCGAACACGGATAGCAGGGCTCGTCGGATCGGTCGGTCGGTCATGAGGGAGGCTCCAAGAAGTTCGACCTCTCGGTAGCGTGTTGTTGTGCATCTGGCAACCGGAGCATCTCTCGCCTGGCGCTTTGGAGCATGGCATCATCATTGTCGGTGCGATCAGATCCAAATTTTCCGAGGTCAGGCATGAACATCGCCTCGCTTTTTGTACGAAATGGTAAAACGCTTGCTGAGCAGCCGGCTTTAGCTGAGGGCGCGCGCATTCTGTTGAATCATGGCCAGCTCGCAGAGCGGGCAGCGCGCATCGCCGGCCATCTCGTGAATACGCTCGGGTTGAAGCCGTCGGATCGGGTCGCCCTCATCATGAGGAATTGTCCGGCCTATCTCGAGCTGTTGGTCGCGGGTTGGTATGCGGGCCTCACCATGGTGCCGGTTAACGCCAAACTGCATCAACGGGAGTTCGCCTATATCCTCGACCACTCCGGTGCGCGGCTTTGCTTCGCGACGTCCGATCGAATCGACGAGGTCGCCCCGCTTGCCGACGATATTCCTTCACTCGGACAGGTTGTCGAGGTCGGTGCTGCAGATCTTGGCACCGCCGATCCGGTGTTCATGGTTGAGACGCAACCTTCAGCAGTGGCCTGGCTCTTCTATACCAGCGGCACCACTGGCAGGCCGAAGGGGGCGATGCTTACCCACAAGAATCTCCTTTCGATGGCCCTCAGTTACTTCATCGACGTCGACTCCATCGCTCCTGGGGATGCGGTCCTTCATGCGGCGCCGATGTCCCATGGATCGGGCTGTTACATCATCCCGCATGCCGCCGCCGCGGCTTGCCAGATTATTCCTGAGAGCGGTGGCTTCGATCCGGCGGAGATGGCCGAGCTGTTCCAGGCTCACCAAGGCATCACGGTCTTCGCCGCACCAACCATGGTCAAGCGGATGGCGGAACATCGGGCGATGGTGAACGCAACCAACCCCGGTCTCAAGACCATCGTGTATGGCGGTGGACCAATGTATCAAGCTGACCTTGCAAAAGCGCATCAGGTCTTTGGTTACCGTCTTGCGCAGATCTACGGCCAAGGCGAAAGCCCGATGTGCATTACAGCCCTCGATAAACGGGCGCATGCCGACGTCGACCATCCGCGCTATCTCGAACGATTACGGTCGGTCGGGAAGGTCCAAACGGTCATGCAAATGCGCGTGGTTGACGAGGCAGACACACCGCTCGCTGCAGGGGAGCTCGGGGAGGTTGTCGCCAAGGGGGACACCGTTATGGCCGGGTATTGGCGCGACGAGGCGGCTACAAGGGCTGCGTTGAAGGACGGTTGGCTCCATACCGGCGACATCGGCTCAGTCGATGAGGACGGGTTCCTAACGCTGCACGATCGCTCAAAGGATCTGATCATCTCGGGCGGTGCCAATATCTATCCGCGCGAGGTGGAAGAGGTCCTGCTGAAGCATTCTGATGTTGTCGAGGTTTCAGTCATAGGTCAGGAGGACGACGAATGGGGGGAAGTACCGGTTGCCTTTGTCGTTGCTCAACAAGGAGTGGCCGTCAATCCGGAAACGCTCGATCGATTTTGCCTTGATCACATCGCGCGGTTCAAACGCCCGAAACGTTACCATCTTGTCGAGGCCCTACCGAAGAACAATTATGGGAAGATCTTGAAAACAGTTCTTCGCCAGCGCCTTAGGGGTGATTGCTAGCTCTGCGACGATAGAGCATCGTTCAGTTCATGTTCGATGGCGCGTCGCGATCGCGTGAATCGGGCAAAGAGGTCGTAGAGCACCGGGGTTACGATCAAGGTCATCAGCGACGCGACGCCGAGACCGCCGATGATCACCAGGCCGATCGCCGCCCTACTTTCCGCCCCCGCTCCCGTGGCCAGAGCCAACGGCAAAGCACCGAGCATGGTCGAGAGCACGGTCATCACGATCGGGCGAAGCCGGATGGTGGATGCTTCCAAGATCGACTCGCGTACCGATCGTCCGTCGTCACGAAGCTGATTGGCGAACTCGACGATCAAAATGCCGTTCTTGGCCATTAGCCCGACGAGCAAGATGAGACCAACCTGGCTGTAGATATTCAGTGATCCGCCGGTGAGCCAGAGCGACGCAAGCGCGCCTGAAACCGCGAGCGGCAGAGTCAGCATGATGATCATAGGGTGGATGAAGCTCTCGAACTGTGCGGCCAGCACCAGGTAGACGATCAAAAGAGCGAGCGCGAAGGTGACGAGAACACCACCGGTTGTTTCCAAGTATTGCTCGGTCTGGCCAGCATAGCCAAGTTTGGCGCCGGCGGGCAGGATCTCACGTGCTTGTGCCTGCATGAAGGTGATCGCACTGCCGAGATCATAGCCTTCGTTTAAGGCGCCTGAGATGGTGACGGACGGGAGGCGATCGAAGCGCCTGAGTGTTGGTGCCGACGCTCGCTCGTCGATCTTGACCAAGGCTCCCAGCGGCACCAGTTCGTCCGTCGTGTCCGCTCTGAGAAAGATATTCTCGAGATCCGAAGGTGTTCGCCGGTCGTCCTCCTCAGCTTGCACAACCACCGAATATTCTCGGCCACGATCGACAAAGGTCGTGACCTCGCGCGACGCCAGCATCGTCTGCAGGGTTGTTGCGATTGCATTGACGGAGATGCCGAGGTCATCGGCGCGTTCACGATCGATCGACACGTCGATCTGTGGCTGGTTTTGTTCGAAATCAATATCAATATCGCGGAGGCCTGGATTGGTCTCAGCGGCTTCGACCATGGCTTGCGCCCAGGCTTGAACGGACGCGTAATCCGGGCCCCCCACCACGATCCGAAGGGGTGTTCGGCTGCCGCGAAGTCCCAGGCCAGAGGGGGTGATCGCAATGGCACGGATTCCGCTCAGCTTGGCGAGTTCGGGATTAAGGCTCCGGCTTATCGTATGGGCGTCACGCTCACGGTCCCTCCAGTCAGCGAGGCGTACAACCACGAAGGCCCTGTTTGGCGAACTGCGTCTGCCGACGATGGCGAAGCTCCGGCGTGCCTCGCCACGATCGAGTAACGGTTGGATAATCGCCTCGACTTTTTTCGTCTCGCCATCGGTATAGCCGACCGTCGCTCCTTGGGGGGCGCTGATCGAGAAGAAGAAAACGCCGCGATCTTCTCGTGGCGCCAATTCTTTGGGCATGGCGAGATAGAGCCAGTAGGAAGCAGCGCCGACCAAGATGGCAATCGACAGAACGACGATCGGTGCATCGAGCGAGACGGCGAGTAATCGCCCGTATGCTGATGTCATTCGATTGAGAACACGATGGACGCCTCGGCGCAGTGCCGATCCTTCGCCACCAGGCTTCAACCATGTTGAACAAAGCATCGGGCACAATGTCAGGGCGATCACTGTCGAGATCGCGACGGCGATGGCGAGCACAAAGCCAAATTCTTGGAACAATCGACCCACTTGGCCCTGCATAAAGGAAAGCGGGAGGAACACAGCAATGAGTGTGGCCGATGTGGCGAGGACGGCAAACGTGACCTGCCGCGTTCCAAGGGCGCTCGCCAAGATTGGTCGTTCGCCAAGATCAATCCGTCGTTGGGCATTTTCAAGAACGACGATCGCATCGTCGACCACCAGGCCGATCGCCAGGATGAGGGCGAGCAGTGTCAAGACGTTGATGGAGAATCCGAGAGCATAGATGCCGATAAAGGCGCCGATAATGGCCACTGGAATTGTTGCAGCCGGCACAAGGGTTGCCCGAAGCGAAGCGAGAAAGGCAAAGATCACCAAGACGACAAGGGCAAGTGCAATGCCAAGGGCGATCAACACCTCTCGGATTGATTGTTCGATGAAAAGGGCGTCGTTCGACCCGACCTCAATGGTCATGCCGACTGGAAGTGTCGGGCGCAGGGCATCGAGCTCGGCTTCGATGGCCGTCGAGATCTCAATCGTGTTGGCATTGGATTGACGAAGTACCCCAAGGCCAATGGCGGATTCGCCACTCGAACGCACAATGGTTTGATCGTCTTCTGCACCAAGCTCGACCCGGGCGATATCGGCTAAACGAATGGGAAAACCATCAACCCGATTGATGACCAGACCTCTAAAACTCTCGATATTATCAAGCCGGCTTATGGTACGGATCTGAAACTGCCGGCTTTGGCTCTCAAGTTCACCTGCTGGAAGTTCAATATTGTTCTGTCTCAACGCCTCTTCGACGTCGCTGACGGTCAAATTCCGAGCCGCCATCGCCTGACGATCGAGCCAGATGCGCATAGCGAAGCGTCGATCACCGAAGATCTCGACGGTCGCGACACCATCGAGGGTTGCCAGGCGATCGATGATAAAGCGCTCGGCATAGTCGGTAAGTTCAGACGGGCTCATACGATCGCTGACGACACCGATGCGCATGACCGGGTCATCATCGTCATCGCTCTTCGCGATGCGTGGCTCATCGGCATCTTCCGGAAGACGAGCGCGTACGCGCCCGACGGCGTCACGCACATCATTGGTGGCCTCGTCGATGTCTCGGCCTGTGCTGAACGTGATAACCGTCCGTCCCGAACCGCGTCGGCTTTGCGACTCGATCGACCTTACGCCAGCAATACCGGCAATCGCGCCCTCGACCGGCTCAACGATTTCTGTGTCGACAACGCTTGGTGCGGCCCCTGCATAGCCAACGCTGACCGTCACTGTGGGATAGTCGATATCCGGTAGCTCGCGAACTGGCAGACTTAGAAGCGAAGCGATTCCAAACACGACGATCAGAAGGCTTGAGACGATGGCCAAAACCGGTCGCTTGATCGCAAGGTCGGACAGCATCAGGCGGATCCTGCCTCTGTGCTCTCATTTGTCGGTGGGTCTGGTGACAAGGGTGTCTCGGGCTCAATCGATCGAACCGCCGATCCTGCACGTAGTCGCTGCAGGCCGGTCACAGCGATCTGCTCGCCTTCCTTAAGCCCGCTTTTGACTTCGACCCGCCCAATGTCGCGTTGGCCGAGTTCGATGATTCGAAGCGTTGCCTTATCGTTCTCAATCACGAAGACACTTGCCTGGCGTTCGGTCAGCACAACCGCATCCTCCGGCACGGTGAGCGCCTCGCGTTCGGCGAGCGTCAGGTCAACCAGCATGAACATGCCAGCCGGCAAGGTTAGATCCGCGTTTGGGATCTTCGCGCGGACCTTGAAGGCTCGAGATACTGGGTCAATTCTGCTGTCGATGGTGGTAATCTCGCCAGAAAAACGTCGATTTTCGAAGGCCGCACTGGTCGCCTCGATCATTTGGCCCAGCGCGACGGCACCGAAATAGACCTCTGGAATCTTGAAATCGATCTCGATCTCGGTCAGGTCATCAAGCGTGGTAATGACCGTGTCTTCATCGACACGGGCGCCCACATCAACTTGCTTTAACCCCACCTTTCCAGAAAAGGGTGCACGCACTGTTCGGTCCGCGAGGCTTTTCTCGACGCGCCGTAGTCGCGCGTCTGTGGCATCATAGGCGGCTTCAAGCTGATCCACGGTCGCCTTTGCGATGTTGTTTCGTTCGGCGAGGGCGCGGGCGCGCTCGAGCGCCAGTTCGGCTTCGCGACGTTCAGCTCTCGCTTCCGCCACGTCGGCCACCTCTCTTGCCGAGTCGAGGCGTGCCAGGGTCTCGCCCTCCCCGACGACGGTCCCTGGGGAAAACAGTAAGTCGACGACGCGGCCCGATTCGGCTGATCGAATGTCGATCGACTGACGAGCCCGGGTCGTACCTACCGCTTCAACCTTTCGTGCGAGCACCATCCTTTGCACGGTTGCAGTCTCGACAAGAACGGGGCGACGCTTTTGACCAGGGGCAGCACCGGCATCGTCTCCGCCGGTCTGATTCCAGAGCAGATGACTGCCGCCTCCGACCATCAGAAGGATGAGGGCAACAATACCAAACTGCTTACCCAATGACATGCCGTGTCTCGTTCCATTGTTTCGTAGCATCGGTCAATGCGGTGCTACTGGGCTCGCTTCGCCTATGTTCGGGGATCTTCTCCCGAGCGCAAAGAAGAATCGTCCGATCGCGACGTTGGGACCTGTGTTGATTGGGTGGTCTGAGGATCAAACGGAATAGCCCCTAAGATCTAAACGTTCTTGGTTAACACGATGTGAAAATAGGGTTTGATCTGGCCAATGTCGTCAGATCCGAAAAATTGTGACCCCAAAAGATCAAGGAATCGTCTTTCGTGAAATCCGCTAACTTGAAGTCCATTGCACTTCTCGGAGTCCTGCTGACGCAGGCATGTAGCAGTAAGCCGCCGCTTCATCACCAGGAACTCCTCTACAGTGCCGTGGGGACGAGTGGCATTCTCGGAGTCGGCGCTTTTCCCCTCTCCGACGGGTACACATTTCGCATTCAAAGCGCCCTTCGCGATCGAGGACGGAATGTTTCGATGGTGCAGGTCGGGGTGCCCGGCGCCAACACTGATATTGTCAGTGATGCGCTTGCCAAGGCCTCTGATAAGGGGTTAGAGGCTGAATTTGCGACGGTTTGGGTCGGAGCTAATGATCTGGTGAGCGGGGTGCCCGTCGAGACCTTCGCTTTGGAGCTGAGAACACTACTCAGCGCGCTGCAAAACGACATGGATGCCTATGTCGTCATTGCCAATCTGCCGCCGATGCATAACTTCCCCAATTTCATTGAGGAGCCTGTTCCTGAGGTCACGGAGCAACGTGTCATTCAATATAATGCGGTCATCGCTGCGCAAGCGATTGAATTTGGCATCCCGATCGTCGATCTGGCTGATGACGCGCTCAATACCCACCTTCTGTTTGATTTTGATGGCCTTCATCCCGACGACGAGGGCCACGAGCGGCTGGCTAAACTCTTTATGAACATGATCCGGCCTGTCCTCTGAGGATGTGGCGATGTTCTTGAGCGCCTGAACGATGTGCTAATGGGGCGGCCTGGAAAGCGAATATGGCCAGCCTCAACCAGGCTGGCCACAGACGCGGATTCGAAAACTGGCAACTGACGAAAGGACGTTGCTTAGATCATCACGGAAATGCGTTCTACGGAACGGGCGTGAGGGCGACGGCCGCGGCCCCCTCAGCTCCTGCGTCCAGACAGTTCGGATGGCCAAAGCCATTGCTGGTATCAAAAATGATGTTGTCAGGACGATCGGCGTCACCGCTTACGCCAGCGGTTACAAAATCCAACATCAAATTATGTCGGGTCTCCCAAGCGACCATATGGTCACGGCATGAGGTGTCGCCACTGACGCCGACCCCACCGAGGCGTCTACCATCTGAACTGTAAAGAGCGAGGCCGCCACCGAACACATTGATCCCGCCGACGCGTTTCCCAACCATGGGATCATTTTTCATGCCGAAACGATTGCTCGGTCCGGCATAGGCAACCGCAGGGTCGACCGGATTACTGAACTGAAGACCAAAAAGACTTCCGCCAGGTTGCACCGCAGCCCAGAGATTGGCCGTCGAAAGGGCCAAACCGGCATTGGCACCACCGCTATTGTTGCCAAGGCTCAGTGAGTTCGCCGTGTTGGCTTTCTGCGCCGAGATAACCCGACTGGCCAGCCATTGTGACTGAAGATTGTCGTCGCCTGTAAACGCGACGGCACAAACAGTGCCGTCGTCAGAGACGATCGTGCCCCACATCTGATTGTTCAAGGTGAGATTGATGCCATCGTTCGCCATGGTGAGGGCGTTTTTGAGGTCACCATGACTTGGCAGGTTAGCGCAGCCCGCTGCTGAGGACGCTGTGGAACCACCAATCAGAATCATCGCGCCACAGGCAGCTGACAGAAGATATCGGAATCTTAAAAGCATGGATCTCATTAGACACCTCCTAATATGAGGACAAATCGCAGTATCAGTTGCCAATTCTAAATAGAATCCAGTGGCAATATTAAACAACTTTAAGGCTTGTGTCGATCACTTGATCGACCAGCTCCAGTCACCGAGTCGCGATGGGCAAACCTTACGTCGCCAACCCGAAATGTTGTGATGGAACTCCGCTGAGCACCGTAGGGTCAGCTAGGGCCTTCCCTGCAGTCAAAAAAGGCGTAAGATGCGCCTGATTGTGTCTCAGAAAAGTTGACGTTCCCCCATGGTTGATCTGACGCTGCTCCGCGAGAGCAAGGCTTGGCCGGTGGTCGAGGCCTTGAAGGTTATCGAGCGAATTGAAAGAAACCCGCCCGAGAAGGGTTTCGTGTTGTTCGAGACCGGCTATGGTCCCTCCGGACTCCCGCATATTGGTACATTCGGCGAGGTCTTTCGGACGTCGTTGGTAAGGCAAGTGTTCGACTTGCTCTCTGACGTGCCGAGCCGGCTATATGCGTTTTCCGACGATATGGACGGCTTACGAAAAGTACCGGACAATCTGCCGAATCCGGAGATGGTGGCAGCCCATCTGGGCAAACCTCTGACGGCGATCCCTGATCCTTTTGGAACCCATCCAAGTTTTGGCGATCACATGAACGCCCGGCTGGTCGATTTTCTGGATGGCTTCGGTTTCGAATACGAGCATCAGAGTGCGACCAAGCTGTACAAGTCTGGCGCGTTCAATGATGGCATCAAGCGGCTTCTGCATCGCTTTGAACCGATCAAGAACGTCGTCCTGCCACTCCTCGGTCCAGAACGTCGGGCAACCTACAGCCCTGTGCTTCCGATTTGTGCCGAGACGGGTGTCGTTTTGCAGGTGCCAATCCTGGAGGTTGATGCAGATGCCGGCACCGTCACCTATGAGAACGAGCAAGGCGAGCGCGTGACGCAGAGCGCCTTGGATGGTAACGCCAAGCTGCAATGGCGTCCGGACTGGGCGATGCGCTGGGCCGCACTCGGCGTGGATTACGAAATGTCAGGCAAGGATCTGATCGATAGCCACAAGGTCTCATCGGCAATCTGTCAGATTCTTGGCGCGAAACCGCCCGAGGGATTTTTCTACGAACTATTTTTGGATGAGCAAGGTCAGAAGATCTCGAAGTCCAAAGGCAACGGTCTTTCCGTTGACGAGTGGCTGACATATGGGCCGAAGGAGAGCTTGAAGCTCTTCATGTATCAGTCGCCAAAGAAGGCGAAGCGCCTTTATTTCGACGTGATCCCGCGCCAAGTCGACGACTATTCTACCTTTCTTGACAAATATGCAGGGCAAGACGAGGCCCAACAGATTGCCAATCCGGTGTGGCATATGCACAAGCGCCAGCCGCCGCAAGGTGGGCTGCCGATCAGCTTTGCGATGCTGCTCAACCTGGCAAGCGTGGTGAATGCTGAGGTCCCGGAAGTCCTCTGGGCCTTCATCAAGCGATATGCGCCTGAGGCGACGCCGAGCGCTATGCCGCTCTTAGCGAACCTTGTCGACCATGCGTTGACCTATTATCGGGACTTTGTAAAGCCTGCAAAGGCCTACCGGCTGCCGAGCGATGAGGAGCGGCAAGCTCTGGAAGAGCTGGCCAGTTTCCTCGGTGGCTTCGAGATCGCCTATGGCGAACATGAGGCTGAAGTCGATGCTGCAGCGAGGATTCAAGAGGAGGTCTACGAGATCGGCAAGCGCCATGGGTTTGCCGACAATCTTCGCGACTGGTTCAAGGCACTCTACGAGATTCTGCTCGGACAAAGTGCTGGGCCAAGATTTGGTTCATTCGTTGCATTTTACGGACCGAAAGAGACCACGGCGCTGATCGAACAGGTGTTGAAAGGCGAAGAGTTAGGAAAGCCGGCAGCCTGACATGAAAGAACGCCTCACGCTCGCGAAACGGTCTCATAAAGGACCGGCTCACAAAAAGCCTGTCGAAGAGAAGCCCGTCGTGGTGCCCACCCCGAGACGGCTGGCGCTGGATGTACTTGGCCGTGTCTTTGGTGATCAACGAACGTTCGATGAGGCGTTTGCTGGTCACTCCAAACTCGATTTGATGGAGTCGCGGGATCGGGCGTTTGCGAGACTCATCGTGACGACCGTGATACGCCGTCGTGGCCAAATCGATGAAGCCGTTGACCGCTATCTGAAAAAGGCGCCTGATCCCAAGGTCCGCAACATTCTGCGTATTGGTGCAGCGCAGCTGATGTTTCTGGAAACGCCGGTCCATGCGGCCGTAGGTGAAACGGTCGATTTGGCGAGCGGCCGTGCCAGTTACGCGCAAGGGATGATTAACGCTGTGCTGAGGCGACTCGCCAATGAGCTTGCCGGTATTGAAAAGCGTCAGGATGTGGCGCGACTCAATCTGCCGGATTGGCTTTGGCAGAGTTGGGCCAAGGCTTACGGCGAAGAAACGACGCGTGCGATTGCGGAAGCTCAGATCAAGGAGCCCCCGCTCGACATAACCGTGAAGGATGTGCCTGATCTCTGGGCGAAGAAGCTCGACGGCAAGGTCATCGGTGGACAGACGATCAGGCGGGCTCCTGGTGGAGGGCTTGTCGAATCGCTCCCAGGCTACGAGCAAGGAGCTTGGTGGGTGCAAGACGTTGCGGCGACCCTGCCGGCACGACTGCTCGGACCGCTTGAAGGTCGCCATGTATTTGATCTATGCGCCGCGCCGGGTGGCAAAACGGCCCAGCTTGCTGCGGCAGGGGCCAAGGTCACGTCGATTGAGGCGTCGGAGAAACGTGCGGAGCGCTTGAAGGAAAATCTGGCGCGACTTCGGCTGGATGCCGAAGTGATCGTTGCTGATGCGCTACAATGGCGAGCTCCGTCACCAGGCGTACTCGCTTTGCTTGATGCGCCGTGCACGGCGACCGGCACCATCCGGCGCCATCCGGATATCGTTTGGCAAAAGACACCTGAGGATGTTGCTCGTCTTGCAAACGTCCAAGAACAGCTCATTCGAACGACCATCGACATGCTGGTCCCTGGCGGCATTCTGGTTTATGCGGTTTGTTCGCTTCAGCCCGAAGAGGGTGAGGGGCTGATCGAAAAGGTGTTGAGCCAGAGGCTGCCGCTCACTCGGGTTCCCGTTGCAAGAGAAGAGCTCTTCGGGCTGCCTGTTGATCTGACGGACAATGGTGAGGTGCGAAGCCTTCCTTGCCATCTCGGCGAAGATGGCGGCATGGATGGATTCTTCATTGCCCGCCTGCAGCGGGTGGCCTAAGCGACAGCCGACGTTCCGAGATCAGGCCGAGCGTGCCTGTGGGTGGTAAGAAGGGCGTGCCTCAAGTCGCATGAGGACTTTTGCCATCAACGATTTTGCCCAGTCTCGGCTAAACGCCTCCCAATCGGTCAAGATCTTGGGCTCGACCATCAGCATCTTTTTACCCAGTGGGGTCTCGTAGAATGCTGCCAGCGCTTCAAGCTCGGCAGGGGTATAATGCTGCGCGTAAATTTTGGCCAGATTCGGCAACGCATTTGCCATTTCGGCCCTGGCTTCTTCGACGAATAGGATCTCCGCATCCGTCTTTAACTCGTCGGCGAGGCCAAAATCCTCGGCGGCGGCCTGGAAGGCCTGGGGCGCTAGCTGCTCGATCATCCGCACACTCATGACAGACCTCCACTGTCTTGATGTTAGCGCGTATGAGAGGCAGCTTCGCTCAAAAGCCGATCCCTGTGCGTGATCCAGCGCACATGTTCTGAAAATAATTGATGGTTGCGCCGACATAGGCTGCTTTGCAGATCACAGCCTCTTTCGATAGTCCCCGCAATGGTGCGCCTAGGTTGGACCGTTGAGCTAAGCGGTCTGCGCGAGATGATCGTCCTCGATGGCGGGAGCGACCTCAACGCCGAAAAAGAAGGCATCGGTATTGGTATCGTTGCGCAGGGTAGCTTCGGCTGACGGCATGAAAATGACGGGATTGTCGATCATTGGTGCGCGATAGGTCCGCTCGCCGTCCTCACCGATGATCTCGCCAGGCTCAAGTGGGTCAAAGTTCTGAAAATGCCGGACATAGCGAAAGTCCGGTGCGACTTTGGGGACATGGTGACCGACGACAACCCGGCGGCCGGGTTTAGAGCGCTTCCGAAACTCAGGGAACCGGTCCTCTGGAAGCATATCCATCTCGGCGAGGATACGCCCGGCGATCTCAAACGCGCGTGCTGGCGCCTCCGGCGATAAGTGGGCGCCGACTTCGACAGTGACGGCGGCATTGTCTCGATCAAGGAGCCACTGCGTAGCGCTTCCGTGGATGAACTGATGGAGACCGTCGACTTGAGCGTAGGGAAGCGCGCGCGAAAGCCGATGAGCTTCGCGTTGGGCGGTGTAGCCAATCACGAAAGGCTCGGAGGGTTGGGACGTCGTGTGAATATCCACCAACACATCGAGGGCGGCGAGTGCCGGCTTGAGTTCGAGCATGCGGCGATAATCAGGTCCATCAAAATCCACACCTTTGGTGCGAAGTTCATTGTCGTCCAAAAAAAGCCTGTTCAGGTCATCTCGGATATAGCGAACGCCGCCTGGCGCAGCAGCCACGGCTTCAGGATGGCCCACAATGAGATGGATTTCGCCGCGAGTCGGACGGCCAAGAACTTCGGCAAACTGCCAAAGACCGACACCTGCTGGTTCGTTGCCGTGCAACATGCCCATAAGGCCGACGGTTGGTCCGGGCTTTTCACCTCGGATTACACGGACGCCAGGAATCGCCGTATCGTCGCCAAGGCTCAGCAGCTCAGCCGTTGATGTCATCGCGCAATGTACCCCTAGTTAACCGCTGCTGGTTGACGTCCAGCTATTGGATCCTTGCTAAAGCGATGCCATCAACGTCGCTAAAGCATCTCTATCAAGCCGATAAATGTAAAATCGGCTGGGATTATCGTCGAACAGTTGTGGATAATTCGCCCGCACCTTAGCGCGAATCGCTTCGGGGTACACCACCCAAGGCTCGTTTTTTATCACCTTTCGTGCCTGAAGCAGAAGCAGCCAAGGCTGAAGCCGCACTGATCCGGCCGGTTCGGGACGGGGCACATAGAGAAAAAGGCCGCCATGCTCTTCGACGGCATAGCGATCGAGTAGATCGATCAATTCCAGACCATTGGTTCTCGGTGGCTCGGGATTCGGCGGGGGCGCGCGGGATCCAGAACCGCCACTATCCGCCGGTGCTCGAAGGATTCTTGCATTCTTAAAGGCTATCAGACCCAGAATAACAGCATCGAGTGTCATGCGTTCGACAGGCGACAGCACGCTCCCCGGCAAAGCGCCGCTAGCTGCGGAAGCTGTCATCACCAGAATGACGCCAATGACACACAAGCCGCGTACCCAACCCGCAACATTCCGATTGGCAGCACTGTCGGCAAAGAGAAAGAAAGCTACGCGAAGTGCTGCTGCAATCGTCAGGGCGACCAACAGCCCATTCGGAAGTCCCAAAAAAGCTGTGTGAAGTCCCGTAAATGTATCGCCACCAGAAGCGAGGCTTAATAGGGCAATCGATAAAGCCGGCAAACTTGGCGTTAAATATTCCCGCAACATGACCGTCCTCCCCAGAACGTTCAAACGTTGCATCAGCATGGTTTTTACTATAACACAGGCAACGCAATAGTCACAATTTTATTTACGCGTAAAACATTGTTACGATCAACATCTTCATAAAACGACAGCATTTGAATATGTTAGCTGCTAGACTGTTGGTGTGCTTAGGTATAGCCTGAGATGGCCTTTGCGGAGGATTTAAGCGTGGGCCAAAAACGAATAAGGGAAAAAACGGCAGAAGAACTGCAGGCTGAACGGGTTGAGGCTGCGCTGAACGAGGCTGGTCGAACCGGTCGTGCGCCCGGTCTGGTTGTTGAGAACCCTGGGCAGTTCCTGCGCGATATGTATGAGGTTTGGCATCGTCAGGGTGGTAAGGAAGGCGGTCGCTGGCGCAACAGCATTAGAAAGATGCGTGAGCAGTGGCTCACGGGCCGGAACCATGTGCCCAGCCTTCATCAAAAACTGATGGGTCGCATCAAGTTGACGCGATCGGATGCACGGGCATTGATCGGTTTATTTTTGGAGCGTTGGCGCTACGTCAACGGATCGGCGGCTTCGGTGCTGGCTTCAGCTGATGGTTATGCCGCCTTTGATGTGGATATCCAGCTCAGGATCCGTGATGCCCTGCTCATCGCGGCTTTTCCGTCCAAAGGGAAAGTTGGTGCGCGCTCGATTTTGATGCCGCCGAGGCCGACGAATACGCGCGCGCATGCAGATGACATTCATGTTGACGCGTTTATCGATAACTATCGGCAATGCGACGCTCTGGTCACCTTTAGTCGCAATCGTGTCGTCGTTGATCCGACGCCTCCAGAGTCGATGAAGAATTTCTTCTATCTCTTTAACGCATTCTATGAAGAAGATAGATTGAACGCGAAATCCAAACGAGTTTTTATTTGGATTGTCGATTTTGGTCGTCGACTATATGAAGAAGATCAATCGTTTCGAGAATATTTCAATTCAGGTCTATTGTCGTTGTTATTTCAGTCATTCTACTCATTCGACTCGGAAAGAGATCGCCCAGACGAATATCAGGGCAAAATTCTGGGTCAACTCAGAATCTTCGACTCACAGCGAAGACGCGCTAGATGGCAGTGGTTCCTCGAAAGATCGGTCGTCATTGTTGAAAATCTAAGGTGGGAGGAATTCGGCCAACTCTATGGTGATGAAGAAAGCCAAATTGCGAAAATACGGCTGAGAGATAGTGGTGTTACGGCCCAACACATCTTACCACTTGATGTTCCGCCTCGATGGGGTGGTTATCTGAAGAATCTCGGCGGTAGAAAAGTTAATGTAAACGATATCTCATTCACAAATTTTTACAAAAAAGAGGGGTGGGATCCGATTGGAGATGAGAAGAAAATTAAACGCTATGCTCATGCCAGAACAATAATGCCCAGTGAAAAAGGCATTTCAGATGCGATAATCGAATCGATAGAGCTGCCTTCACCTGGTAGGTCTTATGACGAAGCTTGCGACATCATTTACCTCTCTGCGCTCTACCGCCTTTCGAATGACCATGATCTAGATTCAGAGGAGATGACGGCCTTTGCATATCTCAGAAAGCTCGGATTCAATGTCATTAAAGTCGATGACTTTATGCGATTATTTCAGCCAGTTGCGCAGCTTGGCGAGCCTTAAGCAAGCGCGAAAAAATTGTGATGGTCTCATTGAAAGTTAACCCGGCGTAGCGTATCACACTACGACCGACGTAGATCGAGCTTCTGCAAGATCGACGAGTGACCTTGGCGGCTGTTTGCAACATAAATAGAGGGCGTGGGGATGACATTGTGTGAGTTTCTTCATTTTGAGCTTTATTCTCTAGTTCAAACATCAAATCAAGAAGAAGAAATTTAGCGATGTCAGCCGTAGCAGCGTTGGCTGACAAACGAGCCGAACAGGACATTGAAGGGTCGATCCTAACGTTCGTAGTGCCTTCGACCACAGGATGCGATTTGAACTGCCCTTTTTGTTTTATCAATCAACGACGCGAAATCGCGACAGAAACCGGACTATCGCCGTCCGACTATGTCAGCTTCATCTTAGGTGCGGCTGACCAGGGCCCACTTGGCGCGATTTGCATTCAAGGTTACGAACCGCTTCTCCCTGACAGCTTCGCCTATACGCAGGAGATTTTGGCGGTCGGCAAGCGCCTCGGCATTGCGACCAGCTTCGTTACCAATGGCACCCATCTGCGACAGCATGTACCGACCCTGTCCAAGCTTTCCCCTGCGCATATTGCAGTAAGCTTGGACAGCGCCGATGCAGCTGTGCACGATAAAGCCCGTGGCAAGGTGGGCGCTTTTGATGCGGCCCACGCTGGATTGCGATATGCGGTTAGCGTACCAGTGCTCAAAAGAGCCTTAGTCGTCACGTCCGTGCTGATGCCTGGGAAGGTTGATCGGCTCATGGGCATGCCGAGCTTTTTAGCAGAGCTGGGTATCGGGCGCTGGGTCGTCAATGCACTCATCAAAGTCGGAAAAGGTGACAGGCTCGGCGGCCCCGCAGGAGCGCGCGATCAGATCCTAGATGATCTCCTCGACTTGAAAGCCGAAGCCGATCGCTTGGATATCGACATGGTGGTCGATGATGAATTCGGGCGTCTATCGGAGGATGATAGGGCACGCGATCTGATGGAAGTCGAAGCCCTTCGGATTAAGCGCCTAGAGCACCCAGAAGGGGTCTTCCGCCTGGTACCGACAGGCCATTGCTCAAGGGGCGCTGATATCTTGAAGCCAATCCATGATCAGACGCCAGTTTGGCGTCCCTCGGCGGATGTCAGCGAATTCCTGACCTCTCTTTCCAGCACCCCTCTGCAGGCCTAGATCAGGTCTCTGCATCGATAGCCACACCAAGGCCCTCCAGTGCCGACCTGATCTTCGATTTCTGCACCTCGCTCGTCGACGGCATTGGGGCTCTTGGAAAGCCGGACGGGCAGCCCTGAAGGCTTTGTGCGTATTTGGTGTTGGCGGGCAGATTGTCCTGAAAGATTGCGTTCCAGAGCGGTAGGAGGCGCTGATGCAAATCGAGCGCTTTGGCATGGTCGCCAGCCTCGACGGCGTTCCAAAGATCAACAGTCGCTCTTGGTGCTGCCGTCAAGATTGCCGCAATAGCACCATGGGCGCCGAGCGTGAAAGAAGAATAGAGAAGTGCATCGACTGCTGTGAAGATACGTCGATCTGGAGCGGCTTGGATCAAGAGATCGGCGAGCAGCTTCATGTCGCCAGCACTTTGCTTCACTCCTATGACGGCTGGCACTTCGGACATGATCCTGCAGAGCAGATCTGGTGACAAGTATGTCCAGGGCACTACATTGTAGATGAGCACCTGTTGCCCGGTCTCGTCACTTAACGCACGGAAGTGTTCGACCATTGCGTCATCATCCGGCCGAAAGACGTAGTGAACGGGGGTGACTTGAAGGGCGGCGGCGCCGATGTCTCGGATCATCTTGCCGCGCCAGATGGCCTCGCGCGTACTGTCGACGATAATGCCGGCGATGACGGGAAGGCGATCGGCTGCCTCATCCACAACGATCTCGATGAGTCGAGCGAATTCGTCACGATCGAGCGTATGTCCCTCGCCGGTGCTTCCGCCGACGGCAAGACCATGGACGCCTTGTTGCACCATCCAGTGGACCTGGGCACGGACGGCGCCTTCATCAATGTCACCGCGCTCGTCGAATGCCGTGGTCATCGGCGGAATAATGCCTTTCAGCTGCACGCTCATACCAGGCCTCATTGCTTGAGTTTAAACTCACGTTCGACCCGACAAGCATAGTCTTCCCGACGGCATGCCTGCAATGAGCGGTCATTGGGTGCGGAGAGACCTCTAGTCGCGAGCAGGATTGGGCGGTGACTTAATGTGGTTGGGTTCCTTTGATCGCTGTGTCGGTACGATGATCTCCGGTGGTACAGCTCGCATCGGCGCATCCTCGACCGGCGGTGCCGCCGCTGTTCGAAGCCAAGCGCCTGCAGCATCTGCACTCATCGGCGGCAGGTCTGTGGACAGCTGAACCGAATCACAGCCAAGGCGTTTTAAGATGGCAAACTGCCGCTGATGGCGTGCTCCCTTTGCAGTAACGTCCAGCCCGAGGTTGTGCCCTAGATTGATCAGCGCGCGAAGTGACGAGATTTGTCGCTGATTGTCCGGCAAGTCAGCGCAAAGGCCCGGTGCGAGTTTCAAGCCGTCAATCACTTGCCGCTGGAGATCGTCGATCGCAAAGGGCCCCTCGCCAAAGCCGTCATAGACTAGGCGGACGCCCGTCGATTTGAGGGCTGCGAGATCAGAACCGCCGCGTGTTGCATCGTCGACGATCAAGGGAGCCGGCAGATCGAGCTCGATCATTTCGGGCGGAATTGCTCTCGCTTTGACCTGCTCGTTAACGGCATCCCGAAGGAGGGGCAGGGTGGGGTAACAATGAAATGGGATGGCAAGGGACAAGCGGCTCAAATCGCTGCCATTCCGCCGCCAAATCGAGAGCTGTTCGGCGGCACTGGCGATCGCCCAATTCGCGATACCCTTGATGAGGGGTTCTTCTTCAAACGCCGTGAGCGTGGTGCTTAAGAGTTGCCAACCCTTGTCCGGATGACGCCAGGCAACTTCACAGCCAAGACCGTTCTTATTTTGGGTGAAGGCGATATTGGGATAGAAGCGCAGGCGCAGCTCACGGTGCTCGAAGGCGTTCGCAAAGGCCTTAGCCAGCACCATGCCCTCGTTGGCTGCGTGGTCGATCCGCTCACTGCTGAACCGACAACATCCCCCGCCTTCTGCGAGTGCACGACGCATCGCGGTTTCGGCCTCGCGAATCAACATCTCGTTGTCGCCGCCTTCGCGAGGGTAAGTAGCGACGCCCATACTGGGGACAATCGTTTGGGGTATGCCGTCAATTTCGATGGGATGGCGAAGCCGTCTCATCACCTTCCTGGCAACGGTCGCGATATGGTCGAGGTTGATCAGTCCTTCGATGAGAAGGCCGATACGTCTTTCCGAGAGGCGAGCTATGCTGTCGGTTTCTCGAAGTTCAGCCGCAAGCGTTCGTCCGAGCTTATGCAAGGCCCCATCGATCAGATTCTTGTCGATGTCGCCACTGTTTCCAAAATCGAGGTCGACGATCATAACAGCGACTTCGCGATCACGGCGTCTAGCAAAGGCTAGCGCTCGCTCCAGCCTTTCCCGAAACAGATGAGCGCTGATCAGGCTTGTTGGCTCATCGATAAAGGCATGCCGTGCCATGTTGGCGATCAGGTTACGCTGGTGAATGGCGTAGCGTATCGTCCGCTCAAGCAGGGTCGGATCAAGCTTATCCTTTTCGAGCAGGGCGGCTGCGCCGAGGGACTGGACCTGTTGATCCTTCTCGCGTGTTGGCGAGCCGCTAAGGGCGATGATGGGTAGCGAAGGCCAGAGGACGCTTGCCGAGGTCAAGAATGCCAGACCGTCGTCATCTGGAAGGGAAAGATCGATCAACCCTATGTCAAAGCTGGCTTGCGCCAGATGTTCTCGGCCTTCGACCAAACTGCGCGCCCTAGTGATATGGAACCGTGTCTGCGAAATCATGTCCAAAAGGTCCACGATTAGCTTGCAGGACAGCGGGTCGTCATCCACGAGAAGGACACGTGTCAACGCGTTTGGTGGCGCTCGCAAAGTCGCGTTCATTGGCGTGAGTCCGGGGATTGGAGTCCGGTGATCCACTGTGGATCAAACTTAAGAATTTAAACTTATAGGCGATTAAAATTCGTTTCAATAACGTTTTTTTGGTTTATTAAAAAATCCAGATAACACTGTGTGAATCCAGCATGTTTTTGCGTTTTGACTGAGTTGATCGCTTGACATCCAGAAGCTCAAATGACACTGAGCTTTGACTGCAACATCAGGAGTTTTGGGTTTGGCGTTGTTGTCCCGAGTCCTGCTTGCCGGCCTTGCGCTCGCCGTAGTTGGTGCGTCGATGATAAAACCGAAACGGCGCTTTTCGCCGCGCTCCGGTCCGGTTTATCTCGATGGAGACCGGCTAACTGTTGGCGATGGCGCGGTTTTGCCGGCCATGCGTTGGCCAGCGAAGACTGGTCCTCATGGCGTTATTCTGGCGCTTCATGCCTATGGCGATTACCGGCGATCCTTTCGGCTCGCCGGCCCTTGGTTTGCGGCCCATGGATTTGAACTCGTTGCTTATGATCAGCGGGGCTTCGGTGAATCCGACAGCCGTGGCAAGTGGCCGGGCGCTGATCCGCTCATTCAAGACTTCGGTGATGCTGTTGCCGCGATCGGTGCAGCCATGCCGGGACTACCGATCTATGTTCTCGGTGAGAGCATGGGCGCAGCCGTTGCCCTATCCGGCCTGGCAAGTGGTGAAGTTACCGGGGTGAACAAGTTGATCGTGGCAGCGCCGGGCGTACGCGGAGAAATGCCTTTAGGACAGCTGCACGACTCCGTGTTGAGGCTCGCGTCGCTAGCGCTTCCTTGGCTCGCCATCGAATTGCGTCGCGGCGGCCGCCCGTGGCTCGATCCAAGCGAGGCCGCTCGCCTGGCTGATGACCCGTTAATCCTGCGCGAGCTGAGTGTCGGCACTTATGAGGGACTGGTCGACCTGGCAACCATGGCATCCGAATCCGTTCGTGGCGCACTGCCACCCACGCTTCTTCTCTATGGCGAATTAGATGGCACCATCCCGAGACGTGCCGTGGACGATCTCGCCCATGCCCTTGATGGTGAGCATGATGACGTGCGCTTTTACGCTGATCGGCATCACATGCTGTTGCATGAAGCGGATATCGAAACGCTCCTGCAAGATTGCTTAGATTGGCTTAACGCGGATGGTAGCGCCAAAACCTAGAAAAGAGATGGCCCGTTTGCCGTCGGGCGGCACCGCATAGGACAAACAGGCTGACCCTCCTAAAGGCTCCTGAGGGTGCCAAGAAGGAACCAGCCTTGGATTTGCTAGCCTAGTGTAGATCTGACCAGATCTTGCGCTTGGTGGCGTAAAAGAGACCGGTGAGGATCACGAGAAAGATCATCACCTTCAAGCCCATGCCCTTTCTTTCCTCCAACTTGGGCTCAGCTGTCCAGGTGAGAAAAGTGGCGACGTCGCTAGCATGCTGCTCGAGCGTCGTTGGGGTGCCATCAATATACTCGACGGCATCCTCATAGAGTGGCTGGGCCATCGCGATCTGATGTCCGGGATAATAGGCGTTGTAGTTCATCCCATCGCCAATCTCGACATCCGAGGGCGGCTCGTCGCTATAGCCGAGAAGGAGGCTGTAGACGTAGTTCGTCCCGTTGGGGCGAGCTTTGGCCATCAAAGACAGATCCGGTGGGTAAGCGCCACCGTTCGCAGCCCGTGCAGCGTTGGCATTCGGATAAGGACTGGGATACCGATCCGACGGCCTAGCGGGGCGTTCAAACATTTCGCCCTCATCATCGGGACCGTCAATAACGGTATATTCCGCAGCGACAGCTTTCACTTCTTCTTCGCTGAAGCCGAGGTATTGCAAGGTGCGGAAGGCGACGAACTCAAGGCCGTGGCAAGCTGAGCAAACCTCGCGATAGACCTGGAAACCACGCTGGGCGGCCGCTCGATCATAGGCTCCAAAAACCCCGTCATGGGGCCAGGACTTTTCCAGGAGCGGTACGGCTTCGCCCGCGGCGTTTGCGCTGTCTGGAAGGACACTGGCTCCGGCCAAACCCATCAATGCAGCAGCGAGGAGAGGCTTCATGGTCGACATCGATTTCCTCATTCGGCCGGGGTAGCGGCGGCTGAGCCAAGAACGGGCTCACTAATACTGGCAGGCAACGGCTTGGGCCGCTCGATCGAGCCCAGCAAGGGGAGCAAGATCAGGAAGTGGAAGAAGTAGTAGATTGTCCCGAGAAGTGCGAGGACGACATAAATGCCTTCCGCGGGCTTCGCGCCGAGATAACCCAGCAGGACGCAGTCGGCGACGAGGACCCAGAAGAACCACTTGTAGATCGGGCGGAAGCGGGCACTGCGGACGGGCGATCGGTCAAGCCAGGGCAGGATAAACAACACTGCGATCGCGCCAAACATCGCGATGACGCCGCCGAGCTTTGCTGGGATGAAGAGAATGTCGAAGGTGATCGCGCGCAAAATGGCATAGAACGGCAGGAAGTACCATTCGGGGACGATATGTGCTGGCGTCACCAGCGGATCAGCCTCGATGTAGTTGTCGGGATGACCCAGCATATTCGGGAAGTAGAAGACGAAGACAGCGAAAGCGATCAGGAACACACCCAATCCAAACAGGTCTTTGACCGTGTAGTAGGGATGGAAGGGGATCGAGTCCTTTGGCGACTTTCGGTCGATTCCAAGCGGATTGTTCGAACCGAATTGATGAAGTGCCAAGACATGCAGGACCACCACGCCGACGATGACGAATGGCAAGAGGTAATGCAGCGAGAAGAACCGGGCGAGGGTGGGATTGTCGACGGAGAACCCGCCCCAGAGCCAGGTGACGATGCCTTCACCGAAGATCGGGATCGCGGAGAATAGATTGGTGATGACGGTGGCGCCCCAGAAGCTCATTTGCCCCCAGGGAAGGACATAACCCATAAAGGCCGTCGCCATCATCAACAGCATGATCACAACGCCGAGCATCCAAAGCAGCTCTCTTGGTGTCTTGTAGGAACCATAGTAGAGGCCGCGGAAAATATGGATGTAGACGACGATGAAGAAGAAGGATGCGCCATTGGCGTGAGCATAGCGCAGCAACCAACCGTAATTGACGTCGCGCATGATGTGCTCGACGCTGGCAAAGGCATAGTCGACATGCGGAGTATAGTGCATGGCGAGCACGATGCCGGTCACGATTTGCAGCACCAGGACAATGCCGGCCAGCGAGCCGAAGTTCCACCAGTAACTCAAATTTCGGGGCGTTGGGTACTGGCTTCCCACCATGTGGTCCATGGTGCTGAAGATCGGCAGTCGATGCTCAATCCAGCGAACGACCGGGTTGGTATAGTTGGTGGTGCCGGTACCTGCGCTCATGATCTCTATTACCCTATCGGTCTTGCGGTCCTGTGGTGTCAGCCGATCCGCACCGTCGTATCGTCGAGGAAAGTGTATTCTGGCACTTCGAGATTGAGCGGTGCCGGACCCTTGCGAATGCGCCCTGAGCTATCGTAGTGGGAGCCGTGGCAAGGGCAAAACCACCCGCCATACTCACCTTGCTCATCATTCGGCTTTTGCCCCAATGGCACGCAGCCAAGATGGGTGCACACGCCCACCATGATGAGCCATTCCGGCCGTTCCACGCGGTCAGCATCAGACTGGGGATCGCGTAAGGCGCCGAGGTCGACACCATTCGCTTCTTGAATTTCATCTGCTGTGCGATGCCGGATGAAGACAGGCTTGCCGCGCCATGTCACCGTCACCGACATACCCTCATCGATGGCGCTGAGATCAACTTCGGTTGACGCGAGTGCGAGGACATCCGCTGACGGATTCATCGAATCGATCAGCGGCCAAGCGAGAGCCCCAGCGCCGACGGCGGTGGCCGCTCCGGTCAACAAATACAGGAAATCGCGGCGCGTTTCCCCAGTCTCGGCTTGGTGTTGCTGATCGACAGCCGTTTCGGCCATAGTGATACGCCCAATTCTTTTTCATGCATGTTCGAAAGCTATCTATAATGACCAACCAACATACGCAAGCGCATGGACAGTTAGTCGCATCTTAGCCGCACGATGTTGAGGCCTCGACTGCGGCAGCTTTACGCAAGGAAGAGTTAAGAAAACGTGAACATTGCGCTGTTTCAACCGGATATGGCAGAAAATGTCGCGGCGACGATTCGGCTCGCTGCCTGTTTGGGTGTCCCGGTATCAATCATCGAGCCAACCGGTTTCGTTTGGGACCAGCGGCGCCTTCGTCGAATCGGGATGGATTATCTCGACAAGGTTCGGCTCGAACGCATCCCGTCTTTTTCCGCCTTTGAGGAAAAGAGGCGTGCGGGGCGACGTCGTTTGGTATTGCTAACCACCAAAGGTGCGGTGGCTCACTGCGACGTCGATTATCGAGCCGACGATGTTCTGCTTGCGGGACGTGAGAGTGCGGGCGTTCCCGACGATGTGCATGAAGTTGCTGATGTGCGCGTGCGCTTGCCCATGGTTCATGGCATGCGGTCGTTGAACGTGGTGATTGCTCTGTCGATGGTACTCGGCGAAGCGCTTCGCCAGACCCGCGGTTTTCCCGAGGACGGACAGGACTGATGGTGCGATCCGCCGTGATTGCTGATCGACTGGATTGACCATCGCCAAGCAGTCGGTCTAGGAGGCGTGGTTAGCAGCCATCGGATGACGTTGGGGAGAAGACGCATGACGGTCGATAAAATGTTGCTTCGTGACCAGGCAAGAGCTTGGTTCGAAGGATTGCGTGACAGGATCTGCGCGACATTCGAGTCGATCGAGGAGGAATTCCAAGGTCAGGATCACGAGACCTTGGCAGCGGGACGGTTTGAGCGGACGCCCTGGAACCGGCCCGATGGCGGCGGCGGTGTCATGGGATTGATGCGCGGGCGTGTCTTCGAGAAAGTCGGGGTCAATGTGTCGACCGTCCACGGCGCGTTCAAACCGGAATTCGCCAAGCAGATTCCAGGTGCCGATGAAGATCCGAGCTTTTGGGCGAGCGGCATTTCCTTGGTCGCTCATCCGCGGTCTCCGCATGTGCCGCCAGTTCACATGAACACACGTCATATTCAGACAACCAAGGTATGGTTTGGCGGCGGCGCCGACCTCAACCCGATTACGCCAGACGACGAGGACACGGCCTCATTTCATGCACGTCTAAAGCGTGCCTGTGACGCGCATGATCCAGGCTATTATGAAAAATTTAAAAAATGGGCCGACGATTATTTCTTTTTGCCCCATCGAAACGAGCATCGCGGTGTTGGTGGGATTTTCTACGACTACCTCGATCAAGACCCCGATGCGCATTTCGCCTTTACGCGGGATGTTGGCGAGGCGTTTCTCGACATTTATCCGAGGATCGTACGCCGGCATTTCAATCGTGCTTGGACGGACAGCGATCGAGCTCATCAGCTGGTCAGGCGTGGGCGTTATGTCGAATTCAATCTCCTCTACGATCGCGGTACGCAATTCGGTCTCAAAACCGGTGGCAATACCGAAGCGATCCTCATGTCTCTCCCTCCGGAGGTCACCTGGCCCTAGAGCCTTAGGGCGAGCGGCGCCGGCCCTTTTTGTTGTTAAACTCGTTCATCACGTCGGAACGCTCTTAACGTTGGCCTCACTTCTGCCCTTGTTCGGCATCGCAAAAGAACCAACATAGCGCGCGAGAAGGCGCCAATCCGATGGTCGCCAAATAGACGAGCACCGCTATGCCCCTTTCACCGCCGACAGCCCGCGAAGCGATTCACCACCGGGCGATCCACTGCCGCGGTTATCGGCGACAGGACGGTCTTTGGGACATCGAGGGGCACCTCACTGACATCAAATCCTACCCCTTTTCCAACACGTTCAGGGGCGAAATAAAGCCGGGAGAGCCGCTGCACGACATGTCACTGCGGCTGACCATTGATGAGGATATGACAGTCATTAGCGTCGAAGCCGTCACCGATGCTGGCCCTTATGCGGTTTGCCCCGCGATCACATCGGCATTCACCAAACTGGAGGGTCTAACGATCGGGCCCGGCTGGCGCCGGGAGGTCAGTCGACTGCTCGGCGGGATGAACGGCTGCACCCATTTGGTCGAACTCTTGGGGCCTCTGGCGACAACGGCGTTTCAGACCATTCAGAACTGGAAGCCAAAGACCAAGAAGGCGACTACGGCGACGTCGACCGATGATCGGCCGCCACGTTTTTTGAACTCATGCCATGCGCTTGCGAGGAATGGGGACGTGGTCAAACAGCACTATCCCCAATGGTACATCGGTGATGACGAGGCAGACGGGAAGGCTTGACGTCGGTGATCGATTGAGCCGCCAATAAGACGACGTGTCGTACGGGTCTGATACCGAAAGCCTTGATTGCCTCGGCATCAGTAGCCGTCCTTTCGTGACAGATCGTCCCATGCGCTAGGCAGCACCCATTGACCTGATCGGAACCGCTCAAGGATCATCGATCCTGGCCTCAACCGGATATGATGCAAGAGGTGTCCGGATGAGGCTTCGAACAAGGGGCCGATACGACAGGCTTAGCCCGACGAAAACGCATAAACGAGCAAGGCCACGCCGAGGATCAGCCGGTAGATCACGAACGGTGTGAAGCTTTCCTGACGAAGCCACTGCATCAAGAAGGCGATTGCAGCCCAGGCGCTGATGAAGGCGGCGATGAGGCCGAGAATGGCGGTTGAATCCAACGACTCACCGTCTCCGCTCATCACTTCAAGCGTGACGAGCGATCCAGCAGCCAAAATCGCAGGAATTGAGAGAAGAAAGGAAAAGCGCGCCGCCTCCGCCCGATGCAGCCCGAGAAGGCGTGCCGCCGTCATGGTGACGCCGGAACGTGAGGTGCCTGGGATCAAGGCAAGAACCTGAGCGCAGCCGATGATGAGGGCATCCTTGAAGCCCATATCTTTAACGTTGCGCTCGCGCGCGCCAAAGCGATCGGCGACATAGAGGGCTGATCCGAAAAAGATACTGGTGCAACCGACCACATAGGCATTTCTGAGATTTTCGGTGCCAATTAACATCTTGATGGCCACCCCGCCGAAAATAATCGGGATGGTGCCGACCGCGATCAAGGCGACCAGATGTCGGCCAGGATGGTTCAAGACGCCTGGTTCGGACCAATCAAAGGCGCCCTTTATCATCTCATAAAGGTCTTTTCTGAAATAAAGGAGAACGGCGCCGAGACTCCCGATATGGACGGCGACGTCGAATGTCAGGCCTTGGTCGGCCCATCCGGTGATAAGGGGCACCAAGATGAGATGGCCGGAGGAACTAATGGGCAGAAACTCGGAAAGCCCCTGAACAAGGCCGAGAACGATACTTTGAAGGTTAGTCATATTGCCTCTTAGTTGAAAGTTGCCGCCAGCATTCCAGATTCTTTAAGAGCGGCGAAGGCGGGCTAGCACATTTCCTAAGGGGCGCCAATGACCGACGGTTCTGGCTGAGGCGGTACAGCTGCCGCTGCCAACAAGAGACGCCTTATCATTTAGTCCCAATATGAGACTAAATGACTTTCTGATTTCCAATAGACTCGGGTTTAGGTGCGCTGCCCATGAGTCCATTCGGAAATTAGGTCAAGTATGTTAACTATCTGCGCACAAAGCGCTGGACAATCGGTTCCCGGTGCCGTTATTCTGCGATTTGTGAGGGGAAGCATGGCACCGCGTCGCCTCATGCAAGCGCCGCGCCAATAGCTGGCGCCGTGGACTCAGCGGGTAGCATGGATTTCAGGGAGGCGTCATGACGTCAGGAATGATGCAGTTTGTCGACGTCGAAAAGGCCATGCCAGACAAGCGTGGGGCCGAGTTCAGGCGTCAAGATTTTCGCGAAATCTATGAGGAGTTTCAGCCGAAGCGTGCGGCCGAACAGGCGTCGCGCTGTGAACAATGCGGCATACCTTTTTGTCAGGTCCACTGCCCGCTCAGCAACAATATCCCGGACTGGCTGCGCATGACCGCGGAAGGGCGATTGGAAGAAGCCTATGAAATCGCCTCTTCGACCAACAACATGCCAGAGATTTGTGGCAGAATTTGCCCTCAAGATCGTCTATGCGAAGGCAATTGTGTCATTGAAAAAGGGTTCGAATCGGTCACCATAGGTGCGGTTGAAAAATACATCGTCGACACAGCCTTCGAGCAAGGCTGGGTGAAGCCGGTCGTACCATCTGTCGAGCGTTCCGAGAGCATTGCAGTGATCGGGGCCGGCCCGGCCGGCCTCGCCGTTGCTGAACAACTCAGGAAACTCGGCTACCAGATCACGATCTATGATCGGTATGACCGTATTGGTGGTCTTCTCGTTTACGGGATCCCGAATTTCAAACTAGAGAAAGAGGTGGTCGCGCGCCGCGCTGCCATGCTCGAAGCCAGCAATATTCGGTTCGAGCTTGGCGTCGATATCGGGAAAGACATCTCCTTCGAACAATTGCGAACGCGCCATGATGCCGTCTTCATCGGCACAGGCGTCTACCGTGCGCGGGAATTGGCTGTGCCGGGTGTCGGCCTCGATCAAGTTGTCCCGGCATTGGACTATTTGACCGCTAGTAATCGTAAAGGCCTGGGTGATGATGTCGCGCCTTTCGATGAGGGCTCGCTGAATGCTGATGGTAAGCGTGTGGTAGTGATTGGCGGCGGCGATACAGCGATGGACTGCGTCCGGACTGCTGTCCGCCAAGGAGCCATTTCCGTCAAATGTCTTTATCGCCGGGACAAGGCGAACATGCCAGGCTCGATGCGCGAGGTCGAACACGCTGAAGAGGAGGGTGTCGAGTTCGTCTGGCAAGCAGCACCGGAGGCTTTCCTGGGGGACGGCGTTGTGTCCGGGGTGCGCGCTGTGCGCATGCGTCTCGGCGCGCCGGATGCCACGGGGCGTCAGCGGCCAGAAGTGATTCCGGAGAGCACCTTCACTTTGGATGCTGACTTGGCCATCAAGGCGCTCGGCTTCGATCCTGAGGACCTCCCGACACTCTTCGACCAGCCAGACCTTCAGGTGACGCGCTGGGGCACGATTAAGATTGACTGGCAAACCATGATGACACCGATGGACGGCGTTTTCGCCGGCGGTGACATCGTGCGGGGTGCCTCGCTCGTGGTTTGGGGCGTTAAAGACGGGCGCGATGCAGCGCTCGGTATTCACGAGTATCTCAAGACCAAAGCTGCTCTGCCAGTGGAAGAGTTGCCGACGGCTGTGGCTGCTTCCTAGTCGCTTGGGTAAGGAAATGTGATCATGGACAATCGACATTCTGAAACAAGCGAGGCTGAGCGCGCTTTTGATCGTTATCGGCAGAATGCCGATGATCTCGAAATGAACGGCATGTATGCGCGCAACGACGAGCGTGATGCCTGCGGTGTTGGTTTCGTCGCTGCCATCGACGGCAAGCCGAGACGGGACGTTGTGGTCGCTGCGATCGATGCATTGAAAGCGGTGTGGCATCGCGGTGCGGTCGACGCCGACGGCAAGACCGGCGACGGCGCAGGTATCTATCTCGAGATCCCGCAGGACTTCTTTCTTGATCAGCTTCACGGCGACAAGAATGTTGAAGGGCGTATCGCCGTTGGCATGGTCTTTTTGCCACGCACGGACTTTGCCGCCCAAGAGCGCTGCCGCACGATTGTTGAGACTGAGATCTTGCGCTTCGGTTACTCGATCCTTGGATGGCGCCAGGTTCCAGTCGACACGTCAGTCATTGGTGACAAGGCGATTGCGACGCGTCCTGAGATCGAGCAGATCATGATCAGTAGGCCGAAGGGCAAGGGTGGCGAAGAGCTCCGTTCGCTCTCCGATGAAGCCTTCGAGCGCGATCTGTTTATCATCCGGCGTCGGATTGAACGACAGGTGCTCGCCGAGAACTTGAATGACTTTTATATCTGCTCGCTGTCCTGTCGGTCGGTCATCTATAAAGGTCTGTTTCTGGCTGAGCAGCTTTCTGTCTTTTATCCAGATCTTCTCGACGGACGATTTGCATCGAGTTTTGCCGTCTTTCATCAGCGGTATTCGACCAATACGTGGCCGTCATGGAAGCTCGCTCAGCCCTTCCGCATGTTGGCGCATAATGGAGAGATCAACACGTTACGTGGCAATCTAAATTGGATGAAAAGCCACGAAACGCGTATGTTCGCGCCAGCGTTCGGTGACAATAATGAAGACATCAAGCCGATTGTTCAGGCCGGAAGCTCGGATAGTGCCGCTCTCGACGCGGTTCTTGAAGCGCTGGTCATGGCGGGGCGCTCGGTTCCCCTGACCAAAACGCTCATGATACCGCCGGCCTGGGCCAGCAAAATCTCAATGCCGGAATCCCATCGCGATCTCTTCAATTACTGCAACTGTGTCATGGAGCCTTGGGACGGGCCCGCAGGCGTCGTCGCCTGCGATGGCCGTTGGGTCATTGGCGGTATGGATCGAAATGGCTTACGGCCGCTTCGTTACAGTCGGACCGAAGACGACCTTCTCATTGTTGGATCTGAGACCGGCATGGTGCCGCTCAAGGGCATGACGATCGTGGAGAAGGGCAGGGTGGGTCCCGGTGAGATGATCGGTATCGATCTTCAGCACGGCATCTTTTACCACGACCATGAATTGAAAGATCATCTCGCTGACGAAAAACCTTATGGCCAATGGGTAAAGGGGATTACCCATCTAGAAGATCAGGTGGCGAAGCGGACGTTCGAGCCATTGGTTTTCGATCGCGAGGATCTCAAGCGGCGCCAGAAGTTGTTTGGCATCACCATGGAGGACATGGAGCTGATCTTGGCGCCCATGGTTCTCGACGCGAAGGAGCCGATCGGTTCCATGGGCGATGACACGCCGATGGCGGTGCTCTCCAAACGCTATCGTGGGCTGCATCATTTCTTTCGTCAGCAGTTCAGCCAGGTGACCAATCCGCCGATCGACCCGTTGCGCGAATATCGGGTGATGAGCTTGAAGACCAGGCTTGGCAATCTTGGCAATGTCTACGATCAGGCCCCTTCGCAGACCAAAATTCTGCAGCTTCGATCGCCCCTCGTTTTGACAACCGACCTTCTGACTCTCAAAGAGCATTACGGCGAGCGAGCAACGACGATCGACTGCACTTACGATGCCGATTCCAGTTGGCGCGGTTTACGTGATGCCCTGCAGCGGATCCGGATGGAAGCGGAGGATGCGGTTCGTGAAGGCCGCGGCCAGGTGATTTTGGACGACCGCGCCGTATCAGAGAAAAGGGCACCCGTTCCGATGATCCTCGCGACGGGTGCGGTGCATAGCCACTTGGTGGACGAAGGGCTGCGATCCTTTAGTTCGATCGTCGTCTGCTCGGGTGAATGCCTCGATGTCCATTATGTCGCCGTTCTCATTGGTGTCGGTGCCACCTTGGTAAATGCCTATCTTGCCGAAGCGGCCGTCGCCGATCGTCATGCTCGTGGCCTCTTCAAAGGGCACACACTTGAGGAGAGCCTCAGCCGCTTTAAAGAAGCTGTCGGCCAGGGGCTTCTCAAGGTTATGTCCAAGATGGGCATCTCGATCATCTCATCATATCGCGGCGGCTATAACTTTGAGGCGGTCGGTTTGTCCCGGTCACTCTGTGCTGAGTATTTCCCAGGCCTCATTACCCGCATCTCCGGCATTGGACTTGCTGGTATTTCGAACAAAGTCCTGGCGTTGCACAAGACAGCCTTCGAGGATCAGACGGCGCCGCTTGAGATCGGTGGTCTGTACCGCTTCAGGAAAGGCGGCGAGCAGCATGCGCTGGAAGGCCCGACCGTGCATCAGCTCCAGCATGCTGTCGCGACTGACAGCTATGCGGCCTATAAGAAGTATTCTGAAGCCATCGATGGTGCTGAGCCTGTCGCGATCCGTGACCTTTTAGGCTTCGCTCAGACGGTCGAGCCAGTCTCGCTTGACGAGGTCGAGAGCATCACAGAGATCCGAAAGCGCTTTGTCACGCCGGGCATGTCGCTGGGCGCGCTTAGCCCGGAAGCGCATGAGACCCTGACGATCGCCATGAATCGAATCGGGGCCAAGGCTGACAGTGGCGAAGGGGGAGAGTCCAAGGAGAGGTTTACACCGAGGCCCAACGGCGACAATGCGAATTCGTCGATCAAGCAAGTTGCGTCGGGCCGTTTTGGCGTGACGGCGGAATACTTGAATGCATGTCGTGAGCTTGAGATCAAAATCGCGCAGGGCGCAAAGCCTGGCGAAGGAGGGCAGCTTCCAGGCTTCAAGGTGACGGCTGAAATTGCTGGCCTGCGTCATTCGACTGAGGGCGTTACGCTGATTTCGCCGCCGCCGCATCACGACATCTACTCGATCGAAGATCTCGCCCAGCTCATTTACGATTTGAAGCAGATCAATCCAAAGGCCAAGGTCTGTGTGAAGCTGGTTTCGGAAGCAGGTATCGGCACAATCGCTGCTGGCGTCGCCAAGGCCAAGGCTGATGTCATCCTCGTGTCTGGCCATTCAGGCGGCACTGGTGCGAGCCCGCAGACGTCTATCAAATATGCGGGAACGCCCTGGGAGATGGGGCTTTCTGAAGTCAATCAGGTTTTGACCCTCAATCGTCTCCGCCATCGGGTCGTTCTCAGAACGGATGGCGGCATTAAGACGGGGCGGGATGTTGTTGTTGCCGCCATGCTTGGTGCTGAGGAGTATGGGGTGGGCACAGCGGCCTTGGTGGCGATGGGGTGCATCATGGTTCGGCAGTGTCACTCCAATACCTGCCCCGTTGGTGTCTGTACGCAACGTCAAGATCTTCGCGCTAAGTTTGAGGGGACACCGGACAAAGTGGTGAACCTCTTCAGCTTCATTGCTGAGGAGGTCCGGGAAATCTTATCGTCCCTTGGCCTGAAGTCGTTGGACGAGGCGATCGGTCGAACCGATCTGCTTCGGCAGATCAGCCGTGGCAGTCATGATCTTGATGACCTCGATCTGAACCCGATTCTCGCCCAGGTCGATGATGGTGGTCACACCCGATTTTGTTCCATCGAGGGACGAAATGAGGTGCCGGATAGCTTGGACGCTCAGATGATCGCTGATGCGAAGCCGGCACTTGAAGCGGGCGAGAAAATGCAACTCGCTTACAATATCAGAAACGTACATCGCGCCGTCGGCACGCGTCTGTCCGCCCTGATTACGCGACGTTACGGAATGACCGCCTTGCCACCGGGGCAGATTACCGTTCGGTTGCGTGGCTCGGCAGGACAGTCGTTGGGCGCGTTTTCGGTTCAGGGTCTCAAGCTCGAAGTTTTTGGTGACGCCAATGACTATGTTGGCAAGGGGCTTTCCGGCGGGACGATTGTCGTCCGACCCCTGGTCTCGTCGCCGATGATTGCGGCTGACAACACGATCATCGGCAATACCTGTCTTTACGGCGCTACTGCCGGCAAGCTCTTCGCCGCCGGTCGTGCCGGCGAGCGCTTTGCTGTTCGAAACTCGGGGGCGATCAGTGTCGTCGAGGGCTGCGGCGACAATGGTTGCGAGTATATGACGGGCGGCGTCACTGCGATCTTAGGTCCCGTCGGTGACAATTTTGGTGCCGGTATGAGCGGCGGGATGGCTTATGTCTACGATCCGAGTGAACGATTCGCTGAATTGGTCAACACCGACATGGTGATTTATCAGCGAATCGAGGTCGATCACTATGAAGATGAGCTGCGATCGCTGCTCAACCTTCACTTCAAGAGCACGCAGAGCCGTGTCGCCGAGCGGCTCATCGCCGATTTCGATCGAGAGTGCCAACATTTCTGGCAAGTTGTGCCGCGCGAAATGCTCGACAAGCTCGACATTCCCGTCACCCGAGAAATGACCGCCGTCGAACGCGCCTAACACCTGTATGCGTGCCGATTAGTTCCCGCCTGCTTCGGGTGGGAGCGTTGGCTCGCGCCCTTAGATGGCATGAAATGGCATAAATATTTCATCGTGGAATTCCTTGTCGATTTTTGTTCAAAAAACTGTTGTCAGGCCGATAGGAACTCGACACATTAAGGTGAAATACACTGAAGTGTCTGGTGAACTCCACCTGTTCAAAATCGCCAGCGTGACCTGTCGCATGAAGGGAGCAAAGTTCCAATGAGAAAAGCGTTGTTTATGGCTGCCGCCGCTATGATGGTGACCTCAGCCGCCCATGCCGAACGCTATGTTATGGTGACCCACACCCAAGGCACGGATCCGTTTTGGCCAGTCGTTGAAAAGGGAGCAAAGGACGCAGCTGCCGCCTTGGGCGTCGAGCTCGAGTACAACTTTGCGCCGTCCGGTGACATGTCGGACATGGCCGCGCTGATCGAAGCGGGTGCAGCGACGTCACCTGATGGCATGATTATTTCGCTCCCGGACGCAGACGCCCTTGGCGGGGCCATTCGCGCCGCTGTTGATGCCGGTATTCCCGTCGTGACGATTAACTCTGGCCTCGAATCATCGGCAGAGCTGGGTGCTTTGATGCATGTTGGGCAGCCCGAATATGATGCTGGCTTCGCCGCTGGTGGACGCGCCAAGGAAGAGGGTGCCACCAATTCGCTTTGTCTTAACCAAGAGGCCTTCAACACAGCCCTCGTGGATCGCTGCCAAGGCTATTTTGACGCCACGGGACAAGAACTGAACATGATCGATGTCTCGAATGATGTGGCTCAGATCCAAACCCGCACGGCTGCAGCCTTGCTCGCCGACAACTCGATCGACAGCGTTCTCGCTGTTGGTCCTCATGTTTGTGAAGCGGCCGCCGCTGCAATCGACGAAGCGGGGGCTAGTGTTCATCTCTCGTGCTTCGATCTAACGCCGGGGGTGATTTCCATGATCGATGAGGGGAAGGTTGCTTTCTCAATCGACCAGCAGCAGCGTCTCCAGGGCTACATGCCAGTGGTTGTCCTGCATCTCTACAACACCAACGCCGGCATGCTGCCTGGTTCGAATGTTAACTCCGGACCAGGCTTCGTCGATGCGTCCAACGCTGCCGCTGTTGCCGACCAGGCCGGAACCAACCGATAGTTGGTACGATCTACGGCGTTGATTTGATGTAGCCGAATGGGGCGATTCTGAATGGGATCGCCCCATTTTGCTCACAGGATTGGCTGATCTGATAGAGTTTTAGAAAACCGGGGACAAGGCGATGGCGACTAAGGCGAGCGCCGGGCGGACAGAAGCTGATCGGCGGGCAAAGACCGGGCTTTGGGGCAAGGTGGTCAATCGTCCGGAGATCGGCGCTTTCATGGTGATGATCTTGGTGCTGGTGGCGCTTGGCATGGCGTCCGGCGGTCTCACCGGAGGTGTGGGCTGGAATCCGCTCGACGGCACGGCTTACAATCCGCTTGGCCTGAGAAACAACACGCGCATTGTCGCTCAGCTCGGTATTATCGCCATCGGCGCCTGTCTTTTGATGATTGCGGGCGAGTTCGACTTATCCATCGGTTCGATGATTGGTTTTGCCGGCATGTCCATGGCGTTGATGTTGAAATGGGGATTTCACGTTTCGATACCGTTTACTGGCATCACCCTCATCAGCATCAATGAGGTGACACCGCTTATGGCGGTGCTGCTGACGCTTTGTATGACCCTCGCGTTTGGTTTCTTGATCGGCAACATCGTCGTCCGCTCGAAACTGCCGTCATTTATCGTCACCTTGGCCTTTCTGTTTTTCATCCGGGGGCTGACGGAAGTTTGCTACCGCTTCTTGAACCGAGCGCCGGGTGAGCGCTCTGGTTCAACTCAAGTTTCCGATTTGCCGGACTTCAAGAACCTCATCAATCTTGAACCTTATCGGGACATGGTGAGCTATGCACAAACCCAAGCGAGCCAACTCGCCCAGGGATGCCTCAGCGTCTTTCAACGTCCGCTCAACAACAATCTCGCCTCTGCCGAACAGGTTCAAACCTTCATTGGGAATGCGTCGACAAGCTCCAAATTGACAGCCGACCAACTGGCGGCGATCGTCGAGCGCGCCGGTCCTGGCAATGATCTCACGAAAGAGCAGATCGGCGAGGTGGTGAACGATGTCTGTGCGGTCGATCCTTCGACGGTCTCGATGATTATGGAACGGGCGACCGCCAAACGCTTACCGGACGCCGACCTGATGGCCGTCTTTCAGACATTACCGACGGAGACGGTCGATCGGTTGCGGGACGGCTTGGAGACTAGGGCGTTGCTCGACGCGACCAGGAAGGCTGAGATTGCCGGACGGGAAGCGCCAAGTCAGGCACCCGCCATCTCTGATCTCCAGGTGGCGCGTGACTACATGGATAGTCTCTCGACGATCAACCCGACTGCCAACATGTTCGGCGGCGATATCTTTGAACCGGTCTTCGATTGGCTCTACCGCATCGGCTACAATATCAATCCAGGTGGCAGCCAGTGGGTCGAAGGGCTTTATGCCGTGGTCGGTTGGTGGATCGCCATCGCCTTCGTCGCCTGGTTTGTCCTGGAGCGCACCAAAGCTGGTAATTGGATCTATTCGACCGGCGGAAATCTCCAGGCTGCACGCGCCAATGGTGTTCCGACCGATGCGGTCAAAATCTCGCTTTTCATGTTCACCGCCTTTTGCGCGACCATCTTCGCCGCTACGCAGGTATTCGATACCAACTCGGCCGATGCTGCTAAGGGCAATCTCAAGGAGCTGGAGGCGATCGCCACCGCTGTGGTCGGGGGCGCCATCCTGACGGGCGGATTTGGCTCTATCGTCGGCGTCGTTTTCGGCGCCATTATCTTCGGCCTCGCTCAAAACGCACTCTTCTACATCCCATGGCTCGACGGTGCCTACTATCGCATGTTCCTGGGCTCGATCTTGCTCGCCGCCGCACTTCTTAACGAAAATGTGCGCAAGCGGTTTACGGGAGGGATCTAGGATGGATGGAACGGTCCCCGTCATTCGGGTTGAGAATTTAGTCAAGAAATTTGGCAACTTCACGGCATTGAACGGCGTGAGCCTGGATGTGCATACGGGCGAAGTGCATGCCCTGTTAGGCGACAATGGAGCCGGCAAGTCCACCCTCATTAAGACGCTTGCGGGTGTTCATCAGCCGACATCTGGGACCATCTATTTGAGCGGCGCCGCGCAGCACTTCCGGACACCGCGTGACAGCTCAGATGCTGGCATTGGTGTGGTCTATCAGGACCTTGCGCTCAATCCTCTTGCATCCGTGACGAGGAATTTTTTTCTTGGGCGCGAGGTCACAGGCGGTCCGGGGCCTTTCGGCTGGATGAAGATGTCAGAGATGGACCGGATTGCGACGGAGCAGATGGCCGAGATCGGCATCAACATCTCCGATCCGAGCCAAACCGTTGGCACGATGTCTGGCGGCCAGAAGCAGACCTTGGCGATCGCGCGGGCTATCTATTTTGGGGCCAAGGTGCTGATCCTTGATGAGCCCACGTCGGCGCTCGGGCAAAAGCAGCAGATGGAAGTCCTCAAGACGATTCGCCGCGTGCAAAAGCGCGGCGATATCGCGATTATTCTGATTACCCATAATGAGATCCATGCAAAGTTGATTGCGGATCGCTTCACCTTTCTGTCGCTTGGTGAGGTCATCGGCGCTGGTACCAAGCACGATCTTGAAGGCGAAGAAATTCGAAAGTTGATGGCTGGTGGAGCCGAACTTGCTGATCTGGCACAGGAACTGGCGGTTTGATCATTGAGAACCGCTTCTTGGAGCGAGGATATCAGGCCAAATGATGCGGGATGGAGAGATGTACAAACTCATTGGCTCCCCGAAGACCAGAGCCTTCCGGGTAGTTTGGATGCTTGAAGAGTTGGGGCTCGACTATGATATCGATCCCGCGACGCCGAGGAGCGATGACATCCTGGCCGTCAATCCATCGGGCAAGGTCCCGGCACTGCAAGTCGGTGATGATGTTATCATTGATTCCGTGGCGATCTGCCAGTTTCTTGCGGACAAGCACGGCCAATTCACCTATCCGGCGGGTAGCCTTGAGCGGGCACAACAGGACAGTTGGACCCATTTCGCCCTGGATGAGGTCGACTCGGCCCTCTGGTTCTTTGCAAAGAACACATTTGTCCTACCCAAGGAGCTGCGCAGCAAGATGGCGCGCGAGGCCTGTCGCTTTGAGTTTGAGCGGGCCATGGGTTTCCTCGAACAGCGTCTCGACGATCGTGTTTTTGTCATGGGTGACCAGTTCACGATCCCCGATCTTATCCTTGGTCATTGTGCGGGTTGGGCCATGAACGGCGCAAAATGGCCCATCCCTGAGGGGCCGGTCGCCGACTACATCACGAGAGTTCGGTCACGACCGGCTTGCGTTCGGGCTTTGGAGATCAGGGAGCGGTACTGACGTCGTCGGCTCTTCTAGGAGGCCACAATCCACTTCCAACTGGACAGTCGTTCATCAGGCTGTCATTCAACCATGGTTACTGCACCCCATGGGGCGCTTACGGCGTTGGATTGAGAATTGTGTCATTACAAGATAATATTTAAAAGTTTCTTAAACCATCCACTGAATGCGGCAGATTGCGGATGTCCAAGGAACGATATGTGGGCGAGCGCCGGGCTTTGTGGCATTTTCTTGCCGAACTTAAGCCTTTGGTCATTGATGCACTTGGCGAGGATTCGCTCCTGCGCCATCGCATCGACCAAGCTCTGAAATCTGGTGATCTTGACATGTTGCGCAATGCGCGCCGTATCTTTCATCATCATCCGGATTCGCTGAAGCGGCAGCTCATGCGCGGTATCTTCGAGGGAGCAGCTCCTGGTGAAGAACTGCCGCGGATGATGCCCGATGAGGGGCTGTCGCCGTCGGAGCAAGAGGCGGCCTTGGGCCCAGATGTGACGCGTGTGGTGCGTTTCGATGCTATTCCAGCAGCGTCGGCTGAAGAGACTGCGGTTTCCGTCGAACCCGCCCTTGGTGAAGCCGATGCCGCGCCGGTCCGCGTTCTGGTCAAGCACGGTACGCTTCCGAGAAGTGCCGCAGAATCGCTCCGGCAGGTGGCCGCGTGGATTGAAAATGACCGGCGTTTGCTGTCGAGCCAGCATTGGGCAATGCGTGACGATGAGAATGAGCCAGCCGACGAGACCGTTGATAAGGCTTAGAACGACTCCATCGGATAGGAGGATGCCCCGGCATTCCGGCCGGGTCCTTACGACGCTTGCCGTCATGTTGGCTGGTTCCGTTGTTCTGAGTTGTGCACCCAAGGTCGAAGTTGGACCTGTTGGTGATGCATCTGCGGCGCGGAAGGTTCTCGAGGCCGCGCTGGATGACGGTCCGGTACGTGCGCAGATTTTCGGTGATCCCTATGGCCTTGACCCTGCCCGCCAAGAAACCCTGGTGACGGGGGCATTCGGACAAGGTGTCCAGGGAATCAAGGCGAGGTTCAGCGCTGATCCCGGCCTCTACGGGGGCGACCAACCGCGCCTTGTTGTGATCCTGAACCCCCGCTCCGATCCGCCAAGCGCTGAAGCTTGCAAGGCACCTGAGCGCATCCGGACAAGCGCAGCGGCGGACGATCTTGTCCTGCTCGCAGCGTTTTGCGACGGCCCGCAATTGATCAATGGCGCGCGCGCGGAAAGCCAGATCGATGGGCCGGCTGACCAACGTCTCATGCGCATGTTTTGGCAGACCGCTGGCGTCCTTTTCCCCGACAACTACCGTAACGAGTACGGTATCGACATCGTCCCTGGTCTCAACATTGGGCTCGGTGGCTCATTCGGCTTTTAGCGTCCCGTTTGTTGGCATGACGGAGATTTGAATGGGTGACGTCGTGATCGTCGGTGCGGGTATCGCTGGCGCGTCCTTGGCATACGAACTTTCAGCGCAACGTAACGTCGTCCTACTGGAGCAAGAGACGAGGCCTGGCTATCACAGTACGGGCCGCTCGGCCGCGATGCTTATCGCGACCTACGGGACAGAGGCTGTTCGGCGTCTCACCATGGCAAGCCGTCCCTTTTTCGAGTCGCCGCCAGAAGGCTTCTCGGATCTGCCGTTGCTGTCTTCGCGTGGTTTCCTTCATCTAGCCCGTGACGATCAACTCCAGCAGCTGTCAGTCTTTGAACAGGAAGCGACGCCGTTCAATTCAGATCTCCAACGCTTGGACAAAGACGGTGTTCTCAAGATCGCACCTCTCATTAATCCTAGCTATCCTGCCGCTGGCCTGCTCGAGCCCGATGCCATGGCGATTGACGATTCGGCGTTGCATCAGGGCTTTTTGACAGGTTTCTCCAGGCGAGGCGGTCGGCTGCTGACGGATGCGAAAGTGCTGAGTGTGAGCTCATCCGGCGCTCAGCGCTGGAAAGTCGACACGAAGGCGGGCCTGTTTGAGGCTGACATTCTGGTTAATGCTGCCGGCGCCTGGGGCGACGAATTCGCCAAGTTTTGCGGCATTCAACCCCTTGGGCTCCAGCCAAAGCGGCGTACGGCGATCCTGTTGGATCCGCCCGATGGCAAGGGCGTCCCGGGCACGATGCCCATGGTGTCTGACATCGATAATGAATTCTACGTGAAGCCTGAGGGTGGTGCGCTCATGGTATCGCCTGCCGATGAAACGCCCGTGTCGCCATCGGATGTCCAACCCGAGGAGTTGGACATTGCGATTGCGGTCGATCGCTATGAAACGCTAAGTGGTGTCCGTGTTCAGACCATTCGTCGGCGTTGGGCCGGGCTTCGAAGTTTTGTTTCCGACCGCAGCCCCGTCATCGGCTTTGACTCTGGAGATGACGGTTTCTTTTGGTTGGTGGGGCAGGGAGGTTTCGGCATCATGACAGCGCCAGGAGCCGCAAAGCTGGCCGCCTGCTTGATCCAAAAAAACAACCCGTCGATGATCCTCGACGGGTTGGTGTCGGCCGTATCACCCCATCGCTTGCGTCGCACTTAGGACTATCATTCTGGCGGAATCAAGGTCACCGGACGTGGTCTCACGCGATCCGGGTCGGTCAATCCTCGACTTGGTTCGGTTGTGGATTAGAGGCTGGATGGCCTGCTGCCAAACCCGCGAGATCAGCGAGCAGTAGACGCACCAAGTCCGTTTGCCGATGGGTATTCGTTTTTGTGAAGATCTGTTTCAGTTGGGTCCGGACGGTATCCCTTGAGACACCGAACTTCTCAGAGGCCTGCTTGAGTGACGATCCAGTGCTGAGTTCAGCGGCGAGGCGCGATTCAGCCGATGTCAGCCCATAGCGTTCCCTCAGGACATCGGAGGGAATTTGTGCCATCCATTCAGGATTGTTGATGATGGCAATCGCACAGGGCTGCGTGTCAGCCAAGATCCCAGGTTGTTCCGAGCCGCGGTCGCTGACGGGGGCAACGAAGATCGAATAGGATGGTTTCAGGGACAGGCGAGAAATGGTGAGTGTGCCACCGGGTGATGCTTGCTCTCCCTGACCTGTCGCCGCCGTCGCCATGATCAAGCGTTCCAATCTGCGCTGCACGTCGGGATTGGCGGCCACCAGCCGACGCGCTTTTACGTCGAGGCCGTCATGTTCTCGAAGGACACCCCAAGCCAGCTTGTTGGCATAGAGCAGTTGTCCCTTGCGGCCGAACAAAACGACCCCGATGGGAAGCCGATCAAAGGCTGTCTCCGTCGCTGCCAGCCGCTGTTCCAGGTCCGACAGGTGCCGATAAATCGCGATGGCGCTCGACAGATGGGGCAGGATTTGACGCAGCAGCTGGTCTGAGGTGCTGTCGAAGTCGCTTTGTGCCCATGGGCGATAGAACGAAATGCTGTCGCCGTTCGAGGCGTCACCAAAGAGCCGCCCAGAAATCAATTTGCCAATATCCAATCGTCGAAGGAAATCGTTGTACCAGAGGCTTTGGAGAAACTGCTCATCTGGAAGGATGTCGGGCCCGCGGAGAATTGATCCTGACTTACACCAACGACTGTTCGATAGCCAAATGTCGTACTGATGATAATAGGCGTGGTATTCTTCAATTGCTGATCGATCAATGGCAGTCGATGCCAAGACAAGTGTATTGGCCGAGTGCTGTCCGGTAACAAGGAGATTGCCTGAACTGGCCCCCGTTAGGACTCGCATATCTTCCAAGACAGATCGCCATTTTACAGAATTGAGTGGCGCTTGATGGATGTCCTGGATGAGTTTGGAAATCTTGACTTTCATTTGATGCGTTACTTCAGCATTTTTGCGTGAGCATATACCCCATTTGGGGCATGAATATGGTGGTCAGGAACTGTTCAATGATTTTGGGCAATCTAGCAGTCGGTTCGGCATATTGCCGACCGGCTGCATCAATTTTCTCACCTGTCTTCCGAATATTGTCAAATGCTGTGATCGTCGCTTAAGCACGATCATGCTGATTGGGACGACTCGACGAAAAAAGGCGACGCCTTACGGCCCGGCCTCTCGCGTTGTTTTGGGCCGCGAGGTTCGCCGATCAGACCGCCATCATCACGTCAGTTGGCAATGGTGCCGGAGCACGGCACAAACGGACCTCTGTTCGGAACTTGGCTGTCGCTGTTTTCGCCTGAATGCCGAACGTTGACAAAGACTGTCCGGCGATCGGTGGTCCGCCACCCCTAGGCCTCGATACCTTGATATCGTAACGATAAGGCGTTTTTGGCAGTTTCTTGCCAATCGAGGGGGCACGGCTATTTCGGCGCCATGCGAAGGGCACCATCCAGGCGGATGGTTTCACCATTCAGCATCGGATTCTCGACAATGGCCTTGACCAGGTCTGCGTATTCGGAGGGCTGACCTAATCTCGGTGGAAATGGCACGCTTGCGCCGAGCGACTTTTGAACGTCTTCCGGCAGGCCTTTCAGCATCGCGGTTTCGAAAATGCCAGGCGCGATGGTGACAACGCGGATGCCGAACCGTGCGAGCTCGCGAGCTGCCGGCAATGTCAGCGCGGCAACCCCGCCCTTCGAGGCGGCGTAGGCAGCTTGGCCAATCTGGCCGTCATATGCCGCAACCGACGCCGTATTGACGATGACCCCGCGCTCGCCATCGACATAGGCATCCAGTTTCGCCATTTCGGCGGCGGCGAGGCGCATCAGATTAAACGAGCCGATCAAGTTGACTTTGATCACCTTGTCGAACGACTCCAGAGGAAGTGGCCCGTCGCGTCCGACGATGCGACCAGCAGGAGCTATCCCTGCACAATTCACGAGGATGCGCGCAGGCCCATTGATGTTGGCTGCCTCGATGACCGCAGTCTCGGTCGCATTAGCATCGGTGACGTCGCAAGGTGCAGCCAGGCAGCCTAGCGTCCCGGCCGCATCGTCCAATGCGCTGCCGGGTAAGTCCAAAAGCGCAACCTTGGCGCCCAGATCGACCAACCGCTTTGCCGTCGCCTGCCCAAGCCCCGATGCGCCGCCGGTGACCAAAGCGGATGCTCCCTTGATCTCCACCTTTCGATTCCCCAAGTCTGACATGTGTCTAGATGTTTCCCTTTGACCTTATCGTCGGTTCATGGAGCCGGCCATAGGAGATGGAGACGATGACAAGCGGAACAGGTCTTACGGGGCTCCCGGTGGCTAGCGAACCGCCTGAGGAAGAGCGTTTTTGGAAGAAACTAAAACGCGTCATAGCGCGCGTTCCTTTTGCCGAAGATCTTGTCGCCGCCTATTACTGCGCTGCTGATCGAGACACACCCGCATATGTTCGTGCGGTCCTACTTGGCGCCATCGCCTATTTTGTTCTGCCCGTCGACATGGTTCCTGATGTCCTGGCCGGGCTTGGGTTCACGGACGATGCCTCCGTTCTGGCGGCCGCCGTTGCGGCGGTTGGACGTCATTTGCAGCCGCAGCATCGAGCCCTTGCGCAACAGGCTCTCGAACGCCTGACACGCTGAACGCCTTTGGAGTACGGGGGCCGGCACGGCTCTGATGACGCTCCAAGTGAATGCGCACAACCTTCAACCAAAAGATGATCAACCCGTGTTAAAGGTTGGGATTTGACGAGTTGTCGCGATTTCAAGCGATTGCTTTAGCAATCGATATGCTGTTAGTCTGAAAAACAAGAGAACGGCGTGCTTTGCCCGAGATCGACGTTCGCGTCGACCCAACGTCAAAGGGAGACAAGGGTGGCGTCCGCCGATCAGTTTAGGGAGGAAACAAAATACTGCCTCGGCGAGAAGACCGAATGCTTAGAAGAGCAACGAGCCAGGCGGTGCCAAGGGGCCACGCGAGGTTTTTTCGCCAGTGCCTATCCACGATACCGAATCGATGCTGAGCAGAAAGGGAGACAATCTATGCCAAACAAGTTCCTGACGGCCGCGTGTGCGGTCGGCATGGCCGCCAGTTTTGGTCTGGCCACGGCTGACAAGGCTGAGGCCAAAGAGCGTTGGAAAATGCATTCGGCCTTCGGTCAGAACGTCGCCGTGATCGGGCCGGTCGGTTATCGCATTGCCGAATGGGTGAATGAGATGACCGATGGCGACTTCGACATCAAGGTGTTTGAACCCGGTGCGATCGTTGGCGGTTATGCCTATTACGATGCTGTCTCGGAAGGCGCTCTCGACGCTGCTTATGGAACGCCTGGCGCTAACCAAGGCAAGAATTCAGCGTACAACTTCTTCTCCACCTGGCCGTTTGGACCACCAGCACCAGAATTCCTGGCTTGGATGCTGTATGGCGGCGGCGTCGAGATGGCCGAAGAGATGTACGCTCGGGACAATATCGTGTTCCACATGTGCGGCATGATCCCGCCTGAAACCTCGGGCTGGTTCCGTACGGAGATCACGAGCCTTGAGGAGCTACAAGGGCTGAAGATGCGCTTCTTCGGTCTTGGTGCGAAGGTCATGCAGAAGTTCGGTGTGTCGACCCAGCAGCTCGCTGGTGGCGATATCTATCCGGCTCTCGAACTTGGCACCATTGATGCGACCGAGTTCTCCATGCCGGCGATCGACCGCTCTTACGGTTTCTACCAGATCGCCAAGTATAACTACTTCCCAGGCTGGCACCAGCAGTCCACCACCAATGAGATCCTGATCAATAAGGAGAAGTGGGACGGGTTGTCGGCGCCATATCAGGCCATCTTTAAGGCAGCTTGTAAGGCGAACATCGCCCAGGAAATCGCTGAAGGCGAGTTCCTTCAGGCTGATGCCATGGCTGCCAATGAAGCTGACGGCGTGACCAATGTGCGCTGGCCGGATGAGGTCCTGACCGAGCTTGAATCCGCTTGGGGTGAAGTGATCGCAGAAGAGGTTGCTGCGAACGAAGACAGCGCTCGGATCTGGGCGTCGATCACGGAATTCCGTGACAAGTTCAAGATCTGGGGTGAAATGGGCTACCTCAAGTAGCCGGATGTTAGATCGGCTGCCTCTTCGGAGGCAGCCGGTTTTTTATGGACCTTGGCGTTAACCAAAAACAAACCATCGAGAGGCATACTGCCGTGAGAGGAGCCGCATGAGGTGGCGACGACGGCAGCTATAGTCAGCGATCAGCGAGGCGCTCTTCGATGAACGGTATGCTCAATCTTGCGGATCGGCTTGATCGGATCCCACGCTTTATCGGCAAATGTGCTGGTTTTGTCGTCTTACCTCTGATCGCCGTGATCATGTTCGATGTGATCACCCGGAAGATCGATTTCCTTCGCATCGGCATGTCCCAACTGTCTTGGTATTGGCTCATCGAGCCGATCAAGCTGCAGGATATGCAGTGGCACTTACACGCCGTCATTCTGATGCTGTCCTTCGGATACGGCTATATCATGAATTCCCATGTCAGGGTCGACGTCTTCCGAGAAATGCTGCCGCGCCGAGGCCAAGCGTGGATTGAATTCTGGGGCATCGTCTTGTTGGCCGTGCCCTACCTGGTCATCGCTATCTACTTCTCCTTCCAGTTCGTCAAAATCTCGTTTTTTCAGGGAGAGGGCTCGGAATCTCTCACAGGCATCACGCACCGTTACATCATCAAATCTGTCATGTTCATTGGGTTTGTGCTGACGTTTAGTGCCTTTCTTGCCACGTTTCTTCGGCTTTGGGCGCTGTTATTCGGCGACCATGATGGCAAGGAAAGGGCGGCGGCCGCTCTCAAACTCTTCTCGCAAGACACCAACCGGACCGCCGACGCCTTAGCAGCGGAGGCAAGAAGCATGGCTGCAAGCCTGCACCCGACGGACAAGGAGCGCTAGGCGATGGGGGAAGCCCTATACGAACATTTTGAGGAATTCGTCGGCGCTTATATGTTTCTTTGCCTCGGTTTGACCCTGTTCACGGGCTTACCGGTTGCCGTGGCTCTCGGCGGCATTGCGATTATCTTCGCCTATCTTGGCGTCTTCTTTGAATATATGGACATGACCTATCTCTACGGGTTTTTTCCTGTCCCTAGAGAAATGTTCATCTTGATGCCGCGCATCTGGGGCGGTGATGGCTCAAGTGGTGCTATTCAAAACCCTGTCCTTGTCGCCATTCCATGCTTCATTTTCATGGGGACCATGCTGGAGCGCTCCCGGGTTGCCGCTGATCTCCTGCACATTCTCCAGGTCGTTCTAAAGCGGGTTCCAGGCGGTCTTGCGTTGTCGGTCACGGTCATGGGCACGATCATGGCGGCGACGACCGGCATCATCGGTGCCTCCGTCGTCATGATGACGCTTCTCGCTCTGCCAACGATGATCGACCGCGGGTATCACAAACCGCTCGCCACGGGCACCATCGCTGCTTCCGCCACGCTCGGTATCTTGATCCCCCCATCGATCATGCTCGTGTTGATGGCCAATCTGCTCGCGGTTTCCGTGGGTAATCTGTTTATTGGCGCGATCTTGCCAGGCCTCGTCCTCTCGGGACTCTACTTCATCTATATCCTTACAGTCAGTTCGATCAAGCCTAGCTTGGCGCCACCTTTGCCAGAGGATGCCATTCAGCTGGAGCCGACGAATAAGTCTCGTTTAACGACATACTTCATGATCGTCGGCGCTATCGTTGCCGCGGCTGTCGTCTTGTCCAACACGGGCCTTGCCGACCTCTTCAATTGGCCGCTTCTCGCGTTTTTTGGCATCTTTGCGACCTCGATGATCATCGGTCGTGCGGAGGGCGACACGCTTTTTGGTGCGGTCTTGAAGGGCCTCGTACCGCCCGTCTTTCTGATTGTGCTTGTCCTTGGATCCATCTTCGCGGGTTGGGCGACGCCGACCGAGGCAGCAGGTGTGGGTGCCTTTGGTTCGATAATTCTGGCGCTATTCAACCGAACGTTAACCAAAGAGGTGGTCACCGAAGTTTGTCATCGGACGGCACTCACGACGGCGATGATCTTTTTCATTTTCGTTGGTGCCACAGCCTTCTCTTACATGTTTCGGGCTCTTTACGGTGAAGACCTGATTATTGAGTTTATCGAGTGGCTCAATCTTGGCGCCTGGCCTCTCCTTATCATGCTGATGACGGTGATCTTCTTACTCGGTTTTTTCTTCGACTTTATCGAGATCACGCTGATCATCCTGCCCGTTTTTGCGCCAATCATCAAAGCGTTGGCGCCCGAATTCGCATCGCATCTTGGTGTCGAGGGAGCTGCAATCCAGCATATACAAGCCCAAACAATCTATTGGTTTGCGATCCTTGCAGCGGTGAATCTTCAAACCTCCTTTTTGACACCCCCTTTCGGCTTTGCGCTGTTCTATATGAAAGGTGTCGCTGGCGACTCGGTGAAGATGACAGAGATCTACCGGGGGATTATTCCGTTCGTGATCCTGCAGCTCATTGGTCTAGCGATCGTCATTAACTTCCCGCAACTGACGCTTTGGTTGCCAGAGCTCATGCTTGATTGATGGAGCCGGCGATCGGGAAAGCAGCTGCCGGTTAAGAGAGGAGGGGCTGGGGATCGGCCGAAGCCACCCAGCCCATCAACATCGCCGTCGTTCGTTCGGGGCTGCGAGCGATACTTGGCCGATTGGCTGCGTTAGGCGGCGTTCTTGTGGAGCATGTGGGCAAGCCGATTCAGGATCGCATCATCGACCCCAAGTTGCTTGAGGTGCGATACGGTGCTGAGGACATAGTCGCGATTATGCCCGGATCGCCCCTGGCTTTTCTCCACTCTTGCAAGAAGCTCTGATACCGACAACTTTCCCGCATATTGAGCATGGTCGCGACGCACCACGTAGCACCAGGCTGACACGCGGCCTTGTTCGGTCTGAATCGTAAGCTGCTTGCGTTGATAGACATCGGTCACCAATTCGCGAGCATCGAGATAAGCGAGAACGTCCTCCTCCTGATCCGGTCGGAACCGAAAGGCGATTCCTTTGCAGGCTCCGCCGTTATCAAGGCCGAAGACCAACCCTGGGTGTTCTTGCGTGCCGCGATGCACCCAGCTGTAGACGCAGAGGCTTCGATGATAGCCATGGAGACGGGCATGGCAGGATTGTTCAAAGGTAAATCCTGGCTTCCACATGAGGGATCCATAGCCGAAGATCCAAGGTGTACCCGCAACTTCATCTTGGGCTCGATCTGCTATGGCTTCAGACGGTGTTGCTTCGAGAGCTCGATCCACGTGCTCAGCCCCGATCGTCGCTGCCACCGGCAGCTTCGACCGCGGCCTGCCGCTGGAAGGCCTGGCCCTCGGCGATCACACCGCGGCGAACTTCACGCGTCCGGGTGAACAGTGATTCCAGCGTCTCGCCGTCTCCCCAGCGAATGGCACGCTGAAGCACACTGAGATCCTCAGAAAAACGGCCCAGCATCTCGAGAACGGCTTCTTTGTTGTTCAAAAAAATGTCCCGCCACATCACGGGATCGGAGCCGGCGATCCGCGTGAAATCCGTAAATCCGCCGGCGGAGTACCGAAGGACTTCAGTCTGTTGATGCTCTTCAAGATCCGCGACGGTGCCGACGATGGTATAGGCGATCAGATGCGGGAGATGCGAAGTAATTGCCAGCACCCGGTCATGATGCTCGGCGGTCATCGTCGAGACACGAGATCCCGCGGCTTGCCAAAGGGCTTTGACCTTGGCGAGGGCATCCTGATCAGTCTCGGCGATCGGTGTCAGAATACAATGGCGTCCGACAAAGAGCGTATCGAACGCCGCATCAGGACCTGAATTTTCGGTGCCGGCCACCGGGTGTCCGGGCACGAGTCGTCCACGAAACGGCAGATGCGGCAGAACATCGTCAATAACTTTGGTCTTGATGGAGCCGACGTCAGTGATGATCGCGTTCCGGTCTAAGGTCGACGTCATGGCTTTGGCAACCTTGCCGACGGCGCCTACGGGGGTGCCGATGACGACTAAATCAGCGCCGATGACAGCCTCGGCCGGATCGGTGACGCCGCGATCGGCAATGCCGAGTTCGATGGCACGAGCGATCGTGCTTTCTCGGCGCGAGCAAGCGACGATCTCATCCGCGAGGCCCTTCCCCTTGATGACTTTGGCAAGTGACCCGTTGATGAGGCCGATGCCGATCATGGCAACGCGGTGGAATTTTGGCACCGGCAGCTGGGCGTAATCGATGTCTGTCACGACTCTAAAAACCTTTCGAGACTTTTGATGACCGCCTTGTTTTCATCCTCTTTGCCGATGGAAAGGCGAAGGCAATTCGGTAGGCCATACGCTGCCATGGGGCGCGCCACGATCCCGTCCTTCTCGAGAAAATCGCCAGCCTTCGCTGCCGTTTTTTCCCCGGTTTCGGGAAAGCCGACCAGTAAAAAATTCGCGACACTCGGATGAACCGTCAGGCCAAGCCCAGCGATCGCTTGGGTCATGCGTGGTAACCAGTGGTCATTATGAGCGACCGACCGCTCTTGGTGCTCCAGATCTTCAAGGGCGGCGATGCCTGCAGCTTGGGCCAGCGCATTCACATTGAAAGGGCCGCGCACCCTATTCAACACTTCGATAATATTGGGTGGTCCATAGAGCCAACCGAGGCGAAGACCACCTAGCGCGAAGAGCTTCGAAAAGGTGCGCAGCATGACGACGTTATCGGCCTGATCAATGAGTTCCAGACCATTGGTGTAGTCGGGTGTGTGCACATACTCGGCATAAGCGGCATCGATGGCGAGGATGACGTCGTCGGGCAGGCCCCTGTGAAGTCGGGACAGCTCATCAGCGGTGATATAGCTGCCCGTCGGATTGTTCGGATTGGCAATGTAAACGAGGCGTGTGCGCGAGGTTACCGCATCGAGAAGAGCATCGACGTCCGTTCGAAGATTGCGTTCTGGTGCGGCGATAGGCTGGGCCCCGGTCCCCAAAGCGCTCAAACGATACATCAAAAAACCGTGAGCGCTATACAACACCTCATCACCCGGACCGGCGTAGGCGAGGGTCAAAAGATGGATGAGCTCGTCGGATCCCGAACCACAGATTAGACGATCGATATCGAGGGAGAAACGCTTGCTGATGGCAGCTTTGAGACGGTCAGAACCGCCGTCGGGATACCGATGGCTGTCGCCAAGCGCCTGTTGTATCGCTTTGATTGCCTGAGGGCTGGGGCCGATTGCTGACTCATTCGCGGAAAGCTTGATGGTGCTGTCGGCCCCTTCTGCGGACGCCTTGCCACCGACATAGGGCTGTATTTCCAGAATGCCGGAGCGCGGCCTCGGACTGGCCATGAAACTTGTCTCACTTCACTGTTGCCTTGGGGGTATTGGGAAGGCCGAAGATTAGCCAGGGTCAAGCGGAAGGTCCATAACCGATTGACGGTGCCTTTCCATTAGAGCTAAAGTCCAGCCATCGTGGTGATTTGGGCCGGCTGGCTTGCAGGCCACGTAAAAAAACCTGCTAAAAAGTCGGGTCGCTTGAAGAATAGCCCTGGCTGCCAGCCGGGGTTTTTTTGTGGGCGGATGCAGCGATGAACGAGCAAGGGCCTCGCCAAACCGACAGTGAGCAGGAGCACGGACCCCAATTCGAGCTTCCGCCTGCGACCATCGAGGCTGCGACAACATTGAGCTCTTCAGCACCTCTTGGTGGTGTCGATGGTCGTGTCCTGCCAGGACATCGCATGCGGCTCTCCCAAGCGGTTGCCCTCGATTGCGGTGTGGCATTCGAACCGATTACCGTTGCCTATCAGACCTACGGCAGCCTGAACCGGGAACGCAGCAATGCGATCCTTGTTTGCCATGCGCTAACCGGTGATCAATTCGCTGCCGATCCGCATCCTGTGACTGGAAAGGCCGGCTGGTGGGATCTCATGATCGGTCCCGGCAAACCCATCGATACCGATCGCTATTTCATTATCTGCACCAATATCTTAGGCGGCTGCATGGGGACGACGGGGCCGATGGAGCTGGACGGCGCTACGGAGAAACCGTACGGCCTTAACTTTCCGGTGATTACGATCGGTGACATGGTCAGGGTGCAGGCGGCGCTCCTTGATCAGCTCGGGATCGAGCGCTTGTTCGCGGTGGCCGGTGGCTCGATGGGCGGTATGCAGGTGCTGGAATGGGCGGTGCGCTATCCCGATAGAGTGTTCAGCGCGCTTCCGATTGCAACGTCGGCACGTCATTCCGCACAGAACATCGCGTTTCACGAAGTCGGCCGTCAAGCGATCATGGCCGATCCGAATTGGCAAAGCGGCGCCTATTATGGCAGCGGTCAGCGGCCGGTTCGCGGCTTGTCGGTAGCGCGGATGGCGGCGCATATCACCTATCTCTCCGAACCCGCGCTTCATCGAAAGTTCGGACGTGCCCTGCAGGATAGAAATGAATTGACGTACGGCTTCGATGCCGATTTCCAAGTGGAGAGTTACCTTCGTCACCAAGGGATTACTTTCGTCGATCGCTTCGATGCCAATTCCTACCTTTATGTCACCCGTGCGATGGACTACTTCGATTTGGCGGCGGGCTTCGACGGTGTCCTTGCCAATGCCTTTCGTGGCACGAACACGCGCTTTTGTGTCCTTTCCTTCAGTTCTGACTGGTTGTTTCCGACGGCCGAGAGCCGGGAGCTTGTGCGCGCTCTAACCTCGGTCGCCGCGAATGTTTCGTCGTGCGAGTTCGAAACCGATCGTGGGCATGACAGTTTCTTGCTGGACGAGCCGGAGTTTCATCGTGTGGTCTCCGGCTTTCTGGACGGTGCAGCTTCCGCGGCGGGTTTGACGTAGGATGGCAACCAGCATCTCGCTTGATCCAGAGACACCGCCGTCCGATAAGAACGGAGTCATGGCGCCACTTCGTCAAGACTTGAGGCTGATCGCGGATCTTGTGCGACGGGAAGCGCGCGTGCTCGATATTGGCTGTGGCGATGGTGCTCTCCTCGGTCATCTCGCCGAGACCAAAGCCGTTGATGGTCGAGGTATCGAACTGTCGAGGCAGGGGGTGAAGGACTGTCTCAGTCGTGGCCTCTCAGTAGTGCAGGGCGACGCTGAAAAGGACCTGCATCTCTATCCCGACGATTCATTCGACTATGTGATTTTGAGCCAGACGATTCAGGCCATGCACCGACCAGATCACATCATCGATGAAATGCTGCGTATCGGACGTTTTGGGATCGTTTCCTTTGTCAATTATGCCCATTGGCGTGCGCGTTGGCGTCTCGTCCGTGGCCGCATGCCGAGAGGAAGTGCCAAGGCCGAACCTTGGTATTCAACACCCAATATTCGCCCGTGCACACTCGACGACTTTGAAGCACTGGCGGCGAAGCTAGGCCTTGAGGTCGAGCACCGGATCTGTTTGGCATCAAACGGACAAGTGAGTCGTAAGGCCGGTGGTCTTTGGTTCGACAACCTCCTGAGTGCGCAAGCGCTCTTCATGCTTAGCCGCAAGGTGTCGACGTAGGCCTGTCTCGAGGGGGCAGGGATAACGAGGTGTCCCGTCGCTCGTGGCTTCGTTGCTCCGCCGCAATGGCTGGTCTCGCCCCCGGAAAATGGGCATAGGCAGGACGCTTGGCGCTTGCGCTAGCAGCGCTGAGGGAGGCTGTGTAGATCTCCTTTTGCGCGCGCATCACCAAGACACCGGCGAATTTCTGTGCAAAGCGGAGACCGAGCCGCTCCCAAGCAACGGCGGTTTTGAGCAGCAGGTTTGAGCGAAACGGCGGAACGAACAGCGCAGATCCTGTCTTTTGCGGCGAAAAGAGGTGGCTTCGTAACAGGTGTTTGAGCTGCGCTGCGCTATAGGGACGACCTTGGCCAAAAGGTGTGCGTTCGCTCAGACACCAAAGGCCACGACGGTTGGGAATGATGACCAGGACTTCGCCGTCGTCGGCAAGAATGCGCCAAACCTCGCGCAAAAGGCGGCCGGCATGCTCCGTCGTCTCGAGTGCATGGACGATTAAGACGCGGTCCATGCTGCGATCGGCGATCGGTAGGTCATTCTCCTGACCAAGGGCGGTAAGATTCGGGCGCTTTTTGGGCCAGCGCATCACACCTTCTGCGCGTGGCATAATCACGGCAACACGCTCGGCCTCAAGGGAGAGCGGACCCATGAACGGCGTGGCATGGCCGAGGCCAAGCACATGTTGCCCTTGGAGATCGGGCCAGTGGGCACGGATTTCGCGGTTCAGAAGCCGGCGGACCAATTGGCCCTGCCGCGAGCCATAGAAATCATGCAGTTCAAAAACGTCAGGACGCATCACGGAATGAATTTACGGTGTGCCAGAGATAGGATCAAGGCAGTGATTGCAGGATCGTTGTCGAGCGACAGGTGACCTGCTGCCTGAAATCGGCTATTTCTCTAAGTACGCCTGATCGCTGCAAGAAAGCCGTCGGAGGGGCCATGAGTTCGCTTACCGTCGAGATGATTCCGGTTCTTGACGACAATTATGTCTATTTGATCCACGAACCGTCCTCAGGAACGACCGGCGTGGTGGATCCCGCCGTCGCGGCACCTGTGCGCGACCGCTTGCAAGCGCGCGGATGGTCGCTTGATTGGATTCTCTCAACCCATCACCATGCGGATCATACCGGCGGCAATCTCGAGCTGAAACAGGCCACGGGCTGTCGGATTGCCGGACCAGGTAAAGACGCTTCGAGAATTCCCGGTATCGACGTCAAATTAATCGAAGGCGACCGGTTGAAGCTTGGGGATGCGGAGGCGGAGATTTTTGAGACGCCTGGTCATACGTCCGGGCACATTTCTTATTGGTTCGAAGGCTCAAACGCTCTTTTTTGCGCGGACACCCTGTTTTCACTCGGTTGCGGACGCCTTTTCGAAGGGACGCCTGAAGACATGTGGACCTCGTTGCAGAAATTCGAGGCCTTGCCGGATCAGGCGCTCGTGTATTGCGGTCATGAGTATACGCAATCGAATGCGCGTTTCGCGCTATCGGTCGATCCAGACAACACATCACTCCAGGCGCGCGCGGCCGACGTCGATCGTCAACGCTCTGCGGGTGAACCCACGGTCCCGACGACACTGGGTTTGGAGCGGGCGACCAATCCTTTTCTTCGTCCTCATGATCCGGCAATCCGAAGCCAACTCGGTTTGCAACACGCCGATGATGTTGACGTCTTTGCAGAGATAAGGCGGCGGAAGGACTCGTTCTAGGACAATGTCCATGTCGGGCTCAGCGTAGTGGCAGCCAAGGGCAAGCAGCTGTCCTCTGCGGCAACGGCGGGGGCATGGCCGGCGTCGGCATTTTGGACTTTCTCGGTCGATCTATATGAGCGTCCCGGTGTTGAAGCGGCCTGTATTGCGCTGCAGGATCGGCGACATTTCGATGTGAATATGCTGCTTTGGGCGCTTTGGCTCGCGGATTGTGGCGTGGCGCTTGATCAAGCAACCCTTGCGCGTGCGGAAGCCGAGATCGCGGTTTGGCAAGCGAAGGTTGTCCAGCCGCTTCGTTCGCTCCGACGGCATCTTCGCCGGTCTCTCGATCAGGCCAAGACGGGTGACATCGCCGATCAGTGGCCGGACCGGGTCACGACGCTCCGGCAGGCCATCCTCGCCCTTGAGCTTGATGGCGAGCATATTGAGCAACTCACCCTCGGCCGACTTGGTGACGAGCTGAAACCCACGCGGCGGGCGGGCGGTCAACTCGCTTGCGACAATCTCGCCTGTCTTCAGATCTTCAAGGAAGAGGATCGGGGCGATCTCGCCAATCTTTTGGTTCAGGTTTTTCCGGATGCCTATCGTGCGCGCCTTGATGCCGCTCTCGATTCTGTCTTCAACGAGGCTTAAGTCTGCCGTCGCGCAGTTCGTCCCACCGTCCCGCTAAGTCATTGTCGATATCGAACAGATCAAGCACGCGTCCAACGCTATGATCGATGATGTCCTGAAGGCTTTCTGGTTGCGTATAAAAGGCAGGCAAAGGTGGGGCGATGATTCCGCCCATCTCCGTGACGGCGAGCATATTCTTGAGATGCGCTCTATTGAACGGCGTTTCGCGTACCATGAGCACGAGACGCCGTCTTTCCTTTAGCGTGACGTCGGCTGCTCGTGTCAGCAGATTCGTCGACATGCCCGTCGCAATTTCCGCCAGTGTTTTCATGGAGCAAGGCGCGATGACCATGCCCCGCGTGCGAAACGAGCCCGATGCTGGACCGGCCCCAACATCGGCAATGGCATAGGCCTTATCGGCGAGTGCTCGAACATCCGCCGATTTGAGATTGGTTTCGTATGCAACGGTCATCTCGGCGGGCTTGCTCAGGATCAAATGGCTGGTAATCGGCGTGGTTTTCAGCGTTTCAAGCAAGCGAATCCCATAGATCGACCCGCTCGATCCCGACATTCCTACGATGAGGTGATCATTTGCTAACATACTGAAAAATTGCACCTTTCACTGATTTTTGACAAGACCGTGACGTTTTTGCTAGCGATCTTGGATAAGCAGGATTACACTATCGTGCTTATCAGGGATAACCAAAACCTGGAGGTCTATAACGGCATGAGCATGCAGGAGTACGTTGAGGGACTACGGAGCAAACATGCGCACCTAGAGGAAGAAATCGACGTCGAACTCCACCGACCTATGCCTGATCAAGTAACATTGACACGATTAAAACGTGAGAAACTGAAAATTAAGGATGAGATCGCCCGTTTGGGCGCTACCAGTTTGAGCGCGGCCTCTCCTGCCAGTGGGTATCATTAGCCCCGCGGGTCGCGAAACCTGAAAAGAGGGGCGTGAGAGCGCCACTCCCGAAACGCCGCCAGTCCCTGATATGGCGGCGTTTTAGTTTTTTGGCACCCGAATCGATATCGTTGAGATCCTGTGTCAACGATGCCATTTTTGTGATGGCAAGGCGTGTCATCGATCTGGGATGGTCGCGACGCCGTTTGTATCAGAGCGAATCCTACTCAGGGGTGAACGTCGTGGCCGAGGCGGTGCAGGGCCCCGAAGGGGCGTAAGGTCGGTTCTAGCCTACCCTCATCGTCATCTGGGTCACCGCAATGACGCTGCTGTTAGCAACGTCTCCCGCCGGAGTTCGGGCCAGAACAGTGCGACGATCGTCATCGCGATCAATCCTTCGATGGCCATGATCATGGTCGCGGTGCCAGCGCCGAACATGTCAGCAAGCAAGCCAACATGCAGCATGCCGATCGGGCAGGTACCGATGCTGACGGTCAGAACACCCATGACCCGTGCTCGCGCTTCCGGCGGTGAAGCGAGGAACGTCACTGTACTCTGCATAACAGCGAACCCCGCGATAAACAGGCCCGCTACGAACATGAGACCGAAGGAGAGGGGGACTAGGCCCGACAGGCCAATCCCAAGCACGCACAGCAAAAACAGGGATGAGGCACCGAGATAAAGACGGGTGTAAAAGCGAGGCCGAGCATAAAGGCCAACCATGACGGAGCCTATAAGCGCGCCGAGCCCCTCGGTTGACGCGAAAAGACCGATCATCAAGGTCGATAGGCCAAGCTGATGCTCGCCAATCACTGGAATGAGCGAGATGAAAGCGAAACCCCAAAGATTTACAACCATGGTGATGGCAAGGGAGGCAAGAATGATCCGGTTGCTGCTGACGGCGCGCCAACCTTCTCTCAGGGTTCCGATGAGGCCGGTCGGCTCCGACGAGGCCTGGGCACGATAGGCCAAGGGGCGGATAAGGATGAGGCACAAGGTGTAAGTGACGGCAGCGGCGGCAAAGACGCCGACAAGGCCGGCGGTTTGAAGAATGGCCCCACCGAGGGCTGGCCCAAGCATTCGGGTTGCGTTGCTGGTCGACGATTCCAGCGCCATGGCTGGCCCCAGGCGCGCATTGCCGGCGATTTCACCGAGCATGCTTCGCCGCACCGCAAATTCTGCGGCCCAGAATGTACCGTTCAAAATGGCGGAAAGGCCGACATGCCAAAGCGCCAATCTGTCCATGAAGGCGAGAAGCGAAAGGACCGAGGAACTGGTCGTCAAGACGGCAAGACCAATGATCAAGAGCAACTTGCGATCATAGCGATCAGCGAGGATGCCCATCGGCACACCGAAGAGAAATAAGGGAGCCATGCGCAAAAGCGTCATGAGCGAAACCAGCGTTGCCGATTGGGTGGTTTGATAGGTGAAAACGCCGATCGCCAGCAATTCCAGCCAGCGAAAGACGCCGATGAGCATGCCGGTCAACCAGACAGGGCGAAAGCGATCATCCGCCAAGAGGCTCTTGAAATCCCGCATCGACGAACATTGCGCCTTTCAAGACAGGCGTTCAAGCCTTGGACCTTGGATGAGGAGTGTTGCGCCGCTATGCGGCGAAGAAGCTGTCGATCTGACGAAGATGCCAGAGGCCTAGGGGATCGTGAAAGCCAAGATGACCGCCGCTCGTGGGCAATAGAACGCTTAGGCTTTGATGTCCGCTCCAGCGCTCTTGCAGATACGGGCCCACAGGGACGAAAGGATCGTCCTTTGCGTGAATGAGCACGGTTGGTTGTTTGATCCCACCAAGAAAGGCCTTGCCCGCATTGTCCTGGTAATAGTCGGCCGCACTGTCGTAGCCATTGCGTGGTGCCGTGAAACGATCGTCAAAGTCCCAAAGACTGCGTGCGCTGCGGATCGCATGCTGCTCGTCGGAGGTAAGGCCTGCACCAGCGGCCGTACATTGCCGTTTGAGTCGGGTCAGAATGAAGCGGTGATAGGCAAAGTTGCGCCAGCGCATCAAGGAGCGGCTGCTCTGTGCGAGGTCGATCGGTGCGGACACCGAGGCCGCCTTGATAATGGGAAGATCGCGACCGACGGTTCCCAGAAGTTTCAAGAGAATGTTACCGCCAAGAGAAAAGCCGATTGGCATCAGGCCGTTCTTGGTTAGTTCGGGGTCCAGACCATGGACCAAAGCAACGAGATCGTCACTGCTGCCGGCATGATATTGCTGCCGGCAAAACGGACGGGAAAGGCCTGCTCCTCGAAGATTGACCCGTAACACAGGATAGCCGCGTGCCAGGAAGAAAGCCGTGGCAACTGTCATATAACAGCTCTTTTCGGAGCCGGAGATCCCATGGATCAAGACAACCAGGGGGCGGCCATCGGCGCCAGCTGGTCGGTCGAGTGCGGCCACGAGATGATCACCACTGCCATCCTTGAGCGGGATCACCAGCCGTTCGCTATCGTGCATCGGCAGCGCTTTGCGAGCTTGGAGGGCATAGTTACGCAAGGTTTGCAAGTCGCCGCCCCACCATGGTCGACGGGGGCTGAAATGCGATGCGTGGTTCAATGCGCTGCTCACGAGATGGCGTCTCTTAGTCTTCAGAACGGCGAATGTCAGTGACCGCCTTTGTTGGATGCGTTGGCGATCATCGATCAAGAACTATCTGAAAAGGATGAATAAAACGTCTGCATGCGCTTGTGAGGGCTCAAATCTCATTTTCGTGGACTTCCTGTCGCAGTGATGCGCTTTTGCAACGTCTCTGGCGCTATTCGCGGGACCGGTCGTATTGTTTTCAACTTATGCGATGGTTTTTGTGGCCGCCTGGTCAACGGTCTTCATGGACCCGTGGCCTTCGACCCTTGGATGCGGCACGAAGCCGACCGTGCTCGTGGTCGGGATCGGGCCTCTCAACCCCGAGATCCTTACATCAGAACCCTTGAAATTTGGGGAAAGCGTGCGATCTGCCAGGTCACGGCATTATGAGATGACACGCGTTCCACGTCAGCGGCGGCAGGCCGACGAAATGCTTTGCCGTGTCATGATCGCCGCGTTCTGAACGTTCCGACGGGCAGGCCCGTGCCGCCTCCTGACAGGACGTTGGCAGGAGGGGGGACTCGCGGAGGAAGCTCCTGCTGGTGCTGTTGCTTTCCTTAGGCGTGCCCTCGGCCTAGTCTGACGCGGTGCGATGTTATTGGTTTAAAGAACGGGAGCAGATCATGCCGGCCCCTGATGAAGGCCTCGATCTTTTGAAGGCCCTCGCCGAAAATCCGACACTCAAGCATGATCCGAATGATCGGCCAGAGGCTGGCATTCCGCTGAAGCTCATCTCTGATTTTGAACCTGCAGGCGATCAGCCGCAGGCCATCACCGAGCTTGTTGATGGGATAGCCACCGGGTCGCGCGATCAGGTGCTGTTGGGCGTCACAGGATCCGGCAAGACGTTTACGATGGCGCATGTCATTCAGACGGTGCAAAAGCCGACGCTCATTCTTGCTCCCAATAAGATCCTGGCAGCTCAGCTCTATGGCGAGATGAAGTCATTTTTTCCGAATAATGCGGTAGAATACTTTGTCTCGTACTACGACTACTACCAACCGGAAGCCTACGTACCGCGCACCGACACGTATATCGAAAAGACGGCGGCGATCAACGAACAGATCGATCGCATGCGCCACTCCGCGACCCGAGCTCTGTTGGAACGCGACGATGTGGTCATCGTCGCTTCGGTCTCATGCATCTATGGCATTGGCTCGCCCGAGGTCTATGCAAAGATGATCTTGAACCTAAGAAAAGGCCAACGCGTCGAGCGTTCCCAGCTGCTCCGCGCCTTGGTCGAACTGCAATATAAGCGGAACGATATCGATTTTCACCGAGGGACATTCCGCGCCAAGGGCGACAGCATCGAGCTCTTTCCGGCCCATCTCGAAGATCGAGCTTGGCGGCTTTCGCTGTTCGGAGATGAGATTGAAAGCCTTGTGGAGTTTGACCCTTTAACCGGTGAGAAGACGGATCGGCTGGAGCGCGTTCGGCTCTATCCTAACAGCCACTATGTGACGCCCAAGCCCACCCTTCAGGAGGCCGTTGAGGCGATCAAGATCGAACTGAAAGAGCGTCTCGAAGAGTTCCGTTCAAGTGGTCGCCTTCTCGAAGCAGAACGGTTGGAGCAGCGCACAACTGCCGATATCGAGATGATTGTGACGACAGGCATGTGTCCTGGTATCGAGAATTATTCGCGCTTTTTGACCGGCCGTCTTCCCGGTGAGCCACCGCCGACCCTCTTTGAATATGTGCCGGACAATGCCCTCCTGATTGTCGATGAGTGCCACCAATCGGTGCCCCAGCTGGGGGGCATGTATAAGGGTGACTTTCACCGGAAATCGACACTTGCCGAATTCGGCTTTCGCCTTCCTTCCTGCCGGGACAACCGGCCCTTGAAGTTTGAAGAATGGGAAGCGATGCGTCCGACGACGGTGTTTGTCTCGGCCACGCCCGGTGCTTGGGAGATGGAGCGGACCGGTGGCGTTTTCGTCGAGCAAGTCATTCGTCCGACGGGTTTAATCGATCCAGAGTGCATCATTCGCCCGGTTGAGACCCAGGTGGACGATCTCATGGCTGAATGTCGCGACTGCGCAGAGCGGGGACATCGGGTCTTGGTGACGACCTTGACCAAACGCATGGCAGAGGATCTGACCGAGTATCTGCACGAGAACGGGATCAAAGTCCGCTACATGCACTCGGATATTGACACATTAGAGCGCATTGAAATCGTTCGTGATTTGCGCCTTGGTGTCTTTGACGTGTTGATCGGTATCAACCTGTTGCGTGAGGGGCTGGATATTCCTGAGTGCGGACTGGTTGCGATCCTCGATGCCGACAAGGAAGGTTATCTTCGCTCGGAAACCTCGCTGGTTCAGACCATCGGGCGCGCCGCTCGCAATGTCGAGGGGAAGGTCATCCTGTATGCCGACCGCATGACCGGTTCGCTTGAACGGGCGATCGAAGAGACCAATCGACGGCGTGAGAAGCAAAAAGCCTACAATGAGGAGCACGGCATTACGCCGGAATCGGTCAAGAAACAGATTGGTGACATCATCCAGCATGTCGCCGAGCGTGATCATGTCACCGTTGACATTGGTCCTGACGCGCCGGCAGCGCTTACTGGCATGGATCTTCAGGCGCATATCGGCGAGCTCGAGAAAAAGATGAAAGACGCTGCTGCTGATCTGGAGTTCGAAGAGGCTGCACGGCTACGGGATGAGATCAAACGGCTTGAAGCCTCGGAACTCGGGGTGGCTCAGGCCCCTACCGCGAGGCCGGCGGCGCGTGCCGAATTTCAGCGGGTGAAGAAGGAAAACGCGCGGGCGAAGGCAAAGCGATTGGCGAAGTCCAAGCGTCAGCGAGTCGGATCGTAGAGCGATATCGATGTTTGATCCGTGGAAGGACGGTTGGGGAACAGACACCCATCACAAGTATCGTATCGGTGTGACCGGCGTGTCACGACATCCGTCCTAAGCTTGGACGACAAGCGATGTCATCAGTCTTGGGATCGGTGTCGACTGCGCTACTCTCTCGTCGAGGTCAGCATGGATCATGGCGAGGTGCGCTGATTTTCGCCGAAGCGTCCCTTGTCCGGCCTGGGCGGCCAACGCGCCAGGCGTCGTGCCTGTTATCGATGATATCGCGGACGATGACATGGCCTTGAGATCCGCTTCCAGCTTTCTTGACGCTTCATGATTGGTTGCTGCGGATCCGTGCAGCGTCCATAGTCAATCCATGCGATTAGCCCGTCTCATCCTTGATGTTCCCTCACCAGAAGCGCTTGCCTGCTTTTATGTCGAGCGCTTGGGCATGACGAGGCGCTCTTGCCAAGGCCGAATCCTTGTCGGCTATGATGATGGGGAGGATACAGCGATTGAATTGCGTCCTTCTCAGGCCGGTGCATCGTACGCTCATCGCCGCATCGATCGCTATTGGAAGATCGGTATCACACTGCCGAACGTCGATATCGCCTATGAACAACTACGCGATGGCGGCGTTGCCGTGACCAAGCCCCGGCAATTCGGCGACATCGGCTATATGTGCCATCTCGATGATCCCGAAGGCTTCAAGATCGAACTTCTGCAGCACGATTTTGAGGGGAACCGCTCAGGTCAGGCTGGTGATCGGACGTCTTTGTTGGGGGGCGGCGCCAGGATTGGGCAGATTACGTTGAGGACAGCAAGGCTCGAGGCGGCGCTTGCCTTTTATCGCGATCGTCTGGGCATGACCCTTTTGTCGGTTCAACCGGTGCCAGATTTTGGCTTCACGTTGTACTTCATGGCCTTTACTGACGAGGCTCCACCCGTTGATGATCTTGAGGCGATCGGCAATCGGGAATGGCTTTGGCGGCGTCCCTATACGACGATCGAGCTCCAGGATTTTGGTGGCGCCTCCACGGACTTTGTCTTGCCTGACGCTGGAGCAGCTGGATTTGCCGGCCTTGTGATCAACGGGGCTGGCAGCCACGCGGATATGCTCGTCGATGACGGCGGTGGTGCGGTTCAGCTGCTAGCCTAAACAGGTTCTAGCGCGACAATTCCTGTAGGTAGGCAATGACGTCCCGGCGGTCCTGAGGGTCGCGCAGGCCTGAGTATGGCATACTCGTGCCTTTGACCAAGCGACCGGGGCGCTGGATGAAGCGATCGAGCGTTGCCGCATCCCATACAGCACCCTCGCGGGCAAATGCGCGCAATGCGCCGGAGTAGCGATAGTCTGGAGCACTCGCCGGCGGCCGGCCGAAAATCCCAACGAGACTGGGACCCTCTGCATGGATTCCTGAAACGGTCGTGTGGCAAGCGCCGCATTTGAAGAAAACGGTCTCGCCGCGTTCCGGATTGCCGACAAGGTTGCTATCGACCGCAGCGACATTGCTATGTCGTTCGTTCGGCTTCGCGGCGGTTTGCGATGCAGATTCCGTCGACGATCGATTGAGGAGGGGGCCGTAAATCCAGCCCTGAGTGGCCTTGTCCGGTAAGTTGACCTGGACCCACTCGTCTTTCTTCACGATTTCAACAATTCGTTCACCGGAACTGATTTTGGCGACGATGGCAGAACCCGTAGTGGGGGCCGCGCGAACGTTGACGTTAGTCCGGCTGATCTCGAGAAGCGCGCCTGTCGCCGCTGCTGACGGGGATGCGTTAGCCCGGTCGCTCGGCTCAGCGGTCCTTGGTGGTTCGGGGTCAGCCGCAAATTGATCGAGCAATGGTCCGAAGATCCAGCCTTTCGTTGCCCTATCCGGCAGGTCGACCTGAAACCACTCGCCTTCCCTGACGATCTCAATGATTCGTTCACCAGAGCTGATCGTGGCGACAATAGCGGAGCCCGTCGTAGGTGCTGCACGAACGTTGACATCTGTCCGACTGGTCTCGAGTAGGTCGCCGGGTGCCGCCGCCAGGTGACCAAAGGGAAGCAGCATCGATAGGACCGAGGCCGTTAGCACAGCCGATAGAGCAGCCAGACGCATCGTCGTCTCCTCGTTGATCGTGTCTTACGGTTTTTGGTGCCTGGAAAGATGTGATGTTCGCGCTTGGCGATATGAACACCGCCACCAGGAGCCCCCGCTTATACGCGTCAGCGATCTGTTGATGAACGGGTTTGTACAGGAAAAAGCGGCCTTTTTCCATGAGGTGTTGCCCAGAGTCGACGCCCCCTGAGTGATCCCGTGTCCCTGGTTCCTTGGAACTTCTCTTGATGCTCATGACGGTAAAGGGCGAGATTCTTGTAATGTTCACGTTTGAATGAGGCGCCTACGAGGCATCACGGCATGCCTTGTTGGCGGGCGCCTAAGGATGACGACCGGCGAAGGGGACGTTGCCTTTCGGCTTGATCTCAGCGTCGGCGGCCTTCGACACCACACACGAGATCAACAGCCCCCACCGTTTCGGCGAATGTGATGGCATCACGACGTAACACTTTCGTTCTCAATTTGAGACGCAGCTTTGTGAAAAGCGGCGGTCTTGTCAGCACAAAGTGTCTCAAATTTTCCTCAAATTGACGCGTTGAGCTGAAGCCACGCATGGCACGATTCTTGAAACGCAGCCCTTTGGTTCAGCGTCTTAATGGATAGAGCGTCGGAGACACGTTCGATGACCACGTTGTCGACCTTGAAGCTGAACCATTGGCATCTTTAGAGCGCCGACAGGCATTGGCTTGGTTCGGTTTGGAGAAGGGGTATGCAGGATAGCGCCAAGGTCGGGGAAAAACGCATCCTTGTGACGGGGGCTGCGGGGTTCTTGGGCAGCCATCTTTGTGAGCGCTTGATCAACGAGGGACACAAAGTTGTCGGCATTGACAACTTCTTTACGGGAAAGAAGCGAAATGTCGCCCATCTCCTCTCTCATCCGTGCTTTGAGCTTCGAGAGCATGACATCGTTAAGCCTTTCACCGATGAAACTGGTTTCGATGAAATCTACAATCTAGCCTGTCCTGCAAGCCCGATTCATTATCAATATGATCCGGTCCAGACCACAAAAACCTGCGTCCATGGTGCGATCAATATGCTGGATTTGGCGCGGACGAGCGGTGCCCGTATTCTTCAGGCGTCCACCAGTGAGGTCTACGGCGATCCCGAGATTCACCCGCAGCCCGAGCACTATCGAGGCAATGTCAGCAGCATTGGGCCCCGCGCTTGCTACGACGAAGGGAAGCGTTGTGCGGAGAGTTTGTTCTTTGACTACCACAGGGAATATGGCCTGCCGATCAAAGTCGTTCGTATTTTCAATACCTATGGTCCGCGCATGGATCCGCTGGATGGCCGGGTGGTCTCCAATTTCATCGTCAAGGCGCTCGTCGGCGATGACATCACCATTTATGGGGATGGCTCGCAGACGCGCTCCTTTTGCTTCGTCGACGATTTGATCGATGGGTTTATCAGGATGATGGCGACAGGGGATGACCAAACTGGCCCGGTCAATCTCGGTAATCCCGAAGAATTCACCATGCTAGAGCTTGCGGATCTGGTGACAAAGGCGATCGGATCACGGTCGAAGACCGCGTTTTTGCCTTTGCCAAAAGACGATCCGACCCGACGACGTCCTGACATCACCCTTGCAAAGGCCATGCTTGGCTGGTCGCCGATGATGCCCTTGCGGCTCGGTCTTGCCGAGACCATCGCTTATTTCGCCTCACTGCTCGCCGATGAGCGCGGCACGACATCCGCGTCCGATGCTGACGTCGCTCGTCTTTCCGGACGCCGTGTGGACACGGAGGTTCAACGTCACAAACCTGGCTTTGCGGCAAGCAAGTCTGCGTCCTCATCAGAGCCGTCGCGGGCGACGTTGGTGTCGCGATATGCCAAGCCACAAATGACGGGGTGAGCGCTGCTCTCAGAGGTGATCGGCCGATCGATCCATGATCTCTCAAAAGCAGCATGCTATGCGCGCCGCTGTCTTCGCCTTTCGTTGTGCTTGGCATCGTGGCGATACGCGCGACATGGCGGTCGCAGCAGCATTGCGCGCCTATCGGAACCTCTTGCCCGACGACGAGGAGGCTTCTGATCAGGTGGTAACGGCGATCATCGAGGCCATTAGGCTTCGACCGCACTGGATCAGGTCTGATCGCTGAGGATATCCGGCCGCAGCGGCCGGCTTGTCCCGACAGCGCCCCTCATTCCCTGGCGTGTGGGTGAGGTGATCTGTGAGCCGACGCTGGTCGCCAAGCATGGGGTCAACGCGCTGTCTTCTGCACAACCCGGGACGCTCTCAACGCGCTGCCTGTATCAGCTGGCGCGGCAGGGCATGACCTCACTCAAAAGTCTGCGGGAACGACCTGCTGAGGTGGTTCTCCTGGCACCGACTCCTGGTTAGACTGCCGCCTCAATCGGGCAAGGGAGACTATCATGATCTGGCTTTGGCTTGGGCTTATCGTCTGGAGTGCTGTGCATGCGATGCCATCGCTGGCTCCTGGATTGAAAACAAAGCTCATCGGTGGTCTCGGCGAAGGGCCTTATAAAGGGGCGTTCGCCCTCCTGATCGTTGCTTCGATCGTCCTGATGGTCCTCGGCTGGCAATGGTCTGTGGCCGATATCGTTTATGAGCCACCCCTTTGGGGACGGCATGTTGCCATGCTCTTGGTGTTGATCGCTTTCCTTCTCTTTGCTTTCTCCCACGGCAAGAGCAACATGAAGCGTTTCATTCGCCATCCCCAGCTGTCGGCTGTGGTGGCATGGGCGATCGGCCATCTCCTTGCCAATGGCGATAGTCGCTCCGTGGTGCTTTTTGGCGTTCTTGGTCTCTGGGCGTTGATTGAGATGGTGTTGCTGAACCGCCGGGACGGCGCGCCGACGTTGCCGGCACCGCGCCCTTGGCTGGCCGAGCTGAAACCAGTTGTGATCGGCTTGGTTCTCTATGTGATTTTCATCGTCGTCCATCCCTATCTCTTCGGCGTATCACCAATCGGTCGGTGAACCATGCCAGGAATGCCAACACCTCGGTCTCCGTTCGATATTCCGCCTGTCTACTTTCTTTTGGCCATCCTGTTGATGCTGGCGCTTCATCGATGGTTACCGATCGTCGATCTGGTTGATCCGCCATGGTCTCGATTGGGGTGGGTGTTGATCGTCGGTGGCGTTCTTTTGGCCCTCTGGGCCGAGCGCCTTTTCGCGCATGCCGGCACGGGCGTTCGTCCGTTTACGCCATCGACGGCGCTGGTGGCGACGGGCCCGTATCGTCTCACGCGCAATCCCATGTATCTCGGGATGATCCTGGTTCTTCTCGGCGGCTTTATCCTTGGCGGTAGCCTGTCGAGTTTCCTTCTCATTCCTGTCTTCTTTTGGCTCATCCATACACGTTTTGTGCTGCCCGAGGAGGATCACATGGCTGCGCATTTTGGCAAGGATTTTGAAGACTTTAAGCAGAAGACCCGTCGTTGGCTTTAGGGAGATGGAACATGGGTGTGAAGCGCGGTCGCTGCCTTTGCGGCAGCGTGACGTTCGAATATACCGGTGATGAAAATTGGCGAGCGCATTGCCATTGCGAAAGCTGTCGGCGGCAGACCTCATCGCCGTTTACCACGTTTATGGGTGTTCCCCATGGCGCTTGGCGTTTTACCGGCGCTGATCCAAAGGTCTATGTCTCGTCGCCCGGCGTTCGCCGCCTGTTTTGCGAGACCTGCGGCGCGCCGGTCGCCTATGAGGCTGATGCGTTCCCCAATGAAATACACTTCTATGCTGCGAGCTTGGTGGATCCGACGACCTTCGAACCGGAACGGCATGTCCATACCGATGAGCGACTTCCTTGGATTCATTTGAACGATAAACTGCCCGTCCATCCCCGTGGCAGTGACGGGTAGGATCCAGACGATCGGAAACGCCGGGTTACTGCTTTGTCGAGCCGTTGGCCCGATGATCGGGTCCTTCGCCATGACTGCGCTCGCGCGCATAGATCATGCGTTGACGTTCGGTCAGCAAGGGCTTCACCTCAATATGCGCTGCAAGATGGACGGCTCTCAAGGCAGCTTCGAGCCTGCCGATCTTTTCGGTCGCGTGGGCGACAAGGGTCAGGGTCGGCGTACCCTTGGCAAACAGCACGTCCAAGGCGGCTTCGGCAGCGATCAATTGTAGCCCCAGCGGTCGGGCTTTCGCCAACATTGTCAGGCGGATGACGTTGATACGAGCGCGCTGATCCGCGCTCAAGGCCATCACGTCTGCCAGTTCCATGGCATGAAGCGGACTTGGCCAGCCATTGAGTTCGGCCGCCTTCGCGTAGCCTAATCCTGCACCATCGCGCAGCCCCTGGACGCGCGCGGATGTGAGGGCCTTGATCGTGGGCACGCTTTGGCCTTTGTCGAGCGGTGCTTCTGCAAGGGCCGGTAGCGCTATCAGGCCGGCGAGGACGAAGGCGGCATATCGGAGCATGATTGGCTTCCTTCAGCGCTCCAACTCAACGGCATATGTTGCTACGTCAGGCGCATCTTTGATGAGCCCTTGCTCTTCGAGAAAAGCAGCAAATCGACGGTAGCGGCTTTCATCAAGGGCAGCAGGCCGTGAGGCGAAGCGACGAAGCGTGTCTTTCCAGGCACGAGCGTTCAATTCGTTATCGAGCTCTTCCCCGCCATTGAGAAAGAGCTCATAGCTCTCATCCGGGTGGTTCAAGAGATACTGCGTGCCGGCCTCGATGGCGTCGAGAAAGCGGGCGAGTTTCGGATCGTCGAGGCGATCGTTCTTGGCAATAAAGATGAGTTCATCATAGGCGGGCACGCCTTCTTCTTCGGGAAAGAAGGCACGGCCAGGCTGTCCTTCGATGTCGAGCTGGTTGAGTTCGAAATTTCTGAACGCACCAATCACACCGTCGACCTGGCCCGCGAGGAGGGCGGGCGACAGCGCGAAGTTCACGTTGATTAGCTCGATATCATCGAGGGCTAGGCCGTGTTTGGCGAGCATCGCGCCAAGGAGGGCATCCTCAAAGCCGCCGACGGAATAACCGACTTTTTTGTCCTTCAGATCGGTGATGCTCTGAATCGGACCGTCTTTCAAGACGACCAACGAATTCAGCGGCGTCCCGACGAGTGTGCCAATGCGGGTGAGCGGAAGGCCTTCATGGATCTGAATGTGCAGCTGGGGTTGGTAGCTGATGGCAATGTCACCCTGGCCGGCAGCCACCAAACGAGGGGGAGCGTTGGGATCGGCGGGGGCAATGATCTCGACATCGAGGTCGACGGCCTCGAAATAGCCCAGCTCATCCGCAATCATAATCGGCGCATGGTCGGGATTAATGAACCAGTCCAAGAGGAGGGTCAGCGGCTCTGCTGCTTTGGATGTGGTTGTACCAACGAGGCTAGAGGCCGCCATGAGCATCAAGACGGCGAGTGTGCGACAAGACGAAATCACGGATTTCTCCTTTTAGAGGTGGCAAGACTATGAGGCGCCCAAGGTGTCAAGTGAAGCAGCAGGCGGTCGATCAGGAGGTAGAGGCCCAGCGCCATCGCCATCAGGACGATCATGGCAGCGAACATCAGGGCTGTCTGACTGCGGCCATTGGCATGAAGCATCAGATAGCCGAGCCCAGCACCTGAGCCGACCCATTCCCCGACCACTGCGGCAATCGGGGCAACCGCGGTGGCGATGCGCAGCCCTGAGCCGAAGGCCGGCAGGGCCGCAGGCAATCGCAGATGCCAAAGTGTGCGTAGCGGGCTGGCGCCCATCGTATGAGCCAGGTCGAGCCATCCGGGATCGGTGCGACGCAGGCCATCAAACAGGGCTGCGGTGACCGGGAAATAAATGATCAGCACGGCCATCGCGACCTTGCTTGCCATGCCATAGCCGAGCCAAAGCACCAGGATCGGAGCAAGGGCAAAGACGGGAATGGCTTGACCGAGCACAAGCGGCGGCAGCATCCAAGGTTGCAGGGCTGGGATCAAGGCCATGGCCAGCGCGCTTATGCCGCCCACCAAAACACCGAGGGCTAGGCCGAGAAGAATTTCACTGCAGGTTACCAGGGCGTGCTGCATCAAGAGGCTAGTGTGGTCGACGAGATTTTCCAGGACGGCTGCAGGCGGCGGCAACATGAAGGCTGGCACGCCCGTGATCCAGATGATCGCTTGCCAGAAAGCCAATAATCCGGCGAGGACCAGCCAAGGTTTGTACGACATCAGGCCGTCCAGTCTTTGCTGCCGGCGAGACGCTTGAGCAGGGTTGCCTGAAGATCGAGCAGGCGTCGATTGTCGAGTGCACGGGGTGGAGCGCCGTCAGGTCGCAGTGCCGGTTCGATGATGGCCGGCATGCCAATCATCACGTGAATGTGGTGGCCTATGCGAAGGGCCTCCAACGGATCGTGGGTTACGAGAAGGACGGTTTTGCCGGTCAATGAATGTGCGGCGAGCGCCTGCATCCGGGCTCGGGTGATGGCATCCAATGCTGAGAACGGCTCGTCCATTAAAACGATCGGACGATCCTCCATGAGCGTGCGCGCCAGCGCTACGCGCTGCCGTTGTCCCCCTGACAATGTCGCTGGCAGGCGATGGCCCAACGCACCGATGTCGAGGTCCTTCATCAGTCGCTCAGCGCGCTCACGATCGGGCGGTTCGCCGCGAAAGCGCGCGCCGAGACACACATTGTCTTCGACCGAGAGCCAAGGGAGCAGTCCATCACTTTGCCCCATCCAAGCGGCGCGGTCTTTGATCGATTGTCGGTCACTGCAATGGACGTCACCTCGGTCAGGTGACGAAAGCCCGGCGATCACGCGTAGAAGGGTACTCTTGCCAACGCCACTTGGACCGAGCAAGCAGGTGCATTGGCCCGGCGCCAGGTGAAAGTCGAGACCGGCAAAGAGAGGCGCATCGCCATAGCCGAGCGTAATATCACGAAGATCGATGCCAGGGGGTGGGGTGGAGGTGGGGTCGGCCAAGCCGCACAGTCCCTTCGCCAGCGCGCAGGTTCAAAGGGTCGACCCGCCCATCGGGCCCTCTCAGCCGCTTTCCTTTTTGCCGCGGCTCCCCTCGTGCAGCTTGCAGCATAGAATTGGGCGGATCGCTAGACAAGATGCCGCCCATGGGTTCGAGCCGTCAGGTCTTGGGAACAGCATGATAGGCGCCGTCTATTCCGAGATAGGACGTGCCATCGTCTTTGTAGAATTGGGATTCGCCCGATTGCTTGAGGACGTCGAGCATCCGCGGAAGGGGTTGGTTTTCCTGTTCGAGCGTTTGGATCATCCGTTCAGGGCCGATGGCGTCCATGAGTTCGAAGGGACCTCGTTGCCAGTTGAACCCCCAGCGCATGGCACGATCGACATTGACGATATCGTCAGCGATTTCGGGAACAAGGTCAGCAGCATAGTGGAGCGTACCGCCCATCAGGTCCTTGGCAAAACGGCCCTTTGGGTCATCGGTAAAAAGCAGTGTCTCGGCGCGATCATGGGGTGAGGCAAGGGGTATCGACGTGGCCGGCCGCCACGCTTCCGTTCCGAGATCAAAGGTTTCCTTCGTGCGGCTGCCGTCGTCCGACTTCAGCATGCGATAGAACCCACCGCCAGACTTGCGACCGAGTTGTCCGCGCTCCAGCATCGCCTGTTCGGTCTTGGGGAGGGCGGTGTAGTGTCGTCCCAGATCTTTCGCTGGCAGATTGTTGGCGAGATTTTTGCCGACAAGGTCCATGACATCGAGGCCAATGAGGTCGATCAACCCGTAAAGTCCCGTGCCAGGGATGCCGACAGGTTCGCTCATCAGGGCGTCAATTTCCTCCATCGAAACGCCATCGCTCAGGGCCGCTTTCGATTTGTGCAGACCTGAGAGCATCCAAAAGCAGCCGATGCGATTGCCGATGAAGTTCACCGTGTCCTTGGCATGAACGACGCCTTTGCCGAGTTTGTCCCTCCCAAAGGCAGCGAGGCGATCAATCACGCCAGACGTTGTATCCGCGCCAGGAACGATCTCTAGGAGCTTCATCACTTTCACTGGATTGAAAAAATGCGTCACGGCAATGCTCTGGCGAAGACTTGCCGGCATACCGTCAGTGATGGCGCGTAAAGGGATGCCTGAGGTATTGGTACTGACCACAGCATCGCCAATGTGCAAGGCAGCGATCTTCTCGAACAAGGCACGTTTGGTCGCTAAATCCTCGATGATGGCTTCGCAGATCCAATCATGACCACAGATTTTTGCGAGGTCGTCATCGAGGGAGCCTGCGGTGATCAAGGCCTTAGATGCTGGATCAGAAAGTGCAGGGGCACGGCCTTCGGTCATCATGTCGATGGCTTTTTCCGCGCGATCGCGGGTGACATCGAGCAAGAGCACCTTACAACCGGCTTGTGCGGACGCTGCCGCAATGCCGCTTCCCATGGTGCCGGCGCCAAGTACGGCGATGCTTTCGATCGAGTCACTCATCCGTGTCATCCCTTTGTCTTTTGATCGCCCAGGACGATAGCCTCGGCATACCGCGGGCGCAATTACCCTCCACACGAAAGGTCTGTTGATGGCTTGCCCGTTGACACGAATCACGTCAGGTTCCTGACCTGTCCAGGGATGGGAGATGCCAAAATGTTGTTTATGGTGGCTGCATTCGACAGGCCGGGCATGCTTGAAACTCGGCGTCGGCTACGCAAGGCGCATGTGGCTTACATCGACGCCTTGGGGTCATGCATCAAAGTTGGCGGCGCGATGCTGAATGATGATGAGCAGCCGCTTGGCAGTCTCTTGGTGATTGACGCCAAGGATCGGGCATCGATCGAGGCGCTCGTCGACGCTGATCCTTTTGCTAAAGCGGGCGTCTTTGAGCGAATCGACATCCGTCCGTGGCGGGCATCGATGGGTGCTTGGGTGACAACGTAATGGGCAAGTTTGCCATGCTGGAGGATGAGGACTGATGGCCTATTGGCTGATGAAAGCAGAGCCGAACGACTATACCTTCGAAGATCTAAAGCGAGACGGGGTCGCTGAATGGGATGGCATTCACAACCATCAGGCCGCCAACAATATGCGTGCTATGAAGAAGGGTGATCGCGCGTTCTTTTATCGATCCCTGAAGGATCCTGCCGTCGTTGGTATCATGGAGATCGCGCGCGAGGCCTATGACAATCCTGATGATCCCAAAGAGAGCTTTGTTTTGGTTGATGTCAAGGCGGTGAAGCCAGTGAAGCAGGAGGTCTCCCTCAAGGCCATCAAGGCAGAGCCGAGGCTCAAGGATATGGCGCTGGTGCGCCAGTCCCGTCTTTCGGTCAGTCCCGTCAGCGATGAGGCTTGGCAGCTTATCTGTGAGATGGCTGAAACGGCGGGGTGAACCGGCCGATCAGCGGCATGCCAAGAAGGGATCGAATTCCTTGAGAACGTCTTGGTAGACATCGCGCTTAAAAGGGACAGCAAGGTCCAAAACCTCACGCTTTGACGCCCAGCGCCATAGGCTGAACTCCGGTTCGTGAAGATCGAGATTGATCTCGTCATCCTCGCCGGTGAAGCGAAAGGCGAACCAACGCTGGCATTGTCCGATATAGCGGCCTTTCCAGTAGCGTGGCCGACGGTCGTCCGGCACATCGTAACAATGCCAATGCGCGCTCTCCGCGAGGAACTCGACATGGTCGATGCCAGTTTCCTCGAAAAGCTCCCGCTTGGCGGCGATCAGCGGCTCCTCGCCTGGGTCAATACCGCCTTGGGGCATCTGCCAAGCATTGCCTGCTTGACCACGGCGTTCGCCTACGAAAATCAGTCCGGCTTGATTGACGAGCGTAATGCCCGCACAGGGGCGATATCTCGGAGGGGGGACGTCAGTTCTCGGATTGGGCAAGGCTCGATGCCTCATTGTCGCCAGTGCTGAGACCGGCTTGGTCTAACATGATGGCACTCACTGGGACCAATGAAAGGCCCCGGTCTTCAAGCGTTGAAGCCCAGTCCACCAGACGCTTCAGGGTAATAGGGTAGGCTTCGGCAACGCCTATGGCGTAGCCTTGAAGGCGTGCTTTAGCTTCAAGATCGCCAAGGGCTTGATCAATACCGGCCAAGGACGGTGTTGTGTCGATCCAGTCCGGCGCCGAGAGGTATGCGAGGTTGGCCGATCGGCTCGTGTCGGCGAGGTTATCGCCGTCGATCTCAATCATGCCGACGCCTTTCTCCGCCAACGCCTTCATAATCGGAGCCGCCTCGGGGCTCTTGGCAAAGGTGCCGCCACGACCGCCGACGGCGAAATAGCCCGGTGCCCGTGCAAGAAGCCAGTTGAGCCGTTCGATATTAGCATCGACCGTCCCGCTCGCCCGGAGCGTGTGCGGGCCGGGATCATTAGCGGGATAGTCAGCAGGCTCAAGGGGAAGCTGAAGCAGCACTTCGTGTCCTGATAGCCGAGCGCGTTCGAAGTAAGCAGGAAGGTTCTCGGCATAGGGAGAGAACATCAAGCTGACGGCGCTCGGCAGATGGAACGATGCGTTTGTCGCGTCGGATTGAAGGCCAAGGTCGGTTACGAGGATCGCGATCTGAGGGGCGTCGCCTTGCTTCTCAAACGGACGCGCATAGGCTTGGATGGGACGCCTGCCGTCATCGCCGATGCGAGGTAGGGGGCCAAAGGGCGTGGCATCGACAAGGGTCAGGTCGGGCTCGCTCGGATTTTTATCATCGAGCGCTGGTTCAGTGAAGCCCGGATTTGCCAACGGTCCTTCAACGTCAGGCGTGCTCGGATCGGGCGTAAAGGCCGCTTCGAGCGTTTCTCCTGGTACTGGAGGACGGCTTGGCAAAGGGGTCGTAAATGAGGCGGTCACCTGCTCGCTCGGGCTATCGAACACTGCGGCCCAAACGAGCGCCACCGTGCCCACCATGAGCAGGGTGAGCGTCGACCCCCAAATCAAGGACTTACGTAACGACAACGAGCGGCGGGCGTTCCACATAACCAGCCTTTCTACGCTGAAACCACTGAGCCCCCTTTTTAACCTCGCTTGCACATTTCCGCGGTGCACCGAACTTGGAAGACCATCGAACAGGCCGTGTCTTCCAGTCTGGCGAGCCCCGTCCCCATCAAATCAATAAGCCCATCATCCGTCGCTATTGAACGGTTTGAGCACCAAACATCGCGATACCGCGAAGCAGGTCGAGTGCTCGGGCCAGCTGATAATCCTCACTTTCGGCCGGATCGGCGCCATTCGCAAACGAGTCGCTATTGGCACCGGAGGCCCCTTCCGCGCCCTGTTCGTTCTCAAGGCGCCCACGCAAATCCGCCTCGCGACGGCCATTGGCGTCTTCAATCACCTCGATGCGCGATTGTCTGACTTCGATATCGGGCACGATACCCTTGGCCTGAATCGACGTGCCGGCCGGCGTGTAGTAGCGCGCTGTGGTCAACCGAATGGCACCATGACCAGGCAACGGCATGATGGTTTGAACCGATCCTTTGCCGAACGACTGGGTGCCCATCACGATCGCGCGATGATGATCTTGTAGAGCACCGGCAACGATTTCTGATGCGGACGCCGAGCCGCCGTTAATCAGCACGACAAGCGGGAGTCCTTCGGCGAGATCACCGCGTCGCGCATTGAAACGCTGGATGCTGTCGGTGCGCCGGCCGCGGGTTGAGACGATCTCGCCACGATCCAAAAAGGCATCTGACACGGCAATGGCTTGCTCGAGCAAACCGCCGGGATTGTTTCGAAGATCGATCACAAAGCCCTTAAGGCTGGGACCGAGCTCCGCCCGAATGTCCTCAATGCCCTCTTTGACCTTGGTTTCTGTCTGCTCGTTGAAAGCGGTGACGCGCAGATAGCCGATATCTTTCTCAACGCGGTAGCGGACCGGGGAAATCGTGATGACGGCGCGCGCCATGCTGACATCAAGCGGTTCGTCGTTGCCTTCACGGCGAAGCGTTAGCGCGATCAGCGTATCGACGGGACCACGCATTTTCTCGACGGCTTCAGAGAGGCTGAGGCCAAGGACTGGTTCGCTATCGATGTGGGTGATGATATCGCCCGCCTGGATTCCGGCACGGTGGGCGGGGGTGTCATCGATCGGCGACACAACTTTGACCAAGCCGTTTTCCATCGTGACCTCAATGCCGAGGCCACCAAATTCACCTTTGGTCTGCACCTGCATGTCGCGATAGCGTTTGGCGTCGAGATAACCCGAATGCGGATCAAGCGACGTTAACATGCCATTAATCGCCGTCTCGATCAGTTTTTCGTCGGTAACTTCCTCGACATACTCGCTGCGCACTCGTTCAAACACGTCACCAAACAGCTTTAGCTGCCGGAAGGTGTCAGACGAGCCCGCCTGCGGTCCTGTCGCCGGCGCCAAATAGATCCCCACAACCACGAGGATCGTGACGACCGCGCTTATCGCACCTTTGCGCATCAACCTTTGACCCCACTATTGCTCGCAGCCAACCAAACTTCCGGACTGACCGGCTGACCGTTGCGCCGCAACTCGACATTGAGCTTGGGCGATGGTTCGTCTCGCATCACACCGATGATCTGACCGGCTCGGACGTTATCTCCCAACTCGATATCGAGCGATGAAAAGCCCCACAATAACGTATGGTATCCATTGCCACGTTCAATGATCAAGAGCAAACCATAACTTCGAAAGTCACCGGCAAAGGCAATCCGTCCCTCATGAGGCGCGGCAACGCGTTGCCGGGGGCGGGCATCGATCGTGATACGAAGATCGCCTTCCGAACGCGCCCGATTGGTCGCAACATAGCCGATGGCCTCGATGGTTGGCGTTAACGCTTGACCTTCATCAATTCGTCCACGCTGAACCTGAGCCACTGTTGTGCCGGAAGATAGCGTATTTTGCAAAGCGACGCGTGTTTCTCGCTGACCCTTCGTCGTGTCCCAACCTGACGTGGCCGCGGACGACTGGCCCTTGGCCGTGAGCGCTGCATCGACCAGACCGGCGCTAGCAATGGCGGCAGGGCGGGTTTCGGCCAGGAGCTCGTCTCGAGGGCGCGCAACCGGCATAGGCAGGGCTTGGCGCAATGCAACGCCAAGGAGATCGGCGCTGGCGACGGCCGATTTGCCCACAGCTAGGCGGCTTGGCAAAGACGTTGTCGACTGGGAGAATTCGACGCGATCCGAGGCCTCAAGGCCGCGCGCGATCATGTTGCGGGCAAGGCGATGCTCCTCGGCCGTCAAACGATCGATCTCGAGGGTCAAGTCGGCCAGATCACGTATCGTCGAGTCGCGACGTCGTTGGAGCTGGCTTTGTTTGAGATCCAGCCGCCCAGCAGCAGCAGCCATGAGTGGGATCTGGAAATCGACGTCACGATGCCGTGTGGTCATTTCACGGGGCACACGTCTCAGCAGACGAAGGGCGGTGGAGGCACGTCGCATTTGTTCGATTGACGGGGCTTGTGTTGCCATGAGCCGCGATCGTGTTTTGTCATCTCGGATATCGGCACTGCGCTCCATGCTTGCCAGGCCGGCGATCGCGCGTGCTCCTTCCTTCCGGACACGATCGAGCAAATTCAGTCTTGGTGTCAGTCGTGGCATTAACCGATCGAGCTCTTGCTCGAGCGCCCGAGCGATATCCTTTTGATCGGACAAGGCATGCAAGGCTGTCTCTCGATCCGCCTGAAGTCGATCGAGCCTTGAGGACAGCCGCTCGATCCGTGCAGTGAGCAACGCGCGGTGCGCCTGACGCCGGTCTAAAAGTTCGCGCACACTCTCCAAGCGATCACGCAAGATCGTATCGTAATCAACGGCTGCGGTTGCCGGCGTGGCGAACATCAGGGTGACGAACCCAGTCAGCGACATGACTGCCGTGGAGGCTCTTCTCACCCATGCGCCAAGCGATGAAACGACCAAAACTTGCATAAAACCTCGTTGCAACAAATCGTTATAGTTGTTGCGCGTCACAGCAGATGAACTCAACAGCCTTCTGGCCAAGAAGCTTGGCACTCGCCGATGGCCATGTCGATGATCTCCAGAATGTCCTGAAGATCTCATCGCCCTCGAGTGGGCGGTGTAACCTGAGCAGCCGATTTGCGGAACAGAACTTGGTAGCGGAATACCGCAAGTTCGGCACTCCAAGCGCTAGAGAAGCCACGTGATTAGCCAACAGTCAACGGCCCAGTTCTAACTCAGATACCATAATGTGGAATCACTATCGTGATCGTAGATTTTTACCTCCATTTTCTAACGCTATGCGTCTAAAGTCCGGTTTTCTTGACGTCTTTGACGCGTGGCACCTACGTCTTCGGGCAACCCTCTATCCTGATGCCGGAAAGTTTTTAGACGCTAAACTTTCTTGGTTAAAAAAGGGTAAGCGGCCGGAATGACAAAGGGTGCACGTCCAACGCCTGTTCATGCGCGAGCGCAACGGATCGGTCGATCTAGGCGCTACCAAATTTGTTGTTTCTCGGGAAACCATGGGGCACCATCCGACCCGCACTGGCCCGTTTGCCCTGCCAGGTTTCAAGGTCCTTGACCACGCGGGTCCCGTTCTTCGCAGGCCATGAGAGGCCATCGGCAAGATCGACACTACGGGCATCCGACAGCTTCCCGTCCTTAAAGCGCTGCAGGAGTACGCCCTTGCCTCGGCTCATAACAGGGAGTTCTGTGGCGGCGAAGATCAGCATCTTGCGATTGGAGCCCACGGTGACGACGTGATCGCCGTCGCCGGGTGTGACCACCAGGAGCTTGGCGAGCGGATCGAGGTTGAAAACCTGTTTTCCAGCCTTCGTTTGCGCGGCGATTGCCTTTTCTTCAGCGAGGAAACCGCGCCCATCGCTGCTCGCCAACAACAATTTTCCATTGGCACGGTGTGCTGCCAAATACAGTGCGTGCGCGCCTTTGGCGAGATCGACCTGTAGGCTGAGCGGTTCACCCTGACCACGGCCGCCAGGAAGCCGATCAATGGGCAGGAGAAATCCACGGCCGTCAGAGGTGACGAGGATAAGCTTGTCGGTCGTTTGCGCGCGGATGACGAAGTTTTCGGCGTCGCCATCTTTATATTTGAGGTCGGCGTTGTTCTCGACATGACCGCGCATGACGCGGATCCAACCTAACTTGGAGCAAACGACGGTGACGGGGGCTTTTTCAACGGCAATTTCTTCAAGGGCCTCAAGGTCGACGGTCGGTGCATCGCCGAGGCTTGTCCGTCGATCGCCGAGTTCGCCTGATCCGAATTTTTCGATGGTTTCCTCAAACTCTTCTTTCAGTTTGGCGCGGCGCAGCAGCTCATCCTTCAGAAGCGTTTTCAATTCCTTGCGTTCGGCGCGCAGGTCCTTTTGTTCCTTGACGATCGCCATCTCCTCGAGCTTACGGAGATTGCGAAGTCGCATATTTAAGATGGCTTCTGCCTGACGTTCAGACAGCTCAAACGCCGCCATCAGCTCCGCCTTGGGATCGTCTTCTTCACGAATGATACGGATGACTTCGTCGAGATTGAGATAGGCAATTCGATAGGCTTCGAGGACTTCGAGACGGTCTTCGATCTTGCCAAGTCGAAACTTGGAGCGCCGGATGAGAACCTCCATCCGGTGCTCGATGAACGCCGAAAGAACGTCCTTCAGGTTCATCACCCGAGGCACGCCATGCGCGTCCAACACATTGAGATTGAGAGATAGGCGAGTCTCTAGTTCGGTCTGGCGGAACAGTTGCTCCATCAGGAGGTCAGCGGGTACCGTGCGCGAACGCGGCACCAGGACTAGACGAATGTCCTCCGTCGACTCGTCTCTGACGTCCCCAAGCAGTGGCAGTTTCTTCTGCGCCAGGAGTTCGGCGATGCGCTCGATCAGGCGAGCCTTTTGCACCTGATAGGGCATTTCTGTAATGACGATCTGATACTGGCCGTGGCTGAGCTCTTCTTTTTCCCAACGCGCGCGCAAGCGCATCGAACCACGGCCCGTGCGATAGGCTTCCGCAATATTGTCGCGGCTTTCCACGAGGACACCGCCCGTGGGCAAGTCGGGCCCCTTAACATGGGACAAGAGAGCATCAATTGAGGTTTCGGGCTCTTCCACGAGCTCACAAAGAGCATAGCAAAGTTCGCCGGCGTTATGCGGCGGTATAGATGTCGCCATACCGACGGCGATTCCCGTCGTGCCATTGGCGAGCAAATTGGGGAAGGCCGATGGTAGGACAACTGGCTCATCATCGCCGCCATCATAGGTCGGGCGAAAATCGACGGTATCTTGGTCGATACCCTTGAGAATGGCTTGAGCGACCTCGGTCAGACGCGCCTCGGTATAACGCATGGCAGCAGCGTTATCGCCATCGATGTTGCCGAAATTGCCCTGGCCGTCCACGAGCGGGTAGCGTTGGGCAAAGTCCTGCGCGAGACGAACCATCGCATCATAGATCGAGGCATCGCCATGGGGATGGTACTTACCGATGACATCACCGACCACACGCGCGCATTTCTTGTAGCCCTGATCCGGGTCGAGCTTCAGCTTCATCATTGCATAAAGAAGCCGCCGCTGAACTGGCTTCAAGCCATCCCGAACGTCGGGAAGCGAGCGCGACGTGATCGTCGAAAGTGCATAGGCGAGATAACGTTCCGACAGAGCATCTGCAAATGGAACCGGGCGTATCTCGCTTTTTTCTGCGGCGTTGTCGTTAGCTGCCATGTTTTGTTACCTGTCTGGGAGCTCGTTGTCCGGGCGAAAGACCAAATCGACAAGGGCCTGGCGGGCTTCGGGTACCGGCCGATCCAAGGCGGCGAAGAGGTGGCGTTCCAAAAAGTAACCCGCCAGCTTCAGGCCATCACGAATATCCGCAAGGCGGGTTTCCGTTTCCCCGAGAAGAAACGTCGGGAGGGGTAAGAGGCGGTCAGCATAAGCGCCCGCACCTTCCTTGGAAACGGCGCGTCCCGTCCGCGGGGACACATAAACGAGATCTGAGACCGAGCCCGTCACAGGGCAGGCGGAAAGATCGAGGCCAAAACCCAGATCACTCAGTAAGGCGAGTTCGAAACGCACGTAGTCTTGAGCCCAAACACCAGATGTTGTGAGTGTATCAATAAGCTGCCGCAACAGATTGTAAAGGTCCGGGTGCGGATCACGATCGGGAAGGGCCTTCTCGATCAAGGCGCAGGCGCTCATCATGGCCTTCAGCCTTGCCGGTTGATCCAGGACTAAGGCGGCATTTGCATCAATGAGTTCGGCCGTGAAGTTGCCGAGTTGCTCCGCGAGCCGGGCGCGCCAGATGACAGCGAGACGATTGCCCGGCTGAAAGATCGGGCGATTCTTCTTGGAAGCACCGCCACGTACCAATCCGCCATGTCGGCCGTGATAGGGTGTGAAAACCTGGAGCACGAGTGCCCCCTCGCCATGGCGGCGAGCGGCGAGCAGCAGAGCTTCATCTTCCCACTGCATAGGACATCGTCGCTAGCTGCATGGTGAGAGCCTCAGGTGACCTGAGAGGGCGCGGCATGGTGATGGCCTTGTCATTCTTCTGCGTCGATTGAACGGTGTCACTGCAGCGTTCTGCTCCTGTTGCGTGGGTTCCTGCGATCTCACGGGTTGAGCAGCCGAACGCGTATCGTTTGCGGTAATGAGTAGGGTTCAGCCCTTGTCGATCAACCAAGCAGTTCACAATGCCACGTCGCATCGCGCAGATGTCATTTAACAGTGAACAGATCTTAATGCAGATTATGGGGCGATGGCTTGAAGACTGACCAAACCCTAAATGCCAAGGAGATCTTGCTACGACGATCATATCCGTTACCGCTATGTTGTGATCATCGAAAGACATCAAGAGATCAAGCTCTTATCGAAACCAACGCTATCAACACTTTAGTATCGAAAACGACATCATCCAGATACGCTATATCACGACTTTGCCCCTCTACGTGGCGACGAGGGGAATAATGGCATAACAAATTTGTTGAAATTTTATACCAAATAGCCAGTTCTGCGGTAGCTGCCTCCGTTCTTTCACCGGAACTTAACTCGCAAGTTAGCCTCTTCGCCCATGAGGCCCAGGAGATCGTTGTCCATGTTGTCGTCCGATTTGCTGCACCAGCCGGATATCCGGGCTAATCTTGATGCCCGTCAGCTCTTCTGGCGGCGATGTGCGATTACCCTTCTCGTCATTTCGAGCATCGGACTGCTCGCCTTTTGGATGGGCTATTTGCTGTTTGCCGATGGTTTTAGTGTCGCCGGCCTGATCATGTTGACGGCCTTCATGGTGACCTTGCCGTATCTCGCTTTGACGTTCTGGAGTTCGGTTGTCGGTTTCTTCGTCCTTCGCTTCAGCCGTGACCCGGTTGCCCTGGTCTTGCCGGCGGCGGCACGTGCTGACATGAACGCTACAAGTCGAAGTCGGACGGCGATCGTTATGCCGACCCGCAATGAGGATCCGGCTGAAGTGATTCGGCGGCTTGGCGCGATGGCATCGTGGCTCGATACAGATGCGCCCGATGAACACTACGAATTCTTTATCCTAAGTGACACGCAGGATGCTGCCATCGCCCGCCAAGAAGAGGAAGCCTTCGCTGCCTGGCAAGAGGGCGCCATCAGGCCGGAACGCCTGCATTACCGACGTCGGACCAGCAATGAGGGCTTTAAGGCGGGTAATGTGCGGGAGTTTATGGAACGACATGGTGATCGTTTCGACTTCATGCTGGTGCTGGATAGCGATAGCGTCATGTCGGCCCATGCGATCCGGCGGCTGGTTTCGATCATGGACGCCGACAACAATATCGGCATCCTGCAGCCACTAATCGTGGGGCTGCCGAGTGCCAGCCCCTTTGCGCGCATCTTTCAATATGGCATGCGTCACGGGATGCGTGTCTTCGCCACGGGCAGCGCCTGGTGGCAAGGTGATGAAGGGCCGTATTGGGGGCACAATGCGCTGATCAGGATCGCACCGTTTCGCGATCACTGCCATCTGCCGAGGATTCCCGACAACCGTTTTCTCGGTGGCCAGATCCTCAGTCATGACCAAGTGGAAGCAGTTCTCATGCGTCGCGCGGGCTACGAGTGTCGCGTGATTCCGCTGGAAGACGGTAGCTTCGAGGATAATCCCCCGACCTTACCTGACTTCCTCGCGCGTGACCTCCGTTGGTGTCAGGGCAACATGCAGTATGTGCATTTGCTAGGCCTGAGCGGTGCGCGTCTTATCGGCCGTCAACAGCTTTTGTTCGCCATCCTGATGTATCTAGGCGCGCCATGCTGGATGCTGTTCCTCGGTGTTGGGCTTGGGCATGCGATCACCGGCGCACCGCTTTTCGCGGGGTCGATCGATCCGCTTTTGGGACTCGCTCTCTTCGGCGTGATGATGACCATGACGTTCGGGCCGAAGCTGCTCGGCATGATCGATGTGCTGTCTGACAAAGCCAAACGCACGGCCTTTGGGGGCACGGGAACGGTGCTCAAGGGTGCCGGTTTTGATCTGTTGTTCGGCTTTCTAGCAGGGCCTGTCTTGGCGCTGACCCATGCCCTCTTCATTATCGGCCTATTTTTCGGCAGGACCGTGCAATGGACGGCGCAGCAGCGGCAGGGGCGTATGGTCGGCGTCATGGAGGCTTTGCAAAACCTTTGGCCCCATACCCTGCTCGGCGTCGGGGCGACATTAGCGCTCGCTTGGTCGGCGCCCAACGTTCTTCCCTGGGCCTTGCCGGTTCTGATCGGGATGATGCTTGCCGTACCGTTTGCCTGCTTCACGACACACGCGGCATTTGGGCGGTGGTTAGAACGGAATCGCTGCTGTGCAACCCCAGAAGAGATCGCACCGCCGCCGAGCTTCGGTCGTTTGGGCATCGCGGATCGAAATCAAACGGCCGTGGTGACGAAGCCGGTGATGGGTGAGATGGCGCCAGCAACAACGTCATGATGGTGGAGGTTGACGCTCGCTAAAGGTAGGCAGCGAGCCTCGCCGACAGCAGGCTCAGCTCAGCATGCGAGAGCAACATCAAGCGTGGCCGACGGCCTCGACGTTCACCGGTTGGCGTTTCTGAAATCGTCGATGGTCATAGTTGGTGTGATCGCCTCGGGATCGAGTCGGCAATCAAGCAGGGCAAACGTGTCAGCGGCTTTTGCGCGCTCGAACGCGGCTGGGAACTCCCGGTCGTCCTCAACCACTTCGGCATACCCACCATAGGCGCGGGCAAGGTCGGCAAAATCAGGGTTTGCGAGTTCCGTTCCGGAGACGCGTGCGGGATAGTCGCGTTCTTGATGCATGCGGATCGTGCCGTACATGCCGTTATTGGCGATGATCCAAATGACCTTGAGACCATACTGAGCGGCGGTTGCCATTTCTTGACCAGTCATGAGCAGGCAGCCGTCGCCCGCGAACACGATCACCTCGCGATCGGGGTGAACAAGTTTCGCGGCAACGCCTGCAGGCGTTCCGTATCCCATCGATCCGCTGGTCGGTGCCAGTTGGGTCTTGTAGCTCCGATATTGGTAATATCCATTAACCCAGACACAGTAATTGCCGGCGCCGTTGGCGACGATCGCGTCATCGGGCAAGGTTTGATTGAGATGTGTGATGATCGTCCCGAGATTGAGCGTGCCGGGGACGTCCTTTGGCTTGAGGCTCGACAGATATTCCTGACGTGTTGCTTCCGTGAGTTCGGCCCACCGGTCATTATTGATCGGTTTCAAGCGGAGGGCAGCACGGGCGAATGGGGCTGGCCCCGAATTGATCGATAGGTCGGGGGCATAGGTGAGGCCAATTTGATCCGGGTCAGCATGGATGTGGACCAATGTCTGAGCCGGATTAGGGATGCCGACGAGCTCATAACCCATACTGGAAGCCTCGCCCAGCCGCGTACCGACAAGGATCAGCAGGTCGGCCTCTTTGATGCGATTGCTTAACGGAGGCTTGAGCGAAACGCCGGCGTGACCGATGTAGCAGGGGCTTCGGTTGTCCAAAAGGTCTTGTCGACGGAACGAGACCGCGGTCGGTAAATTGAAACGTTCTATGAACGTGCGAATGTCTTTGACCGCCTGGCGATTCCAGCCCCCACCACCAAGGATGGCGATCGGTTTACGGGCTGAGCTCAGCAGGCGCTGCAGGCGTGCCATATCTTCAACGGAGGGGTGCGCTTGTACAGGTTGATAAGCGAAGGCATCGTCGCAGGCGGCGCGTTCGGTGAGCATATCCTCAGGAAGTGAGATGATCACCGGTCCGGGACGGCCGGACGAGGCGGTATGGAAGGCGCGGGCCATGATCTCCGGGATGCGCGCGGGGTCGTCGATTTCGGTCACCCATTTGGCTATGCTGCCGAACATTTGGCGGTAATCGATTTCTTGGAACGCCTCACGGTCACGCATGAAGCGCGCGACCTGTCCGATCAGCAAAATCATCGGCGTCGAGTCCTGCGCAGCAATATGCACGCCAGCTGATGCATTCGTCGCGCCTGGACCGCGGGTGACCATACAAACTCCGGGTCGGCCGGTAAGCTTGCCATAGGCTTCCGCCATCATGGCTGCGCCACCTTCTTGGCGACAGATAATGTAACGGATTGGGCTGTCGTGGAGTGCGTCGAGAACGGCAAGATAGCTTTCGCCCGGCACGCCGAAAGCCATGTCTGCACCATGGATTCGGAGCTGATCCACCAGGATTTGGCCGCCGGTACGATGGTTGCCACTCAAAGCGTCAGACATGGAAGTAGCTTTCATCAGAAAAGAACTGGCCTTTATTGAATGATGGGGAGCGAGGGGCGGCTTGGCAATGGTCGGTTTCAGCTTCACGCTGCCGACGGCGCCACCGACGATGCTGGTTCGATCACCAGACGGGTGGCCTCAAGGTCGGCAAAGCGCTCCTCTCGGCAGGTGAGAATGACGACCTGCATACGCTTGGCCACCTTTTCAAGAATGGCGACCATGCGCTGAAAGCGGCGTTCATCCGAGAAGGCTAGCGCGTCGTCAAGGACGACCAGCGCCGGCAAACCTTGCTCGCACAGCATGTCGGCAAATGCCAAGCGTGCCAAGATTGCGACTTGCTCACGGGTACCATCGGAGAGTTGGAGAAAAGGTTCCTCAGCGCCGCTTCGATCGAGGGCCCGGATACTGAACTCAGGCGTGACCAAAGGCGCTGCGTCGGGAAAAAGATCGCGGATATACGGCGTCAGCCGAGTGGACAAGGGAGCGTTAAAAGTCGCTTTAGCCTCAGCGGCCGCATCGCGCAGCGTGGACTGCAGCAGTGACAAAGCCTTTTGGTCGAGGGCAAACGCATCCCGTTCTTCGGCGAGAAGATGACGCTCGCGCTCAAGATGATCCAGTTTTTCGTCCAAACCCAGTCCTGAACGCACCATGATCGCCGCTTCAAGCGCCGCGACGTTGCGTCCGGCATCTTCGATGGTGCGACGGTGATCATCCATCCGCATTCGCACCTCTTGGATTTCCGTGTCGAGAGCCGACGCATCCTGGGGATCACGCTCGCGGTAAGCCTGAAGCGCGCGGTCAGCAGCGTCGACGGCGGCCTTGGCATCGCGGATCTCAGCATCCTTTGCCGCTTCGTCCTCGGGCTCGTTCGCCGCGTCGATGTCGTTGAGGCGCTGGGTCACGTGAGACAATCGATCGACGGACGCCTGCAACGCCGTCTTGACCTCGACGGCGCACCGGCGTGCTTCCGCGTCCTTGGTCTCCAACTCCAGGAGGTTGGATTCCTGATCAGCGATGTCTGAGGTGAAGGCTTGCCATGCCGCCTCAATCGAATCCGGATCGGCATCGCTGAGGTCGAGAGCGCTCAGGAGACGGGCGGTCTCGTTACGAACCGTTGCCTTCGCCTCAAGGGCCTCGCGCATCGGTTCGATTTTGGGTTCGATTCCGATCCGACCGACCCCCTCGATCTCAATCGCTAAGCCTTCAGTGACTTTGCGAAGGTCGTTTGCCGTGACCGCAGGGTCTCCGTCGAGGGTGATACGATCAAGGGCGTCGTCGTCGAACTCCAGCCGAACGTCTGTCGCGAGTGCTGAGAGTGTTGCGTTGATCTGGCGCAGCCGTTCGAATTGCCTGCCTAGCGCCTCCAGGTCGCGTTTACGTTGACGCATCGCTTCCAATGCTTCGCGGCGTTCGGCAAGCTCCCCCGCCAATGCGGAGATCGTTTCCTCGATCACGCGAAGCCGGTCTCTAGCGTTGTCGGTCGTCGTCTCAATCGTCTCGATCTCTTCGGTGAGACGCTGCCGCTCTTCCTGGCGTGTCTGTCGCGAGAGGCGGTCTGCCATGGCGGCCTGATAATGCTGGCTTGCAGCGAGGTGTTTGTTCTCGAGGGCCTGTCGTTGCATCATATGAACGCGGGAGGCTTCAAGCCTGGCCAGACGACCGGGAAGATCCTCAAGCGCATCATCAGCGAGTAGGTCATCTCGCTCGGCGATCGCCTTCGCCAACGCTTCCAGCTCATCGCGCAAGGCGTTTCGTTCGCTCGTGGTGGCGGCGATCTCTTGCTCCACCCCCTCTAGTCGCGAAATCACCTCCCGATAGCGGTTCTTGGGTTCGCCGCGCTTGCTCACGATGTCGAACAGCATGTCATCGAACTCGCCGAGCAGGCCATCCACCTCGCTTTGATTGCCGAGCTCGTCGACTTCGGCAGTGATCGCCGCTTCCAGTGTGTGGCGTGTGTTGGCGGTAATCGATGGCTGCTGAAAGGACTGAGCTTGCGGTGTCAGCAAGACGCCGAAATGGGCAGGACTGCCTTTGTTGATGGGGGCTTTTTCGGCCGGATTGAGCCCAAGAAGCCGCTTCACTTCCGACTCGGCCTCCGCCCCTTCAAAGCGTCGGCCATCAGAGGTTTCAAGGGTGGCTGACGGGCGCTTCAAAAAGCTCTTTTCGAGTCGATGGTGTTGGCCATCGATGTCGAATGTCAGGGTCACCGTCGGCCGCGCGCCTTGGACTTGATAGGGCGAGAATGTTCGGATTGCGTCGGTTTTGGCATTGTGACGTTCGAACAATACGGCGCGAAGGGCCAGCATCAGGGTCGACTTTCCGGTCTCATTCGGTCCCTCAATGATATTGAGGCCGTCGCTGAAACCGTCGACCCGTACGGCTTGATCGAACTTTCGGAATTGTTCGACTTGCAGCGAGCGAATTTTCAAGCCGCCGCCTCCCGCTGTCGGCGGTGACAGGCGAGCTGCAGATGACGGATCGCACGGAGCGCTGCCCTCTGCTCGGCATGACTGGCCTGCTCTACAATGGCTCTCAATCGCCGAAGCGTGTCTTGGATGACGCGATCGTTCGTGAGTTGATCGAGTTCATCCTCCGTCGGACGAATGATCAGGTGCTCGCGGTCCAGGTCCAGATAGGCGAGGGCGGCTTTGATTCCCGTTTCAGCGATGAGCCGCTCAAACAGATCATGGTCCGCAAGTGTCAACATCCCCTGGATGTCAAGGCGCAGCAAAAGGCGTGAGAGATCCTGTTCCAGGTCCCGAAGTCTATGGTCGAGGCGATAAATGTCCTGGGCGTTCTGAACGGTAGCTTTCTCTTTCAACCACCTGTGGCTAGCTGTCGGGAAAGGCGTGACGTTGGGGCTACGGGCTTCGAGGTCGACAAGAAGGGCCTGACCACTGTCGGATTGGTCAAAGCCGTCTGGTTCCGGCGTGCCCGAATACCAAGTCTGTTTGCCGATCGCTTTGGTGCCATGCCAATCACCGAGGGCTAGATAGGCCAACCCGGCCCGTTTTGCACGGTCCGGCATGATCAAGTTGGGTGTCTTCGACGAGCTACCGAAGTCGGCGATCGAGCCATGAGCAAGCCCTATCCGCCGACAACCCTCGGGTGTTGTTGCTTCGTCCATCCACGCGGTCGGATCGCTGAGGCTATGTTTTTGACGTAGGGGAGCCGGTAGTAGCCACGTCCGATCATCCAGGCTGAAGGCCGACGCCTCACGATGGCATCGCACATTGTCCGGCAGCCCGATCGACTGGACTCGGTGCCAAAGCCCGTTGGGCAGATCGGGATCATGATTGCCTGGAATGAGATGCCAGGTGACCGTTGGAAATCGCCGCATGACCTCCAGGGGTTCGGCCAATGTCTTCGCATCGGGGCTTTGACGATCGTAGATGTCACCGGCGACGAGGATGGTAGGCGCATGTTCGGCCATGGCGAGCTTGCCGATCGCGGCAATGGCATCAAGCCGCGCCTTTTGCAGGAGCGCCATGACCCCATCGCCCGCGAACGGAAAAACCTTGCCGACATGCCAGTCGGACGTGTGGATCAGACGCAAGGGGCAGCCCTCCACAGCGGAAATGCGAGCAACGCTGTCGATGCTTTTTACCCGGCGGTCTGCGTCTATCCAAGAATTTTCCGTCGTTTCTGCGCGAAATCCTTGGACCTTCGGGTGCCCAGCCTAGGGCCGACGGTGTCGCCTCGTTCGCCGCGCGTATTGTCGGCAATCACGAGACCAAGATGTGTGGGGCGCAAGCGGTGCTAGCTGGTGGCCGTACCGCCAATGGTAAGACCATCAATGCGAAGCGTGGGCTGGCCGACACCCACCGGCACCCATTGTCCCTCTTTGCCGCAGGTGCCGATACCGTTGTCGAGCTTCATGTCGTTGCCGACGGCGCGAACGCGGGTGAGGCAATCCGGTCCATTGCCGATGATCGTTGCGCCCTTGACCGGCGCCGTCACCTTGCCGTCTTCGATCAGATAAGCCTCGGAAGCCGTGAAGACGAACTTGCCGGACGTTATGTCGACCTGGCCGCCGCCGAAACTCACGGCGAAGAGACCATTTTTCACGCTCTCGAGAATGGCTTGAGGATCGTCGTTGCCGGAACGCATATAGGTGTTGGTCATTCGCGGCATGGGTTGGTGCGCGAAGCTCTGCCGACGGCCGTTTCCGGTGGGCTCATGTCCCATCAGACGGGCATTTTGCCGGTCCTGCATGTAGCCAACCAGGATCCCGTCATCGATCAGCACATTGCAGCCAGAAGGCGTGCCCTCATCATCGATCGTGAGCGAGCCCCGTCGATCACTCAACGTGCCGTCATCGACCACCGTAACGCCCGGAGAGGCGACCCTTTGGCCCAGCAGGCCCGAAAAAGCGGAGGTTTCCTTTCGATTAAAGTCGCCCTCGAGGCCATGGCCGATCGCTTCATGGAGGAGGATTCCTGGCCATCCCGGCCCGAGCACAACATTCATTTCGCCGGCGGGGGCGGCGATAGCGTCAAGTTTGACCGTTGCCTCGCGGATCGCTTCGTCGACCATATGCTGCCATTTGGCATCTTCGAGAAAATCAGCATAGCCGACGCGACCGCCTGCGCCGTAACCGCCCGTCTCCATGCGATCGCCATCGGCAACCACGACACTGACATTCAGCCTTACCAAGGGACGGATATCGCTTTGGCGAAGGCCATCGGGACGAATGATCTCAACCTGCTGCCACGTACCAGCAAGGCTCGCGCTGACCTGTTTTACGCGTGGGTCCTTTTGACGGGCATAGGCGTCGATCTTCTCGAGAACGGCGACCTTCGCAGCGTGGTCCTGCGCGCGAATGGGGTTGTCGTCGCCGTAGCGGCGCTGATTGGTGCCCTTTGGGGGCAATGACAGGCTGCCGGTATGCCCCGCGCGGACGGCGGAGACGGCATCTAAGGCACGCACCAAGGCGGATTCGCTGAAGTCGGGACTGTGCGCACACCCCACGGCATCACCGGCGACCGCGCGTAAGCCAAATCCCTGTGTCGTGTCGAATGAGGCTGTTTTGAGACGACCATCATCAAAGCCGAAGCTCTCTGTTTCCTTATATTCGAGGAACAGTTCGCCGTCGTCGACGCCTCCTAACCCATCGCCGATTAGATCGATGAGGCGATCGGTCTCAAGGTCAAAGCGGTCAGCGAGAGCAGTAAGTTGGACGGCTGAATCGGTCATTATCCTGCATCCGTAGGGCCTGAGATGATCAGGGGATCAAAACCGCGACGAGGGGTCGCGGTCGGCAATTTACGTTCTGTTTACCTCCATGATTATAAGGTCTCGACCGCGTCGTGACACCCACTTATGAACAAGATATCGGCAACCTTGCGACATACTGTCTCCGAAACCGGCATAAGGGTGGATCTTCGTGGTATTCAGAATTTACCGATGTAACTTCTTGGTGTACCTACCGCCCGTTAGAAGGGCTTAGAAGTTTTTGGAACGATAACAGAGTGCGAGAAACTAGATGCCTCTCTTAGCCGTCCTCCTGTCCATCACCGTCATCGGGACCGGCGATGCTTTGGCCGCAGGTGCTGAACCTTGGCAGCTTGGTCTCCAAGAGGCGGCGTCGCCTGTGATGGAGCGCATTATATCGTTCCACAATCTGCTCATGTGGATCATCACGCTGATCACGATCTTCGTGCTCGCGCTGTTGGCCTACGTCTGCGTTCGCTTCAAGGCGTCGAACAATCCGACACCGTCAAAGCGCACGCATCACGCCATGCTGGAAGTTGCCTGGACGGCGATTCCGGTTTTGATCCTGGTGGTCATCGCGATCCCCTCCTTTAAGCTTCTGTATTACGCCGATGCCGTTGAGGAGACAGAGTTTACGGTGAAAGCGATTGGTCGCCAGTGGTACTGGTCATACGAGTATCCCGATCATGGCAATTTCACCTTCGACGCGTTTATGATCGCGGACGAGGACATCGATGCCGAAGCCGGCCAACAAAGACTGTTAGAGACGGATAATCGTGTCGTTGTGCCCGTCGGTACCAATATCAGGCTTTTGACCACGGCTTCGGACGTGATCCATAGCTGGGCCATGCCGCAGCTCGGCGTCAAGTTGGATGCCGTGCCAGGGCACATCAATGAAGTTTGGTTCCGCGTTGATGAGCCCGGCACCTATTATGGACAGTGCTCAGAACTGTGTGGTGCCTATCACGGTTTCATGCCGATCGCGCTGGAAGCAGTTTCGAAGGAGGACTTCGAGGCTTGGGCGAAGCAGGCAGAGGAAGAGTTCGCAAAAGCTGGCACGTCACTTGACGTCGCCGCTCGCTGAGAGACTGGGAACGGGGGAGAGCTGACATGGCTCATGATGCAGCGCTGACCGATGAGCATGGTGCGCCGAAGAGCTTCGTGACCCGCTGGGTCTATTCGACCAACCATAAAGACATCGGAACGCTCTACCTGACGTCGGCTTTCTTGGCCGGTGTTGTCGGGCTGATCTTGTCCGTGATCTTCCGGCTGGAGCTCATGGAGCCGGGTCTCCAGTACTTCGGCGATAATCCTCACATCTACAACGTCATGGTGACGGCCCACGGCCTGATCATGGTGTTCTTCTTTATCATGCCCGCGCTGATCGGTGGGTTTGGTAACTGGATGGTCCCGCTCATGATCGGCGCGCCTGACATGGCGTTCCCGCGCATGAACAATATCAGCTTCTGGCTGCTGGTGCCGGCGTTCATTCTGCTCGTGGCATCTATGTTCATCGGCGATGGCGTGGGCGGAGGATGGACGATCTATCCGCCACTTTCATCGTCGGTCGGCAACGCATCAGTCTCGGTCGATATGGCAATCTTCGCGCTCCACCTGGCTGGCGCTTCGTCCTTGCTTGGTGCGATCAACTTCATCACCACGATCTTCAATATGCGTGCACCCGGCATGACCTTGCATAAGATGCCGCTCTTTGCCTGGTCGATCTTGGTGACCGCGTTCTTGCTGTTGTTGGCCGTCCCGGTGCTTGCTGGCGCGATCACCATGTTGCTGACCGACCGGAACTTCGGAACGAGCTTCTTCGTGCCGGAGGGTGGCGGTGATCCCATCCTTTTCCAGCATCTCTTCTGGTTCTTTGGGCATCCTGAAGTCTACATCATGATTTTGCCGGGCTTCGGCATCGTCAGCCACATCGTGTCGACCTTCTCGAAGAAGCCAGTCTTTGGCTATCTCGGCATGGCCTATGCGATGGTCGCGATCGGCGTGATCGGCTTCGTCGTTTGGGCCCATCATATGTATACCGTCGGTATGGGGGTCGACGTCCGCGCTTACTTCGTCGCCGCGACGATGGTCATCGCGGTGCCGACGGGGATCAAGATCTTCAGTTGGATCGCCACCATGTGGGGTGGTTCCATCGACTTTAAGGTCCCCATGCTATGGGCAGTCGGCTTCATCTTTTTGTTTACCGTTGGTGGTGTCACCGGTGTTGTCCTTGCGAACTCAGGCGTTGATCTAGCGCTGCACGACACCTACTACGTGGTCGCCCACTTCCACTATGTGCTCTCGCTTGGCGCTATGTTTACGATCTTTGCCGGTATCTACTACTGGATCGGCAAGATGTCCGGGCGCCAGTATCCGGAAGGCTTGGCTAAGCTTCACTTCTGGATCACGTTCATCGGCGTCAATCTCGCCTTCTTTCCGCAGCATTTCCTCGGTCTTGCCGGGATGCCGCGACGGATCCCAGACTATCCCGACGTCTACGCCGGCTGGAACATGATCTCGTCAATCGGCGCCTATATCTCGGCAGCTGGTGCCGTGCTGTTTGTCTACGTTATGTACAAGACCTTCACCTCCGGTGAAAAATGCGCAGACAATCCATGGGGTGAGGGGGCTGATACGCTGGAATGGACCGTGTCATCGCCGCCACCGTTCCACACCTTCAACGATCTTCCTCAGATCAAATAGGCGCTGGACGGTACGGGCCCCATGAGCGAAAGGTCGATGGCTATTGCAACAGAAGCTGCGAACGTTTCCGACGTTCGCGACTTCTGGCTGCTGCTCAAGCCGAATGTCATGTCCCTTGTTGTGTTTACCGCGGGCGTTGGACTCTACCTCGCGCCTGGGACATTGCATCCGGTCATTGGCGCCGTTGCAATCCTGTGCATCACCGTCGCAGCAGGGGCGGCGGCCGCGATTAACAATGCCTACGACGTCGATATTGACCGCGTTATGGTTCGGACACGAAAGCGGCCAACGGCTTCCGGTCGCATTTCACCCGCCGATGCGCTGGCTTACGGTCTAACCCTCGCCGTTTTTTCGATCATGGTGATGGGGCTTGCTGTTAATTGGATGGCAGCATTCCTCTTGGCAGCGACAATAGCCTTCTATGTTCTCATCTACACGATGTGGCTCAAACGTCGGACGCCACAGAATATCGTGATTGGCGGTGCTGCCGGGGCTCTTCCTCCTGTTGTTGGTTGGGCTGCCGTGACCGGCGATGTCGGTCTGATGCCGGCGGTGTTGTTCGCGATCATTTTCTTTTGGACCCCGCCTCATTTTTGGGCGCTGGCTTTGTTTCGTACCAAAGACTATGCCGACGTCGATGTGCCCATGCTGCCGGTTGTTGCCGGCGCTGAGACGACAAGGCGGCATATTCTCGCCTACACAGCAATCCTCCTGCCATTGTGCTTGCTTCCGGTTATGCTGGGTGCATCTGGATGGCTTTATGCGGTGGTCGCCGTGATGCTGAATGTTGGGTTCGTGCTTCATGCGCTTCGCCTTTGGCTCGATGGGACGCAGCGCTCGGCGACAAAAACGTTTCGTTTTTCGATCGTCTATCTTTTTGGGCTCTTCGGTGCCCTTGCCGCTGACAAGTTGTTGTCATCCGTCGTTGTTGGCTTAGTGGGATGACGTCTATGGCCGAAGAACTCACCCCCGAACAGCATCGCCGGCGGCGTCGGAAAAACATCGCGCTTGCCGTGGGGCTTCTTTTGCTGGTGGTCTTGTTTTACGTCATCACCGTCGTCAAGCTCAGCAGTAACATCGCCTCATGACCGCCAAGCGCCAACATCTCGCAACGGCCTACGCGCTCTTTGGCGTGATTTTGGTGATGGTTGGTCTCACAGCAGCATCTGTGCCGCTCTATCGCCTGTTCTGTCAGGTGACGGGCTATGGTGGTACCACGCAGGTCGCTTCTGAGGTTGTTCCAGGCGCCGTTGAGCAAACGATCAAGGTCCGGTTTGATGCCAGCATTGGTGACGAGCTTCCTTGGCAGTTCCAGCCGGTCCAACGGGAAATCGAAATTCCTATCGGCGAAGAGACGCTGGCGTTCTATCGAGCCGCCAATACCGCTGATCGTGCGGTGGTCGGGAGTTCGACCTTCAATGTGACGCCCCATAAAGCCGGTCCCTATTTCTCGAAGATCGAATGCTTCTGCTTTATCGAGCAGGTCTTGCAGCCCGGTGAAACCGTCGACATGCCGGTGTCGTTTTTTGTTGATCCGGCCATTCTCGACGATCCGAATACGCGTGATCTTAAGACAATCACCTTATCCTACACATTTTTCATGCTGGAAGATGAGACGGAGAAGCTGGTTGATGCCTCTTCGAAAGAGCAGCCAGCATCATGAATCAGCTGATCTCACGAGTGATCCAATGGGACAGGGCCCTGGGTTCCCGCGGGACAGCTTTGACCACGGATTTTGACTAGACGAGCCAGGAGAGACGCGATGGCCTCGCCGTCCGAAGCAGCCGACCACCACCACGAAGTCAATCACGACTACCATTTGGTCAACCCAAGCCCCTGGCCATTCATCGGGAGCATCTCAGCTCTGGTTTTGGTGATCGGCCTGCTGTTCTGGATGCGCGAAGTTTCTGGATTTATTTGGGTGTTGCTGGCAGGCGTCGTCGGTGTGCTCTACACGATGTATGGCTGGTGGCGTGATGTGGTCAGCGAGAGTGCAGGAGGCGATCATACGGAAGTCGTCTCAAAAGGCCTCCGTCTGGGTATGGCCCTGTTCATCACCTCTGAAGTCCTCTTTTTCTTTGCGTTCTTTTGGGCGTTTTTCTGGGGCGCGCTGGTGTTCCCTGACCCAGCAACCGTAGAAGGTTACAATTGGCTGCCGGAAGGTGCTCACCCTGTCCCGACTTGGGATATCCCGCTGCTCAATACGCTTATCCTTCTTTTGTCAGGCTGCACGGTCACCTGGGCTCACCACGAGATCCTGGAAGGCCGCAATGACAAGGCCCGGCTTCCTCTTTGGCTGACCGTCGGCCTTGGTGTGATCTTCACCTGCTTCCAGGTCTACGAATATGTTCACACCATCTACCATCCGGCAGGCTTCCAGATTTCAAGCCAAATCTTCGGATCCACGTTCTACATGGCGACCGGTTTTCATGGCTTCCATGTGTTCGTCGGCACCACCTTTTTGGCGGTTTGTCTCTATCGGGTGTACAAGTCGCATTTCAAAGCCGAGAAGCATATCGGCTTCGAAGCGGCGGCCTGGTACTGGCACTTCGTTGACGTCGTATGGTTGTTCCTGTTCTGTTGGGTTTACTGGTGGGCCGGCAACATCGTTGGTGTTGGGCACTGATCACGGGTGTGTCCGCTGAGCTGACAGCTGTTTGATCTGATGGTTGAGGGGCCCTTGCCGTCGTCGTGGATGGTGGGCCTCTCGTGTAAGTGTCCTGCCTGTGGTCGCGGACCCTTGTTCTCGGGCTTTCTCTCGGTCAGGACGCGCTGCAGGGTTTGTGACACGGATCTTTCTGGGCAGGACAGTGGCGACGGACCGGCACCGTTTGTCGTCTTTCTGGTCGGCGCAATTGTAGTGAGCCTCGCCCTCGCCACCGAAGTTCGTTACGAACCGCCAGTTTGGTTGCACCTGGTGCTTTGGTTGCCCTTGGCGATCGCATTGGTCCTTGCATTGTTACGACCGGCTAAAGCGCTGATGATCGCCTTTCAGTACAAGCACCGTCGCGCCGACTTCCAACGAGACGGCTGAGGTTTGTCGCGATCAATCCCGTCGCGTCACCTTTAAGGCCCGTTGATCAAGGACCGCTTCGACTTCATCCAACCCGATACCGTTTGCCGCCAATGTGGTTAGGGTGAAGAACAGAACATCGGCCGCTTCATGGATTACGTGATCGCGGTCAGATGCCGCCGCGAGTTCGTCGGCTTCTTCGCAGAGCTTTGCGCCCAACAATTGAGAATCGTTGAAAAGCCGCGCTGTGTATGAACCTGCAGGTGCCGCCAGGCGCCGTTGCTCCAGGCGCCGGATCAGCTGTGACAAGCCTTGATCTTCGCCCCAACAGGTGCGGGTCGACAAGTGGCAAAACCCTGGGTTCGCCTGGCGGACAGTGAAGCGTAAGCAGTCCCGATCGCAGTCGACAGCAACGCTGATCAGGTCCTGGGTGGCACCCGAGCTTTCCCCCTTGATCCAAAGGCCGCGCGAGCGTGAATGATACACGCCGATCCCACGTTCCAAGGCAGTCTTGAGCGACTCCATGTCCGAATAACATAGGCCTAATGCCACGCCGCGCTCATCCGTAACCACCGTCGGCCAAAGTCGATCAGGGCGGTCAGTCTTCAATGGCGCCGCAAAGGCCTCAGCTAATCCAAGTCTGCCCGTATAGAGCGCCATCCCGATCTGGGCGTCACAACCGATTTGGTCCAGCGACGCAATCTCCTCGGGCGAGGTTACCCCGCCCGCGATCGTCACGCCGGCCTTGCCTGCTGCGTCCTTGATCTGTTTGGCAAATTCAAGATCCGTGCCGCCGAGGCGTCCTTCACGTTCAACAAAGGTTACCATGAAATTGTCGGCGAGCTCTTTGAGCTCGTCGATGCGTTCGATCACGCCACGGCCTGTTGATTTCTGCCACCCCTCAACCACCACTTCGCCATGTCGTGCGTCGAGTGCGACGATCACGCGCTCAGGCGGAAGCTGCCTTAAGATTTCTGGCTTAGCGGCCGTGCCGAGGATGATCTTGGTAGCTCCTGCATCGAGCCAGGCGATCGCAGTCTCGATGTCGCGGATACCGCCACCCACTCTGCAAGGCGTAATGCGGACAAGATCCCGAACCGTTGCCGCATTGTTTCCGGTGCCGAGTGCTTTGTCGAGATCGATCACCGCAATATCGCCGACGCGACCATACAGCTCAGCGAGCGGTCTTGGATCGCCAGCATCAAGTGCTTTTTCCTCGCCACCGATCAGTTGGACGGCATTTCCATCTTGCAGGTCGATCGAAGGAATGATCATGTTGTTGCGCTCTCGATTGGCCGAATGGCGACATTGCGGGCGATCAGCTCTCGCTTCACGTCGCCAACGGTCATCTCGTTGTCATGAAAGATCGAAGCGGCAAGGACAGCATCGGCGCCCGCGTCGAAAGCGTCCTTCAAATGGGAGGCGTGGGCAGCGCCTCCAGACGCGATAACCGGTACACGCACGCTATCGGCGATCATACGGGTTAGTTCGAGGTCATAGCCCTCTCGCGTGCCGTCTCGATCCCAACTGGTGAGCAGAATTTCGCCGGCGCCGAGGCTGACGGCTCGCTCAGCCCAGCCGACGGTGTCGATTCCCGTGCCTTCTCGCCCGCCTTTGACCAGGACTTCCGATCGGCCATCCCGCCAGGCTGCATCGATGGCGAGCACGGTGCATTGTCGGCCATAGTGGTCAGCGATACTGGTGAGCAGGTCCGGATTAGCAACGGCAGCGCTGTTGACCGAGACTTTATCGGCACCTGCTTCGAGCAGGGCACCCGCATCGTCGACCACGCGCACACCGCCGCCGACGGTTAAAGGAATGCTGATATGAGCCCGCACACGTTTGATCGTTTCGACTTGGTTGCCTCGACCCTCTGGCGTTGCTGACACGTCGAGGATCACAATCTCATCGGCACCTTGCGTCTCATAGAGGGCTGCCCGTTCTGCAGGATCACCTGCATCCCGCAGACCCTGAAACTTGATCCCCTTGACTACGCGGCCATGACTGACATCGAGGCAAGGAATGATGCGCCTCGTCAATTGCGAAAAGCCTGGCTTCGACATGGGTCAGCCCTCCAGCCAGCGCCGGATCAGCGCAAGACCAAAAGCGCCAGAGAGCTCGGGGTGAAACTGGCAAGCAACAACGTCCCCATGCTCGAATGCGGCGACGAAAGGCTCACCATGCTGGGCGACGGCCGTCTTGCATCCTGACGCGGATTGCACCCGAAAGCTGTTGGCAAAATAGGCGTAGCCCGCTTTGAGGTATCGGCAGCCATCCTCGGGTTCCACCTTGTTCCAGCCGAATTGCGGGACGCTGACATCCGAGGGAAAGCGCCCGACTGTGCCGTCGACCATACCGAGGCCTTTGACGCCTGGGCTCTCCTCGCTCGCTTCAAACAAGACCTGCAGGCCGACGCACATTGTCAGAGTCGGTCTGCCGGCTTTGACGCGTTCGGCCATCGGTTCGGTAAAACCTTTGGCTTCAAGACCCGCCATCGTTGCACCGAAGGTGCCCACTCCGGGGAGGACGACTCGGCTAGCTGCCTCGATCTCAAGAGGCGTGCTCGCGCGACGAGTCCTGACGCCAAGTTTTTGAAAGGCGGCTTCGACCGAAGCTAAGTTAGCCGTTCCGGTGGGCAGAATCAGGGCATCCGAGGCGGAAGGTGTTGCCATGGCTAGAGAACGCCCTTGGTGCTCGGCACATCAACCGAGCCGTCTCGTGCAACGGCCTGACGAAACGCGAGCGCCATCGCCTTGAAGGCCGCTTCCGCGCGATGATGGTCGTTTTCACCGCGAAGAACATCGACATGGAGTGATGTCCTCGACGTGACTGCGAGGGACGTGAAGAAATGTGTGATGTTCTCAGACGCGAGCTCACCAATGCTTTCGCGCTTCAGGCCAAGGACGACAACGGATGAAGGGCGGCCTGAGAGGTCGACGACGACCCGGGCGAGGGCCTCATCCAGGGGAGCATAGGCATGAGCAAATCGCCGAATGCCGCGCCGCTCACCGAGGGCCTGATCGATCGCTTGTCCGAGGGCGAGCGCGCAGTCCTCGGCGGTGTGATGATCGTCGACCTCAAGGTCGCCCTTGCACTGAAGGGACAGATCGAAGCGAGCGTGCTTGGTCAGACTGGTCAGCATGTGATCGAGAAATCCAATGCCGGTCTGAATGTCCGCATTGCCGGTACCGTCTAGCGTAAGCTTAAGTTCGATCGTTGTTTCAGATGTCGTGCGGCTGACATGGCTACTTCGGGGCGCGATCGGAGACCTGTTGGGCGCATTCATGGCACGATCTGAGCAAGCGAGGTCACAAGAATGTCCGCGCCGCCTCTGGCCTTAATCTCGGGAATGATGGTGGGGAGATCTTTGCGCAGGATCGCGGCTTTCAAGGCAAATCCTTGATCACCGTGCAGCGGTGACATGGTCGGTTCGCGCATCGACGGTAAAATGGCAATGACGTCTGCCAGTTGGTCCCCAGATACATTCACCTCGAGCATCACCCGCTCTCGGGCATCGAGGACGGATCGCAACAGGAGGATCAAGCGCTCGATACGTTCACGTTTCTCGGGGACATCCATCGCGCGAGGGTGGGCATAGAGACGGGTGGAGGACCGCATGACTTCATCGATGATGACAAGGCCGTTGGCTTTGAGCGTCTCGCCCGTCGCGGTGTTGTCAATAATGCAATCGGCGTCTTCTGGCGGGAACACTTCGGTCGCGCCATAGGTCCGAACCACCCGCGCTTCTAGGCTCTTTTTCTTGAGCCATTGCTCGGTCAGGTGCTGATACTCCGAAGCAATCCGAAACGTTCCTTTGGTCTCGATGCCGCCGGTGGCAAACGGAGGTAGTGCCGCCACCACGACCCGGACCGGATCGAGCTCGGTGTCGAGAAGTTCAAGCAGGTCGACGCCCTTTTCGTGGACCCAATCGGCGCCGGCAAAGCCGAGATCGCGCGATCCCAAATGGAGCATCTCAACGATATTCTGTGGCTTCAAGATCTTGGTCTCAAAGCCCCTCAGTGAGAGGGAAGGGCGATAACCACGCTTTCCAAACGTGACGCGGATGCCGGCATCTCTCAACAGGGCTAGGACGCCCTCCTCCATCCGTCCTTTGGGCAGGGCTAGATGAACCAGCGAGGGGGAGCTTTCGCTTACGGTCGTCAAAACTGGGCTCGTGATGGTGAGTGGGTGTCGAAAAAACAAACGGAAACCTAGCCCCTGCGTTCGCAAACAGCAAGCTGTTTGGCCGCGCAAGGATGCTCCGCGCACGAGCTGATCGTGAGCCGGACGATCAGCCCGCTTTCTCAATTCTAAACAGGAGCACACCGTCAGCGTCGTCAGTCTCAATCAGTCGATCACCCGTCGCTTCGCACATGGCTTGAACATCGCGCGTTGCGCCGGGGTCGGTTGCGAGAAGCCGAAGTATGGCGCCTGGTGCAAGCGCTCTAAGGGCCTTTCTCGCGCGGAGGACGGGGAGCGGACAACTCAAGCCGCGGGCATCGAGTTCAGTATCGGCCATGGAACGCTCCTTTCGACAGTGCACCGTGATGATGGCTAATCGCCTCTCTCCCATCAACAAGATTGGGGGGACCTGCCCTCAAGCATGTCGGATTCTTAACGGTTCCTTGAGACTTGGCCACTACCCTTGCGTCAACTGCTGATCCATGACGCCTGGCTGGTGTCGCGTCTTGGCACAAGGAACAGACGAGAGAGGTCGAAGGCTGCATGCTGGTAAGGGCGGTGACCAAAGCTTGGGAAGAAAGTCTTGATGGCCCGCCTTCGATCGGCCGCGTGTACCAAGCGCCAACCGACGGTCAGCCGCTTTCGTCAGCATCGGTAGGTTGGTGTCGCCCTGAAGCGACCGGCATCGTTGACCATGCAGCCAACGACGATGTTGGCCGCGAGCATCAAGCCCCCATCGCGGCCCAATACGAGCGGAACGACGTCGTGCGGGGCGATCCAAAAATTATCCCTAAGAGACGAGTCGTGGCGGTTCAGGCACCGCCCGACGAGAGCTTATGGCGCAGTTATGAATTTTGGATGGGCATTGTCGTCGGGGCCGGCATCGTGCTCGTCATCAAAACCGTGCTGGCAGTTCAGGCGCCCTTTGGCGTCTCTTGGTACTGATCTGGAAAGCGTCGCGACATGGTCAGTTGCTTGGTTGCATTCGCTATCTTTCGCTTCTCGAAATGGCGTAAGCGACGGCGATAGGACCGTTAAGGCGGGATTGACCTCGTGGAGTCGCCAGGTTTTGGCCAATGTGGCCTGTCGGCGCGGCGCAACACATCGCAGCAGGTTGGCTCTGTGCCGCTCCACCATGGCTCGGATCATCACAACTCAGACACCAGGCGATGATGTCGCGATCCGCTTGAGAGCGTGATTGAGGGGGCGCAGCGCATCGTAGGCATTCTTGTAGACGTCGTTGTAGATCTGCTCATAGAGGTCGACCCAAGGGTCAGACGGATCAATTCGATCATAGGTGACGGATAGGCCGTCGACGGCTTCTTCCAGAGTAGGCCAGAGCCCTGCAGCGACACCGCCGAGAAGCGCTGCTCCCAACGACGTTGCTTCCGGCATGACGGTTGCTGTCATCGTCCGTCGATAGACGGATGCCTTGATACGCATCAAAAGCGCATTTTGGGTATTGCCGCCGATCGCTCTGATCCGTGCGATGTCAGGGATCCCGGTAATGCCCTCGAGGCCATCAATCGACTGACGTGCCTCGAAAGCGAGGCCCTCCAATAGGGCCCGATAAAGACTGGCATGATCATGATCGGCCGTCAGCCCGAACCAGGCCCCACGGGAATAAGGATCCGGGACAGGCAGCAGGCGCCCACGCAGATCGGGCACAAAGATCGCGCCCCATGCACCTGGTGGCACCGTCTCGGCTTTCGCCATGAGAGCCTCGTGGCTGATGTTGAAATCGTCCTGGCCCCGGAACAAACTCCGGAACCATTCGATCGAAGCGCCGGCTGTCTGGAATCCACCGAAGACATAGGGGATTATTCGTCCATCGACGCCGACGACTCCTTGATTGAAACCGCGCCGGCCGAGCTCTGGATCACGGTTGGGAGCCTCCATGGCAAGCGTGACAGCTTCTGCCGTGCCAAGCGAGTTCAGCATGGTGCCGAGACCAAGTGCTTCGGCTGAAAGGGCGCCCAGGATGTGATCATGACCGCCAACACCGACCACACAATCCGGCGCGAGGCCGAGAAGGTTGGCGCGCGTCGATTTGATCCTGCCAAGGCGCTCGCCCAGGGGCCTTAGCGGCGCAAAAAGGGCTGGGTCGAACCCGACCTCTCGGATGAGATCCTCGGCCCATCTTTGGCGATGTAAATCAATAGCGAGCGTGCGCGACGCCTGGCTCAAATCGGCTGTTTTAATACCGGTAAGACGCCAGGCGAGGTAATGCGTAATATGGAGGATCGTGGCCGTGCGGCGCATGGCGTCCGGCGCATTGGCCCGCAACCAGAGGAGCTTCATCAGGCTGAAGGTCGGATCGGCGGCAAGGCCGGTAACGGCGAAGAGCGAATCCCGGTCGATGACCTCGAAGATGCTGACGAGCATGTCCGCAGGCCGCTGATCGTACCAGGCGATGACCGGATAGGTCGGCGATCCCTTGGCGTCGAGCGGGACAAAGGCCTCGCCAACGCTACTGATCGCAAGTCCGCGGATGCGCTCGGGTCGTTCGATCGGCGCGAGGGCGTCGCGCACCGCCACGACAAATGCCTGCCATATGTCTTCGGCGTCGTGCTCGGCCCACCGTGGCTGAGGGCGTCGCGTCGATGGGGCCTTGGCACCCTCCGACAGCACACGGCCATCGAGGGTGAACACCAAAGCGCGCACCCTCGATGTGCCAGCATCCACGCCGAGTAACAACGGGTCGTTTTGACCGGCACGCAAGGCGTTGACCGTTTAGGAGAGGAAGTTCATCGCTTCGTCGACCGTGCCGTCATCATGGATCAGATGACGAAGTGCCTTGATCATCTTCGCGGGCTGCGGATTCTGCCAGATATTCCGGCCAAAGACGACACCGCGGCCGCCGGCATCCAACGTGTCCCGTACCACTTGCATCACGGCACGTTCGCTATCCATCTTGGCACCGCCTGCTATTAGGACAGGATTCGGACTGTTGGCGGTGACTTGCCGGAAACTTTCCGCACTTCCCGTCGCGTAGGTCTTGAGCACATCAGCGCCATGCTCGAACGCTAGTCTGCAGGCATCAGCCATAGCCTTGGCATCGAGGGCATCGGGGATCCGGTCGCTCGGGCAGGGAAGTGCTTCGACCATGAGTGTCATTGACGATCCGGAGAGCTCACCGGCCACATCCGATGTGATGGACAAGGTTTCCAATTCAACGTCGGATCCCATGAAAACCATCGTACAAACACCATCGACGCCCAGCGCGTGCGCGTCTTCCACCGTATGAAGAAGTCGCCATTCCGTATTCTTGAGCCAGTCTTCTCGATAGAAACTAGGGCCACCATCAACCCTGAGGATCGTCGGAATGTGGCCGATCAGCTGTCCTTTGAAGCGCTTGATCACGCCATAACTGGTCATAATAGCGTCGGCGCCAGCTTCGATGGCCATGTCGATGACAGCACCAGGATCCTCCAAGCCTTCGACGGCGCCCATGGCGCGTGCGTGATCCATGGCAAGAACCAACTGTTTCTTGGTCCGATCAAATCCCGGCATGCTAACTCCTCTATTTCGGCCATCGTGGCCGAGCATTGTCATCCGATTGGGCTCCCTCAGCCGACCATATCCGATCCCTAGGAGCGGGTCGACGCGCGCGGTCTTCGTTATGGGAAAGAAAGAAGTGCCGCGATCAAAATTAAAACTTATACGCGTATAATTTTCTTGATTTTTTCTATTTTGTATATATTCCAGGAGACGGATATCGCTGCCAGACATCTCGTCTTTTTAGGTTCGCATGATGCTGAGACATTTGGATCGAGTGCTGCAAAAAATGGTGGGGTTGCCGTATCTTTTTGCAACTTTTGACCGCGACACTCATTGCCGTTGCCGTTATTTACTGCACCAGCTTAAGGCTCTCGATGGTGAGGGGCTAAGTGTGCTTGATGTTGGGTGCGGAGCTGGCGTTGCGCTCCATCATCTCGCGACGTTAGAAACGGGCCGTATTGGGCGCTATGTTGGCCTTGATCGTCAGGCTGAGCATCTGAACAGGCGCTCGCGTCGGGTCCAAGGTATCAACGTCACCTTTCACAATGTCGATCTCGAGGACGATTGGGACGTCGGTGTTTTCGATGTCGTTTGGTGCTCAGAAGTGATCGAGCATTTGAACGATGATGTAGGTCAAATGCAAAAGTTGCTGCGGGCGGCGAGGCCAGGAGGCTTGGTGATGATGACAACGCCTGGCCTGATATTCAGGCGCTCGGTCGATCGTCGCAACGCACCAAGGCAAGCGTCTGAAGCGCGTCACCATGGTGGTGCTCTTCGTCCTGGCGATCTCATTGACGATATGGAGCGTTTGGCGGCCCGTACGGGTTTGATCGTCGAGAGTATTGACGGCGTCATTCGCGTGACACCGGATGCGTTTAAGAAGCGCGACAAAGTCCAGGGGCCGGCTCGAATCATCAACAACATCAAGATGAACTGGCGCGCACAAGGCCGCCAGGATTTTGCTTCGGGTCGACGATTTCGTGCTGAGCCCGAACACTACATGTCTGTTGGCGCGATTTTGAGGAGGCCGGTCGATCCGATTATGATACGGCCGAACCCGAAGGCGATCGCCTCCAGGAAGCTGAAGCGAGATAGAGTCTCCCAAGACCGTGCAACGATGGCGGTGTTTTGACGGGCTACGTGAGAGCCAGGGCGCGGCCGCCTTGTGATTGCGTGGTGATTTCCTTTTCCGCATAATCCTGACGTGTTCATTGTGCGCCCCAGGTGCACGGGCCGGTATGATGACGCTAGTAGAGGAAGCGGCATGCGCGAAATCGTTCTTGATACCGAGACCACAGGTCTTGATCCATTCGATGGACATCGGGTCGTCGAGATCGGGGCGGTCGAGCTGGTCAATCACATCCCAACCGGACGCACCTATCAAGAATACATCAATCCGGAACGCGACATGCCGGCTGAAGCCGAGAAGGTTCACGGAATCACGGAAGCATTCCTGATGGACAAGCCGGTTTTTGCGACGATCGCTGATGGATTTTTGGCCTTTTTGGAGCAGGATGCCCATGGCGAGGCTTCGGCTGCCCAACTCGTCATCCACAATGCCTCTTTTGATATGAAATTCTTGAATTTCGAGCTTGGAAAACTCGGTCACGAGGCCATCAGTAATGACCGAGTGATTGATTCACTGGCCCTCGCTCGTCAACGCTTCCCGGGAGCTCCTGCTAATCTCGACGCGCTTTGCCGACGCTTCGACGTCGACATCTCGGCTCGTACGAAACATGGTGCCTTGCTTGACTCCGAGTTGTTGGCCGAAGTCTATCTCGGCCTCATCGGCGGCCGACAACCTGGTCTTGACCTCGCAGTCAGCGACGGCCGCAATCGGACCGGCGTCAAGAAAGATCGTGTTCGGCGAGAGCCGCGACACCACGCGCCCACGGCTGATGAAATGGAGGCGCACGAAGCGTTTCTTCAGCAGCTTAAGGACCCGATTTGGTCCCGCTGACGATGCCCTAAACGACATGTCCGGGATCAACGCAGTTCAGGTCGTTCATCATGTAGCACGTCTTGGCCGAGGCATTGCGAACTCGGTCAGCGTTGGAACACGCTCGATCGAGCGTCGACGGCGCGAGTCCAAAGAGCCCTGATGTCGGATCGGAGCCAGCCATCAGTGGTATGATGGATCGATGGGATCGGGCGCGATCCAGCATCGGTGCCCATATATGTTAGTTCGCGAGTCCCTGATGTCGTCTGACTAATCAGGCGTGGCGTTGGATGCAGTCACTGACTTCGTCGAGCACGTCGGTCAGAAGGGTTTCGTCATCGGCTTCGACCATGACTCTGATGAGGGGCTCGGTGCCACTGGGGCGGACAAGGAGGCGGCCATGACCCTTCAGGCGGTCATTCGCGGCTTCGATACAGCGCTGGACTTCGCCATCTTCAAGAGGTTTCCCACCATTGAGACGGCAGTTTTTCAGGCGCTGCGGCAGCGGGTCAAAAACCCGGCCAAGAGCACTCAGCGGCTTGTCGCATTCACGGACGGCCGTGAGGATTTGGAGCCCTGCCAGGAGGCCGTCGCCGGTCGTCGCGAAATCACTCATGACGATGTGGCCGGACTGTTCGCCGCCGAGTGTGTGGCCGGATGCTCGCATATGCTCGACGACATAGCGGTCGCCGACTTTCGTGCGGTGAAGGGCGAGCCCTTGGCTCTTGAGAAATCGCTCGAGGCCGAGATTAGACATGATGGTCGCGACCACTGTGTCGGAACCCAGGCGATCCTGACGCTTCCAATGGCTGGCCAGCAGGCCGAGCATCTGGTCACCATCAATGAGCTGGCCATTTTCGTCGGCAAGGACCAGGCGATCAGCATCGCCGTCCAGGGCAATCCCGAGATCGGCGCCATGCTCCGTGACGGCGGCACACAGGCCTTGGGGGTGAGTGGAGCCGCAATCGTCGTTAATGTTGAAACCGTTTGGCGCCGCGCCGAGCGTCACCACCTCGGCACCCAATTCCCAAAGAACCTTCGGCGCGACGACATAGCCGGCGCCATGGGCGCAGTCGATAACGATTTTTAGCCCGTTTAGGGTCATGCCTTTGGGCAACGTTGCCTTCAACGCTTCGATGTAACGCTCGCGAGACCCTTCGAGCTTCAGCGCACGGCCCAATCGGTCCGGGGCGGCAAGTTCGATTTTGTCGACGCCGCGAAGCCGGTCCTCGATGGTAAGCTCGATCTCGTCGGAGAGCTTGAAGCCATCAGGACCGAACAGCTTGATCCCATTATCCTGATACGGATTATGGGATGCGGAAATCATCACACCTAGATCAGCGCGGAGGGATCGGGTCATCATCGCCACGCCGGGCGTTGGCAGGGGGCCAAGGATCGTGACATCCATGCCCATCGCGAGGAAGCCTGCCGTCAGCGCCTGTTCGAGCATGTAGCCCGACAGGCGTGTGTCTTTGCCGATGACGACACGGTGCCGATGATCGCCACGCATAAATTGGCTGCCGGCGGCCATGCCGAGCTTAAGGGCAATGTCGGCGGTCATAGGCGGCGTATTGGCCGTTCCGCGAACCCCGTCTGTTCCAAAGAATTGGCGTGTCATCGGACTCCCAAAATCACGTTTAATTGTTGGCTTTAAAAAGTCTTTGAAGCCGCGCTCTGATAGCAAAGCTAGGAGATAATGCAATGTTAACGGGTGATTTCCCGTGCGAATGCGGCAAGACGTTGCAAAGCCACAACAGCCAGTTAGGGCCCGGCACATCCTGGATCAGCCCTGCTGCGGGACGGCCTCAGGGCACCTGATACTGCCTCCCCGAGCCTTCAGACGCCAGGTTGAGGGCTTGGCTCCATCCCACCGGTGTCCTCGGCATCGTCATCCGCAGGCGAGGTGCTCGGTACCGAGCCACGCTTGCCGCCCGACGGCGCGGAGGCGCTTGGCGGTTCTGGTGGCGGCGCTTTCGGCATTGGTTCGCCGCGAAGGATGGCGCTGATTTCGTCGCCGGTTAGCGTTTCATGCTCGAGCAGGGCATTGGCGAGATCGTTGAGACGATCGATATGATCGTTGATCAACGTCCTTGCCTTATCGTAGCCGGTATCGACGAGCTGGCGGATCTCAGCATCGATCAGCTGTGCTGTTTCCTCGGAGAGGTTTTTACTCTGCGTGACCGAATGACCGAGGAAAACTTCCTGTTGATTCTCGCCGTAAGCAATGGGCCCAAGCTTATCACTCATGCCCCATTGGGTCACCATATGACGGGCAATCTTGGTGGCCTGCTCAATATCTGACGAAGCACCGGCCGTCACTTTGTCGTGGCCAAATATCAGCTCTTCCGCGACACGCCCCCCCATCGCGACCGCGATATCCGCTTCCAGCTTTTCACGACTCACTGAAATGCGATCGCCTTCGGGAAGGCGCATGACCATGCCCAGGGCTCGACCCCGTGGGATAATCGTCGCTTTGTGGATGGGATCAGAAGCAGGCGAGAAGTGGCCCACGAGAGCGTGCCCTGCTTCGTGGAACGCCGTGAGTTTCTTCTCGTCCTCGGTCATCACCATCGAACGACGCTCGGCACCCATCATCACCTTATCTTTGGCTGCCTCGAAGTCGATCATGCTGACCATACGTTTGCCGGCACGCGCGGCCAATAGGGCAGCCTCATTGACGATGTTGGCGAGATCAGCACCGGAAAAGCCCGGCGTGCCGCGGGCAATGACCTTCGCATCGACATCAGGCCCGACACGCACCTTCTTCATATGCACCTGAAGAATGCGCTCTCGTCCCAAAACATCGGGATTGGGAACCACCACCTGCCGGTCGAAGCGACCGGGGCGGAGGAGTGCGGGATCGAGCACGTCTGGCCGGTTGGTCGCAGCGATCAGGATCACTCCTTCATTCGCCTCAAAACCGTCCATCTCCACGAGGAGCTGGTTTAGGGTCTGCTCACGCTCATCATTGCCGCCGCCAAGGCCTGCGCCGCGATGCCGACCCACGGCATCGATTTCATCGATAAAGACAATGCACGGCGCATGTTTTTTCGCTTGCTCGAACATATCGCGAACGCGCGATGCGCCGACGCCAACAAACATCTCAACGAAGTCAGAACCGGAGATGGTGAAAAATGGCACATTGGCTTCACCGGCAATCGCACGCGCCAGGAGCGTTTTACCGGTACCTGGAGGGCCAACAAGCAGCACACCCTTTGGAATGCGGCCGCCGACCTGTTGAAACTTTTGAGGATGCTTAAGGAACTCAACAACCTCCTGGAGTTCCTCTTTGGCCTCATCGATTCCAGCGACATCATTGAATGTGACGCGGCCATGTTTTTCCGTCAGGAGCCGCGCCCGGGATTTGCCAAAACCCATGGCCTTACCGCCGCCTGACTGCATCTGGCGCATGAAAAAGATCCAAACGCCGATCAAGAGCAGCATCGGGAACCAGGACACCAACACCCCCAGAAGTGATGGCATGCTGTCATCGACCGGTGCGGCGGTAATGGTCACACCGCGCTGGCGAAGGCTGTTGACCAGGTTGGGATCTTCCGGCGGCACATACGTGCTGAAGGCACGGCCATCAGTGAAGTGGCCATTGATCGTCTTACCCTGGATCGTGACATCGTTAATCCGACCCCGGTCGACTTCGGATAGGAAGTCGGAATAGGACAAGTTCGATTGTGGGCTTCGGCTGGATGGGTTCTGGAACAAGTTGAAGAGCGCAATGAGCAACAGACCGATGATGACCCAGAGCGCCAAGTTCTTCGTGAAATTGTTCACGTCAGATACCTCTCCATCTCGCCGGCTTAACCGACATCATCCCGACAGAATGTACATTTTGTCGGGAAACTTCAACAGGTTGGAAAGAAAAGGTTAACTGCATTCTCGTGGCCGTGATGCCTTACCCAACCTTGCGGTTCCACAATAACCGCACTCTCTTTAACATAAGCTAACGTCTTTCCAAGACAACGCTTCGCTCACAAAGCGAGCTGTTTATATGGGGCATGAAGCCGGCATTCGCCAGAGGTAAATCGGGACAAAAACGAAGATTGATCGCCGCTGGTGGCAGCTCATCTGAAAAGAGCCCAAGAGCCGGTACCGCGAGCAGGCGATCGCCTCGGTAAATTGACGGGAGGCGCGCCTTAACAGGCCCCGGTAAGGTTCGGGTTTTTTCCTTTAAGATCAGCGTGTTCTCAGCCCAACGTCCACAATCTCCTAGCGGTTTGACCGTCAGTCCATCATGCCGGGCCTTGAGGGTGATCCTGAAGTGGCTCTCCCAACGAAGCGGTTGCCCGTGAATGAGATCGACCGGGCGTTCGTTCAAACGCTCGCGACAGATCAGCCACTCACGGCGGTATCTGAGTATGCGGCAGCCGGCGAGGGTTCCTGACGATGGTTGTGTGTCCCCTGTCAGATGCGTTTGACGCATGGTATTTACGAGCCGAAGGAGCGCACGCTTTCGAGGCGGGTAGGGGCGGCCGCCAACGGTGATGAGGAGCCTGACCAAAAGGTCAATCGCGTCCCCTTCGGGTAGTGCCAGAAAGCCTTGCCGTTGAAGCCTGGCGAACCCAGCTGGATCGATCCGCACATTGTGAACGAGGGTCGTCGCGAGTCGTCGATCGGCGCTCGACCGGCGTTTCCCGTAGCGTTCAGCCTCATGGAGAAGCGCGTCGATATCCAGGTCGGTCTGACGAAGGCGGTTGCGTGTAAAGGCGGGATTGGCATTGGTCGGATCGTTGATCCAGTTTTGCTTGGCGGCTTGGAGACTGGCTTCTAGCGCAGACCTGTCAATGCCCAATAAGGGACGAAGCAGACGAAGGCCTTGCAGTTCGCGAATCACAGCCATCGCAGCGAGGCCGGTATCACCACTCTGCCGTTCCTTTCTGATAGCAACGGTTTCTGCTTGATCGACGCGATGGTGGGCTGTCATCAGGTGGAGGCAATGATGTTGTCGGCACCAGTCTGTCAAGAATGCATAGCGCGCTTCCCGGGCGCGGTGCTGGAGGCCGGATCGTGGTTTATTGCCAGTCCATGTGAGGACGTGATGCTCGATATGGTGGGCGTGAAGCCACCTGCCGGTTTGTCGTGCTTCGTCTGCTGAACTGGATCTCAACCCATGATCAACGGTCAGGCCGACGATGTGGCCTCCGCGTTGTCGTGCCCATCGGTTCGCGAGGAGGGTGAGCGCAAGGCTATCGGCACCCCCGGAGACCGCGATGGCTAAAAAGGGCGCGTCCTCGAACGGTTCAAGCACCGCCATGCAAGCGGCAAACGTCTGATCGTCGAGCGCTTCCATCGTTTTGGATGATGTCTTAGCGTTCTTGTTGCTGCGACCGCCTATCTTGGGCCAAGACCATGACAGTCTTCAAGCGATCTCCGGCGATCTTACCCGCATTGAGCGCGGGCGCGTTCTCTGGAGAGTGCTTGTTGGATATGAGCGGGTCGCTTGGGAAAGGCATTGTTCAGCTCGTCATAGGTGAGACAGGCTTTCTCTTGCTCACCGAGATTGGAGAGTGACATGCCCAGCTTCAAGAGATTGTCGATGGCCTTTGCCGAATCACTACCATAGCTGCGATAATTGCGGGCAAAGGCAGCTGCTGCTGCCGAGTAGTTCTGACGCACATAGTGAGTCTCGGCGAGCCAATAGGCAGCATTCGACGCAAGCTGATGGTCGGCATTAAGGTCGAGAAAGAGCTCAAGGCCACCTTGCGCGCCTTGATAGTCCCCAGCCTGAAGCAGCTGGACGGCGTTCTCATATTGTTGTTCCGGTGTCAGCGTGCTCTTTTCCGGCGCGGCAACGTCGGCTGGGTTGGGTCTCGGAAGATTGGCAAGAGCGCTCTCAGGCACACTGCCAAGGCTACCGTCGCCTGGGGCTTCGTTTTGGTCCGCCGCCGCTGTCGCGAGATCATTCAGCGCTTGCTCTGCCTGTCCGAGCTCGTTCGAAGGCGCAGGCGCCGTGCCGTCCTCTGCCACGTTCGAAGGGTTACCACCGCTTTGTTCAAACGCGCGCAGGCGTTGGTCAAGGTCTTCAATGAGTTGATCGATACGGCCATTGGTATTGCGTTGGTCGTATTCGAGCTGCTCAATTCGGCCGGTAAGCCGACGGATTTGCTCCTCCAGTCTACCGATATAAGCCTGTTCCCTCGCGCGCGCGGCCGGGTCTTGCTGCGCCTGAATCTGCTGGATGCCCGACGGCATGACGGCCCGAGCATCGAGAGGACTATTTTGAACCACGATAGGGGCCGCGATCGACGACCCTGGCGTTAAAGCCAAGCCCACAAGTCCCAAGGCCATTGGCAAGACAGCCTTGATGTCACGGGGCGAGATGGCACGTCGCCGAGAGAGGCCCATTCGTGTCATCAGTTCGTGGCAGTCACGACGGTCACGGCCCGACGGTTCGCCGCCCATGCACTCTCATCGCTGCCTGCTTCCGCTGGACGTTCTTCACCATAAGAGATGGTGAGGATCTGATTGGGTGGAACGTTCAACGCCAGAAGATAGTTGCGGACGGCGGTCGCGCGACGATCGCCAATGGCAAGATTGTATTCGCGCGTCCCGCGTTCATCTGCATGACCTTCGACGGTGACCACCAAATTGGGGTACTGCCGAAGCCAGGCACCTTGGCGGTCGAGGGTCTCGGTGGCGACTGGGCTCAGCACGGCGCTGTCATAATCAAAGAACACGCGATCGCCAACCGAGAGCTCCAGCTCCTCTTGGGTGCCAGGCTGCGGCTGATCGGCAGACAGGCCATCACTGTTGATGGGGCTTTCGCTGGTGGCCAATTGCTGGCCTGCGCCCACATCGCCGTCGGCGCCGTAGTCGTAGTTGTCATTCGATGAACAGGCTGCAAGTAGATATGCAGCCGCTATCAGGGACGAAGAAATCCTTAGCATCGATCGCTCCCTATCGGCATTCCAGTGCCTCGTGAGAAACAAACATCTAGCGTTTCCCAATGCCTCCAAGATCCTCAGACGGAAGCCTCCGTCGGTTCAAACTGCTTTCGACAAGCTGTCGATGAGCAAGGTCATGGTGGCCATTATTAAATTCACATCGTGATTGCGCATTGTTGAATAGGCCGATGTGATCACGGAATCAAGATTGACCAATCCGGATCAGAAGCATCCAGTGGCGTTGGCAGCTCGCGTTCATTGTAACCAGTGACGTCGATTGAGAAGAGCCGGATCCTATTGGTTGAATAGTTCTTGCGGCTAAACAGGATTACGCGGCCGTTGGGCGACCACGTCGGCGCCTCGTCGAGAGCGCTCCTTGTCAGCAGCCGCTCATCATTGCCGTCGGTCTTCATGACGCCGATATGAAAGAGGCCACCTTTGATTTTGGTGAAGGCAATCAGATCACCTCGCGGCGACCAGGCCGGGCTTCCATAATTGCCGCCGCCAAAGCTTATGCGTTTCGCTTCGCCGCCATCGACCGACATCGTGTACAGCTGGGGCGAGCCGGCTCTGTCGGAATTGAAGACGAGTTGGCGGCTGTCTGGCGAAAAGGAGGGCGAGGTGTCGATCGCCTGACTGGAGGTAAGCCGTCGTCGCTGGCTAACCGGTTGGCCGTTCTGCAGGTCGATTATGTAAAGATCAGTATTGCCATTCGTCGCTAACGACATCGCGAGGCGTGAGCCGTCGGGTGAAAATTTTGGCGCAAATGTCATGCCGGGAAAATTACCGATCGGCTGTTCCGTGTTGGTCAGGAGGTTCCGCTGGTAGATCTGCGGCACCTGACTGCGGTACGCCATATAGGCGATGCTCGTGCCTTTGGGATCAAAGCGCGGCGTTAGCACCAGATCCCGACCATCTGTTAGGAAACGGTGATTGGCGCCGTCTTGATCCATCACGGCGATGCGCTTGACGCGGTCGAGGGTTGGGCCCGTTTCACTCACATAGACAATTTGGCTATCGAAGTAGCCGTCCTCGCCTGTGATGCGCTGATAGACGGCATCGGCAATACGATGGGCCACCCGGCGCCATTGATCGGCATTGGCATTAAAGCGAAGGCCGCGCATTTGGCTCGCTGCAAAAACGTCCCAAAGGCGAAACTCCACCGTCAGCTCGTTGGCGCCTTCGCCGGCGATGACCGTTCCGGTCACAAGTGCCTGCGCATTAATTTGCCGCCAGTCGGCAAAACGCGGGAGATTTTGAAGCTCCTCGGGTGACTGGATGAAGGCTCGGCGATCAAGGGGTCGAAGCAGACCTGAACTTTCGAGATCAGCGCTCACCACATCGGCGATATCGCGGCCAAGCTTCAGCGCTTCTGGATTGTTGCCGTACAATTCGCTGACAGCGATTGGCAAGGGTTCGACGATACCCTCGGTAATGTCAATTTCGAGCTGGGCTGTCGCCGGTGCAGACGTGAGGAGGGGAAAAAATGCGATCAGTAACGACCATGACCATCGCTTCATAGCTCCCGTGCTCGATATCATCCGTTCACCGCGTCCTCTGGCCTAAACGTCATGACAATGTCGCGCCAGAGGTCGTATTTGTCCTCTGGCAGGTTGAGTTTGCCGCACCTATCTACCGCGCGGCGTGCACTTTCCGCAACGGTTCGATAGGTCGGGTCGGAATCGAGACGCGAACGGTCGACAATAGAGACCCGTTGCACTGTTCGGTCTGGGCGGACTTCAATACGAAGCTTGACCACCATGCCGAGAATCTTGTTGCCATCGATGCCTGCGGGCAGGGTCCAACAACGACTGATTTGCGATCGCAGACCGTCCACTTCACTGAAGGTCAAGGTGATCGCCTCGCCCGGAGCGCTGCTATCGGTGACGCCTGCACCGTCGACAATGCGGCCTTCGCCTTCCTGCTGATCATCTGCCTGAACCTTACGTTCGAGGTCCTCAACGCTCTTTAGGAGTGCCGCAAACTGATCTTCTTCCTCAGGTTCCGGCTCAGGTTCCGGCTCAGGTTCCGGCTCAGGTTCCGGCTCAGGTTCTGGTTCAGCTTCAGGACTTGCGATCTGCGGCTTTAGGGCAGGAACTGGCGGCGGCGCCGCCGTCTCCGGCTCGGGTTCTGGCTCCGGCTCGGGTTCTGGCTCCGGCTCGGGTTCTGGCTCCGGCTCGGGTTCCGGTTCTGGCTCGGGTTCTGGTTCTGGCTCGGGTTCCGGTTCTGGCTCGGGTTCTGGTTCCGGCTCCGGCTCGGGTTCTGGTTCCGGCTCGGGTTCCGGTTCTGGCTCGGGTTCTGGTTCCGGCTCGGGTTCCGGTTCTGGCTCAGGTTCTGGCTCCGGCTCGGACGACTTGGCAGCCTCCTGATCACGCAGGGCCGTCGCCGCCTGTTCAGGTGCTGCGGGTTGGTCTGTCGGGACGTCAAGATCGCTGACGAGCTCGACAACCACCGTCTCTTCGATCGCGGGTGGTGGTCGGCCAAACGAAGGCATGCCAAAGATAACAACAACCGCAAGGACGGCGTGTAAAGCGATGGAGGCTATGCCAGCGCCGCCCATCGGCTTCAGACCCGCTTCCGTTCCTGGTCGAACAGGCTGGTCATTGAGCGATGAGCCGGGGCGGGACGAGAGGCCCTTTGGTTCAAGAGAGGATCATTGCGTGCCATCGTCGGCCTCGATCGCGATCGGCGTTTGGTCCTGATCACGCAATTTGGTCACCAGGGCGACTTTCTCGATGCCAGCATCGTGGATTGTGCCCACGACCTCCATGACACGACCATAATCGATCACCCGATCACCGCGCACGAAAATGCGCGTCTCCGGTTTGGTCTCGAGAATGGCGAGTAGTCTCGGGCCAAGATCGTTGATGGCGATTTCCGAATCTTGAATCCAGATTCGACCTTCGCGATCGACGCTGACCGACAATGGTTCATCTTGTCCAGGCAGGGGGCTGCTCGTTGCTTTGGGCAGATCGACATTGACGCCGACGGTCAACAGTGGAGCCGTCACCATAAAGACGATCAGCAGAACCAACATGACATCCACGAACGGCGTGACGTTGATTTCTGACATCGGCTTGGCCCGGCGACGGCCAACGCCTCGTCTCGTGGTGGTATCAGAGCTGATGATAGCCAAGGTCAGGCAGCCCTTGTCGCGTCATAGCCACCCTGGCCGTCGTCCAACTCACGTGAGAGCACGACCGTGAACTCGTCGGTAAAGGTGCTAACCCTGCCGGCGTAGCGATCAACATCACTGGACAGTTTATTGTAGGCGACCACAGCAGGGATGGCTGCGATCAGGCCGAAAGCTGTTGCAAGCAGCGCTTCTGCAATGCCTGGTGCGACCACAGCAAGCGTGGTGTTCTTGGTGAGTGCGATCGCCTGAAAGCTGCCCATAATCCCCCAAACCGTTCCGAAGAGACCGATGAAGGGAGCCGTCGCACCGATGGTTGCAAGCGAACTGAGATGGCGTTCGACCAACTCGATTTCGCGCTCAGCGGTAAGTGACATAACTTTGCCGACACGTGTTAACAGCGCGGACGCGCTGCTCGCCCGGCTAGGGCGTGGTGCGTCGCGCCATTCTTCCATGCCAGCAGCAAAGGCAGCGGACATGGGATTATCGGGCTGGGTGCCAAGCCTGCGATAAAGGTCGTCAAGGGCGGCACCTGACCAGAATTCTCGTTCGAACACGCGGGCCCGGCTGTTCAAGCTTCGAAACCGCCAAACTTTCTGGAAAATCACCGCCCAGGACCATAGTGACGACAGGAGGAGGATCAACATCACCCCCTGAACGACCAAGTCGGCCTGACCGACCAATGACATGATGCTCATGCCGGTAGCCTCGTCGCCACCTAGGCCTGTTGTGGCGATGCTACTGTCTGCTGCCATGCTGTTATCCTGTGCTCTATCACAGCCATCCGGCGGACTTGCTCGGGTTTAGTGATTGTGAGGGAGCGCCGCATGAGCGAAAGCGGCAAGTCGAAAACGAAGCCGAGCCCAAGGTCCACGATCAAAAACGCATCTCACCCGGAGGTGTCAAGCTCGAAGCTTGATACGACCGTCTTTCTTCAATTTCCAACCTTATATTGTTGCGAAAGCGCCTCAATCAACATCTTTGGGAGGCGAGTCGGTTTCATCTTATGGTCGATCATCGCGAGGCGAATTGCCATCGATACGAGAAGTATGTCGTCGCGATAGACATCTTGTTGGAGCGATATAGAGGCCGCCCGTATCGTGTCAACACGGGTTCTCACTTCGATCATATCGTCGAGCCTCGCCGGTCGGCGATACTCGGCAAGACAGCGCTGGGCCACGAAGCCGAGACCGAATTGATCGTTCGACGCGCGGCTTTCAAAGCCGCATTCGCGTAGCATTTCTGTACGCGCACGCTCGGCGAATTTCAGATAATTGGCGTAGTAGACAATACCGCCGGAGTCTGTGTCCTCGTAATAGATGCGAATGGGGAAGCAATGCTGCCCAAGATGGTGGCCACTGGGCGCCGTCATCAAGGATCAGCCTGGTCCGAATCGAGATGGGCAAAGAGGTCATCATTGGCTGCGTTGCTCTTGGGAGGCACAAGCTTGAGATGCTCCCAGGCAAGGCGCGTCAGGAAGCGTCCACGCGGGGTGCGCTGCAAAAGGCCCTGTTGCAGTAAGAAGGGTTCCACGACTTCTTCCAAGGTATCGCGTTGCTCGGAGAGAGCGGCGGCCATGGTGTCGATGCCTACAGGGCCGCCGTCATAGTTCTGGGCAATGCAGCGCAGATAGCGCCGGTCCATGCTATCGAGCCCGAGGCGGTCGACATCGAGATTGGTCAGGGCTTGGTCGGCAGTCGTCGAGTCCACAGTGTCGATGTTCGATACCGTGGCAAAGTCGCGGACGCGATGGAGCAGGCGTTTGGCGACCCTCGGTGTTCCGCGAGAGCGCCTAGCGATCTCGGCAGCGCCATCGCTGTTAATGCGCATGTCAAGCAGGCTGGCACCGCGAGTAACGATCTGAACCAGCTCTTCATGCGTGTAGAAGTCCAGTCGAAGGGGAATGCCAAAGCGATCACGAAGTGGCGTTGTCAGGAGGCCCGTGCGCGTCGTTGCCCCGACAAGCGTAAACGGCTGCAGATCAATGCGCACCGAACGTGCCGCTGGCCCTTCGCCGATCATCAAGTCGAGTTGGAAATCCTCCATTGCTGGATAAAGAACTTCCTCGACAACGGGGCTGAGGCGGTGGATTTCATCGATAAAGAGCACGTCCCGCGGTTGGAGGTTCGTCAAGAGTGCGGCCAGATCACCAGCCCGAGCGATGACCGGACCGGATGTCATGCGAAAGCCGACACCGAGTTCCGTTGCAACGATCTGGGCGAGCGTCGTTTTGCCGAGACCGGGGGGGCCTGCGAACAGTGTATGATCGAGGGCCTCTTGGCGTTGTTTAGCGGCTTCGATGAACACGCGGAGGTTCGTTCGCAACTGGGCTTGACCAATAAACTGGTCCAGTCGCTTGGGACGAAGCGACACGTCCGCGTCATCAGACGCGGCCGCCGGACTGATCAGCCTGCCATCGCCCGCTGATTCATTTGCCATTGCCATGGTTACGCTGCCTCATGCTGGCCCATCGGCCGCAGACCGGAGAGAACGCGATCATACACAGGCGTTGGCGTATCGCCATACCCATGCTCGTCGCGGCGGACATCAGCTCGGTGTGGCTCAGTGACCTCCTGCCTCACCGCGAAGTCAGCGTCGTTCTGGCATGTCGCCACCTCTTGCCGTCGCGCGACGCCTTTGTTCATGACTTGGCTCGGCTTTGCAGAGGTGCCGTCAATTCGCGAAGTCCTGCACGGATCAGGGTTTCGACATCGACACCGTCGCCAAGATCTGCCACCGCTTTGGTCACTGCGACATGCGCCTCGCTTCGGCCATAGCCAAGATTGACCAGGGCGGACGCAGCATCCTCTAAGGGGCCAGTTGCAGCCTTGTCCGCCACAGCCGCCAGTCCGGGCATCGTTAGGCCCGGTGATGTTGGCAGCTCGCCGACCTTGCTTTGAAGCTCACTAATCAGCCGTTGGGCAAGGCGTGGCCCGACCCCGTTTGCTTGCGTGAAGGCGGATTTGTCCTTAGCCGTGATCGCTTGCGCAAGTTGGTCGGGCGTCAGGGCAGAGAGAAGGGCAAGGGCGACCCGGGCACCGACGCCTTGAACCGTCTGTAGCAAGCGAAACCAAGCCCGCTCAGCGCTTGCGTCGAAGCCGTAGAGCGTGAGGCTCTCCGCCTTAAATTGGGTTTCAACATGGACCGATACTGCCTCACCGGCAGCGGGTAAATTGGCCAGTGTCCTTGCGGAACAATAAAGAATATAGCCAACACCACCGACATCAATAATCACTGAGTCATCACCGATGTCGAAGACACGGCCGGATAAATGGGCGATCATAGGCCGGCTTTCCTCATGGAGATGTCGCCGCACTTCGATCGAGCATGACGGCGAGTGACGTGCGGTGATGCGCGTGGCAGATGGCAACGGCGAGTGCATCGGCAGCATCACCCTTGACCGATCCTGCCCCAGGCAAGAGCGTCTGAACCATCATCGCCACTTGACGCTTTTCGGCACCACCTGTGCCGACTACAGCGCGCTTGACCGTTTTCGACGCGTACTCAGTGACGGGGACACCAGCATGGGCAGCAGCCAGCAAGGTGACACCTCGGGCTTGACCGAGCTTGAGGGATGAGCCGGCATTGCGGTTGATGACGGTTTCTTCGACGGCAGCCGCATCCGGTGCGAAGCCGTGCACGACCTCCGAGAGGCCCCGGTAGAGCGCGTCTAGCCGTTCTGCCAACGGGTCGGAGGGATCTGACGTGACCACACCACAAGCGCGGAAGCTCAACACGTTGTCGCGTGCGTAAATCACGCCCCAACCTGTGCGCTGCAGACCGGGATCGAGCCCCAGTAAAAGCATCAAGCGCTCAATTGTTCCAGTACAGACTCGTCCGCCTCGAAGTTGGCGACCACCCGTTGAACGTCGTCGTTATCATCGAGCACGTCCAGGAGTTTCAGCATCGTCGCTGTCTGGTCCTTGTTGATCGGAACGGTGACTTGAGGGCGCCAGCTCAGACGTGCCTGCTCGGGTTCGCCCAGGGCAGATTCGAGGGCTTCTCGCACATTATTCAGATCGTCGGGCGCGGTAATGATATCGTGACCAGCATCATCGGATTGGCAGTCCTCGGCGCCAGCTTCGATCGCAGCTTCGAGCACATGGTCTGCATCGCCCACCTCTGCCGGATAGTGGATCTCCCCGATACGGTCGAACTGGAAGCTGACGCTGTTGGTTTCGCCGAGCGAGCCACCGAGTTTCGAAAAGGCCGTTCTGATTTCAGCAGCCGTTCGGTTGCGATTATCGGTTAACGTCTCGACAATCACCGCGACCCCACCAGGGCCATAGCCTTCGTAGCGAACCTCTTCGTAGTTCTCGCCGTCTGCGCCAGCGCCCTTGTTGATCGCGCGCTCGATATTGTCCTTCGGCACATTGGCGGCGCGCGCCGCTGCAAGCGCCGTCCTTAGTCGGGGATTGGAGGACGCATCGGGGCCTCCCATTTTCACCGCAACTTGGACTTCACGCACCAATCGCATGAACGTCTTGGCGCGCTTCGCATCCTGACGTCCCTTGCGGTGCATGATGTTCTTGAATTGGGAATGTCCCGCCATCGCCGTTCAATCCGATCCGTTCTTTGTCGCGTCGTTGCCGCCTTGGCATGCTGTCAAACTTGGCTCTCTAGCACAAAAAAGGCCTGCGCAAAAAGAGTGCCGGGGCAGGCGCGATGATCGGCGGTGTTCACGAGGGTAGGGTCGCCTTGGCGGAAGCGGTCTCGATTTGTTGATTGCTCGAAGAAACTTTCTACTTTAGGTTAACTCTTCTTTAAGGACTAATCGAGTAGTTAGGTAGCGTTATCCGTTGTCGCATTGGTGTTCACTGGCGATCTGGCTGAATTGATGTCTTGGAATCCGGAAGATCCTCGCGAGCAGCGACGCCATCAGCGCGTCACAAGTCGGATCCCTGCAAAGCTGGTTTTCGACGGCGGGGCATGGATGTGCGTGATTTCGAATATTTCGCCCAAAGGTGCGGGGCTTGAGCCCGCTATACCGTCTGCCCTCGGTCATATGGTCGAGTTGCATAGCGAACGCCTTGCGCAGCCGCTCCTCGGCCGGGTCGTCAATGTTGCTGAGAATTGCACCAACGTGGCCTTCGAGCTCGATTCAGCGATGCAGTACGAGCTGGCCAAATTTCTAGCGACAAATCTCGATCTATCCTGACGCGATCTGATGGGGAAAGCGACGCGGCGAAAATGCCGACGTCACGGGCAATCTCGCGTTGTTTCATGGAGAGTTGCTCTCAATTTTCAACCTATTAGTTAGTTAGTATGGATGAAATAACTTTTTTGTTGATTTTTCTACCCATGGTTGCTAGAACGATCATGTCAAGTCAGACGGTGCCTCCCTCCCTCATTCGCCCCCGCCGGCCCATGCCGACGGGGGCGATTTTTCAAGAGCGTTAGGCTTCAAAACCACGCGTTACAGACATTCGGTCTCCTGCCCAAGTCGCTGCGTCTGACGCGGTCCTCGTTTTTCTCGCGTACGAACTCACCGATAGGACGATGGGCAAGCGGGCGCCGTCCTTGACGGTGGCCTTTTCGCCGTCTCTGCCAATGCATGGTCGATGACGGGCTTTGTCCTGTTTTCTCTCAGCCCGGCTCCAGGCCGCGATGGCATGAGTCCTTGGAGCGAGCCCTAACAACGATTGATAGACGCCCATTTAGCAGCCGAATCATTCTGCTCGCTGCCTCGCGGTTGGCCTAGCGAGATCGGTGTCAATCTGGGCTAGAATCGAGGCAGATCGGGGAAACGTACCTCGCCTCGATGGACATGCATTCGACCGAGCTCTGCGCAACGGTGCAGTTTGGGGAACACCTTACCAGGGTTCAGGATTTGGGTCGGGTCGAAGGCACATTTGACGCGCTGCTGCTGATTGAGGTCGTCCTCACCGAATTGCACGGGCATAAGATCGCGTTTCTCAACCCCAACGCCATGCTCGCCGGTCAAAACGCCACCGACTTCGACACAAAGCTTGAGAATTTCTGCGCCGAACTCCTCAGTGCGCTCGAGTTCGCCTGGAACATTGGCGTCATACATAATGAGCGGATGCAAATTGCCGTCGCCGGCATGAAAGACATTGGCAACACGAAGCCCAAATTTGTCAGACATCTCCGCCATACGTTTCAAGACATAGGGCAGTTTCTTGCGCGGGATGGTGCCATCCATACAATAATAGTCAGGTGAAATCCGTCCGATGGCAGGAAAAGCTGCCTTGCGGCCAAGCCAGAAGCGTTGGCGTTCCTCCTCGTTCTCGCTGACTTTAATGCCGACAGCGCCATGCTGTCGCGCGATTGCTGAGACCGTATCGATCAGATGATCGACCTCGACTTTGGGGCCATCGAGCTCACAGATCAACAAAGCCTCGACGTCGAGCGGGTAGCCGGGGTGGCAGAACTCCTCGGCGGCGTGGATGGCGGGCCGATCCATCATCTCAAGGCCACCGGGTATGATGCCTGCAGCGATAATCGCTGCAACGCAGTCGCCCCCTTGTTCGTTGGTCGGAAAGCCCATCAGCATGGCGCGCGCGGTTTCTGGCTTCTTTAAGATTCGGACGGTGACCTCCGTAACGATCCCCAAAAGACCCTCTGATCCCGTCATCAGGCCCAGAAAATCGTAGCCTTCGCTGTCGAGGTGCTTTCCGCCAATCCGCAAAATATCGCCATTAGGTAGCACCAATTCGATACCGAGAACGTTGTTGGTCGTCAGTCCGTATTTGAGGCAATGCACACCGCCGGAGTTTTCAGCAATGTTGCCTCCGATCGAGCAGGCGATCTGTGATGAGGGATCAGGAGCGTAATAGAAGCCCTCATGCTGCACGGCGTTGGAGATGCCAAGATTGGTCACACCGGGTTGTGCCGTAACCGTGCGGTTTTCGTAGTCGATATCGAGGATCTTGTTGAACTTGCCGAGGCCAAGAACGATGCCATCGGTCACGGGAAGTGCCCCGCCGGAAAGGGATGTGCCGGCACCTCTCGGCACGACATGAATACCTTCTTCATTACAAAAGCGAAGGATCGTCGAAACGTCTTCTGTCGTTGAGGGTAGGGCAACCGCCAGGGGCAGGGCCCGATAGGCGGACAGACCATCGCACTCATAGGCGCGAAGTTCAGTCTCGGTCGCGATCACACCCTCGCCAGGTAAAATGGAACGAAGGGTTTCAATCACGTGATCGCGCTTGGCGAGATTGTCCTGCTTCGGTTCAGGCATTCTCATCGACGGATCCCATTGTCATTGGCTTTCGACCTGCGGCCCATGATGTGGCAGCGTCGGCAGCCCGTCAAACCTGTTGATCGCTTGGATGCTATATGTCACGCCCTTCGTGGGATCAATTTATCATGGTTTCAAAGTGGTGAATCAGTAACAAGGCGTTCATTTTAAGTTGTGATAGAGCAGAAATTTGTCTTTGATATTCTGATCTCATGAAAATAGTGGGAAAAAAATTCCCGGAAAAGCGGCAGTGTTTTCAGTTGGATAGGCAAATTTTGCCTATAGTCAATAAATCCTAATCTAGAAAATAAAAAAGTCGTTAAGCGCTAACCCTTACTTTGATCTTCAACGAGATCAAAGAACTGGGGTAACGCCGCAATGAACACGCTTTCCAAGGCCGCCATGCTCGCCGCCGCCATTCTCGGCTGCTTCATCGCCTCGCCCGTTTCCGCCGGCGCACCGGCCCTCTTCAACACCGTTGAATATCGGACGGATGATCTCGATGCCCTTCCGAAGTGGAAGGCGACTCTCAGCAGGATCGCGAAGGAGCAAACCTACTATGCCGAGAGCCGGTCCAAAGCGGTCCGGGTTTGGCAGGCAATGATCCGAGAGCAACGGAATCATCGCCAAATCGATCAGCTGAGGTCTGTCAATCGCTTCATCAATCAGTGGCGCTATCGCAGTGACAGCTACAACTACCAAACCAGTGACTATTGGGCGTCGCCAGCAGAATTTTTCGAGCATTCAGGCGATTGCGAGGATTATGCGATCGCCAAGTACGTCACACTTCGTCAAATGGGATTTGAGGCTGATCAGCTTCGTCTCGTGGTCGTCAAAGACGTGGTCCGCGACTTAGCACATGCTGTCCTCGCTGTTTATCTCGCCGGTGACGTCTACATCCTCGACAACGTCAACAACCAGATACGTCCGCATTCTGAGGTCGCAGAGTACGCGCCGTACTATTCCGTTAATGAGCACGCTCGGTGGGCTCATGCAGCGGCACCAGCTCAGGCGCCGGTCCCCGCTAAGATCGCGTCCGCCGATAGCCTCTTCTCAAAATCGTAGCTCATCAACTGACCACTTGCCCCGCCTTACGCCCGTCTAGCACGGGCGTTTTTTTTACACCGCTAGGGCAACGACCTTGTTGATCCACGATCCCTCTCGATCGTGCCATGAAAGCCTTCGCACTCCGGATGAAAACGCGGTTAGTTTTCGATTGACGGACAGGGCATCGTTAACCCGTTCAATAAGTGTCCTTCGCAGCGCTGCTCACCGCTCCATCGGGGCGGCTTCAGTTTTTGCTTCCGACCAGCAAAAAAGGCGGCGCTCAAAAGCACCACCCTTCACAAGGCCAACGAAAGTCTGGGCGCGTTAGCCCTGCCGAGTCTTCATTCTCGGGTTGGTCTTATTGATGACGTAAACACGACCTTTACGACGGACAATGCGGCAATTTTTGTCACGCTTTTTGGCCGATTTCAGCGAATTTCTGATCTTCATGATACCGCCCTCAACCCTTCTTGCGCCTGAAACTCTGGAAGCGCTTATTGAACTTATCGACCTGACCACCTCGTTCGAGCATGCGCGAGCGGTCGCCAGTCCAGGCGGGGTGGACGAGCGGATCAATGTCTAAGGTCAACGTGCCGCCGGGCTCGCCATAGGTCGAGCGCGTCTGAAACGTCGAACCATCGGTCATCACAACCGTGATCTCGTGATAATCTGGATGAATATCTTTCTTCACCCGCTTTCTCCTTCGTGCGACCGGCGGTATATAGCCAATGACGCTGGGCCTCGCAAGGGTCCAGAACGTTTATTGCGCCGTTTTTGGAGGAATTGACTGCGCAGAGACTTCAGTCAGGCTAGCTACGCGATCTGGCTCCACCGGGCAAGCCCTTGCCCACGATGAAGATGAACCAACAAGACAGCAAAGGCGTTTTTTTGATGGAAGGTGCCCGTCATTCAAAATCAAAAGAGGCCGGCATGCGGGCCGGCAGCCGTAATCTGAGAGCGCTCGGCAGACTGGGCGGTTACCTTCGACCCTACCGCTCACAGGTCGCGCTCACGTTTATTGCATTGATCCTTGCGGCTGGGGCGGTGCTCGCCTTCGGTGCCGGGTTCCGTTACCTCATCGATGGTGCTTTCGGTAGCGGACAGGCAACGGCTCTCGACCATGCGCTGAAGGCTGCGCTGATCGTTGTTGCCGTGCTAGCGCTTGCCACCTTTGCCCGAGCCTACCTTGTGACCTGGTTGGGTGAGCGCCTGGTGGCCGACCTCCGCAAGGATGTCTATGGCCATGTTGTTGGTCTGTCGCCGAGCTTTTTTGAAGTCACCCGCACCGGAGAAGTGCTTTCACGTCTGACGGCTGACACCTCCGTGGTGCAAAGTGTGATCAGCGCGTCGCTCTCCCAAGCCCTGCGCAACATCCTTCTCCTCCTTGGCGGGCTCGTCCTGCTGTTTATCACCAATCTGAAATTGACATTATTGATCTTGGTCGTGGTGCCTCTTGTCGTGGTTCCCATCGTTGTGATCGGGCGAAGAGTTCGCGCGCTCTCGCGCTCGGCTCAAGATCGCGTCGGCGACCTTTCAGGCCATGGTGAAGAGACATTGAATGCCGTTCATACGGTCCAAGCCTTTGCGCAGGAACGCCGCGAACGTGGGGTGTTCGAACGGCTCGCGGAAACAGCCTTCGGGGCAGCGACAGCCTATGCGCGGGCGCGTTCAGTGCTGGCAGCTGTCGTCATTACGCTGGTGTTTGGTGCAATCGTCGTGGTGCTTTGGATCGGTGGGCATGACGTCCTTGCTGGTACGATCACAGGCGGCGAGCTTGCGGCCTTTGTGTTCTACGCCTCCGTGGTGGCGAGTGCTGCTGGCGGTCTTGCCGAAATCATGGGGGATCTGCAGCGCGCCGCCGGCGCGACCGAACGCCTGTTCGACCTCCTGGACACCGAACCGCTTATCAAGGCGCCAGGCGAGCCGATGGCGCTGCCCACACCATCGAAAGGAGCGATCAAGCTCAACGCTGTCGACTTCGCCTATCCGCTAGATCCCGAAAAGCACGTCCTGCGCGGTATGGACCTGGATGTGGCGCCGGGAGAGACCGTGGCGTTGGTCGGGCCGTCGGGAGCCGGCAAGACGACGATCTTTCAGCTTCTCATGCGATTTTACGATCCAGCCGCTGGTCACTTGACCTTTGACGGGGTCGACATCAAGGCGATCGATCCCATTGACCTTCGGCAACGAATTGGTCTTGTGCCGCAGGAGCCAATGATCTTCTCGGCGAATGCTTGGGACAATATTCGCTATGGCCGCCCAGATGCCGGAGATGATGAGGTGCGTGCGGCCGCCGAGGCCGCAGCGGCGACCAGTTTTATCGAAGAGCTTCCAGATGGCTTCGAGACATTTCTCGGAGAGAAGGGTGTCCGGCTTTCAGGCGGTCAACGCCAGCGCATCGCGATCGCCCGCGCTGTTTTGCGTGATCCGACATTGTTGCTTCTTGACGAAGCGACCAGTTCTCTCGATGCCGAGAGCGAGCGCCTCGTGCAGGAGGCACTCGAACGGTTAAGAAAAGGTCGCACGAGCTTGGTCATCGCGCATCGGCTGGCGACGGTGCTGAACGCCGACCGCATCGTCGTTCTCGATGAGGGGCAGGTGGCGGCCATGGGCAGTCATCATGAACTGATCGAGCAGGATGGCCTCTACGCCCGCCTCGCTGAGTTGCAGTTCAACATTGGCGACCAACTTGCGGCAGAATAGAGGGGGCTTGGGGGAACTCGGCATGGGCGCCTTGTGTCGTCGGCGTGCTCAATAGACTGAGCAATTCGTCGCCGTCTTGCTGACATTTGATTGTCGGTTCGATGTTTGCCATGGTTCCCGTCCCATCCATTTTCCTGTATTTCCAACCCTATCTGGGGACCGGTCTGACGGCCGGGAGCGCGAAAGGACGCAAGAGTGCAGGCGGTGCGCGATCGCGAGGCGATAGAGATTCTAAAGGCGAATGATCGGGGGGGATATACCGTTCCGACGTCGCGGCTCTATCCCTATCAGTGGAATTGGGACAGCGTTTTCGTGGCGTTGGGCTTTCACACCTTTGATAAGGACAGGGCTTGGCGTGAGATCGAGATGCTGTTCGAAGGTCAATGGGATGACGGCATGGTGCCGCACATCTTGTTTCGCCGGGACGATCCCGACTACTTCCCGGGGCCTTCTGTCTGGCGGGCAGGTGGTGCGATCCAGTCATCTGGCCATTCACAGCCGCCCGTTGCAGCCTCCGTCGTTTGCGCTTTGGTGGAAGCGGGCGGCGAAGAGGGTGAGCGACGCGGGCGCTCCCTCTTTGATAAACTTCTTGCTTATCATCGCTGGTTTCACAGACACCGTGATCCCCATGGCAAGGGCGTGATCGGCGTGGTTCACCCTTGGGAGTCGGGCCGGGACAATAGTGCGGATTGGGACAATGCTATGCGTCAGGTCCGCATCGCGCCCGATCTTGGCAACTATCAGCGCCGTGACACCGCGCATGTCGATGCTGATCAACGACCGAAGCAGGCGGAATACGACCGGTTCTTAACACTGGTCACGTTCGGTCGCGACCAAGGCTGGAACCAAGATACGATAGCGCGTGAAGGCCAATTCTTCGTTGCTGATCCGGGGAATCACTTCATTCTTATGCGCGCCGATCGCGATCTGTTGCGGCTTGCAGAACGCTTTGGCAAGACGGTCGAAGCCGATGAGATTAGGGCCTGGCTCACGGCATCCGAAGTCGGCACGAATCTGATCTGGAATGACGATGTGTCCGCCTTTTGCGCGCGCGATCTGCGTAGTGGTCAGTTTTCCGATGCGATCTCCTCCGCAGCCGCATTGGTCTTCTATGCAGGGGCGGGCTCGGAAGAGCAGCGCGCTTTGATGATCGATCATCTGCACCGGATCATGGACAATGTCGCCTTCGGGCTTCCGAGCCTCGATCCTGACCATGCTCGATTCGAACCCAAGCGCTATTGGCTGGGGCCGGTCTGGATGGTGATGAACTTCATGATCGCACGCGGCCTAGCAGAAGCCGGACAGGTCGCGCTCGCTGAACAGATCAAGGCGGGTAGCCGGCAGCTGATCGAAGAGCAAGGCTTCTATGAATACTTCGACCCGGTCACTGGTGAAGGCTGTGGTGGAGGCGATTTTTCCTGGACAGCTGCGATGTGGCTTGCTTGGGCGGGACGCCATGGTGAGGCCGCCGAAGCCGCCTAAGCGTAGGGACATGGCGTGAGACGGACCCGCATCAAAATTTGCTGCATTAGCTCGCCCGAGGAAGCAGCCCTTGCGATCAGGGAGGGGGCTGATGCCCTCGGTCTAGTCGGCCCGATGCCGAGTGGGCCTGGCGTGATCGATGATCAGTTGATCTCAGAGATCGTCGATACCGTCCCGCCACCAGTCTCGACCTTCCTCCTTACCAGTGAAACCAAGGCCGAAGCGATTGTCCATCACGCAAGGCGTTGCCGGGCGGATACGCTGCAGCTTGTCGATGAGGTCGAGCCAGACGCTTGTCCCATCATCCGGGCGGCCTTGCCGAGCCGGCGTTTAGTTCAGGTCATCCACGTCGAAGGGCAGGCGAGTGTCGAGGCCGCGGCAACGGCCGCCGAACGGGCCGACGCGATCTTGTTAGATTCTGGGAAGCCGTCAGCTGACGTCAGGGAACTCGGCGGTACGGGGCGAACCCATGACTGGTCGATCAGCAGGGCGATCGTCGAGGCCAGTTCCTGTCCAGTATTCCTTGCGGGAGGCCTCACACCTAGCAATGTCCGTGAGGCGATCCAAGCGGTTGAGCCCTTCGGCGTTGATCTTTGCAGCGGTGTGCGTACTGACGGGCACCTGGACGAAGAAAAACTGCGTGCCTTCATCGACGAGGTTGCTCAGGCTGATGCAAGTCTCTCGTCTCGCGCTTAGCATAATCGCGGTTGATGACCAGCCAAAGGGGAGGTTTATTTGTTGCCCTCCAGGAAGACGCTCGCGGCTCTGGGGATGATCGCTTGCGGTGCGCTGCTTGTTCGTTGCGGCGATGATGACGACGAGGACGATGTCAAACAGCCGACAGAGCCAGCCAATCTTGCATCAGCAGCGGAAACGATTGTGCCCCCTCGGGGGCCATCCATGCCCGTCGTGTTTAATCTGTCGGATCTTTACCACCGATAGCGACTGTCATCTCTGCCGCAGCACGTTTGATCCGCGGGCCGAGTTCGCCGATACGGTCATAGGTTAGGCGTGCTGTAGGGCCAGAAATTGAGACTGCGGCCACGACTTCGCCGAACTCGTTATAAACGGCGGCAGCGACGCAGCGCATACCAATCGTCGCTTCTTCATCATCGAACGCCCAGGTCCGTTCGCGGGTCTTCTCCAAATCGGCAAAGAACCGTCGATCGTCGCTCAACGTCTTTCGGGTGAAGCCAGGCATACCGACCTTTTCCATCAGTTTCTTGATCTCGTTATCGGGCCAGGACGCGAGGATCGCTTTGCCCATGGCAGACGAATGGATGCGCGTCCGTGTGCCTGGCCGGTGAAACGCGCGGATTGGATTATGGCACTCGATCTGAGCGAGATAAACGATGGTGCCACTGTCTTCGATACCGAGATTAACCGATTCTTCTGTCTCGCTCATCAGATCGCGCATGATAGGGCGGGCCATGTCCACAACTTTGCGGTTGCGGAGAAAGCCGTTGCCGATCTGGAAGGCGGTGACGCCGATGAACCAGAGTTTTCGTTCTTTATCCATCGTGACCAAGCCATTGGTCTCGAGGGTTGTCAGAATACGGTGAGCCGTGGAAGTCGTCGTTCCGGTCTGATGAGCAAGCGACGTGAGCGTAATGCCGTCCACCGCGGCCACCGTTTCCAGAATGCCAACGGCCCGGTCCAGCACCTGGATGCCTCCTGACTCCTTGGTCTTCGCCCCGACGCTGTCGCGTCGATGTCCTAGTTGGTCCATTCGGCTGCGCGCCATCGCCGTGATTCCTTGCTAAAAAGACACGAAACTTCTGTTCTTATATAGTGCAAACTTTCCCAAAAATATCAATTTATGATGAAAAAAGACAGTAATTATTTGAAATAAATGAATAATATTTTTTCCCATTATGCAGAAACTTTCCCATTTTTTGGATTGAGGCGGTTCTTGGCAAACCTTACTCTTAATCCAAGACAGCAGTTGAGCGGTGCCGTCATGGTCATTTGACAGGTACTGCGTCGGATCAAGGGAGTAGCCGTTGTGTTGCAGACGTCAGACATCCACACGTTGAACCAATCCTTTTTCGAAGCCGATCTGGCAGCGACGGATCCGGAACTTGCCGATGCCATCTCCAAGGAATTCGATCGTCAGCAAAACGAGATCGAACTGATTGCATCAGAGAACATCGTGAGCCGTGCTGTGCTCGAAGCTGCAGGCTCGGTATTGACGAACAAATATGCTGAAGGCTACCCCGGCCGGCGTTACTACGGCGGCTGTCAGTATGTAGATATCGCGGAGCAGCTTGCGATCGATCGAGCCACCAGCCTGTTTGGCTGTGGATTCGCAAATGTTCAGGCCAATTCTGGCTCACAGGCCAATCAGAGCGTTTTGTTGGCGCTGACCAAGCCCGGCGATGTGATTCTTGGCATGAGCCTCGACGCTGGTGGTCACCTGACCCATGGTGCCAAGCCCAATCTTTCGGGCAAGTGGTTTAGGCCTGTCCAATATGGCGTCTCTGAAAAGACCAACCTCATCGATTTCGACCAAGTCGAACGACTGGCGAAAGCGCACAAACCGAAGATCATCATCGCTGGCGGGTCCGCCTATCCGCGTATCATCGACTTTGCCCGCTTCCGAGCCATTGCCGATGAGGTCGGTGCGATCTTGCATGTCGACATGGCTCATTTTGCTGGTCTCGTGGCAGCGGGGGTCCATCCGAGCCCATTTCCCCATGCCCATGTCGTAACGACAACAACGCACAAAACGCTTCGTGGCCCACGTGGTGGCATGATCTTAACCGATGACGAGGCTATCGCGAAAAAGATCAACTCGGCGATCTTCCCTGGTCTCCAAGGAGGACCGTTGATGCACGTCATCGCGGCCAAGGCGGTCGCTTTCGGTGAAGCGTTGCAGCCAACATTCAAGGTCTATGCGCGCTCGGTCGTCGAGAATGCCAAGGCCCTTGGAGAGGTGCTGAAGTCCGAAGGTTTGGATTTGGTCGCTGGCGGCACAGACACCCATGTGCTTTTGGTCGATCTTCGTCCCAAGGGTGTCACCGGCGTTGATGCCGAGAAGGCGCTCGGACGTGCCCACATCACGTGTAACAAGAATGGCGTGCCCTTCGATCCAGAAAAGCCGACGGTGACGTCCGGCATTCGGCTGGGCACACCTGCCGGCACCACACGCGGCTTCGGTATCGCCGAATTCCAGGACATCGGTCGCATGATTGCCGAAGTCTTGGACGGTCTCGCGGCTAACGGTGCTGATCGCAATCAGGCGATAGAAACCAGCGTCAAGCAACGTGCGATCGAGCTCTGCCAGCGTTTCCCTATCTACGGTGGCTAATCCAACTGACGCCCGTACATCAACGGATCGAACAGGGAGATAGTGTTATGTCAGGCAATCCCGGTCTCTTTATTCCTGGACCCACGAACATGCCGATGGCGGTGCAGCGGGCCATGACGGTGGCACTTGAAGATCAGCGCTCGCCAGACTTCCCAAAACTGACGTTGCCGTTGTTTCAGGATCTCAAGAAGGTTTTCAAGACCGAAACTGGCCAAGCCTTCATGTTTCCGGGCTCTGGCACTGGTGGTTGGGAGTCGGTCATCACCAACACGCTGTCACCCGGCGACAAGGTCGTGATCGCGGTCTTTGGTCAATTTTCTCATCTCTGGGCCGATCTTTGTCAGCGCCACGGTCTCGACGTCGACATCATCGAGACAGAGTGGGGTGTGGGAGCTCGCCCCGAGGAATATGCAAAGCGCCTCGAGGCTGACAAGGATAAGACGATCAAAGCTGTCTTAGTCTGCCACAATGAAACGGCGACAGGCGTCTCGTCAGACATTGGTGCGATCAGGAAGGTCATGGATGATCTTGACCATCCTGCTTTGCTGATGGTCGACGGCGTGAGTTCGATTGCCAGCATCGATTTTCGCATGGATGAGTGGGGCGTGGATTGCGCGGTTTCCGGCTCACAAAAGGGCTTCATGCTGCCAACCGGTCTCGCGATTGTTGCGGTTAGCCAGAAGGCGCTTGCTGCCTATGAAGAGGCCAAGCTACCCCGTTGCTTCTTCGATTTTGGCGACATGATAAAGCTGAATGCAGACGGCTACTTTCCCTACACGCCGGCGACCACGCTTTTCCACGGCCTGCGAGCGTCCCTCGATATCTTGTTCGAGGAGGGCTTAGAGAACGTTTATGCGCGTCACCACCGACTGGCTCAGGCCGTGCGTCGTGGGGTTCACGCTTGGGGGCTCGAGCTCTGTGCCAAGGAGCCAAAATGGTATTCCGATACAGTGAGTGCGATTGTTGTACCCAAGACCATTGATGCACGCGATGTCATTAGCCATGCGTTCAAGAACTACCAACTGTCGCTTGGCACAGGCCTAACCAAGGTTATGGGAAGGGTGTTCCGGATCGGTCATCTTGGCTCCTTGAACGAGCTGATGGTGCTACAAGCCCTTGCCGGCTCCGAAATGGCGCTTCGCGACGCTGGCTATCAGGTCGAACTCGGATCCGGTGTTGCCGCAGCCCAAAGCTATTTGCTGCAAGACGCTGCGAAACCCATGATGCCGAAAGTCACTAGCGTCGCTGCTGCGTGATCTAAAAAACCCAAAGCGATTGGGTCATCCTTGACGAGCTGGATGGAACGGCGGCGGAGGCCGCCGTATCCAACCAGTTCGCGCGCTATTCTTGGGCCAGTCACCGCTGATGATATCGGGAGGTTACCAGCCAAGGCTCTCTGGCAGCCAACGAGCACATCACCAAAGAGGTCCCTTCCTGCGTCATTATTGACAGCAAGAAGGGATTGACCAGGGCGGCGATAGGATAGGCAATGGACGTGCGTTCGGATTGATCCGGCCGTTGTAACGAGAGTGGCATGGGAGAGACACAACATGCGCTACAACATCTTGATCCTTGGCGCTTCCTACGGGTCGCTGTTCGGAACGAAGCTGCTGATGGCCGGTCACAACGTCACGCTTGTCTGCCGAAAAGCGACAGCGGCACTGATCAACGAGCATGGTACGGTGGTACGTCTCAAGCTGAGAGGTGAGGAGGAGCACCGGACGATCCATTCCAAAGACCTTCCGGGCCATGTCGATGCAGCCGTCCCGGAAGCGGTCGATCCCGAGCGTTATGACCTCGTCGTTCTCGCGATGCAGGAACCGCAATATGTCGTGCATGCGATCCGAACGTTGCTGATCAAGATCGCTGAAGCCAAACGCCCATGCCTCTCCTTGATGAACATGCCACCGCTTCCTTACTTGCGACGTATTCCTGGCTTGGATACCACGTCTTTAGAGCCGGCGTTCACCGATGCCAGTGTCTGGGACCGGTTCAAACCCGAATTGGTGACGCTTTGCTCGCCGGACCCACAGGCTTTCCGCCCGCCGGAGGAGGCGGCGAATGTCCTCCATGTTGGCCTTCCCACCAACTTCAAAGCCGCGGTGTTGGGGACAGATGACGGTAATGTCGTGCTGGAAACGCTCGCTGCCGACATTGATGCCGTGCGTCTGGATGGGAAGGATGTACCGGTGAAGCTCAAGGTATTTCCGTCCTTGTTCGTGCCGTTTGCTAAGTGGAGCATGCTTCTCACCGGCAATTATCGCTGCGTTACCGACGATCAGCCGATCGCTATCCGGGACGCTGTGCATGCCGATATCGAAACGTCGCGACGTATCTATGGCTATGTCGATGGAATCACACAACGTCTCGGCGCCGGGCCCGAAGATCAGGTGCCCTTCGAAAAGTATGCCAAGGCTGCCGAGAGCCTGCTCAAGCCGTCCTCAGCCGCCCGTGCTGTCGCCAACGGCGCGCCGATTATCGAGCGGGTTGACATGTTGGTGCAACTCATTGGGCGGAACTTGGACATGCCCAGCAGCGCGATCGATAAGACCGTAGAAACCGTCGAGCGAGCGCTCCTGCGTAATCAACGTCGGCAGTCCTAGGCGACGATGGCCCGGACCTTGCGCAATGGGCTGGTTCGGGCTGCGGAGCATCAGGTCAGAGGGGCGGCGAGCTAAGTCTGAAGAGGCTCACACCTTGACCACCTTGCCAGGGTTCATGATGCCTTGTGGATCCAGCGCCTTCTTGATGGCCCGCATCGTGTTCAAGGCGTCGCCGTGCTCGGCTTCAAGATAGCTCATTTTGCCCATGCCGACGCCGTGCTCGCCCGTGCACGTGCCACCACATGCAAGGGCTTGTTCGACCATGGCTTCAGCGAGCGCCTTCGCCCGTTTGAGCTCATCGGCATCATCCATATTGACCATAATCGAGAGGTGGAAATTGCCATCGCCGACATGGCCGACCAACGGCGAGATGAGTTTGCTTTCAGTGAGCGCTTGCTGCGTTTTGGTAATGCATTCGGCGAGCCTCGAGATTGGTACGCAGACGTCGGTTACCACGGCTGACGTGTTCGGCCAGGTGGCCATGACGGCGTAGAAGGCATTGTGTCGGGCTTCCCAGAGTCGATTCCGATCCTCGGGCTTTGTCGCCCACTGAAAATCGACACCGCCATACTCTCCCGCGATCTCACCAACGGTTTCAGCTTGTTCTTGAACTGACGCCTCAGACCCATGAAACTCAAAAAACAGCGTAGGCGCCTCCTTGTAGCCTTCGAGCTTCGAATAGCCGATGCAAGCCCTCATCTGCAGCTCGTCCAACAATTCGATGCGCGCGACCGGAACGCCCATCTGAATGGTCTGGATGACTGTGTTGACGGCATGCTCGACGCTCGGAAAGGCGCACACCGCCGATGAGATAGCTTCCGGTACGCCATAGAGGCGAAGGCCGATCTCAGTAATCACACCAAGCGTGCCCTCAGAGCCAACGAACAGCCTTGTGAGGTCGTATCCGGCGGCGGATTTTCGAGCGCGACCGCCTGTCTTGATAATCTGTCCATCGGCTGTGACCACGGTCAGACCGAGCACATTCTCACGCATCGTCCCGTAGCGAACCGCGTTGGTGCCGGATGCTCGTGTTGCGGTCATGCCGCCGATGCTCGCATCGGCACCAGGATCGACCGGGAAGAAAAGTCCCGTATCGCGGAGATACGCATTGAGAGCTTTGCGGGTCACACCTGCTTGGACTCGGCAATCCAGGTCCTCGGGATTGACCTCAATCACCTGGTCCATTTTGGAGAGATCCAGGGTAATGCCGCCTTGGACCGCTGCAATATGTCCTTCGAGCGAGGTCCCCGTGCCATAGGGAATGATCGGTGTGCCATGCTCAGCGCAGAGCTTTACGATCGCCTGCACTTCCTCGGTATTGCTGGGATAGACAACAGCATCCGGAGCAGCGCCGGGATTGTAGGTCTGATCATTGCCGTATTGCTCACGCAGCGGTAACGCCGTGGACATGCGCTCGCCGACGAGTGCTCGAATCGGCTCAAGCACCGATAGGGTGGCCATAGCAGCTCCTGCGGTCATAAACGCTCCCTTTCCCCCCAAGAGATCTTTCAGCTTAAGGCGAGTCTAGTTCGAACCCAGGGTTCGACCAAGGAGAAAGGCCACTATTCATGTCCCGTTCAATTCACACTGGTTCTATAGTGCATACTGGAACTGCGATGAATGTTGCTTTGAGAACGATGCTTACAGGAAGACAAAACATGATGAATGAGCGCGCTGATATTTATGTCGCCACGGATATCGAAAGCAATGGTCCAAGCCCTGGGCATCACTCTATGCTGAGTTTCGGCTCCGTTGCGTTCACATCGGACAAAACGATTATCTCCTCCTTCACGCGCAACTTGGAATTGCTTCAAGGCGCTGGCGAGCATCCGCAAACGATGGCTTGGTGGCGAACTCAACAAGATGCCTGGCGTGCCTGTCGTATGAATCCGACACCCCCAGGCCGAGCGATGAACGACTATGTAACCTGGCTTCGGCAACTTGGTGGTCGGCCAGTTTTCGTTGCCCATCCGGTCGCCTTTGATTACGCGTTTATCTCTTGGTATCTTTGGCAATTCGTCGGCAACGACCCTTTTGAGCGCCGCGCTCTCGACATTTCGTCTTATGCGAGCGCCGTCCTCGGACGTCCGGTGACGGAGTGTAAGAGGGAAAATATGCCTAAACACTGGTTCGATCGAGATTTCGTCCACAACCACCAGGCCCTTGACGATGCCATGGGCTACGCCAAGCTCACCTGCAATCTCTTGAAAGAGCGCCAGTCGACGTCGGCGTAATGTTTCGTCCTGGGCAACCCGGCAGCGCGGGGATAACAGGAGGTGTTGGCATCCGATAAGGAGGCACGGACGAGCCAGCGTTGCCAGCGACGCCTCAAGTCAGAGGCCTAAGCGTTTTGGCCTGGCGTGGTCTCAATCACTTTCTGACCATCGTCGACGGTACGGGCCGGTTGGCGGCGGGCTGATCTCGGGTCTGAGGCGTGTGGAGGTTCAAGCGTCCATGCTCCAGGGGGAGACGGTCAGGCAACCGATGCCCATGCCCTCTGGGCCAGCTTTGAGCCGGAGATAGGCTTATGCGCTGGCCTTTGTCATCTTTCAGCTTCCTCAAGACAGGGGCGATTGGTCGTTAGCCGGCCCGCTTGGGCTTTGTCGAATTCTCTTCATCGGCCTCGGATCGGGGGCCATAGCTATGGATGCGCTCGGCAACATTCTTGATTTCAGCTTTGGTCAGCAATGGTGGTCCACCAGCCTGGAGCGTGTAGTAATACTGTTTAGCCAGCGTTTCGACTTCGACGGCAAGCCACATGGCTTTGTCCAGGTCGGGGCCGGTGGCAATCATGCCGTGATGAGCGAGCAGGCAGGCTTTTCGGTCCTTTAGCGCCCGAATTGCATGGTCCGAAAGCTCTTGCGTGCCAAACGTGGCGTAAGGAGCGCAGCGAATATCGTCGCCACCGGCGACAGCGACCATATAGTGCAATCGGGGAATGCTCTTCTTCAAGATCGCAATCACCGTGCAAAATGTTGGATGAGCGTGGACAATGGCGTTGACGTCTTGTCGACTGTTCATGATGTCCAAATGGAAACGCCATTCGGTCGACGGTACCAAATCACCCTCATAGGCACCGTCCTCGTGCATGAACACGATGTCCTTGGGTTTCATGCTCTTGTAGGGCCGTCCCGAGGGCGTGATCAGTATGCCGCCCTCAACCCGAGCTGAAACATTACCCGACGTCCCTTGATTGATGCCGGTTTCGTTCATGTCGAGGCAGGTGTTGATGATTGCCTGCCGCAGTTTCTTTGAGTTTGGGGAAGGCAGCTTGGGCAAGATGATCTCTCCGATGGCAGGGATGGGCGGCGGCAAACGGTGGCTCATGGGCAGCCGCCTGATCCGAACGGATGGACCAAGAGGCAACAAGGCGATGTGGGTCGGCTTTACGAAACGAGGTTGATCAAAGGCTCGTCATTGAGAAAACGGCGAACTTCTTCAGCGAGCATGTCGGCAGCGTTGGTTACGGTCTTGACCGAGGCGCCGGCAATATGCGGTGTGAGTGTGACATTGGGAAGTTTGAGAAGGGGCCAATCGACAGGAACCGGCTCGATTCCAAATGTCTCCAAACCGGCGCCGGCGAGCTTGCCTGACGTGAGCGCATCATAGAGGGCATCATAGTCGACCAGCGGGCCCCTCGCGGTGTTGATGAAATAGGCGCCATCCTTCATTTGTTCGAATTCGGCTTTCCCGATCATGCCCGTGGTTTCCGGCGTGACGCGTGGGTGCAATGAGACAATATCAGCCGCGGCGAGGATGACCTCAAGTGACACTTGCTCGACACCGTCGTCCAGGTCCTGAGGGCTGAGCTGAACATAGGGATCACAAACAAGAATTCTGCAGCCAAACGATTTGAGATGGCGCACGACCTTGGTCCCGATATGGCCGTAACCGATGATACCAACCGTCATCTCGCTAAGCTCGCGGCCGGTGGTATCGGCACGGTAGAGATGGCCGCTCCAATCGCCAGTCGTGCTGAGTGCAGTGTGTCCCGTGGTGATCAGACGCGTTTGTGCGAGGATCATGCCGATCGTGAACTCGGCAACGGCGCCGGCATTGCGTCCTGGTGTGTTGACGACATGGATCTCCCGGCTGCGGGCCGCGTCCATGTCGATATTGATGGGACCGCCGCGAGAAACACCAATGAGCTTAAGATGGGGGGCGGCGGCGATCACCGAATGGGTAATCGGTGGCAGGTGGCAAATCAGAATTTCGGCTGTCTCGACCAAAGGGATGATGTCCTCTGGCGTGCCAAAGTACTCTTTCAGTCCTGCAAGGTCTGATACGTCATTCCCGCTTTCACCAGCGTAACCATGTGTCATATCGACATCAGGCCAGGCTTGATGAGCCTGGGTGATGTCAAACGCAAGGTCATCAAGACGGCGAAGCGAGGCTGTAAAGGCGTCTGGTAGCATGAAATTGTCACCGATGACGGTGACGGGCACCGGCTGTTGTCGCTTGACCATCGTTAGCTTCCTCGCACCACGTGGTAGAGGGTTTGCCAGACGCTAGCCATGTTGAGATAGCTATCACGGTAGGCAGGAAACAGCCCATCGTAGACGGCGGCGAGGTCCTGGTCGATCGGTTCCAAATCGCCGAGATAGGGCGAAACCCAATCTTGCAAACCATCTGCAATGGTGTCGTACGCGCCGATGGAGACCGCTGCGGTGAGGGCTGCCCCCGCCGCACCGGCCTCGGCGCGTTCGACGATCCGGATCGGCGCGTTCACCGCTGCCCCAAGGATTTTTCGGCAAAGTGCGCTGTTGGCAGCGCCACCGGCAAGGCGTATCTCTGCGGGCTGGTGATCAAGGGCACGATAGCAATCGCGACTTGCAAAGGCGATGCCTTCATAGATTGCGCGCATTAAATCGCCTGGCCTGCTTCGGGTCGAAAGACCAAGGAACTGCGCGCGCGCCTTGGGGTTGACGAAGGGGCCGCGCTCGCCGTTTTCGGAGATAAAGGGGTGGAATAGCAGCGTGCCAGGGCGCGCATCATGTGCTTGCTGATCCAATGTCAGGAGCACTTTTTTCCTGTCGATGTCCACCGCGCCTATCATCTCAGCCGAAGCCGCCGCGAAATCAACCAGCCAGTCGATATTGAGGGTGGCAGCCATATGGGATTGAAAGCCGCCCCAAGTCCCGGGCACAACGAAGGGCATGACGTAGCCGACTTGCTCCTCCGAGATGACCACGTCGTCAACATCGTGGAACAGCCGGATGTGCATGCCCGTTGAGCCTAGGATTGACATGCCGACGGCTTGGCCTGGTTCATACGCGCCTGCACCGAGCGCCGTGGCGATAACATCCAAGGGTCCAAGAACGACCGGTGTACCTTGATGAAGTCCGACAGCCCCGGCAGCTTCACTCGTCAACGGGGCATGGTGGGTCGACCCATCGATAATCTCGGGGCGGAGATGCGCACAATCCTGAAGGCCTAACAATTCGAGAACACGCGCATCGTAGGCACGTGTTCGATAGTTGCCGTAGGTGAAGATTCCTTCCGATGGATCGGTGGCCCGTTCTCCAGTCGCCTTGAAATACAGCCAGTCTTTGCAGTGGAACGCGGTCGCTGCTTGAGCGATCAGATCGGGCTGATGCTGCTTCAGCCATGTGATCTGCCCGCTCTGGACGGCGGGATTGATTGCCGTGCCTGTGATGGCTTGAAGCTTGGGACCGATTTCCGACTCGCGCCAGCTTTCGATGATCGGTGCGCTACGGGCATCGAGCCAGAGCCAAGCTGGCGCAACGGGTTCACCCTCAGCATCAATCAGCCAGGTTCCATCGCCCTGACCCGTAATCGCTAGAGCTGCCGTTCGATCGGGAAGGTGAGGAACTTTGTCGCCGAGTGCGCGCAAGGCACGTGCCGCATCCGACCAGGTTCGGTGAACATCTTGTTCGGCGCCGCCATCATCGAGATAGTCGACTTTATTCGGGACGCCAACGCTGTCGACCTGTTTGCCATCGAGTGAAAACGCGACCGCCTTGATCACCGAAGTACCGGCGTCGAGGCCGATGATCAGGTCTTTGCTCATGCTGCCGCGTCTTTCTTGATCAGGCCGTGATGGAGTGCGTTGCCGCTTTCGCCGTCAAAGAGGTGGAGGTTGGTAAGGGGCAGCGTGATTTCGATGTTGCTATCGACCCGCGCGTCGACGGTGCCATCTGTCACAGCGATGACAAGCTGGCCCATGGCCTCGACGCCGAGATGGGTTTGATCACCAAGCCATTGGTTGGACGTGATTTTTCCCTTGAGGACTGGGCCTACCTCGGGGGCCGCTCCAAGACGTACCTGATGCGGTCGGATACCAAGGGCTAGCTTTCGTCCGTCGACCAAGTCACTGTCGGCGACGGTGCCTGTCGGCAGTGTTAACACGGCGCTCGTGTCGTCATGCGCGATTTGAACCTCCAAGTCACGACGGGTTCCGTCGCTCCTCGACAGCGTCTGAAAAATGTTCATCGGGGGTTCCCCAATAAAGGACGCAACATAAAGATTGGCCGGACGGTCCTTAAGATCATCACCTGTCGCATACTGCATCAACTTGCCGTCGTTCATCACGGCAATCCGGTCGGCGAGAGCCAGCGCTTCTGTTTGGTCATGGGTGACGAAGATCGTGGTGAGCTTGTTTTGGATCAAGTAGTCCTTGATGCGGGCCCGTAAGATTGCGCGAAGCTGCGGTTCTAGCTGAGACATAGGTTCGTCCAGCAGATGGACATCGGCGCTTCGTGCGAGAGCTCTGGCAAGGGAGGTTCGTTGCTGCTGGCCACCGGAAAGCGTTGGAGGATAGCGTTCCAAGATACCTTCGATGTCGAGCAGCGCGGCGATCTCTTGAACCTTGGCATCGATTTCGGCGCGCGGTCGGCGGTCGCGCAAAAGGCCGAAGGCAATGTTGTCCCGAATTTTGAGCGGTGGGTAGAGGGCGTAGCCTTCGAAGGCCATGGCAATATTGCGGGTTGCAGGGGCCAGATCGTTCAGACGGCGTTCACCCGCCCTGATCTCGCCCGCGGTTATGTCTTCGAAACCAGCAATCATACGAAGGGTCGAGGTCTTGCCGCAGCCAGAGCTACCTAGAAGGCCGACGATTTCCCCGTCGTCCACTGTCATATTCACGGCATCAACCGCTCGGACGTCAGGTTCACGTTTGACTTTATAAATCTTGGTCACGCTTTCCAGGACGAGACTGCTCATCAGTCAGCGCTCCCAATGCGCTCGCCGCTGTCGGCGTCGAAGGCGAGGAGATCCTCAGGCGCTATCGTCAGCCAGACTTGACGGTGGCCGCGTGGGAAACGCGCCGCTTCGGCCTCTGAGCATGACGCGAGAAGCTCACCGCCGTCGGTCGTCTTCAACAACAACACAGAGCGAACGTTGAGCGGCGTCACCGCATCGAGTTCTGCAGGTTGACTCGCGGCGATCTCGGTCATGCTCACCTTGATATGCTCGGGCCTCAGGCCCAAAAGGCAGTCGCGGTCTGCTGAATTTGCCGGGAAGCCGGGAAGTTTGATGGTTTGGCCGAACAGTTCAACGAAGACACCGTCACGCGATGCAGAGGGCCGCACTTGTCTGAGATTGATGGTCGGATCGCCGAGAAGGCGGGCGACTTTGGTAGAGGCAGGTGAGCGATAAATCTCGCTGGGTGTGTCGATCTGGGCAAAACGGTTGTCGTCAAGAACCGCAATGCGATCACCCAGGGCCATCGCCTCCTTATAATCCTGCGTGACATAAAGGACGGTCGCGTTGGCTTGTTTCAGAAGGCGTGGCAACTCAATGCGCATTTCATAACGAAGCTTGGCGTCGACATTGCGGAGAGGGTCGTCGAGCAATAGGAGCTTTGGGCCGCGTACGAGGGCCCGGGCGAGTGATGTCCGTTGCTTTTGGCCATTGGACAGTGCTTTGGGAAGATGCGTGAGCACATGGTCGATCTGCAGAAGTTCGGCGACGCGACCGACACCTGACTTGATCTCGCTCTCACTTTGGCCGAGCGCCCGCAGTGGACTTGCTATGTTGTCGAAGGCGCTGAGGTGCGGGTAAAGCGCGAAGTTTTGGAAAGCCATGCCCAAGCCTCGCGTTTCGGGAGGTTCATAAACGACACTCTTTCCGTCGATCCGAATGTCCCCCTCGTCAGGATCGAGCACGCCGGCTATCAAGCGAAGCAGAATGGTCTTGCCACCGCCTGACGGACCGAAGATCGCGACCGTCTCGCCTTTAGCGACCTCCAACGAGACGGCGTCGAGCACGGTTTCGCGCCTGAATTTCTTCGTGACCCTATCAATGCTGAGAAAGCTCATGAGCCTAGCCTTTGACCGCGCCAAGGGATAAGCCTTCGACCAGATAGCGTTGGGCGGCGATGGCGAAGATCAGGGTCGGGATGATCGATAAGATGAGCGCCGCAGCGATTTGGCCATATTGAATACCGGATGCGGTAACAAAGGCGAGCGCACCGACGGTGACGGGTTGTTTGTCCGCCGAAGCCAGAATGAGCGCAAAGACGAAATTGTTCCAGGCGAAAATGAAGGCGAGAAGGGCTGCTGCGGCGATGCCCGGCAGGGCAAGCGGCACGGCCACCTTCAAGAATGTCTTCAGCCAACCATGGCCGTCGACCCGATGGGCGTGCTCGATATCTTCACTAATATCTTCGAAGTACCCTCGTGTGATCCAAAGAATCAGCGGTAGCGTGATCAGCTGATAGACCCAGATCAAACCGATATAGGTGTTCACCAAACCGATGGTCTGGAAATAGGTCAGGAGTGGCACGAGCACGAGGAGTGGCGGAGCAAAGCGGAAGGAAAGAATGGTGAAGGCAATATCTTCGCCGAGTCGAAATTTGTAACGAGCGAAGGCATAGGCGGCAGGAATGGCGAGTAAGATCGAGAGTGCGACCGAGCAGCTGGCGAGGATAAAGCTGTTGAGAAGATTGCCCATAAACTTGATTTCGAGCGTGCCCGCATTGGTCTCGAGCTTGCCTGAGATCAGCGCGATATAGTTATCAAGAGTCGGTGTAAAGAAGAGCGATGGCGGCATGCGGAGGATGTCCTGATTGGTTTGAAAGGACATCAAAAAGACCCAAAAGATTGGGAACAGAAAAAAGAGCCCAACCAATGCCAAGAGCACGCCCCTTATGAGACGAACGCGTGTTGAATCTCTTCGCATTAGCCAACTCCTCGCGCTTGTTCGCGCAGCTTTAGCCATTGCTTGATGAAGATGTTGGAAAGAATGAACGTGATGACCCAAAGCACCATCAACAGCGCGGCCGAGCGGCCGACATTTGTATATTGGAAGCGCTCCAAGTAACTCTGCACCTGAAAGACCATGAGCGTGTCGCCTGGGCCTCCTTGGGTCATCGCGTAGATGATATCGAACTGCTGAATGCTCTCCAGCATGCGGAAAAGCGCTGCCGTGATGATATAGGGCGTCAGCATTGGTAGCGTGATCCGGAAGAATACGAAGGTCCAGGGAACACCGTCCAACTCTGCGGCTTCGAAGGGTTGCCTTGGAAGGGCTCGGAGGCCTGCAAGCAGCAGGATCATCATAAACGGCGTGTAGACCCAGACATCGACAAGCACGACGGTCAACAGCGCTGTCGACGGCGATGATGCCCAACGAAAATCTTCCAGCCCGATAAGAGAGGCGAGATAGCTAAGGATGCCAAAATTCGGGTTGGTCATGAGCTTCCACATCAAGGCTGCGATCGCAGGGGCGATCATCAATGGCATGATGAGAAGAAGACTCATGACGTCGTTGAGAAGGGTGCGGCGGCGAAGCAGCAAAGCGATGCCGAGCCCCAGCAACAGTTCGATGCCGACGGTGAAAACCGTGTAGAGGAGGGAGACGCGGATCGTGTTCCAAAAGGCGGGATCACTAAAGAAATCAATATAATTCTGGAACCAGATGAAACCTCGCATCTGTGGAAAAGCAAGATTATAGCGCTGCAGCGAATAATAGATCGCGGTAAAAAATGGAATGATGATGCCGATGCAGACGAGAAGTGCCGGCAGGCTTAGGAGGTAGGGCAGGGCGACGCGCATGAACGGCCGTTTGGCTGGAGCCCTCTTATGCTCAGCCACCATAGCGTCAGTCGCCATGGTACACCGCCATCCCGGCCAACGACTTGTTGCACCACATGACGTTACTTAGCGCGCCGATGGCATCAACGCGCCAGCAGTGTTTGGTGATCGTGGCTGTTCCCAGGCCGGCTGGAACCATGGACCCTCCGGTGCCGTTTTTGAGGGGCAATACGCTTTGTCGGTGGAGAGCAAGCAAGGGCGAGATTCCAGCTGATGTCACGCTCGTTTGATCAAAGGAGGCGTAAGGTGGCCGGACATTGCCGGCCACCATTGACGCCTGCCGATGACCCTGGCTTAAAGCCCGGCTTGGCGGAGCTGTCGGTTGACGCTATCAGCGAGCTGGTCGAGCCCCTCGTCCACCGGTACCTCGTTCGCCACCATCTTTTGCAGACTAGCTGCCCATTCGGTGGTGAGATTGAAGAATAGGGGCTGGGGCGTGAAGTAGATCTTCGAACCAGGGGCTGACGCCTGATACTGCTCGAGATAGCCGGGGTAGCTCGCGGCGATCCGCTCTTGAAAATCGGGATCGTCCCAAACTGACTGGCGGACCGGGTTGACGAAGTCCATCTTTTGCGCGCCGAAAAGACCGTGCTCGGCACCGGATGCCCACTGCATAAAGGTCCAGGCTGCTTCCTTGTTCGCGGAAAATGCACTCATGCCAAGTGACCAGATCCAGACATTGGGCGTTGGTGCGGCGGCGTCAGGATTGGCGGCAAATGCAGCATAAGCGAGGTTACCCGCTTCAGCGTTGTCGCCGCCGTTCATGAAGTAGCCAAGGATGTCGGCATCAAAGATCATGCCAGACGCACCGGCACCCAGGTCCGTGCCGACCTGGTACCAGGTGTAGGTCGACCAATCCTTCGGTCCGCTGTCCTGGATCATTTTGACCCAGAGCTTGTGGAACTCCTTGGATCCGTCGCTATTCATCGCTGCATTGAGCTTGCCGCCGTCCATGCTGAAGTCGCTTTCACCATAATTGGCGTAGCCTGACAGAAAGCCTGGATGGATGGTTGCCCAGCTGCGCGAGCCGCGCACGCCGATGCCGTACATGCCGTCTTTTTCGGCATTGATGCGGGCGGCGGTTTCGAGCAGCTCTGGCAAGTTTTGCGGTACGCTCAGACCGAGTTCGTCGAACACGGGTTTATTGTAGGCGAGTGAGTTCAACTCAAACCCCCATGGGATGCACCATTGCTTGGCGCCTTCGCCGCCCAGCTCTTCGCCAGGAACGCCGGACCAGGAGGTGGAAGCGCGAAGGTTTGGAAGGACATCATCCCAATTGTAGTTGGGGTTGGTCATTGCCGGATCATTAATGAACTCGTTGAGGTCAACGAGCCAGCCGGCTGGGCCATACTGCCAGGTCTGATAAGCACCAGTCATAAAGGCGTCATACTCGGTCGAGCCTGACGAGAGGGCGGCTGTCACCTTGTCGAAATAGACGTCTTCCGGGAAGACATCGTAGGTGACGTCCATGCCGGTCATCTCTTTGAAATTGTCGAGATTGGCGACCATGGCATCGGTGTAGGGATGCTTGTTCAGAAGAAGCTTGATCGCCGTGCCATCATGCTTCTTCCAGTCGAAGTCTGCGGCCCACGCTTGGCTGACTGAGCGGTTCAGCATATAGCCGAGTGTTGCCGTGCTCGCGCCGAAGGCCGCACCACGCGCAAAAAACTCGCGACGTCCCATGTGGCCTTTTCTAAAGGCATCAATTGTATCTTGGATCTTCCTCGACATTGTCGTCTCCCTTCGTGATTTCGACGTGGTTTCTGAAGTCAAAATGTTCGAACGCCTTTTCTGCGTCGTCTACTCTCCCGCAAGATGACCAGCTGTGACTTCGTCGGAAATCAACGTGCTGATCACGCCCATTGCTAAGGCGCCTCTAATCGCCTCCAGCTTGCCCGTTCCGCCGGCAATTGCTGCAACGTGTCTGCCGCGCAGAGTCTCAAGTTTCAGACCGAGGACTCGGTCGTTGTACTCGCAATCGACGAAGTTGCCGTCGCGATCAAAGAACCGGCCAAGCAGGTCGCCGACAGCGCCTGCAGCGCGAAGCGCGTCGATTTCTGACCGAGTGATCTGGCCGGGCCCAAACGCACTGTCTTCATGTTGACACCCGCCAATGCCAACGACGTAGAGGTCGGCACGATCGGCGAGGTTGACAATTTTTTGGACGCTCTTCTGACCCATTAAGACGTCATGATCGGCGATCGTGTCGGCGACAAAGGGCACTGGCATCAGAAAGCCTTCAGCTCCGGTCTTGCTGGTGAGCTGGTGGATGACATCGTAGGGATTGGCCGCGGCATGTCGGGTCAGCGACCCTAGGATCGAGACGAAGCGATTGTTCGGTCGCGGGCGACGCAAGAGGGAATCGGCCGCCGCAGACAATGTCCGTCCCCAGCCCGTGCCAACGGTGCTGGTAGGCTCGCGATCGAGATAACGACTTAAGAATTGAGCACCAGCTGTGCCGAGGGCCGCCACCGTGCCGCTTGGTCCGGCGGCACTGTCCTCCATTGTCGGCACCAAAATGCAATTCGTCAGCCCGTAACGCTCGATAAGCTGGTTTTCCAGCGCTACCGTGCTGACTAGCTCGTGCTCAATCGAGACTTTGACAAAGCCCAAGTCTTGGGCAAGCGTGCTCAATCGATGAACCTTGACGCGGGATACGCCCAGCCGTTGGGCAATCTGTTCTTGCGTGTAGCCGCCAACGTAGGAAAGCCATGCCGCACGCACTGCTAAATCCGTTTCAGCCTCCCGAGCTTGGACCACCTTTGTTGCTCCCTGGTGTACAGCAATTCCTTGTGGGTGAAAATTTGTTCAATTAATGTACATCTACCACGCTAAAAACCTGAAAAGCCTGTGTCAAGATGCTCATCCCCGATGCTAAAAGACGTCATGGCTCACGAGGGACGACCGACGATTAGGTGAACGGTCTTCGGGTGCTCCACCAGCTCGGCGTCAGACCGATCGAGGCCATCGAACCGTCGTGCAGGCGCGACGACGCTGTCCAACGAGGTTAGCACATGGCCCGGTTCCGGTGCGCTGACACCAAGCCTGACCAAATGGTCCATCTGCCAGGGGCGGAATTCACTCCGACTCCCAACGTTTGCACTCCCTAATATCGTTGCCTTAGCTTGGCCCCATTCTTCATGTTAGGCAACCGCTGGGTTGACCCGGTGGGCTCGACCGGTGTACCGCCGGGACTATGGATGAGCTTTTTCTGGGCATTGATGTCGGCACCAGTGGATGTCGTGCTGTTGCGGTCGATCGACAAGGACAGCACAGAGGTCTGGCGGTTGTCTCGATGGCAGCGCCAAATCGACAAGGCGCGGCGATCGATCAGGAGCCAGCTATCTGGTGGACCGGAGTCGAAGAGGCGCTTCTAGCCTTGCTTGACCAGTGCGATCGGCAGGCTGTGAAAGCGATCGCCGTCGATGGGACGTCGGGAACGCTCCTGCTTACGGACGCGCGCGGAGCACCCCTTGGTCCCGGCCTGATGTACAACGACGCGCGATCTGTTGATGAGGCTGCGCGCATCAATGCGGTGGCACCGCCAGACAGCGGAGCTCTCGGAACGACCTCGGCGCTTGCGAAACTGCTCCATCTTCAAGAACAAGGCCAAACCAAAGCTGCCGCTCATGCGCTCCATCAAGCCGACTGGATCGCTGCACAACTATCCGGCCGTTTCGGTCGGTCCGATCAAAATAATGCGCTCAAGCTTGGCTACGACGTCGTCGAGCAATGTTGGCCATCCTGGATCGGAAGGCTCGGTCTGCAGACTCGTCTCTTCCCGAAGGTCGGCGTGCCTGGAACCCCGATCGGTTCGATCTCGGCGGCGCGGGCGCGAGCCTTCGGTCTATCATCAGATGTCCTTATCGTTTCCGGTACGACAGACGGCGTTGCTGCCTTTCTCGCGACTGGTGCAGCCCGGCCCGGGGACGCTGTGACCTCGCTCGGTTCAACTTTGGTGGTAAAGCAGCTGACGAGTAAGCCTCTCTTCGATGCAAGCTCGGGTATCTACAGCCATCGCCTCGGACATCTGTGGCTTCCGGGCGGCGCATCCAACAGCGGTGGTGCCGCTCTTTCGCAGTTCTTTGATGTCGAGACAATGGCACGCCTCACGCCAGGGCTTCGGCCTGAACAGCCGACCGGCCTCGATTTCTACCCGTTGCCTGGAGTTGGGGAACGGTTCCCTATTAATGATCCTGAAAAGCCATCAATGACGTCGCCTAGGCCTCAGGATGATACTGTTTTTCTCCAGGCCTTGCTGGAGGGTATCGCCTCTATCGAGAAGCTTGCCTATCAACGCCTGCAGAAACTTGGGGCGCCGAGCCTTCGGAGCGTTCGCACGGTTGGCGGCGGTGCGGTTAACACAGCATGGACGGCGATCCGTCATGCGTATCTCGGCGTTCCCTTGCTCGATGCCGACAACACCGAAGCGGCGTTTGGCGCCGCACGTCTTGCTAAAAAAGGATATGACTACGCATGAGCGTGACCACATTTGCTGACGGCCTGAGCGAGATCGCCGAGCGTTATCAAGGTTTCATTATCGATCAGTGGGGCGTTCTGCACGACGGTGGAGAACCTTATCCCGGTGCCCTGGAATGCCTTCGGTCCCTTCGGGCGATGGGCGTGCGCATCGTTCTCCTGAGCAACTCGGGAAAACGGGCGGCTTTCAATCAAAAGCGCCTTGCTGCGATGGGCTATGATGACAGTCTCTACGACGCTGTCGTCACATCGGGCGAAGCTTGTTGGCAGGCAATGCGAGATAAAACGGAGCCGGGTTTCGTCGACTTAGGAGACAAGTGTTATCTTTGGGCACGAGGGGGCGATCTAAGCCATGTCGATGGCTTGGACATGCAAGCGGTAGACAACGCGGCCGACGCAGACTTTCTGTTTCTGGCAGGTGTGCCGGATTACGCCGAAATCGATACTTATCTACCGGTCCTCGAGGTGAGTGCCAAACGCGGGCTGCCATTGATTTGCGCCAACCCCGACATCATCGCTATCTACCCGAATGGTGGGCGCGGGATGGCTCCTGGCGGCGTTGCCAAGCGCTACGAGGAGATGGGGGGAAAGGCCATCTATGTCGGGAAGCCCCATCGTCCCGTTTATGAGCTCTGCCTGCGGAAACTTGACGGTATCGCTAAGAGTGCCATCCTCGGCATCGGTGATTCCATGCAGCATGACATTGCCGGTGGCAACAGCATCGGTATCGACACGACGCTTCTAACCCATGGCGTCCTTCGTGATGCCTTTGCCAAAGCCGACGAGGAAGCTGGTCGTCAAGCGGTGATCGATCGTCTGGAGACCGAATATCGGGCGCGCCCACGCTGGGTCTTGCCGAGCTTTATCTGGTAGAATGCGCCGAGCGACATCGTTTGGGGCTTGAGGTGAACTATGTCCGAGGGTGTAAAGCGCCGTCTGACGACGGTCCTGTGTGCGGATGTCAGCAGCTACACGCGGCTGATGGAGCAAGATGAGGCCGGCACATTTGAACGCCTACGGACAAGCCGTGAGAGAATGGCCTCGCTGATTGCGCGCCATGATGGCCGTGTCATCAATACTTGGGGCGATGCGCTGATCGCCGAATTCGACAGCGTCATTGAAGCTGTGAATTGTGCCGTCGAAATCCAGCGAGAGCTTGCTTCGCGCAATCTAGATATACCCGACGACGAGCAGATGTGGTTTCGGATTGGGATCAATCTTGGCGATGTCATGGTGGAAAATCAGGACATTTACGGCGAGGGTGTCAACATCGCAGCCCGCCTTCAGCAGATTGCTGAACCTGGCGGTATCATGATTTCCAGGCCTGTTTACGATCAGGTCAAAAGCAAGCTGTCTATCGGTTTCGACTTTCTGGGCGATCAGACCGTCAAGAATGTTTCGGAACCGGTCCCAAGCTATCGTATTCTGATTGAGGGTGCTCCGCCGGAAGCGGTTCAATCGTCAATGCCACAAAACCGAGAGGTAACCTCTGCCGGTGACAAGGAGCCATTGCTTGCCCCTGGCCTATGGCGACGGTTCAGGCGACTGCCAGCCCTGATCAAGATCGCGATGATTTTGATCGGGTTCTTTTTTGCACTCAACGTTGCTTCAGGGCTCTGGCCAATCTGGTTTCATTGGCCATCGATCCCGATGCTTGCGATCCTTTTGCTCTATTTCAGCCTACGGAGTCCGAGGGACAAGGCTCGTTGATCTTTGCCCTGTCCCCCAAAATCCATCGAAGCACTCGGTTAGTGCGTCGTGTTTCTTAGCTCAGATTTTCGCAGGCGCGGATGATGCGCGTGCACGCATCTTCCAAGAGTTCTGTCGAGGTCGCATAAGAGATACGAAAATGTGGGTCCATACCGAAGGCCGTACCGTGGACGCAAGCCACGCCTTCGCCTTCGAGAAGATAGCGGCTGAAATCCTCGCTGTTACTAATGGTCAACCCATCAGGCGTCTTCTTGCCAATGGCACCAGCACAGCTGGGATAAACGTAGAAAGCTCCCTCCGGCGTATGACAGCGAAGTCCAGGCGCACGGTTTAGCATTTCAGCGACCATGTCCCGTCTAGCTTTGAACGTGGCAGCTCGTTCGGCCATGAAGTCGATCGGTCCATTTAGGGCAGCGACCGATGCCGCCTGGCTGATTGAGCACGGATTGGAGGTGCTTTGAGATTGCACCTTGGCCATTCCTTTGATGAGGGCGGCAGGACCGCCGGCAAAGCCAATTCGCCAGCCGGTCATGGCATAGGCTTTGGCGACGCCGTTCATGGTGAGGCACCGATCCTTCAAACCTGGTTCGACGGCCGCGATCGTATTGAATTCGAAGCCGTCGTAGACGAGGTGCTCGTAAATGTCGTCGGTGATGACCCAGACATGTGGATGGCGCATCAACACGTCCGCGATGGCGCGAAGCTCGTCGCGAGCGAGCGCGGCCCCGCTGGGGTTGCTTGGCGAATTCAGAATGAGCCACTTGGTTCGGTCGCTGATCGCGGCTTCGAGGTCTTCTGCTCGAAGCTTAAAACCGGTGTTCTCCGGGCAGGTCACGAAGACCGGCGTGCCGCCCGCAAGCAACGTCATGTCGGGGTAGGAGACCCAATAGGGGGCTGGGATGATCACTTCATCGCCCGGGTTGAGGGTCGCCATCAGCGCGTTATAGATGACTTGTTTGCCACCGCAGGCGACGGTGATCTCTTCGGGGCGATAGTCGAGGCCATTCTCACGTTTGAACTTATCGACGACGGCCGCCTTAAGCGCAGGCGTTCCATCGACCGCCGTGTATTTCGTGTCCCCTGCCTTGATCGCCTCGATCGCAGCGGCCTTGACATGTTCTGGCGTGTCGAAGTCCGGTTCACCGGCGCCGAGACCGATGACATCGCGGCCAGCGGCCTTTAGCTCACGCGCAAGATTGGTGACAGCGATAGTTGGAGATGGCTTGATTGCCGATAGACGTTCGGCCAAGACGGACATGGCTATTCGGGCTCCCGAAGCATTTGAGGAAAAACGGGCTGACCTTAGGATCATGGAAGCGCAGGTGCAATTGCAAAGAGTAGCGCTTTCGGGATTTGATTGATTGAGCATCCGGGCCGACTGGCGTGACGGCCTATCCAGTTTTCCCGCTATCAGACAAGTGATCAGCGTCGTTGACCCATTTTCTCCTGGATCCAAACGGTCATGTACGCTTGATGCGAGGCCCGCCCCTAGGAGGCAATGGGGCTCAATACGAGACTATAGTTCGATCGAATCTGGGGCTTTGGGGCAGCGAAAGATTGAGGTCGACTGCCGCTAACCGCCACGCAGCAGGGCGCCCCCGCGGAAAACGGGGATGGCATCTGGTTTCCAGAGCGGTCTGGCGCGGGGGTGCACCAAAGAGCGCTTAAGAGGCGCTTTAAAACGTCTTGGACTTTCAGCCGTCAGGCCATCGCTGGTGGGCGTTGTCTTGCCACCACGCAGGACCTGGTGCGATTGCAAGTTTCGCCAGAAGCGATAGACCTTGGTGCGATAGGCGTTGCCACGTTCCCGATTCTGAGAATGATAAAAGGCCGTGGCCTTGCCCCAGGATCGTGTTTTCAGCCTAAGTTCCTTGAGGAACTGGGTGCCATAGGCGACGTTGGAGTCAGGATCGAAGGCTTCTTCCAGGCTGGCGAATGCGTCGGGATGATAATGCAGATTGATCTGCATGCAGCCAACGTCGATGTTGGTGCGACCGGCGGCTTTGAGCTCACGGACTTTGGCGATCGCCGCATCTTTGGTCGGCAGATAGAAGCTGTCATGACCCGACGTTACCGTCCAAGGCCAGGGTAGGGTTGACTGATCTTCTGAGAGCCATCGGCCGGATTCGGCGAGGGCGACCGCTTGGACGAGACCCCTTGGGATCCGATTCGCTTGTTCTTGGGCGGCGGCGTGAACCGTACAAATCTTGCGCGTCGAGCCAAAGGCCGGCATGGCCACGACAAGGCAAAGGGTCGCCATGAGCAAGGGCCAAGCCCCAAGGGCCATGCAATAGGGGATCCAGTGGCGGCGGGTCGGCAGCGGCATGGACCCACCATCGGCCATCATCATAAAGATCGGGTTAATGTCGGACCGAGCGACGGCGCGTTGTCGTCGGGTTGGAGAGACCGGCGTGGCTACTCCGCTGGCATGGCCTTCGCAATGTCCATGCGGGTGCTTTCGCGCATCAATTCGCTCAAGATATCGAGAAGGCCGCCAAGCATCGCTTTGAGGTCAGACACGTTGCTGTGCAGCCGAAGTTTGCTCTCATCCATGTAAAGCCCGCGTCTTATCTCGATCTGTAGGGCGTGAACGCCAAGATGAGGCCGACCATAATGCGCTGTGATGTGGCCGCCTGCATAAGGGCGGTTACGCGTTACACGAAGGTCTTGGCCCGCGAGAAACGCTTCCGCGTGGCGGACAATCGAGGACATGCAGCTGCTGCCGAACCGGTCGCCAAGTGCGATGTCAATCATGCCTTTATCGGAGCCGCCTTCGCTCAGCGCACCATTGGCGTTGAAACTTGGCATAGAATGGCAGTCGAGCAATAGAACCCGGCCGAAACGAGCCTGGCATTCTTCAATCAACTGTTGAAGGGCATGGTGATAAGGCCAGTAAGCGGCCCGCACACGCTGCTCGACGTGGTCTAAACTCAATCTCTTTCGATAGATCGGTTGGCCTGAGATACGGCTGGGTACCGTACCGAGTCCCGCCCGTGCTTTTGCTGACTGGCCATTAGCATGCGCTGGGAGGGGGTCGCTCAGCAGATCTTGATCAAATTCAGACGGCTCTCGATTGGCGTCGACATAGGCGCGGGCGAACAGAGCCTTCAATAGGGGCATGCCATGCGATGGCGCCATGTCGAACAGTCGGTCAACATGAGCATCTTCAAGCCGACGGAGCTGATTCAGGTGCAGGCGCGTTTCGCTCAGAACGCAGGGAGGATAAATCTGGCCGCTATGCGGAGATGAGACGATCACCGGCACCGAGCCGCGCGCTGGCCGAACAATCTCAATCATTGGCCCGAGGTCGGACGTCATCGGTGTCGTAATCGCCCCCCAACGAAAGCAATTGGAGACAAGCGGTGGGATTGCAAGATGCTGAGCCGTTCGTTCAGAGCAGCCATTTCTCGTCATTCTCGCGAAAAATGATGCTCAAAGCCCACCGTCTCAACGTCCACCATGAGATCACAGGGGCGACATGGTCGCAAGGGGCGCTCACTGCTCAATTCCAACAATTGCTACGTTCTTATCGACGACACGGTTGAAATGCGCGCCATTTAGATTTAGGTAAAGGTCGAAGTGGGCGCTTAGCTCAGCGGGAGAGCACTACGTTGACATCGTAGGGGTCACTGGTTCAATCCCAGTAGCGCCCACCACTTTTCCTCATTCATTGCGAATTCTTACCGATCTGCCGCGGATGCTGCTCTGATCGCTAGCCTGATCGAGCCGTGAAGAGAGCTTGGGTCTGATACATCCCAAGGTCCGGTGGGCTGGTCATGGCTGTCAGCTGGCGATCGCGACCGTTTCGAGATCTGGTGATCGCGCATGTTTGGCGTGGTTCTCTACATCGCTTTGTTAGGCGAGGGGGAAGGCGGCGCCCTGACCGCACCATCGTCGAGGTCACAAGCTGCCAATCGCAAAGCCTGCCAGCAACGCGACGATGACGATGGCACATAGTGGGAGCGGGCCGATCCGCTCTTGCAGCGACTGAAGCTCATGACGGGTTAGCTCCTCTTCGAGAAGCCCTTTCACGAACTGTCCCATATCCTCTGACTCGAGGTAGGGCCTAATCTGACGAAGCATATTATGTGATGTCGTCTTGATGTGCGCGTCTTGACTATCGGAGAGCGTTTCCATCAGAGCGTCTCCCATGTCGATGAATGCCGTGGCGCGACGGAAAGAGCAAGCGGGGCGGAGCCTACGCTGTTGGTCTTAAGCGGGTCATGTCTGATTGGATGGATGGAGCTCGATCTGGCACGGTGTGTATCGTGCCGATCTGACAGGGCAACGCTGCCGCCGTCTTTACCTTTTGAATGTTGAGGAACGAGATCGATCTTGTCCGACGTATTGATGGCTCGAGCATGGGCGACAGCATTGTGGCTGACGCGATAGCAGCGAGACTCAAGTCCGATATCGACAATCATTCCTAGTCAATAATCCGCAGAAAAATGGGACGGTTGGTGTGGCGCGACAGCGCTTCAAATCCAAGCCGTTTGCATGACGTCAGTCTAGATCAAGATCGCCTAATAATCTAATAAATTTCCCTTGAAATTCAACTATAAAATTCTAGTCAAATATCGACTGTCGCTGCGATTCATCGAAGTGGTCTATGTCTATCCGTGCAGAAAGGTTCCGGTCGGCTGACGCGTACGGCGGGCTACTTGGGCCGGGTTTCTTGGCATCGTTGCTGATCATGACCGCGTGGCGTCAGCCCGCACTATCTATTGTTGTTGGTTAGCTCACGTTCGATTCGTCGAACGAGATCGCGTGGCGTCGCAGCCACGTCGAGCGAGAGTGATCGCTCGTCGGCTGCCGGCAGCTCGAGGATCGCGAGTTGGCTATCGAGGAGGGAGGCGGGCATGTAATGATGGGCACGCTCAAGGAGGCGCCGTTCAAGAAGATCGCGTTCGCCATGCAGAAGCACGAAAAGGGTGTGATTGCCGGTGTGATGACGAAGACGGTCTCGATAGGCGCGCTTGAGCGCCGAACAGCTTGCGACGGCACCGGCATCGTTGTCGCCGACAGTGGCGATCGCCTCCCCCAATTGGTCCAACCAAGGCCAGCGATCTTCGTCATCAAGGGGCTGCCCGGCGCGCATTTTTTCGACATTGTCTTTCGGGTGAAAGCTGTCTCCTTCGAGAAACTGACAGCCGAGTTGCTGAGCCAGGGCCTTGCCGACGGTCGTCTTACCTGTTCCGCAGACCCCCATGATGATCACTGATTGTCGCATGTCGCTGGGTGCACTTTCTTCACACAAACAAGTCTCGATCGATATCGAGACCGGTTATGACGGCTTGAACGTCAAGCCGTTGGCCATGTCATCTTAGCCTTTAACGGCACCGGCGGTCATGCCTGCAATAATTTGCTTTGAAGCGACAAAGGTGAAAATGATTGGCGGGATAGCGAGCAGCATACCGGTTGCCATGATCACACCCCAGTCGATGCCATGCTCGGTCAACGAATTGACGATGGTGACCGGCACGGTGCGCGTATTGCGGTCAAGGAGTGCATTGGCAAGCAGGAATTCGTTCCAAGCGATGCGGAAGGTAAAGATCGAGGCGGCGGCAAGGCCTGGTTGGATTATCGGCAGGACGACAAGAAAGAAAACCTGGAATGGATTGGCGCCATCCATGCGCGCGGCTTCTTCGAGCTGGATCGGTACCTGCACGATGAAGCTTTGCAAAATCCAAATGACAAAGGGAAGGTTCATCGCGACATAGACGAGGATGATGCCGGCATAGGTCCCATCAAGGCCATATTGAAACGTCCAGATTCCGAATGTCGGCACCAAGAGCACGGCCGGTGGCACCATGCGCATCATCAGGGTTGTCAATGAGACCGTGCCGCGACCCATGAAACGAAACCGCACCAGCGCGTAGGCAGCCATGCAGCCGAGCAGCAAGGTGAGCGCCGTTGAAATCAAGGAGATTGCTATTGAATTGCCCAGCGCCCGGGAAAACGTTTTGTCGCAATAGTCAACATGTTCGGGTTCGTAAGGCAGCCAGTCGCAGAGCACAGTTTCGTAATTGTGCAACGTCGGCATGAACAGCAGGCTGGAGGTTCCGCCGGTGATGTCGACGTTGAGCTTCAATGATGTGGTCAGCATCATATAAATCGGACCAATCGCCATGATGACGAGGGCCAGGAGAAGCGCGTAGAAGGCAGGACTTGGGTTGTCGCCGACCCGCTTGGCAGCGGCACTCGCAGCGGCACTCATAGAGGCGCTCCTTCAGCAGCGGCCCGCAGTTTTGCGGCCCTTGTTTCAACCACCTTATTATAGACGAACATGATCACGGTCAGGATTAAGAGCAGGATCAAGAGATAGTTGGACATAGCTGCGGCGACACCAAGCTCTCTGAATTCTTGGGCGGTACGCGCGACCCTGAGGGATAGGATTTCGGTTGACAGGCCCGGGCCGCCATTGGTCATGACCAAGATCACTTCGAGAACCTTGAAGGCGTCGATGAGACGAAGAAGGCAAGTGACGATCAGAACCGGCATCATCAATGGCAGTTTGATATGGACGATCTGTTGCCATGGGGTAGCGCCATCGATTCGGGCGGCTTCGAGCGCGGAGCGGGGTAGTGATTGGAGCGCGGCGAGGGCCAAAATGAAGATGAATGGCGTCCATTGCCAGATGTCGGCGATGATGATCGACACCAATGCCCAGTTGCTATCAGAGAGCCAGGGAACGGAGGGAAGTCCCCAACTCTTCAATGTTTGATTAAAAACGCCGACCGAGGGATGGTACATGTAGCGCCACATCAGGCCGACCACGATGGGCGCGATCATCATCGGCAGGATAAAGATGGTACGAAGCAACGACATGCCCCGTAGCTTGCGGTCGAGCAGCAAAGCGAGGCCGACACCAATCACCATCTCCAACACCACGACGATAAAAGCGAATTTGAGCGTGACCCATAGGCTCTCGTGGAAAGCTTCGTCTTGGAGCAGAAACGTGTAGTTGCGAAGGCCGACCCACGACGCTTCGCCGATCCTCTGGCTTGGGTTCCAGTCGAGGAAACTGGCATAGATCATGTAGGCAATTGGGTAGAGCAGAGCGATGGCGAGGACGATCACCGCCGGGGCCAAGAAGACATAGGGTGTCAGGCCATTTGCGGTGTTGAGGATTCGCCATGAGCGCTTCGGAACGCGCTTTCGAGCCGTTGAAGCATTCGATGCTACTGCCGAGGTCGACATGCGTTGCCCACTTGCGTTGTCTGCGAAGATCCGGGCGGCGCGTGCAGCGCCGCCCGTAGCCTGCCAGGGAGGCGTCTCTTAGTTCCAGGAGTAGTAGCCGGCTTCATCCATCACGGCCTGGGTGCGCGCGGCGACACCGTCTAAAGCCTCTTGGATGTCCATGCCCTCAGTCAGGACTTTCGAGAGCGTTGTACCGAGGTCGGCGTTGATCTTTCCCCAAACTGGGATGATGGGTCGCCAATCGGGGTCGGCGTGCTGCAGCGCTTCGCCAAAGGTCGCCATATGGGGGAACTTGGCGTTCACCTCCTCATCTGCATGGGTCGAAAACCGAGATGGATTACCGCCCTCGAGGGCAATCATCTTGTCGGCCTTCTTCGAGGTCAGCCACTGCATGAGCAGGAATGCGGCATCTTTGTTCTCGGCATTCTTCGGGATGCCGATGCCAAATCCACCCGTTTGCGAGCCGCGGCGAACGCCTTCTGGGTGCATGGCCCAACCGACCTTCCCGACCACCTTCGACTCGTCGGGATTGTCGACCTTGCCGGCGAACACGGTCGAGTCCAAGAACATCGCTGTATCGCCGTTGAGGAAGGCGGCGCCCGCTTCAGCGAAACCGAACGTTTGGGCACCTTCAGGACCACAATCGACAATGGTTTTGAGAGCTTCCGCCGCCTTCACGCCGGCGTCATTATTGACGATCGGTTGCCACTGATCATCAAAGATCCGACCGCCAAGCGGAGCAAGATGCAGGAGGAATGCATGGCTGGCGTGGTGGCCCGAAGCAGCGCGGGAGGAGAGGCCGCCCATACCCGGTTCAAGCTCCGGAATCTTACAGGCGAGTTCCAGCATCTCATCGTAGGTTTTGGGTACGTCGAGACCGTGCTTTTCGAAAATATCCTTGCGGTAACCAAGAATTGAGGTTTCCGAGCCAAAGGGAATGCCAAAGAGTGATCCTGTCGGACCAGGCAGATAGCCCTTCGCGCCGCCAGCAACGCCGATATTTTGGACATAACCGTCGATCAGGTCTTCAGCATCATAGCTGGGATCGGCGAGCTTCGGATTCATGAAGAAGCGTGCCAGATTCTCGAGCTGATCGGCATAGACATAGTCTGCCTTGGAGAACACCACATAGGCGAGGAGGTCATAGTCCCCCTTGGCCTTGGTAAGCTCGAGGGTCTGCTTTTCACGCATCTTTAGGTATTGGAGCTGGTCGACTTCGACCTCGATGCCGGTCTCCTTTGTGAACTCCGGGAGCACCTTCATGACCGCATCGAAATGGGGATGCGCCGGAAAATTCACCACCAGTGTTGTGCCAGCATAGTCTTCATAAGGATTGGCCAGGGCACCGCTGGCGCCGATGGCAAGGCCCGCGGCGACGATCGCCGTGGACTTCAGCAGGTTGAGCATAGGTATCTCCCGTCTTTGCTCATTGTCGTTGGTTAAAGCGTGACCCCGGTTGTCACATCGAACAGCATGATGTCGTCCGAGCGAACGCCGAAGGTCATGGTCGTGCCGGCTTTCATGGGGGTGGCGCTATCATACTCAACCAGCACATCCTCAACGCCACATCGGGTCACCAAGACCGAATGAGCGCCAAGATATTCGGAAACAACCAGATGAAGATCGATCGGTGCGCCGGCCTGCGAATCGGCGCTGAACGCAGAGGGGCGAATGCCAATCTCGACGGGTCGAGAAGCCGTCTCTAGTCTGGAACGCTGTTCGTCGTTGAGCGGCAGATCAAATCCGTCGCCACGCACGCGAAAGCTGCCATTCGTTTCGGAGAGTTCCCCATGTAGGAAGTTCATCGGAGGGCTGCCGATGAAACCGGCGACAAATTTGTTGGCGGGCCGTTTGAACAACGCTTCGGGCGTGCCCTGTTGCTGGATAACGCCGCCCTTCATGACAACGATACGATCGCCCAACGTCATCGCTTCAGTTTGATCGTGGGTCACATAGATCATGTTCTTGTCGATTTTGTCGCGCATCTCGGCAAGCTCTGTTCGCATTTTTGCGCGGAGTTGTGCATCCAAATTCGACAGCGGCTCATCGAACAAGAACGTCCCGGCATCGCGCACCAGCACCCGACCCATCGCCACGCGCTGACGCTGACCGCCGGAGAGTTCCGCAGGCTTTCGATGCAGATAGTCCTGGATGTTGAGCAAGGCGGCCACCTGCTTCACCTTTTCATCGATTTCAGCCTTGGGGACTCGAGCGAGACGTAGGGCAAAGGACATGTTCTTCGCGACGTTCATATGCGGGTAGAGCGCATAGTCCTGAAAGACCATGGCGACATCTCGATCCTTGGGTTCGAGAGCGCTAATCGGCTGATCGTCGAAGTAAATCTCGCCCGATGAAGGGATTTCGAGGCCGGCCAAAATGCGAAGTGTCGTTGATTTCCCGCATCCAGACGGGCCGACCAGGACCGTGAACTCGCCGTCATCGAGATCAAGATCGAGCGGTGGCAGCACCTGATGGACGCCGAAACTCTTCGTGACCTGGTCAAGCACAATATGCGGCACGATCAGCTCCCCATATCGATAATGTGATCGATAACATTAGCGCCAAAACTCCAGCGATGTGCCAAGGGGTTATCAGGGGCGGATCGTAGGCTCATGCTTTGGTCCTTTGTGACGACGGGAGGCCATGCAGAAGCTTCTCAATCGTGCGCATATGGGCCCGCATGGCGAGTTCGGCTGCATTCGGGCTACGAGCTTCCAAGGCTTCAACGATGGACTCATGGGCAACAACAGCAAGTGCGATGCCGTCATGATGTTTCATGAGATCACGCCGATGGGCATAGGCGTGGGCATAGGCTTGGGCGGCGAAGTTGACGAGAACCGGATTGCCGGACGCCCGGAAGATCGCCAGGTGAAATTCACGGTCTGAGATCTGAAAGCGCACCGGATCGTTGTCGAAGCCGTGCTGGGCCTCCACCAATTTCTTAAGGCGATCAAGCGTGGTGTCATCGATATGTTCGGCGGCCAGCCTTGCGAGCGCGGGCTCAAGCACGAGACGAGCGCCCAAAACGGCCTCGTCTGTGAGCTCTGCCATGTCTTGAAGCTCGTCGGGCCAAGGTGCCTCGTCCGCTGCGGGCGCCGCGCAAACACGGGTACGGGTTCCTTGGCCTATGTCGAGCACACCGCGATCCGCAAGAAGTTGCAGACCGCCGCGTAGACTCTCACGGCTGACTTCGAGCATCGTTGCGAGCTCTCGTTCCGGCGGCAACTCGTCGCCGGCCTTGAGGAGGCCCGCTGCGATCAGATCGGAGAGACTGCGTGCAATCTGCTCTCGTATCGGTGCACGCCGAATTCCGCGCCGCAATGCCGGAATGACGATGTCGTCAAGCGAAGCCGTTGCATTCATTTACGCAAGCCAATCCCATTGGTCTATTGGTTTGTTATTTAGACCATTATCGAGTAACAGATGCTGGAGTCAACAAGAAAACAACGGAAAGCCGCATCCAAGCTGACGTCTGTTCAATCAGGTCTGTTGGGGGTGCGCCGTCGGGTCACGCCGAGCCCGATAGGTCGCATGTGATTGCCGGGATGGCTCTTGTCTGGGCCCCAAATCGCTTCATAGGTATCGCGCGCAAAACCATTCGCTTGAAGCCACGTGGCTAGACTGATCAAAAGGCACCACCAGCCCGCAAGGCCTAGCCACATCCAGCGCGGCGCGTTGGCCGCATAAAGGCCGGTCAAAACAGCAGCGCAGGCCGTAAATAATGCGATGTAACCGCCGCTTTTGTGGGCGTACTCGAAGAGGCGTCGACGACGTGTCATATCATAGTGATCGCCGTGTAGCGCGCCGTCTTGGCCAGGGTCGGTTGGCCCACCCTTGGTGCCTCGCAGCCAGCCGCCCAAAAATTGAAATGCCGCAAAAACGATCACGGTCCAGCCAAGAATATGGTGCAGATCGATGGCATCATTCTCGCCAGTGCCTGTGGCATACAAACCGAGTCCCAGCGCAATGACGACGAGAATTCCGCCACTATATTGACTAAGGAGGTGGATGTGCCACCAGCGCTTATTGTCGAGAACATGCGGCCAGTTCTGCCCTGGCATGATTTTGAAAAACCGTGCCGCCAGGATGCCGACGGGAAACAGAAACGCCCAAGCCAGGACCATGAGGCGACCGTGCCAAGACGTGGCGGCATCGACATCGTGCGGGCGCGTCGAATCGATCGGTTCATTGAGCCAGGAGAGCGCCCCAGCATCCTGCTCTGCTGCGATGGCCAGGGCTGGCAAAAGACAAAAGCCAATGGCGAGCAGCAGGATGCGAGCGCTATCGACTTTCGAGTGGTCGGATCGAGGTCCGTGCAGCGAACATGCCGTCATGATCTCGCCACCCTAGCCGGCTCCTAGTGGACTATTGGTCTGATCTTTAGATCAATATAGCGAGGATCGAGGTGATCATCAAGCAAGGCCCGCCCGATGGCCTCGATCGTGCTTGTCACGTCGAACAGCCGGCGCTGAGGGGTTAAACCACCGGCGTGATCAGCTCTTGGCCAGATGCGAATGCGTTGAGATTGGTCAGCATGAGATTGCCCATAGCCACCCGCGTGTCGACCGTACCGCTTGCGATGTGTGGGGTGAGAACCACGCGGTCGCTGGCGATCAGTTCGGTCGGGACCACTGGCTCCGCGGCGAAGACATCGAGCGCTGCGCCGGCGATAGCGCCCGTCGATATCGCTTGGACTAATGCCGGTTCGTCTACAATCGAGCCCCTGGCCACGTTCACTAGGAGACCGTCGCTGCCGAGAGCACTGAGCACGGTCTCATCGACTATGCGGGTGGTCGAGCTGCTCGCAGCCGCCGCAATGATCAGGACGTCAACATCGGCCGCAAGGGAGGCCACCGATTGATAGAACGGAAAATCAACATTCGATTGTTCCGCGACGTCACAATAGGCGATGTCGACATCGAAGCCACCGAGGCGTTTGGCAATCGCTTTGCCGATCCGTCCAAGGCCGAAAATCCCGAAGCGTAGGGTCGAGAATTTACGTCCAAGGCCGAGATTGCCGTTGAGCCAGCTGCCGGATCGTACAAATTGATCGCCGGCAGCAATCTTCCGCGTCAATGCCAGTGTCAGTCCGATGGCGAGGTCGGCGACATCGTCGGTCAAGACATCCGGCGTATTGCTGACACGGATGCCTCGCGCCTTGGCGAGCTCGAGGTCGACCTTGTCGTATCCAACCCCGTTGATCGCGACCATCTTGAGGTTGGGCAAGCGCTCGATGACATCGGCGGGTGCGCCCAGATGGCCGCCTGTGACGAGGGCTTTGATGTCGCCAGCAATGGTCTCAAGCTTGGGATCGCTCATGTCGAAGATGCGGTGAACATCGTAGTCCGTCTCGAGTTGATGCTGGATCTCGGGCAGGAGAGGGCAGCGCAGCAAGACCGGCAGGGACATAGGTTTCTCCTTTTTAATGTTCTTTAGAGCGTCGCAAGCACGCCGCCGTCGACATAGATCGTCTGGCCATTAATAAAACTGGATGCGTTTGACGCAAGGAAGATACAAGCGCCTTGAAGTTCTTTGACCTTGCCCCAGCGGCCCGCCGGTGTGCGAGTTTTGAGCCAAGCATCAAACTCGGGATTGTCGATGAGGGCTTGATTGAGTGGTGTCTCGAAGTAGCCTGGTCCGATCGCATTGATTTGAAGGCCGTGCCGTGCCCAGTCCGTGCACATTCCTTTGGTTAGGTTTTTTACAGCCCCTTTTGACGCAGTATAGGGGGCGATTGAGTAGCGCGCGGCCTCGCTTTGCAAGCTTGCAATATTGATGATCTTGCCTTGGCCTCGAGGGATCATATGTCGAGCAACCGCTTGACCAACGATGAAGACCCCGTCCAGATTGATGCGCATCAGCTCTTTCCAAGTCTCGAGCGGAAAGTCTTCAAGCGGCTGTCGGCGTTGGATCCCAGCATTGTTGACCAGGATATCGATGGGTCCTTGCTCAGCCTCGATGCGATCAATCGCGGCGGCCACGTCTGCCTGCTCAGCGATGTCGAAGGCATAGCCGATAGCGCCGTCAATCGAAGCCACAGCCGCATCAAGCTTGTCTTGGGACCTGCCATTCAGCACAACCTGGGCTCCCGCGGCGGCGAGTCCCTCGGCGAGACTAAGGCCAATGCCTTGTGATGAGCCGGTAATGAGGGCTCGCTTGTCACTCAGATCGAAAAGCTCCACTGACATCCTTCCACCTTTCTTCATATATTTTTCGCTTGCCAAACTTTGAGACAGCATGCATGTTATCGGTAACAAATCAAGCTTGCTGTCGTCGCTTAGTGACACTGCCAGGCTGGGGAGACTTGATGCAAGCCCTTCAAATTCATGGTGCGCAAGACTTGCGCCTTTCTGAGATCGAGCCCAAGCCGCTGGCGCCTGACGAAGTGCGGATCGCCGTTAAATCGGGCGGTATCTGTGGCTCGGATCTTTCCTACTATTTTAAGGGCCGTGTCGGCGACTTTGCGCTCCAAGAACCCCTTGTTCTCGGCCATGAGGTTGCGGGCGAAATCGCTGAGGTTGGCGATGCCATCCAGGGACTTGCGCTTGGCGACGCCGTTGCGATCAACCCGGCTCGTCCCTGTTTGGCATGCCCGGATTGCCTTGGCGGACGGAGCAATCTTTGTCGGAACATGATCTTCTATGGCAGTGCAGCGCGCATGCCTCATGCGCAGGGAGCGTTCAGTGATTTTGTGATCGCTCGCGCTGATCAATGCCTGCCGATTCCCGAAAACATGGGCTTTCCAATCGCTGCGATGGCTGAGCCACTTGCCGTCGCCCTGCACGCGGTCAGAAGGGCCGGCGATGTGATGGGAAGGCGCGTCATGATCGCCGGGGCGGGTCCGATCGGGCTGCTCGTAGCCCTTGCAGCAAAGCAGGCGGGCGCTACCGACATTGGGATTTTTGATCTGGCCGAGCCTCCGTTGGAAAAGGCGCGTGAGATCGGGGTTGACGCGATTTATCGTGTCGGTGGCGTTGATAACCCGTTAGCGCGGTTTGAGGCGAATAAGGGCGTCTTTGACGTTGCCTTCGAAGCAACCGGTGCCCTACCAGCATTGGCTTCGCTATTACGCATAACACGTCCGGGGGGGCGCATCGTGCAGATTGGCATGCTGCCGCCCGGCGACGTAACGCTTGCTGCCAATTTGTTGATGGCACAGGAAATCGATTATCTCGGGTCATTCCGCTTCCATGAAGAATATCAAATGGCTGTCGATTTCTTAGCATCTGGCAAGATCGACGTCCGTCCGCTGATCACTGGCACATACGGCCTAAACGACGCTGATTCTGCCTTCGAAGCTGCTGCCGACCGAGATCAGCATATCAAAGTCCAATTGAGATTTGAGCGGTGACATCGTCACGAGAGCCAGCTGAGGCCGGCTCACCCTTGCTCCTGTTCGACAGGGTTAGCAAGCGCTTTGGAGGTACGCTTGCGGTCCACGACGTCACGCTTGATCTTGAGGCCGGAGACATCCTGGCACTTCTTGGCGAGAATGGTGCAGGCAAATCTACAATGATCAAGATGCTCGCCGGCATCCATCCCATCGATAGCGGTGATATTCTGCTCAATGGAGCTTCGTATCATCACCGGCCGCCGGTGGCCGGTGAATCTCAGGACGTCGCCTTCATTCATCAGGATCTTGGGCTCATAGAATGGATGACGGTTGCTGAGAATATAGCTCTTGGTCGAGGCTTCGTACGAAAGCGAGGTTTCCTGGACTGGAGCGGCATAGGCGACGCCGCGAAGGACGCGCTAGCGCTGGTCGAGCTGAACATTGATCCAGAGACACGTGTGTCCAGGCTTTCACGCACGGAAAAGTCTCTTGTTGCCATAGCCCGCGCTTTGGCGGTCCAAGCCCGAATCTTGGTGTTGGATGAACCCACCGCCTCGTTACCCCAGGACGAGGTCGAACGCCTCTTCCATGTTCTACGCCGTCTTAAGGCGCGGAACGTTGGCATGATCTACGTCTCGCACCGCTTGGATGAAGTTTTCGCCCTTGCCGATCGGGTCGCCGTCCTCCGTGACGGTGAATTGGTTGGCGTTAAACCAACGGCCGAAACCTCACCAGACGATCTCGTAGAGATGATCATCGGACGGAAGGAGGCGGCTGGCCATTGGCGGGACGCTGTTGTGCATGGCACTCAGCGTTTATCGATCAGCGATTTGAAGACGCGTGGTGCAGGGCCATTGAGTTTCGATGTCGCCGCGGGGGAGGCCTTGGCCCTTGTCGGCCTGCGCGGTGCCGGTCAGAGCGACATTGGCAGGGCGATTTTCGGTGTTGAAGACATCGTCGACGGCCAAATCGCATTGGACGGCGAACCTTTGGACCTATCCTCGCCGGGCGCTGCGATGGCGAGCGGCGTTTCCTTTGTCGCCGGCGATCGAGGAGAGGAGAGTCTCCTTCCGGGGCGCGAGATCCGTGAGAACTTGTTCGCCAATCCGGGCGCACGAGGGCGCAGAATCGTCGACCTCTTGGCACCGTCTGCCGAGCGCCGTGAGGCGTCGGAACTTGTGCATCGTTTCGATATCCGCCCGCGTGCAACGGATCGTCTGATCGAAACGCTTTCCGGTGGCAATCAACAAAAGGTGGTGATGGCACGCTGGCTCGCTATCGGCGCACCGCTCCTGATCCTGGAAGAACCGACCGCCGGTGTGGATGTCGGCGCCAAAGGGGAGATTTACGCGCTGCTTGCCGAAGCCCGCCGGGAAGGTGTGGCTGTCCTAATCGTGTCCACTGATTTCGAGGAGGTCGCGAGGATTGCCGATCGCGCGCTCGTTTTTTCACGAGGTGCTGTCGCTGCTGAACTCGCAGGGGATGACCTGACGCCTGAACGGTTGCTCCACGCCGCCTCGATAAGCGAGATCGAGGACCGGCCCTCGTTAGGCGCCAACAAGGTGTAACCGTCATGCAATCCTTGAAATCCAATGCCCTGGAGCCGACATCAGCCGATCTCGATGGGCTCCCCTTAGGCACCCGGCTCCTTCAATGGCTTCCTGTTTACGGTCTTTTGATACTGACCATAGGACTCATCCTTCTTTTCTCGTTTCTTCTTCCCAAGACATTTCCGACCCTGTTGAACCTGCGATCAATCCTTTCGGACAAGGCTATCATCGCGATGCTATCGCTTGCTGCGATGATACCGATGGTGACTGGCAAGATCGACTTGACGGTCGGCTATGGCATCGTGCTTTGGCATATTCTGGCCATCAGCCTGCAGACCATGTTCGGTATTCCCTGGCCCGTTGCAGTCGTGGTTGTGCTGCTACTCGGCGCGTTTGTGGGGTTCCTCAATGGCCTATTGGTGGAGGTCGCGCAGATTGATAGCTTCATCGCGACGCTTGGCACAGGCACGGTACTTTACGCGCTTGCCCTTTGGCACACCGGCGGGCGTCAGGTTGTCGGCCTGCTGCCGGATGGTTTTCTTGGCCTGAGTGGTACCTTCGTGATGGGCCTCCCGATAACGGCCTTCTATGTGTTGGTCGTTGCCCTCCTTCTCTGGATCATTCTCGAATACTTGCCGATTGGCCGCTACATGTATGCGATTGGGGCCAATCCTAAGGCAGCGGCATTGAACGGCATTCCTGTTCAGACATTTGTGATGTCCGCCTTCATTGCTTCGGGATCCTTGACGGCGCTCACCGGCGTGTTGTTGGCCTCGAAGCTCAGGATTGGCCAGGCGAGCGTTGGCCTCGAATATCTTTTGCCAGCACTGGTCGGGGCCTTTCTCGGCTCGACCACAATCAAGCCCGGACGTGTCAACGTTTGGGGCACCATCGTTGGCGTAGCCATCTTGGCCGTTGGCATTTCCGGCATTCAGCAATTTGGGGGCTCGTTCTTCGTCGAGCCTCTGTTCAATGGTGTGACCTTACTGGTTGCCATTGGCATCGCCGGCTACGCCCAACGCAGACGCGCGGCCGCCAAAGCGGCGCCGCGCTCCGATTCGCCCGGCCAAACGTAGACCAGGCCGGTAAGCATCAGGGAGATGACAATGCTCAATCGAACTACTGTAGTGACCTCGGTCATGGCGATCGCCGTTGGTGCGATTCTGCCAATGTCAGCATCGCACGCCAATGATCTCACAGAGGCACAGGCGATTGTCGACAAGCATGCCGGCCGTAAAACGGCGTGGGATGGTCCAACGACTGGCCCTACAGCCGCGGAGGGCAAAACGATTGTCGTATTGGCAGCGGATATGAAGAATGGTGGCATTCTCGGTGTGACCAAGGGAATCGAAGAAGCCGCCGAGGCGATTGGCTGGGAGATGCGAGTACTTGACGGCGCCGGTTCTATCTCTGGCCGAACGGCTGCGTTCAACCAAGCCATGGCTTTGAGTCCAGATGGTATCGTTATCAACGGCTTCGATGCTGTTGAACAACAAGCAGGCCTTGACGCTGCTGCTGAGGCGAACATACCGATGGTGGCATGGCATGCAGCACCTGTTATCGGGCCGGTCGAAGGTACGCCCGTCTTCGCCAATGTCAGCACCGATCCCATGGAAGTCTCCGCGGCGGCAGCAAGCTGGGCCTATGTCGATGCCGGGGGTGCGCCCAAGGTTGTGATTTTCACAGACAGCACCTATCAGATCGCGATTGCGAAGGCTGACCGAATGAAGGAGGAGATCGAGAAGCTCGGCGGCGAGGTCTTGGAGTATGTCGACACGCCAATCGCTGACACCTCAACCCGCATGCCTCAGCTGACCACGACGCTTCTGCAGCGCCATGGGGAAGCCTGGACACATTCCCTGGCGATCAATGATCTCTATTTCGATTTCATGGGTCCTTCTCTTCAGGCTGCCGGCATTTCGGGCGAAGGAACGCCTAAGGCGGTTGCTGCGGGTGACGGCTCGGAGAGTGCTTATCAGCGAATCCGCAGTGCGCAATATCAAGCGGTGACCGTTGCTGAACCACTTAATCTTCAGGGCTGGCAGCTGGTTGACGAGCTGAACCGTTCGTTCGCAGGTGAAAGCTGGTCCGGCTACGCCTCGCCACTCCATGTGGTCACGGCCGACAATATCGAATTCGACGGCGGACCGACAAATGTCTTCGACCCCGAGAACGGCTACCGGGACGAATATCGGAAAATCTGGGGCAGGTAGGGTGCAGCAAAGGAACGCGGCCGACGTCAGTTGCCGACGCCGGCCGCGTCGCCCTAGCCGATGGGGCTATTGCTATCGGCTGAAAGTTTGCGCCTATCGCGACGGCTGGGTACGAACGAGGCCATGACTCCTTATCAATCGACTCATCGACGAGCCCCTCATGTTGCCTTGGCATCATCTCCAGGGGCTCTCGACATGGCATGCGACGTAACGTGACCCCAGATGCGAACGCCGTACCCTTGTCTGGGGTCTTTATGGTCGACTATCCCAGCGTCGCGCCTGTAGAAAACGCTCTAGCACGCAAGCTGGAAATCGAAGCCTAAGCCGAAACTGAGAGGTTCACGACGATGTTTGACGGCCGCATCTACCAAGTTTTCTCAAAAACCGACGACACCCAGCGCCCGTAACGAGGACATGCCACCCAAGCCCACCATGCGCGATGTTGCCCGGATTGCCGGTGTGTCGACCATGACCGTCTCCCGTGTCCTTGCCCAACCGGCCATCGTCGCGGAGGCGACGCGCGACCGGGTGCATGAAGCGATTGCCAAGCTTGGCTATGTCCCCGACATGATCGCCAGCAGCCTCTCGAGTCAGAAGAGCGGTTTCATTGCCGCCATCGTGCCAACCCTGAACAATATCAACTTCGCGCAAACTGCCGAAGGATTGAGCGACACCCTAAAGATGGCGGGGTTCCAGCTTCTCATCGGCTACACCAATTACCAGCTCGATGAAGAGGAATCGCTGGTTAAGACGATGCTGGCGCGGCGGCCTGAAGGGATCGTTCTTACCGGCGGTCATCATACCAAGGCTACCCAACAATTGCTGCTTGCTGCTGACATTCCGGTCATCGAGATCTGGGATCTGCCCAAGCAGCCGATCGGACATGCGATCGGCTTTTCTAACCTGGATGTCGGCATGGCGATGACGTCGCGCCTGATTGAGCGTGGCCATCGCAGGATAGCCTTTCTCGGTCCACCTGAAAGCGAGCCGGGCTTTCGGGACTTTCGAGGCGACGAACGCCTTGAGGGATATCATCGGGCTCTCAAACAAGCGGATCTGCCAACTGATTTGGTGATTCGGCATGGCTCAGGGCCGGTGTCATTCACCCATGGCGCAGAGAGCCTGACGGCACTCTTGGAGCATCGCAAGGATGTCGATGCGGTGTTCGCCGTTAGTGACCTCTCAGCCGTCGGTGCCGTGATGGAATGCCAACGTCGCGGCATTAAAGTGCCCGACGACGTGGCCATTGCAGGCTTTGGCGACTTCGAAATCGGGTCGCATATCATTCCTTCGCTGACAACCGTTCACATCGATTGCATCGGCATCGGTGAGCGCGCCGGACAACTCTTGCTCGACCTGCTTTCGAGGACGTCCATTGAGTCTGCAGATGAGCATCAGGTCATCGACCTTGGCTTCGAGTTGGTCGAGCGGGAGTCCACAGGTATGAGCGCACAACAAACCTAACGAGGCAGTCTTTTCATGGATGACATCGAAGTCTTCGATCCCCGCTTTGCAAGCTATGTTATGGGCAACGCGCCGCTTGAAAAGCTCGCCACTGGCTATCGCTGGGTCGAAGGCCCGGTCTGGTTTGGCGATGCGGGCTGCCTTCTGTTTAGTGACATTCCCAACAACCGCATCATGCGTTGGATCGAAGGTGTAGGCGTGAGTGTCTATCGGGAGCCTTCGAATTTCAGCAATGGGCATACCCGAGATCGGCAAGGACGATTGATCTCGTGTGAGCACGGCGCGCGCAGGGTCACGCGTACCGAGTATGACGGCACCATCACGGTGCTCGCCGACGGCTTTCAAGGCAAGCGCTTGAACTCGCCAAACGACGTCGTGGTCAAATCGGACAGTTCCGTGTGGTTCACGGATCCGCACTACGGCATCATGACCGACTATGAGGGGTATCGTGCGGCACAAGAGCAGCCCTGCCATGTGTACCGGCTTGACCCCGAACGCGGTGAACTCTCGGTTGTCATCGACGACTTCGATTGTCCCAACGGCCTTTGTTTCTCGCCGGATGAGACCCGCCTCTACGTTGCCGAAACCAGCAAGATGTTTGATCCGGAGGCCAACCGGCGCATCCGTGCCTTCGATGTTGGCGCCGATGGACGCTCCGTCAGCGGCGGCCGAGACTTTTATAAGGTCGAGGCCGGCTGCGCTGACGGCTTCCGTTGTGACAGCGACGGTAATGTCTGGACCAGTGCGGGTGATGGTGTTCATTGCGTTGATCCAGACGGCGTGCTTCTGGGGAAAATCCGGGTCCCTGAGACCGTCTCGAACGTCTGTTTCGGCGGCAGAGCCAAGGCCCGCCTGTTCATGACTGGCACCACCTCGCTGTACAGTATTTTTCTCAATCGCAACGGCGTCCAACAGCCATGAGTTTTCTTCAGGCTGATGCGCGCCTCAGTGATGAGGCGTTGCAGGCGATGCTGTTGGCATCCATTGGCAAAGCCCATGCGCTCGGCATTCCGGAATGCATCGTTATCGTGGACTCGTCCTGTGTTGATCTTCTGAGTTTTCGCATGGCGAGCGCCAAGATCATGAGTCTTGAGACGGCGCGGGCGAAAGCGATCACGGCAGCGTCGAACCGTTCGCCGAGCGGGGGCATTCCAGCGGCATTTGCTCCTGCTGTTGCTGCGGCGACCCATGGCCACGTGACCAATCTCCAAGGTGGCCTGCCGATCCAGATCGACGGTTATCACCTCGGTGGCATTGGGGTCGGCTCTGGCATGCCGGATGAGGACCTTGCGGTCGCACAGGCTGCCCTAGCTGCTGTTGGCGCGATCTCCTTCGATTGATTGCCGCTTCAAAAAAAGAAGTAGAGGAGCAGGCCTATGAACAATAATGCCAGGATCGGTATCATCGGCAATGGCGTGATGGGGTCGGCCATTGCGCGGCGGCTTCTCGAACGGGATGTCGAGGTTTTCGTTCGAGATCAGGATCCAGCAAAGATGGAGATGCTTGCCGATAGAGGGGCGATTGCGACCATGAGTTCAGCCGACCTCACTGAACATGTCGATGTCGTCATCACAAGTCTAAATACGACAGACATCGTCGAAGCGGTAGTCTTCGGTGAGCAAGGCATCGTCGAGGCAGCGTCGCGTGAAAAACTGCTGATCGACATGTCCAGTATCGATCCAAAAGTAACCATGGCGATGGCGGAACGGCTGTTTGCCATCGCCGGCATGGCTTGGGTCGACGCGCCGTTGTCGGGCGGCGCGCCCGGGGCTCTTGCTGGCAGGCTGACTTTGATGATGGGCGGGAATCCAAAGGCCGTCGAACGGGCTAAGTCCGTCTTGGGTCATGTCGCTGCCAACATGACCCATATGGGAGGACATGGTGCCGGCCAGACAACGAAACTGATCAATCAGATTCTGTGTGCTGCCAATTTCCTATCCGTCGCCGAAGCCACCAGGTTGGCCCTGGATGGAGGCGTCGACGCGGAAAAGATTCCAGCGGCGCTCGAAGGAGGCCGTGCCGACAGTCGAATTCTCCAGGAATTCATGCCCAAGATGGCCCGCTATGACTACACCGTCACCGGTCGCATCGATAACATGCTGAAGGATCTTGAAGCGGTGCAGCGCTATGCGTCGTCGATGCGAACACCGATGCCGCTCACCGGGTTGATCACCGAGCTCCACCGGATGATGGTTATGGCCGGCCTGGGGGGCGAGGATAGTGCCGCCTACATGAAACTCTATGACTTCGGTTACGGTCCGTCAGCCACGACAAACGAGACCGTTGAGGATGGATTGAGGACGTCTTAGGCACATCTTGCTTGAAGCCACCCCGCTCATCGTGTGGCGACGGGCGGGGTGTCTCCTGGTGATTGGCTTAGCGTTCGAGGGCTCCAACTCCCGAGAAGCGGAAGGCCTCTTGCTCAAGAGCATCGATCTCTTCGTTGCTCAGCTCGTCATGGGCGACGGTAATCCGTCCGAGGAAGACCAGCGGTAGCTCATCAGCGCGACCTTCCATGTCAGCCTTGATCGCTTCAGCGGTTGCCGCCCCGACGTCATCGCCCATACGCATCGGTGTGGCGTCCAGTTCGCCGCGACGAATCGCATCGAGTTCAAGCCCGGTGCCGCCCCAGCCCGTCGAAAAAATCTCCTTTTCCCGACCAGCGGCGACCTGCGCTTCAACTGAGCCCATGGCCATCGCGGTATTGGCGTTATGGATCAAGGTTGCTTCAGGATAGGCCTGAAGGATGAGGTTCGTTCCGTCGAAACCTCCTTCGCGCTGATACTCACCGTAATGCTCGTAGACGACGTTCCAGCTACCTTTTTCAGCGACACAGTCCTTGAAATCGCCGGAGCGTTGATTGTCGGTGACGCCAGGAATACCGCGATTCATGGCGTAGGTAATATCATTGCCGAGGCGCTCCAAGAGATAATCGCAGATCACGATCGCGCCAGCTGCCGACGAAAAGTCGAACCAGGCAGCGGGCTGATTTTCCAGGTCCTTCAGGGGGGTATGGAATGCCCAGACATAGGTGACGAAGCCGTCATTGCCGGCAAGCTTATCGATATTGTCGGCTTGGGTTGCAAGCTCGGAGGGGCCGAAGATGACATAGTCATAAAGGTCAGCGTCTTGCTCGACTTGCGTCGCGTAGGTGGATTGGAGTTCATGCTCGATTTGTCGGGAGGCAAACTCGGTCGTTTCGAAGTCGATTCCCAGCTGTTCCAAGCGTTTGGTTAAGGCGAGATAGTTTCTAGCCCAAAAGTCTGAGACATCGGCCGACGGATAGATCAAAGCGATCTGAACTGGTTTCTCTTGATTCCCGGAGAACGGCACCGCTTCGCTGCCTGTCGCGTCCTGAAGGGCTTCGAGCGTGCCGTCAGCATTGACCTGCGCGGGGAGCCAGTGATCTCGATCACCATCATCCGGCAGCGTTTTCAGTGGCAGATCAGCTGCAACCAGCGCCGTCGATAGCAATGTCGTGCCTGCGACCAAGGCGAACCCTGTCTGAAGACGTGAACCGAGATTGTTGACCATCATGTTTTCTCCCTGATCTCGGTGACAAGCGTCACCGCTGTTTGGCCCTGCGATCAGCCGCTGGGGACCGTTTCTCCTGAAAAGACGTAGCCGAATGCGACGAGCAGCAGCAAGGCAGCTAAAAGAAGCCCTGTCAGGCGAAGAAGCTTGGTGGTTTCCGGCGTTGCGAGCGATGCCATGAAGCCCTTAGCGCCGTCGCGGTCCTTTTTCTGCAGCCAGGTGTAGAAGGCAACGGAAGTAATGATGACCACGCCTGAGGCGACCGATTGCCAGAAGAACTCGATCCTAAGGGTCACCAGGGCGTTGATCATCATGGAGAGCAGGAGCACGCCGGCAAAGGAGCCGAGCATCGATGCACGACCACCAAACAGAGACGTGCCGCCAACCACCACGGCAGCAATGACGTGAAGATTGAAGTAGGGCGCCGATGTCGCCTGAATCGCGTTCAGCTTGCCCGTCAACATAACGCCGGCGAGGCCAGCTGCCGCGCCCATCAGCACGTAGGCATAGATCTTATACCGATCGACGGCGATGCCGGTCATTTCAGCCGCTTCAGGATTGGACCCTATCGCGACAGAGTAGCGGCCGAAATGCGTACGCTTGAGAAGAAAGTAGCCGATCAGGAAGACGACAATGCCGATTGTAACCGGGATCGGCAAAAACCATGAAAGGCGGCCACGGCCGATGTCGGTAATGAGGTCCGGAAAGCGTGCGAGCACCAAGCCTTTGGCAAGCACCAAAGCGAAGCCGCGATAGACCAGATCCATGGCAAGCGTACCGATCAGGTCGGGCACACGAAACTTGGTAATGACCAATCCGTTGACGAGACCGAGCGTCGCGCCGAACGTGATCGCTATCAAGACACCAATCCATGCCGGGAAACCGTAGCTCTTGATCGCAAATGCCATGACGATGCCGGTAAGCGCGGCGATCGATCCGATCGACAGGTCGATACCACGTTGTGTGATCACGAAGGTCATGGCCATGGCGAGGGGCAGATAGAGCGCGGCCTCGAGGAGGATAATGTTCAGGTTTGATAGGCGGAAGTAACGCGCTGGTTCGGCAATGCCCATGAACACCAAAATCATGAGGATCATCGCGAGCGGCCCGAGGACCGCGAGATAGGGATCGATCCGCTCTTTGATGGGCAGTGAAGCCGCAGTCGACATGTGTTGTCTCCTCAAATCCGGCGTCAGGCAGCCTTCGTTCCGCCGACGATCATGCCGAGAACCTCTTCACGAGTTGTGTCTGGTGTCATGACGCTGCCGACACGGCGACCACGTCGCATGACTTGGATGCGATCGGAAACCGCGAACACGTCGTCCAGTGAGTGGGAAATCAAGATGATCGCGAGGTCTTGCTCTTTCAGTGTCTCGATCAGACTGAGTGTCCTCGCGGTTTCCTGAGGTCCTAGCGCCGCTGTCGGTTCGTCCATGACCAAGACACGAAGATCAGCATGATAGACTGCGCGCGCGATCGCTACCGCTTGGCGCTGTCCACCGGAAAGGCTCTCGGTCGGCACATCGAGGCTCTTTAACGTCACACCAAGACGTTCTTTCAGCACACGTTCTGTCTCCAGACGCATGCGCGCATTATCCAGCATTGAGAAACCGAGCAGGGAGGTGGTTAGCTCGGAGCCGAGGAACATGTTCGCGGCTGGATCGAGGTGATCAGCAAGTGCGAGCGTTTGATAGACAGCGTCGATGCCTTTTTCGATAGCGTCGGAGTGGCTGTTCATGACGAGCGGTTCGCCGTCAAGCTCGATGTTGCCGCCGGTGGGTTGATAAACGCCCGTTAGAATTTTGATCAATGTGGACTTGCCAGCGCCATTGTCGCCGACAATCGCCAAGACCTCGCCCGAATAGGCATCAAGGTCGACGGCCTCCAGCGCAGTGACACCACCAAAACGTTTGGTGATGCCGCGCATCGAGACAATGGGCGTTGTCTCCACCAAACCCAAGCCTCCCCAGTTTCCAGCGCCTCTTAGTCACACAGCGCTCATTTGTCTGGATCGGCCAAAGCCGATCAGTGCTGTTCGAACGTAATAGGCTGCTGTTTCATCACTCGTCTTAAGACATGATGTTACCGATATCATTCGTCCTGTCAACGCTCGTTCTTCTATCGATGCTGGATCTTTTCCGCGGTGGAGCGTTTTGTGCGTTGCGCCGGCAAGTCGGATGACGAGGCGGCTTTGCATCGCTCATGACGAGGAAAGAACTGCAACGTCAATGCTGCCAACTACCAATAGGTCGACGAGAAGGAACCGTGTTGGTGGCGCCTGGTCGTGCTAATCGACGGTCTTGAGTGAAAAGAAGAAGGTCGAACCTTGGCCTGGTTTCGACGCCAGCCAAATCCGTCCGCCCTGGGTCTTGACGATCTTTTTCACGAAAGACAAGCCGGCACCAGTCCCTGCGCCATAGGCTTTATCGCCATGGAGACGCTTGAACATCCTAAAGACGCTCTCGTGAAACCGTTGATCGATGCCGATTCCATTGTCACGGACATAGAAGGTGGCCGTGCCTTCCGCCTCGGCTCGGCGTTCCGGGGGCAGAACACCGATTTCGATCACCTTGTCGTCCGCCTCATTATATTTGATACCGTTGTTGATCAGATTTCGAAAAATTGTGGCGAGTTGAGCTTTGTTGCCTCGAAGCATAGGCAGCTTTTCCTCGATGATGAGGCGGGCATGGTGGCTCCGTAGCGTTTCTGTGAGACTCTCCTCTATTTCGGAAATCAAGCTGTTTGGATCGATGTTCTCATCGATCGTTTCGCCGCGGCCAAGTTTCGCAAATTGCAGCAGATCGTTCATCAACTGCACCATGCGTTCGCCAAGATCGATCATACGCGTCAGCCGCCGCTTGCCATCCTCGTCCAGCTGGTCGCCATAGTCCTCATCGAGAAATCTCGCATGATTTTGGATGGCGCGGACCGGCTCCTTCAAATCGTGGGCGGCAATGTAGGCAAAGTCGTCGAGTTCTTGATTGCTGCGTTCCAGTTCTGAATTTGCGGCAGCGAGCAGCCGATTTCGTTCGGTTAATTCTGTTTCCGCCTGTCGGCGCTGATGCGCCATGTCGACAAAGGACCGGCTGAGCTGCCCGATCTCGTCGCGGTCAGCGCGTAAGTTGTTCGTGATCGCACCATCTTTCTCGAAGTTGCTCATGGCTTCGGACAGCTCAACGATCGGTTGGACGATGCGTCGCTGAATGAAGAAAGCGACGATACCTATCGATGCGAAAACGCTTCCGGCTGCAGCACAGAGTACGAGAAGGACCATCTGCCCTTGGGCGCGCTCAAAGGTCCTTGTCTCTTGGTCAAATGCGACTGACGTGTCGTCGATCACGCGGTCGATGGTGGATTTTAGTCGTTGGAACAATCCTGACGCATTGACCCGCAGGGTCGCCATCTGCCGTTCACTGTCTAGAATTCTTTGGCGGAGTTCAAGCAGGCCAAGAGGGCCTGTACCCTGATGAAGGATCTCCTCGACCAAATTGTTCAAAAAGTCACCGACCTCAGAATCGAGCAAGGGTAAAATGGATTCAGCTCGATCCGCATAGGATTGAGCTCGAAGCGCGGCGAGGCGTAGATGTTCTTCCCTTCTTTCTCGCTGGACAGCGAGAAGGACATTGACGATGTTGCCGGTTGCTCGCGCCAACCTTAGTAAGAGCGTCAGGCGCTCCCCCGGTGTCGGCCCTCCATTGGGTTGGATGATTAGCCTATCGGTATCTAAGGACGGAGGAGTCGGTGCCTCAACGATCCTTTTGGTTTGATGATTGAGGTATGCTTGATCCGTTGCTCTTTCGCGCTCAGCAATCGTGATGAGCGGTTCCAGGATGCTCTGAAACTTATCTTCGGCACGTTCAAGGCCTTCATGCCTTGCCCGCTGTTCGTTTTTGAGTGCCAAGTAGCCACCAACGGTGACATCAAGTCGGCTTCGGATGGCTCGGACATGATCGATCTGTTGGGTGAGGGCTTCCAGATGCTCTGGCGGCGATGGATTGCTTTTGAGGTCTTGCAAGCTCCCTGTAAGCGCTTGATCGATCTCCTTCCATGCTGCCCGAAGCCGATCCAATTCTTGATCGGACTGGAGGGTTGGAAGGTTGACGATATGGGCGATGGCCCCCTCACTTTGACGGGCGAGTCGCTCGGCGATGCGTAAGCTGGGAAGGGTTGCATCATGGACATGCGCTAGCAAAGACACCGAGCGTGCAACACTGTAAATCGCCGTGCCAGCGCAAAGGACAGCGATTGAGGTCATGACGGCAAGGACGAGGACAAGTTTACCGCGCAGTCCAAACATGATCATTCGTGATGACCATCGCTCAACACGCTATCGTCCCAGCCTAGCGTCAATCGATAACCATGGCTTTGCCGACCGTACTGGCCCAAAGGGCATGGCAGCCTGCGTGCAGCCGCTCGCAGCTGGCAGCCCAAGCCGGGAGAGAGATTGTTGCCAAGGAGTTGCGAAGAAGATCCTGGTCTGCTGGTTCGATGGGAACAAGTTGGAGATCAGCTGACCGAACCGTAGAACAAGGTGTGTCACCAACATTGCAGCGAAGCGCATCCGCAAAGAGCTCCTCAGAATACGCCCAAACATCGTCGAGATAGTCGTTGAAGGCCGCCGTTAGTGCGTTCTGCTCGTTCGAGGTGAAGGTGTTCCAGCGGTCGAGATTGATCGCATAGGCATTGAAGGCGATCTGGAAACCGAGCGGCATCATGACCTCGGTTTCATCAACCCAGCCCGCGGTATTTGCCGAGCTTGGGCCGGTAATCGCACAGTCCACGATATTCAGATCAAGCGCCTGTCGAACCTCCGAAAAATTGATCTCGACCGGGATAGCCCCGAGTGTCTCTATGAAGGCGCCCAGATTGGCGTCATAGACCCTGACTTTGAGGCCCTCAATTTCATCGAGTCCGCTGATCATCGGCTTGCAGAAAAGGACTTGAGGTCCGAAGGGCCAAATACCGAGAAGCTTCGCATTATAGCTGTCACGAAGGTGAGCCTCGATCGGTTCCGAAAAGGCGGAGACGACGCGTTTAGCGTCATCATAATCCGGCGTCAGACCAACAAGATCGAGGCCTAGGAAAAACGGATCCCGTCTCGAGATAACGGCTACGCCGAGCGAAGCGATATCAACGATACCGTGCTGAACGAGCTCAAGCCCCTCTTCGGGGTCCATGTCGAGAAGATCGATCGGTTGATAGGATACGGCCAAGGGTAGTCCCGTGCGCTCGGCGAGCGCTTCGAAGAACGGCTGCTCTCTCTTCGCCTGAATGTTACCCGTCACTGAGACGCTACCGGCGACCCTAAGTTTGACCGTATCGGCCACAAGTGACTGAGGCGACGTGAGAAAGATCAAGCATACAGCAGCCAATCGAGTCGGCTTCATGGCGCAAAGCCTCAATCATAAATTCTTTTTCACGCAAAAATTACAACTGAAAATTGAATTTTACAAATAGATTTTATCCGCATTGGTGGATGCTCCCCAACGCTGAATATTGTCGGTTTCTCATGCCCTTCCTGCAAGCTATGATCGCCGATGCACGCTCATGGAGCATGCCTCACCCCATCAGTCTAGGCGGGTATCGACCTCGGTTAAGTCTGATCAACTTGGCCAGACAGCATGCGACGTACAAAGGACCAGGAGATACCGATCGCCATGATTGTGGCGAGGACAAAGAGGATCACCCATGCGAGCGTGCCGTATTCCTCAAGATTGAGGAAGCCCCAGTCTATCAGCAGCCATACAACGCCACCGAAGAATAACAGGGCCAATCCAATGCCGATGAAGCCAATCGACTCGAAGGTGGCTCGGAAGTAGATGACGTAGCCGATAATCATGAGGGCGCCGAGCAGGAACTTAAGCGGAATCTGCTCTCCTTGGGTGGCGTCATCGGTAACCCATGCGACGAAATTGTAGGGTGTCGGATTGTACGTTCCGAGGACCAGGGCCAAGGCGCCCATCCATCGAAAGAGAAAACCGCTCGCGGTGAGCTTAGTCGCCATGACGCGTGCCATTCCTTAGGCTGTCGAGATATGCCAGTCTGTGTGATAGCGCGGAGGACGCGTTCGTCAATGGTCTGAGCGACGTTTGAGACGCAAACGATGACGAATCTTCAGAGGCGCGCGACAACCGCCAATAGTCTGGCTTTGTCGTCGGGACGCCGGTATTGACGACGAGACTCGGCAGGGTGAAAGCCGACTGATCAAGTTCGCCATCGACCCAAAGCATTGAGGATCTTAAGGGAAGCTGATGAAACCGCCTGTTGCCAAGATGATCGACCATGCAAGCGAAACTCACGGTCACCATCGCATTGATCCGTATGCTTGGCTGAAAAACAAATCCGATCCAGAAGTTACGGCCTATCTCGAAGCGGAAAACCACTATACCGCTACAGAAATGGCCCATACAGAGGCCCTGCAACAGACCCTTTATGAGGAGATGGTCGGGCGCATTCAGGAGACGGATCTCTCCGTCCCCGTCAGGATCGAGGGCTATCTCTATTATTCCCGAACGGAGGAAGGTCGGCAGTATCCGATTTTTTGCCGTAAGGCGGGTGATGAGCAGGCTGCAGAGGAAATCCTGCTCGATTTAAATGCTGAAGCGGAGGGATTGGAGTACCTCTCCCTCGGTCTCTTCGAAATCAGTCCGGATCAGCGAATACTTGCCTACTCGCTCGATACAACGGGATCTGAAAGCTATACCCTCTATTTCAAGGCGTTAGACAGCGGTTCACTGCTCGATGATCGAGTTGAGGGCGTGTCCTATAGTCTTGAATGGGCCAATGATAGCCGAACCGTGTTTTACACGGTCGACGATCACGCCAAACGGCCCTATCGCCTGCTTCGCCATGAACTGGGTCAGACCGGCGCTGACACGACGGTGTTCGAAGAACCGGATGAGCTCTTCAGGGTTGGTGTGTCCAAGACCAAGGATCATGCCTTTCTAATCTTGAGCATTGCCAGCATTGAAACGTCTGAGTGTCGCTTGCTGGATGCAGATCAACCGCAGTCGGCATTTCGTTTGATCCAGTCCCGTGAATCAGGACATCGCTATCGAATAGAGCATCGGAACGGCTTGCTTTTTATCTTGAGCAACCGGCATGCCCCCAACTTCAAGCTGATGACGGCGCCGGTTGGTCAGCCGCAGGAGGAACACTGGACCGAGATGATTCAGCATGATCCCGGCATCATGCTGAATGGTCTCGACATGTTTGAGGGCTTCCTCGCGATTTATGAGCGTCGAGGGGGACTTCGCTCGATTCGCATCCTGTCGTTTTTGGATGATGACCTAACCGGCACTGCGGGTTCGCCGCCCTCGACTCATGCCCATGAGATTTTTTTCGAGGAACCGGTTTACACCGTGAGTGGCTCGCAAAACCCCATGTATAAGAGCCGGATTCTACGCTTCACCTATACCTCGCTGACCACGCCGGCCTCCGTTTATGATTACGATATGGCGACGCATGAGCGCGAGCTTTTGAAGCGTCAACCGGTGCTCGGCTCGTTCGATGTGGACGACTATGAAAGCGAGCGCCTCTTTGTGACCGCGGAAGATGGCGCCAAAATTCCGGTGTCTGTCGTCTACCGGAAAGGGCTGGAGCGAGACCATAGCAGCCCCTGTCTCCTGTATGGTTATGGCGCGTATGGAATGTCGATGGATCCTGGCTTTTCAAGCCACCGTCTATCGCTGCTCGATCGTGGTATGGTCTATGCGATTGCTCATATACGAGGCGGCCAGGAGATGGGACGCCAATGGTATGATCAGGGAAAATTTCTGAACAAGAAAAACACCTTCACCGATTTCATGGCCGCCGGCCAAGCCTTGATCGATGGTGGTTACACATCGAGTGATCGGTTAGCGATTATGGGCGGCAGTGCTGGCGGACTTCTGGTCGGTGCGGTCCTCAATATGGCGCCGGACATGATCAAATCCGCTGTCGCAAAGGTGCCGTTCGTCGATGTGATCAACACGATGCTAGACGATAATTTGCCGCTGACGGTGCCGGAATATGAAGAATGGGGAAATCCGAACGACAAGACCTACTATGAGTACATCCTGAGCTACTCGCCGTACGATAATGTCGAAGGAAAAGCATACCCTCATCTTCTGGTGACCGCGGGGCTCAACGATCCGCGTGTTCACTACTGGGAGCCTGCAAAGTGGACAGCGAAGCTGAGGTCGGTCAAAACCGATTCCAATCGTCTTCTGCTCAAGACCAATATGGGAGCGGGGCATGGCGGTGCGTCTGGTCGCTATGACTCGTTGAGAGAGCTTGCCTTCGATTACGCCTTCATCCTCGACACCTTGAATGTCGTAAGCGACCGGGACGATGCGGCTTAGATGGCCTCAGCAAAGCAGATGAGATAACCATTTGGGTCGCGAATACCGAGTTCACGAAGGCCATATGCTTGGTCTTCTGGCCCCCAAAGCACATCAACCCGCTTGCTGCCAAGCCTATTGGCTTCGTCATTGACATGGTCGACGAAGAGATAGATGACGCCTGAAAACGCGGGCCGGTCATATCCCTGGAGAGGATCAGAAAAAAACCAGATGCGGGCTGCGCCTTTGGGTCCGTCTCTGCTGACTTCTGCCCAGATTGGCGGTTCGTCACCCTCCGTCCAACTGCCGGAATGGCGAAAGCCCAGTTGGTCGACATAGAAGTTCAAGGTCTCGGCAACGTTCTGCGTAAAGAGACTTACGGTCAGCGCCGGTTGTTCCATACCGCTGCTCCCTTGATCCTTCTGTGCAAAAGCGACATCAAAAATAAACGATACCGCCTCCAGAGCAACGATGGATATGGCGTGGCCAAGCGATCTCATCGCGATGTTCAAGCGTTGCAACAGCCGTAGCGATTTAAAGATTGTCTCATGACAAAATCTACCTATAGTTGAGTTTTCGTGAGATCGCATGAGAGGTTTCGATGCGCGCGCTTTTGGTCGACGACGACTCGTCCGCTTTCCGGCTGCTGACAGCAGCAGTCCAGTCAGAAAACATGATCATTGAACAAGCCGAGACCGGTTCGGACGCGATCGAGATGGCCAAAATCTACGACTTCGACGCGGTGATTTTGGAGCAGGATCTGCCTGATATCGAAGGGCATCGTTTGGTGCAGCGCATGCGTAACGCCGACATCAAGCTCCCGATCATGATGCTGTCTCGTATCGACCAAAAGCAAGCGACCATCGACGCGCTCAATGCGGGCGCTGATGATTATATGACAAAGCCATTCGATCGTGAGGAACTGGTCGTTCGTCTCCGCGCCATCATTCGCCGCTCCAAAGGCCATGCTGGTTCGATCGTTCGCATCGGCCGACTTGCGGTCGATATGAGCGCTAAGACGGTTGAGATTGATGGCAAACCGTTGCAGGCCACAGCCAAGGAGTACGGGATTCTCGAGCTGTTGGCCTTAAGGCGCGGGATGACCCTGACCAAGGAGAACTTTCTTGACCATCTCTATGGTGGCATGGATGAGCCGGAGCAAAAGGTCATTGACGTGTTCATCTGCAAGCTCCGAAAGAAGATCGCCGCGATTGCTGGCGACCAGAACCCCATCCGAACCATTTGGGGACGCGGCTATACGCTTGAGGACGAGAAAGGGACGCCCGGCTTAGCCGAGGCCCGAACGCCTTACTTTGTCGAGGGTGACGGGCCACAAACGGGAACTGTTGACTGGCCTGAGGATCCCCTGACCGAGGTCGATCTTCTCATCCTTGATCTTCTTAAGGCTGCCTAGGCAGTCGACCTGTCTATCGGGTCAGGGAGGCGGGCAATCTGTTGCCCCTTGGCCACGCGTGTGTCGTTAAGTTTACCATTTCTTATCGGTGGCTCCTAGTCGAAACACAAATCGAGCACTATCCTGCCCAATCCCTTTCCAGCTCCATATCCACGTGGATATGTTGATGCTTATAGCCGATCTGTTGCTCGAATGAAGCTGACTAGGTGAGGAAGCTCCTCTGAGACGGCGCAAAGACTTTTTCCAGCGGACCTCTGGCCGCCAAGAGCTTGAGGGACCTTGGAGCGAACGTGATCAGGAACCGGCCATGTCCGGTTTCGGCGATGATGCTCGTCCGTTCGACGCTGATGGTCCTGACACAGGTGCGCAGTATGATAGGCTGGACGACGATCCAATGTCGTCAGAAGACTCGCTGTTTCTGGCACCTCGCCTCAAATTTAAAGCTGGGGGGTCTCTTAGTTTAGACGGTGAGAATCCGGAGCAGTCGACGTTTGAGCCATCCAAGGCTGTGTCGAGGCAGCGCGCTGACGAATTGCCGGACGTCCTGGAGCCGGCATTTTCCGAGACCTTACATCCTGTTCCTGATGAGGCTGAAGCGCTCTCATTCCCAATCTCTGGCGTTGTTACTGACGAGGACGGCGTCCTTGAAAACCAGCTCGGCGTTGCAGGCCGTGAGGACGAGGCGCGTGCGGCAAACGCCATTGCCGACGTCGACGACATCACTTTTGCACCGCTTGAGGTCAATGACGCCACCACCACGCCATCCGGAAAATTTCCTTCCGTTCGGCCGCTAAATGCCCCGGCGGAAGACTTGGCCTCATTCCGCGACGTTGATGAAGAACGCCCGGTATCGGACGTTCGGTCAAACACCCCATCGTCCGCAACTGACGGTGCTCTGGCGGGGCGGGTGCAACGAATCATTGCCGCAAGCGAATCGGGCGCAACCATCAAACGAGCTGATGATGTGCGCGTGGCGACCAACAGTGCCGACGGCGAGGACATCACGTTTGAGCCGGTCGAGGCGCATGACGTTGCCACAACGCCTCTCGGAGATGTTCGCCCCATCCAGCCAATGAAGATCACGACCGAGGGCTTGGCTAGGTCCCGTGAGGTGGACGGGGAATCCCTGGGGGTAGCCGTTCCATCCGCCGCCCCATTGCCCGTCACTTACGGTGCTCCGGCGAGGCCCACGCAACCGATCATGGGTTCAGCTCAGTCGCTAGGCGTGCTTGTACGAGACCGTGCTCTGAGGGTGGGGAGGGCGATTGTCGCCACAAGCCGGTCGGTCGTTTCTTCGGTCCATCAGCTGATCATCTTCGGCCAAGCCAAGGCGGTTCGAGGCGGTCACGTTTGTGGGCATGCCTGTGGGCAGCTTTACCAAAGCCTGCATGTGAAGGCGTCGCAGAGCTGGCCGCATGTTGCATCGGCAGCTCAACGTGCGGTGTTGTCTGTAGCCAGCTCGTTAACGGCCGGTGCGCAAGCAGCTGCTGAGAAAATGAGCCTCTACCTGGGGCAATCGGTACAATGGCTTAGCGTCGTCATCCACAAAATTGGCCAACGCACCAAGTTGTTGATTGCTAACCTCGGGCCGAGCCTGGCTAAGACGTCAGGGGGCGGTGTTACCGGTGGGCTAAAAGGAGCATTGCTTCGCTTGCCTTTGAGCCGGCTAGCCGTTGGTCTCCCATCCTTGGCCTCATCGGGGCTGGGGAGGGGCATGGTGTTGCCCGGGTTCAAACCGGTCCCACGGATGGCTGTTGTCGGGCTTGCTGCTGCATCGATAGTGATCGGTGTTCTCCTCGCTGCGCAAACCCAATTTACGCCCTCGGCCAGTGCGTCCCTGACCTTTCCGCTACCTGAAAGGCCAGGCAGCGATAGCCAGACGATTGCCAGCGCTAAGCTCGACGAGAGCGCAGATGCGATCGAGAACATTATCGACTATGTCGCCGGCCAAACGCCGGCCAGTGAGCGTGAGCTGTTAGCAAACGGGCATTCGATCATCGAAACGGTGGCGGCCATGGATGGCTTCGATGAGTTCGTTCGGGCCGCCAAAACCGTTGATTTGGCCCAAATACTTGCACCCGGCGAGACCTATACCATTTTCCTCCCCAGCGATGAGGCGTTTGCTAAACTTGGCCGTGATGAGGTCGAAGATCTGCTCGATCCAACGGGCCATGAACGCCTTTTGACCCTGCTCAGCCACCACATCATTCCCGAGCGGGTAACCCTCAATACCCTAAAGAGTAGTAGCCGCCCGCATGTTTCGCTCGCTGGGCGTGAATTGACCATTGACGGCGGCGGTGAAGCGATCCGAATTGGTGATGTACACATTGTTGATACCGGCCCCGAGGTCGAAAACAGTATCTTTCATGTGATTAATCGTGTGCTAACTTACCCCGAGTTGTAGCAGCGGTGCGATTTGCACGCAGCACGACCCCTTGATCAACAGTTCCATCAATGACAACGTGTAGCCAAGGCAGCTGCAGCTTCGCGGCGTCGCCCAACAGCTTTCAGGGAGTCTGAACTAATGAGAACCAGGTTTTTGTCGGTGGCGGCTGGTGTAGCCGCTAGTGCTATGATGGCGACGTCTGTGTTCGCGCAAGAGGTGACTATCCGCGTCCAGTCTGTGATTCCGGCGAAGGCGGACGAAGTTCACATGTTGAACGAATTCGCCCAGGATGTCAGCGATTTGACCAATGGTGAGGTCAAGATCGAAGTCCTGCCTGCGGGCGCCGTGGTTGGTGTTCAGGAGACTCTCGACGCGGTTGACAAGGGATTGATCGAAGGTGGCTTTGCCTGGACGCATTATTGGTCAGGCAAACATCCGGCTGCCATGCTGTTTGGCTCGCCGGTTGCAGGCGCAGGTGTGGGTATCGACAACATCGCCTTCCTTTCGTGGTTTCAGTATGGTGGGGGCAAGGAACTCTATGACCGTCTCTGGAGCGAAATGGGCGTCAACGTAAAGGGCTTCATGTTACAGCCCGTTGGCCCTGAAGCGCTTGGCTGGTTTAAAGAGCCGATTGCGTCCATGGATGACTTCCGGAAATATCGCTTCCGGACACCTCCCGGAATCCCAGGCCAGACCTATAATGACATTGGCGTCGCCGCGGTTGCTATGGGCGGTGGCGATATTCTTCCCGCGCTGGAAAAGGGCACGATCGATGCAGCCGAGTGGTGCTGCCCGAAACCAGATAGCGTGTTCGGTTTCCAAAAGGTCCTGAAGCACTACTATCTGCAGGGACTGCATCAGGTGGTTGTCAACGCTGACCTTTATATCAATGGCGACGTGTATGAAGGCTTGAGTGATCACCAAAAGAAGGCGCTTGAGGTCGCTGCCAATGCCTCGCTTTCCAAAGCGATGAGCTATCGCATCTACGAAAACGGCAAGGCGTTGAAGGATCTCACCGAAAACCATGGTGTTCAGTTGCATGATACGCCGGCTGACTACTTCACAGAGTATATGAACGCTGCGCGTGCATCGCTCGAGAAGAATGCTGCGGAGAACGAGTTCTTCGCCGAGGTCTGGAACTCGCAGAAAGAATTTGCGGAGATCGCCGTTCCTTTCTGGGCAGGCGCACAGACGTCGAATGCTAACCTTGGCAAGGCATTCGCTGACAGCCTCAAATAGCAGCGGCGCATTGCGCGCTGCATAACCTTTTCGGTGGTTCGGGTGGCCTTTGCGCCACCCGGGTTACCTTCGGCTGACGTTGGGAGCCAGACGCGCTCTCGCGATAACTGAAGTGGTCGTGTCCATATGGCTGAAGAGCCCAGCAATCTCGATATTTCGGATGAGCTGATCGCAGAACGTCGAAGCGGTGCGCCAGGGGATCTACCTTGGAACATGCGGCCCTGGATGCGAACGACGATCACTGCACTGGACACGATCAGCCTTTGGGTCGGGCGAATCGCCTGCCTGTTGTTGGTCCCGCTGATTGTTGCCATGGTTTGGGAGGTCGTTGCGCGGAAGGTGTTCATTGCCCCGACATTCTGGGCCTACGACACCTCGCGCATGCTTGCCGGCGCCTTATTCATGCTCGGTGCAGGCTATGCTCTGATGCGTGGCGTGCACATTCGCGCAGATTTTCTCTATCGACTTTGGCGTCCGGAGACCCAAGCGAAAGTCGATGCGTTCCTATACATCGTCCTGTTCTTCCCTGGCATGTTGTTCTTTTTCTACATCGCAGCCGACTACACTTGGTCGGCCTGGCTCAAATGGGAGCGGTCGATGGACACGGCCTGGATGGCACCGGTCGCGCCCGCGCGAACCGCCATGCCTCTCGGCGCACTCTTTTTGATCCTTCAGGGCATCTCAGAGTTCCTGAAATGTCTCTACACCATCCAACATAATCGGTGGCCATAGCGATGGCGTCTGAACTCATTGGCGTCATCATGATCGCGGTCATGCTGCTCGCGATTTTCGTCGGGTTTCCCATTTCCTTCACCCTGATCTTCCTTGGCTTCGTCTTCGGAAGCTGGGGCTTTGGTGCAGATCTGGTCTTCTACCTGATGGCGCTCCAGTTCAATCAGGTCATGCTTGAGCAGACGCTCGCTGCGGTGCCGCTATTTGTTTTCATGGGCATCATGATGGAGCAGGCTGGGCTGATGGAGCGGCTCTTCCGATCTGTCCAGCTCATGCTCGCCTCGACCCGAGGGTCTCTGTATATCGCGGTGTTGTTTGTCTCGACGATCTTCGCGGCTGCTACCGGCATTGTTGGCGCGTCGGTCACCATCCTCGGCATCATGGCGGCCAAGACCATGAACCGTTCCGGCTATGATGTGCAGCTCGCAGCTGGCACCATCACGGCTGGTGGCACGCTCGGAATCTTGATTCCGCCATCGATCATGCTGGTGGTCATGGGACCCGTGCTTGAAGTACCGGTAACCGACCTCTTTGCTGCGGCCATCGTGCCCGGCATTCTCCTGGCCTTCCTCTACACGGCTTACGCCCTCGTCCGCTGTTGGCTGAACCCTGAACTCGGCCCGCCATTGCCGCCTGAGGATCATCCCAATGACTGGGGCATCGTCTTTCGTGAGTTCTTTTTGGGCCTTGTACCGCCTGCTGGGCTTGTCGCCTTCGCCCTTGGATCGATTCTTTTCGGTTGGGCAACGCCGACGGAAGGTGCCGGCTGTGGCGCATTCGGTGCTCTTCTTTTGACACTCGCCTACCGACAGATGACGCTTGGTCGCTTTTATGAGGCGCTCATCAAGACACTCGAGATCACCGTTCTGATCCTTTTCCTGGTGGCCGCCTCGAATTTCTTCGGCGCGGTGTTTTCTCGCCTCGGCACGCCCACCATGTTAACGGAGCTGCTTCTGCAATGGGATCTCTCTCAGATGCAGGTGCTCTTGATCATTATGGCGCTCATTTTTCTCCTCGGCTGGCCGCTGGAATGGGTGCCAATCGTTCTCATCATTGTTCCCATCCTCATCCCTGCTCTCGAGCAGCTTGATATCAACCTCACCTGGTTCGGCATTCTGGTTGCCGTCAACCTTCAGACGGCTTGGCTCTCCCCGCCCGTTGCGCTCTCTGCATACTTCCTGAAGGGTGTCGTGCCCGAATGGGACCTGAAAGACATTTATGTCGGCATGATGCAGTTTATGGTGATACAGCTGATCGGACTCGCCTTGGTCCTGCTGTTTCCCCAAATCGCGCTTTGGCTTCCCACGTATATCTACGGGAGTTAGCTCGCTCGAACCCTGCGTGTTGCGACGATCAATCCACGGATGATCTAACGACGTGGTGCCGATGACATGACTGGGAAGTCGCGCTGCTCAAGGCTAAGCTGCCGTTGAGGGGAAGATGGTCACGTCGCTCCAGGCAGCGACTAGGCTGGGTGATGCCTTCGGAAGAGCTACCTGGTTTGCTTGAGCATCTTGCTCGCTCGTCGATCTCGACGCCATTGCCCACTTAATCAGCGAGCCGAAGGGTGTTAAACTACCGTTTGAATCGTTGGGGCTGTTAAATCGAGGGATTTTTCTTGATTGTTGGTCGCAAGGATTTTTATGCTACTTCTGGTTTGGTTTTTTGGGCGGAAGGAGCAGGCTGCTAATGATGCTTTTCGGGCGCAATTGGGTCCGCAGTCTTTTTGTGGGGCTGCTGGTTTGGGCATTTTGTATCTCAGGGGGGACGTCTGGCAGCTATGCGGCCAATGATCCGGCTTTTGCCGCCTGGATCAAGAAAATGGAAGTGGCCGCCCGAGAGGCTGGGATCTCAGAGAAAACTATCGACCAGGCGTTGGGCAGTCTCACTTTAGAGCCGGATGTTGTTGAGCTCGACAGAAAGCAACCGGAGACCCGCCAGACATTTGAACAATATCGCGCTCGTGTCCTATCAAAAAGCCGTGTGGAAAAGGGGCGGAAGCTTCTCAAGGAACATCGAGAACTCTTGAATAGAGTCGCCGCCGATTATGGCGTGCAGCCCCGTTTTATCGTGTCGCTTTGGGGGATTGAAACCAGCTACGGGGCGTTTTTGGGCGGCCACCATGTCATACAGGCTCTGGCCACATTGGCGTATGACGGCCGTCGAGCAGAGCTTTTTGAGCGCGAGCTGATATCGGCACTACGCATCGTGGATCGCGGCGATATCAAGATCGAGGATATGAAGGGGTCCTGGGCCGGTGCCATGGGCCAGAGTCAATTCATGCCGTCAAGTTTCCTGCGGTTCGCTGTCGACTATGATGGTGATGGTCGACGGGACATTTGGACATCATTGCCTGATGTCTTCGCCTCGATCGCCAATTATCTTTCGAAGTCTGGTTGGAACGACCAATATACCTGGGGACGACCTGTAAGGCTTGCAGCAGCCGGCAAAAGCTCAGGCGACAAAGGCGGGCTGAAAGTGGTCAAGTCGCTTCCCGAATGGCAATCGCTTGGCGTCCGGCGCAAGAATGGCCGGAATTTACCCGCTGTTGCGTTGAATGCTTCGCTCCTTCACACCGATGATGGGGCCGGGCCAGCTTATCTCGTCTATGACAATTTTCGGGTCTTGATGATCTGGAACAGATCGACCTACTTTGCGCTAACGGTTAGTGAATTGTCGGACCTGATCAAGCGTTAGACATGATGTCTTGATCAGGTTGAATGCGCCCTTGCTCCTGGCTCAGTCGACGAGACGTTCTGCTGCGGTGATGACCTCATGATTTTTCGCTTCTTCTCGGTGTTGGCGACAGCTCTCTCATTGGTTTTTTTTGCTGGTTTGATTTCCACTTCGGAGGCGGATGACTCCTTCGAGACCGGTGCAAAAGCGGCCTTCCTTCTCGATTTGGAAACCAATCAGATTTTGTACGAGAAGAATCCCGATCTTTCGATTCCGCCGGCATCGATGAGCAAACTGATGACGGCCTACATGGTGCTCGAACAGCTCAAAGACGGTCGCCTCAAGACTGATGACACGTTGCCGATTAGCGAGAAGGCATGGAGGAAAGGCGGCTCGAAGATGTTTGTCGAAGTCGGCAAACGTGCGCGCATTGACGATCTTCTTCGAGGTATCATCATCCTTTCCGGCAACGACGCTTGCATCGTTGTTGCCGAAGGGCTGGCCGGCAGTGAAGAAACCTTTGCTCGCGATATGACCGAAAAAGGACGGGAGATTGGGCTCACGGGCAGCACCTTCAAGAATGCCAGTGGCTGGCCTCATCCGGAACATCGAATGACGGCGCGCGATCTCGCCACCCTTGCGCGTCGTATCATCGAGGACTTTCCCGAATATTATTACATTTTTGCGGAGCAAGAATTCGAATATAGCGGGATCCGACAGCCCAATCGGAATTTGTTGCTCGGCCGTGTGCGCGGAGCCGACGGGCTGAAAACCGGTCATACCGAAGAAGCTGGCTATGGATTGGTGGCGTCGGCGATCCGAGATGAGCGTCGTTTAATCTCCGTCGCGGTTGGGCTTAACAGCCCTGAGGCACGAGCGCTCGAGAATGAACGGCTGTTGGACTATGGTTTTCGTCGATTTCGCAATTATGCGTTGATGACCGAAGGACAGACGGTTGATCGAGCGAGTGTCTGGCTCGGAAGCGAACTCACGGTACCGCTCGTGATTGATCGCGACATTAGACTATCGCTGACAGACAAAGCCAGGCGCGCCTTGAAGGTTAAGGTGCTTTATGACTCCCCCATTCCGGCGCCGGTGGCCGCGAATGATCAAGTCGGCGTCGTCAGAATCGAAGTCCCGGGATTGGCCTTCAACGACGTCCCGTTGTTCGCGGGTGCCGACATTGATAAGGCTGATTTTCTTGGGAGGGTGACCGGAGCGCTCGAATATCTTATCTTCGGGCCGTCCTGAAAAACTGAGCAACGAATTCCGAGATGACCGAGCGAGGCCGTCTGATCACCCTTGAGGGCGGTGAGGGTGCCGGCAAATCAACACAGATTCAGCATCTTGCTAAGGCGCTTGCCGCAGCAGGGATCGACGTCGTGACCACCCGTGAACCCGGCGGTACGCCAGGGGCCGAAGCGATCCGATCGCTGGTGACCGAGGGAACAGCTGACCGTTGGTCACCGTTGACGGAGACCTTGTTGTTCCTCGCTGCGCGACAAGATCATGTTGAACGCTTAATCGAGCCTGCGCTTGCTGACGGGCGCTGGGTTCTTTGTGACCGTTTCATCGATTCGACACGCGTCTATCAAGGACTTGCGGGAACACTTGGCCTAGGGGTGATCGATCAACTGCATCACGTGGTTTTCGATCACATTACGCCTGACCTTACTTTGTTGTTGGATCTGCCTGTCGATCTTGGCCTTGCTAGGCGGAATGCCGCAGGCGATGGCAATCGCTTTGAGCAGAAAGTCACGAGTTTCCATCAGGCCGTCCGCGAGGGGTTTCTTGAGCTTGCCCGCGAAGAGCCCGATCGTTTTGCTGTGATCGATGCCGCACCAGCACCAGACAGCGTCGCAGCGACCATCATCGACGTAATTCGTAAACGTCTTGCGTTACCTTCCGTTTCTCGGGCCTCTTGAGATGACCTCATCCCCCGAATCACCGGATCCATGGGAAAACACGAGTCTCCTTGGTCAAAGCGACCCTGCTCAAACCTTGGAACAGGCCCTTGCGTCTGGCCGGCTGCATCATGGGTGGCTGTTCCATGGTCGGCGTGGCATTGGCAAGGCGACGCTCGCTTACCGGTTTGCCCGTGTTCTGCTTGCGGGTGGTGCAAGCGGTCCTGGCCTTGAACTCCGCCAGGATCACCCGGCATTCACCCAGATTGCGGGGCGCCACCATCCAGACCTCTTTGTGATCGAAGCGGAGCGTGACCCAAAAACAGGCAAAGTAAAGCCGTTGATTCCCGTCGATCGGGTGCGCGACGTGACGACGAAATTGCACAGTACGGCCGCGATCGCCGAGCGACGAGTCTTGATTGTAGACGGTGCTGAGCAGCTCAACCGAAATGCAGCGAATGCTCTTTTGAAGCCGCTCGAGGAGCCACCGCCCGGGGTCGTTCTGATCTTGATCACGCATCGACCGGGCCTGGTCGCCGCGACATTGCGGTCCCGCTGTGCCAAGCTTGCTTGCTCGTGCCTGGACGAGGTAACGCTCGCCAGCCTTCTGGAGCAGTACGCACCTGATCTGCCGATGGAAGCCAGGTCCCCCATCATCGCCATGGCAAAAGGTAGCATTGGTCGGGCCCTCGAACTGGCATCAGGTCAATGGCTGGATACCTATAAGACGATTCTAACAACACTCGCCGCTGATCCTCCCGACCCCCTGGCGATCGACGAACTGGCCTTGACGTTAGCAAAGATAAGTACAAAGGAAGGGTTCTCCGCGGTAACGGATCTGATCCAGACGGTGTTCAGCCGGATCGTTGCTCACACCGCCGATCGTTTTGGCACGCCCTTCTTCGTTGATGAGCATGTGTCCATTGCGCGATTGGCGGCGCGGCAAGGGCTTGATCGGTGGGGTGGCTTGTGGGAAAAAATCGGCCGCATGTCGGCCGCGGTCGACAGCATCAATCTCGATCACGCCCAATCGATTGCCCAGATTCTTTCGGCTATGGCTGATCCGCCAGAGGTGGCCTTGCCCTTCGTTCGGCCGGCATCATCTCTTGGTGACGACTTGCTGGGCTGCCGACCATTTTAGGAGAACCTCATGTCCTCGGCCGACTGCTTTTATGTCACTACGCCGATCTACTATGTGAACGATGTGCCGCATATCGGGCATGCCTACACCACCATTGCCTGTGATGCGATGGCAAGGTTCGCAAAGCTCGACGGCAAGGACGTGCGATTCCTGACCGGCACTGATGAGCATGGCCAAAAGGTGGAAAAGGCAGCGCATGATCGTGGGATCGAGCCGCAGGCCTTTACCGACGACTTATCCCAGCGCTTCCGTGACTTGGTCGCCGATATGGGCATTGCCAATGACGACTTCATTCGCACGACGGAAGAACGCCATAAAGACGGCGTCAAGGCACTTTGGCAAAGACTGGTCGAGACCGGCGACATCTATCTCGGTGGTTATGCCGGTTGGTATGCGGTGCGTGACGAGGCCTTTTATACCGAAAGTGAATTGATTGATGGGAAAGCCCCGACCGGTGCACCCGTCGAATGGGTCGAAGAACCCAGCTATTTCTTCAGGCTTTCTGCTTGGCAGGAGAAACTCCTGAGCTTTTACGAGCAGAACCCTGACTTCATCGCACCGGCGAGTCGACGGAACGAGGTGATCAGTTTTGTCAAAGGAGGACTGCAAGATCTTTCAATCTCGCGCACGAGCTTCTCATGGGGCATTCCTGTCCCAGATGATCCGGATCATGTCGTCTATGTCTGGTTGGATGCGCTGACCAACTACATGACCGCTCTTGGCTATCCGGATGTTGGAGCCGACGGGTACAAAAAATATTGGCCGGAAGCTGTTCACATTATTGGCAAAGACATCTTGCGCTTCCACGCTGTCTACTGGCCGGCCTTCTTGCTCGCCGCAGGTTTGAAGCCGCCCAAGCGCGTCTTCGCCCATGGTTGGTGGACAATCGAGGGCGAGAAAATGTCGAAGTCTCTTGGCAACGCGCTCGACCCTTATGAATTGATTGAGACGTACGGCCTGGACCAGCTCCGTTACTTCATGCTGCGCGAGGTACCGTTCGGCAATGATGGCGATTTTTCACGTGCCGCTATAATCAATCGCATCAATTCCGATCTGGCCAATGACTATGGTAATCTCTGTCAACGCGTTCTCTCCATGATTGCCAAGAATTGCGGTGCCAAGGTTCCGCAACCTCTTAGCGACACGGAGACTGAGGACGACAAGGTTCTCCACGACTCGGCCGAGGCCTTGCTTGGCACAGTGCGCAAGCATGTCGAGGCGCAGGCCTTGCACAAGGCGCTGGAAGCGGTATTCGACGTGGTTGCGCTTGCCAATCGTTATGTTGATGCGCAGGCTCCTTGGGCGCTGAAGAAGACAGATCCCGACCGCATGGAGGATGTTCTCTATAATCTGGCGGAGACCATTCGTCGGCTGGCGCTCATCACCCAAGCCTTCATGCCGGCAGCGTCGGAAAAGATTCTCGACCAGCTCGTCGTGGCAGCAGAAGAACGAACGTTGAGCCATTACCCCAGCGAACGGGGCCGTCTGGAACCCGGGACCCCGTTGCCAAAGCCCGCAGGTGTCTTCCCGCGTTACGTGGACGAGGCTGCCGCATAATGCTCGTTGATAGCCACTGCCATCTTGATTTTCCTCAGTTGGCTGAGGATCGCGATGGCGTTCTCATGCGGGCGGAAGAGGCCGGCGTTCGCGTGATGCAAACCATCACAACGAAGCTGTCGCGCTTTTCCGAGATCGTGAAAATCGCTGAGGCACACGAGAATATTTGGTGCTCTGTCGGTGTTCATCCGCACAGTGCTGACCAGGAGGGGCCGAAAAGTCCCGATTGCCTGCTTCAGCATGTCGATCATCCGAAGGTCATCGGTGTTGGCGAGGCCGGTCTCGACTACTTTCACAACAAGAGTACGCCCGAGAATCAGGCTGCAGGCTTTCGCGCCCATATTGAAGCAGCGCGCCAAAGCGGGCTGCCGCTCATTGTTCACACCCGTGATGCCGATCAAGATACGCTGAACCTGATGAAAGACGAGCTCTCAAGGGGTCGGTATGAGGCTGTCATCCATTGCTACAGCTCGAGCCCAGAGCTCGGCTTCGAGGCTGTTGAACTGGGCTTTTATCTCGGACTTGGCGGAATCTTGACGTTTAAGCGTTCGGAGGAGCTGCGCGAGACCATTCGCCATATCCCCCTCGACCGTATTCTTCTGGAAACGGACAGTCCCTATCTCGCCCCTGAACCTTATCGTGGTAAGAAAAACGAGCCTGCCTATGTCGCCCATGTCGCCGCGAAGCTTGCTGAGGTCAAGCAAGTCAGCGTCGATGCGATCGAGACGGCTACAACCGATAATTTCTTCCGGCTTTTCAGCAAGGCCAAGCGTCCTGATGGCTGAGCGTGTCGGCAGGGTCTCCCGTTGATGAGGGTGACCGTTCTAGGATGCGGTACCTCGTCTGGCGTTCCGATGATTGGCTGTCGCTGTGCAGTTTGTACGTCGGATGACCCACGGAACAAGCGTCGGCGCTGTGCGATTGCTGTCCAGAGCGACGACACAACCATTCTAATCGACACGCCGCCAGAGCTACGTCTGCAATGCGTGGAAGCCGGCATTGATCGGATCGATGCGGTTCTCTACACCCACGCTCACGCCGATCATGTGAACGGTCTGGATGATCTTCGAGGCTTCAACGTCGTTCAGAACAAGTCTCTGGATGCGATTGCTGACGCTGGTGTTCTCGAGAGGATCAAGAGCCGCTTCGATTACGCCTTCCAGCCGAGGGACCCGAAAGGCCGCTGGTGGCGGCCTTGCCTCAACCCCGTTCAGATGGACGGCCCGTTTATGGTTGGCGACATCCTGGTGCGGCCGATCGTGCAGCAGCACGGTCGGAGCCCGAGCTGGGGGTTTCGCATCGGAAATTTCGCCTACTCGCCCGATGTGAATGGCTTTCCGCCGGAATCATTCGAAGCGCTGGAGGGGCTGGATGTCTGGATGATCGATTGCCTCCGCGACAAACCTCATCCAAGCCACGCCCATGTCGACATGACCATGGGCTGGATCGAACGGCTCAAGCCCAAACGCGCGATCCTCACCCACATGAGCCATGAGCTCGACTTCTCAGAGCTCGAAGCGAGGCTGGCCGATGGCATTGAGCCAGCGGTGGACGGGATGGTGATCGAGCTTTCATGACGACGCCGTTGGTGACGCGGTCTTAGCCGAACGCGTTGCAGGCTTGAACATCGCCGGTGCTCAAGCCTCGCTTGAGCCAATCCATTCGCTGCTGCGAAGAGCCATGGGTGAAGGCCTCCGGCACGACTCGGCGTCCTGCCATACGCTGCAGATGGTCATCGCCCACGGCAGCAGCGGCACGGATACCTTCCTCGATATCGCCTTCTTCGAGGATTTGCCTTTGTCGTTGTGCGTGATGGGCCCAGATGCCGGCGAAGCAGTCAGCCTGGAGCTCCATTCTGACCTGAATCTGGTTGGATTCGATTTGGGAAGAGCGTGCCTGCATTTGGCGGACTTTTGACGATGTGCCGACCAAGGTCTGCACGTGGTGTCCGACTTCGTGGGCAATGACATAGGCGAGGGCAAAGTCGCCCGTTGCGCCCATCCGCTTCATTTCGCCCAGGAAATTGAGGTCGAGATAGAGCTTTTGGTCTCCAGGGCAGTAGAACGGTCCGGCGGCTGCTTGTCCGGTACCACAGGCTGTAGGGGTCTGGTCCGTATAGAGGACGAGCACTGGCTCCTTATAGGAAAGACCATTCGCTTGAAAGATTCCCTTCCATACGTCTTCGGTGTCCGCGAGCACGACGGAAACAAAGTCGGTGAGCTGCTTTTCTTGCTCGGTGAGTTCAGTCGGTGCAGATTGTTGTTGCTGGCCGCCGAAGCCGCCACCCCCGGCAATCTGTCGGATCAGCATGCTTGGATCGCCAGAGAGGAAGAAATAGCCGACGGCGATCACCAGACCGATGCCCCCAATGCCGCCCGCTGCTTTGCCTCCCATGCGTCGACCGCGCCGGTCCTCAACATTCGAGCTTCGCCGTCCCCTTTGCCAAAGCATTCTTTGTTCTCCAATGCCGTAGCATGCCTAAGCGCGACATGTTTATAGCGTACAAAGCCAATCTTCGTATGAGATTGGCCGCATCGGAGAAACCGGTCAACTGGCCGGGAGGGCCTTAGCGTCGCCGAAGGCCTGCGCTTGTATCAAGCGAGTTCGACCGGCTCAAACGGGGCTTCGTCTGGTCGACCTGCTGCAAACTGCATGACCGGCTCGCCGATCGCCGGCATGGCCAAGAGTTGGCTGCAAACCGTTGTGAAGGAGCCAGCCTCCGTCACGTTGATGGCACTCTTGGGGTGGCCATCGGGCGAGTGCCGGTCGCCTAAGAGCTCGATCCAAGCCGTCCAATCCTTTGCGCTCGGATCGGGTACCGTCGCAGCCTGAAAGCGCGGGAGGTGATGAGAAATCAAGGGGGAGGCCCCGTCATTCAGATCAAACGCGGTAATCATTGAGACACCTGTCGGGATCGGGCGGCAGATAATCTCAGGCTCGACGGGGAGGTCGACGTCAGACGGCGAGGGACCAAACGCGCTTACAGCGGCTCGATGAACCGGATCAATCTCTCGCCAAGCACCACTTGTCGTTCGGATTCGGAGGCTGGGACGGTTGCCAGCATGGCGTAACCAAAAGGCATCATAGCGGTCGGCGACGACAAGGTTGAAGGGGCGGTAGCTTCCGGGATTCAATTCCTTGAGGGCCTCTGCGGCGACTTTGGCTTCCGCATGATCAAGGGCCTCGAGCACCAATTCGCCGCGAGAGCGCTTGCCCTCTTTCGGTCCCAGCGTACCCGGTCGGTTCAGGATTGCAGCGAAGAGGCCATCATCGTTGACGCCGAACCAAGAACCGCCTGCGGTCAAATCCTTGCCGGCGGTCACGTCCGGCCGATCCGGCCAATGGCGTTCAGGGCCTTTCCAAGGGCGATCTGCCAGCTCGTCGCGGTTGGCCGCGACGATCAGCGGCCAGTGGGCTTCGGGGCGGCGGAGAATGACCAAGGTGCACATGGACGCAGGTCCAGCCAATCTAGTCTCGATGTCCAGTCGGACGCTGGCGTCCGACCCTCTCACTCCCTATATTGTGGCCAGACTTGAACCCCGCAATCTCGGAAAATGAAAGAGGCAGCCATGAGTGGTTTCGACGAACGCAAACAGAAGGAAGAAGGTCGTTATAAGCATGACCAGGAACTTCAGTTCAAAGCGCGAAATCGCGGCAATAAGTTGTTTGGGCTTTGGATTGCTGAAAAACTGGGCCTTGAAGGCGAGGCGGCCGAAAGTTATGCCAAGGATGTTGTGATGGCCGACTTTGATGCGCCTGGTGATGACGACGTGTTCGATAAGGTGAAACCAGACCTCGCGGCGAAGTCGATTAGCGTCGACGACGACATTTTGAAAAAACATCTCGAAGAATGCCGATCGGAGGCTCTGCAGCAGATTAAGGCGGAATAATCTTGGGCACCGACGCGCGGAAGACGTCCAAGCCAACGTCGGACGACAAGGCTCCCGCGACGCCCAACGAGCAGAAGCCAACATCGAGGCCGAAGGACGTGAAAGAGATCGGCGGCCCGAAGGGACCTGAGCCGACACGCTATGGCGATTGGGAAAAAGGCGGGCGCTGCAGTGACTTTTGATGTTCACGCGCATCGCTTTTGGCGGCCATGGCCCGCGCGTTAGGGCAAGAGACCGGGACGTCTGCACAGGCAATTCCTCGTCTGGCTCTTGCGCTACTGGCCTTTCTTTCGATTGCCTGGGGCGTCAACTGGCCGATGATGAAGTTGGCGCTCCTGGAGATTCCGGTCTGGACGTTTCGCACACTCTGCCTGATGGGTGGCGGCAGCATCTTGTTGTCGATTGCCGGGCTCACCCGTCAGCAAGTTTGCATTCCACGTGGGAAGATCGGTCTCATCGCGTTGGTGTCGGTCTTCAACATCACGGGATGGCATCTTTGTTCGGCTTACGGACTTCTGCATACCGGAAGCGGGCGCGCGGCGATCATTGGTTTCACCATGCCGCTTTGGGCGTCCGTCTTCAGCGTATGGGTCCTGAAAACCAAACCCACGGGTCGTCAGGTTCTCGCGTTGATGTTCGGCATGGCTGCTCTTGTGACGTTGCTTACCGATGATTTGCTGACGCTTGGCGGGGCTCCGCTTGGCGTCATCTTTATGCTCCTTGCCGCTTTGAATTGGGCCATTGGAACCATCCTCGTCAAAAAGTTCGACTGGGGTCGCATGTCGGTCTTGGCGCTGACGGGCTGGCAGCAGCTGCTTGGCGGGATACCCATCCTGATCGGTTGGTGGATCCTGGAACCGTTGCCTGATTTCAAAGCGTATAGCTGGCCCGCACTTGGCGGTTTGGCCTTCGCGGTCCTTGTGGCGATGGTGTTTTGTCACACGGCTTATTTCAAGTTGGTCAGGTTGTTGCCAGCGCATGTTGCCGCCATGGGGGTCATGGCTGTGCCGGTAGTTGGCGTGGTCAGTTCGGCGTGGATTCTAGGCGAGCATATCGGCATGTCTGAATGGCTGGCGCTCGCATTTGTCCTAGCGTTGATGGGCTTGTTGATGACGCCTCAAGCAGCCTCTGACAGGTCCTCTTGATCTTCATCCGTGTGACCGCTTCAAAAGTTTGATACGATCCCGAAACGATCGGGTCATCTGGAGAACGCCATGAGACGTTCACTGCTTCTCGCTTCGTTGCTTGGCACCATTGTCGCTGTTACCGGCTGTTCGGCGCCCAATCCTGTGCTTTATCCAAACGCGCGATTGAAAGAAGTTGGCCAGGCCGAAGCCAATCGCGACATCGTCGCTTGCAAGGAATTGGCAGAAGCGGGCGGCGCCAATCCGGCGGCAGGCAACGCCGGCCGGGCAGCGCGTGATACGGCGATCGGCGGTGCTGCTGGCGGGGCAACAGGTGCGGTAGGCGGTGCAATTCTGGGCAATGCCGGTCGAGGCGCGGCCTTCGGCGCGGCGACGGGAGCAACAGCGGGGCTGGTGCGCTCGATCTTTTCGAGGCCACAGCCGAGCGGCGCTTACAAGAACTTCGTTGATCGCTGTCTTCGTGAGCGGGGATACGAGCCTGTCGGCTGGGATTGACCGGGTGCCTTCAACGTGATGGCTTGTCGCCCACACCGTTGAGGCATCGTTGTCGTGATACATGCAATTCAACGCCTGCCAACATCCGCCAGGTGCCAACGGCTGTAACATTGCGAGTGGGGATGGTGGCGAGCACGTCTTCAAAGGATACCAGCGAACGCGATCAGGACCGATGGCCGTTGAAGCCGGGCCTGCATCTCGTTGCCACGCCTATCGGCCATCTCGGGGATTTATCGCCCCGTGCGCTGGAGACTCTCAAGATCGCTGATCTGGTCGTTTGCGAGGACAGCCGGGTCACCGGCAAGCTGCTGAGGCTCCATGGGATAGAGCGCTCGCTGTTACCCTATCACGAGCACAATGCGGCACGCATGCGCCCGCGCATTCTCGATCAACTCGCCACCGGTGCACGTGTTGCGCTTACCAGCGATGCCGGTACGCCCCTGGTTTCGGATCCCGGCTATAAGCTCGTGCGCGACGTCATCGAGGCCGGCCACGAAGTGCTGGCTGTGCCAGGTCCGTCGGCAGCCCTAGCAGCTCTGGTGATTTCTGGTCTTCCGACAGACCAATTTTTCTTCGGCGGCTTTCTCCCGTCGAAGGCCTCGGCCCGCCGACGCGTGATCGGAGAGCTCTCGGCTGTCCCGGCAACGCTTATCTGGTTCGAATCGGGAAAACGCCTTGCGGCGACACTAGACGATCTGGCCACTGGTCTTGGGGCTCGTCAGGCTGCCGTGGCACGCGAACTGACGAAGGCGTTCGAAGAGGTGCGGCGTGGCACCTTGGATGATCTGGCTTCCGTTTACGCGGATGAGGATGTGCCGCGCGGCGAAATCGTCATTGTAGTCGGCCCGCGGGACGCGGTCGACGTTTGGGACGATGCTGCCGTTGACGAGGCACTACGCGATGCCCTCAAGACCATGACGCCATCGGCTGCTGCTGCTGCCGTGGCCACGAAGACCGGTCGTGCCAGGCGCGAGCTCTATCGTCGAGGCCTAGCCCTTCGCGAAGACGTTTGATCGGGATTCAATGTCGATGCTGGCTATGTCAGCACATCGATGTCCCACGTTTGATCTTGTAATCAAGCCTCCGGGCAACGATCTGTGCGTCAGAAGGCGCTAAAGTCCTGTTGGCAGTCGGCCGATCTATGGTATAGGGAGCGACTTCGTCCGACCCATTCAATGACAAGGTCGGATTACCGGACAGCGGGCGTGGTGGAATTGGTAGACACGCCAGATTTAGGTTCTGGTGGCTTTGGCCGTGGGGGTTCGAGTCCCTTCGCCCGCACCACCGGCGTCCGCTCAGCAACAGCAAGACCGATCGGGTCCGAAGGGGCCGATGGGTGGTACGGGCAGTAAAGAGATGCAGGTCAAGGAACTATCCGCCGAGGGACTAAAGCGCGCCTATGAGGTCGTCGTCGAGGCCGCCGAAATCGAGCAGCGCGTCGACAAACGGCTGGATGAGCTGAAAAAGACGATCAAGATGCCGGGCTTTCGTCCAGGCAAGGTGCCGGTAACGCTGTTGAAAAAGCAGTATGGTAAATCCGTTCGCGGCGAAGTTCTTGAGCAAGCTGTCAATGAGGGTTCGCAGCAGGCCATTAACGATAACGAACTGAAGCCGGCGCTGAGACCGAAGATCGAGCTGAAGTCCTTCGAAGACGGCAAGGATCTCGAGTTCAGCATGGAGCTCGAGGTGCTTCCAGAGGTGCCCAAGGTCGATCTGAAGACGATCGAGCTCACGCGCATGACCGCCGAAGTGACCGATGAGGCCATGGCCGACGCATTGGAGAATTTCTCTAAGCGCTTTCAGGAGTATGAAGCGCCGGCCGAGGCACGAAAGAGCAAGGACGGCGATCGGTTGACCATTGATTTCGTCGGTAAGGTCGACGGCGAAGAATTCGATGGCGGCAAGGCCGACGATTTCCCACTCGTCTTGGGCTCCGGATCGTTCATCCCCGGCTTTGAAGATCAGTTGACCGACAAGAAGATCGACGATGACGTCGAGGTCAAGGTGACCTTCCCGGAGGCTTATGGGGCCGAGAACCTAGCCGGCAAAGATGCCGTGTTTGACGTTAAAGTGAAAAACATCGAAGAACCTAAGCCTGTGGAGCTGACCGACGATCTGGCCAAGGGGCAGGGCTTTGATGATCTCGACGCACTGAAGACGACGATGCGCGAGAGCATGGAGCGTGATTACAATAATGTGTCGCGTGCCCGCGTGAAGCGCTCGTTGCTCGATCACTTCGCTGATAACGTTAAGTTCGAGGTTCCGGCCGGTATGGTCGATCTTGAGTTTGAGGCGGTCTGGAAGCAAATCGAAGAAGAACTTAAGAAAAATCCTGATCAGACCGACAAATCAGAGGACGAGCTTAAGGTCGAGTATAAAGATATTGCCGAGCGGCGGGTCCGTCTCGGGTTGATCCTCTCGGAGATCGGCCAGGCCAATGAGCTGCAGGTTGAGCAGGCCGAGCTGAATCAGGCGATGATGGAACAAGTCAGGCGCTTTCCTGGACAGGAAAAACAGGTCTTCGAGTATTTCCAGAAGAATCCTCAGGCGATCGAGCAGCTCAGAGCACCGATCTATGAGGACAAAGTCGTCGATTTCGTTCTGGAAATGGCCAAGGTCGAGGATCAACCGGTCTCGGTCGAAGAGTTAATGAAAGACCCGGACGAGGAGGACGCTGAGTCCAAGCCTGAAAAGGCTAAAGACGAGTCCGCATCCGCGGAGGCGTGACCGCCACCCCAAGTCAAAGATCTGGTAGTTTTATATCTATCCCGGCTCCATCAGTTCGTGGGCGAGGTGGCCGGGACGATCAGAGACGGAGCGATTGATGAGCAATTTGGTCCCCATGGTCGTCGAGCAGACCAGCCGCGGCGAGCGTGCCTATGACATCTACTCCCGGATGCTTAAGGAGCGAATCATCTTTTTGACGGGGCCGATCGACGACAATGTCGCGAGCGTCGTAACAGCCCAGCTCCTTTTTCTTGAAGCGGATAATCCGGAAAAGGATATTTCCTTCTACATCAATTCGCCTGGTGGTGTCGTAACCTCGGGGCTCGCGATCTATGATACGATGCAATATATCCGACCGGACGTATCGACGCTTTGTATCGGTCAGGCCGCATCAGCAGGTTCCCTATTGTTGATGGCGGGTGCTCCTGGCAAGCGTTTTTGCCTTCCCCACGCTAGGGTTATGATCCATCAACCCTCTGGCGGCTTTCGCGGTCAGGCGACGGATATCGAGATCCATGCCAAGGAAATTCTCGATCTGCGGGCGCGGCTTAATCAGATTTACGCCGATCACACCAAGCAGGATGTCAAGATCATCGAAGCGAACATGGAACGTGACAACTTCATGAGTGCGGATCAGGCCAAGGACTTCGGATTGGTTGATGACGTCGTGACCAAGCGGATCAAGTCTGAGAGCGACTGATCGTCACCCCTTTTGTCGCCTGATGGGCTGACCAAATCTTTTGGACGGGGAGGAAAAAACGCTCGCGTTAAGCAAATCGTCATGCTTGCTCGTCCATGCTTCGGTTGATGCAGGTCATCCGCTGATATTCGAATCGCGGCGGATAGGCGGTTGTTCCGATGTTACGCCGCCGTTACAATTCAAAGATAGCTCCTCGTCCAAACGGTGCCTTGATGACCAAGTCTAACGGCGACGCCAAAAACACCCTCTACTGCTCGTTCTGCGGCAAGAGTCAGCACGAAGTCCGAAAGCTGATTGCTGGGCCGACCGTCTTCATTTGCGATGAATGCGTCGAGCTCTGCATGGATATCATCCGTGAAGAGAACAAGACCTCACTCGGCAAAAGTCGTGCTGGCGTTCCATCACCCCAAGAAATCAAGGGTGTTTTGGACGATTACGTGATTGGTCAGGAGCGTGCGAAGCGTGTTTTATCGGTAGCGGTTCACAATCACTACAAGCGTTTGGCGCAT